>NZ_JPPQ01000069.1:1675064-1678287 GCF_000743655.1 Sphingobium sp. ba1
CAAGGCCGACCTCGTCACCGAAATGGTCGGCGAGTTCCCCGAATTGCAAGGCATCATGGGCGGCTACTACGCCCGCGCCGAAGGCCTGCCCGACGCCGTAGCCGACGCCATCCGCGACCATTACAAGCCGGTCGGCCAAGGCGACGACGTCCCGACCGCCCCGGTCACGGTAGCGGTGAGTTTGGCGGATAAGCTGGATACGTTGGTTGGGTTCTTTTATATTGGTGAGCAACCTACGGGATCGAGAGATCCTTTTGCTTTGAGACGTGCAGCTTTGGGCGTTTTAGCATTGTCGCTGCAAATGCCTAAAATGTTTTCGATGCGTGATCTTACTCTTCGCTGGCTATTTTATGCGTCCTCATCTCATCCTAACTATGACAGCGATCGCCCATTAAAAAGGCAATTCAGTGATTTTTTCTTTACGTTGATGGGCAACGTCTCGCTTCCATTTTTTGATTTGGCTATCAAGTGCGATACCTTGAAGGGTATCTGTGATTTGTTTGCAGAGTATGAGCCTGAAAAATTAGCAGCGTTTCGATCTAACGATGCTCTTCTCCTCGACTTCTTCGCCGACCGCCTCAAGGTCCAGCAGCGCGAAGCCGGGGTCCGTCACGACCTGATCGACGCAGTGTTCGCACTCGGCGGCGAGGATGATCTCGTCCGTCTTCTCGCCCGCGTCCATGCGCTGCAATCCTTCGTCGCGACCGACGACGGCGCGAACCTGCTCGCGGGTTACAAGCGCGCCGCGAACATCCTCAAGAAGGAAGCGCCCGCCCAACCCACCACCGTCACCCCGGCGAAAGCCGGGGTCCCGCTTTCTTCTTCCGCCGCACCCGAAGAAAGCGGGACCCCGGATCAAGTCCGGGGTGACGAAGCGCAGGAACACAGCAATTTCCCGCTGTCCTACACGCCCGAAATAGCCGAAGCTGCGCTCATCGCCGCGCTCGACGTGGCGGAACCGCGCACGGCGCAGGCGGTGGCGGCGGAGGAGTTCGAGGGTGCTATGGCCGCGCTCGCCACTCTCCGCGCGCCCATCGACGCCTTCTTTGAAAGCGTGACGGTCAACGACGCTGATCCCGCCAAGCGCGCGGCCCGCCTTGCGCTGCTGGCGCGGGTGCGTGACGCCGTTCATAGCGTAGCCGACTTTTCAAAGATTGCGGGCTGACGCAACGAAATGACAAAATCAGCGGGAAAAGTGCGAAGTTAAAGCGTAATAATCCTATTCGATCGCGCATCATCCCGCTATTGCTGCTGGATTGTTGCAACGCAATATAATCGGCAATCAGTGCAGGGAGAGCCGGGAATGACCGAGACACAAGAGGCCATCATGACCACCACCGCGACCCGTTATGTCTATCGTTTTGGCGGCGGCGTGGATGATGGCGGGCAGGGGGACCGCAACCTTCTGGGCGGCAAGGGCGCGAACCTCGACGGCATGGCCGCGATCGGCCTGCCGGTGCCGCCGGGCTTCACCATCACCACGGAAATGTGCACCCGCTATTATGAAGATGGCGGCGTCTATCCTGACAGCGTGAAGGCGGAAGTCGCCACTGGCCTTGCCCATATCGAAGGGATCACCGGCAAGAAGTTCGGCGATGCCGCCGATCCGCTGCTCGTCTCGGTCCGTTCCGGCGCGCGCGCGTCGATGCCCGGCATGATGGACACGGTCCTCAACCTCGGCCTCAACGACGAAACCGTCATCGGCCTTGCGAACACATCGGGCGACGAGCGTTTCGCCTGGGACAGCTATCGCCGCTTCATCCAGATGTATTCGGACGTCGTGCTGGAACTGGACCATGGCGCGTTCGAGGAAGCGCTCGAAGTCGCCAAGGAAGATCAGGGCTACAGCCTCGACACCGAAATGACCGCCGACGACTGGAAGGCCCTGGTCGCCGAATATAAGGCGCTGGTGAAGAAGCTGTGGGACAAGCCTTTCCCGCAGGATGTCCATGACCAGCTTTGGGGCGCGATCAGCGCCGTTTTCGGCTCGTGGCAGTCGGAGCGCGCTAAAGTCTATCGCCGCCTCAACAACATCCCCGGCGAATGGGGCACCGCCGTCAATGTGCAGGCGATGGTGTTCGGCAATATGGGCGAAACCTCAGCCACCGGCGTCGCCTTCACCCGCGACCCGTCGACCGGCGAGAATGTCTATTATGGCGAATTTCTGATCAATGCGCAGGGCGAGGATGTCGTCGCCGGCATCCGCACCCCGCAATATCTGACGCTCGCCGCACGGGAGCGGGCAGGGGCGAAGCCGCTGTCGATGGAAGAGGCGATGCCGGAAACCTATGCCGAACTGGCCAAGGTGTTCCAGATCCTCGAAACCCATTATCGCGACATGCAGGACATTGAATTCACCGTCCAGCAGGGCAAGCTGTGGATGCTCCAGACACGGTCGGGCAAGCGCACGGCGAAGGCCGCGCTCAAAATGGCCGTGGACATGGCGCATGAAGGCCTGATCACCGAGGAAGAAGCCGTCGCCCGCGTCGATCCCGCCGCGCTCGACCAATTGCTCCACCCCACGCTCGATCCCAAGGCACCGCGCGACGTGCTGACCAAGGGGCTGCCCGCCAGCCCCGGTGCCGCATCGGGCTTGATCGTGTTCGACGCCGACACCGCCGAGCGCCGCAATGAAATGGGCGACGCCGTGATCTTGGTCCGTGTCGAAACATCGCCGGAAGATATTCACGGCATGCACGCGGCCAAGGGCATCCTGACTGCGCGCGGCGGCATGACCAGTCACGCCGCCGTCGTGGCGCGCGGCATGGGCCGTCCCTGCGTCTCCGGCGCCGGCGGCATTTCGATCGACAGCAGGGCGAAAATCTTGCGCATCGGCGGTCGGGAATTGAAGGAGGGCGATATCCTCACCCTCGACGGATCGACCGGCGAAGTCATGGCGGGCGAAGTGCCCACCGTGCAGCCCGAACTGGCGGGCGACTTCGGCACGTTGATGGTCTGGGCCGACAAGGTGCGCCGCCTCAAGGTCCGCGCCAACGCGGAAACGCCGCAGGACTGCAAGGTCGCGCGCGAATTCGGCGCGGAAGGCGTGGGCCTCTGCCGCACCGAACATATGTTCTTCGACGCGGCCCGCATCACCGCCGTCCGCGAAATGATCCTGGCCGACAGCGAGAAGGGCCGCCGCGTCGCATTGGAACGACTGCTGCCCGAACAGCGTGACGATTTCGCACAGATCTTCATGGTCATGGCGGGCCTGCCCGTCACC
>NZ_JPPQ01000069.1:1678297-1684572 GCF_000743655.1 Sphingobium sp. ba1
GCACGCCGATCCACACTGCATTGGCATCGCTTGCGTGAACCTTCGCGATGGCATCGGCTACCTTGTCATAGGGCAGCGCTTCCCGATGCTTCACCTTCGATCGATCGTGTTTGGGCAGGCCTTATGTGATGGCATCGGCTGGGTTATCGTTCCTCCACCCTTTCGCCATCGCGTATTTCAAGACGGTGCCTATCCGCTGCTTAACGCGACGGGCTGTTTCAGGGTGGCTATTCCAAATAGGCGTAAGGGCTGCCATCACATCGGCGCTATCAACGCTGCTAACTTGCTTCGATCCAAAAAATGGAAAGACGTAGGTTTCCATCGTGTTCAACCATTGCTGTCCATGCTTCTCATTTCGCCAGGTGGGTTTGTTCAGGTCGTGAACCTGCTGCGCGGTTTCCTTGAACGATAGGATGGCTTTAGAGAGCCGTTTTGCCGCAATGGGGTCATTGCCTGCCCTCGCACTCTTTCGGTTCTCTAGGGCCATCTCACGGGCCTCTGAAAGCGTTACAAGCGATGCAGGGCCAAGGCCGATGTCCCGTCGCTTTCCCTGTATCACGATACGATGTATCCATCGTTTCGCGCCGGAAGGATCGACCTTCAAATATAGTCCATGCCCGTCGCCATAGAAGCCGGGATCAGAAATAGCTCTTATACGGGCTGCGCTAAGACGCTTTTCAGCGTGCTTTCCAAGGGGCTTTATTCCAGACATTCACCCCACATATCGCCCAACATAATTTTTCGCAACGTGCCGGAATATGCAGGAACCATTTGGAAGCAAAATATTATAAGCTATTAACTAATAAGCATAAAATGGACTAGATGTGTTCGTCTAGGAACATAAAAGGGCAGACTGCCTCTCCGCCATTATCACTTTCGCCTCGTTTTCGTCCTGTAAAACCTTGAAATATAAGGACAATTAGGCGGTTCGAACACCTTAATTCCAGGCTCATACCAGATGCGATGCCAAGGTGAGATTCAGCACTGTTCTCTTCTCTGCCAAACATCTAATTTTCAAATATTTCAAGGGTTTGCGATAAAATCAAACGCGGTTCGAAAAGTTGCGTCGGAGCTGCCAAGAGCAGTGCCGCAACGCGCAGTCTTTTCGATCAGAACCAGCTTCTCCCGCTCTAGATCTTCGACCTTGCGCTGGTAGGCGCTGATCACTGACTCGTTGCTGGTCTCGACAATCCGCTCCAGCAGATGTCCGATCTTCTTCTCGGTCGCAGCGATTTGTATCTTGAGAGACGGGCGTTCTTCCTTGGTGCGGGATTCGCTCTCGCTCCAGCGTTTCTTGAACAGCAACATGAGGGCGTTGAACATTTCCTCGGTCGGAATGATGGCACGAAGCAGCGCCTCATAAGCTTCTTCGATTTTCGTCCGGGCAACGGACTTGCCCCACATCTCGCAGCTGCGATGACGACAGAGGTAGTAAGGGTATTTACCGTTGCGTCCCTTGGTCCAGTTGGCCGTCAAGGAACGGCAGCAACCCCCGCACACCACATACCCACGAAGTGGGAAATCCTCACCGACATCGGCCCGCGCTGGCGCATAAGCGCAAAGTCGAGCGGAATGTCGGGCCACACCAAACTTACTCAGAAGCTTAAGCCTCCGGCAAATCCGGGTCGGCTCACTACGCAACTTCCTGTTTACCTGCTTGAACCGACCTAGCGAACGCCTGACGGGACGTTGCGCCCGATCATCAGCTGCATCGATTCAAGCCGGAGATTTTCCCGCTAGCGCTGGTTTATAGAGCCGTCGGCGCACCATCGAGCAAGATCGTCTTGCTCTCCAGATAGGCTGCAAGCCCCTCAACGCCACCCTCGCGGCCAATGCCGGACTGCTTGAACCCGCCAAATGGCAGGCCGAATTCCAGCTTCATGCCATTCTGGCCAAAGCCGCCTGCCCGAACACGCCGAGCAATGCGGTAGGCCGCATCGACATCATTGGTCAGGACCGAACCATTGAGGCCATAATTGCTTTCATTGGCGATGCGGATCGCGTCTTCTTCATCTTCCGCCGGAATCAGGCACAGCACCGGCCCGAAAATCTCTTCCTGCGCAATGCGGCTCTGATTATCGACATTGGCGAACAAGGTCGGCTCCATGAAATAGCCCTTGTTCATATGGGTAGGCCGGGCGCCCCCCGTAACGAGGTCCGCACTGTCCTTGCCGATCGCGACATAGTCTTCGACGCGCTCCAACTGTCGCTTCATAGCGAGTGGCCCAAGCTGCGTTGCCACATCCTCGCTATGGCCGATGCGGATGCGCTGCATCACGGCCTTGATCGCATCGGCCAGTTCGTCATGGCGCTTCCTGGGGACGATTGCGCGGCTCAGCATCGCACAGACCTGGCCGCTCATGATCGTTATGGTATTGCCCAAAATGGCGGCTGCGACCTCGATCGGGAAATCGTCGCGCACGATCGCGGCAGACTTGCCCCCCAATTCCAGCGTGCAGCGCGCAATACGGCTCGCACAGACCTCGCCGATGCGCTTTCCCGCCCCGGTGGAGCCTGTGAAGGTCACCTTGTCGATGCCGGGATTATTGACCAGATGATCAGATGCATCGCGCCCACCACAAACCAGATTCACCACGCCGGCCGGGATGCCAGCGGCCTGCGCCGCCTCGGCCATGATATAGGCTTCCAGCGGCGTCTCCGGCGACGGCTTCATGATCACGGTACAGCCCGCCACCAGTGCATAAGCAACTTTGCTCGCCATAATGCCATAGGGCGCATTCCACGGTGCGATCGCCGCCACGACGCCTGTGGGTTCATAGGCGACGATGGCGGTGTCCACCTGAAAGGACGGGCGCCGCTCGACGAACGTGAAGCTGTCGGCATAGCCCGCAATCTGCATGAAGCTGGCGGTCGCGCCGCCAGTCATGATCGGCGCGAAGCTTGCCAGGCCGCCCACCTGCAGCGTCCACGCGCGCGCCAGCTCCGGCTCCCGCTTTTGCAATTCCTCACCCATTCGGCGCACCAGCGCACCGCGCTCGGCAGGGCTGAGCGTTGGCCATGCCCCCTCATCGAACGCCTTGCGCGCTGCGGCGACCGCACGATCCATATCCGCCTCGACCGCCTCGGCCACGCGGGCGATCACATCCTCACTATTGGGGGAGACGATCTCGATCGACTTTCCACCTGCGGACTCCACCCATTGCCCGCCGATATAGAGCTTGTCGGGGTGCGCGATGCGGATGTCGTGGGGTATCATCTTGCTGTCCTCTCCTCGATTCTGCGCATAATAATAACGAACGTTATTATTATTTCAACCGCATTGACGTGCCATTCGGTGCTTGACAGTGGAGATATGGCATGGCGTAATCATATCATTCGTTATCATTAACCGCCCAAAGAGCGGCATCGGCACATCCCATCGGGAGAGGATAATGCGAAACGCCTTGATCGCGGCCTGGACGCGCGAGCGCCTCTACGCGGTACTGGATCACTATCTCGCCGCGCTTGTGGCCCGCGATCCCACCAAGGTCGATTGGGCGCCGATGGTGCGGGCCACCGAGAATAACGTCGAACTGGCGATCGGCGACGGCCTGTGGGGCACGATCACTGGGCGCGGTGATTATGATCTGCGCTTTGCCGACTGCACGACCGGCCAGGTCGGCCTGTTCACCACTGTGCAGGAAACCCAGCATGTTTCAGCGATGGCATTGCGCATCGGCGTGAACGGGCAAGACGCGATTACGGAAGTGGAAATGCTGATCGTCCGCCAGGTCGATGAAGCGCTGGTTTTCCCCAACCCGCGCTTCGAACCCAAGCCCGACTTCGACGGCGCAATCCCGATCGACAAGCGTATGACGCGCGAGCGGCTGAGGGCGATCGCCGACGGCTATTTTTCGACGCTGGAACAGAATGACGGGCAGCTTTTCACCCGCTTCCATCCCGATTGCGAGCGTGTCGAAAATGGCGTGCTGACCACGAACAACCCCGATTTCCCGCTCGTAAATGCCCATCTCGGCTGCGAAGAGCAGTTCCGCATGGGCTATTATCGCTATGATGATCGCCTGCGTGGCCGCCGCTTCCCGCTGATCGACGAGGAGCGCGGCCTCGTCTTCGCCCATGGCTTCATCGATCATTGTGGCCGCCTCGCCTATTACAAGCTGACAGATGGCACCGAGATCGAATCCCACATCCGCCGTCCGCACAGTTTTTACATGTCAGAATTGTTCCGCATTGAGGAAGACGCCATCCGCCAGATCGAGGCCAATTTCATCACCGTCCCCTATCATATGCCCTCCCCGTGGGACGGCATCACAGGCCATCGGCCATGACGGCCCCAAGGTTGCAGGGTGAAGTCGCCTTCATCACCGGCGGAGGGCGCGGCCTCGGACAAGCCATTGCCGAGGCGCTGGCTGGTGCTGGCGCGGCCGTGGCGGTCGCCGCACGGTCGGAACGGGAGATCGCCAAGGTGGCGGCCGATCTGAACGCGCGCGGCGGCCGCGCCATCGCAGTCGCCTGCGACGTGACCAATAGCGCCAGCGTGGATGCAGCCTTCGCGTGCGCAGAACAGCAACTTGGCCCCATCAGCATCCTTGTAAACAATGCCGGCGTGCAGGGTCCAATCGGTCCGATCGGTCATATCGATGTTGCCGACTGGTGGAGCGCGCAGAGCGTCCATCTTCTTGGCGCGCTGCTCTGCACGACGCGCGCCTTGCCGGGCATGGAGGCGGCAAATCATGGCCGCATCATCAATATTGCCTCTCAAGCCGGAACCTTCGTTGCGCCCAACGCCTCAGCCTATGCCGTCGCCAAGGCCAGCCTCATCCGCCTGACCGAGCATCTGGATGCCGAGCAGGCAGGCCGGGCCATCCGCGCCTTTGCCATTCAGCCCGGCACGATCCTGACCGAGATGTCGAGCCAGACACTCGCCTCGCCCAATGCCCGCGCGCATGCCGCGCCGCTTGTCGCGCTGCTGGAGAGCATCACGCCGCAAGACAGCGCCGCCGCGCGCAAAAAGCTGCAATCGCTGGCTGTCGATCTCGCGTCAGGGCGTTTCGATGCGCTTTCGGGCCGCTATCTCGATATCGACTGGGATCTGCCCGCCATGCTCGCTGAACAGGTGCAAAGCGCATGACCGCAAAAAGCGCCGCTGCCTTGCCCATGGTCGAGCCAGCCCGTGTCTTTGGCGCAAGGCTGCTGCTCGGCCTCATCCTGAGCGCGATGATCCTCTTCGTCGATGGTTATGATCTGGCCGCTCTCCCGCTCGCGCTGCCACACATCGTGCGCGAGCTGGGCATTCCGGCGGCCAGCTTCGGCTTCGCGCTCTCCGCCGTCCTCGTTGGGCTGGGTACTGGCGCGGTTCTCCTCGCGCCCATTGGCGATCGCTATGGTCGTCGCCCGACGATCATCGTCACCGTCGCGCTGATCGGGTTGGCAACCATGGGCACGGCCACTGCGACCAGCGTGACCGGCTTCTCGGTCTGGCGGCTGCTGACCGGACTGATGCTCGGCGCCTGCCTCCCCAACGTCACCGCACAGGTCGCGCTTTGGGCGCCGGAGGGCAAGCGAGCGAGCACGATCACGATCGTATCGCTGGGCATCGCCATTGGCGGCATTACATCCGGCCTTGTCGTGCCGCTGCTGGTGTCGTTCGGCGGCTGGCGCGCCATCTTTTTGCTGCCCGGCATCGCCACGGTCCTGCTTGCGGTAACGCTGTTCTTCCTGTTCCCGCGCAAGGGCATGTTACCCGAACGGCAGGACGAACCGGCAGCCGCCAGGCCCGTGCGCAAGGGTGGCCAGCTGCTGGACATATTGCGCCCGCCGCTACTCGTCGCGACCGCCATCTTCGTGCTGATCTACGGCCTCAACGCCTTTGCCATCTACCTGACCAGCAGTTGGATACCAACACTGCTGCCCCAGGCCGGCTTCTCAGTCGATCTCTCCGCCCGCTTCATGTCGATCGTCAATCTCGGTGGCCTTGTCGCTGGCCTGCTGATCGCCAAATTGGTGGATAAGAGCCGGGTGACCTTCGTGCTGAGCGCGGCCTATACGACCATCGTTCTGGCATTTCTTGGCCTCTCCTTTGTAAAGCCGGACCCTTGGATCTGGGGCATATTGCTGTTCCTGTCCGCAGGGGCCATCGCGGGCGTTCACCTCGCCCTCATCGCGATCGCGACCGATTTCTTCCCCGCCCGCTATATGGCGACGGCCATCGGCTTTGGCGTCGCGGTGGCGCGCATTGGCGCGATCGGCGGGCCGATGGTCGGCGGATGGCTGATCGCGTCGGGCATCAGCGTCGGCGGCTTCTTCCTCTTCGC
>NZ_JPPQ01000069.1:1684582-1691872 GCF_000743655.1 Sphingobium sp. ba1
CATCAGGCTGGACATCTCCGCCGCAATGTCCGGCATCCGGCGGCCGATCTGCCAGTTGATGCCGCCCAGCAAGGCAGCATTGGCGATCGTGATGGCGGCCATGACGGCGATGAAATGGCCGACCGGCGTATGGACATAGCGGGCTATGCGTTGGGGCAGCAGCCGTTCGAGCCAGCGCGCGGCTTGCTGCGTGGCGCGGCTGTCGGATTTGCAACGGTCATGGCAGCGGGCTTCGAGCGTGCAGCAGAGCGAGCAGATCGGCGCGGCATACATGGGGCAATGCGCCATATCGACCGGCTGGAAGGCATTTTCGCAGATGATGCAGCTCTTGGTTTCCGCGCCCTCGGCCCAGTGCGAGCGGCGGGCGATATAATAGCGGCCATGGGTGAGGAGCGCGATCACCGGCGCGGCGGTGAAGGCGACGGCCATGCCGATGACCGGCGCGAACGCTTGGGCCAATTGCCCCAGCAGCCCCAGATGTGCGCTGCCTGATACAAGGATGGACAGCAGCATTGCGCCGATGCCGACGGGGTTGATGTCATAAAGATGGGCGCGCTTGAACTCGATGCCTGCGGGCGAGAGGCCGAGCGGCTTGGAGATCATGAGGTCAGCGGCCAACGCGCCGATCCAGCCCGCCGCGACCGTGGCGTAGAGGATCAGGATCGCCTCAATCGCGTCGAAGATGCCGACTTCCATCAGCAGCAACGCGAGCAGCACGTTGAAGATCAGCCAGACGACGCGACCGGGATGGCTGTGGGTCAGGCGGGCGAAGAAATTGGACCAGGCGATGGACCCGGCATAGGCGTTGGTGACGTTGATCTTGAGCTGGCAGATGATGACGAACAGGCCGGTCAGCACCAGCGACAGACCGGCATGGCCCGACATGGCGGTGAAGATGGTCTGGAACATGACGGTCGGGCTGGCGGCGTCGCTGGCCGAGGCCGCGCCGCCGATCAGATAATGGGCCAGCCAGGAGCCAAGCAGCAGCTTCATGCCGCCGATCAGCGTCCAGCCGGGGCCGCCCGCGAGCATGGCGGCCCACCATTTGCCTTTGCCGATCTTCTTGGCGCTGGGCAGGAAGCGGAGATAATCCGCCTGCTCGCCGATCTGGGGCAGCAGGGACAGGAGGGTGGAGAGGGCGAAGCCGAAATAGAGCAGGCTGACGCTGCCATCGGGCGCGCCAAGCTGACCCGTGAAGCGCGACCATTCCGCCAGCGCGGAGGGGCCGGACCAGAGGATATAGAGGATCGGCGCGACTTGCAGCACGATCCAGATGCCCTGGGTCGCGATCTGGAAGCGGGTGATGGCGCTCATGCCGTAGAGCGCGATCGGGATGACGACGAGGGCGCTGACCAGATAGGCGACGCTCATCGGCATGCCGGTCATCGCGGTGAGCGCGACCGCCATGATCGTCGCTTCGACCGAGAAGAGCAGGAAGGTGAAGCTGGCATAGATGAGCGAAGTCAGGGTCGAGCCGAGATAGCCGAAGCCTGCGCCGCGGGTCAGCAGGTCGATGTCCAGGCCGTGCTTGGCGGCATGATAGGCGATTGGCAGGCCGATGACGAACATCAGCGCGACGGCGGCGGCGATGGCGGCAACGCTGTTGGCGAAGCCGTAGGTCAGGGTGATCGATGCGCCGATCGCTTCGCAGGCGAGGAAGGCGGTCGCGCCGATGGCGGTGTTGGCGACCTGCCCTGCCGACCAGCGCCGGGCGCTGTCGGCGGTGTAGCGCAGGGCGTAGTCCTCCAATGTCTGGCTGGCGACCCACTTATTATAGAGCCGCTTTTCGCGCAGGACATAGGCGGCGCGGTCCATCAGAGGGCGGTGGCGTCTGCGGGATAAGGGCGCAGGCCGCCGGTGGCGACGATGAAGTCGATGACGGCGGGCAGGCCGATATTGTCCTTGAGGTTGGTGAAGAGGAAGGGGCGCTGCCCGCGCATCTTCTTCGCGTCCCGGTCCATGACGCCCAGGTCCGCGCCGACCAGTGGGGCAAGATCGATCTTGTTGATGAGCAGCAGGTCCGAGCGGGTGATGCCGGGGCCGCCCTTGCGCGGGATCTTGTCGCCGGCCGATACGTCGATGACATAGATGGTGATGTCGGCCAGTTCCGGCGAGAAGGTGGCGGCCAGATTGTCGCCGCCGCTTTCGATGAAGATGAGTTCGAGGCCGGGGAATTTGCGGTGCATCGTATCGACGGCGGCCAGGTTGATGCTGGCGTCCTCGCGAATGGCGGTGTGCGGGCAGCCGCCGGTTTCCACGCCCATGATGCGTTCCGGCACCAGCGCGCCAGAGCGGGTCAGAAACTCCGCATCTTCGCGGGTGTAGATGTCGTTGGTGATGGCGGCGATGTTGTAATGGTCGCGCATCGCCTTGCACAGCCGGTCGGTCAGCGCGGTTTTGCCGGAGCCGACCGGGCCGCCAATGCCGACGCGCAGGGGACCGTTGTGACCAAGAGAAACCGGAGTCATGAGCGGAACAACCTTGTGTAGAGGGTTTCATGGGACAGGGAGGCGAGTTCGAGGTCGGGCGCGGCGGTGCCGAGGTCTTCGAGCGGGGTGACGAGCGCCTTTTCTGCAATGGCAGGAATGGCGTGGGATAGCGCGGCTAGCGCAAGCTGGCCATCGGTCTGGCCGAGCGGCACGAGTCTGACGCCTGCCGAAACCAGGTTGGCGGCGGTGGCGTGGAGCCAGCCGTGCAGCGCGGGTTCGAGCGGGATGGCGTGGGCGGCACAGGCGAGCGCCATGACCGTGGCATGGGCCATGGGATGATGGCCGTTGCGTGCGGCGAAGGCGTCGAGCGCGGGGTGGGGCCAGGCCTTGCGCGTGACCGAGAGGAAGGAGCCGCCCTGCTGACGGCTTTCGAGCGCGGTTTCGCTGCTGCCGCGAAAGGCGGCGGCGAGTTCGGAGAGGGCGTCGAAGGCGGGGGCGTCTGGCGCTGCGCGGTAGGCGTGGACGAACAGCACGGCGTCGACCCAGCCGCCGCCGCGCGCCAGCACGGCCTCGACATAGGCGGTGACGTGGGCGGCGGTGGTGATGCGACCATCCTCAACCGCTGTTTCCAGGCCGTGGCTATAGGTGAAGCTGCCCACCGGATAGGAGGGCGAGGTCCAGGCGAGCAGGCGGTGGAGGGCGGCGTCAGCCAGCATGGTCGTGGTGATCGTGGGAATGACCGTGGTGGTGGTCATGATCGTGATCATGGCCGTGATGATGATGATGATGGCCACCGCCGGAATAGGCGCCGCCTTCGGGGGTGAAGGGGGCGTTGATCTTCGTGACGGTCGCGCCCAGCCCTTCGAGCATGGCGTTGATGACATGATCGTCGCGCAGGCGGATGGCGTGGGGGTGCAATTCGGCGGGCAGATGCCGGTTGCCGATATGCCAGGCGAGGCGGATCATCGCGGACGGGTCTGTAGCGGTGACTTCGACCAGCGCTTCGGGCGCGGCGAGGACTTCGACCAGACGGCCGTCCGACAGTTGCAGCGCATCGCCATGGCCAAGCACTGTCGCGCGGGCGAGGTCGAGCAGGAACAGCGTGCCATGATCGGCGGTGTAGACCCAGCGGCGGCGATGGCGCGCATCATGGTCGAGCGTGATGTGGTCGGCGGCGGGGCCAGACCAGTGGCCGTGGGGGAGGACTTCGCGGGCGGTCAGCATGATGTAATCACTCCGTCATTCCCGCGACCCGAAGGGCGGCGTAAGCCAACGCGGGAACCCATCTCCCACCCTGTCTCCAGACGCGAGGTCCGGAGATGGGTCCCCGCCTTCGCGGGGATGACGGGTGAAGGGTGGTTAGGGCAGCTTGTCAAAACAGGAAATATCGTTGCGCGAACGGTAGCACGCTCGCCGGTTCGCAGGTCAGCAATTCGCCATCGGCGCGGACTTCGTAGGTTTCGGGGTCGACCTCGATGTGCGGCATGGCGTCGTTCAGGATCATCGAGGCCTTGCCGATGCCGCCGCGCGTGTTGCGCACCGCCTCCAGAGGGCGCGCCAGTTGCAACCGTTCGGCGATGCCGTCCGCGATCCCGGCTGTCGAGACGAAATGCACCGCCGACAGCGCACCCGCGCGGCCCATGGCGCCGAACATCGGGCGGTAATGGACCGGCTGGGGCGTTGGGATGCTGGCATTGGGGTCGCCCATCGGCGCGACGGCGATGCTGCCGCCCTTGATCACCATGTCGGGCTTGACCGCGAAGAAGGCGGGGGACCACAGGACCAGATCGGCGAGCTTGCCGACCGCGATCGACCCGACGATATGGCTGATCCCATGCGCGATAGCGGGGTTGATCGTATATTTGGCGATATAGCGTTTGGCGCGGAAATTGTCGCTGTCGGCATCGTCGGTGCCTAGGCTGCCGCGCTGCTGCTTCATCTTGTCGGCGGTCTGCCAGCAGCGGATGATGGTTTCGCCCACCCGGCCCATCGCCTGGCTGTCCGATGACATCATCGAGAAAGCGCCAAGATCGTGAAGGATATCCTCCGCCGCGATGGTTTCCTTGCGGATGCGGCTGTCGGCGAAGGCGACATCCTCGGCGATGCGCGGGTCGAGATGGTGGCAGACCATCAGCATGTCGAGATGTTCCTCGATCGTGTTGATGGTGTAGGGCCGGGTCGGGTTGGTGGAGGAGGGCAGGACGTTGGGCAGGCCCGCCAGCTTGATGATGTCGGGCGCATGGCCGCCGCCCGCACCCTCGGTATGGAAGGCGTGGATGGTGCGGCCCGCAAACGCGCCTATCGTGCTTTCGACGAAACCGGCTTCGTTCAGCGTGTCGGTGTGGATCGCGACCTGAATGTCATAGTCATCCGCGACCGACAGGCAGCAGTCGATGGCGGCGGGGGTGGTGCCCCAATCTTCGTGCAGTTTGAGGCCGCAGGCGCCCGCGCGGACCATTTCGACCAGGGCGGCGGGCTGGCTGGCATTGCCCTTGCCCATCAGGCCGAAATTCATCGGCATGGTTTCAAGCGCTTGGAGCATTCGGCCGATATGCCAACTGCCCGGCGTGCAGGTGGTCGCCAGCGTGCCATGCGCCGGGCCGGTGCCGCCGCCCAACATGGTGGTGATGCCTGCGTTAAGCGCTTCGTCCACCTGTTGCGGGCAGATGAAATGGATATGCGCGTCTATGCCGCCTGCAGTCAGGATGCGCCCTTCGCCCGCGACGATTTCGGTGCCGGGGCCGATGGGAATGGTGACGCCAGGCTGGACGTCGGGGTTGCCCGCCTTGCCGATGGCGGCGATGCGGCCATCGCGGATCGACACGTCCGCCTTGATGATCCCCCAATGGTCGAGGATCAACGCGTTGGTGATGACGGTATCGGGCGCGCCGTCCGCGCGGGACATCTGGCCTTGGCCCATGCCGTCGCGGATCACCTTGCCGCCGCCGAACTTCACTTCCTCGCCATAGACGGTGCGGTCCTCCTCGACGCGGATGAGGAGGGAGGAGTCGCCCAGCCGCACGCGGTCGCCGGTGGTGGGGCCGAACATGCCGGCATAGGCGCGGCGGGACATGGTTATGGGCATGGGGCGGCCTTCCGTTCGAAACGAACGGCTGATGTGATGCCATTCATCACAATTCCCCCATCACATCGCCGCGGAAACCGATGACGATGCGGTCGCCGGCATAGGGGATGAGTTGCACGTCGCGGCTTTGGCCGGGTTCGAAACGGACGGCGGTGCCCGATGGAATGTCGAGGCGATAGCCGCGCGCGGTGTCGCGGTCGAACAGCAACGCCGGGTTGGTTTCGGCGAAATGATAATGGCTGCCGATCTGGATCGGCCGGTCGCCGCTATTGGCGATGGTGAGGGTGATGGGAGTGCGTCCTTCATTCAGGACGATGTCGCCGGGGAGGGGGAGGATTTCGCCGGGGATCATGCTGTCCACCCCCGCAACCGTTCGGGCTGAGCCTGTCGAAGCCCTGCCCTTATCCGCAAGTAAGAAAAGCCCTTCGACAAGCTCAGGGCGAACGGGGTGAAGAGAGGCGTCAGGCCGTTCACCGGATCGGCCTGTGGACAGTCACCAGCTTGGTGCCGTCGGGGAAGGTCGCTTCGACCTGAATATCGTGGATCATCTCGGCTATCCCCTCCATCACCTGATCGCGGGACAGGACGTGGCCGCCGCTGGCCATCAGGGCGGCGACCGACTGGCCGTCGCGTGCCCCTTCGACCACATGGTCGGTGATCAGCGCGATCGCTTCGGGATGGTTGAGCTTGACGCCGCGCGCCAGTCGATTGCGCGCGACCATGGCGGCCATCGCGACTAGCAGCTTGTCTTTTTCGCGTCCTGTCAGGTTCATGGGATCAGCAATAGCAGATGGTGGGCATGGAGGGCGATAGGCCGAATATCGCGGCGCGCAACACGCCCGCCGCGCGCATGACATCCTTGCGCAGCGCGTGGGGATCGTTGCGGGTGAGGCGCAGGATCAGCAATCCGTCGAAGCTGGTCGCGCCGCCGGTCGGCGCTTCGACCAGCGTGCGGGCGAGGTCGAGATAGTCGGCGGCGTCCGGCCCCGCATAGACGAGCGTCGCGACCGCGCTGGCATCTCCAAAGCCGAAGGGCGCGCGGCCTGCGGTGGCGAAGTCGCCCTCGATATGGAGCGCATCGGCCCACACCAACCGCCCGCCGCGCCGGATGCGCCAGCTATCGTGGATCAGGCCGCTTTGATAGGTTTCGCCCATCGCGCCGCGCCCCAGCACCAGCATCTCCATCGCCAGCATTCGAGCATCGGGGGCCATGTCGGCGCTCAGCGTGCGGCGCATCCAGCTGCGGTCGAACAAGATCGCTTCCTGTGCCAGCCATTCGCAGGTCGCGCCCGCGCCGATGGCGATGCGGGTGTCGATGCGGGTGGGTTCATCCTCGTCCAGCGCGCGGTAGAGCTTTTCGGCGGCCTGCGGCACGATGGTCGCGCAGACGCCCGGATCGACGATGATGTCGAGCGCCAGCCGGTCCCCGCCGGTCAACCCGCCGCAGGTGGTGACGGTGACGGCGAGCGGAAAGTCGCCATCGCGGCCTTCGGGAAAGAGCAGCCGCGCAGGCGCGACCTGCATCATGTCGCGGATGCCGCGCGGCCCAAACGCCACCATGGCGCGGCCATCGACGCGCTGGTGCCGGGACTTGGGGGGCACGGTAATGGCGCGTTGCACGGTCATGGACACCATCTGATCAGGCGCGGCTGGTCGGGACATGGGGTATATGACGTATGGGGTGATGGCCAGGAGCGATACTGTTCCCCGGCGAAAGTGTTTTATCCCGTCTGTTTGTATAGAGTTGTTTGGAGTGGCTGCTGGATTGCGCCATCT
>NZ_JPPQ01000069.1:1691882-1750457 GCF_000743655.1 Sphingobium sp. ba1
GATCATCTGCCTGCGTCGGCATCCGATGGATACGATATGGAGCAATTACAAAAATCTGTTCGCCAGCCAGTCAGCCTATTATGCCTATAGCTATGACCTGATGGATATTGCCCGCTATTATGCGCGCTTCGACCGGTTGATGGCATTGTGGGACAGGCTGTTTCCCCGTCGGGTGCTACAACTCTCCTATGAAGCCTTGGTAGCCGATCAGGAGGGGCAGACCCGGTGCCTGCTCGATCATGCTGGGCTGGAATGGGATGCGGCTTGCCTGTCGTTCCACGAAAATGAGGCGGCGGTCGCCACGCCCAGCGCGGCGCAGGTGCGCCAGCCGCTCAATGCCGATGCGGTTGCGCGGTGGAAGCGGCATGAAACCGCGCTGGCTCCCGCGCGGGACTGGCTGGCGGGGAAGGGAATATCGGTCGATTAAAGGCGGCGGGCGATCGCGCCTGCGGCCCAGCCCATGCCGACTGCCAGCGCGATCGCAACCAGGCCGTAGAGGAAGGACCAGTTTTCCGCGGCGCTCGCCATGAACTGTTCGAACCCCGATTTGCGCACCGTGATGTCGCGCACGGCAGCGGCGACGACCCGGCCATCCTGCACCAGGAAGGTTTCGGCGGTATAATCGCCGACGATCACCCGCGCCGACAAGGGCAGGCGGGCGCGATACAGCACGCCGTCGCTGATTTCGACTGCGCCGGGGCGTTCGACGAACAGGCCGGCACGGTCGCGCAAATCGACCAATCCTGCCTGGAACCGGTCCATCTCGGCACTGTCGTTGAGCGAGGAGGGCGAGAGTTGCAGCTTGTCGACGCCCAGTTCGTAGATCGCCGCCGTGCGTTCATCGACGATCTGGTCGATCGGGCGAGAGGACGCCATGGCGTAGAAAGTGGGGGCGGATTCGAAGCGGGCGCTATCGGCATTGACCCACATGCCCGCGATTTGCTGCTTTTCGCGCATCAGGATGGACTGGTCCGGTCCTTTGAGCACGACGACGATATCGGCGGGCTTTTCCGGGCGGACGCCGCCGGGATAGACGATCGCGCCGAACAGCAGCAGGTTTGCGCCGGTGAAACTATATTGGATGATGACTTCGCGCTGGGAGACGTCAGGCACCAGTTGCGGTTCGTCCGCGCCGCTTAGCATCAGCGCAGCGGGCAGCAGCAGGGCTAAGGCGCGGTTGCGCATCAGCGCACCTCGATCGTGAAAATCTCGTCCGGGCGCCACACCAGCCCCAGCGTCATGCGGGCCGCGACCAGCAGCACGATCGCGGCGAGCAAGACACGCAGATATTCCGGCCGCATCGTCATCGACAACCGGGTGCCGACCTGCGCGCCGGTCACGCTGCCGATCAGGAGCAACATAGCCAGCACCAGATCGACGGCCTTGGTGGTCATGGCGTGCATCATCGTGGTGGCCATGGTGACGAACAAAATCTGGAACAGCGACGTGCCGACGACCGACTGGGTGGTCATGCCGAGTAGATAGAGCATCGCAGGCACCAGGATGAAGCCACCGCCGACGCCCAGCAACATGGTCAATATGCCGGTCGCCATGCCTAGCAACAGCGGCGCAAGCGGCGAAATGTAGAGGCCCGACCCGTAGAAGCGCCAGCGCATCGGCAGCGCTGCCACCAGCGGATGATGCCGCCGTTTGCGCGCCGGGGCGCGCTTGCCGGTCTTGAGCGCGATCAGCGCCTGGATCGATTCCTTGGCCATCAACAGGCCGATACCACCCAGCATCAGGACGTAAAGGAGCCCGATCACCGTATCGATCTGCCCCAGATATTGCAGCAGGCGGAAGATCAGCACGCCAAGGCCCGCACCCACTACGCCGCCCGCGATCAGGACGCCACCCATGCGGAAATCGACGGTGCCGCGCGCAATATGAGTGACCACGCCGGACACCGAAGCACCGGTCACCTGCGAGGCGGCGGACGCGGCGGCGACGGTTGGGGGGATGCCGTAGAAAATCAGCAACGGCGTCGTCAGAAAACCACCGCCCACGCCGAACATGCCCGATAACAGGCCTACGACCCCGCCGAGGCCGATGATGACCAAGGCGTTGACCGACAAATTGGCGATGGGCAGGTAAAGATCCATGGCCTTTGAGGGGTAGAACTAAAGGACGGAGATATAAAGCCGTTGTGGCGCTCCGCCGTCAAAAATCCGCGCCGAGCGTGAGGGCAAGGCCCGACGCGGGTGCAGCGCTTCCGCCAATCCGTTCGCGCCATTCGATCGATAGCCGCGCGGCGACGGGTTGGAGCGGGAGCCGGACCTGTATCTCCGGGCCGATGTCGAGCCGCTCCACGCCGGGCTGCGCCCCACCCGATATAGCCGCGCCGACCCGCAGGGCCGTGTTTTGGACGGGAGCGAGCAGCGACAATTTGCCGTCGATGAAGGCGTCGCGTTGGCGAAAGCCGACGATGCCGGTCTGGGCATAGGCTTGGGCCTCCATGCCCAGGGCGACCGGCGTTGGACCAAAGCCGCCGACGGCCATCACCGCCATCGCATTGCGGGCACCTACGCCAAGGGCGATCCGTCGTTCGACCGCGACGTTGACGGGCAGGGAGGTGAAGGGTTGAAGCGCAATGCCGATGGCCGCCTCCGGGGCGGCGGGACTGTCCAAGGCGCTGCTGGCGCGAGCATAGGCCGTGGCACGGTGACGAGCGGCAGGGTTAAGGACATAATCCAGCCGCGCGCCGACCTGCGAGCCGCCCAGACGCCCAGTCCTCGCAAGATCGGTTTGCGACATGCCACCGCCGCGCCAGAGCATCCAACTGCTGCCATGCCAGCGATCGGGCCGATTTGGAGGGTCGGGTGCGGGCATTGGTAGAGGCAAGGGAAAGGCGTAGGGGCCTTGGGCTGGACCATCCGACTTGGAGGTTATGGGTGATGCGCTACTGTGGGGTGTCGGATCAAGGGCAACATAGACCACATTCCTTGGGAACCGCATGCTGGTATCCCTGAAAGCGGCTGGTTTGATGGCGACGGTGCGCGGTATGACGGCCGTTCTTGTCGGCGGCTTCGCGCTGAATTGTCGGCGCACGATCGCCGCTGTAGCAGGAAGGCCGCGAACCAGCGGGAATGGGTTGAGCGGTGACGACCCGGACTGGACGGCAATGCGTATAGCGACCCAAGCGATCATCAGCAGCGCCAGGAAGCGCAGAGGTTGACCGCTTTTGGCGCGGGTCACGGATCAGCCGTCAGATTGGGGAAATGATGGTGCGTCTTGTCCCAGGATAGCGGCTTGCCGAGCAGTGATCGGGCATAGAGCGAGATGGCGCGCTGGGTCGCCATGATCGCAATGAGGTTGGCGAGAAAGGTGCGCGGGATCGCGCCCAATCCATAGCGCCAGCCATAGGCATGGCCGACGAACATAGCGCGCATCAGGGCCCGCCACATCATCAGGACGAAGTTGAGCCGGAGGAGTGCATCAACGGCGGGCGAGGGTGGGCGATGATAGGCTGGCTGGAACTGGGCCACGATCCACAATAGCGGCCATAGCAAGAAGGCGGTATAGGCCGCGCACAGTATCAGGGCCGCGACCGCCGCCCGCCGATCCCGCAGACGCATCCATAGTTCCGCGGTGCCGCCACGCCAGCCCATGCGGTCCCACCCCGCCAGTGAAATGCCGACGATCCAGCGCGCCTTCTGCTTGATCGCCGCCTCCATCGTGTCGGGGAAATATTCGCGGGTCGCGACCAGATTGCCGTTCGCATCGCGAATACGCACGAAGACGCCATGGCCGCCGCCGTCGCGTATGCGTAATCCTGCTTCATAATCTTCCGTTAAAGACGAAGGGTCGAACGGCCCATGTGCAGGATTGTCGGCCAAAGCAGCCAGCGCATCGCGTTCGAAGGCGCAGGCGACCCCCGCCGACGGGACTGACGCGCCCAGCGCTTCGCGCACGGTCAGATATTTCCCATGGCTCTCGGCAAATTCATCGCAATAATGATTGGTTATTGCTCATTACGATTTTGCCTTGCATTTCAGTTGTTTATTTCGGCAGTTTTCCATTAGCCGCGCGGTTTTCCCGTTCTTGTTCTGTCTCTGTCCATTTGCCAATCGCCCGCGCGGCTAGTTTTGGCTGGCTCCGCGCCTTGCCGTAATGTTCTAACATCGACAGGGATTTGTGCCCGGTGATCGCGGCAACCTCCGCCGCCGTGCATCCTGCCTCGAACAACTCGTTCGTTGCATTCTTCCGCAGTCCGTGAGGCGTGAAGTTGCCACCCCTCTCGCGAGTGAAGGCTTGGCACCATTTCAAGAAAACCTTGGACGTGAGCGCAGCGCCCTGCCTGTTGGATAGAATAAATAGGTGGCGATCGGAACGCTTCGCCGTCGCCAGCGCAGCCACAAGGTCGGGGTGCATCGCGATCTCTACAGGCGTGCCGGTTTTCTGCTGGCGCACCCGAATATAGCCGCCCTGAATGGCATTCCATGTCATCGCACAAACGTCGCCGGGGCGCTGGCCGGTGTAGAGCGCAAGATGGACCGCTAAGCGAAACAACGAGTCATCGCTTCCTTTTGCCGCGTTCAAGATATGCTCTGGCCAGGGCTGGCGCTCAGTCCGATTGCCGTATGCGTCGATGCCCGCTGTCCAGTCCACAAGGCCACGTTTCCGCTTGGCCGCAAACTTGTAGAGGACGCGCAGGATCGTCAACATCATGTCAGCAGCGCCCGGTGTGTCGGCGTTCGCATCCATGACGCGCTCTTGAATGTCCTCCGGGGTCATTTCAAACAATGGCGCGTCAGAATAAGCGACTAGCAATCGGTCCAGATAGCGGTCGTAGGAAAGCCGGGTATTCTCCGCCAGACGCTTGTAGGCGTCCGACTGGCGATAGCGGGCTACCATTGCCCCGAACGCGCCTTCGCGCTTGTTCTCCGTGATGCGGGCTGCGGTGCGCTGGTAGTGGGCCAACTTGCGCATGAAGCCGTCTGCATCCTCATAGGGGGAGGGAAGGCGCACCCATGGCGCACCCGGCTCTACCCGCGTCCAATACCAATAGCGTTTGCCCTTGGCTGTTTTTACGCGAACACCCGGCCACATTGACTTAGACACGGTTGGGTGCCCTTTCCTGCCATTTGCGCTTTGCCTGCGCGCCAGCCTTGATCGCCTCAATGCTGGCGTCCAGGTCCACGATGTCCCAAGCGGGTGCGCCGCTATGAAAGAAGGGCGGCGGCATATCGCCACATTGCACAGCCGCCAGAAAATCGCGCTCTGAGCGATAGCCAGCATAGTCCGCCGCGCCTTGTGCGCGTTGGACTCTCTGCCATCGGGGTTGACCGCGTGATGCCATCAGCCAGCCGCCACCGTCATCAACTCGGTGCCTTCGCGCCGCCCAAGCTCTTTCACGTCGATGATGTTGTGCGCCCGGCCGGAATAGGAAACCCGGTCCAGCACCGTCACGCCGTCGAGCCAGCGCAGCCGGAATAGCACCCGCTGTTCGGCCTGCACCGCTGCCGCCGCGAAGAACTCGCGCCCGCCCTGCTGCACCACCTGAGCGGGCACGGTCGCCCAATCCGCCCAAGTTTCGACAGAGCCATAGCCGTCATCAACCAGCGTCACGCGCTGGATTGTCACTGTGCGGTCGAGTGGCCCCGCCTTCATAGGTCCAGCACCCGCAAAGGCTGGATCAACATGCGCTCGCCCTTCGCCTCCGGCACCATTTCGCGGCTGTCGAAGTAGGCCGCCACGCGGGCCAGCACGGCCAGCCGCAGTCTTGCCGGGGCTTCGCCCTCGCCATCCCAAGCGTCAGCATATTCCGCGACGGCATCGGTTGCGGCTGCGATCAGGGTTTCAAAGATCACGTCCTCGTCCGTGCTAAGGACGCGGCAAAAGGCTTTCGCTTCTTCCATGGTGACAATATTAGCCATTATCCGGTTCTCCCTGATTTACAGGGGCCGGTTCGCCCTCGCTGGCCTTTCGGCGATTCCAGCCTTCAATTTGGCGCACTTCGTCGGGGTCGAGAACGCCAGCGTCCAGCGCGATCTTGTGTGCTGCCCAGCGGGTTTCAGGATCGCCGCGAAGGAAGCCGGACAGATCCAACTCCAACTCATAAGGGCTGTTCGTCGGAAAGACTGAGCGGGCAAATTCCGCCTCGATCTTGCGCGCCCACGGTGCCAGGCAGAATGTCGCAAACCAGCGGCCCGCCGTCTCGCTGTTCGTGAAGGTGTTGTGCGAATAGTCCTGCACGATCGGCGGCGGCACCTGAAACAGCCGACAGATTTCTTCCACGCCGAATTTCCGGGTTTCCAGCAGCTCGGCATCCTCTGGCGAGATTTGCGCCGCCTTCCATGTCAGCCCGCCGTCCAGAATCAGCGTGCTGCCTGCGTTCGCTGCGCCTTGATGGCGAGAGGCAAAGGCCGTGCGTAGATCGGTGCGCTGCACTGGCGTCAAAGCCGCCGCGCTTTCGATCACGCCGCTAGGGGTTGCCGCATTGCCCAGGAAGGCGTTGGCATGGCTGTTCGCCGCCTGCACGCCCGCGACCGTCTCAGCCGCCCTTGAAAGGCGCGAGCGTCCGATAAGGCCGTCATCGGTGCGGTCGCGCAGGTGCAGCACTTCGCCCTCCAGCAAGCGCCGGGTGCGGCCCCTGCCATCGCCCACGTCATAGGCCAGGCGTCCGCTAGACAACTCCGCCACCGTCACCATGCCCCAAGGGATATAGCGAAAGCCCGCAAGCTGCCCGTTGCCGCCGCACACGATCTCGCTCAGGCCGTTGCCAGTGAGCAGGGCCGATGCAATCCAGTGTTCCAGCCAGTCGGGCCAGATCATGCCGGGATTGACGCCGCCGCGCACGATCTTGCGAAGGGGATGCGTAAGCGCCTCGACCCGGTTGCCGTCTGCATCGACGCGGTAAACCAGCGCAGGGACATAGGCGAGCGCCGTAGCGATGGCATTGGTGCAGGCCAGCACCGTGCTAAGATTTTCAGCGCAGCGCGCCGACACGCCAGCCATATAGCCGACGCCGGGGGCAAGAGCCGCCCATGACGGGTCCGCCGCGTCATTGCGACGTTCAAAGCCGAAGCGGGAAAGGATGCGATCAGCCAATGGCACGGGACACCTCCGCCAATATGAGGGCGCGGCGGCGGCGGTCGTGCATCGTGATACCGGCACGGCTCCGCAAAGCGATCTCAGTGTCGGGATAGGCAGGCCAGGACGAAACCACGCTGATCTCTCTTAGGTCGATCGTCCGCAGCGTCCGCTTTTCGCCGTGCCAGTCGTCGCCACCGCGCGGCACCTTGAAGCCGAAGGACATGCCGCCCAAGTCGTCGCGCTGCGCCAGCGCCAGCACGTCGCGCCCTGCCGCCGTGTCGGGCAGGTCGAGCGAAAAGGCCAACCCCCGGCTATCCTCAGTCAGCCGCAGGGTGCCGGAACGGGTGCGCCCCAGCACTTGCCCCTCGTTATGGTCGAGCAGCGCCAGCACGTCGCCAGCCAACGCCGAACGGAAAGCGCCAGGCGCGATCGTCTCCACGAAAGAGCCGATACGCGCCTCGCTGCCGAACAGGGCGGCATAGCCTTCCAGCCGACGCCCAGCGGCGCGCAGCTCTGTCACCGCGCGCCGTTCAAGGGGTGCCGCCCCGCCCATATTATGCGCCCACCGTGATGCCGGTCGCGGCGATGAAGGACGCGGGGCGACGGATGCCGAAGTCAACCGTGGCCATGGCGCGAATGAGCAGGTTGCCCTTGCTATAAGCGCCCTCCGCATAGGGGTTCACCAGAATGTCGAGTTGGCTCCAGACGCCGACAAGGAAGTCCCGCCAATCGCCATAGATCAGTGTGTGTTCGTCGTCGGCCACGCCAAGGTTGGACGGTGCCTGATTGCTGAACTGCACCGGCTCGCCATGGAAGGTGACGCCTACCGCGATCGGGTTGCCGTCTGCATCGCGGGTTTTCATCGCGTCCGACTTCACGCCGTTGGTGGCAAGGAAGCCGCGTGCAGTCGATACGTTGGCCAGGTCCGCAGCGCCGATCATGTTCGCGGTCGTCGTGAACAAGTCGGTATCGAACGCCAGCGTCGGCACGCCGGGGTCATTGAGGATGCCGCGCGGTTCTGCGCCGGTCCCGCTGCCATTGATTGCGGCCCGGTCGATTTCCAGGGCGATGTTGCGGGCCAGCATGTTGCGCAGGAGCTGTTCCACGTTCGGGCTGGCCTGCATGACCATGTTGCGGCTGATCTCGCTGATAGCGCCGACATGGTGCGGGGAGAGGGTCAGGCTATCGAACGTCGCGTTGCCGGTGCCCAGCGCGGAATTTTCCGCGACCCAGCCAACGGCAGGCGATCCGGTTTCGCGGGGAATTTCGACATTGCCGGTCAGGCCGGTCAGGACGGTTGCGCCCAGCGTCGTGATGACCGCGGAAGCGGTCAGGGCGTTGACGAACAGGTCAGGCCGGAAGTCGGTCGGCAGGATCGCACCGCTGTTGCTGGTCGTCTGCACGGCGCGCGTCTCGAAAATCTCGGTCGGGACATAGAAGCCCTGCGCCGGTTTGCCCGCACGCTTGGCAAGCTCTGCCTGCAATTCGATTTCGCGGCCAGCGTCCACGCCAAGGCCCGCCTTGTGGGCGATGATCCGGGTGAGCGAGAAGTTGCGCAACTCGCGGTCCAGATGTTCGTCGGTCGTGCCCGTGAGGGGTTTGCCCGGTTCGGCGCGGTCGGCTGCGTCGATCTTGCGCTGGCGTTCCAGTTTGCTTTCGAGCGCGCGCAATTCGTTCTCCGCAGCCTCAAAGCCGCTATTGTCGTCCGCCGTGTGGGCAGCGTTCATGCGAGCGACGATCGCCGCCCGCTGTTCGATCAAGTCACTCGTTTTCATGGCATTATACTTTCATGCTGGCGGGAGGCCGAAGCCTCCCGCACGGTGATTGCCTTCTGTCTCGCGACGATGGCATCGTGAGCGGGCAACGCCCGCAAGCTCGATTGTTCGCGTGCCCGTTCTCTACCTGTTCTCTGTGCGTGTAGGACAGCGAAATTAAACGTCCCCATGCGCTGCAGCGCTTCCGCAACGGCAGACGCGCCAGCGGACACCGTGGGGAGCGGCGATCTCTTCATTCCTGTGTCTCGATTTCGAAGCGGGTAATTGGTCCGCCAGCTCTTTCGACAATCTGAGCTGCCACCTGGTGACAATCGACAACGGCGAAAACAGCCTGTTTTTGCTCGATCATAAACTCGGCTAGCTGATCCAGGCTAGCGACACGGCAAACCTGCATTTCGTCTTTGCCAAAGCTGGCGAGATAACGGCCAAAGGTATGCGATGGGTGGGATGTCCGGGGTGCAAAAGTGGCTAGGATGCGCTCCTTTTCTGCGTCAGAGATTTGATCTCCGGCGAACTCATGCGCGGTATTGAATTGAGCAAACGCTGCATAGGTTGGCATCATCGCCATCGACGCGACGGTGCCCGTCTTTGAAACGTCCATCCCCGCTTCGGAAAAGAGCTTCATGACGCTAAGTCGAACCAAGTCGTCCAACTCCCACCGAGTCCATTTGCCGTCCTCCTTGGAAGCGATAATTTTGCGCCGCCGCCAATCCCGCTGCAAAGCAGTTGAGACGCCAGTGATCCGCTCAGCCTCGATCGGCGTAAACTCGCGATCAATCCGGTGACAGGTCCAGCTCATGACGTTCTCCACTGCATTCGTGAGAACTACCACGCTTTTTATAACCGTGTCAACCACCACGCTTTAAGAATGTTGCCCCCGCTCTAATGCGGGGGCAGGGGTCAATGCGCCAGCACCTCGCCGCCGGGGTCGCTAAGCATACAGCCCGGCCCGCTGGCCCCGTAGGTGAAGCGCACATAGTCGAAGGCGGTATTCACGCCATCCTCGTCGCACTGGCCTTCGGGGTCATCCTGTTCTGCCGCGTCGTCGTCCTCATCGTCCTCTTGCCCGGCAAGAATATTCGGCCCGCGCTTTTGGCTTCCGCGCATGGTGTGCCATTCGACATAGGCACCCGCGTCCTGATCGCTGATCGCGCATCCGGGGCCGCTTCCGGCATAGTCGTTTGCCATGGCAGACAACGCAAAGTCGTCCTCCAGATCGGTAGCATCTTCGCGGTCAATGTCGCCGTCCACCATGTCGAGCAGGTCAATGGCGACCGAAAGGAACGCCTCCAGCGTTTCGCGATCGTGGCGCGCATAGCGCAATAGGATGCGCTGCACGGCAGGCATGGGCGGTAGGGCGGCGGGGTGACGAATTACGGGTGCGCGCGACGGTGCGCCCGTGATAGGGGCGTGGGTAGCCATGGTCGTTCCTCCAGAACGGTTGCGGTTAGAGCCGGGCGGTCGTTGGTAGCTTCCGCTTGGCTCGTTTTCGTGTTAACGCTAATGTCATGGCCAAGTCAATTCGAGTTTACACGAAAACGCAACGGGCAGATGCGCCGGGCACTATGGTCGGCGTTCGCCTCCAGCCTGACCAACTTGCTGCGCTTGACGCTTGGATTGCCCAACGGGAGACACAGTTGTCGCGTCCAGAGGCAATCCGCGTTATACTCCGGGAGAAACTTTTATGACTATAGTGACAGTATTTCTTGGATCATCCTTTGATGGCGGGACCGAATGGGATGACTTAGATTTTCCAGCGGTTCCGCGCGTAGGTGAACATATCAGGCAAAATGGCCGCAGCGATGCAATAACCAAGGTCGAGTATTATGTTGCCCCGGACAACAAGGTATCGGTCCGTGTCCTTATTCCAGGCCATACCAAGCCGCATAGCACCTCAGCCCTCATCAGCTAAACCCACATAGGGCCGCTGCCCCGATACACCTGCGGCCCTTCGTCCCTGTCCGCCAGCCCGCACGCCATGATGGCGGTCACGATTCCGTCGATCCTATCCAGGCTCTTGGATTTCGTCGGCTTGCGATTTCCAGCCGGGTCCGTCTCCACGATGACATTCCCCGCCTGCCAGCGCATCAGCGGGTTGCCATTGTGCTGCATCCGGCCCGCCAGCACGGCGCGCTCGAACGCATCGACAGCCGGGGCATAGCTTTTGAAGCCCGGCACGAACTCGACCATGGGCAGGTCTATCCCTTCGTCGGATAGCAGCTTGCCCAAGTCCTCAAAGCGCCAGCGATCGAAGGCAATGCCCTTCACGTCATAGGCTTGCCGCACGTCCGCCAGCCGCCGCGCGATCGCCACCCGATCGGTCGCCCGGCCTACGGTGCGCTCCATGAAACCATCATCGGCCCAGCGGTCATAGGGCACCCGGTCGCGCTCCACCCGTTCGCCTATCGTGTCATGCGGCACCCAATGCCAGGTGAGCAGCTTGCCATGATCAGGGAACCATAGCGAGAAGGCGCACAGATCGCGCGTGCTGGATAGGTCGAGTCCGCCATAGCAGGCCTGCCCCTCCAACTCGATCGGGTCGAACGGTTCGCCATTGGCATCCCAATCCGCCTGTTCGATGAAACGGCCCTCTGCGGCAATTCTTTGGTTGAGGTTGAGCAGCCGGAACGATGGCGCGAAGGATGGCGAGCGCATCGCCCGCGCCGCTGCGTCCGCAAATTGTTCTTCGTTGAGGAAAGCGCCCAGCGCCGGGTTCGCCGCCATCCACGCCGCACGATCGTCCAGCGCGCAATCATCCGGGGCACTGTGAAGCTGCACATAGGTCGTCGGGTTCGGCTCCGCGTCCAGCATCTCCGAAAAGAAATGCAGATCGTCCGCTGCCTGCGTGCTGATCGTCACGCCCAACGCCGATGCCCGCTTGCCCATGCCGGTCGCCAGATTGTCCCAAAGCTCGCGGGAGCGCCATTGGGCCACCTCGTCGGCAATCCAGAATGACGGGGCCAGGCCATGCGCCTTGCGGGCGTCGGACGTAAGCGCGCGCCAGATGGATTGCGATTCCTCGTCAATGATCTCCTTGTGCCAATCCTTGATATTCACCCGCGCCGCCATCCATGGCACCGCCTCGATATAGGCCCGGCACATGCGGAAAAGGACGCTGGCCTGTTCGCGGTCCAGCGCGGCGGCATAGCACTCGCCATAGGGTTCCTGCATCGGCCCTAGCAGGTGCGCCAGCGACAGGCCCGCAAGGATCGCGGATTTGCCGTTGCCGCGCGCCACGCTCAGCGCCGCCAGCCGCACCCGGCGCTTGCCCAGGTCGTCAACGTCGCCATAGATGCCGCGCACGAACTGTTCCTGAAAGTCGAGCAACTCCATCGTTTCGCCCGCCATCAAGCCCGACACGATCGGCAGGGTTCGTAGGAACGCCAGCACCTGTTCGGCCTGCGGCATCCCGTCCTGTTCCCAAGGATGCGACACGATGGCGGGTGCCGCCGCAGCCGCCGCTTTGAGCCTGCCCGCACCGGGGCCGCGCTTACCCATTTCGGTTGTCCTTTGAAACTAATTGAGTCTGTGTGTTGGGCGTCGGTCCCTTGGCATCAGCCCTGAGCGATTTTCCACGCCAAGGATGATCGGGGTCGAGCGGCCACCCGTTCACATCGCAGCCCTTGCGTGGTCGGTTGCTCTTGATCGCGCCTGCCTCAGTGCCCCGCGCCGTCTTTGCGCCGTGGCAGGGGCCGCAGTAAGAGGCCAAGCCATCATGTCCAGGGAAGGCAGGTCCGCCGTCGCTGATAGGCACACGATGATCCACGGTGTTGGCACGGGTGAGCCTGCCCATAGCCTCGCACCCCTCACAGGTCGGGAAGCGCGACAGGTGTGCCAGCCGCAGGTCGCGCCATGTCGTCGTGTTGTAGGGCCATGCTGCCATCACTGTTTCTCCAATTGTCGGGCAAGGCGCTGCAATGCGCGCTCGATCTCGTGCCGGTTCTCAAAGTAGCGTTCGGGGTTGCGCCAGTCGGGGGAGAGCCTGCCGATTTCCCGCGCAAGCTGGCGTGCCGTGAAAGCGGGTGCGGTCATTGGTCCGCCCCTTCGTCCGTGCCCCAGTCGATTTCTTCATCATCATGGTCTGGCGCGGCGGACCCATGGGCCGCGCCGGATATATTTATATATGGGGTGTGTGCTTTCGGGGGTCGTCGGGAGGTCATCGGCACGTCATCGGACGGTGCCATCGGCACGTCATCGGAGAGGTCATCGGAAGTCCGGCGAAGCCCGATAATGTCCTTTCCTTCGCCACGATAACGCCCGACCACGCCACGCTCGATCGCCGCAATTCGATAGAGCCGGTCCATCGCACCCTCCAGACGAGCACGCCCGATGCCTTTGCTTTCCGCCATATCAGCGAACTCTTTTGGCGCATAAGTCCGGCTAGCCTTGCTTTCTGAAACGGCGCGTTCCTGCCTGTTGCGCGCGTCCAGGCACGCGAGGAAAATCGCGTTGTCGGCATTGGCTCTGGCGATTGCAGCGATCTCCCGTCCAGTGTCAGCGGGCAAGTCGCGTTCGCGCACAAGTGCGAAGTCGTGCCAACGGAAGCTGATTTCCTCCCCCGCGCGTGCATAGTTTGCCTTGCCCAAAGACATGCGCCGCACGTCTGCATCGGCATCGTCTGAACGCTCCAGTAGCACTTGCGAGCGAACAGCATTTAGCCAAGCCGTCGATCCCGAATAACTGTCTCCGCTCTTATTGCGGTGCGCGATCAGCAGGATCGTCACGCCCAAGTCGCCGCACAATTGATATAGCAGGTTGATAAAGGCCGTGACTTGGCCGCGATCATTTTCATTGCCCGCGAACAGGTGCGCCACGTTGTCGAGTGTCACCAGCTTTGCGCTGGTCTGTTCGATCGTTGCCCGCAACAGCGCATAGGCTGGTGCCGAGCGCAGCGTGCCATCATGGTCGAACGTCGCCAGCTCGTTATTCATTCGCCCGCGCAGACTGACGATGTGCAGCCGTCCGGCGAGATTGTGGACCGTCGTGCCAATCGCTTCCGCGATCTTGGCGAGCCGCCAATGATTTTCGCGGTTATCGTCCTCTGCCGTGATGTAGAGCGCGGGACCGGGTGCGACGTCCATTCCAAGGAATTGCCGTCCTGCCGCCGCGCACGCACTTATTTGCAGCGCCGCCGTGGACTTGTTCGTGCCGCCGTCGCCCGTGACGATCACCACGTCCTCGCGCGGGATGAAAGGGGCCATGACGAACGCCTTTGGCGTCGGGGCCGTGTTAGCCCAAAGCGACAGATCGGCCAGCTCGAACGTCTCGACAGGCTTGTTCATCGCAGCCTGCACCAGCGCACGCAGATCGTCCGCCGTGCCTGTCCAGTCGATAATATCGCCCTTGGGCGGGAGGCCGGGCAGGTCCAGCACTATCGGCCTCCCGCCAGCCGCCACTATGTCCCGCCGTGCCCGTTCCGCGAAGTCGCGGCCAGGTTCGTCATTGTCGGGCAGGATGATGACCGTGCGGCCCGCCAGCGCGTCGGTATAGCCCTTGCGCCATCCCTTCGCGCCGAACGCTACCGCCGTTGCCGTGAAGCCCCACGACGCCAGCTTGTCGGCTTTACGCTCGCCCTCGACAAGATAGACAGGCTTCGCGGGATCGGCTGCAATGTCGGGCAGGCGGTATAGCACCCGGTCCATATCGCCCAGGCCATTTGCCCAGCCGCGCCCCTGCACCCGCTCAGCAACGAAACGCTTGCGCTCGCCAGCCTTTTCTTTGCGCACGGTGCGATAGAGGATCGTGCCGTCTGCATCGGCATAGTCATAGGTGCCGGTGACGCGCCAGCTATCGCCCTGCGGCTCGAATCGGGGAAGCACGCCCTTGGCGCGCAACTCGTCCTTGATGGCCAGCGGGTCGCCGCCGTTCTGCGAATGGATAAGCACGCCGTCCGGTGCGCCGGGAACGATACTTGCCCAGCTTCCCCGGTCCTTCGCGCTATGGCCGGGCGTCGGGAATATGGCGCGGTTGCCGGTGACTTCGCCACCCATGGCCGCAGCGATCTTGCCCAGCTCGCTCATTGCGAAGCCCTCCCATGGCTGGTAGGGTTGCGCTCGCCATTTGCCCCGTAGCTCTTGGTTCCCGCCCTCGTATCGGTTGCCGCCGATGCGGGGGCATTTTTATGCCTGGGGGGATCGGATTGGTTTTCCCTTAAGCCGCAAGCTTTTGATATGAATAGGGCCGGTTTTCCCCGCCCATCGCTCTGAAACGCCGCAACTGCTGGGTTTCGCCATTTTGATTGGCGATGGCACGAGAGAACCAGGAACCCTCGCCGGACAAGGGCAGGACGGGCAACTGGACCAGCTGAAACCGATCGATCATGAAATCGAACAGGCGAATTTCGTCGGGGTGGACGACATCTTCTGCGTCATGGAGAACGACCGCCTTATAGCGGCGTCCTAACTGCGCTTCGTCGGCCAGCATCGCGCGCCACAGCACGTTGAGGCAGTCCGCCTTTGTGCTGGGGCCGGGCAGCGGATTGACGCCGACCACCACGCGCGGGTCGCCCTCGGCCACAGCGGCGATGGCGTCGATCGTATCGGGATCATTGGGATAGGTGCCGACGAAGATGCGATAGTCGGCATCGCCCCAGCAACCGAGCGCATGGGTCAGCATCGGACCGATCACCTCGACTTCCTTCCACGCCGGGATGAAGATGGCGATCCTGCCCGGACTTGCCGAAGCAGGCAGTGTAGCCGTCGTCATGCGGGGATAGCGGGCGTAGATGACAAGATCGCGCCACATCCGGCGTGACAGGAACAAGATGTCGATGAGCAAGTCGTCAATCCCGCCTATGGCGAGGCCGACGACGGCGAATAGCAGGATTTCATGATGCAGGGTCGCAAGGAAAGCGACCGCCATGTCCCCCAATTTCCCGCCCTTCCCCTGCAAGCGTGATGCAGGATGCCATTGGCGCAGGGGGATGCCAACCCTTTTTACTGTGCGTATCCGGGACGTTATCCCTAACCATCATGGCTGCCTCGCGATCGCGCCTGTTTGGCCGATGGTTGAATGGGCCAGGTCGCCTGTCAATTGCGTCGAATGGCGTGTCGATACTCTACCGCTTACTTCGCGATGATCGCCGACCGTGATATAAGCTGAGTCGCTGCTTCTGCCTATTCCTTGCCAGAGCAGCCAATCGACCAGTCTCATGCAAAGAGAGGACGGCGACATGACTAGGGAGACGGATATCAATTATTTGCTGCATCGGCAGCAAATGTCCCTGATCCGGGCGCAAAGCTGCCCGTCGCGTCAGGCACGTATCGCTTATGAAAATCTGGCGCGCGGTTATATCGACCAGGTGGATGCCTATCGACGGCGCAATGAAAGCATGACCGGCCGGGCGCATTGAGGCTTATCGTCGTTTGAGCAGCCGCTCGATCACGAGATGATAGTCTTCATCGTCCCGGCACTCCTGTTCCAGAACCGCCTTGATACGGTGAAGTTCGGTTTCGGTCAGATGTTCGATGCCGATGAAATCGTTGCGGGCGTTGTCGACAGCGCGGATCAGTTCGTCCAGCTTCGCCTGTATCGCTGACCCATCGCGATTTTGCGCATTCTGGATCAGGAATACCATCAGGAAGGTGATGATGGTGGTTCCGGTATTGATGACCAATTGCCACGTATCGGAATAGCCGAAAAGCGGGCCGGTCGTCAGCCAAATCAGGATTGTGGCACTGGCCAGGATGAAGGCCAGCGGCTGGCCGGTCCAGCCGGCGACGCGATGGGAAAGCCGGGTGAATATCCTGTCCATTTGCCTCTGCTCCCTTATGGCGCGCGATGACCATTGCGCCGGTCATCGCCTGTTGCCATCAGGGGCGGATGACCGCCATCCTCTTTCGCCCCTTGACCGTCGCGCTGTGCCTTCTGCTGCCCGCCTGCGCCAGCCTTTCGCCCGAATCACGGCTGCGCGCCGGATTGGTCGAAGCCGGTTTGGCGCCCAAGCTGGCGGGATGTATGGCCGAAAAGATGACTGACAGGCTCAGCCTCACACAGTTGCGCCGACTGCAATCGCTGGCGTCGGTCCGCAAGTCGCACATCGGGACGCTTGGCGTCGATCAATGGCTGCATAAGGTGCGCGCGCTCGGCGATGCGGAGATATTTTTGGTGACGAGCAAGGCGGCTGTGGGCTGCACTTTTTAACGCCGATTTCGCAATATTTTGGCCGAGGGCTTCGCAAAGGTTTTGCAATTTTGCAAAGTCGTTTTGCGAAATCACTCTGGCCATCAAAACAGGCCTGTGCTTTATCCGTCGCACCACGGTTCGACGGAAAAGGACGGCAAGCCCCATGAATATTCATGAATATCAAGCCAAGGAATTGCTCGCGAAATATGGCGCGCCGATCGCGGCTGGCTACCCCGCTTTCTCGGTCGAAGAGGCCGTCGAAGCCGCCAAGAAGCTGCCTGGGCCACTCTATGTCGTGAAGTCGCAGATCCATGCTGGTGGCCGTGGCAAGGGCAAGTTCAAGGAACTTAGCGCAGAAGCCAAGGGCGGCGTGCGCCTGGCCTTCAACCTGGACGAGGTCAAGGCCCACTCGACCGACATGCTGGGCAATACGCTGGTGACGATCCAGACCGGTGATGCCGGCAAGCAGGTCAACCGTCTTTACATCACCGACGGCGCGGACATCGACAAGGAATTCTACCTCGCCCTGCTGGTCGATCGTGGCAGCAGCGAAGTCGCGTTTGTCGTGTCGACCGAAGGCGGCATGGACATTGAGGAAGTCGCCCATTCGACGCCTGAAAAGATCCACAGCTTCTCGGTCGATCCCGCCACCGGCTTCATGCCGCATCACGGCCGTTCGATCGCCGCGGCGCTGGGCCTGACCGGTGACCTCGCCAAGCAGGCATCGAAGGTTGCTTCGTCGCTTTACGCCGCGTTCCTGGATACCGATGCCGAGCAGATCGAAGTCAATCCGCTGGCGCTGACCAAGCAGGGCAATTTGCTGGTACTCGACGCCAAGGTCGGCTTCGACGGCAACGCCATGTTCCGTCACAAGGATATCGCCGAACTGCGCGACCTGACCGAGGAAGATGCCGCCGAAGTCGAAGCCTCCAAATATGACCTCGCTTACATCAAGCTGGACGGCAATATCGGCTGCATGGTCAACGGCGCTGGCCTCGCCATGGCGACGATGGACATCATCAAGCTGAATGGCGAATTCCCGGCCAACTTCCTGGACGTTGGCGGCGGCGCCACGACCGAGAAGGTGACGGCGGCGTTCAAGATCATCCTGCAGGATCCGGCCGTGAAGGGCATCCTGGTCAACATCTTCGGCGGCATCATGAAGTGCGACATCATCGCCGATGGTATCGTTGCAGCGGCCAAGGAAGTGAACCTGTCGGTTCCGCTGGTGGTTCGCCTGGAAGGCACCAATGTCCAGCAGGGCAAGGATATTCTCGCGGCTTCGGGCCTGGCCATCGTCCCCGCGGACGACCTGGGCGATGCGGCACGCAAGATCGTGGCGGAAGTGAGGAAGGCAGCCTGAGGCCGCTTTCAACCTGAACTGACACCATTTGGGTGCGGGTAGTCCGGTAACGGGCTGCCCGCGCCCGTGTTGGCGTTTATAATGGAGGATGTTGAAATGAAGATCCTTGTGCCCGTGAAGCGGGTCATCGATTATAATGTGAAGCCGCGTGTGAAGGCTGACGGTACGGGCGTCGATCTGGCGAACGTCAAGATGAGCATGAACCCGTTTGACGAGATTGCGATCGAGGAAGCCATCCGCCTGAAGGAAAAGGGCGTGGCGACTGAGGTGATAGCGGTGTCGATCGGCGTCGCCAAGGCGCAGGAAACGCTGCGCACGTCGCTCGCCATGGGTGCCGACCGCGCGATCCTGATCCAGACCGACGAAGAGGTCGAACCACTGGCCGTCGCGAAACTGCTCGCCAAGGTGCAGGAAGAGGAAGGTGCTGGCCTGATCATCCTGGGCAAGCAGGCGATTGACGACGACAGCAATCAGACCGGCCAGATGCTGGCGGCGCTGCTGAACCTGCCGCAGGGCACGTTTGCGTCGAAGGTTGAGGTCGAAGGCGACAGCGTGTCGGTGACGCGCGAAGTCGATGGGGGGCTGGAGACGGTGAAGCTGTCGACGCCTGCGATCATCACCACCGACCTGCGCCTGAACGAGCCGCGCTATGCGTCGCTGCCCAACATCATGAAGGCCAAGTCCAAGCCGCTCGCGCAGAAGACGCCTGCCGATTATGGTGTGGATATCGGCGCACGGCTAGAGACGTTGAAGGTGGTCGAACCGCCCAAGCGGACCGCTGGCGTCAAGGTCGCCGATGTCGATGAACTGGTTGCCAAGCTCAAGGCCATGGGAGTTGCCGCATGAAGACGCTTGTATGGGTTGAACATGAGGGCGGCGCGGTCAAGGACGCGACGCTTTCGGCCATCACCGCCGCTGCCAAGCTCGGCGAAGTGCATCTGCTGGTCGCTGGCGAAGGCGTCGATGGCGTTGCCGCTGCCGCTGCGCAGATTGCGGGCGTGGGCAAGGTGCATGTCGCTGATGATGCCGCCTATGGCCATGCGCTTGCCGAGAATATCGCGCCGCTGGTTGTCGAACTGATGGGGCATCATGATGCCTTCATCGCGCCTGCCACCAGCAACGGCAAGAATATCGCGCCGCGCGTCGCGGCTCTGCTCGACGTGATGCAGATCAGCGATATCCTGTCGGTCGAGAGCGAAGACACGTTCACGCGGCCGATCTATGCGGGCAATGCGATCGCTACGGTCAAGAGCAAGGATGCCAAGAAGGTCATCACCGTTCGCGGTACGGCGTTCGAGAAGGCGGCTCGTGAGGGTGGTTCGGGCACGGTGGAAGCGGTGGCTTCGACCGGGGATAAGGGGTTGTCGTCCTTTGTCGGGGCGGAGATCGCCAAGCTGGAGCGGCCGGAGCTGACCAGCGCCAAGATCATCGTGTCGGGTGGCCGGGCGCTCAAGGACGGGCCGACGTTCGAGGAAGTCATCTATCCGCTGGCCGACAAGCTCGGCGCTGCGGTCGGTGCCAGCCGGGCCGCGGTCGATGCGGGCTATGTGCCGAACGACTATCAGGTCGGGCAGACCGGCAAGATCGTCGCGCCGGAAGTCTATGTGGCGGTCGGCATTTCCGGGGCGATCCAGCATTTGGCGGGGATGAAGGACAGCAAGACCATCATCGCCATCAACAAGGATGAGGATGCACCGATCTTCCAGGTGGCGGATATCGGCCTGGTGGGCGATCTGTTCAAGATCGTGCCGGAATTGACCGATAAGCTGTAAGCGCGACGCCATCGCATAGGAAAGGGCGCGGGATAAAGATGCCGCGTCCTTTTTACGTCTGTCGTCGGCTGCATTGTCGTAAAGAAGATGATCTGTCGCGCGACGATGAGCGCCGGGCATTCACTGCTACCTCGCTCCATTCATGGTCCGTTCCCTTGTGCCTGGACTTACGGTAAGTAATTGGGAACCCAATGTGATTCCCGATTCCAGCAAGAACGAACTGGGGCCTTATTAACCATCTCATTTTCATTACATATTTGAAAATAAAAACAGAAACATCGTGGATTGGATTCCGGCTCGGCTCCAACTCCTTCTTCCTGCTCGACTTGCCGCGCCGCTCCCGGCTAAGAGGGGCGGCATGATGAAGCTGTTTATCGGTAACAAGGCCTATTCGAGCTGGTCGCTGCGCGGCTGGCTGGCGTGCAAGCTGTCAGGCCTGCCCTTTGAGGAAGTCGTGGTCCCCCTCTATGACGAGGCGTGGGAGAAACGGCGCGAGGGCGACGAGTTCGCGCCCTCCTCCGGCAAGGTGCCGATCTTGTGGGATGGCGACGACATCGTCGTGTGGGACAGCCTCGCCATCATCGAATATCTCAATGAAAAGACCAGCGGCGACCTGTTCTGGCCGACCGATCCCGCCGCGCGCGCCATGGCCCGGTCGATGGCGGCGGAAATGCACAGCAGCTTCGCCGCGCTGCGTCGCGAGCATAGCATGAACATCCGCCGCATCTACGACGCCGTGCCGCCCTCCGAAGCGGTGGCGCAGGATATTTTCCGCATGATGCAGCTCTGGGCGCAGGCCCGTGCGCGCCATGGTGGCGAGGGCGAATTTCTGTTCGGGGCGTTCAGCGCGGTCGATGTGATGTTCGCGCCGGTCGTCACCCGCTTTATCACCTACCAACTGCCCGTCGCCCGCTTCGCCCAGGCCTATATGCAGGCGATCATCGCCCATCCCTGGATGCAGGAATGGATCGGCGGCGCGCAGGCGGAGGACTGGGTAATCGACAAGTTCGAGGTGCCGCCGCAGGTGACGTGAGGCAATGACGGACACGCCCGATACCCCCACCGAACAACGCGCCGCTGAAGCCGCCGCGATTCGCCGCCGCTGGATCACGCTCGGCGAAATGCTGGCGCTGCTGGCGGTCAGTATCTCCGGGTTGACCCTCTATCTCAATTGGTCGGACAAGCAGGACGAGCGCGCGGAAAAGGCGATCGCAAGCCGTCAGGCCTCCGTCCGCGCGGCGAAGCTGATACTCAACGCCCGTGCCGATGGCGACGACCGGCTGCTATTGACCCCGGCCGCTGCCGACCAGATCGTCCAGAGCCAGACCTTCCTCTTCCCCACCGCGCTGAATATTGCGGCCGTATCCACCACGGGCGAAGCGCGGATCGAGGCACGCTGGTTCGACAATGCGCTCAAGCGGGCGCGGGACAAGGACAAGCTGCCCGACAATAGCGTGGGCGACGAAAAGCTGCCCGTGTTCATCACCACCCGCTTCGTGGTGAATGGCGAAGCGCGCGAAGATCGCGCCATCTATGATATTGGCTATGGCATATCGGGTCGCTGGTTGTCGGGCCATGACGTGACACTGCGCGGCCTGTCGCTCGTCACGCGCGAGATGGGTCAGTCCCCCGCCACGCGCGTCGATGCGCGCTGGGCGGCCGTCGTCACCGCGCGCAACTGACGCGGCTCCACGAAAAAGCCCGGCCCTTCGTGGAAGGACCGGGCTTTTTCCGCTCGAAAGGATCGGGGCTTTAGCCGACGATTTCTTCGGGCTTGAAGAAATAGGCGATTTCGGTCGCGGCATTTTCTTCGCTGTCCGAACCATGGACCGAATTGGCTTCGATCGATTCGGCCAGTTCCTTGCGGATCGTGCCCGCATCGGCATTGGCGGGGTTGGTCGCGCCCATGATGTCGCGGTTACGCTGCACAGCATTCTCGCCTTCCAAAACCTGAACGACGACAGGGCCGGAAATCATGAAGGCGACGAGATCGGCGAAGAAGGGGCGTTCCTTGTGGACGCCGTAAAAGCCTTCGGCCTGTTCGCGGCTCATGCGGATGCGCTTGGAAGCGACGACGCGCAGGCCGGCTTCCTCCAGCATCTTGGTGACGGCGCCGGTCAGGTTGCGACGGGTCGCGTCGGGCTTGATGATGGAAAAGGTGCGCGTGACGGCCATGGCCCTCGATACTCCGAATGGGTGGAAATGCTGGCCGCGCCTTTAGACGGGGCCGTGCTGCGCTGCAAGAGGCTTGAAGCCAAAGGCCGCGCTATGGCCCCTGCACCCATTTGCGGCCCTCCTGCCGCCAGAAGCGCGGCTCGACGCCGTCGCGCTTCGACAGGGTCCGCCAGCTTGCCCGCGCACCATCGATCGTATCGGCGTCGAAAAAATAAAAGGCCCGCTCGAATTCCAGCGCCTCGTCGCGCCACACGCCATCGGCCAGCGCGACATGCCGCGCGCCATTGGGGGCGTCGCAGGTCGGGGCGAGCAGGATCGGCTGCACCGCCTCATTCCCCTCGCCCGCCTGCCCATGGGCGAGGAAACTCTCAGGCGGCCCGGCCCATAGCCCCTGCGATATACGCTCCCGCCGATCGGCCGTATCCGCCACCACCAGCAGCCGCGCGCCCAGCCCCAGGATGCGCGCCGCGATGGCGGGCAACACCTGTTCGACAGGATCGCGGTTTAGCTGGTAGAAATCGACCTGCATGATCGTAAAATCCTAACCCCGTTCGCCCTGAGCCTGTCTAAGCCTGTCCTGAGCGCCTGCCTTAGCAGGCAGTCGAAGGGGGCTGTTCTTCTTTGCGCAGAAGGACAGGGCTTCGACAAGCTCAGCCCGAACGGGCGTGGGGGCATCTTACTGCTCGAACTTGTCCGCCACCAATTGGTCGATTAGGCGCACGCCATAGCCGGTCGCGCCCTTGTCCCATGTCGCGCCGGGCTTGTCGGACCAAACCATGCCCGCAATGTCGAGATGCGCCCATTTGACGCCATCATCGATAAAGCGCTTGAGGAACTGCGCGGCGGTGATCGATCCGGCATAGCGTCCGCCGATATTCTTCATGTCGGCGATCGGGCTGTCGATCAGCTTGTTATAGGCGTCGGACAGCGGGAAACGCCACAATTCGTCGCCGCTCGCCTTGCCCGCCGCAACCAGGTCATCGGACAGGCCATCGTCGTTCGAGAAGAGGCCCGCATATTGGTCGCCCAGCGACACCAGGATCGCGCCGGTCAGCGTCGCCAGATCGATGACGACCTCCGGCGAGTAGGTCTTCTGCGCCCAAGTCAGCGCATCGCACAGCACCAGCCGCCCTTCGGCGTCGGTGTTGAGCACTTCGATCGTCTGCCCCGACATGGAGGTGACGATGTCGCCCGGCCGCTGCGCATTGCCGTCGGGCATATTTTCGACCAGCCCGCAAATGCCCACGACATGCGCCTTGGCCTTGCGCCCGGCCAGCGCCTTCATCGCGCCCGCGACCGCGCCAGCGCCGCCCATGTCCCACTTCATGTCTTCCATGCCGGCCGCCGGCTTGATCGAGATGCCGCCGGTGTCGAAGGTCACGCCCTTGCCGACGAACACGACCGGCTTGTCCGCCGTGCCGCCGGTGCCGTCCCATTCCATCGCCAGCAGTCGCGCTTCGCGCACCGACCCCTGCGCCACGCCGAGCAGCGACCCCATGCCCAATTCTTCCATCGCCGCGCGATCGAGGACGCTGATCTTGATGCCCAAGTCAGCGAGGTGGCGGCAGCGTTCCACGAAACTTTCGGGATAGAGGATGTTGGCGGGTTCGGACACCAGTTCACGGGTGAAGGCGACGCCCGCCGCCACCGCTGCCCAACGATCCCAGGCCGCGCCTGCATCGCTCGACACGATCGTCACCGTCTCCAGCGTGGGCTTGGCCTTTTCGGCCAATTTGGTGCGATAGGTGTCGATCCGCCAGCTACGAAGCAGGGCGCCGAAAGCGAGGCGCGCCGCGCCTTCGCCCGTCACGTCGCCGACGAACTCGACCGCGACATGAGTCGCGCCGCTGCTCAGCAGCTTGGCCGTGAGCGCGCCACCCGCCCGCTCCATGTCGGCGTCGCTGCCGCTGCCGGTGCCCACCAGCACGACGCGCACTATTTTGCCGCCTTCTTCCACGAAACTCTCGAAGCTCGACCCGGCTTCACCGGTGAAGCGCGCAGCAGCGGCGCCCGCCACCAGCGTCGCGGACGCGGCGAGCGGCAGGCTGGGCAGCGTGCCCTTGGCAACGGCAAAGGCCAGGCTGTCGGTGTCGGGACGGGTCGGGCTGAAGGCGATATCCATGGATGGACCTTTTCTTGCTATGGGGACGGCTTTGGGGGCGTCTGGCCCGCTGATGTTCGTCAGATAGTGCGGCGAACCGTGTCTGGCAAAGCCGTTCGACCGATTTACCGCAAAAGACCATGGTCGCATGATTGCGGCGCGGGCGAAGCAATGCGATAGGCGGGACGATATGCGCCCCCGTTTTGAGGCTCTTTTTGTTGGTCACGCCCCTTTTCCCGTTTCGTTCCGCTTTGTTGCTGGGCAGCGCTTTGCCCTTGCTGGCGCTGGCCCCGCAGGCTTTGGCCCAGCAACTCAACGAGCCGCCAACGCCCATCAGCGCGCCCGATGCGCCCGTGCCCACCAATGACGACCAGATCGGATTCGCCGCCGACGCGCTCGAATATGACAGTAATCAGGAAGTCGTCACCGCGAGCGGCAACGTCCAGTTACTGCGCGAGGGCAACCGCCTGCGCGCCGACAAGGTGGTGTGGGACCGCGATACCGGCAAGGTCGAAGCGCAGGGCAATGTCTCGCTGATCGATGCGGAGGGCAATATCGCCTATGGTGACCGGTTCGACGTAACCGACACGCTCAAGGACGGCATGGTCGACAATATGCTGCTGGTGCTGCAGTCGGGCGGGCGGCTGGCATCGGCGACGGGCACGCGCGTCAACGGTGTCTATACGCTCAACCGCGCCGCCTATACCGGCTGCGCGGTGGAAGACAGCAAGGGCTGCCCCAAGGAACCCACCTGGCAGATCAATGCGGTCAAGGTCATCTACGATCCGAGGCGCGAACGGGTCAGCTATACTAACGCCAATATCGAATTGTTCGGCCTGCCGCTCATCCCGCTGCCAGGCCTCTCCCATCCGGTCGGCGAAGCGGGCGGCAGTGGTCTTTTGATGCCCAATCTGCGCTATGACCGCAATAACGGCTTCGAAGTCGCGCTGCCCTATTTCTTCAAGCTCGCGCCCAACCGCGACCTGACGCTTACGCCGCATGTCTATACCAATGCGCTGCCCATGCTGGAGGCGAACTACCGCCATCTCTATGATCGCGGCGCCTATCAAGCCACCGGCTTCCTAACCTATGGCAGCCGTGTGGCGACCGGCGACAGCCCGATCGGTACCACCCCGGTCGACGCGCAAAAAGATATTCGTGGCTATATCGACGCCACCGGGGCGATGCAGCTCACGCCGGAATGGAGCCTGGACGGATCGATACGCTTCGCCTCCGACCGCACCTTCCTGCGCCGCTACGACATCAGCCGCGACGATCGGCTCCGCTCGACGCTCGGCGCACAACGGATCGGCGACAACAGCTATTTCTCGATTCGCGGCTGGGCCGTCCAAACGTTGCGCGCAGGCGATTCGCAGGGCCAGACCCCGATCGCCCTGCCGCTGATCGACTATCGGCTGCGGCTGAAAGACCCGCTGCTGGGCGGTGTGCTGCAGTTGCAGGCGAACACATTGGCCATCACCCGCACCCATGGACAGGACACGCAGCGCGCCTTCGCCGCCGCCGAATGGAATTTGCGCACGCTGACGGGCCTTGGCCAGGAAGTGACCTTCACCGGCTATCTGCGCGGCGACGTCTATCATAGCAGCGATAATGATCTGACCACCGTCGCCACCTATGCGGGCAGTCCGGGCTGGCAGGCGCGCGGGATCGCGGCGGCGGCCGTCGATATGCGCTGGCCGTTCGTGGGCGAAGCATTCGGCGGGGTGCAGCGCATAGCGCCCCGCATCCAGATCGTCGCTGCGCCACGTCTCGCCAATCTGTCGCTGCCCAATGAAGACGCCCGCGCCGTCGACCTGGAAGACAGCAACCTCTTCGCGCTCAATCGCTTCGCCGGCTATGACCGGTTTGAGGATTCGACCCGCATCACCTATGGCCTGGAATATGGCCTGGATCTCCCCGACTTCTCGCTCCAGAGCATCGTCGGGCAAAGCTATCGCCTGGACAGCCGGGAAAATATCCTGCCCGACGGCACTGGCCTGTCGGGTCGCACATCCGACATCGTCGGCCGGGTGACCGCACGCTACAAGGATTTCATCAGCCTCACCCACCGCTTCCGGGCGGACAAGGACAATCTGGCGGTCCGCCGCAACGAAGTCGATGCGACGGTCGGCAGCAAAAGCACTTATGTCATGGTCGGCTATCTGCGCCTCAACCGCGATGCCGACGACACGTTGGAGGATCTGCAGGACCGCGAGGAAGTGCGGCTGGGCGGCCGGGTGCAGTTTGCGCGCTTCTGGTCGGTGTTCGGATCGACCGTCATCGACCTGACCGATGCCAAGGAAGATCCGTTGAGCGCGGCGGACGGCTATGAGCCGGTGCGCCACCGGCTGGGCGTCGCCTATGAGGATGATTGCCTGACGCTTGGCCTCACCTGGCGCCGCGATTATGTGGCCAATGGCGACGCGCGAAAGGGCAATGGCTTCCAGCTACGGCTAGCTTTCCGCAATATTGGCATATAAGGATCAGCCTTCCCGCGTCCCGTCAGGACTGGTTAAGGCGGCCCCGCGCATTGGCGCGGGACCGTATTGGAGATTTTTGCCGACGATGCTGCCCCTGGTTCCCCTGCCTTACCGCATCCGCCATTCCCTGCGCTCCGGCCTGCGCACCGCGCTCGCCTCCAGCGCGCTGTTCAGCATGGGGGTTCAGGGCGTCGTCGCGCAGACCGTCGATGACGGCGGCGATGTCGCGAACCAGCAGCTCAATCTGCCGAAGGAAGTCACCGTCTTTGGCAAGAGCGATCCCAATGTCCGCAAGGCAACCGCGATCATCAACGGCCGCATCCTGACCGGCACCGACATCGACCAGCGCCTCGCGTTGATCATCACCGCCAATGGCGGCAAGGTCGAAGCGGAAGAAAAGGAGCGGCTGCGCCTGCAGGTGCTGCGCAACCTGATCGACGAAACGCTCCAGATCCAGGAAGCCGCCGCCAACGACATCAAGGTCGATCCAGCCGAAATCCAGCAAAGCTATGAGCGGGTCGCAGCGAATTTCCGCCAGTCGCCAACCCAGTTCGACGCCTATCTGCGCACGCAGGGTAGCTCGTCGGCCAGCATCAAGCGCCAGATCGAAGGCGAACTCGCCTGGAGCCGCCTGCTCCGTCGCAATGTTCAGCCCTTCGTCAACGTGTCGGAAGACGAAGTGCAATCAGTCATCGACCGGCTGAACGCGGCCAAGGGCAGCGACGAATATCGGATCGGCGAAATCTATCTGTCTGCAACGCCGGAAAATCGGGCGCAGATCATCGCCAATGCGCGCAACATCATTCAGCAGATTCAGCAGGGCGGCAGCTTCCCGGCCTATGCCCGCCAATTTTCCGAAGCCTCGACGGCGGCAGTCGGCGGCGACCTGGGCTGGGTTCGCCCCGCGCAGTTGCCCCCCGAACTGGCACAGGCAGCAGCCGAAATGCAGGTCGGGCAGATCGCTGGCCCGATCGAAACGGTCGGCGGCGTGTCGCTGCTCTACGTCATGGACAAGCGCAAGGTGCTGACCGCCGATCCGCGCGATTCGCTGCTCAGCCTGAAGCAGCTTTCGGTCCTCTTCCCCAAGGGGACGACCAAGGAACAGGCCAGCACAAAGGCCGCCAGCTTCGCCGCCGCGATCAAGGAGATCAAAGGCTGCGGCCAGGCGAACGAAGTCGGTGCGCGGATCGGGGCCGACGTGGTCGACAATGATAATGTGAAGATCCGCGATCTTCCACCTCAGTTGCAGGACATTTTGCTGAACCTGCAGGTCGGCGAAGCCACCCCGCCCTTTGGCTCCATCACCGAAGGTGTGCGCGTGCTGATCGTCTGCGGTCGCGACGATCCGGCATCGGCCAATGCGCCCAACGCCGAACAGATCCAGGCGCAACTGGAAGAAGAACGGGTCAACCGGCGCGCGCGCATCTATCTGCGCGATCTGCGTCGCGATGCGGTGATCGAATATAATTGAGGCCGTCCCTTTAGCACCCTTCGCGGTGCCGCTGGGCGATCCGGCCGGGATAGGGCCGGAGATCGTCGCCAAAAGCTGGGTCATGCGTGAGGCACGCGGCCTTGCCCCCTTCTTCGCGGTGGGCGACCCCTCCGCCCTGCGCGCCGTCTGGCTCGGCCCGATCATCCCGATCAGCGCGCCGGAAGAAGCGACGGCGGCCTTTGCGACCGGCCTCCCCTGTCTCGAAATCGCCAAGGCGGGCGAGATCGTGCCGGGGTCGCCCAGCGTCGATGGCGCGCGCATCGCCTTTCAGGCGCTCGAAGTCGCGGTCGGCCTCGCCCGTTCCGGTTCAGCCGCTGGCATCGTCACGGCGCCGGTGGGCAAGGAACAGCTGTATGGCGTCGGCTTCACCCATCCGGGCCAGACCGAATTCGTCGCCGAACGCTGCGGCGTATCCGCCTATAATGCCGTGATGATGCTGGCCGGGCCATCGCTCAAGGTCGTGCCGATCACCATCCATATCGCGCTGGCCGATGTGCCCGCCGCACTTACCATCGACCTGATCCGCGCCCGCGCCATCACCACGGCCAAGGGGATGCAGAAGAATTTCGGCATCGCCCGTCCGCGCCTCGCCGTCGCGGGCCTTAACCCCCATGCCGGGGAAAATGGCGCGCTGGGCCGTGAAGAGATCGAGATCATCCGCCCTGCCATCGAGCAATTGCGCGCCGAGGGTATGGACATTGTCGGCCCCCTGGCGGCCGACGGCATGTTCCACGCCCGCGCGCGCGAAACCTATGACGTGGCATTGTGCATGTATCATGATCAGGCGCTGATCCCGATCAAGACGCTGAATTTCGACGATGGCGTCAACATCACGCTCGGCCTGCCCATCGTCCGCACGTCGCCCGATCATGGCACCGCCTTCGGCATCGCCGGGACCGACAGCGCCAATCCGGGCGCGATGATCGCCGCCATCCGTATGGCCGAAGCGGCTGCCCGCGCTCGCATCGCTTATGGTTGAAACCCGTCCGGCATTGCCGCCCCTGCGCGATGTCATCGCGCGCCATGGCCTTGCTGCCAGCAAGGCGCTGGGCCAGAATTTCCTGCTCGACGAACAATTGCTCGACCGGATCGCCGCCATTCCCGGCCCCTTGGATGGGCAGCCCGCCTTCGAGGTCGGCCCCGGACCCGGCGGCCTGACCCGTGCCATCCTGCGCGCAGGCGCACGGCTCGTCGCGGTCGAGCGCGATCATCGCTGCCTGCCTGCGCTGGCTGAACTGGAGGAGGCATTCCCCGGCCAGTTGTGCGTCCTGTCCGGCGACGCGATGGAAGTGGATGCCCGTGCCGAGGCTGGTGAGGGCGCGCATATCATCGCCAACCTCCCCTATAATGTCGGCACGCCCCTGCTCGTCGGCTGGCTGTCGGCGGCGTGGGAACCGCTGCCCTGGTGGTCCAGCCTGACGCTGATGTTCCAGATGGAAGTGGCCGAACGCATCGTCGCCCAGCCCGGCACCGACCATTATGGCCGTCTCGCCATCCTGTCGCAGTGGCGCAGCGAGGCGCGGATCGCGATGAAAGTCCATCGCAGCGCCTTCACCCCGCCGCCCAAAGTCATGTCGGCGGTCGTGCATATAAGCGCGAAGTCCTCGCCGGACGGCGTTCAACTCAAGATGCTGGAACGCCTGACCGCCGCTGCCTTCGGTCAGCGCCGCAAGATGCTGCGCCAGAGCCTCAAAGGGCTACCCGGCGCGCTCGACGCGCTGGCAGAAGTCGGCATCGATCCGCAGCGCCGCGCCGAAACCGTCAGCGTCGAGGATTTCGTAGCCGTGGCCCGCCTCCTCAGCCGCTGACGGCGCGCAATCAGTTGCGCTGACCGTCGATCTGCGCGATTTCCTCGTCCAGGTCGCGCAGCACGTCAGCGCGAATACGATCGGACATATGCGTTGCCCGTTCCACCTTCGCCCGCGCCTTCATCAACCCCGCGCGCGCCGATCGCAGCGCCTGCGCCTCGATCTGCGCCTCGCAGATGCGGATACGGATGGCACGACCGCCATTGCTGTCCACCGTCTCGCGCTGGCTGACCGTGCGGTCGCCATCGCAACCCTTGCGGACATCCACCACCGGCACCATCCGGGCAATGTCCGCCTCGGTCGGGATGCCATGAGTCTGTCCCCACTGGTCTCCACGGCTTGCGCTGATGCGCGCCTTTTCCTCGCGCCAGGTCACCGGCGGCGCGGGGGGCACGGGCGGGACCGGCGCGATCATGTCGGCGGCAGGCACGATCGGCTCTGGCGGCACGGGTGTCATCGGCGCAGTTTCGGCCGCGATGGTCGCAGCGGTCGGCACCTCGGCAACGGCTGGCACGGCTGGCACTTCCGGCGCGGTGGCGGCGGCGGGCCGGGCGACCAGATCGCCCAGCCGGGCCAGATCGGCGGATTCGACGGTCTCGCTGATCGCCGCCATCTGCTGCGCGGCGCGGCTGCCCGATGCGGTGAGCGCGAGGCCGGTGGCGGTGACGATGGCGACAGCCGCCATGCCCCAGCTGATCCGCTGAAGCGAAATTTCATGGTGCGAAAGCATGGCAAGCCTCCCCTTGAGTGTAGCAATGCGATTGAGATGACAGGCGGCGACGAATTGCCGCCCGCCTGCGGCTTTCAGGATGGCGCGGCCATAGGCATGGGCCTGGTCACGGCCATAGAGCGAGAGGACGCGCGCATCGCAGGCGGTTTCCTGGTCGGCGCGATAGGCGCGATAGGCGATCCAGGCGATCGGGTTGCACCAATGGATGCCCAGTAGCAGCAGCGCGATCATATTGGCCAGCAGGTCGCCGCGCTCATGATGCGCGCGCTCATGCGCGACCGCCATCTCCTGCTCCAGATCGTCATAGCGCTGCGCGAAATCGAGCGGCAGGACGATCATCGGCCGCAGCACGCCAAAGGCCAGCGGCCCCGATGCCTGCGGGCTGGCGATTGTGCGGATGCGCCCTTCCTGTCCAAGCAATACGGAGCCATCGAGCATATGGCGACGGAAGCGGATATAGCCCACCGCCTGGAACAGCAGGAAGGCCAGCAACCCGATGAACCAGAGCGCGATCCCGGCCTCCAGCCAAGGAAAGCCCGACTCCGATGCCGCTTGCGGGTTATTTGAAAGCGCCAGCAATCCGGGCAGACCCGACTGGTCGACCGCGATATGCAGCGGCGAAGGCGCCGCCACCTCCTGCGGCAGCACCGGCAAAACCATGCGCAGCAACGGCAAGACCCAGAGGCTGTACGCCGCCCCCGCCCCCATCCAGCGCGCGACCGGGCGGCGCAGCAGCATCACCAGCGCCATCAGCAAGCTGGTGGCGATCAGCGTTTCGACGATCCAGACGCTCATGATTTCAGCCCCTTAAGGATATCCTCCAGCTCGGCGATATCCTCCGCCGTCAACTGATCCTGGCTCGCCAACTGCGCGACCAGCGGCGAAATGCGACCGCCGAACAGGCGATTGACCAGCCGCCCCGACTCGCCCGCGACATAATCATCGCGCGCCACCATCGGCCGATAAAGAAAGCGGCGACCATCCTGGTCGGCGGCAATGATATCCTTGGCCATCAGCCGCGACAGCAGAGTCTTGACCGTCTGGACGCTCCAGTCGCGCGCGGCCGCGACGCGGTCGGCAACATCGGTGGCAGTCTGCGGCGACTGTTCCCACAGAGCCTCCATCACCACCAGTTCGGCTTCGCTGATCTTGTCGCTTATGTCCGCCACGCGCCTGCGCCTCCCGTTCAACTACATCTGTAATCGCATCGATTACATGCGTAGTCAACGGAGAAAAGCGAAGAAGCGGCGGCCAATCCCATCAGCCACAAAAAAGGCGGCCCGCACTGGACCGCCTCCTTCAATCTCGCCTTATCCGTCGCGATCAGCTCGCGGCGGCAACGCCCTGATCAGTCATCAGCTGGTGCAGTTCGCCCGCTTCATACATTTCCATCATGATGTCGCTGCCGCCGACAAATTCGCCCTTCACATAAAGCTGGGGAATGGTCGGCCAGTCGGAAAAGGCCTTGATCCCCTGCCGCACGGCCTGGTCCTGCAACACGTCCACCGTGTCATAGGCAACGCCCAGATGCTCCAGGATCGCAATGGCGCGGCTGGAAAAGCCGCATTGCGGAAAGAGCGGCGTGCCCTTCATGAAAAGCACCACGTCATGGGCACCCACAAGGTCGGCGATCCGCTGATGCACGGCGTCGGTCATGATCGAAAGTCCATTCCTGTCTGGCGTCGCGATAGGCCGACGCATACTATCCATGCGATCTTAGTTGGGAACCGCCGTGGTCAGTTGCAAGGCATGCAGTACGCCCCCCATCCGTCCGTCGAGTGACGCATAGACGGCGCGTTGCTGCGCCACCCGGCTCATCCCCCGGAAACTTTCCGCCACCACGCGCGCGGCATAATGGTCGCCGTCCCCCGCCAGATCGGTAATCTCGACCTGCGCATCGGGAATGGCGGCGCGGATCATGTCAGCAATTTCGTCGGCGGCCATCGGCATCGCGGCGGCCTTACTGCGCTTCGATGAACATGCGGCGCGCGACGACCGCCTGCTCTTCCAGCGCGGCGCGCACACCCGGCTCGTCAATCTCGATCCCGGCCGATGTCATGTCGCCCACCAGCTTGCGGATCACATCCTCGTCGCCCGCTTCCTCGAAATCGGCCTGTACGACGGCCTTCGCATAGGCGTCGGTCTCTTCGGGCGTCAGGCCCATTTTGGCTGCGGCCCATTCGCCGAGCAGACGGTTGCGGCGTGCCTGGATGCGAAACTGCATTTCCTGGTCATGCGCGAACATGTTTTCGAATGCCCGTTCGCGATCGTCGAAAGTCGTCATGCCCAAAAGCCCTGTTCAAAGCGGATATCGAAAATCAGATAGGCAGAAGCGCGCGATTACGCAACGGCAGGGATCATCCAGGGGCGATCCTGCGCAACGCTCTTTTCATAGACAGCTATCCCGTCCGCATCACCCAGCGTCAGGCCGATCTCATCCAGACCACCCAGCAGGCAATGTTTGCGGAAGGGATCGATCTCGAAGCGGAAACGATCCTGAAACTGCGTCGTGACCGTCTGTTGCTCCAGATCGACATGGATCTCGTCGGTGCGCGCAACCTCCATCAGCCGGTCGATCGCCGCCTGCGGCAGGACCACGGTCAAGATACCGTTCTTGAACGCATTGCTCGAAAAAATATCGGAAAAGCTCGGCGCGATCACCACCTTGATGCCCAAGTCACCCAGCGCCCAGGCGGCATGTTCGCGGCTCGACCCGCAACCGAAATTGTCGCCCGCGATCAGGATCGGACTGCCCGCATAGGCCGGATCGTCGAAGACATTTCCCGGCTCCTTGCGCAACACCTCGAACGCGCCCTTGCCAAGGCCGGTACGCGAAATGGTCTTGAGCCAGTGCGAGGGGATGACGATGTCGGTGTCGACATTCTTCATCCCGAACGGATAGGCCTTCCCCTCGACGGTCGTCAGCTTCTCCATCAGCGCGCCTGCTTGGCTTCCGCCGCGGTCAGATCTTCGGCCCGGCCGAGCGTCGCGGCCATCGCGGCACTCGCCAGCGCGCCCAGCGTCAGCAGCCAGAATATCTTTTTCACAACGTCATCCCCTCTTGGTCTTTCAATAATTCGCGCACGTCGGTCAGACGCCCGGTGAGCGCCGCCGCCGCAGCCATCGCAGGCGACACCAGATGCGTGCGCGCACCCGGTCCCTGACGGCCCATGAAATTGCGGTTGCTGGTCGATGCGCAGCGCTCGCCCGCAGGCACCTTGTCCGGGTTCATGCCCAGACACGCCGAACAGCCCGGCTCGCGCCATTCGAACCCAGCCGCCACGAAGATGCGGTCCAGCCCTTCGGCCTCTGCCTGCCGCTTGACCAGGCCAGAGCCTGGTACGACCATGGCATGCTTGATGCCGCTGGCGATCCGCCGCCCGTCCAGCAACGCGGCGGCGGCGCGCAGATCCTCGATCCGGCTATTGGTGCAACTGCCGATGAAGATATGCTCCACCGCCACGTCGGCCATCCGCTGCCCGGCGGTCAGCCCCATATAGTCGAGCGACTTTTGCGCCGCCGCCCGCTTGGACGCATCCTCGAAACTATCGGGGTCGGGCACCACGCCTGTCACCGCGACGACATCTTCAGGGCTGGTGCCCCAGGTCACGGTTGGAACGATGTCAGCCGCGTCGATCACCACGGTCTTATCGAACACCGCGCCCTCATCCGTAACGAGCGTGCGCCACCAGGCGACCGCCGCGTCCCAATCCGCACCCTTGGGTGCCATCGGGCGGCCCTGCAAATAGGCAAAAGTCGTTTCGTCCGGTGCAAACAGGCCCGACCGCGCGCCCGCCTCGATCGACATGTTGGCGACCGTCAGCCGCCCCTCGATCGACATGTCGCGGAACACGGAGCCGCGATATTCCATGACATAGCCGGTGCCGCCCGCCGTGCCGATCCGCCCGCAAATCGCCAGCGCGACATCCTTGGGCGTAACGCCAAAGCCCAGTTCGCCATCGACCACGACCGCCATCGTCTTCGACTGTTTGAGCAGCAGGGTCTGGGTCGCCAGCACATGCTCGACCTCCGACGTGCCGATCCCGAACGCCAGCGCGCCGAGCGCGCCATGCGAACTGGTATGGCTGTCACCACATACTAAAGTCGTGCCCGGCAGGGTGAAGCCCTGTTCCGGCCCCACCACATGGACGATGCCCTGCTCGACATCGGCGTCGCCGATCAGGCGGACGCCAAATTCCGGCGCATTGCGTTCCAGCGCTTCCAACTGCTGTGCGCTCTGCGGATCGGCAATCGGAATGCGCTTGCCATCGGCGTCGCGACGCGGGGTCGTGGGCAGGTTATGATCCGGCACTGCCAGCGTCAGATCGGGCCGCCGCACCTTGCGCCCGGCAAGACGAAGCCCCTCGAATGCCTGCGGGCTCGTCACTTCATGGACGAGATGCCGGTCGATATAGATGAGGCAAGTGCCATCCGGGCGACGCTCCACGACATGCGCGTCCCAGATCTTCTCATAGAGGGTGCGGGGTTTAACCATAGTGGCTCCCCCCCTAGACCCGGAATGGCAGGGGGAAAAGGGGGAAAGCCGATGCTATCTTCTGTTTTCTCCGCCACGCAGGCAAGAAAGTTACACCGCGCGATAATCCGCCACGATGCGCCCGGCCGCGCCGATCTCCGCCTCATGGCTATCCTCGCGCCAGGTTTCGGCGAGCGCCGCCGTCTCCCACGCCTGCATCGCGGGCAGCGCCAGCATATGCTCGACCCAGGCCAGTCCCGCCGGGCCGACATCCAGCCCGTAAGTCCGCACCCGATAGGCGACCGGCGCGTAAAAGGCATCGACAGCGGTAAAGACGTCCCCCGCCAGAAACGGCCCTCCGAAGCGCGCAAGCCCCTCCGCCCAAAGCTCGGTCAGCCGGGCGATATCCTTGTTGAGCGCAGGCGAGGGCAGATGCGGCTCCACCCGCACGCCGATGTTCATGGTGCAATCATTCCGCAGCGTCGCAAAGCCGCTATGCATCTCCGTCGCCGCGCACTGCGCCCAGGCCCGCGCCGCCTCGTCCCGCGGCCACACTTCGGCATGGCGATCGGCGAGATAGAGGATGATCCCCAGCGAATCCCACACCGTCCGCTCGCCATCGATCAGCGCAGGCACCTGCCCCGTCGGCGAAAAACTACGGAAGGCGGCATAGTTGGTCGGCTGCAAAAACGGCTCGATCCGGTCGATGAACGGGATGCCCAGCGCGGTCATCAGCAGCCAGGGGCGCAGCGACCAGCTGCTATAATTGCGGTTCGCGGTGATGAGTGTGTAGGCCATGGCAAGTCTCCCTTGGAGGCGCGGGTCGCATATCCCATCGACATCGCAGCGTATAGCGCCAGTGGCTTTGCATCGGACTGCCCCTAGCCAAGCCCTTGGGATCGCGGCACAAGGGGGCATCACGGGCGACGCCCCTCGCCGCCCTTCCCCGATTTGTGGAGCCCATAGTCGTGAACCGACGCCAATTTCTCGCCACCAGCGGCGCCACCGCGCTGACCGCCGCCACCGCCGCCCCCACCTTCGCCCAGTCCGGCAACGCCGACGCCCGGCTGCGCCCCATGCTCGACGGCTTCTTCTACGAACGGCTCGCCGACTCGCCTGAACAGGCGACCCGCCTTGGCCTCGACACCGGCGAGCGTGCTGCGCTGCGCGGCAAGCTCAGCGACACCTCCGCCGCCGGGGTCGCCCGCGACCTCGCCCGCAGCAAGGCCCAGGCCAGGCAACTCGCGACCATCGACCGCAATTCCCTCAGCGCCGCCTCGAAGCTCGACCATGACGTCGTCACCTATCAGCTCGACCGCGCGATCGGCGGCGAACGCTTCGGCTATGGGGAGACGGCGGGCCGCTACGCCCCCTATGTGCTGAGCCAATTGACCGGCAGCTATCGCGAGATTCCCGATTTCCTCGATTCGCAGCATCGCGTTGCCAACGCCGCCGACGCCGATGCCTATCTCGCCCGCCTCGACGCCTTCCCGGCCGCCATGGACGGCGAACTGGAACGGCAAAAGGCCGACGCGGCCAAGGGCGTGTTCGCGCCCGACTATATTCTCGACACGACGCTCAAGATGCAGGCGTCGCTGCGCGACCAGCCCGCCGCGCAGACTGTCCTGGTCGCCTCTTTCGTAAAGAAACTCGCCGCCGCCGGCCTGCCACCCGAACGCGCCGCGCAGGCCGAAAAGATCGTCACCGACAAGATCTTCCCCGCGCTCGACCGTCAGCGCGCCCTGGTGCAGGATCTCCGCGCCAAGGCGACCCATGACGCAGGCGTGTGGCGCCTGCCCGAAGGCGAGGCCTTCTACGCCGCCGCCGCCGAAGCGGCCACCACCACCGCGCTCACCGGCGATGAAATCCACCAGATCGGCCTCGATCAGGTCGCGCAGATCAGCGCCCGGATCGACACGATCCTGAAAGGCGAAGGGATGAGCCAGGGGACCGTCGGCGATCGCCTTGTCGCGCTGAACAAGCGCCCCGACCAGCTTTTCCCCAACACCGATCCCGGCCGCGAAGCGCTGCTCGCCCAACTCAATGTCCAGATCATCGCCATGCAAAAGCGCCTCGGCGAAGCCTTCAACACCGTGCCCAAGGCCCCGGTCGAGGTCCGCCGCGTGCCGGTCACCATCCAGGCGGGCGCACCGGGCGGCTATTATCAGAACGCCTCGCTCGACGGCTCGCGCCCGGCCATCTATTATATTAACCTGCGCGACACGTTCGACCGGCCCAAATTCGGCCTCGCGACCCTGACCCATCATGAAGCCGTGCCGGGCCATCATCTCCAGGTGTCGGTCGCACTGGAATCGGACGCCATCCCGATGATCCGCCGACGCGGCGGCTATAGCGGCTATAGCGAAGGCTGGGCGCTCTATTCCGAACAGCTTGCCGACGAAATGGGCATGTATGACGGCGATCCGCTGGGCCAGGTCGGCTATCTCCAGTCGCTCCTCTTCCGCGCCACCCGCCTAGTCGTCGACTCCGGTATGCACGTCAAACGGTGGAGCCGCGAAAAGGCGACCGATTATCTGATCGCCACCACCGGCATCGCCCGCGGCCGCAGCCAGGGCGAAATCGACCGCTACACCGTCTGGCCGGGTCAGGCCTGCAGCTACAAGATCGGCCACACCGTCTGGAACGACCTGCGCGCCGAAGTGCAGAAGAAGCAGGGCGCCGCGTTCGACATCAAGGCTTTCCATGACGTGCTGACGCTCGGTGCCATGCCGCTCGACATATTGAAGCAGACGGTGCGGCAACGGGCGGGGATAGCCTAAAAATCCTCCCCCTGCGGGGGAGGTGGATGGCCGCAGGCCAGACGGAGGGGTGTCACGCTCTCGATAGGGCGACGCCCCTCCCCCACGCCCTTCGGGCGCGGTCCCCCTCCCCTTCCAGGGGAGGATTTCAACGTTGAAAAAACGGCCCGGCAGTTTCCCGCCGGGCCGTCCAGTCCTTCCACCCAAACCCGCGAAGGGAGTGTCGAATTCCCCCGCGAGCTGGCCCGTAAAGCGGCCGTCATCCCCGCGCAGGCGGGGACCGATCTCCCGACATCGCACCCCAACGGCACGCCGGAGATAAAGCCCCACCCGCGCGGCAATCACGAAAGAGTGTCAGGCCGCAAATTGATTCATCGTATTGTGCGCGCCACCAGCCTTCAGCGCCGCTTCGCCCGCGAAATACTCCTTATGATCATCGCCAATGTCGCTACCCGACATATTCTGATGCTTCACGCAGGCGATGCCCTGGCGGATTTCCTTGCGCTGCACGCCCTCGACATAGCCCAGCATCCCGGCTTCGCCGAAATACTCCTTCGCCAGGTTGTCGGTGCTGAGCGCCGCCGTATGATAGGTCGGCAAGGTGATGAGATGGTGGAAAATCCCCGCCCGCGCTGCCGCATCCTTCTGGAAGGTGCGGATGCGGTCGTCGGCTTCCCGACCCAGATCGGTGGCATCATAATCGACGCTCATCAGGCGCGCCCGGTCATAGCCGCTGACATCCTTGCCCGCTTCGACCCAGGCATCATACACCTGCTGACGGAAATTCAGCGTCCAGTTGAAGCTGGGTGAATTATTATAGACGAGCTTGGCATTGGGGACGACCTCGCGGATGCGGTCGACCATCGACGCGATCTGCTCGATATGCGGCTTTTCCGTCTCGATCCACAACAGGTCCGCGCCATTTTGCAGGCTGGTGATGCAATCGAGGACGCAGCGATCCGCGCCAGTGCCCTCGCGGAACTGGAACAGGTTGCTCGGCAACCGCTTGGGGCGCAGCAGCTTGCCGTCGCGGTTCAGGATGACATCGCCATTCTTCGCCGTCGCCGGGTCGATCTCCTCGCAATCGAGGAAGCTGTTATACTGGTCGCCGATATCGCCCGGCTCGTTGCTGACCGCGATCTGCTTGGTCAGGCCAGCGCCCAGCGAGTCCGTCCGCGTGACGATGATGCCATCATCGACGCCGAGTTCCAGAAAGGCGTAACGGCAGGCGCGGACCTTCGCGAGAAAGTCCTCATGCGGCACGGTGACCTTGCCATCCTGATGGCCGCACTGTTTTTCGTCCGACACCTGATTCTCGATCTGGAGCGCGCAGGCTCCCGCCTCGATCATCTTCTTGGCGAGCAGATAGGTCGCTTCCGCATTGCCGAAGCCCGCATCAATGTCCGCAATGATCGGGACGACATGGGTTTCGAAATTGTCGATCGCGTGCTGCGCCTTCTGCGCCTTGACCTCGTCACCGCCAGCGCGCGCCGCGTCGAGATCGCGGAACAACATCCCCAATTCGCGGGCATCGGCCTGCTTCAGGAAGGTGTAAAGCTCTTCGATCAGCGCCGGAACGCTGGTCTTCTCATGCATCGACTGATCGGGCAGCGGGCCGAAGTCGCTGCGCAGCGCCGCAACCATCCAGCCCGACAGATAGAGATATTTGCGCTTGGTCGTGCCGAAATGCTTCTTGATCGCGATCATCTTCTGCTGGCCGATGAAACCGTGCCAGCAGCCGAGCGACTGGGTGTATTCGGCCGGGTCCGCATCATAGGCCGCCATGTCGCGGCGCATGACGCCCGCAGTATATTTGGCGATGTCGAGACCCGTGTTGAACCGGTTCTGCAATTGCATCCGCGCAACCGATTCCGCATTGATGCCGTCCCATGTGCCGGGATGGCTGCCGATCAGCGCCTGCGCCTTTGCGATATTTTCCTGGTAGGACATGGGCCGTTCCCTCGTGAGCTATGGGCTTGATGTACAGCCCCTACCCCCCGCCCACACGGCGCGGCAGCCCTTGTGAAGTTCAGTTGTCGATCTTTACAAAAATATGCTGTAAAGTTGTAAAGCCTGCACAGGAGTCGAGCCGATGCGTAAAGACAGCCCGGTCTATATGGGGCCGCGCCTGCGGCGGCTCCGCCGCGACCTTGGCCTTACCCAAGCCGACATGGCCGCCGACCTGGACATTTCCGCCTCCTATGTCGCGTTGCTCGAACGCAACCAGCGGCCGCTGACCGCGGACATGCTGCTGCGCCTCGCGCGCACCTACAAGCTCGACATGGCGGAGGTGGCGGGCGACGGCGGCACTGAACAGACCGCGCGGCTCCACGCCGTCCTCAAAGACCCGATGTTCGCGGACCTTGACCTGCCCGCGCTTGCCACCGGCGACGTCGCGGTCAATTATCCCGGCATCACCGAAGCGCTGCTGCGCCTCTACACCAGCTATCGTGAAGAGCATCTGGCCCTCGCCGACCAGGGCACCGCCCCTGATGACGCGCCCGATCCAGTCGCCGAATCGCGCCGCTTCCTCGCCGCCCGCCGCAACAGCTTCCCGATGCTGGACGACCTGGCCGAAAAACTCGCCGCCGATGCCGAGACGGAAGGCGGCCTCACCGGCTGGCTGCGCGCCCGGCATAGTCTTCGCGTTCGCCGCCTGCCTGCCGACGTCATGGCCGGATCGCTGCGCCGCTATGACCGGCATCGCGACGCCATCCTCCTCGACGACACGCTCGACACCGCCAGCGCCCAATTCCAGCTCGCGCTCCAGATCGCCTATCTCGAAATGCGCAGGGCCTTCGACGCCATCCTCAAGGACGGCCAGTTCACTACCGAAAGCAGCCGCCGCCTCGCCCGCCGCGCGCTCGCCAGCTATGGCGCGGCCGCGATCCTGATGCCCTACGCCGCCTTCGCCAAAGCGGTTGAGGCACGCCGCTATGATGTCGAGGCGCTCGCCCGCCAGTTCGGCACCAGTTTCGAGCAGGTCGCCCACCGCCTCACCACCCTGCAAAAACCGGGGCAGGAGCGCGTTCCCTTCTTCTTCCTCCGCGTCGATCCGGCAGGCAATGTCTCCAAGCGGCTCGACGGCGCGGGCTTTCCCTTTGCCCGGCATGGCGGCTCCTGCCCGCTCTGGTCGGTGCATCGGGTGTTCGAGACGCCCCGACAGGTCGTCACCCAATGGCTCGAACTGCCCGACGGCCAACGCTTCTTCTCGATCGCGCGCACGGTCACGGCGGGCGGTGGAGGCTGGGGATCCCCCAAGGTCGACCGCGCCATCGCACTCTGCTGCGCCGCCGACCATGCCCATCGCCTGATCTATACCCAGGGCAGCCCGCCCCCGGCGCCCACGCCGATCGGCGTCACCTGTCGCCTCTGCCACCGCCCCCACTGCCTCGCCCGCTCTGCCCCGCCGATCGGCCGCGACATGCTTCCCGACGATTATCGCGGGACGCGCGCGCCGTTCGGCTTTGCGGATGGCTGATCCGCCAGCCTGAACTTCAGCAACAAAGTCCGCTGGAAAAATTCGTGATTATCGTCGGAGATCACCCATAGCATCGTCCGCCCGCCCTCCCGGCTGATCGCGATCCCCTCGAAATTATCGGCCAGCAGCGGCGGCGCGAGGCGCGCCAGCGTCCGCGCCTTGAGCGTCGCGCCCGGCTCCAGCGTCACCGGCAGATCCACGATGGCAATGGTGGCGGTAAACAGATTCTGCAACGTCAGACGGCGATTAACGACCAGCAACCGCCGATCGTCCAGCGCCACCGCATCGGTCGGCCGATAGCCCTGCGGCGGCGTGTAGCGCAGCGGAATGGGGTCGGGCGTCGCACTCTCGGCCGGATCGCCCGCGAACAACAGAGCCTGATGCGCTCCATCGGGTGTCATCCCCATCTCCGCAATCGCGATGAACCGCCCATCGGGCAATCGCGCGAGCGATTCGATGGACCCCGTCTTGGGCCAGCCCAGAATGGCGGGCCAGACGCGGCACGCCTCCACCCGCGCGAAACCGGGCGCATAGCGGCAGATAGACTGTTGCAGTTCGAACCCCACCCAATGGCGGTCGGTCGCCGGATCATAGGTCAGCGCTTCGGAATCCCACGCCCACCAGGGGCGATCCCGGTCCTTGGGCCGCACCGGCAGCGGCGCGATGAAGGGGCGCCGCGACGCCTCGCCTGATCCTACATGAAAGCCCATCAGGATGCCGGAATCGCTCAGCGCCAATATGTCGCCCCCGCCGGTCGCGCGCAGCGCTGAAATGCCGCCAAAGCCCGGATTGGCGCTGCGCAATTCCCATCCGCCGAGATAGTCCAGCGCCCCCACGCGCCGCAGCGCAGGGTCGATGCTGCTGAGCGGTAGCGCGCGCGCCGATACCAGCAACGCGCCTGCCTGCACCGCTTCCGGCTTGCTGGGATGCGGCGCGGGCAACAGCAGGATGGCCAGCGCCAGCACGATCAGGATTCGCGTCATCCCGCCCGCCATAGCGGCTCTGTCGACGAAGCGCAGCACGGCAATGGCCAACTGTTGCCATGTGAACGCGGGCTGTCAGCGCCATTCAGACATGGCTCAACCCGAATCGGCCATAAAGACGTCACTCGATGGGCAATCCCGTAATCGGACATCGCCCCTCTGATGCTGACACAGGAAGGAGAAGCGCGATGAAGATGAAGTTTCTTTTGAATTTGGGCGCAGCCCTGGCAATGGGCGCAGCCTCCATGGTGGCGACCGCCACACCCGCAATGGCGCAAAATGGCTATTATCGCGGTTACGACCGTGGTTATGATCGCGGCGATTATTATCGCGGCGACAATCGCGGCTACCGGGGTGACCGTGGCTATCGCGGCAACCGTAACCAATATTATCGCGGCGACCGCTATTATCGCAATAATGGCTATCGGGGCGGCTATCGCTGCCGCGACAATGGCACGGGCGGCACCATCATCGGCGCGATCGCCGGTGGCCTGCTCGGCAATGAAGTCGGCAAGGGTTCGGGCCGCTATGGCCGTCGCGGTGACGGTACGACCGGCGCGATCATCGGCGCAGGCGTCGGTGCCCTCGCCGGCCGGGCGATCGACCGTAACTGCTGAATTCTGAGCCAAGTAAGAATGCCGTCCCGTCAGGGGCGGCCTTTTTGCGTCAAGGTTTGGGATCAGGCTGCGGCGCAACCCGGCCCCGATCGGCCCCGGCGGCCGCGCTGGCTGCGGGATTGAGGCCAGCATCGCCGCTCTGCGCCACGCCTCTCTGCGCATCGAGCATCGCGGCCGCATCGTTCAGCGCGCTCGCTTCACTGGCGCTCACGCCGCCGACACCATCGGACGGCTCTGAACCACAGGCACCAAGCGGCAGCAGCGCTGTAGCGATGAATAAGGCGCGGATCATCTCTCTATCCCCAATCGAAAAGCGACCCTGTCGTTCGCACGTTAAAATCCTCCCCTGCAAGGGGAGGGGGACCGCGCCGAAGGCGTGGTGGAGGGGTGTCACCGCCTCGATAACGCAACACCCCTCTGTCTGACCTTTGGCCAGCCGCCTCCCCTAACGGGGCAGGAATGAGTAGTGGTGCAAACACCAAAACTGCCCAATAGAAAAGGGGCCGCGCCGTTGCCGGTGCGACCCCCAATCATATTCGTCCAACAACCCTTGCGGGTTTTACATCGCGTTGGCGACGTTGTTGGTGGCGTTCGACGCAGCGTTGGCCGCATTGTCGGCAGCGTTCATCGCCGCGTTCATGGCGTTGTCGGCAGCGTTCGACGCGTTCTCGGCCGAGTTGGCGGCGTTGTTCGCGGTGTTTTCGGTTTCGGCGCCCGAGCAGGCAGCCAGGCCGAGCGAAGCGGCAAGAACGAGCGAAAGAGCGATAGACTTGGTCATGGGCAAAAACCCCTCTCTGAGAAAAAAACGGTGCAGACCACTCTCGGAGAAAAGCTCACCCCCCATTGCGCCTGCGAGGCGATTCGTAATGCCTTGGACGGGGCAAGGCAATCCCATTCATGCAACAGCAAGGCGATAGGCCCATGCTTTTGCCGGTCAAAAGCCGGAAAATGAGAGTTGTTGACGCATATAAAGATTTCTTTATATGATGTTCCCATGGCAGCTTCGCTCGACATTTTCCGCGCCCTTGGCGATCCGACCCGCTTGCGGATCATTCATTTGCTGCGCGCGATGGAGCTGGCGGTCGGCGAAATCGCGCAGGTCGTGGGGCAAAGTCAGCCGCGCGTATCGCGCCATGTCCGCATCCTCGCCGAAGCGGGCCTGGTCGAGCGGCGCAAGGAGGGCAATTGGGTGTTCCTGCGCCTCGGCAAAGGCGAAGGCCTCGCCCCCTTCATCGCGCTGTTCGATCATCTGACGCCATCGGACGCCGAAAAATTGTGGCAGCAGGCTGATTTGGCGCGCCTTGCCGCCGTGCGCGCCGACCGCGCCCGCGCCGCCGAAAGCTATTTCGCCGACCATGCCGAGGAATGGGATGCGATCCGCTCGCTCCACGTTGCCGAGGCGCAGGTGGAAACCGCGATGACCGCGCTGCTCGCCAGCGCCCCGATCGGCCATCTGCTGGACGTCGGCACCGGCACCGGCCGGATGGTCGAACTGTTCGGCCCCGCCGCGCGCGCCGTGACCGCGATTGATCGCAGCCCGGACATGCTGCGCCTCGCCCGCGCCAAGCTGCCTGAAGATGCGGGCGACAAATATGCGCTGCTGCTGGGCGATTTTCTCGACCTGCCGCTCGAACCGGGCAGCGTCGATACGGTCGTGCTGCATCAGGTGCTGCATTACGCGCAGGCCCCCGAACAAGTGATTGCCGAAGCCGCGCGCGTGACCGCGCTCGACGGCCGCGTTTTGATCGCCGACTTCGCCCCGCATGAGCGTGAGGAATTGCGCCTGCGCGACCAGCATGCCCGCCTCGGCTTCTCCGACGATCAGATCGGCGGCTGGTTCGCGGCAGCGGGCCTTGTGCTGGAGCGGGTGGAGACTTTGCCGGGCCAGGAACTGACGGTGCAACTCTGGCTGGGACGGCGCAAGGGCGCCCGCATCCTGCCCATCGAAGGACGGATTTCTGCATGACCTTGAACGATCCTGCCGCCCCGCTCTACGCCGACCTTGCGGGCGACTGCCAGGTCAGCTTCGAATTTTTCCCGCCCAAGTCGGAAAAGATGGAAGCACAACTCTGGTCCGCGATCGAGACGTTGACGCCGCTTGCGCCTAAATTCGTGTCCGTGACCTATGGCGCGGGCGGGTCGACCCGCGAACGCACCCACAACACGGTCGCACGGATCGCGAAGGAAACGCCGCTTGCCGCCGCCGCGCATTTGACCTGTGTCGGCGCGAGCAAGGACGAGATTGGCGAGATCGCCGATGCCTATTGGGACGCGGGCGTGCGCCACATCGTCGCGCTACGCGGCGACCCGCCCGAAGTCGGTGGCACGTTCGAACCGCACCCGCAGGGCTATAAGGGCGCGGCCGAACTGGTCGAAGGCCTCATCAAGCGCCACCCGTTCGAAATTTCGGTATCGGCCTATCCCGAAGTCCATCCCGAAGCCGCCAGCGCGCAGAGCGACCTGGATAATCTCAAGCGCAAGCTCGATGCCGGGGCGATCCGCGCGATCACCCAATTCTTCTTCACCCCCGACGCCTATTTCCGCTTCCTCGACAAGGTGCTGGCGGCGGGCATCACCGCCGACATCGTGCCCGGCATCATGCCCGTCAGCAATTTCGCCGCGACCCAGCGGATGGCCGCCATGTGCAATACGCAAGTGCCCAGCTGGATGGCGCGCCTGTTCGAAGGTCTGGACGACCACCCCGCCTCGCGCCAACTGGTATCGGCCACAATCGCGGCCGAACTCTGCCAGAAACTCTATGCAGGCGGCGTGCGCGACTTTCATTTCTACACGCTCAACCGCTCGGAATTGAGCTTTGCCATCTGCCATTTGCTGGGGCTGCGGGCAAAGGCGACAGCGGACGCCTAGATATTTCACCCCCCCCTCCGTTCGGTTCGAGCTTGTCGAGAACTGGTTTCGTGGGGGTTCTCGACAGGCTCGAACCGAACGGTACGAGAGGATATGAACATGACCGCTGAACACCAATTACGCGCCCTGGCCGCCGAAAAGATCCTGATCTTCGACGGCGGCTATGGCACGTCGATCCAGAAACATGGCCTGACCGAAGCCGATTATCGCGGCACCCTCGATTTGCCCAAGGATCAGAAGGGCAATAACGACCTGCTCTGCCTGACCCGGCCGGACATCGTGCAGGGCATCCATGCCGCCTATCTGGCGGCGGGCGCGGACATGATCGAAACCAACACCTTCAGCTCGACCAAGATCGCCATGGCCGATTATGGCTGCGAACATCTGGTGTGGGACATTAATATCGCCGCCGCCACGCTCGCGCGCAACGCCTGTAACGCGGCGACCGCGGCGGATGGCAAGCCGCGCTTCGTGTGCGGCTCGATCGGCCCGACCAACAAGACGCTGTCCATCTCGCCCGACGTCAACGACCCCGCCTATCGCGAGGTCGATTATGACACGCTCAAGGCCGATTACCGCCAGCAATGCGATGCGCTGATCGCGGGCGGGGTGGATTTCCTGCTGGTCGAAACCTGTTTCGATACGCTGAACGCCAAGGCCGCAGGCATGGCCGCGCGCGAGGCGGAGGCAGCGGCGGGCCGCCCGGTCCCGCTGATGCTCAGCTTCACCATCACCGACATGTCGGGCCGCAACCTGTCGGGCCACACCATCAACGCCTTCTGGTATTCGATGCGGCATCTCAAGCCGCTGACCATCGGCGTGAACTGCGCGTTTGGCGCGGACCTGCTGCGCCCTTATCTCGCCGACCTGTCGAAAAATGCCGACACGCTGATCCTGGCCTATCCCAATGCAGGCCTGCCCAACGAACTCGGCCAATATGACGAACTGCCCGAAACCACCGCAAAGCTGATCCGCCAATGGGTCGATGAAGGGCTGGTCAACATGGTCGGCGGCTGCTGCGGCACGACGCCAGAGCATATCGGCGCGGTGGCGAAGGCGCTGGCGGGCGAGAAGCCGCGCGTGGTGCCGCAACTCGAAGTCGTCACCCGCCTCGCCGGCCTGGAACCCATGCACATCGCCGCCTGAACCCAACCTCCGTTCGTGTCGAGCGTAGTCGAGACACGGGCGCGAATGCTTCTCGACTTCGCTCGAAGCGAACGGACCCTGAAAACATGACCCAGAAATCCCCCAATCTTACTGGCGCCACCTTCGTCAATATCGGCGAACGCACCAACGTCACCGGATCGGCCAAGTTCAAGAAGCTGATCATGGCGGGCGACTATGCCGCCGCGATCGACATCGCGCGCGAGCAGGTGGAGAATGGCGCGCAGATCGTCGACGTCAACATGGACGAGGGGCTGCTCGACGCGGTCGAGGCGATGACGACCTTCCTCAAGCTCATGACCTCGGAACCCGACATCAGCCGCGTCCCCGTCATGATCGACAGCTCCAAATGGGAGGTGATCGAAGCGGGCCTCAAATGCGTATCCGGCAAGCCGATCGTCAATTCGATCAGCATGAAGGAGGGCGAGGAGGCCTTCCTCTTCCACGCCCGCAAATGTATGGCCTATGGCGCAGCGGTGGTCGTCATGGCCTTCGACGAGACCGGCCAGGCTGATACCAAGGCACGCAAGGTCGAAATCTGCGCCCGCGCCTATGACCTGCTGATGGGCATCGGCTTCCCGCCCGAAGACATCATCTTCGATCCCAACATCTTCGCGGTGGCGACGGGGATTGAGGAGCATAATAATTACGGCATGGACTTCATCGAAGCCTGTCGCGAGATCAAGGTGCGCTGCCCGCACGTCCATATCTCCGGCGGCCTGTCCAACTTCTCCTTCTCCTTCCGCGGCAACGAACCCGTCCGCCGCGCAATGCACAGCGTCTTCCTCTACCACGCCATCCCCGCTGGCCTCGACATGGCGATCGTCAACGCCGGCCAGCTCGACGTCTATGACGCGATCGATCCCGCGCTGCGCACCGCCTGCGAGGATGTCCTCCTCAACCGCGATCCCGAAGCCGGCGACCGCCTCGTCACCCTCGCCGAAAGCTATCGCGGCAAGGACGCAGCAGTCGAAAAGGCCGCGCAGGAATGGCGCAGCTGGCCCGTCGCCCGCCGCCTCGAACATGCGCTGGTCAAGGGCATCGACATGTATGTGGTCGAAGATACCGAGGAAGCCCGCCTCGTCGCCGCCCGCCCGATCGAAGTGATCGAAGGCCCGCTGATGGACGGCATGAACGTCGTCGGCGACCTGTTCGGCGCGGGCAAGATGTTCCTGCCCCAGGTCGTCAAATCCGCCCGCGTCATGAAGAAGGCGGTCGCCCACCTCCTTCCCTATATCGAGGCCGCCAAGGAACCCGGCGCCAAGGGCAAGGGCAAGATCATCATGGCCACGGTCAAGGGCGACGTCCATGACATCGGCAAGAATATCGTCGGCGTCGTCCTGCAATGCAACGGCTTTGACGTCATCGACATGGGCGTGATGGTCCCCTGGCAGGATATCATCAAGGCCGCGAACGAGAATGACGCCGACATGATCGGCCTGTCGGGCCTCATCACCCCCTCGCTTGACGAGATGGTGACGGTCGCCACCGAAATGCAGCGCGCGGGCATGACCATGCCGCTACTGATCGGCGGCGCGACCACCTCGCGCGTCCACACCGCGCTGCGCATCGATCCCGCCTTCACCGGGCCGGTCGTGCATGTGCTCGACGCCAGCCGCGCCGTCGGCGTCGCCACCGCGCTGGTATCGGACACGCAAAAGACCGCCTTCGTCCAGAAGACCAAGGATGACTATGAGCATGTCCGCGTCGCCCGCGCCAACAAGGGGCAAAGCGCGCTGGTCAGCATAGAGGACGCCCGCGCCAACGCCTTCGAAATCGACGAAAGCCTCAAGGCCCCGCGCCCGCGCCTGCCCGGCGTCCATCGCTTCCCCGATTGGGATCTGAAGGATCTGGTGCAGTATATCGACTGGACCCCCTTCTTCCGCGCCTGGGAACTGGCGGGCAATTATCCCGCGATCCTGACCGACGAGGTCGTGGGCGAAAGCGCTTCCAGCCTGTTCGCCGATGCGCAGGCGATGCTCGACAAAATCGTCACCGAAAAATGGCTGACCGCGCGCGGCGTCGCGGGACTATGGCCCTGCCGCCGTCAGGGCGACGACATCATCGTCCATGTCGAGGATGAGAAACACTATACCCTCCCCATGCTGCGCCAGCAGATCCAGAAGCGCGAAGGCCGCGCCAATATGTGCCTCGCCGACTTCATCAGCCATGATGGCGACTGGATGGGCGGCTTTGCGGTCGGCATCCACGGCATCGAGCCGCATCTGGCCCGCTTCAAGGCGTCGATCGACGATTATTCCGACATCCTCCTGAAAGCCCTGGCCGACCGCCTCGCCGAAGCCTTCGCCGAACGCCTCCACCATTATGTCCGCACCGCGCTCTGGGGCTATGCCGAGGGCGAGCAACTGACCAACGAAGCGCTGATCAAGGAACAATATCGCGGCATCCGCCCCGCGCCCGGCTATCCCGCCTGCCCGGAACATAGCCTCAAGACGATCCTGTTCGAGATGCTCGACGCCCATCACGCGACCGGCATCACCCTGACCGAGAGCTTCGCTATGCTCCCCACGGCCGCCGTCAGCGGCTTCTATTTCGGCCATGCCCAATCGGAATATTTCGGCGTCGCCCGCGTCGGCCGCGACCAGTTGGAGGAATATGCCACACGGCGCGGCATCGACCTGGAAACGGCCGAACGCTATCTGCGTCCCAATCTGGATTAAACGCCCCGAAACAGCCGCTTGTTACGGTCAGCGCAATATCCTACACCCACCCCGCGCCGATGATATGCATCGGCACGGGGGGGATTATTCATGAAGCCGATTGCCACCATCCTGGGCGCCTGCGCCCTGTTTCTCGCCGCACCCGCCATCGCCGGGGACCAGGACTTCACCCTGTTCAACAAAACCGGCTACGACATCGCCGAAGTCTATGTCTCGCCCGCCGATGCCAAAGCCTGGGGCGACGACGTGATGGAAGACGAAGTGCTGGAAGACACCGCCTCGGTTCCCATCACCTTCAACGCCAAAAACGCCGTCTGCAACTACGACCTCAAAGTCATCTTCACCGATGGCGACGAAGCCCAGTGGACCAATTTCGACCTCTGCACGATCAGCAAAATCCAGATCTTCTGGAACGCCAAGACGCAGAAGGCGACGGCCAAGTGGGAGTGAATGGGCGGGGGTCAGTGGGCCGGTTCGGTAGGGAGCCGCTGCATCGCATCACGCCTTCTATCGATGTAAAGCGGGATGCCGGGTCAAGCCCGGCATGACGAAAGGGGGGTAAGTCTGGTGACCAGTCGGACGGACAATCGTCACGACCTCCCCATCCCACTCCACGTCACCCCGGACTTGATCCGGGGTCCCGCTTCTTGCTCGGCGCAACCGAAGGAAAGCGGGATGCCGGATCAAGTCCGGCATGAGGAAGGCGGATGGGAATGAACGACCACATCAAGCTGTTTCCAGCTCAATTGACCTTCCCCCAAAGCTGACAGTACATCGCGGGCATCCGTTGGGCCGGGAGGCTATGCCCGTGAAAAATATTTTGTTTGTTTGCAGTCAGAACCGTCTTCGCAGCCCGACTGCTGAGCAGGTTTTTTCTGGGCGACCGGACCTCGAAGTTTCATCGGCAGGCACAAATAATGATGCTGAGAACCCTCTCACATCGGAATTGATCAAGTGGGCCGACGTGATCGTGGTCATGGAAAAGATGCACCGCACCAAGGTCCAAAAACGCTTCCGTTCTTCGCTCAATGGAAAGCGGATGATCTGTCTCGACATACCAGATGAGTTCGTATTCATGGACCCGGCGCTGGTGGCATTGCTGGAGGAGCGGCTTGCACGGCATCTGCCTACTGGCTGACATCAGCCATTTCTTGCCGCTTATCTGGCTTGCTGATCCGCCCGCAAGCAGACATGATTGCGATGTGTTGAATTAGAGAAGTTGAGCGGGATGGAAGGAGATGCGTCGGGTGATCAGTCGGACTGAAAATGCGCAGCATCCCACCGTCCAACGCTACGTCACCCCGGCCTTGAGCCGGGGTCCCGCTGCCTTCTAAAACCCGCCCCATGGATCGCGAACATAAAGGCGGCTGGGTCTACATCATGGCCGACCGCTATCGCGGCACGCTCTATGTCGGCGTCACCACCGATCTCGCCGCCCGCATCCACCAGCATCGCTCCGGCACCGGCTCAGACTTTTGCGCGCGCTACGGCCTGCATCGCCTCGTCTGGGCGGAGCGCGGCGATGACATCGCAAACTGCATCGACCATGAAAAGCGTATAAAACGCTGGCGTCGCCCCTGGAAGTTCGCGCTTGTCGAACAGGGCAACCCGAACTGGCGCGACCTGTTCGACACGCTGACCTGACCACCCAACCAGCCAAGCCCGACACAAACAACCGTTCACTCCTACTCGCCCCCAATCAACGTCACCCCGGCCTTGAGCCGGGGTCCCGCTTCTCCTCCGGCACAACCGAAGGAAAGCGGGATGCCGGATCAAGTCCGGCATGACGAGAGGGGGAAGGCAAAGCGTAATGCCCGCGTTTGCCCGAAAATCCTCCCCTGTAGGGTTCAACAGAGGCACGTGAATCTGTTGAAGGGGCCACGAAATGGTGGAGGGGTGTCACCCCATTGACAGGGTGACACCCCTCCGTCTGGCTACGCCAGCCACCTCCGTGCTAGGGGGAGGATGACTGAGGATGACCAAGTCTTACCGTTTACAGCGATCGCGTGGGAGCCCTAAACCCGCCGGGACGGGACGCCCTCTTTTGCAAACGGATTGATTCCGCTCGCTTCCTTCTTGAGCCGGGTCCACTCTTCCTTGAATATTTTGCGGCCCGCCGCTCGCAAGGTTGTAGCCGCTTCGGTGGATACTTCCTGATCGTAACGGTCTAACGCTGCGAGCAGCGCAAGGTGATCTTCCTCACCGTGGTTCAACCGCATCTCGATTCTGGCCTGTAACATCACCAATTTAGTCCGAAGGCCTCGCTCCTCTGTGAGTAGCGCGTCTTGTCCTGCACCGTGGAAACTACCGGCAGACTTCAATGTCTCAATCTGCGACCGGATGGAGATAAAATCTGCTACATCTTCTCGGACAGCATCGATCCACTTTTGCCTATTCGCGCTCACGACCGTTGCACGCGAGTTGCGTGCTGCGATGTCGATTTGCGCGCGTATAGTTTTGGTAGCAATCTGGCGGTTTGCCACAATTGCGCCCCATGCAGCCGATGCACCGATTAGCGCTACAGTGGCTGCGCCAATGGAGATGATTTCAGCGGTCGTCATAGATACAGTTTAGCATGCGTCATGCAAATAAACGACGGCTTTCGGCGTCTGGCTACTTGAAAAGACCCTGTCATGAATCCACCCAAAAATCCCCCTTCCAATGTAGGAAATCCTCTGGTCTATCCTCATAGATGTACCAGCACCCCACCCCTCATTCGCCCGCGCCCGCCGCGCCAGCTTCCACCGATCGCGCCCGCTGGACGCCGGACAAGCAGCGGCTTTTCCTCGCCACCCTGCTTGCGACCGGCAATGTCACGCACGCCGCCCGCACCGCGGGCATGTCGCGCGCCAGCGCGCATCGGTTGCGGCAGCGGTTGGCGGGCACGCCGTTCGACCGGACATGGGATCGCGCGCTGGCGCTCCATGCGCAAAGCCTCGCCGATCCGTTCGCCCCGCCGCCCGCCCCCAGGGCGGCGCGTCGCTGACGCGTGGGTGACGCGTCCCTGTCGCGTCGCTGTGACCCAACAGGCGCGTCACCGTCGCGTCGCGAGGGCTTCACCGGCACTTTACGCCCGGATTCGCCCGGAAACAGGGTGCTGCAACGGTGTGAACTTCCCCGCCGCCGCGTGGCTGTGACCCTGACGGACACGGGGACGGGCAGGGCGCCGGCAACCGCCACCGCCGCCCGCAACCTTTGCCCGCCCATCTGTCCCATAGCGGGGCAGCGCGCCATTAACCCCCTTCTCGCCTTGGTCGGCGCGTCGCCCGCGCCTATCGTGCGCGCCATGCGCATCATGTCCACCAGCCTGCTCGTCTCCCTCGCCATCGCCTCGACCGCGCTGGCACAGGGCAATCCCGCCCCCTTCACGGTCGCCGAATCGGGCCGCGCCTTCGGGTCGCTGGCCGATGCGCTCGGCGCGATCGGCGACGGGCGCGGCACGGTGGTCGTGGCCCCTGGCACCTATCGCCAATGCGCGGTGCAGCAGGGCGGCGACGTCACCATCCGCGCCGCAACGCCGGGCAGCGTCATCTTCGACGGCGTGCCGTGCGAGGGCAAGGGCGCGTTCGTGCTGCGCGGCCGGGCGAGCGTGGTGGACGGCATCATCTTTCAGAATATCCGTGTGCCCGATGGCAATGGCGCGGGCATCCGCCTGGAAAGCGGCAGCCTTACCGTCCGCAACAGCCTGTTCCGCAACAGCGAGGAAGGGATTTTGACCGGCGACTATGACGGCGGCCAGGTCAGCATCGACAAGTCGACCTTCCGACACCTCGGCCGCTGCGACCGTGACCTCGACTGCGCGCACGGCATCTATATCGGGCGGCTCGACAGCCTCACTGTGACCAACAGCCGCTTTGACCTGGGCGATGGCGGCCATTACCTCAAAACCCGCACCGCCCGCGTCACCATCACCGGCAATAGTTTCGACGATAGCGGCGGCAAGCTGACCAACTATATGATCGACCTGTCCAACGGCGCGAGCGGCCTCATCCGCGGCAACGAAATGGTGCAGGGCAAGGACAAGGACAACTGGTCCGCCTTCATCACCGTCGCCCCCGAAGGCCGCGAACATGACAGCAGCGGGCTGGTGATAGAAGGCAACAAGGCCGGTTTCGTGCCCGGCCTGGAACGCGGCTCCACCTTCGTCGCCAACTTCACCGACGACGCGGTGAAGATCGGCGCGAACCAACTGGCTCCAAGCATGAAAGTGAAGGACCGGCGCTAACGAAAAGGCCGATCCTCGCCGGACCGGCCTCCCCTCAATCGAACAGCTCTTCCAGAAAGCTCTTCTTCCGCTTCTTTTGATAGCCCTGCCCATCGTCACGATAATCGCGATCCGGGCGATAGCTTGGCGGTGCCACCGGCGGCGCAACGACATTGCCCGGCCCCGATCGCTCGATGATCTTGTCCAGTTCGCCCCGGTCCAGCCACACGCCCCGGCATTGCGGGCAATAGTCGATTTCAACCCCCTGCCGGTCCGTCATCGCCAATCCGACATGACAGACCGGGCAGAGCATGGCGGAGACCGCCGCTTGATCACGCATAGATTTACTCCCGCTCGCCGGTCAGGCTGAGCAACATCTGGAACAGGTTGACAAAATTGAGGTACAGCGACAGCGCGCCCATGACCTGCATCTTGGCCGCCATTTCATGGCCTGCATAGGCGAAATAATCCGATTTGATGCGCTGCGTATCCCAGGCGGTCAGGCCGGTGAAGATGATGACGCCCAGGATCGAGATGACCATCTGCATCGCCGATGAGCCGATGAACAGGTTAATGAGGCTGGCGACGATGATGCCGATCAGGCCCATGATGAAGAAGCTGCCCATCTTCGTCAGGTCGCGCTGCGTGGTATAGCCCCACAGCGCCATGGCAAGGAACATGACCGCGGCCGAGAAGAAGGCCTGCGCGATGCTGCCACCGGTGAAGACCAGAAAGATGCTGGCCAGCGACACGCCCATCACGGCGGAGAAGGCGAAGAAGGCCAGCCGCGCGCCCGCCGTCGTCATCTTGTCGATGCGGAAGCTGAAGAAGAATACAAAGGCCAGCGGCGCGAAGATCGCCACCCATTTGAGCGGCGTGCCAAAGATCGCGGCGGCCAGCACCGGCGTATTGCCGATGAACGCGGCGACCAGGCCGGTGATCACCAGCCCCAGGCCCATATTGCGGAAAACGCCCAGCATATGCGCGCGCAGCCCGGCGTCGGTCTGCGCCGTCCGGCTCGCGCCATAGCCCGGCATACGAACGGGATTATTCACGGCTACTCTTACTCCATCAAGACGGTGGATCGAGTGGCCCGGTGCGGTCTCTTGCGACATTGAGGGGGCAACTGCCGCAAAACCTGCACCGGGCGCACCCGATGCGGTCCGACATCACGATATGGACAAGGGGGGAAATCCATATCGTCAGAGGGCACCGGCCCGCATCAAGCATATTGGTGGAGGAACGCGCCGGTGCAAGGGTCGGGCGCAGATGCAACATTTTATTACAAATATTCAAATCCTCCCCCGCCGGGGAGGGTTTCTTGTTGTTGACCCCCGCGCCGCTTCGCGCCATCGCTTTGCGCCATGTCCGACGACCAGCATATCACCGCGCCGCTGCGCCTGTTCAACAGCCTGACCCGCACGATCGAGCCGTTCGCGCCGATCGAGGACAGCCATGCGCGCATCTATAGCTGCGGGCCGACCGTCTATAATTATGCGCATCTGGGCAATTTGCGCGCCTATGTCTTCACCGATACGCTGCGCCGCACCTTGTTGTGGAAGGGGCTGTCGGTCACCCACATCATCAACATCACCGATGTCGGCCACCTAACGTCGGACGCCGATGCGGGCGATGACAAGATGGAGGCGGCGGCGCGCGCCAGCGCCAAGAGCATTTGGGACATCGCGGCCCATTATACCCAGGCGTTCAAGCAGAATATCGCGGACCTCAACATCCTCGCCCCCAGCGAGTGGACGGTCGCGACGGACTATGTGCCGCAGATGATCGAATTTGCGCAAAAGATCGCGCCGACCCATTGCTATGAGCTGGACAGCGGCCTCTATTTCGACAGTTCGACGGTGCCCGATTATGGCGCGCTGGCGGGCGGCCGCGACGATGCGGCGCATGCGCGGATCGATCCGGTCGCGGGCAAGCGCAACGCATCCGACTTCGCCATCTGGCGCAAATCGCCACCGGGTGAGCAGCGGCAGATGGAATGGGACAGCCAATGGGGCAAGGGCGCGCCGGGCTGGCATCTGGAATGTTCGGTGATGAGTCAGGCGCGCCTTGGCCATCCGTTCGACATCCACACCGGCGGCATCGACCATCGCGAAATCCATCATCCCAATGAGATTGCCCAGAATCAGGCGTTCCACGCCTGCTGCGGCGGCGATGTCGGCGCGGTGGAGGCGGGCTTCACCGGCGCGCGCTGGTGGATGCACAATAATTTCCTGGTCGATCGCAGCGGCAAGATGAGCAAGTCGAAGGGTGGCTTCACCACCCTCTTCTCGCTGATCGACGCGGGCGTGCATCCGCTCGCCTATCGCCTGCTCTGCCTGGGTGCCCATTATCGCAGCGAATTGGAGTTCAGCGCCGAGGGCGTGGCCGCTGCGTTGACGCGCCTCAAGCGGCTGGTGATGGGCGTCGAAGGGTTGAAGGCACGGGCCGAGGGCGTGACCTGGCAATCGCCGCGGCTCGATTATCTGCGCGCCAACCTCCACCCCAAGCTGGTGCCGTTGCTGGAGCAATTCGACGCAGCGATCGCCGACGATCTGATGACGCCCCGCGCCCTGCCGCTGCTGGAGGAAGCGATCGCGATCAAGAAGATCCCGGTGGATGAAAAGCTGTGCCTGATCGCCGCCTTCGACGCGGCACTGGGGTTGAACCTGATGACGCTCAGCCGCGCCGACCTGCGCCTGCGACCCAAGGATGCCGCCATCACCCCCGACGCGATCGAGGCGGAGTTGGAGCGCCGTGCCGCTGGCCGTGCCGACAAGGATTTCGCCCTGTCGGACGAGATCCGCGACGCGCTGATCGCACAGGGCGTCGATGTGATGGATGGCGATCCGCTGCGCTGGGACTGGCGATTGACGCTGACGCAAGGATCGTAACGGCTGCGGTTGTGACTTGACGCGGCACTGCGCCGCGCGCCTATGCTGACGCCGGGGAATCCTTGGGGGCATAGGCATGAGGCTTTCGACGCGCGCAATCAGTCTGCTCCTGGCGCTGGCCGCGCCACAGGCGTTGGCTGCGCCGGACGCGATGCGCGGTTTCCAGCGCGACGATGCCCGCTATGCTGACCTGCGCGCGATGGAGACACGCGGCACGGCCCTGTTCGAAAATGACGATTTCGACAAGGCGATGGGTCCGGCGACGCGCGATGCCTGGCACAAGTTGGTCGCCGCGGCCAGCCGGGTCAAGGTGAACGGCCTGCCCCATCCGCTGGCGGCGGTGGCGACGATCAACCTGGCATCGATGGACCAGATCGAGGGCAAGAATCCGCAGGCGCTGGCGATGGCGGAAAAAGGCCTGGCCATGCTCGCCCCCTTTCGCGACGCCTATCCCATCCCCTGGATGCAGGGGCTGTCGATCAAGGGCTATATCCAGTCGATCAACGGCGACGTCGCGACCGGCGCGCAGACATTGGCGGAGGGCAGCGCCTATGCCGACCGCCATTTCGCGCAGGTCGATCCCAAGACGTTGGACAAGGGCGATTATATGCTCAAGTCCAACATCGCCTTTTCCCTAGGACAAGCCTATTCGCGCCTTGGCCGCAACAGCGACGCGGTGGAAGCGCAGAAGCGCAGCATGGAAGCGCGGATCACCGGGCTTGGGCCCCATGATCCCGACACGGTCGCTTCCTATTATACCTATGCGCAGATGCTGCTTCGCGCCGACCGCAATGCCGAGGCGGAACGCTATGCGCGCCAGGCAGTGGAGGTCGCGACCGCCCATATCGACACCAAGCATCCCAGCTATGCCCGCGCGCTGGAAATGTTGGGCATCCTCCTGTCGCGCACCGGGCGACGGGTGGAAAGCCTGGCCTATCTGCAGCGCGCGATTGCGATCAAGCGCGAGACGGTGGGGACTAAGAGCCTTTATTTCCACTATGGCCTCTATAATCTGGGCGGCATATTGCTGCCACTGGAACGCTATGCCGATGCCGCGCCGCTCTATGTCGAAGCGGAAAAGGGGTTTCGCGCAGTGGAGGGCGAAGCCAGCCCGCAGGCGGCGCGATCGCTCGCTTTACTGGGCCTGATCGACCAGGCCAGCGGACGGCCGGACGAGGCCGCAACGAAGCTGGAAACCGCTCTCGCCCGCGTGCGCGCGGCCACGACGCAGGACCGCGACATGGGCCAGCGCGTCTATCCGTATCTCATCCCGGTGCTGCTCGATCTGCAACAGCGGGATAAGGCAGCGGCGGCGGCGCGCGACTATGCCGCCGAAACCGCGGCGCTCGACAATAGCCCTGCCTTCGCGCTGGCCAATGCCGCGATGATGCAGCGCTGGGCCAATGGCGATCCGGCCCGCACCGCCGCTGCGGCCCAGCTTGCCGCCTTGCTGCGCGACGAGCAGAATCTGCGCGACGATGGCGAATTGGCCGACGAACAGCGCGCGGCGCTCGATTCGATCCTCGCCATCGCGGCGGACAGCCAGGATACGGCGCTGGCGCTCGACGCGATGGCGATCCTGGCGGGGTCGAAGATCGCGC
>NZ_JPPQ01000069.1:1750467-1763475 GCF_000743655.1 Sphingobium sp. ba1
AGCCTGCGGCTGGTCCCCCTCCCCGTGCCGGGGAGGAATCACCGCGCCAAATCCATCTGCCGCCGCATTTCGCGGATGCTGCCTTCCAGGCCACCGAAGATCGCCTCGCCGATCAGGAAATGGCCGATATTGAGTTCAGCGACCTGCGGGATGGCGGCGATCGGCGCGACATTGTCGAAGGTCAGGCCGTGCCCAGCATGCGGCTCGATCCCGTTTTTCGCGGCCAGCGCAGCGGCGTCGGCCAGCTTGCGCAACTCGGCTGCCCGCGCTTCGCCGTTCAGATGCGCGTAGGCGCCGGTATGAAACTCCACCACCGGCGCACCCAGCCGGATCGCCGCGTCGATTTGGGCCGCATCGGCTTCGATGAACAGGCTGACGCGGATGCCCGCATCATTAAGCGCCGCGACGATTGGCCGCAGTGTGTCGAACTGCCCGGCCGCGTCCAGCCCGCCCTCGGTCGTGCGCTCCTCGCGCTTTTCCGGCACGATGCAGGCGGCGTGCGGCTTGTAGCGCAGCGCGATATCCAGCATTTCCGCCGTTGCCGCCATCTCCAGATTGAGCGGCACGCTCAGCGCCGCCATCAGCGTTGCGACATCTTCGTCGCGGATATGCCGCCGGTCCTCGCGCAGATGCGCGGTGATGCCGTCCGCCCCCGCCTTCACCGCCAGCAGCGCCGCCTTGACCGGATCGGGATGATCCCCGCCACGCGCATTGCGGATTGTCGCCACATGGTCGATATTGACGCCCAGGCGCAGCGGAGCGGGGGAGTGGGGCATCGGCTAGACCTTCCGGCTGCCCGGCTTGATCGCCGGGATCGCCGCCAGTTCGGGCGGCAGGGCATCGGCGTCATAGACCGGGAAATTGATCGACACGAGTGGATAGAAGGGCACGCCCAGATCCACCTCGCCCGCCGAGCGATCTACAAGGGCCGCTTCGGCGATGACGATGCCGCCCTCGGCCGCGACGGCCTCGATCGCCTGGCGCGACGACAGGCCGGTGGTGACGACATCTTCGACCATCAGGATTTTCTGCCCCGGCGATATGGCAAAGCCCCGGCGCAGTTCGAACGTCCCTTCGGGGCGTTCGAGGAATACCGCGTCCTTGCCCAGCGCCCGGCCGACTTCATGACCGATGATGAGGCCACCCATGGCTGGCGAAACTACCAGGTCGATCTCCTGCCGCAATTCGCGCGGCAATTTCTGCACCACGGCCAGCGCGAGCCTGCCCGCGCGCTCGGCGCTCATCAGGACGCGGGCGCATTGCAGATAATTGGCGCTGCGGCGGCCCGAAGACAGGATGAAATGTCCTTCGAGCAGCGCCCCTGCTGCCCGGAATTCCGCCAAAACTTCTTCGTCGGTCATGCCGTTTATCTATCCTGTCGCGCGGTCCGGCCCCTATATGGCACGGCCCGCTTCCCTATCGGCACGGCACGCACCGGCGCGCCATGAACGCGCCCCTGTGCGCGCAGCAGCGAAATAGGGGCCGGAAGGGAACGTTGCAACAGCGAAGAAAATCTGCTCCTGCTAGCTTGAGGCATCAAAAAACCATGCCTATAAGCCGCGGCAGAACCGACCGGGCGGGGACGATGTGCATGCGCGCGTCTTCGTTGCAGCGGCGCCAAGGGGTTACGGGGTAAGAAGACGCTATGATACAGGTGAAATCGCTCGTTCTCGCAGGATTGTTGGCCTTTGCGCCAGCAATGGCGATGAACGGTCCGGCCTTCGCGCAGGACAATGCAACCGCTGCCGCGCCGGCGGCGGCCACTGTCGCCGCGCCTGCTGATTCGGCAGCGAACGCCGCTGCGCCCGCCGCCGACGCTGCGCCAGCCGCCAAGGTCGCCGCGCCGCCGCGCATGAAGCCGACCGAAGGCATCGGCATGCCTAAACCGGGCGAGATCACCCTGCAGGAGCAGTTCACCTCGACCGGGCACAGCGCGCGCTGGTTGCATGACGTGATGCTGCTGCCGCTCATCACGCTCATCTCCGTGCTGGTGCTGGTGCTGATGCTTTATGTGATGGTCCGCTATCGCCGCAGCGCCAACCCGGTGCCGTCCAAGACGTCGCACAACACCTTCATCGAAGTGATCTGGACGGTCGTTCCGGTCATCATCCTGCTGGTGATCGCGGTGCCCTCGATCGGGCTGCTCGCCGACCAGTATAAGCCCGCGCCTAAGGATGCGCTGACCGTCAAGGTCACCGGCTATCAATGGTATTGGGGCTATGAATATCCCGACGCGGGCATCCCCGAATATGTGTCGAACATGCTGACCAAGGAACAGGCGAAGGCCGGTGGCGAACCGTTCCAGCTGGCCGTCGACAACCGCCTGATCCTGCCCGCCGGTCGTCCGGTGAAGCTCATCATCACCGCCGCCGATGTGATCCACAGCTTCGCCGTACCGTCGCTCTGGGTGAAGATGGATGCGGTTCCCGGCCGTCTGAACGAAAAGAGCTTCACCATCGAAAAGCCCGGCGTCTATTACGGGCAATGTTCGGAACTGTGCGGCGCGCGCCATGGCTTCATGCCGATCGCGATCGAAGCGCTGCCGCCTGAGCAGTTCGACCAGTGGGTGCTGTCGCAGGGTGGCTCGCTCAAGAACGGCACCGCCGCGCCGGATGCGCCGATGGGCCCGCAACAGGGCAGTGTGCTGCCCGCCCCGCCGGCTGACGCCGTCGGCAACAACGCGCTTTAAGAAGGCAGAGACGCCATGACCACCATCACCGCAGATCAATATGGCGATCATGCTCATGATCATCATGACGCCGATCACAAGCCAGCCTTCTTCCAGCGCTGGTTCATGTCCACCAACCACAAGGATATCGGCACTCTCTATCTGATCTTCGCGATCTTCGCCGGCGTCGTCGGCGGCGCGATTTCGGGTCTGATGCGCGTCGAACTGGCGGAGCCAGGCATCCAATATCTGCAGGGCTGGGCCAATATCCAGCATGCGATGCTGGGCGCTGAGCCTGCCTCGCTCGACCAGGCCTATCACCTGTGGAACGCGCTGATCACTGCGCACGGCCTCATCATGGTCTTCTTCATGGTGATGCCCGCGATCATCGGCGGCTTTGGCAACTGGTTCGTGCCGATCATGATCGGTGCGCCGGACATGGCCTTCCCGCGGATGAACAATATCAGCTTCTGGCTGCTCATCCCCGCCTTCGCGCTGCTGCTCGGCTCGGCCTTCGTGCCCGGCGGCACCGGCTATGGCGCGGGCACTGGCTGGACGGTCTATGCGCCGCTGTCGACCAGCGGTTCGGCTGGCCCCGCCGTCGATATGGCGATCCTGTCGCTGCATATCGCAGGCGCTGGCTCGATCCTGGGTGCGGTCAACTTCATCACCACCATCCTCAACATGCGCGCGCCGGGCATGACCCTGCACAAGATGCCGCTGTTCGTCTGGTCGGTGCTGGTCACCGCCTTCCTGCTGCTGCTCGCGCTGCCGGTCCTGGCCGCGGCAATCACCATGTTGCTGACCGACCGCAACTTCGGCACCACCTTCTATGACGCAGCCGGTGGCGGCGATCCTGAACTCTACCAGCATCTCTTCTGGTTCTTCGGTCACCCCGAAGTCTACATCATGATCCTGCCCGGTTTCGGTATCGTCAGCCAGATCATCTCGACCTTCAGCCGCAAGCCGGTGTTCGGCTATCTCGGTATGGCCTATGCCATGGTCGCGATCGGCGTCGTCGGTTTCGTCGTGTGGGCGCACCACATGTTCACGACCGGCATGTCGGTCAATGTGAAGATGTATTTCACCGCCGCCACCATGGTCATCGCGGTACCCACGGGCATCAAGATCTTCTCGTGGATCGCGACGATCTGGGGCGGGTCTATCAGCTTCAAGACCCCGATGGTCTGGGCGCTGGGCTTCATCTTCCTCTTCACCGTGGGCGGCGTCACCGGCGTCGTGCTGGCCAATGGCGGCGTGGACGACGTGCTGCACGACACCTATTATGTCGTGGCGCACTTCCACTATGTTCTCTCGCTGGGTGCCGTGTTCGGCCTGTTCGCAGGCTTCTACTACTGGTTCCCGAAAATGTCGGGCCGCATGTATAACGAGTTCCTCGGCCACCTGCATTTCTGGGTGTTCTTCGTGGGCGTGAACCTGCTGTTCTTCCCGATGCATTTCCTGGGCCTGTCGGGCATGCCGCGTCGCTACCCCGATTATCCGGAAGCCTTCGCCTATTGGAACAAGGTTGCCAGCCATGGCTATGAAATCATGGCGGTTGGCGTGCTGATCTTCTTCATCAACATCTTCTGGTCGCTTGCGGCCGGCAAGAAGGCCGCAGGCAATCCCTGGGGTGAAGGCGCAACGACGCTGGAATGGACCTTGTCCAGCCCGCCGCCCTTCCACCAGTTCGAAACCCTGCCCGTGATCGACGATGCCGCGCATCACTGATCGCTGGACGGACTGACATGATCGGGGGCGGGTGACAGTCGCCCGCCCCTCTTATGCTATATACCCCCAAATGGTGGGGCTGGAACCGATATGACGACCGCGACGATGACATCGACCCCGATCACGGCCCATTGGCGCGACTTCCTCGCGCTCACCAAGCCGCGCGTCATGACATTGGTCGTGTTCACGGGCCTGTGCGGCCTGCTGGCGGCACCCGGCACCATCCATCCGGTTCTCGCTTTCACGGCCATTCTCTGCATCGCGCTTGGTGCAGGAGCTGCGGCCAGCCTCAATCAATGGTACGAGGCGGATATCGACGCGAAGATGAAGCGCACCGCCAACCGGCCGCTGCCCGCCGGGCGTATGGATCGCCAATCGGCACTGCATTTCGGCGTTGGCCTGTCCTTCTTCTCGGTCATCCTGATGGGCATGGCGACCAACTGGCTCGCCGCCGCGGTCCTCGCCGTCTCGATCCTCTTCTATGTCTTCGTCTATACCATCTGGCTGAAGCCCCGCACGGCGCAGAATATCGTCATTGGCGGCGCAGCCGGCGCATTCCCGCCAGTCATCGGCTGGGCCGCCGTCACTGGCGATATCACCGCGCTGCCGATCGCGCTGTTCATGCTCATCTTCTTCTGGACGCCGCCGCATTTCTGGGCGCTCGCGCTGTTCGTGAAGACCGATTATGCCGCTGCTGGCATCCCGATGCTGCCCGTCGTGTCGGGCGAGGTCGTCACCCGCCGCCAGATCTTGTTCTACACCGCCATCATGGCGGTTGCGGCCATGGCGCCGGTGCTGTTGCGCCTGACCGGGCCGGTCTACGGCACCGTCGCGCTGCTCGGCACAGCATTGTTCGCTGTATTTGCCTTCCAGGTCTATCGCCGCCGCGAAAGCGATCAGACGCGGATGCAACCGGAGCGGCGTCTGTTCAAATATTCGATCCTCTATCTTTTCCTTCTCTTTGGAGCAGTGGTCGTAGACCGCTGGGTAATGGCATGACCCCCGAAGAAGAAGACATCATCCGCGCCCGGCAGAAGTCGCGCTCGCTCGTCACGGGCCTGCTGCTCGGCTTTTTCGTCATCCTCTTCTTCGCCATCACCCTGGCGAAGATCGGCACGAGCGACACGCTATGATGGCCACGCTACCGCCGTCCCCCTTCGACCGCGACCGGCGCAACCGCCGGACGGTGCTGACCATGGCGGGCGTCGGCCTGTCGATGCTGGCGCTGGGCTTCGCGTCGGTCCCGCTCTATCGCATCTTTTGTGAACAGACCGGGTTCGGCGGCACCACCATGCGCGCGGACGCCAATGTGCAGGTGCAAGAAGCGGCTGGCCACACCATGTCGATCCGTTTCGATTCGAACGTCCAGCCGGGCATGCCCTGGCAATTCTATCCCGAACATCGGACGGATACCGTCACCGTGGGGCGCAAGGACATGGCGATCTTCATCGCGAAGAACATGTCCGACAAGCCCGTGACCGGCACCGCCAGTTTCAACGTCACGCCTAGCCAGGCGGGCGCTTATTTCACCAAGATCCAGTGTTTCTGCTTCACCGAGCAGACCTTGCAGCCGGGCCAGGAGGTGCGGATGCCCGTCCTCTATTTCGTCGATCCCAAGATCCTCGACGATGCCGACAACAAGGACACGCAACAGATTACGCTGAGCTACACATTCTACCCGGTTGAGCCGGGCAAGAAGGCAAGCTAAGGCAAGCAACGATAACGCGAACAGGGAAGAGCACGTCATGGCAGGCGCCAAGAATCACGATTATCATATTCTCCCGCCCAGCATCTGGCCGTTGTTCGGTTCGATGTCGGTGCTGATCATGGCGTTCGGCGCGATCATGTGGATGCATCCCGACGCGCTGCCCGCTGGCGGTGGCTGGGTGTTCATGCTCGGTTTCGCGGGCGTTCTCTTCACCTTCTACAGCTGGTGGGCGCATGTCGTCGCCGAAGCGCATGCCGGTGACCATACCCCGGTGGTGCAACTCCATCTGCGCTACGGCATGATCCTGTTCATCGCGTCGGAGGTGATGTTCTTCGTCGGCTGGTTCTGGGCGTTCTTTGACTTCGCCCTCTTCCCCAGCGCGCTTCCCCCGATCGACGGCCTGTTCCCGTCGAAGGGCGTGGAAGTGATGAATGCGTTTGAACTGCCCTTGCTTAACACGCTGATCCTGCTCTGTTCGGGCACGACCATCACCTGGTCGCACCATGCGCTGATCCACGGCGATCGCGATGGCATGATCAAGGGTCTGTGGTGCACCATCATCCTGGGCGCCGTCTTCTCCTGCGTGCAGGCCTATGAATATGCCCACGCCCCGTTCGATTTCGGCGGCAATCCCTACAGCTCGGCCTTCTACATGGCGACCGGCTTCCACGGCTTCCACGTTCTGGTCGGCACGATCTTCCTGATCGTCAACCTCGCCCGCGCCTACAAGGGCCACTTCACCCCGCGCCAGCATTTCGGCTTCGAAGCCGCTGCCTGGTATTGGCACTTCGTCGACGTGGTGTGGCTGTTCCTCTTCGTCGCCATCTATGTCTGGGGTGGCTGGGGCGCGCCGGTTCACGGCTAAGCACCATCCCCGATAATGAGACGCACGGCCGGGGCATCGCTCCGGCGGTTTTCTTTTGTGCTGCGGGGCGCTATGCATCCAGCCCATGGACCCCTTGCCCGATCCCGCCCCGCGCACCATGCGCATCCCCCTGATCCCGACCATCATCGTCGCGCTCGCCGTGCTGGTGATGATCGGCCTCGGCATCTGGCAGATCGATCGCCGCGTGGAAAAGGCAGCGGCCTTGAACCTCGCAGCCAGCAATCCCGGCAAGCCGCCCGTCGCTTTTCCGGCCATGCCCCCGGTCGGACCCGACCTGCTCTTTCGCCCCTCGTCGCTCCACTGCCTGCGCGTGGTCGGCTGGCAAGTGGAGGCTGGCCGCGCGGCTGACGGCAGCACCGGCTATCGCCATATCGCCCAATGCGCGACCGGCGCGGAAGGACCGGGCGCACTCGTCGCAATCGGCGTGACGCAGCGGCCCGATGCCAAGCCCGACTGGACCGGCGGTCAGATTGCAGGCTGGATCAGCGAAGAGCCGGACCATCGGGCGCTGATTTCGCGCATAGGCGGAAAGGCGACGCCGCTCCGGCCCATGCTCATCGCGCGTACCGCGCCAACGGGCATGAAGGCCAGCGCACCGCCTAGCGCCGCCGACGTTCCCAACAATCATCTCGCCTATGCGGTGCAGTGGTTCTTCTTCGCCGCGATCGCCATCGTCATCTATATTCTCGCGCTGCGCCGCCGGAACGCGCCCAAAGCCCCGTAAATACTTGCCCAGCGGCGCAGGGGTCGCTACCGCGCTTTCCCATCATGCAATATCAAAGCACCAGGGGGAGCGCGCCGTCGCTCGGTTTCGAGGATGTGACGCTGGCGGGGCTGGCGTCCGATGGCGGGCTGTATCTGCCGACAAGCTGGCCCAGTTTCTCGGCCGACGATATTCGCGCCCTCGGCGGCCTGTCCTATGTCGAAACCGCGGTGCGGGTCATGACCCCCTTCGTCGCGGGATCGCTGACCGAGGACGAATTGCGCGAACTGTGCACCACCGCCTATAGCCGGTTCAGCCATCAGGCGGTCGTGCCGCTGGTCCAGCTCGATCATCAGCATTGGCTGCTCGAACTGTTCCACGGCCCGACCCTGGCGTTCAAGGATGTCGCGCTGCAATTGCTGGGGCAATTGTTCGAGCGCTTCCTCTCGCGCCGCGACGATCATCTGACGATCGTCGGCGCGACGTCGGGTGATACCGGGTCGGCGGCGATCGATGCCGTGGCGGGGCGCGAGAAGATCGACATCTTCATGCTCCATCCCGATGGCCGGGTGTCCGACGTGCAGCGGCGGCAGATGACCACGGTGCGCGCGCCCAACGTCTACAATATCGCGATCGACGGCAGCTTCGACGACGCGCAGGCGCTGGTGAAACGCATGTTCAACGACGCGGATTTCTCGCGCCGGTTCAACCTGTCTGCGGTCAACTCGATCAACTGGGCGCGGTTGATGGCGCAGGTCGTCTATTATTTCTACGCCGCCGTGCGCCTGGGTGCGCCTGAACGGCCGGTCGCCTTCTCGGTCCCTACCGGCAATTTCGGCGACGTGTTTGCGGGCTATGTCGCGGCGAAGATGGGGCTGCCCGTCGCCAAGCTGATCGTTGCGACCAACGTCAACGACATCTTGCATCGCGCCTTGTCCGACGGCGACTATAGCCAAGGCCAGGTCGTGCCGACCGCGACACCCAGCATGGACATCCAGGTCAGCTCCAATTTCGAGCGGCTGCTGTTCGACGCGGGTGGGCGCAACGGCCAGGCGCTTGCCGAGCAGATGCGCGGGTTCGAGGGCAGCAAGGCGATGCGCCTGACCAACGCCCAGCGCGACGGGGCGGCAGCGCTCTTCGCTTCGGCACGCATCGATGCCGACAGCATGACCATGGCGATGCGCTGGGCCTATGACGGGTCTGGGCAGATCATCGATCCGCACAGCGCCATCGGCCTAGCCGCTGCGCGCGAAGCAGGTGTCGATGCGTCGATCCCGGTCGTCACACTGGCGACCGCGCACCCGGCCAAGTTCCGCGACGCCGTCGAGCGCGCCACCGGCACCCGCCCGCCGCTGCCCGCCCGTGTCGGCGACCTGTTCGCGCGTGAGGAAAGCTATGTGAAGCTGCCCGGCACGTTCGAAGCGGTAACCGCCTATGTCGCCGAGCGCGCGACGCCCAGGGCATAACCAACTCCGTTCGGTTCGAGCTTGTCGAGAACCGGATGCGCGAGGGTTCTCGACAGGCTCGAACCGAACGGGAAACTGCTATGGAACTCAAAACCCTCATCGGCGAACCCTGGGCCGACTATGGCCTCATCGATTCGGGCAACGGCCGCAAGCTGGAGCGCTATGGCCGCTACCGCTTCATTCGCCCCGAACCACAGGCGATGTGGGCACCCGCGATCGAAGATTGGAAGGCAGACGCTGAATTTGTCCCCGGATCGGACGAGGATGGCGGCGGTCGCTGGTATTATGATCAGCCAGTCCCCGCAGATGGCTGGCCGCTGCGCTGGCAGGACGTGACCTTCCAGTCGAGTTGTACTCCCTTCCGCCATCTCGGTTTCTTCCCGGACATGGCCCCCGTGTGGGACTGGATGCGGGAACGGACCGCCGACAAGGCGGAGGCCGAAGTCATGAACCTGTTCGGCTATACCGGCGTCGGCACGCTCGCCATGTCGGCCAGCGGCGCGCGTATGGTCCATGTCGATGCGTCGAAGAAGTCGGTGGCGCAGGCGCGGGCCAATGCGGATATGTCCGGCATGGCGGACAAGCCGATTCGCTGGATCGTCGAGGATGCGGCCAAATTCGTCGCCCGCGAAGTCCGGCGCGGCCGCCGCTATGACGGCATCTTGCTCGACCCGCCCAAATATGGCCGCGGCCCTGACGGCGAAGTCTGGCGATTGGAGGAGGATTTGCCTGCCCTCATCGCCAATTGCCGCCAGTTGCTTGATGCGGACAGCCGTTTCCTGTTCCTGACCGTCTATGCCGTCCGCATGTCGGCACTGGCGATCGGCGAATTGCTGCGGCAAGCGTTTGCCGACCTGCCCGGCACGGTCGAGGTCGGGGAATTGGCGGTGCGCGAGGAGGCACGCGGCCTGCTGTTGCCCACCGCCATCTGGGCACGCTGGCGGCGCTAAGCGTCACTTGGGCCTTTTCGCCTTGAGCCGCCCGTCCGGCTCCGGCATGGGTTGGTGATGCGCCTCATCCCTTCATTTGCCGCCCTGTCCCCCCTGCTGGTCCTGCTCGGCTCCTGTGTCGGCCCCGCGCAGCGGGCACCCGCTCCAGCGCCGACGCCAGCGCCGCGCCCGGCTCCGGCGCCACCGCCGATCGCGCCTGCCACCCGCGCGCCGGTGGCCACGGAATGGCATAATCGTCCGACGACGCCCGGCAACTGGACCTACCGGACGGAACCGACCGGATCGGTCGCGTCCTTCGGCCCCGGCGCGACCGCCCCGCACCTCGCCGTCCGCTGCGACCGGGCGACGAGCCGGATCGCCGTAGTGCGCATGGGAACAGGGCAGGGGGCGATGACGCTGCGCACCAGCTATGGTGCCGTCCTGTGGCCGACCACGAGCATTGCCACGCCGCAACCGCAGGTCCAGGCCGTCCGCGCCGCTTCCGACGTCACGCTGGACCAGATTGCCTATAGCCGGGGTAAGTTTGCGGTGGAGGTGCAGGGGCTTGCCCCGCTGATCCTGCCTGCCTGGGCGGAAGTCGCACGGGTGATCGAAGATTGCCGGGGCTAGGGGATTTCGACGCAGTTGGGAAAAGCGCGGACGAAGAAGTATGATTCGAAAAAAGAATTTTACAAGGCTTGATCATCCTCCCCACCTGATTCACATTCGCGGTGTGGACAGGCCAAGGGCAGACGCCTGAAGCGGGCCACGCGGGCTTCAACATAGCGAAAGGAGGTGATCCGATGTCTCATGGTTCAGCAATGGGGTCGGTCAAGTCCATTCGGGAAATGCGCCGCTGAGCGACGCTGTGCCGTCGATCCTCCCTGCAAACGGGATTTCAAGCGCCAACAGACAGGCCATCCCCGTGCAGGCAGGATAGCGCGACAATCATTTCCCTTGGGCGGCACTTTCGGCCGCTGACCATGTCAATGATGGGCCGTCGAACCTTTGGGTTCGGCGGCCCCTCTCATTTTCAGCGCGCTGCTTCTTTTTGCTGTTTTCCCGACGCTTGAAGTCGCTATGCTCCGTCGCGGGCAGGAGGGCGGACGAAACAGGGCGTATCTCCATGCCCGTAATGCGTGCGTCCCATATCCTTCTTCCTTTTGGCCTGCTGATTTCGGCTCCAGCCCTCGCCCAAGCGCCCGCCGACGTTGCCGATCTGGTCGGTGCCAAGGGGGCAGGCGGCGAGACTCAGCTCAAAGCGCGCGGCTACCGCTTCGTGCGGATCGAAACCGGCGATGACCGCAAATGGACCTTTTGGTGGAACGGCGATCGGCGGCAATGCCTCAGCGTCGTCACTTATGACGGCCGCTATCAGGCGATCACCGAATCCCCCGCACCCGATTGCGGCGAATCCGCTAGCACGCCAAGCAGCCATGGTGGTGCGCCCCATCGACCCGATATCGGCTATGCGCGGCCCCGGCCCGACCGTGTCGCGCCCAGCTATGCTGCCGATGACAGCGCCCAAATGAACGACAGGGTCCAACTCGGCCTGGTCTGCTTTGGTGATGGACAGCGGCCCGGCGTTGCCAACAGCTATGGCTGGACCTGGGATTCCGACAAAAAACGCTATCACTATGGCAATCGCGTCGAAATGACGGCGGAACAGTTCGACGCTTCGGTCATGATCCAGTTCTGGGAAGGCGGCGGCCATATCAAGCTACCCAAGAAGCTCATCCCGCCGCTGCACTCGCGGGGCACCGAGGATGGTTGGTGGGACATCTACAATGTCTCGATGCAGCCCGACCGGATTACCGGCGAATATCGGCTGAATGGCCTCAACAAGCCCCGGATCGACATTAATCGCACCAGTGGACAGATCAGCATAAAGGGCCTGGCCGACTACGCCTTTCGCGGCACCTGCGACACCGTGGATGCCGCCGCGCATCGGCGCTTCTGACGATCGCACAAGGAAAGAGACGGGGATTGGATTTTCTCAAGCTCATCCGTTCGTTCGAAGATCTGCTTTTCGAACTGCTGTGCTGGTTGATCTATTATCCCCGCACCCTCTGGCTGGTGGTGCGGCACCCGCTGCGCATGATCGATTATTCCAATCACGAACAGACCGATGCCGACGAGGATCAATATACCGATACGCTCAGTCCGCCCCTGCTGCTGCTGATCACACTGGCTTTGCTCCATGCGTTGGAATTGGGCCTCAACACGCAGCATATCCAGGCGCATAATGCGGTGGGCGCGATGGTGGTCAGTTCGGATCAAAATCTCATCCTCTGGCGCTCCTTTGTCTATGGGCTGCTCCCGCTGTTCGCCGCCTTGCATGTTGTGCGGCGCAAGGGGCAGCCGCTGGAGCGCAAATATCTGCGGCCGCCTTTTTTCGGCCAATGCTATCTGGTGTCGGCCTATGCCTTGATGGTTGCGATTGCCACGATGACGGCCCAGCATATCGGTGCATGGAAATGGGCGCTGGGCCTGAGCGGCGCCGGATTCGCGACGCTCTGGTATCTTTGGGTGCAATCCATGCTGTTCCGCACGATGTTGGCCATGCGCCCATTGCGGGCATGGGGCGGTGCGATCCTGGTGTTCGTCGCCGCCTTTCTGACCGCTATTCTGGTTTCGCTGCTCACGATCGGGCGCTAAGCGCTTATCGGTCCGCGCCCTTCGCCTTGCCCCAGGCGCGCGCGGCGGTGTAGCCCAGATAGCCCGTGCCAAAGAGCGCATAGAGCGGTTCGGGCAGGGCGTTGAAATAGGCGCGCATTCCCCCGATGATCGCGCCTGCCACCGCCGGTCGCCAGCCTGCGATCAGGCCCATCGGCACCGACCAGAGCAGCAGGGCATAGATGACATAGAGGAAGGTCGGCCGCGCCCGCCGTGTCCAGGTATCGGCGGCGGGCGTTGC
>NZ_JPPQ01000069.1:1763485-1785465 GCF_000743655.1 Sphingobium sp. ba1
TGCCATGACCGACATATCCGATCTGATCGAACCGCTGATCGCCTTTCGCCGCGACATTCATGCGCATCCTGAATTGGGGTTTTGCGAGCATCGCACCGCCGGGCGGATCGCCGAGCAATTGCGGGCGCTGGGGCTGGAGGTGCATGAGGGGATCGGGCGGACGGGCGTGGTCGGTGTGCTGCGCAACGGGACGTCGGAGCGCAGCATCGGGTTGCGCGCGGACATGGATGCGCTGCCGATCCAGGAGCAGACCAACCTGCCCTATGCCAGCACGACACCCGGCACATTCCATGGTTGCGGCCATGACGGCCACGTCGCCATGCTGCTGGGTGCAGCGCAGCATCTGACCCGCAGCCGCAATTTCGACGGGACGGTCAATTTCTTCTTCCAGCCCGCCGAAGAGGGGCATGGCGGCGCGCGCGAGATGGTGAACGAGGGGCTGTTCGAGCGCTTCCCATGCGACCGCGTGTTCGGCCTGCATAATTGGCCCGACCTGCCGGCGGGCACGATCGCGACGCGGCCCGGCCCGATCATGGGCGCGGCCGACAAGTTTGAGATAGTGCTGGAAGGACGTGGTGGCCACGCCGCCATCCCGCAGGATACGCCCGACGCGATCCAGGCGGCGGCCGCGATGGTGCAGCAGTTGAACGCTATCATATCGCGCCGGATCGCGGCGACGGCGTCGGCGGTGCTGTCGATCACCCAGATTCATGGCGGGCATACGCATAATGTGATTCCGGCCGAGGTGCGCGTCAGCGGCACGGTGCGGACCTTTGATCCGGCGGTACAGGACCGGATCGAAGCATCGATCCGCGAGATTGCGGCAGGCATCGGCATCGCCAATGGCGTCACCGCGACCGTCGATTATCAGCGCTATTATCCCGCGACGATCAATGATGCTGAGGCGGCGCAGGAAGCGCTGGACGCGGCCGCGACGGTGGGGAATGCGGTGATCGCGCCCGACCCCGCCTTCACGTCGGAGGATTTCGCCTTCATGCTGCAGGCGTGCCAAGGTGCCTATATCTGGCTGGGGCAGGCAAAGGGTGATGGCGGCACGCCGCTGCACAATCCGCATTATGATTTCAATGACGATGTGCTGGCGCTGGGTATCAAACTGCATGTCGCTCTGGCCGAGCGGCATCTGGCGCGCTGATCGCCAAAGGCTGAAGGCTACAGGCTGAAGCCGAAGCCGATCACGGCGGCGGTGGATTGCAGCGCCTCCCCCTGCGACCGGCCAAGCGCGCGGGTGCCGCCCAACAGCCGTTCATGGACGATGGCTGCGTAGATATTGAGTTTCGGCTTCAGCCGATAACGCAGGCGCAATGTCGTTTCCGCTTCGGTAAATCCCGCGCGCACCGCATCCCTGTCCGACGCCTGGGCGGACCAGCCGACCGCGATGCGCGGTTCGAGATAGAGATTTTGGGTGATCGGCAGGGCGTAGATGAACTGCGCTTCGCCGGTCACCAGACCGTCATCCGACAGGAAGCCATAGGTCTCCCAGCTCAGCCGCGTGCCGACCATGGCCTGCACGCCGATCGCGGCATAGGCGTCGCGGGGGTGCGGCTTGATATCCTTGCGCATGCCGACCAGCCAGGTCGTATTGCCGACCGTCCGGCCATAGAAAAGACGCATCTGGGTTTCGTCGATCTGGTTGCCGAGCGCGCCGCCCCCTTCTGATACCAGCATCAACTGATCGCGGCTGTTTCCCCAGGAAAAGGCGGCGTCCCAGAAGAAAACATCGTCGCCCTGGCCCGCGCGCAATTCGATGAGGTCGAAGCCGCCGCTCACCACTCATGGGTCGGTTTCCTGCGCGGCGGCAGGCGCAACGCCGGTCAGCGCGCACGCAAAGGAAAGAAAGCCCCAACAGGCGAAACGCCGCATCTACCCTGATCCGTTTTTCGGTATCCGGAACAGAGTAGGGCTGCGTCACGGCGCTATCGCGCGAAGAACGGCGCGCGATAGCGGGCGGGATGACAAATTATCGCCGCTCCACAGCAGCTTGTGCCGCGATCGTCAGAACCAGAAACGGATGCCCATGACGAGGCTGGCGGTCGACGCCCCTTCCCCGTCGGCGCGGGCGTAGCGGGCGGTGTCGCCGAGCTTGCGTTCCCAATGGAAGCCGACATAGGGCGCGAATTCGCGGGCAAATTCGTAGCGCAAACGTAGGCCCAACTCGATGTTGGAGATGCCCGACCCGATGCCGAGTTCAGGCACATCCTGCGCCGCGATATTCACTTCGGCGGCGGGTTGCAGGATCAGGCGCTGGGTGATGCGCTGATCATAGCTGCCCTCCATGCGCAGATGGACGTCGCCCTTGGTCGAGACGAAGGCCTGGCCCTCGACTTCGAACCAATAGGGGGCGAGGCCTTCGATGCCGACCGTGGCATAGCTGCGCTGGGGCTGCGGCCGGATGTCGTGGCGAACGCCCGCGACCACGTTCCACCATGGGTCGATCGCCCGGCTGTAGAGCGCCTGGACTTCCGCGCTTTCGAGCGGGCCGCCGACTTCGCCCTCCCCTTCGGTCTTGAAGGCGAAGCGGTTGATGTCGCCGCCGATCCAGCCTTCGCCTTCCCAGGCATAGCCGTTGGCGCCCTTGTTCGCGCGATATTCGAGGCGGTCGACCATCAGTTGCGAGAAGGTCATGCCGCCGCTTTCCTGGATCATGGCGGCGCGGGCGCGGGCCATGACGGCGGGGTCGTAAAAGGCTTCGGCGGCGTGGTCAGTCGGGACTGGCGGCGCGACGCCTTTGGGGATCACATCGTCGGCGGCGGGCATGCTGTGTCCGGCGTGCGGGTCAGCGGATGCCTCCGGCGCGGGCGGCATCTGATGCGCGCTATGGTCCATTTGGGCGAGCGCGGGCGTGCTGCCGGCGAGCAACGCAATAGCGATCAGGCGCTTCATGCCGCTTCCTCCGCATGGCGCACAGTTACGACGCGCATCATCCCGGCATGCATGTGCATCAGCATGTGGCAGTGGAAGGCCCAGTCGCCCAGCGCATCGGCCGTCAGGTCAAAGCTGATCTTGCCGCCCGGCAGCACGTTGACCGTATGTTTGCGCGGGTTGTGGGTCGCATCCTCGCCTGTGATGAGCTGGAAGAAATGGCCATGGATGTGGATGGGGTGGGGCATCATCGTGTCGTTGATCAGCGTGACGCGCACCCGTTCCATATGGCGGAAAGCGATCGGCTCCGCGCCGTCGGACAGCTTCACCCCGTCGAACGACCACATATAGCGTTCCATGTTCGCGGTCAGATGAATGTCGAGCGAGCGGGTCGGCGCGCGGACATCCTCATTCGGCTCCAGCGCGCGCAGGTCGGCATAGGTCAGCACGCGATGGTCGACATCCTCCAGCCCCGTGGGCCGGTCGGCGGTGCGATCGGCGGGCATGGAGGACAAGGTCGCAACGCCCGGTCCCATCGGCACGTCCGGCGCGACCGCGGGATCGAGCATTTTCATGCTGTGCCCGGCCATGCTTTCGTTGGCGGGTTGGGACAGGTCGATGACGCCCCCCTGCCCCATGTCCATGCCGGACATGTCCATCCCCATATCCTTCATCGTGAGCAGCGGGCGCGTGCGCAGCGGCGGGATGGCCGCGACCATGCCGATTTGCGGCGCGAGTGTCGCGCGGACGAGGCCGGAGCGGTCGATGGCTTCGGCGATCAAAGCATAGGCGGTTGCGTCGGTGGGCTGGACAATCACGTCATAGGTTTCGGCGATGCCGATCTGGAACTCGTCGGTTTCGACCGGCTGGACATGTTGGCCATCGCATTGCACCACGGTCATGGGCAGGCCGGGCAGGCGGACGTTGAAATTGGTCATGGCCGAGGCGTTGACGATGCGCAGGCGAACGCGCTCGCCCGGCGTGAACAGCCCGGTCCAGTTTTCCGCCGTGCCATGGCCATTGACGAGGAAGCTGTAGGTGGAGCCAGTGACGTCCGAAATATCGGTCGGGTCCATCCGCATCGCGCCCCATTCGACGCGCTCCTTCAAGGACTGGTTCTTGCCCTTGAGCAGATCGGCCAGCGTCTGTTTCTGCATATTATAATAGCCGCCCATCTGCTTGAGCCGCTTGAGCTGGACATGCGGGTGGACCGGCGACCAGTCGGACAGGACGATCACATGTTCTCGGCTAGCCTGCACCGGATCGACGCCGGCGGGATCGATGACGATGGGGCCATAATGGCCCATCGCTTCCTGCATGCCGGAATGGCTGTGATACCAGTAGGTGCCCGATTGCTTGATCGGAAATTCATAATGGAAGGTTTCGCCGGGGCGGATGCCGGGGAAGCTGACACCGGGCACGCCATCCATCTGAAAGGGGAGGATCAGGCCATGCCAGTGGATCGACGTGTCTTCCTTCAACTTGTTGGTGACGGAGAGACGAACATTCTGGCCTTCTTTAAGGCGGATCAGCGGCGCGGGCAGCGTGCCGTTGATGGTGATCGCATGGGCCGAGCGGCCGCCGGTCGAAAAATGGCTGTCGGCCACGGTGAGCGCGATCGTCTCGCCTGACAGGACGCCCGGCGCGGGGGCCAGGCCATGGGTGCCGCTTTGCGCCCAGGCGGGGAAGGCGTTGGCGAAGCTGAGGGCGGCGGCACCCTTGAACAGGGTGCGGCGGTCAAGGGTCAAATGCGTCATGCCCCTTCATACGCGGGGGGCGCCGTCATCCCTCAAAAATATGGCGCTGTAATGCATTAAAATCCTCCCCTGGGAGGGGAGGTGGCTGGCGTAGCCAGACGCAGCGGGGTCGCGCTATCGATAGGGTGACACCCCTCCACCGGCTTCGCCGGTCCCCCTCCCCCGCAGGGGGAGGATTGTTTGGGGCGCTCCTCTTGTCCCTATTCCCCAAGCGCGGCCGACAATTTTGCGCGGGCGCGGTAGAGGCGGGTTTCTACGGCTTTTTCACTGAGGCCCAGCAGCGCGGCAGTGTCCGCCTGGCTCATCGCTTCGATCGTGCGGAGCAGCAGGACGTCCTTGAGCGATGCGGGCAGGGCGGCGATGGCGGCGTTGATGCGGGTGAGTTCGCGCTGCGACTGTGCCGCCTGTTCCGGGTCCGGCGCGGCGTCCGCGATCTCGCCCGCTTCGTCGATAGGGCGGGCAAAGGCGAAGAAGCGCCGCACGGCGCGGCGACGGCCCCAGTCGCGGCATTTGTTGAGCGTGATCCGCGCGATCCAGGTGCGAAACGGGCGCGCGCCATCATAGCGGGCGAGCGCGGCGAAGGCAGCGACGAACACTTCCTGCGTGATGTCGAGCGCTTCGTCCGCATCGCCGACATGGCTGCGGGCCAAGCGCCAGACCGCATCGCGATGCCGCCGCATCAACGCGGCATAGGCGTCCTGATGCCCGGCCAGCGCGCGCGCGGCCAGTGCCCGGTCATCAAGGTCGACGGGCGGCGATATCACCGGGCGGGCTGGGTCAGCGCCTTGACGACGGCGGCGTCGAACTGCGCGGCCTGATCAGGACGCAAGACGGCGCGCATGGCGAAGATATGCTGGAGCGTTTCCTTTTGCAGCGCGCCCATGACATGATGGGTTTGATCGACGGCCGCTGCGACCTTTGGCCCATAGCCCTGTTCAGCGGCGATCGCGGCGGCGAGCCGTTCATTGTCGGCACGCATTTCTGCTTCCAGCGCTTCGCGACGCTTGGCGAAGGCGGCTTCGAGTTCATGAATGCGCTGTTCCTGCGCCGCGTCGAGCGTCAGCCGCTGGTGCAGCAGGGCGTGAACTTCGCTTTCGACGCGCGGCTGGGGTGCCAGCCAGAAGCGCGCGATCAGCACGGCCGCGAGCGCTGCGGCAAAAGCCACCAGCGCGACCAGTAGATAGCGTTTGAGGCTCATTGGCCGAGCAGGCGCGAGGGCGCATAATCCGACATGCCGATCGGTGCGGGCGCGGCCTGTGCCGGTGCGCCCGGCACGATGCTGCCCGCCCAGCCGATGCCGATGGCGAGGAAGCCTGCCAGCATCAGGCTGCGCCGTGCCGCGCCCTGCTCCCGGCGGCGGGCAACGCCCTGCATCACCGCATCGTCCAGGCCCTCAAGCCGGGCGTCGGTCGGCATGGTCCGCACTTGGCCGAGCCATTGATCGAGATCATTCATCGCACATACTCCATCCTCATCGCACCATACGCGCGGCGCGCGCCAATCCCTCACGATGCAGAGGCGAGAAAAAATCATGCACCTTGGGCAAGGGGTGGGGCAAGTCCATGCGTAATGTTCCCTAGAGCTTGTCGCGATCGCGGTGGAAAACACACTCCGCCGTTCGCTTCGAGCGCAGTCGAGAAGCGGCCAGCGTCGCCCTTGCGTTTCTCGACTTCGCTCGAAACGAACGGACGTTGTTTCTATTCCGACCCGGCCCATTCGAACATCATCCAAGGAGTATAGTCCATGTCCCGTTTCCTGATCGCCGCCGCCTTGTCGCTTGCCATCCTGCCGGGCGCGGCGCTGGCGCATAGCAAGCTGCTATCGTCCAGCCCCGCCGCCAATGCGACTGTGGCCAAGCCGACCAAGTTGACGCTGACCTTTTCGGAAAAATTCCTGGCCCCGATGAGCGGCGTGGAACTGGTGATGACCGGGATGCCGGGCATGGCCGATCATCCGCCGATGCCGATCAAGGGGTTCAAGACCGCGCTCGCGCCCGACGGCAAGACCATGGTCGTCACCCTGCCCCGCGCTCTGCCCGCCGGTGACTATGACCTCAAATGGCATATCGTGGGGGCCGACCAGCATAAGATGGAAGGCGGCTACAGCTTCAAGGTCAAGTAAACCGTCATGGATGGGGGGATGCTGGTCTTTGCCCGGTTCGGCCTGATGGCCGACCTCGCCCTGCTGATGGGCCTGCCGCTATTCTGGTGGGCGATGGGCGTGGCGGGGAGCCGGGTGGTGCTGGTGGCGCTGGCGCTGGGCGGCATGGCGCTGTCGGCGCTATGGCTGCTGGCGAGCGGGGCGAGCATGACCGGCACCCCGATGTTGCCGCCCGATTGGGCGACGGCGGAAATCTTGCTGACGATGACGCCGATCGGGCCGGTGCTGGCAGTGCGGGCGGCGGCGTTGCTGGCCGCGCTGGTGCTGGCCGTTGCGGGGCGCACCCGCCTGGTCCTGATCCCGGCGGCGGTGGCGGCGGCGACGATCGCCTGGACCGGCCATGCGGGCGCGACCGAGGCTATGGCGGGGACGATCCACCGCGCCGCCGATGTGGCGCATATCTGGGCAGCGTCGGGGTGGATCGGCGCGCTGGCGGCGTTGCTCCATGCCGTGACTGTGCGGCGGCCGAATGTCGATCGGGTCGCGGTGATGCTGGCGAAGTTTGCGCTGTTGGGGACGGTGTTCGTCGCGACTTTGGTCGTGACCGGGGTGGTCAACAGCCTGATGATCGTGGGGATTGCCGACCTACCCGCCTTGGCGGGGAGCCGCTATGGCTGGCTGCTCGGCGCGAAGCTACTGCTGTTTGCAGCGATGCTGGGGTTGGCTGCGCTCAACCGCTGGCGGCTGACGCCTGCGCTGGAGCGGGGCGACGGTGCCATCGGGGCATTGCGGCTGTCGCTGGCGGTCGAGACGGGCGCGGCCATTGCGATAATGGCGCTTGTGGCCCTGCTGGGAACGCTTGATCCGATGGGCTAAGACCGCCGTTCGTGTCGAGCGAAGACGAGACAGGCGCGCGCGGGCTTCTCGACTTCGCTCGAAGCGAACGGGGTGTGGGGTTATGCCGGGCGGTAGATGGCGTAGATTTTCTTGACGTGGACCTGGCTGTCCCAGCTGCACGAGGCGCCCTGTTCGACCAGGAAGATGTCGCCCTTGCCGAACGTGCCTTGTGCGCCCGCGCCATCGACGAAGGTGACGCTGCCATCGAGCAGATACATCAGTTCATAATGGCGGTAGGTCATCGGGCGGCGATGATAGGGGGTCGAATCCCAGGTGCCGCAGACAAACTCCCCATCGACCGAGCGATAGTCGGTGAAGTTGCGGCAGGAGGGCGTCGGCCCGACCAGCAATTCGGCCAGCGGCGCGCCGGACGGTTCGAGCGGGGCGCGGGTGTCGATCGGGATGATCTGGCCATCGGCGAGTGACCCGCCGACGCGGCGCACGAACAGCAGGCGCGCGCCCGACGCCACGGTCCAGCCGAACGTCGCGCCTTCGCACAAGACCATGCTGTCACCTTCGTTCAGCGTGCGCTGGTCGATCTGCACCGTGCCGGATTCGACGATGATGAATTCATCGGCGGGCATGGCATCGACTTTGCCGCTGCCCTGCGTCAGGGCAATGAGGCCGATCGTCACCGGACCTTCGGGCTGGGGGAGCAGCGCGCGGGCGGACAGGAAGGCATCGCCCTCCCCTGCCCCGACGCGCGCGCCCGCCGCCCAGGCGCGCAGATCGACGAAGGAGCGGGTCGCGTTCTGGGTGGTCGTCATGCTGGCTATCCCTCAAAAAGTCGGATTTGAAAGAAGCTAGCCCGGTGCACGCGGCAGGTTGCACCAAGCGCGCGTCACGGAAACGCGCTTGGTGCCGTTTGCGTGGCGTGGGACGTTCAAAGCTGCCGCAGCGCGGTGGCCGGGCGCACCGACAGCAAGGGGATCGATCCGGCGAGGCCAATGCCAAGCGTCAGCAACGCGCCGCCGCCCAGTGTCGCGAGGACAACCAGCCAGTCGGGCGACCAGGTGAAATCGAAAATCTGGACGATGACGAACCAGGCCGCGCCCAACCCGAACGCCAGTGCGACCTGCGCCAGCATCATGGCGAGCAGGCCATATTCGAGCGCTTGGCCGCCCAATATCTGCCAGCGGGTTGCGCCGAGCGTCTTCAATATCACGCTGTCATAGCTGCGCGCCTGGCGCGAGGCGGCGATGGCGCCCACCAGCACCGCGATCCCGGCGAGGATCGCAACCGAGGCGGCCGCGACGATGGCGGCGGACATTTGCGTCATGATCGCGCCGACCTGCTCGATCACCTCGCCCACCGCGATCACCGAGACGCCGGGGAAGGCAGCGAGCAGGGCGCGCGTGACCTGATTGTCCTGGCGCGGGTCCATGGTGATGGTCGCGGCCAGGCTATGCGGCGCGGCGGACACGGTGCCGGGCGAAAAGACCATGATATAGTTGAAGCCCATCGTCTCCCAATTGATCTTGCGCAGGGAAGTGATGCGCGCGGTGATTTCCCGCCCCAGCAGGCTAACGGTCAGCGTGTCGCCAACGCCGATGCCGAGCGTCTTGGCCGCCTCCGCATCGAACGAGACGAGCGGCGGCCCGGCATAATCGGGTGCCCACCATTGTCCCTCGACCAGTTCGCTGCCTTCGGGCAGTGTCTTGCTGTAGGTGATGCCGCGCTCGCCGCGCAGGAACCAGGCGCCGTCGGGCAGTTCCTTCAGGTCCGTGACGCGCTGATTGCCATAGGCGACGATGGTGCCGCGCAGCGCCGGGACGATGTTGAACTGCGCGTCGGGGGCTTGGCTGCGCACGATCGTCTGGAAGCGGTCCCCCTCCCCCGATGGGATGTCGAGGACGAACTGGGCCGGTGCCGTCTTGGGCACGACGTTGCGGATTTCGCTGTCGAGGCTGGTCTGGATGCCGGCCAGCGTCACGAACAAGGTGAGTGCGAGGCCGAGCGCGACGATCAGCGCGGCGGTCTGCGCGCCGGGGCGGTGGAGATTGGCGAGCGCGAGCCGGAGCAACGGCCGTCGCGGGCGCGGCGCGCGCAGGGCGAGCTGGCGCACGCCCCAGCCGATGCCGAGCAACAGGAGCAGGACGGCGGCGGTCGCGCCGAGAACAGCGGCGGAAAAGAGCGGATCGCGCGCGGTGCCGAGCGCCAGCGCCACCAACAGCGCGCCTGCCGCCGTCATCGCGATCAGGCTGCGTCGGTCGATGCCATGGCGCGCATCGACCACGCCACGGAAGAGAAGCGCGGCCGGCTGAGTCCGGGCGCGGGCGAGCGGCGGCAGGGTGAAGAGGAAGGCGATCAGCAGGCCATAGGCCGCGCTGGTGACGAGCGGCAAGGCATGGAGCCGGAAGCCGGGGCTGACCGGCAGCACATCCCCCGCCAGCGCAACGATGGCAGGCGGGAGGAGCGCGCCAACGATCAGGCCGCAGGCAATACCGAGCAACGCGACGCAGCCAATCTGGAGCAGATAGATGCGCGCAATGTCGCTGGAGGTCGCGCCCAGCACCTTGAAGGTCGCGATGCCGGGGCGCTTGAGCGCGAGATAGGAGGCGACGCCGTTGCTGACGCCGATGCCTGCGATCACCAGCGCGGCGAGGCCGATGAGCGAAAGAAATTGGCCCATGCGAACGATGAAGCGGCTGGCGCCGGGCGCGGCGCAATCGCGGTCCTTATATTCCCATCCGGCTGAAGCGTAACGTTTCTCCAGATCCTCGCGCACCGCCTGCGCGTCGGCCCCAGGGGCCAGGCGAAGGCGATATTTGCTGTCATAGAGGCTGCCAGGCTGGATCAGGCCAGTGCGGCGCAAGCCTTCCAGCGAGACGATCGCCACCGGGCCGAGGGTGAAGCCTTCGCCCAGCCGGTCGGGTTCGTCGGCGATAATGTCGGCGATGGTGAAGGTGGCGGTGCCATAGACCAGCCGGTCGCCGGGCTTGACGCTCAGCCGGTCGGCGAGCGCCGGGCCGATGAGAATGCGGTCGGGACCAAGCGGCGCGCGATAGGTGCCGCCTTGCAGGGCCAGCGTGCCATAGAGCGGATAGGCGCTGTCCACGCCCTTGAGTTCGGTCAGCACCGCCGCCGAGTCCGGCCGCTCGCCCCGCGCCATGGTGCGCAGGCGGATGGTTTCGCTCAGGCGACCGAGACGGCGAAAGGCGGCCTTGTCGCCCTCCCCCGCTTCGCGCTGGGTCATGGCGATTTCGACGTCACCGCCGAGCAGCACCTGCCCGCGCTGACTTAGTTCCTGCGTGATCGCCGACGTCAGGCTGCCGATCGCGGCCAGCGTGGCCACGCCGAGGAACAGGCAGAGGAAGAGCAGGCGTAGCCCCCGGAACCGGCCGAGGAGATCGCGCCGGGCGATGCGCCAGCTCGCCGCCCAATCCAGCGCGCTCACGCGGCGCGATCCGAAACGATCTGGCCATCGCGCATTTCGATGATCCGACCGCAGCGGTCGGCGAGCGCCGGATCATGGGTGATGATGACGAGCGTCGCGCCTGCCGCGCGCTGGCGATCGAACAGCAGGTCCATGATGGTGACGCCAGTGGTTGCGTCGAGATTGCCGGTGGGTTCGTCAGCGAACAAGATGGTCGGGCGCGGCGCAACGGCGCGGGCGATGGCGACGCGCTGCTGCTCGCCGCCTGACAATTGCGATGGATAATGATCGATCCGGTGACCAAGCCCCACCGCGCGCAATTCATCGGCGGCGCGGGCGAAGGCGTCGGACACGCCCGCCAGTTCGAGCGGCACGGCGACATTCTCCAGCGCCGTCATGGTCGGGAGCAGGTGGAAGCTTTGCAGCACGATGCCGATGCGGCCGCGCCGGGCGCGGGCCAGGGCGTCCTCATCCAGCGCGCCGAAATCGACGCCGCCAATATGCACATCGCCGCCGGTCGCGCGTTCGAGGCCGCACAGCACCGCCATCAGCGAGCTTTTGCCCGATCCCGATGCGCCCAGGATTGCAATGCTCTCGCCGCGCAACAGGGTGAGATCGACGCCCTTCAATATCTCGACCGGCGCGTCGCGCGTGCCGAGCGAGAGGGTGACATTCTGCGCGCGGATCGCGATAGTGGCGGGATCGATAGGCATATGCATGAAGAAGGAGCGCTCCTTGGCGGGCAGATTATCGCAATATGGGGCGTTGGCGCTGATTGTCCAACTGGCGAGCGCCTGTTCGGACAGCACGCCGCCGCCGCCCCCGGTCGCCAACAGCGCGCAGGCTGCGCCCAGTGCTACACCGGTGGGCGATGGCAAGCTGGTGGTGGCGTTCGGCGACAGCCTTTATGCTGGCTATAATCTGAACCAGGGCAAGGGGCTGGCCCCGATGCTGGAGCAGGCTTTGGCAGCACGCGGCATGAAGGCGCAGGTGGTCAATGCCGGGGTGTCGGGCGATACCAGCGCGGCAGGTCTGGCGCGGCTGGCTTTCACGCTCGACGGGCTGGCGCGCAAGCCGGACCTTATGCTGGTGGGCCTTGGCGGCAATGACATGCTGCGCGGATTGAGTCCCGAAACGACGCGCGACAATCTGGATGCGATCCTCGCCGAGTTGAAGAAGCGCGACATTCCGGTGCTGCTGACCGGGATGCTTGCCTCCCCCAATATGGGGCCGGACTATGCCGCCGCCTTCAACCCGATCTTCCCGACGCTGGCGACGAAATATGACGCCACGCTCTATCCCTTCATGCTGGACGGGGTGATTGGCGACCGGGCACTGCAATTGCCTGATGGCATTCATCCCAATGACAAGGGGGTGGAAGTGATCGTCGGCAAGCTGACGCCGATCGTCGAAGGGGCCTTGCGTGACTGATGTGATCCGGGTCGGACTGGTCGGCTATGGCCTGGCGGGTCGCGTCTTTCATGCGCCGTTGTTGCGCGCCGTTCCGGCCATGCGGTTGACGACCATCAGTACCAGCCGGGTGGACGAGGTTGCGGCCCTGGACCCGGCCATTGCGTGCGTCGCGACACCGGCCGAGATTTTCGCCGACCCCGCCATCGACCTGGTGGTGATCGCGACGCCCAGCGCGACCCATGCGCAACTGGCGGCGGAGGCGTTGCGCGCGGGCAAGCATGTCGTGGTGGACAAGCCATTCGCGCTGTCGCTGCAACAGGCGCGCGATCTGGCCGCCTTGGCAGGGGAATGCGGGAAATTGCTGGCGGTTTTCCACAATCGCCGGTTCGATAGCAATTTCCTGAGCATCCGCGCGGCCATTGCCGAAGGCGTGGTCGGGCGCATTACCCATTTCGAATCGCATTTCGACCGTTTCAGGCCGGAAGTGCGCGATCGATGGCGGGAGGATGGGTCGGATGGGTCGGGCATATGGTTCGACTTGGGGCCACATCTGGTCGATCAGGCGCTGGCCTTGTTCGGGCGACCCGATGGCGTGAGCGCCGACATTGCCGCCTTGCGGGATGGATCGCCATCGGACGACTGGGCGCATGTCGTTCTGCGCTATGCCGGGATGCGGGTCATATTGCACGCCAGCATGAGCGCACCTGCCGGTGAGTCCGGCGGCAGTCCGCGCTTCCTGTTGCACGGGCAAAAGGGTACGCTGGTCAAGACGCGGCTCGACCAACAGGAAGCGCAACTCGTAGCCGGATTGCGCCCCGGCGATCCGGGCTGGGGGGCGGATGATGATCCGCTTGTCATCTTTGACAGGCAAGGCGGCAGGACCGTGCGGCCTGCGCTCGCGGGCTGTCAGCAGGATTATTATGTGCAGATGGCGGCGGCGATCCTGTCGGGCACCCCCCTTCCCGTGACGCTGGAAGACGCCGTTGCGGTGCAGGAAGTGGTGGAGGCAGCGCAGATTTCAGCACGGGACGGCAGGCAGGTGGCGCTCCCGCTACCCGCTTGACCCTCCCCTTGTCGGGGAGGGTCGATCCGATCAGGCTGGCTTTTTGGGCAATTCGACTTCGGCCTTGGCGGTTGCCAGCGTGACGCCTGCCTGGTTCATCAAGCGACAATCGAGCTGCACCATATGGCGGCCTTCCTCATCGACGAACTTGTCGAGGATGGTGCCGGTCGTCACCGTAATGTCGCCGGTCAGCGCAGGCCCGCGATAATTGCAGGCGGAATGACGCACCATGCCCCATTCGCCCGCCCAGCCCGCGAAATAGTCGGTGATCCACGCCCCCATCGACGCGCCATAGCCATAGCCGCGCGGCATGCCGATGAAGCGCGCCCAGCGCGGGAAGAGATGTCCGCGCGACGGGCCGAAATAGGCGCCGTCAGTAAATTCGGGATTGATCGCTTCCATCACCGGATCATTTTCATGCCCCGCCATTTCCTTGACGAAGCCCAAGGCCTCCATGTCGAGGTCGGTACGGCGATGGGTGCCACCCCATTGGGTGAAGGTATAGGCGCGCCATTCGGTGGTGAAGGACACGATCGAGTGCGGGCCGATCACCCGTTCGGGCAAGGCCGCGCCGATCGTGACATCGTCCCACCAGCGCCGGTCATGGCCCAGATCGTGCAGCATCTGGATCCATTCCATCTTGCGCGCTTCGAGCGATTCCAGATCATCGTCGGTCCACACCGGATCATCGAAGCCATCGGTCGGCGCATTATCCTTACCCGCTTCCTGATTGTAGCGGATCGTGGTCGACCTCTGCTTACAGATCAGGTCGCCAGCCTGATTATAATAGAAATTGTCGCCGCGCTGGAAACAGGTGGGGCCAGCGAATTTGGTATCCTTGACGGTATAGTCGAAGGGAATCCGCTCGTTCCAAATGCGGTCGCCACCCTGCATGCGCGGACCATAGAACCACCATTCGTCACCGCCGAACAACAGATGGCTGTTGGGGATGCCACCGACGCAGGCGGGTGCGGAGCCATGGCCGCAATCCATCGTCACGGCAAAGCTCTGCGGCGCGACCAGCCCGCCCCAGCGGCTTTGCGCGGCATAGCCCGCATCATAATGGAGGCGGTTGGGATAGTGCATCGCCTGCACCCAGCGGCGGATGTCGTTATTGGCGATCGGCTCCACCATGCGGGCGGGCTGGATCGGCTTGCCCAGATATTGGTCGATATCCGAACAATCTAGCGTCGGGCTGCTCACACTGTCTCTCCTGCTCATGATCCGCCCCTTCCTGAGCAGGGGCACGCCCTAATGATGCACGCGCAGGCAGCGATGGAAAACCGGCTTGGCCGACCGATGGCGGGGTTATCGCCGGGCCGATATCCGGGCGCGCTGCTGTCGAGCGGGCGCGAAGCCGTCCATATCGGGTCCATGGCAATCGCTGGAATGAGGGAGAATGGAGCCATGGCTGATGGCGAAGCCTGGCGGCCACTGGCCGACCGGATGGCGATAGGCGATTGCCTTGCGCGGCTGGCGCGGGGCGAGGACCGGCGCGATGCGGACCTGATCCGCAGCAGTTTCTGGTCCGATGCGACGGTCGATTATGGAATTTTTGCGGGTGATTTCGACGCCTATCTCGCCTGGGTGGTGCCGGGGTCCGACGCGATCGCCGCGACCCAGCATATGTTGGGGCAAAGCCTGATGCAGATCGACGGCGATCTGGCGAAAGTCGAAACCCATGTCAGCGCCTATCACCGGATCGATGCGGGCGAAGGCGCGCGCGATATGTGGCTTGGCGGACGCTATCTCGACGCGATGGCGCGACGGACGGGTGTCTGGCGGATCGCGAAACGGACCATGGTCTATGACTGGTTTCAGGATGCAGGCGCGGCCGCCGACTGGTCGCAAGGATTGATGGGAATGCCGTTCAGCGCGCCGCATTTCACTGGCCGGGTGGCAGGCGATTTCAGCGCCATATTTTTCGCGCAAGCCGATTGAGGACAGACAGGTGATGGGACAATTGACAGGCAAGGTGGCCGTAGTAACCGGCGCAAGCCGGGGGATCGGCAAGGGGATCGCGCTTGCGCTCGCCGAGCAAGGCGCGACCGTTTATGTGACCGGGCGCACGGTCACGCCCGGCGTGCATGACCTGCCCGGCACGGTCGGCGAGACCGCGGCGCAGTGCGAGGCGCGCGGCGGGCGGGGCATAGCGGTCGCGGTCGATCATGGCGACGACGTGCAGGTGGCGGCGCTGTTCGAGCGGGTTGTGCAGGAACAGGGTCGGCTCGACATTCTCGTCAACAACGCCTTCGCCTTGCCCGAAGACCTGACCACCCCCCTGCCCTTCTGGGAAAAGCCGCTGTCCAACTGGCAGATGGTGGATGTGGGGGTCCGATCCAATTTCACCGCAGCCTGGCATGCGGCGAAGATCATGACGCCGCAGCGGTCGGGGTTGATCGTCGCGATTTCGGGCTATGTCGGCGTCACCTATACCTATGGCACGATATTCGGCACGGCCAAATCGGCAGTCGACCGGATGGCGCGGGACATGGCGATCGAACTGGAGCCCCATGGCGTTGCCTCACTCTCGCTCTGGCAAGGGCTGACCTTTACCGAACGCGCCAACCGCAATCTGGCCGCCAACCCCGCCATGAAAGCGCGCACCGTCACCAACCCGCTGGTCGGCTGCTCGCCTGAATTTCCGGGCCGCGTCATCGCCGCGCTGGCGGCCGATCCCGCGATCATGGCGCGGTCGGGCGGTACCTTCATTACCGCCGAGGTCGCGCAGGATTATGGCATTAGCGATATTGACGGGAAGACCATCCCGTCACTGCGCGCCGAACGGGGATCGCCGATCTGGCGGCCAATCGCGGAGGCTGGCCATGGACGTTGAGCGTATGGCGCGGCTGGACGCGCTGCTTGATCGGCAGGATATTGCCGCCTGCATCGTCCGCTTCGCCCGCGGCATGGACCGGTTCGACCGGGCCTTGTTCCTGTCGGCCTTTCATTCCGACGCGACCATTGCGGCCGGGCCGTGCGTGGGTGGGGCCGAGGCGCTCTATGACTGGGCGACAGGGTTGCACGAGGCCGGGCAGGAGGCGACGCATCATAATCTGTTGAACCAGACGATCGATATCGACGGTGCCCAAGCCCATGTCGAAACCTATTATCTGTTTGTCGGGCGCAACCGCGATGCCAGCAATTGGGTTGCGGGCGGTCGCTATCTTGATCGGATGGAAAAGCGGGTGGGCCACTGGAAGATCGCGCTGCGCACCAATATCATCGAATGGTCGGGCCTGGTTCCTACCCTGCCGCTGCCCTTTGCCGACTGGCCCGGCATCGCGGCCAATGGCGTATCGGCGCGCGACGGCAGCGACCCTTCCTATCTGAGGCCGCTGGTCAATAACCGGCCTGCTCATGTCCCTGAATGACCGGTGTCCAACGTGTTATCAACGCGGATGCATCGTGGTTTCGGAATCGCTTGGTCGTGCTATCGGATTGGATCAGACGTGGGATCGGTTTCATCGGTCGTGCTGCGACTCGCGATGACGGTTGCGTTACAGGTGCGTGACGATGGCGCTAACTCTGCTAATCTCCGAATAAATCCCCTAAGCCGATTGACCGGCGAATGGGGGGCAGGTTTGCTATCCAGACCACGCGCAGCGCATGGATAGAGGTTGAAGGGCTATCAGAGGGCTCTAGACCCTTCCGATGCGCGACACTGCAAAGGTTGTCGTTTGAGGCTATCGCAACGCCGCAAGTGGCAATTCCCAACAGTCATCTGCTACGGTTTGACTTTGACGCGAAAATGAAGGCATTAAACGCCAACCATTTTCAACAGTCGTGATTCGGCGCTGAGGGGCATCATGTCGTTTACGGTCAACACATTGCGGAACGTCACCACCGCTTGCCAGCAAATGCGCGATCACATCAAGACGATCGTGTTCCGGCCGGACAATCACAAGACGCTCGATATCAGTTTTGGCCCGACCGTCGCCGCCGAACTGATCGGCCGGACACCCGAAGCGCTAGCCAAGGCGGAGGCCAAAGGGCGCCTGCCCCAGCCCAAGCAGCAGGCCAATGGCCGCCGCTACTACACACTCGAAGACCTGACCCATATCCGCGAGGCGCTGGGCATCCATGTCGGCAAGCAACCCGATGAGGATGCCGTCGTGCTGGCGGTGCAGAATTTCAAAGGCGGGGTCGGCAAGAGCACGATCACCAAGCATCTCGCCGATTATCTGGCGTTGCATGGCTATCGCGTGCTGGTGATCGATTGCGATCCGCAGGCGTCGACGACGACCATGTTCGACATTCAGCCTGAAACGCTGATCGACGACGAACAGACATTGGGCGCGTTCCTGTCGCCGCGGAGCACCTTCAGCGACTTTTCGCAGACCATCCGCGATACGCCCTGGCCCACGATCAAGATCGTGCCGTCGAGCCTGGGCCTGCAGGATGCCGAATGGGATCTGACCGCGACCCTGCGCGAGGGCGGGCAGGCTGTGCGTGAGGGTTTGCAGGCGCTGCGCATCGGCATCGCCAGCGTGACCAAGGATTTCGACGTGATCCTGCTCGATCCGCCGCCAGCGATGGGCTTCCTGGGCCTCAACGTGATGGCGGCGGCCACTGGCCTGTTGATCCCGGTCCCCGCGCGGCAGCTCGATTATCTGTCGACCATCCATTTCATGGATACGATCGCCGACAATATCGAAATTCTCGAAGAAAATGGCACGCCGGTCGATTATGGTTTCATCCGCGTCGTCTGTTCCGCCTTCTCGCCGAGCAAGCCGGGCGAAAATGACATGTGGCGGATCATGCAGGCGACCTATGCGGGATTGCTGCTGGGACAACCCATCCTCGCGTCCGAGGAAATCAAGAATGCGACCCAGGCGTTTCGGTCCATCTATGAATCCAAGCCCTCCGCGTCGCACCAGACCTATACGCGCTGCCGCGACAATCTGGACGCGGTCTTTGCCGAGGTTGAACAGCAGATCCGCCAGCAATGGCCATCCACCAGCCTGACCGCTGACTCTAGCGTGGGCGTGGCGGCATGAGCCGTCGTTCCCTCATCAGCGAAGCTTTGGCATCGGCGCTGAACGATCCGGCCCCTCCCCCGGCCACGGCCGAGCCAAGTCCGGCAGCGCCGCGCACCAATTTCACCAACAAGCGGCTGGAAGCCTTTGGTGAGGCGGCGCGGATCGTCAAGCGGCCGACGATCCGGTTGAAGCCGTCTGAATGTTCGGTCTGGCCGGGCAATGCGCGCGACTATTCGATGCTGGACGAGCATCGTTTGCGCAGCCTGATCGATTCGATCCTAGCCGAAGGCAGCAATCGCGTGCCCGCGGTAGTCCGCCGCACGCCCAATGCCGAACTGCCTTATGAACTGGTCACGGGAACGCGGCGGCACTGGGCGATCGCCTGGCTCAACGCGAACCATTATCCCGACATCGAACTGATCGCGATTATCGAGGATCTGGACGATGAGGCCGCGTTCCGGCTGGCGGACATCGAGAATCGCGAGCGCGAGGATATTTCCGACCTTGAGCGCGGCATGAACTATAAGGCGGCGGTCGATAATTTCTATGGCGGCGTGCAATTGCGCATGGCCGAGCGGCTCAAGATTTCGAAGTCGCAGCTATCGCGGTATATTGCGCTGACCGAAATCCCCCCTGCCCTTGTCAGCGCCTTTCATTCGCCGATGGACCTTCAGGCGAAATATGCCGAGAAGTTGTTGCCGTTGCTGCGCGATCCAGCTTCGCGCGCGAAGCTGGAGGCGGCGGCTGAGCAGATCGCGTCCGAACAGAGTTTTCGCCGATCCGGGGATGAGCAGCCAATTGTCGGGCCGGAGGTCATGGCCCGCTTGCTCAAGGCCATGGTTGCCAAGGGCCGTGTCCAGAAAGCCGCGATTGAAAGCCCCGTTGGTGCTGCGATCGGTCAGGTGGAAAAGGATCAGCAGAAGATATTGACGCTGTCCCTGTCGCCATCGGACTTGTCGGTGGACGAGATATTGGCGGCGCTGCGCCCCATCATCGAACGGGCGAAGATCTGCACGGCCAAGCGGCGCTAGGTGTGGGTGTGAAAAGCTAAGAATAGCTATATTATCGTTATATTTCATATTGTTATATTGATTTTCCCCCTGGGGGGAAGGCAAATGGGATCATCGTGGTGGAACAGGAGGGCGAACTCAAGACGGCGCTGAAAGAGCGCAAGGTCCAGTTCGAAATGTTCTTCACCCTGCCTGATTTCAGCGATATTTCGCTGCGCGATTATCAGGAGACGATGCAGCGGCCCTTCTTCAGCCTGTCGAAGCGCAGGCGCTTGAAACCCATCGAATATATCAGTCCCGACAAGTCGGTAACCGTCCATGTCTCCGCCAATCCCACCTATGGCATGGCGACGATCTGGGACGCGGACATCATGATCTACCTCGCGTCCCATTTGAATGAATTGCGCGAGCGGGGGCAGAATGAATTGTCGCCGGTCATTCGCATCCAGCCTGGCGATCTGCTCAAACGCATATGCTGGGGCACCAGCGGGCGTGCCTATGAGCGTTTGGTGAGTGCGCTCGATCGGCTGCAGGCTACCACGATCAAGACCAACATCCGCGCCAGCGCCAAAAGCCGGGAGACGACCTTCTCCTGGATCGACAGCTACACCCATCTGGTGGACGAGCGGACCCAACGGTCGCTTGGCATGGAGATCACCCTGTCGAAATGGTTTTTCGATGGCGTGATGGACAAGCGCAATATCCTGTCCATCTCCCCGCTCTATTTCGAAATTACGAGCGGCCTTGGCAAATGGCTCTATCGCGCGTCGCGCAAACATGCGGGCGGCAATGGTGCCGAGGGCTTCACCATCGGTTTTGAAACCCTCCACCAGAAAAGCGGTAGCGAGAGCAGCTATCCCGTGTTCAAGCGCAAGCTGCTGGAGCTGGCTAAGGACAATGACCTGCCCGATATCAGCTTGGATGTGATCGATGGCGATAGCGCACGACCGAAGATGAAGATGGTCATGCGTCGCCACCTTGCCGAACAGCCCGGCCGCAAACGCAAAGCGCCTGCGAGTGTGGCCAGTGCGAAGGATGATATGGTCGACGCCGGCCTCGCGCTTGGGCTGATCTCTCGTGTGTCGGAAGGCATGCGGGTTGCCGACCGCCCTGCTCGCGCCAGCGCGCCGACAGGTGGCGCGCGAGCCCCCTCCCCTGCCCGCAGTTCCAGCGTCAGCAAGATGCTCGATCCAGACATTTACGCGGCCATTCGGGCTGATTTTCCGGGTTGGGACTATGACGAACTGATGCGGCGGTTCGACGCCTTTCTTGGCGAAAATCCCGCCGAACTGCCGCGCAACTATTCCAAGCGTTTCTATGGCTTCGTGAAGGAGCATCATCGCCGGAATAAATATCGGCTTTGATGGAAGACGGCGGCTAGCGCCCTTCCCTATCGACCTTCGACGTGTTTTCGAAATTTCATAAAACTGGTGGCCGATCTGTCGGCATTCGCCCGTATCGTTCGGCAACCATGTCAAAGACCGCGCAATTGCGTGACTTAGGCAGATCGGCTTTCAAACCTTTCGGGTCGCAAGCGCTTTATCGCGATGATTCTGAAAACACGTCGCATAGCAAGATGACGATCGCTCCAAACTAGTGAAGCCATATGGGCCTTGGTCTATCCGGCCCGCCCGGTCGTTAGTGCAGGCTGCACGATGCAGCAAACGTGTTTTTAGAATCACGCGCTCGCGCATCGGGTGATGCCTCCCCCACCAGTCCCCTATGAAATTTGCCAACTGACTCAGCAGAACAAAAAGAGAAATTGCGAAAATTGGCCGTAGGAGGCATCTGGGGCGCCACAGCTTCATCGGCATAGATTGACACCTAGCGCGGCCTTGTTGGCGCTCAGAAGGCTTCTGGCGAGGTTTCATTTTTCCCATCGCCCGACCAAAATTCATCCTCATGCCAATCTTGGGGCTGGGTGGAGGAGGGCAGGGGGTTGTAAGATAGAGAAACGGGTATTGCGTAGCTGCGATAGCTTGCTTGACCAGATTGTTCGATCAGCAGTCCAAGATCGGAGGCAATCGTCAACAGCTTGATCGCACCTGCCGATGTCAGGCCCAGCGCGGCGGCGACCTGCCGACTGGTCAGACGCGGTCGTGCCATGGCGAGCAGCAGCACATCCTTCAATTTCCCCGGACGCCGCCGTCCGGCAACATGGCCCATCGCGCGCTTCGCATAGCTCCTTAGCCGCATCTCCAGATCAAGCTGGACCTGCGCACCGGCGGCAATCGCCTTCAACCAAAGCAGCGACAATTCATCACCCTGAGCCAGTAGCCAAGGGGCGTGGCTGCGCTCAAGGCCCATCGCCGTCATCCCTCCGGCCGAGCCATCCCATCGCCCTGGACCCCAACGATCGCCGATCAACAGACTCGCCACCAAGTCGCTCCGGCCCAGGGGGGCGTGGTGGCGCCAGAGGCGAGCCAGATCAGCACCGTGAAGTAGGGGCGGGGAGGGGGGCAGGGCGCGGGCGTCTCGTTGCCATCGTTCGATCGCCATCAG
>NZ_JPPQ01000069.1:1785475-1811169 GCF_000743655.1 Sphingobium sp. ba1
ACCCAGCTTGGCCTGCCCGAAATCCTCATCGGCCTCTTCCCCGGCGGCGGCGGTTCGCAACGCCTTCCCCGCCTGATGGGTGTCCAGGCCGCTCTCATGTATATGCTGCAGGGCAAGCTGTTCCGCCCTGCCGAAGCCGCGATGCTCAAGGTGGTGGATCAGGTCGTGCCGCAGGGCACGGCAGTCGAGGCGGCACGCGAATGGGTGAAGGCCAACCCCACCGCCACCGCCCAGCCCTGGGACGTCAAGGGCTTCAAATTCCCCGGCGGTGTCGGTCAGTTCAACCCCGGCTTCGTGCAAACCATGGTCGGCGCGCTGCCCATGACCCTCAAGCAGACCCAGCGCAACATGAACGCGCCCGTCGCCCTGCTCTCGGCCGTCTATGAAGGCGCGCAACGCCCCTTCGACCGCGCGATCCGCATCGAAAGCAAATATTTCGCCAAGGTCGCGGCCGATCCGCAGGCAAGCAACATGATCCGCAGCCTGTTCGTCAACAAGCAGGCCGCCGAACGCGGAGCGCGTCGTCCCAAGGCTGAGCCCAAGGCCCCCACGATGAAGCTCGCCATGCTCGGCGCAGGCATGATGGGCGCTGGCATCGCCACCGTCGCCGCGCAGGCGGGGATGGAGGTCGTCCTGTTCGACCGTGACATCGCCTATGCGGAAAAGGGCAAGGCCCATGTCGAAACGGTGCTGAAGAAGCGCCTGGGCAAAGGCATGACGCCGGAGAAAATGGCGGCCACACTCGCTCGCGTCACGCCGACCGCCGACTATGCCGATCTCGCCGGTGCGGACTTCGTGATCGAAGCGGTGTTCGAGGATGTCGCGATCAAGGCGGAAGTCACACGCCAAGTCGAAGCCATCCTCGGCCCGGACGTCATCTTCGGCTCTAACACTTCCACCCTGCCGATCACCAAGCTGGCGACCGCCTGGTCCAAGCCCGCCAACTTCATCGGCGTCCATTTCTTCTCGCCGGTCGAAAAAATGCCGCTGGTGGAAATTATCCTGGGCAAGGAAACCGGCCCGGCCGCCATTGCCAAGGCGCTCGATTTCGTCGCCCAGATCAAGAAGACCCCGATCGTCGTCAATGACAGCCGTGGCTTCTACACCTCGCGCTGCTTCGGTACCTATGTGCAGGAAGGCGCGGAACTGGTCGCCGAAGGGATCAACCCGGCGCTCATCGAAAATGCGGGCAAGCAACTCGGCATGCCGGTCGGCCCGCTCGCAGTCAGCGACGAAGTCTCGATCGAGCTGGGCTATAAGGTGATGACGGCGGCCAAGAAGGAACTGGGCGACGCCTATGTCGTACAGCGTTCCGACGATGTCATGACGCAGATGGTCGAGCGCGACCGTCTCGGCCGCAAAAATGGCAAGGGCTGGTACGACTATCCCGAAGGCGGCACGAAATTGCTGTGGTCGGGCATTGCCGACCTCTTCCCCCGCGCCGACGATCAGCCCGATGTCGAAGCGGTGAAGGAACGCCTCCTCTATCGCCAACTGATCGAATGCGCCCGCTGCTATGAGGAAGGCGTGCTGGAAACGCCGGAAGATGGCGACATCGGCGCGATCTTCGGCTGGGGCTTTGCGCCTTATACCGGCGGCCCCTTCGCGCATATGGACACGGTCGGCATCGCCCATGTCGTTGCCGTGCTGGATCGGTTGCGGGCCGCCCATGGCGACCGCTTTGCCGCGACCGAACAGTTACGCGCCATGGCCGCCACCGGCGCGACCTTCTACCAGTCGGTGCCAGACCGCGCGGCGGCATGATCGGACTGTAAATCTTAACGACGCTAAGCTACGTCTCCCCGGCAGCAGTTGGGGAGACGTTTTTCTTATGCGCGAAAAGCCGACGATATTGGTCACGGGCGGCGCGGGCTATATCGGCAGCCATGCCGTGCTGGCGCTCAAAGACGCTGGCTATGGCGTGGTCGTGATCGACAATCTGGTCACCGGTTTCCGCTGGGCGGTCCCCGACGATGTGCCCTTCGTGCAGGGCGACATTGCCGACCAGCCGCTCGTTGAAGCGACGCTGCGCAACCATGGCATCACCGCGATCATGCATTTCGCCGGGTCTGTCGTGGTGCCGGAATCGGTCGAAAACCCGCTCAAATATTATCACAATAACAGCGCCAAGACCCGCGACCTGATCGACAGCGCGGTGCGCGTCGGCGTGCCCCATTTCATCTTTTCCTCCACCGCCGCCACCTATGGCACGCCGGACGTCGAAGCGGTGCGGGAAGATACGCCGCAACAGCCGATCAATCCCTATGGCATGTCCAAGCTGATGACCGAATATATGCTGCGCGATGTCGCAGCGGCGCATCCAATGAACTTCTGCGCACTGCGCTATTTCAACGTCGCTGGCGCCGATCCCCAAGGACGCACCGGCCAGTCCACGGCAGGCGCGACCCATTTGATCAAGGTCGCCGTCGAAGCCGCCTTGGGCAAGCGCGAGAGCGTCGCCATCTTCGGCACCGACTTCGCCACGCCCGACGGCACGGGGGTCCGCGACTATATCCATGTCAGCGACCTCGCCGCCGCCCATGTGCTGGCGCTCGAAGCGCTGATGGCGGAGCCGGATCACAATCATCTGCTCAATTGCGGCTATGGCCGGGGCTTTTCGGTGCTGGACGTGCTCGACGCCGTGGACCGCGCGACGAACAATCCCATCAAGCGCATCATGGCCCCGCGCCGGGCGGGCGATCCTGCCGCGCTGATTTCGGACAATCGCGCCATCCTGGCCGCCTTCCCCTGGCAGCCCCGCTATGCCGATCTCGACCTGATCGTCGCCCATGCCCTCGCCTGGGAGCGCGCCTTGGAGACTCGCGCATGAGCGAAGCCTCGGTCCGCGCTTTCTTCGCCACCCATGCACCCGACGTGACGATCATCGATCAGGGCGTCAGCACCGCCACCGTGCTGGAAGCCGCCGCCGCGCTCGACGTCGAACCAGCCCGCATCGCCAAGACCCTGTCGCTGCGCGTCGGCGACCAAGTCGTCCTCGTCTGCACCCGCGGCGACGCCCGCCTCAACAATGGCAAGGCCAAGGCTGCCCTTGGCGCAAAGCCCCGCATGTTGGGCGCGGACGAGGTCGAGGCGATCACCGGCCACCCGGTAGGCGGCGTCTGTCCGTTCGGCCTGACCGCGCCACTTGCGATATATTGCGACATATCTTTGCAGGCCTTCGACACCGTCTTTCCCGCCGCCGGTTCTCGCACCACCTCGGTCGAACTCACACCCGACCGGCTCGCCGCCTTGACCGGCGGACAGTGGATCGACATCTGCACCCTTCCGGAAACAGGGGATTAATTCCATGCCGACCGAGCATCATTTCACCGACAGCGCCCTGGCCGCCGCCGACCTTGCCGCCCGCATCGCCACGGTTTTGGAACAAGCCATCGCCACGCGCGGCGTCGCGACCATCGCCCTGTCGGGGGGCAGCTCCCCCCGCCCGGTACTCGAATCATTGTCCGCTTCGCTGTCCGATTGGAGCAAAGTGATCGTCACTTTGGTCGATGAACGCTGGGTCGATACCACCGATTCCGACAGCAATGAAAAGCTGGTCCGCGACACCTTGCTGCAAGGGCCAGCCGCCGCCGCGCGCTTCGTGCCGATGAAAAATGCCGCCGCCGACGCCTATCTCGGCCAACCAAAGGCGGAAGAGGACTTCGCCGCCCTCCCCTGGCCGCTCGACATCATCCTGCTCGGCATGGGCGACGACGGCCACACTGCCTCGCTCTTCCCGGAGGCCAAGGAACTGGACGATGGCCTCTCCAGCACAGCGCTGACCATCGCGGTCACGCCGCCCGCCGCCCCGCATCAGCGCCTCTCGCTGACCGCCCACGCCATCCTGTCGAGCCGCCACATCTTCCTTCAGATCAGCGGCGCCGCGAAAAAAGCCATCTATGATCGCGCCCTGGCGGGCGGCCCCGTCGAGGAGCTGCCGATCCGCGTCGCCCTGTGCCAGGATGCCGTCCCGGTAGAGGTCTGGATCAGCCAGTAAGCCCGGCCAGTTCAACCGCCCGCGCAAACACCGCCTCGAACATCTCCGCCGTCAGTCGGCCGGTATTCTGGTTGTAGCGCGAGCAATGGTAGCTATCAATCAGCATCCGCCCGTCAGGCATGCGATGTTCGGCGAGATGGGCGAAGCGCGCCTTGGGCAACCGGCCGCCCAGCACCTTGACCGCCGACTGGTGCGCGATCTGGCCCAGCGCCACGAACACCCGCGCACTGGGCAGCGCTGCAACGCCCTGCGCCAGAAACGGTCGGCACTTGTGCACTTCGTCGGGAACCGGCTTGTTCTGCGGCGGCAGGCACCGCACCGAATTAATGATGATCGCATCCTTCAGCACCAGTCCATCATCGACCCGCGCATCATAGACGCCCTCGCTCAGCCCGAACTTCGCCAGCGTCTCAAAGAATAATACGCCCGAATCATCGCCGGTAAAGGGTCGCCCCGTCCGGTTCGCCCCCTGCTTGCCCGGTGCCAGCCCGATGATGCCGATCCGCGCCAACGGATCGCCAAAGGCCGGCACCGGCGCATTCCACCAATCGGGATGCTCGGCACGGCATTCCTCGCGCAAGGCGACAAGGCGGGGACAGAGCGGACAGTCGCGCGGCGGTTCGGTCGGTTCAAGGGGGCTTTCCAGGATCATGGGCAGCAGATAGGCGCTGATCGATGGCCGACACAAGCACGCATACCTATGCCCTGGCCTTGGGGTCCAACCGGCCGCTCTCCGCACGTCGCACGCCTGCGCGCCTGCTCGACGAAGCAGCCGCGCTGATCGGACAGCAGATGCGCGTCATCGCGCTCGCCCCCACCATCGCAACGCCGCCCATGGGGCCATCCTCGCGCCTCTATGCCAACAGCGCGCTGCTGGTCGAAAGCCCCCTGCCCCCGCCCGCTTTGCTCGCCCTGCTCCAGTCGATCGAGCATAGGCTCGGCCGCCGCCGCCATCGCCGTTGGGGGGCGCGCAGCGTCGACATCGACATCATCCTCTGGTCCGGCGGCACATGGGCCAGCCGCTTGCTCACCATCCCCCATAGCGCTTTCCGCCAGCGCGCCTTCGTCCTGACCCCGCTGGTCGCGATCGCTCCGCGCTGGCGCGATCCCCTTTCGGGCCTCACCGTCCGCCATCTGCACGCCCGCCTGCAAAAGCACACGCGAAGAGGTTGACCATCGCGGTTCCCCCTATTAGGGCGACCTCCACCGCTAAACGGGTCCATAGCTCAGTCGGTAGAGCAACTGACTTTTAATCAGTAGGTCGCTGGTTCGAACCCAGCTGGACTCACCATTTTTCAAGAACTTAGCGAACCGGAATGCTTCGAAGAACATTCTAGGTATCAAGCTAGGTATCGAAGAATCGGAATGTCTCGATCAGTTCGCGCCAGCCTGGCTCGGATAGGCGCGATAGACCAAGCCTTTGAACCTGATGGCGTCGTCTGCGGTCAGCATCTCTTTCTCCAGCAATGCCTTTTGCAGATCTTCCATCCACATTTCGATGAAGCCGGGCGCTGTCTCGGCGCGCATTCTCGTGTCCAAATCAGTCGGGTTCCGCTCACCGTCTTCAATATATCCGTGAAGTTTTTCGAGCATGGCGCGGCATTGCCGGATCTTCCGCTCCGCCAACACTTCACGCGGGAATTGAACGATATTGTTGCTGTGTCCTGGCATGGCTGACAGCCCTCTCTCATCTGGGTTCGGTTGAAGCCGGAGGAAACTTGGCGCTTTCCTGCCGTTCAACATTTTGCTAACAGAAAGTTATGAGCACATCAAGACTTTATGATAACAAAAAGAAGATGGGTCGTCCCGCGACGGGCATTGGCACAATGATAGGCGTTCGTCTCCAACCCCGCGACCTATCCGCCCTTGACTCTTGGATAGCCGCCGGAGGGGAGAGCCTCACACGTCCAGAAGCAATACGGACGCTCATCCGAATTGGGATGACCGCCCGATCATGAAGTGGAAGCCGCGTTTTGGCGAGTTTCTCGCTGGCATGATTGCTAGCGCAGTCCTTTGGTGTGCATACGCAATTGTCGCGGCGACAATAGACGGTGCAAGACCGGCCGACTGGTTGGGTTTGGTGGGCGCGATGCTGGGCACGATGATGGCAATCGGCGGCGCGGTGGCGATAGATCGCCAAAAGGTGGCCAATGAACGTCGGTCTTCTATCCGCGAAGTATTGCGCGCAGCAGTTGAATGCGTTTCGCTATTTGACATAGCCAAGAGCAGATTCAAGCATTTGACATGGAAGTCGGACGAAGCAGCTATCATTGGGGCAGAAGCCGACCAATTGAGTGCGACACTTGACCGCCTTCTTAGTAGGCCTCAATTAACCGATGGCGCTATAAACGTTGGATCCGGAGCAATGCGCCTCATGCAGTCCATCAGGCGCGCGGCCAATATTTTCCAAGAAGCAAATGGTCTTGATTTTGGCGATCGCGCATTTGACGTACTGATCGAATCTGTAACGTTGGTGGAAATCGTGGCCGTGAGGGCTGAAACCGTAAGGGTTTATCATAGCCTTCCTAAACCGAAGCCCCAATGACGCCGTCGCCAAAGCACAACCTCACCTTGAAAACGAAAGTCGCTTTTTCATCAAGGCTGACGGTCGCCAGTAACCGTGTTTTCCAGTCCGGGGCTACCACAGCAGGGAAATTTTCGAGGTGCCAACATGAACGAGCGATTTGAATCTAGTCCTGCTGAAGCGGCGCAAAGCGCTATCTCTCTAAGCATCTCCGCCTTCAACGGGATATTTGCCTTAGCTGCTGCAATGGCACGCAATGGCCTGCTTTCAAAAAGTGATCTTGAATATCTGCATTCCAATATGCTGAACCCTCTCAATAATGATGGCTCAAGCACGGAAATGATGGCGTTGCAGACAAAGAGGATAGATGATCTCTGTGCCGCGTTGGCGACTGTGGCGCGCAACCAGGAGGAATAGGGCAGAAAGTAAGAACGTGCCGTCATCAGGTGGCACCTCCCCCACGAAGGCTGAATCACGGCCCCGATATCGCCCCCGTCACGAAGGATATGGCGCTTAATCCCATCGGGGCCTATCATCACAAGCGCCGCGCTACGGCCGACAAACGACCCGCCTTCAAAGAGATTTGCCTTCGTCCGCCGCGCCATCGCCAGCAGCGCAGCGTCTGCTTAGAATATTCGACCGAACCGGAGATGGTCTCGATCACCGACAGAAGGTCGCGAACGCGCAGGTGCTAGCGTGCCATCACGTTAGGTTCGTCGCGGAAAGACTGCACGCCCACCGGGCCGCCGGACGTGGGCCCGGTTGTCATGGTCGTTTTGATTTCCATGCGGAACCGGCTCGTACGCAAGCGCTCATCGGCAAGGGCTTTCAGACAGTGCAACCGGATTAACCCTAAAGTGGCGTAGGCCAGACAGCTCCGGCGCAGTTTGAGCATACCACGGTGGGCGGCACCGTATCGCCTCCATGTGCTCAAGATGATGTCCGGGCCGATCTCGGATTTCGTGAGGACCAGCGCGCAGAAAATGCTGGCAAAGCCGGTCTGAGAATGTTGCACGAGTGCTAAATGCTACTGGCTGCGTGCCGGATCGTTGCCAGGGTCGGAAATCATTTCCGAGTGAAAGTCATCTCATTCTGGGTGGGGAGATCGGAACGATCGGCGGGTTGCGATCGTTGATTCGCAGAGGACGCCGACACAATGGTCAGTACGGTCATTTACGAACCGTCCTTTCAGGTTCGTAAATGATTGTCGAGCCTCTGTCAATTTGGGCTGGAAAACGCTATTTACAGCCTGGGTTGAAACTCTTTTTCAATCCTTCGCCGATACGCTCGGCGAGCAGCAGTTGGAGGATAACATGGTAGCTTTACGCAACCCATTCGGCCTTTTTAGCCGTGGTGCGTCCTGCTCGGACCGTGCCACCGCTGCCGCGTTCAAAGTAGGCCAGAAGGCTTACAAAATGAGCGGCGGCGCTACGCCTGCCTTAAAGGAGGTTGCTCGCCTCTACAAGGAAAGTAAAAAGCCGGAGTAACGATTTGACGCACCAGGGGGCGGTGCCGTCAATTGGATACAAGCCGCTGAATAAGGCGGCGTGCCAATCGCAGTTTAAATGCGGCGCGACATCAATCGATAAGTATTTCGCACGTGAAGCTTGGAAGCAGCATACCGGCGGTGTTCATCGGGTGACTTATGGGCACCTTGAAGGAAGCACTGCTCCGGCGGCGTTCTTCTCGTTGGCGTGCGTGACGGAAGAAATCAGCAAATTGAAGGGGCCTTACCACCCCTTCGGCGGCGCTGATCGCTTCCCATGCCTGCAGCTTGTGTGGCTTGGAGTGCACAAGGCGCTACAAGGCCAGAAGATTGGTTCGCTCATGGTAGGCAAGGTCGTCGAAATATTCGCCAACGTCGGCGCGCAGATCGGATTGCCCCATCTCGTCCTTGTGCCGATTTCAGAAGATGTAAAACCATTCTATCTCTCGCTCGGCTTCCGCGAGTATGATGACGGCAAAAGGATGTTTCTCCCACTCCAGTCAGCCATCGAGGTCTTTCCCCAAAAGTAGACATCAGAATGCCTTTGCTGACATGTAATTTTTACGACCGCGCAGTGGCATCTACTTAACCCGATGCTACAAAACTTTATGCGCTTCCTGACCCACCTCTGGAACTACCAGTCCGATAGTCCCTGGATATGGTTGCCGTTGTGGTTGCTGGCATTCCTCCTCATCGGGGGATTTGTGGATTAGTCCCCTTAAAAGCTCAGGCAGTGCGGCGAGGCAATGCGTTTCGAATGCGGCCCCGTAACGGTCGGAACATGCGCATCTTCTGCCGGTTAGGTGATTCCACGGCTGATAGGAGAGCAAGATGAACACCGAACAAATCCCAGGCGAGAACGATCAGGCTGACATGGCTGGTACGTCCATGAGCGATCTGCCCGGCACCGATGCTGACGTTGATGTTGATGTCGATTCGGAGGAAGAGGACGAAAAGGCTGACGCCATGGAAGATGCGCAGGAAGATGCTGCACATGAGCGTGAGGATGAGGGCGGCTATCAGTAACGGCAGCGACCACGGGCTGCAGCCCTCTCCCTTCACACGGGTGGGTCTCATTCATCGTACGCAGTGGTTGGCTGCGTCGCCTCTGAGGGTTATAAACCTCATCGATATGCACTGGCATATGACTTGCTCCACCCCAAGGAGCATCCGCTATGCCCAGTTCGCTCTCATTCCCCCGTTCACGTCATGATGATTTCCGCCACGTCAATTGCCCCGATGGGGAGCCGCCTAAAGCAAACGGATGGCAAGCACGAAGCCTGGACGCTTCTTCCGGACTCCTTGCCGATGATCGGCCAGACAGTAGAGTAGAGAGGAAGATTCGGGAGGGTGAAATGTCAGGCATGTTCGCACGTTGGAGAGAGGCCCGCCGGATCGCGCGCACGCAACGGGGCTTTGACGATGCCTTCAACGAGGTTTTTGGCGAAGGTGACCGGGTCAACCCCGCACACTGAAGGATCGCGAGCTTCACGCCCGGCTGGCGCGCCCGGACCTTGGCCCGGTAGCGCGAGGCATGGCCAGTCAGGAACTTCGACGGCGAGAGGCCTGGGCAGCGCCCGCCGGGCGTGCCTACTGGATTTCAGCAGCAGCACTGGTAGTTGCGATCGCAGCATTTGGCGTATCGGTTTTGACCTGATGATGGTCAGACCGCTGCCACCGCCCCCGCGCTGTCCTTCGTCTTGAGGCTGCTATCTGCACTGTCCCAAAAGAGCGTGACCACGCCAGTGGGGGGCGTGGCGACAGAAGCGGCTGCGACGGCGCGCAGATTGATACGGCCGCTCGTCACCAGGGATAACGCCGCCGTCTGCTGCTGCAAAATGGTCCATCCATTTGCCCCATCGCAAACGAACGTGGCCAGATCGCCGATCTCGCGCAAAAGGATAAGCGTTGTGGATGCAACATTTTTCACCGCGACAGCGCCGGTGCTGGACCCCGCCGCCTTGCGCACGATCGCTATCTCGCCGGATCGCCCGCCGGTCCAGAGCGTGGCGTCGATCGTTGAACCGGATGGGGGTTGCACGTCGATGATGCGACCAGCCAGTGTCCCCGACAATGTCGCGCTCGCGGTGATCGCCGTGCTGTCAGTAACCCGGCGATCGAAGGATGACAGATAGCGCTCAGCGACCGTCCAACTGCCGACATTCTCGCAAACGAACCAGGCGATGTCATTGATGTCGCGCAGTCGCTCTATTGTCACTCCAGATGGGAGCTTCACGTTCACGAACTTATCGCTCGAACCCGTCCACTTAATGGCCGCCATACGATCGCCGGGCTTGCCATCGGGCAAGGTGATGTCGATATTTGCGGAGGATGGTTGCACGCGGATGATGCGCCCTAGCGGGACGCTCGTCAGGACCGTGCTAGCCGTCCGAACAGACCCGAACAGCGTCCTGACGGGAGAGGCATCAACTCCGCCCATCAGCACTGTTGCTTCGCCCGCAATGTCATATTCGTATCGGGTGAAAGCGCCAGACGTTGTGCCGGGGGAGACAACGTCCACGAGTTTCAACTTGATGTCGTTGTTGTTGCACGTCGCGCCTTCGTCCAGGCCGTTGTAGACGCCAGTGGCAGTGCCGCGAATGACGCAGTCCTGCGTCGGTCGGCCACCATTGGAGACAAGCCGAACAGCATAATGGTCGGATGCCGTTGCGCCTTCTACCCTACCGACAAAATCAACCCGGATGGCCTTGCATCCACCGAGCGATATCATTGCCGCGAGGTCAACCTTAGTCGTGTCGAGCCGATAGCCGAACATTCCGCCGATCACCGCCCCATTGATATTGGCATCCTCGCAACCGCGCAGATCGATGCACTTGGCTTCCATATTCTCGAATTGCGGAGCGCTGATCGATACCTTGCGCCCCTCGCCGATTTCGGACGCGGGCGTGGTGGCAGGGCCGTTGAAGCACTGGTTGAAATACTCACCGACGCTGCGGATATACTCAAATTCGCGCTTGAACGACCAGGCATTGCGGCAGCCGTAATATTCGTTTCCGATCAGCAGCGCGCTACGGTTGTCCAGCGATCCATCGACGTTCGCCGAGCCGTAAATAGCCAAGTCAGGCGCGCCCCAGAATCGGCACCTTGCAACGGTCACACGGTTTCCGGACGGGAACAGGCAACTATCGCCACCAGGCGACAGGCTATAGTGCGCGCCAAGATAAAACCGGCAGCCGATATAATTCTGCTCTGCAAAGCCCGTCGCGTAACACAGGTCATTTGCGGTAAGCGGCAGTCCCTCCTCATTAAAAGATGAAGGCGGCATATATCGCCCATCAAGCCATAGATCCTCGACCGTCAATTTCAGGGATCGCGAAGCGGTTGAGCCAACCGTTGATGAGTTGCGAGGATTCAACAGCCCTGTGTCACAATTCGGCCCGCCGATCAGCGCGCCGTTGCCCATTCCCTTGATGTGCAGATTGCGGCCCTCGCCCGTAACGGGTGCAGAACTGTTGCGGTAGATCGGCTCCGAAATGATGAGAGGATAGCCCAGCTTTGTTGCCTTGAGAACCGCAGCAACGAGGGCGGGACCATCATCGACCAGAACCGATGGCGAGCCGCCGATTTCGGCCGCGACCTGGGCGAGCATAGCAGCGCGCGTGCGGAACGCCGGGTTACTCGATTTGAAGCCGACGCCAATAACCGACTGCACGCCCTCCGGGGTGTAGGTGTCGGGATCATAGCCCAGCAGCTCGCGGCCGATGACCGGGATTGCACTTGCGCCTTGCTGAAAAACCTTAGCCAGCGATTTGCCGATCTTGCCGACTGGATAGTCGGTGCGGGCTTCATCAAATTCGATAATTTCAGCGCCAGATGCGCCAACCAGTGCATAGCGCGCGTCCATCGCCGCGACGGTAGGCTCATCGATCAACCCAGCGTCATACAGACGGCGCTCTGCACCATATCCCTGCGCGCCGCGCTGGATAACAATGACAGCGCCGGGCATGGCTACCAGTTCGGTGACTGGAAAATTGGGGAGCGAAATCGGGTCATCGACCGGAACGCCAGAGCCTTCATCGACCGTAACCGGGAAACTATGCCGAAAAGTCCCGCCTACTTCGGTAATGTCGCCCCGGAGCGCTCGTGACCGCCCCGCCCCATAAATGACTGCCGCGTTAGCGCTGGACACCAAGAACGAAACAGAGAAATGATCATCAGCCAGGACACCCGCAACACTCAGGAACGGCTCGCTTGCGCGGGAAAGGCGAAACGAAAGCACGAACGAACGCCCTAGCAAGTCCTGATTTTCGCCTGCCGCATTCTGCAAAATCAAAGGCAGCGCAAAGGCTTCGCCGGAACGCACCAATAGCGCTCCGGCGGGCGTGAATCCCGCTTGGTCTGTCATGTTTTATCCCTCAACTCGTCAAGCTGCGCGCGAATGGATGGTGCGATTGCCATGGTAGGTTCCTATTGATGAAGCCGGTGCCCCCGGCAGCACCACGCCGCCGGGGTATAGGTGCGGTCTGGCGTCCGCTGCCTAATGAGGTGGAGTGCCTTGGTGGCCACTGACCGGACCATGGCGGGCATCTCTTTCTGAGACAGTCGTGGCGGACGTGCCATCGGCCAGCAGCGGCTCTACCCCATAGTATCCCGTCAAGATCAGCGATCGAATGTCCTTGCGCCGCTCGGCAATCCATTCGGGAAGGTAGGCGCTCTGCGCGGTCAGTATTTCCCGCACCTCTTCCCGGTCGTGGCCCTTGGCGTGAAGGTCCGTGGCGGTTGCCCCCATGGCCTGCTGAATAGTCTCCATCAGCTTGGCCATCCACGCGCTTTCAAGTCGGTCGATCTCGGCGGCGGTCATAGGGATGCCCCTGTGTCAGCCTGTTCTCGCTCCAGTTCCGCAATGCGCGTCCGAAGCCGCTTGTTATCGGCCTTAAGCGGGTTAACGGCATTGTCGATATATCGGCAAACCAGTTTCATGATGTCCGCGCCGATCGCGCTTGCCTGCTCCATGGGCGTGTCCTTATTCTGAGAGGGGGGGGGGTCACAGGCGCAAATCCTTGCCGTCGCGGCCCCGCTTGACGCACAAGGTCCACGCCTTTGAAGCGTCGCCGGGGCGCTCTTTGGTCGCCTCATTGCAGTGCCAGAGCGAACCGCCGTAGGTGGTCGTATTGCCCGGATCATAGGTTTCGCCATCGGCAAAAACGCCGCGATAGATCATCAGCAGGGAAGCCTTTTGGGCTGCCTGCTCCAATCGGACGATCCTCGCGGCCATTTGCTGAACAACGCTTTGCACATCGGTCGTATGGCCAATGGCCAACGCGATTAGGTCTAAAAAGGCCCAGTGGTCCTTTTGCCGGTAGGTGCAGGGAAGGTCGCCCTTTGTGTCATTGTGAACGTCCTGAAAGGCGCTCATCCATTTACCAACATCGGCGCGCATTTTTTGCGCTTCTCGCATCTCAGCATCGTCGTCGCCGTGTGCTAATGCGATCATCGCTCGATATTCTTTTATGCCGATATCATCGCCAGGCTTGGCCTTCCGGCACGACTTGGGAGCTGTGCGCTTTGTGGTCATACTGGTCAAAGCTGGACGACCTTATGGCGACGGATATTCCCAATTTTCACAACGCGCACCGGCTCCGGAATACCAAGTCGCGCGCGACGCTGCCTAGCTTCCTTCGCGTTGCGCGAATGCACCGTCAGCAAAGCGGCCACCTTGCACTCTTGCTCAGTCAGTCGGACTGTCCTTCCGCCGCGCACTGATTTGAGGCCAGTGATCTTCGCGTCGGGCTGCGCGGGGATCGCGCACGCAGAAAGCTCCAGCCATTCCCACGAGAGGAACCGCGCGCCGCCTTCCGCCATCATCTCATATTCGATCGGGCGAAAACCGATTGAGACGTATTTGCGAAGGCCCGCCTTCAGCAGCGACCATGCCTTATCAACTAGATCCTTTGCAGCGCCAGGTTCGGAAATCTTCTTTATACGTGCGCGGAAACGAATGCCCGTCGCGGTGACCTCTGCAAGCTCGACCTCGCCAACGGCTAACGTGTGGTCGTGGTCCAGCAGGAAAGGGATCGGGAGCTCATAGGCCGCGCCTTGGCTCTCCACGATGTCTCCGGCACGATCGATACGGGGGGTCGAGGCAATGCCCTCGATTATACGCTGGTCCTCATCCACCGATCGGATCTGAAAATTACTGAAAACGCGGTTCATTGGCTGGCCTCATGTTTCCTGCATAATCGGCTATGGCGCGCGCGGGAGAAAGGCACTGACGGTGACTAACGGTGACTCACGGGCACTTCAGAGCGGATTATTTTCGATACTCAGCGCTGCCGATTGGCAAAGATCGACAAGCCCATATTCGACCCGGCGACCGGATCGACGGAAGGGAATGGGGCGGTCCAGCGCGCGACGGTTGCGCAAGGTCGAAACCGCACGGCGTAACAGTCGCGCCGCGTCCGCCTCGCTCACATAGCCGTCCCATGATATAGCAATGCCCATGGCAACGCAGGCCGTGCGCATGGTGACGATCGCCTCAGAAATGCTTGGCGAGTTTGTCGGAGCCTGCGGCCAAGGCCGATTGCAGTGGGGACAACAGGTCATTCGACTGGCCACCCATCGCTACCAATGACAGCCTTTGGTGCCTTCCATCCATTGTCTGCGCGGGTCTTTGCATCGTGGCACGCGACGCAAACCGGCTGTAGGTTCGTGATGTCATAGAGCGGCGCGCCCGGCGGCAAATCCGCGATCTGGGTGATATGATCAGCGATCGTTGCAGCGGTCACGCGCGGCGGGTTCTTCTGAGCGCATACCCTGCATAGAGGCTCCTGCGCCAATAGCTGCGCGCGCAGTCTGACGTGCTGCGCCCCATAGCCGCGCTGATGGCGGCTCTCCTTGCCGGCGTGCTGCCACGCCTTGCGGTTAGACATGGCCAGCATCCTTGCCGCTCTCAGGCGACACGGCACCGAAATGCCTTTCAGCCCATGGCAGGGCGTCCGGGGTGGCAGGGTCGGGTGCTCGCTCACTCCACCATTGCAACAGCGCGTCGCGATTGCGGCCCCAATCGGCCCTCATATCGGCCATGGCCAGCGCCTGCGCGCTTGCATCCATCTGGCTGAACGTCGCGGTTGTGAGATACCCAACGCCAGCTAGTAGGCAGGCGTCCGGGCCTTCCAGCAATTGCTGGCGGCGATATTCGTCCAGGCGCAGGCTGCGCTTTGCCTTCGTCCGCTTTACCGGCATGGCGGCTCTCCGAACGTCTCCACCGCCCACGGCTTCCGCGCAGGATCAGGCTGCCGCCCCTCCATGAACTGCGCGCCCAAGCGAAGCCATGCAGCCCGCGCCATCGCTTCATCCGGCCGCCCATGCTCATCGAGCAGGACGCCGATGCCGGATAGGTCGCCAAAAAAGTCATATCCTGAATCAAAGGCATCAGCCCACGCCGCCGCCTCTATGGCAGGGTCTATGCGCCGCTTATGGGCGCGTCGCTTGACTGGCATGTCAATCTCTCCTGTTTGAATGAAGGGCGGGCGGACGCTTGCTTTCAGATGGTGCGCCCGCGTCTAGATCGAGTTCCCGAACCAGCCGGGCGTAGGCAATCCGCGCGTCCCGCTCGATCGCGACGGCGGGGTGCGTCTTCAGGTCGCCATTTGCCCCTGTGAAGGTCAATGCGCCATGATCGGCCAGCGCTTGCCGCGCCTGTTGCATCCGGTCCCACGCCTCCGCAGCGGATTGCAACAGGCGGACGTGGTGCGGCTCTAGATCGTAATCGGCGATCACCTGTTGCCACCACTGCGCCGCTTCAACGGATAGGTGCGGCGGCGGTTGAGGCTGGTTATATTCCTTGGCTGGCGGCGGCGCGATGGCTGGCACGGACTCCAGCGCCCCTGTCTTACGTCCGGGCTTCGTCATATCGTTCTCCTTCGTTTTGAGGCTGTGTCGCGCGCACGGGACCAACCGGGGCAACGCGCATGTGAAATTAGGGAGGCGGCGGTACCCTAGGGCTCTGCCCTCCAGAGCTTCGATCACCCCCCCCACCGGTGCGCAGTGTGCAAACAATCAAACACCCGCGCCCCGCGCACCTTTGGGTATAAGTCGCGGAATTGCTGGCGTTGGGCCGGTTCGAAGCGGTGCGCAGAATGAAAAGTGCGCACTCGGATTTCATAGATCCGGAAAAGATTTCCGCGTGCAGACATCACCGGTTGGCGCGCATGGGGTTGCCTGGGCTTTGTGCCTGCCCCCCCCTATCCATTGTCGTTCCAGCCGATCACGTCGCCCTTGTCGTCAAGGTCGTGATCGATAGGGCTATCAGGGGGTGACTCTGCCTTTAGTCTATCCCCTGTCACATGTGTCACAATGTCACAAACAGGGGGCGAGCTAGGGGGGATGGGGACAATGTGACCGTTGTGACAGGTATATAGGCCGCGTGCCGTTTTCTCGATCTCGCCCGCCTTTGCCATGCGCGTGAGGGCTTGCCTAACAGCCGCATTATTCTTGCCCAAAAGGTCCGAAACCTCCCGTGTTGTAAGGGGTTCGGGGTGCGCTTGGAGTATATCTAGGATGACTTGACGCTCGTTCGTCTTGCCGACCTCATGGGCCGCGCCAAGGATGATCCATGTCCCAATGTCACGTTTGAACTCTAGGGCTGTCTCAACTTCCTCAACGTCTCTGCCGCGAACATACAGAACGGTCTTAGCTGTCCCAATGTCACGTTTGAGGACCATCACCGTATCGGCCGCGCCAGTCAGTCCGCGCGTGCCGCTTACCGCGTCAAAGGGATCTTCCGCCTCCATTTTCCGGGTGTGATGAACGACGACGACGGCCAGCCTATGCCGGGTCGCAAAACCATGCAGGCCGGTCATGGTCCGATAGTCGGCGTCGTAAAGCTGGTCTTTGCCATTGGCGATCGGGCGGACCTTGGCTAGCACGTCCACGATGACAAGGCGCGGCTTTTCAGCATTGTGCGCCCATGCCTCCAATTCATCTAGGCAGCCTTCATCAAGCGTCGGCCATTCCGTCATGAAGGTGAGGCGTTGCGGCGCGATCGTGCGGCCCATAACCTTGAGACGCGATTGCAGCCGCCTGGGGTTATCTTCTAGGGCCAGATACAGGGCGTCTCCCTGTTCGCATTTGATAGATCCGAACGCCAAGCCCCCAGCCGAGACCGCAATGCCTAAGTCGAGCGCAGTCCATGATTTGCCAATTTTGGGCGCGCCAGCGAACAGGGTGAGGCCTTCCGCGACATAGCCGGGAATGACATAACGGATGGGATCAAACTTCATCCCCATTAGGGCGCTTGCGGTGATCCCGTGCGCAGCAGCGAGGCCCTTGGCAGAGCCTTCGCCAATATATGGCATCTGGCGACGTTCGAATCCCCCCGCAGCCGGATCATTTTCAAGATCTTCCCAGCTTTTCATTCCGGCAAGGTCTCCAGCATCTCGGACGTTTCAGCGACGATCAGGAGGCGGCGGCATTGTTCTGCCACCATTTCCAAAGCGCTGATTGTGGCCGGTGACAGCATCCATTCGGTCGCGGTATCGACCAATATCCAGCATAATTGCCGGGCGTATGGGGCTTCTTTCAGCTTCGGAATTTTGGCCGTCGCTATGTTGCGGGCAACTCGGATGCGGTCGCGCTGCTTATGCTCGTCATCGCTTATGTTCGGGAGGAAGACGCGGATCGGGTCCAGGGTCTTATCGAATTTGTGCGTCACAGCGTTCACGCCGCACCTCCCGACGGATCGAAGGCAGGGCCAAGGATTTCGTCCAGGGTGAGGCGACCTGGCCGCCGTGTCGGGCGACGCGCGCCTTCCAAAGCCGCCCGCCGCAGTTTTTCGCGGCGCTGTTGCGCAGCGCGCCAGTGGCGCACGTCGAGAATGATTGCCGTCCGATCAGACATGGCCCGTCGCTCCGAAAGCGATCGGCGCGATCAACGCGGCGCGATGGATGGAAAGCCCGTGACGCGCAGCCAGATATTGGATTTGCGAAAAGCGTGTGGTATGTGCGCCTTTGTCCCCGCCAAAGAGACAATCGACGCCTTCACCCTCGCGGGTGGGGGCGTTTTTGTTCATGGCGTTTACGCGGCATCCCGCGCAGCCATGCGGCCTTCAATCCAGCGGTTGATTTCCTCGATGGGGAAAGCGATGGCGCGCGCGCCGATCTTTACCGGTGCGGGAAATGTGCCAGCTTTGATGTCGTCATAAATGCGCGACCGGCTGCGGCCAGTGCGGCGGACAACTTCGGGAAGTCGAATAAGCGTTTGCATTTGCCATCTCCGTTAGGTTGGATGGCATGGGGCTTATCGGGACGCCCCTACCCTAATCACCCGGTCTAGGGTCGAATATGGCGCTCCGCGTAATAGTCAGCTTCGACGGCCTTTGCCGTCACTCCGTCCTCCTGTGCGACCAGAGATATCGCGGCCTTGGTCTGCTTCCCATTGGCGATATACTCCTTGATCGCGTCAAAACGCTGGCTCCTCGTTCGTCCTTTCCGACTTGCCTGCCCCCCCGCAGCCACTTTCTGGCCCGACAGGGCTAGTTGTTCGACGGAACGGCCAAGTTCAAAATCGTTAAATTTCATCTCCATTTCAGTCATTAGGCGTCCAAGTTCGCAAGCGTGAATTATGGCTACTTCAATGGACCCACTTTTCGCAGCAGATGTAAGCAAATCGAGATTTGCCAAACAACGCTTAAAATACCAGCCACGATCTTCGTGGGGGCGAAAAAGGACAGGCGCACCGCCTTTCGATTTCTCAGCAGATGCCAGTTGCTCTGCAAGCCAGGCACGGTCAGGAAAATAGGATGCCCAATCGCTGGCGTGTGCAGCCTTGTCTTGAAATTCTTTGCTCAGCTTCCCTGGCAGGCCGTTTTCAAACACAGGGGTGCTTTCAACGTCCAAAGTCACGATGCCGTGGTTTCTTCGCTCACCCATGCAATGCCACCACATTACTGCGGCGATTGCCCCTCACAATCCGCGCTAGCTCTGCAGCCCATGCAGTCAGAGCGTGTTGCTTTTCCTTGGCAAAGTCGTGCCGCTGGTAAACGCCCACGATGCCCGCCCGCGTCCCTGCAATGTGGTTTAGGACAGCCTCCGTCACCTCTAGCCCGTCTTATTCACCGGCGGCATGGGATGGGGTTGGCGGACGTGGCGTAAGTTACTGATCTGGAGTAGAGAAAGAGTGCTTAAATCATCCCTCTACGCCGGACAGAAAGTGCCACGACCGCCATGGCAGATGATAGCCTCCTCGGTTTCTCATTCCCAGCGATTTGCCGCAAGAAAATGACCGCCGCCTTCGACGGCGGTCGGCTGACATCCGATGGTGGCGTATTGCTGCTGGCGCAGGCCGAGCGACAGCTTGGCATTGCGGAACGGCTTGCCGCCTGCATTTGCGACCCTCGCGACCAGAGCCGCGTCGTCCACGATCTCGACGACATCCTGCGCGCTCGCATGCTGGCGATCGCCTGCGGCTATGAGGATGCCGATGATCTCGACAGTTTGCGTCACGATCCTGGGTTCAAGCTGGCGCTCGGCAAACTGCCCGGCGGCGTGATCGGCCTGGCAAGCCAGCCAACGATGAGCCGCTGGGAGAATGCGCCGACGACGCGCGAACTGGTGCGTCTGACAGGCGCGCTCGTTGATCTCTACTGCGCGAGCTATCCCGTGCCGCCGGTCGCGGTGACGCTTGATATCGATGAGACGGTTGATGTCGTCCATGGCGGCCAGCAGCTCTCCTTCTGGAACGGCCATTATGGCGAGCGCTGCTTCCTGCCGATCCATGTTTATGACACCGCGACTGGACGTCCGGTGGCGATGCTGCTGCGCACCGGCAAGAGCCCATCGGGGGTCGAGACGGCAGGCCATGTGCGTCGGCTGATCCGGCGCATCCGCCGCCACTGGCCCAATACCCGCATCACGCTACGCGGTGATGGCCATTACGGCCGCCCCGAGATCATGGCGTGGTGCGAGGCGAACGGCATCGACTATGTGTTCGGCCTGCCCGGCAACAAGGCGCTCCATGCCGATCCCGTCATCGTCAATCGCGGCGATGCCTGTGCCACCGACCGGGCGCTGCAGGGATTGGGCGTGCTGCGCCGTTATGCCGAGACTTGCTACGCCGCCAAATCCTGGGGGCCGACCAAACGCAGGGTCGTCGCGCGGATCGAAGCCAGCACTATGGGCCTCGATATCCGCTTCGTCGTCACCTCGATCGAGCTTGGTAGCGCCGAGCACATCTACGACACGCTCTATTGTGCTCGTGGCCAGGCCGAAAACCTCATCAAACTCCACAAGACCCAGTTGAAGAGCGATCGCACCTCGTGCCGATCGGCCAATGCCAACCAGATGCGCCTCATCCTCCACACCGCCGCATATTGGCTGATGTGGAAGCTGCGGCAGGCCGTGCCCGCCACCGCAGCGCTGAGGAACGCCGAGTTCGCCACCATCCGCATCCGCCTCATCAAGGTCGCCGCCCGCGTCGTCGAAACCGCCAGTCGCATCCGCATCGCCTTCGCCAGCGCTTGCCCCGACGCCGACATCTTCCAGCATATCGCCCGCGCCCTCAAACCCGCGCCGACCTGAACGGCGCGGCGCGGCCGCAGATCGATCCACCCTGTCCAGAAACCCCGCAAACCTCTCGGCCAAACGCGATGAAATAGTCGCCACAGGGCAACTCGCGCTGGCCGCCTCAGCCTGCCACCCCGTCCCGGATTAAGCCATCACGCAGCAGCCCGGTGAATAAGAGAGGCTAGATTACAATTCAAGCGCGGGCGGAGCAATGGCGCGAATGTCGCTTTCTGGCCGACTTTCTGCTTGAACTTCTTCCACATCCGCCGGTCTGGCTCGCGCCAATCCGGAGGATGGTGATCTCGTCTGTGCTGGCTAGATCATTGATACGTCCCGCGATCTCGAGAGGGTGCGGGGAAATTTCATTGGCAGATCGGCACTTCCCGATTGAACCGCTCCCACAACACCACCGTCCCGCTTCGCACCATCGCACAGTTGATCTCAACCCCGGCCTCATTGTCACAGATCGCGGTGACCCGATTGTAGCTGGTGCCGATGTCACGGCATTGAAGTGTCTGCCCCGATGCCAGTTCTTTCAGCTTCGTCGTCGCCGATGCCGCTGAAGCATCTGGGCACGGATGTCCGGGAGAGCAGGTTTCGTCGCTCTCGCGAGCCGCAATCGCATGAAGGCGGACACGAGTGCCATCGGTGCAGCGGAGGGTGTCGCCGTCGGTGATGCTGCCAACGGGGCAGACGAAACCGCCGCCCGCTGGGTTGCTGGAGATCGGGGCGGCAGGCCAGAAAAACACGGCCAACCCGACCGCGATAACCAGCGCGGCTGACAGCATCATGACGATGGGATCGGCCCTCTGAGTGCGGCGCTTTGATCTTGCCTGTGACCGGGTGGCGCGATGATGCGCATTTGCCCAGTTTCTGTGACCATCGCGCTTTGACAACTTGTTCGATCCCTATCTACCTGCCCGGCGTGGATATAAAACAGGGGCGGAAGATTGTCTCCCGCCCCCGACATGCCCACAAATCAGATCGTCGAGATCAGAACCGAAAGCCGCCCGTCACAGCGATCTGATGGCGCTTCGCCTTGATCCCGGTGTCGAAGTCTTCATACTCGTAGCTGCCATAGTCGCTGTAGCGGTATTCGAGGCGCGCGAAGTGGCCGCCGTTGGTGAATTCAGCACCACCGCCGACGCGGTAGCCGTCCAGATTGTCGCCTTCGCTGGCCGAGTCACCGTCATAGGAAACGCTCAGTTTTGCACGAGCGTTGGTATAACCGCCCTTCGCATAAAGCATGACGGTCGGGTTCACCGGGAAGCCGAGACGCGCACCGACATAGAGATCGCGGCCAGTGGAGAGCGACCAGCGATCGCCTTCAACCAGAAGGTCCGTCACCGTTTCCTTGGTCGACGAGTCCGAGACCTCGCCTTCGATTCCAATCACGGCGGTGCCGAAATCGACATCATAGCCCGCAGTCAGGCCATAGAGAAATCCGTCCTTGGAACCGTCGAGGCCGTCATACTCAAGGCGCACCTTGTCGTAACCAACCATTGCTCCGACCTTGGCCCCGCCAAAATTGGAGACTTCCTGTGCGGAGACAGGTGCCGTCAGCGCCACTAGGGAAGCGGCAGCGATAAGAATCTTCTTCACAAACAAACCCCTGATAAATTTCAACAAGTTGCGACCTCGGGGCAGTTCACTAATCGCTAGGGATTAACGTTAAGTATAAATTCTGCGCTTGGGTCAGCCCAGATTGGACCGCGTGGGGTCGTTCAACCACGCAATGGAATTTCAGCCGCTATCAGGTATCTTGCCCAATTCACATCTGGCGAACCGTATGAGTGGGGCATTGATATGATCGATTACCGACAGACCATCGTCGACGCAGCGGTGAAGGAACTTCGCCATCAACTCGGTGACGATGAAGTTTCTCAGGATGGGACCTACGTTCAGGTAGAATCCGGCTTCAAGATGGCGCGGGTTGCGGAGCATATTCTCAGAGCCGCGCTCGACAGCAACAATGAGAAATTGGTTCAGGAAGTCGCACGAGCTATCGCGCCGAACTCCGACGATTGGGAGAAGCATCGTCTACAGGCCATCGATGCCATAACGGCGATGTGGGGTGAGACAATCAGCATGCTTGATCCGCTGCCCTAGCCTGACCAGTTAGGTGATCTCTGGACTATGTCGGACACATCCTGTCAGGCCTTGGTCGTTATCGTCGTAAGCCCATTACACGAGCTTGGAAGCGCATAAGCCTGCGAGGCCAGCCAATTGTCCAGCAGTTCATAGCCAAGGCTGAAAGCAAAGCGCAGCCCGGCATGACCGTCCCGATGCCAACGCACGGTAGCCATACGCCGCGCGAGTCCGGCTATATGCACTGTCACATCTGCGCCGGGCATCAGTGCACCGGCGGCGTCCTCCAATTGCACCCCGAACAGGGAGATGTCTCGCAAAGTGGCTAGGACTGTGCGCCCATCGGTCTCGACGCTCGCCCTGCCGGTTACCGCCAAACGCACCGATTCCGGACCGCTGCGCCCGCGCGCCTGTTCCTCGACCAGTTGTTCCAATGTGAATTGTTGCACGAAGGCGAGCGTGATCCGCTCATGCTCCACGCTTTCCACCTGTGCATTAATTTCCACGCCGTTTCGCAGGCCCAAAGTCACGTTGCTGCCCGCTGATATCGGCAAACTGGTGCGGACGATTGCATGGTCGGGCGCTAAAGCGCGGACCAGACACAAGCTCTGGCGATGGACCATTACCAGTTTGCCGATATGCAGCAGGGAAATGGTGTGCTGCGCACTCATTCGATTAGCTTCAATATGTCGCGCTGGCTGGCGTTTGCCTGTGCCAGCATGGCAGTCGCCGCCTGCGTCAATATCTGGCTCTTCGCCAATGATGTCGTTTCGGCCGAAAAATCGGCGTCCTCGATCCGTGAACGGGCGTCGGTCAGATTGATGATGGTGGTATTGGCCTGCGTGATGGTCGATTCGAGCCGCAGTTGCGAAACACCCAGTGTCACCCGGACGCCGGTGACCTGTGCCAGCGCGGCATCGATAACTTGCAATGCGCGCTGGGCGGTAACGCCAATGGATGCGTAGGACTTATAGTCAGAATCGGTATATTCGATATGACCGGGGACATCGTGCCACACCTGCACTCCGGTCGGCATCGTGTAGGCATGAAACCGTGGCGATCCGATATCCTGCGTCAAGGTCAGGTCGATATTGGCGATGCCAACGAACCGCTCGAATCCGGCAACATTCATGTCAGTGCCCAGCAGGGTGAAATTATCGCTGTTGCTGCGCAGTGTGGGAATTTCGATCCGGGTTACGTCGGCCGCATTTGCCCCTGTCTGAATGTCGAGTGCGGTCTTCCCGGCGCTATGTCTTTCATCATAGAGAACGAAATCCTCAACATATATGTCCTTGAAATCAGTATCGTTGTTGTGATCTCGCGCCACGGTTCCCGCCGAAGTGTCGGAAAACAGTGCGATGCCATTATATTCCGCCTTACCAAGCAGGGCGTCTATATGCGCGACCGCCTGTTCCATCTCAGTCTGCAATGCGGCCAAATTATCCGGGGAATTGACCTCGCTCGACGCCTGCACAGCCAGTTCGCGCATCCGTTGCAGCGTGCTGTGAACCTCGTCCATCATGCCATCAGCGGTCTGGAGCAGCGATATACCGTCGGCAGCGTTGCGCTTGCCTGCCTCCAGCCCTATGATTTGCGACGACATCGTGCTGCTGATTGCCAGTCCCGCAGCATCGTCCTTTGCCGAATTGATGCGCTTGCCGGTCGATAGCCGCTCAGCAGCCTGTGATTGCGCCTTGCTGGCAGATTCCATCGCCCGCTGGGCGCGAAGTGCCGAGCTGTTGGTGCCGATCACGCTCATGCTGTTCTCCGATTGGCCCGGCAAGTCGCCGGAACGCAGACCCAGAACGAGTGCCCCCGGACGGTGCGGGTCGCATGCACCGTCCGGGAACCGAAAGCGCAGATGCTGCCCCCGTGGGTGTGATCATGTCGCCGTACGCCTTTGCCGCCTATCCGGGCTTTTCCCGGAAAGGGCATGAAAGATCGGGGTTTTTCCCGGCTTGGCATGGCAACGCATCTGTCTATGACAGGCGCGGATGTCCTTGCCCGTTGCTCGTTACACCCTTGATCAGCTCAAGCGGGTCTTTGCGCTCTGGATCGCCTACGGCATCGCTTTCGTTCTTGCGCATCACATTGCGCGAGCATGGGGCGGCGCACATTTTTTCAGCCTCTGGTATCCTGCCGCCGGAGTGCGCGTCGCCCTACTGTGGCACTGTGGCGCGCGCTGGGCACCTGCCATCGCGCTGTATGAGTGCCTGATCCAACTTGGAACGGGCGTCGTCCCAATGGACAGTCCGGACATATGGAACGATCTGGGGGGCGTCGCGAGAGCGCCACTTGTCTATGGTGCGACAATCGGCCTCGTCCAGTGGATGCAGAAGCATGGAAAATCCGATCTGTCGGTCGCGCCCATGCCCTTCGGCCTTGCTAGCGTGCTGGCACCAACCGCCGCTGCTTTTGTCGCTGGATTCTGGGAATGGCTCAGCCCTAGCATCGCGCCAGACCTATCGACCCAGCCCTTTGCTACGACTATCGCTGCTTTCTTGGTCGGCGACCTGTTGGGGGTCTTGTTGATCGCGCCACCCTTGTTGTGGCTAGCGGCGCGCATTGACCGCGTAGGCGGTGTCAACCCACTCACATGGCCATCCCCGGCGCGAATGGCAGAAGCCGGGCTCGTCTTTTGCATCGGTTGGTCGCTCGCCTTCGCTCTAGCGAGCGTTGACCCGCAAATATCCCTCACCCCGGTCCTCGTCACCGCAACTTGGGTGGGCCTGCGCTGCGGGCGGCATGGCGCATGGGCTGCGATCATGATCTGCGCGGCGATCGTCTTGCCATGGACCGCGTCAATGACCTCCGTAACGACACGTTTTGCTCTGCATATGGGGCTGGCAGGGGTTGCCATATCTGCCTATCTCGCAGGCAGCTTTGCCGACGCACAGGCACGCGCGCGTCGAGACATCGCCCGGCGCGACCGCATATTGTTTCAGGCAGAACGATTGAAGACCTTGCGTGCCATGTCGGTGGCGGTGATCCATGAAATAAGTCAGCCGCTTTCTACCCTCTGTCAACGGCGGAGCAAAAGTCGGCCATTCGGCGGCGTAAAACCAGGCCATCGTGTTA
>NZ_JPPQ01000069.1:1811179-1819007 GCF_000743655.1 Sphingobium sp. ba1
CCTCCTTTCGATCCGGCCGACCTGCCGACCGGCATTCAGATGCCGCTATCCCCCTTGGTGGCGCGGGTGTTGGCGCCCAATCCGTCGCCCTTCACCTTTACCGGTACCCAGACCTATGTCGTGGGGACGACCGACGTCGCGGTGATCGATCCCGGCCCGGACGCGCCCGATCATCTCGCGGCACTGACGGCGGCGATTGCGGGGCGGCCGGTCGTGGCGATCCTCTGCACCCACACGCATCGCGATCATAGCCCGGCGGCGCGACCGCTCAGCCAAGCCACGGGCGCGCCGGTGATCGGCTGCGCGCCGCTGACGCTGGAGGATGACGGGCCGCGCGCCGATGCGGCGTTCGATGCGGCCTATCGCCCCGACCGGGTGCTGGCGGATGGCGAACAGGTCGCGGGCACCGGCTGGACCCTGCAAGCGGTGGCAACGCCGGGGCACACGTCAAACCATCTCTGCTTCGCGCTGGCCGAAGAAGCCGCGCTCTTCACCGGCGATCATGTCATGGGCTGGTCGACCAGCGTGATTTCGCCGCCCGATGGCGACATGGCCGCCTATATGCGATCGATGCAGCGGCTGCTGGAGCGCGAGGACAAGGTCTATTATCCCGCCCATGGCGAGCCGATCGACAATCCGCAGCGGCTGGTGCGCGGCATGATGGGCCATCGCAAGCAACGCGAGGGGCAGATTTTGCGCTTTCTGGAGCGCAATGGCGACAGCCTCATACCCGACATGGTGCTGGAAATGTATAAGGGCGTCGACCCGCGCCTGCATCCCGCCGCCGGGCGATCGGTGCTGGCGCATCTGATCGACCTGGATCAGCGCGGGCTGGTGACGGCGACGGAGGATCGATGGCAGATGCGCTGAAACGCTATGCCGGGCCGATTGCGGCGGCGGTCATCCTGTTGCTGGTCGGCGCGGCGATGCTGATCGGCTGGCAGCGCTATGACCGCGACTATGTGGTCGCGGTCGAGGAAGACGGGGTCGCGGTGACCAAGGTGATCGCGGCGAAGATCGCCGGGGTGAGCAGCCTCAAAGTCTCCGAACTGTCCGGCACGGTTCAGAGCACGGCGCAGGATGTGCGCGGTTTCGGCCTCCTCAAGTCCGATCAGGTGGTCAAAATGCCCTTCTCAGTCGATTATTTCGTCGAGGTCGGCGGCCTTGGCGAAGGCGATCTGGAATGGAACGAGGCGACCCGCACGCTGATCGTCAACGCGCCCGATGTGAAGCCCGGCAAGCCCAATGTCGATGAGAGCCGCCGCACGCTGGTCCGCACCCAGGGCATGTTCGTGACGCGGCAGGCGGGCGAGGAGTTGAGCCGCCGCGTCTCCGCCCATGCGCAAAGCCGCGCCCAGCGCGAGGCGCAGGCACCCGAACGCATGGCGCAGGCGCGCGAATATGGCCGCGGCGCGCTGACCAAATTGATGGCCGCGCCGTTGGCGGCCGCAGGCTATGACGATGCGCGGGTGATCGTGACCTTTCCGCCCGAACGGGCCGGGCGCAATCGCGAACGATGGGACGTCACCACGCCCGTGAACGAGGTGCTGGCCAACCGGCAGGCTCGGCGCTAGGGCGCTGTTCAGGGATCGAGGAGTTTTAGGCACATGAACGCTTTTACCGGCATTCCGCAGGGCATAGACCTGCGCGGCGAGATCGAGCGGCTGCGCAAGGAGCGCAATGCCGTGATCCTGGGCCATTATTATCAGTCGCCCGAAATTCAGGATTTGTCGGATTTCGTCGGCGATTCGCTGGAACTGTCGCGCAAGGCGGCGGAGACGGATGCGGACGTGATCGCCTTTTGCGGCGTGCGCTTCATGGCCGAAACGGCCAAGATCCTATCGCCCGACAAGATCGTGGTGCTGCCGGACATGGACGCCGGTTGCTCCTTGGAAGACTCTTGCCCGCCCGCGCAGTTCAAGGCGTTTCGCGAAGCCCATCCCGACCATATTGCGCTGAGCTACATCAACTGTTCGGCCGAGGTGAAGGCGCTGTCCGACATCATCGTGACATCCTCGTCCGCTGAAAAGATCCTGTCGCAAATCCCGCTGGACCAGAAGATCATCTTCGGCCCCGACAAGCATCTGGGCGGCTATCTCGCGCGCAAGCTCGGCCGTGACATGCTGTTGTGGCCGGGCGTCTGCATCGTGCATGAGGCGTTCAGCGAAACCGAATTGCTCAAGCTCAAGGCGCAACACCCGGACGCCCCGGTCGCGGCCCACCCCGAATGCCCGCCCTATATCGTCGATCATGCCGATTATGTCGGATCGACCAGCGGTATCCTCGACTTCGCCAAGACGATGCCCGGCGACACGCTGATCGTCGCGACCGAGCCGCATATCATCCACCAGATGGAAAAAGCGGTGCCGGATAAACAGTTTATCGGCGCGCCCGGCGCGGACGGCAACTGCAACTGCAATATCTGCCCCTATATGGCGCTCAACACGATGGAGAAGCTGTACCTCGCGCTGCGCGACCTGCAGCCACGCATCGAAATGGACGAGACGCTGCGCCTGGGCGCGAAGAAGAGCCTGGACCGGATGCTCGAAATGGCCAGCGCCACGGTGGGTCTGGGCGACGTAGGCCCGCGGTGAAGGGGCGCGCGGTGAAGGCCGCACGGCGATGATCGCCCGGCTGCGCGCGCGCTGGCAGGAAACCCGTGCCAGCTACTGGTTCTATCCGGCCCTGTTCACCACGCTGGCGGCCATCATGGCGTTCGCGACGGTGTGGATCGACCGCCATGGCGGATCGGTCTGGCTGGAGCGGCACGACTGGATCGACATCGCCCGGCCCGAAGGCGCGCGCAACGTTCTCAACGTCATTGCCGGGTCGATGATCGGCGTCGCCTCCACGGTGTTTTCGATCACCATTGCCGCCGTGGTTTACGCATCGGGCAGCTATGGCCCGCGCCTGCTGTCGAATTTCATGGAGGATCGCGGCAACCAATTGTCGCTGGCGACCTTCATCGCGACCTTCGTCTATGCGGTGCTGGTGTTGCGCGTGGTGCGCGATGCGCAGGAAAGCGCGGGCGATCCCGGATTCGTGCCGCAAATATCGTTGCTTATCGCCACGCTGTTGATGGGCATATCGATCGCCATCCTGGTCTATTTCCTCAACCATGTGCCATCGAGCATCCGCATCAACGCCGTGCTGGAAGGCATTGGCGACCGCCTGCTGCGCGAAGTCCATGGGCGCTTCCCCGACGATTGCGTCGAGGAGACCGCCGATGCCCCGCCCCAGGGGGAGCCGATCGTCGCGGCCGATACGGGCTATATCCAGATCGTCGATTTCGCCGGGCTGGACGAGATTGCGCGCGATGCCGGATGTCGGCTGGAGCTGCGGCTGCGACCGGGCGATTTCGTCCATCCCGGCATCATGCTGGTCGGCGTCGTCGGTGCGAAGATCGACAGCGCGATGCGTGACGCCGTCCGGTCCTGCTTTTCGACCGGGGCGATGCGGTCCCCTGCGCAGGACATCGAGTTTCTGATCGACGAGTTGGTGGAAATCGCCTTGCGCGCGCTGTCGCCGGGTATCAACGATCCGTTTACGGCGGTGACCGCGCTCCATTGGCTCGGCGCAGCGACGGCGGCGATCGGCCAGCGCGACCTGCGCGGCGGACCGGACCGGGGCGATTATGACTGGAACCGGGTGGTGCCGCTCAATGACGATTTCGACCATTTCGTCGCGCGCGGCTTCGGTGGGATCATGCCCGCTGCTGCGACCAGCCCGATCGCGGCGGCGCAGTTCCTCGATGGCCTGCGGGATGCTGCGGCACCGCTGACGCTCGCCTCCCGGCGCGCACGGTTGCAGGCGGAGGGCATGCGCTTGATCGCGCAGGCGCGCCTGGCGCTGGACGGCCCGGCGCTGGAGGAATTGGAAGCGCGCTATTGCGATTTTGTCCCAGCCATGGAAAACGGCGCGCATGACCGGCTTTGCTCTTGATGGTTTCGACCTGAACGCCTTTGTGGCCTCTACGCTGGCCGAAGATCTTGGTCCGGATGGCCGCGACGTCACCAGCGAGGCGGTGATTCCCGCCGACGCCATCTTTGACGGCGTCATGGATGCGCGCGATCCGGTGACGCTGGCGGGGCTGCCGATTGCAGTCGCCTTTTTTCGCGCACTCGACCCCGATGTCGAGATCGAACAATTGTACCAGGATGGCGAGCAAGTGGCGGCGGGGACCGACATATTGCGTATCCGGGGACGGGCGCGGGCGATGCTGACGGCGGAGCGGTCAGCGCTCAACACGGTGCAGCATTTGAGCGGCATCGCGACCATGACGCGCGCCTACGTCGATGCGATCGACGGCACCGGCGCGATCCTGCTCGACACCCGCAAGACCATTCCTGGCCTGCGCGTATTGGAGAAATATGCGACCCGCATGGGCGGCGCGACCAATCATCGCATGGGGCTGTGGGACGCGGCGATGATCAAGGATAATCATGTCGCGGTGGCCGGGTCGGTCGAGGAAGCGGTGCGCCGCGCGGTCGAGGCCGGTGTCGAGCGGATCATCGTCGAGGTCGACCGAATCGACCAGATCGAACCGGCCCTCGCGGCGGGCGCGACCCATTTGCTGCTCGACAATATGGATGCGGCGACGCTGCGGCAGGCCGTGGGACTGGTCGATGGCCGCGTCCCAACCGAAGCGTCGGGCGGGGTGACGCTGGACACGATCCGGGCGAAGGCCAGCACGGGCGTTACCTATATCAGTGTCGGGCGGCTGACCCAGTCGGCGCCCGCTGCCGACATCGGGCTGGACTTCGCTTATTATGCTTAAGGCGTTGGCGGCACTGGCTCTGATCGCGCTGCCGGGCACCGCGCTGGCGCAATCGGCCCAATGCCGCCCGCCATCGCAGATCGCTCGACCCACGATCGAAGGGCCGACCACCAAGGAACCCAAGCGCGTCCTGCCGATCGGCAGCTATACGCTGGCACTCAGCTGGTCGCCGCAATTTTGCTCGACCGCGCGCGGCAACAAACATGCACTGCAATGCGGGGGCAAGGCGGGCCGCTTCGGCTTCACCCTCCATGGCCTGTGGCCCGACGGCTTCGGCAAGGAGTGGCCGCAATATTGTCGCCCCGCCGATCTCGTCCCACGCGACGTGATCCGGGCGAACCTCTGCACGACGCCGTCGGTGCAACTGATCCAGCATGAATGGGCCAAGCACGGCACCTGCATGACGACCAAGCCGGAACTCTATTTCAACCTGTCGCGCGCCTTCTATCAGTCGATCCGCTATCCCGACATGACCGCGCTGGCAGCGACGAAGAATTTGACCGTAGCGAAATTCGCAGAGGCCTTCGCCCGCGCCAATAAGGGGCTGCGGGCCGATATGCTGCGGGTGACGACGACCCGTGGCAACTGGCTGAGCGAAGTGTGGCTGTGCATGGACCGGGCGATGGAATTTACCCGTTGCCCGACGCATCAGGGCGGGGCTGCTCCGGCCAGCACCCTGCGGATCGAGCCGGGACCGCGCATCGCTTATGGACGTCCGGCGACACCCGCGCCCAGGCAAGCCAGGCCCACTGCTGCGCCCGCCCGCAAGCCGGGACTGATCCTCGACCTGGATCCCAAGGTCCAGCCGCTCGCTAACGCCAGCGCGCCCTAAGGATCAGGCGTCGATCGTCGCGGTAGATGGGTGATGCTTGTCGAGATGCTTGCGGATGATCCGCAGATTCTTGGTGTTCGACTTGTAGAGAAAGTCGAAAATGTCACCCGCAAAGGGGATCGCGCCGATCAGCGTATCGACCCCGACATTGCCCGCCATGCGCGTCAGCTGCCATTTCGACATGCCAAGGTTGCGCGCTTCCCACACCATCCACGCGCCCATGGCGGCGGTGGCGAGGTCGCCGACCACCGGCACCAGGCCGACCAGGCTGTCGAGGCCGACGCGGCGATTAGTGCCGGGGATGACGAACAATCCCTCCAGCACCGCTTCCATCGCCTCTATCCGGCGGCGGATCGACGCGGGGTCGCGGCCGAAACCGGGCATGTCGCGCACCACGCGCTCGAACTGATCCTGTGATACTGCCATCTGCCTGTCTCCTTCCTCCTTAATTGGGGCGGCGGAACAGATGGTTCAATGGGTGGCGCGCACGACGCGAGGGTTGAAATCCGCTCAGCCGTTTGGACACCAGCGACCAGCGGATCGGCGCGCCCAGCGCGATATAGCCATTATGCGCCTGCATCAGCGCTTCGGCCTGGGAGATATGGGCGATCCGATTGTCGCTATCACTGGCAAGGCTTGCGGACTGCAACGCGGCGTCGGCGGCATCGCTGCAATGCACCGCACGGGCGCACCCGACGCGGCCAAGATACCAGAGCGCACTATCATAGGGCGCCACTTCGTCGATCAGGCGCAGGTCCGCATCCTTCTGGTTGATCGCCACGCGCACCGCGGTCAGCCCGATCGCGGCCAGATCGCGCCGCAACAGGCCGAAGATCAGCGTCGCGCCCGGCCCTTGCGGCAGGGCGATGCGCAGCGGCGGCGGATCGCCATTATCGGCCCGCCACCGCGTCATGGTGGCGCTGGCGAGAGCGCGGCGTTCGTCCATCGACTGCCCGGCCCAGGCGGGGGCGGTGGGCGAGCGGCTAAGGTCGAGCGCGGAGGGCAATATCTGTTCGCTGGTGGCCCAGCCGCCGAGCGGGAACAGGGCGGACAGGCTGGCGCGGTCGATGGCCATGTTGATGGCCGCGCGGACATAATCATCATCCAGCAGCTTCCCGCGCCCGGTAACGGCCAGGCCCAGCAGGCCCTGGACCGGGTCGGTCCGCACCGCATCGCGCTCGACCCCGGCGGGCAGCAGCAGCGGCAGGTCGGCAAAGCGCCCGCCGAGCACCAGCGCCGCCTGTTCCTCACGGAAACGGATGATCGCCAGCGCGGCATTTTCGGCGCGCAACACCCGCGTCTGCGACGGCGGGATCGGCTCGTCATCGGCCGCGTCATCGTCGCCGGTCGCGCGATCGACGGGGGTCAGGAACAGCGCCTGGCCCTGCTGCGCGCGGCGATAGGGACCAGTGCCCCCCTCCCGTGCCAGGATCGCCATTTGCGGCTGGGCCAATATCTGCAGCAGGAAGGGCCGCGCGACCGTCAGTTTGATTTCGATCACTTCGCCCGTCATCGGCACGACGCTTTGCACCGCGTCGAAAGGCCCGTCCGGGTCGAGCCGACGCTGCACCACGATCCGCGACAGCAATATCCGCGCGACGTCGCGCGCCGTGACGCGCGTGCCGTCGGGCCAGAAAGCGCGACGCAGGCGAAAGATATAGCTGCGCCCGTCATCCTCGACGATCCAGCGCTGCGCCAGCGCGGGCAGGATTTCGCCGCTGGCGTCGAACCCGACCAGTCCCTGCGCGGTCGCTTCCAGGATCAATTTGGCCGCCGGGTTGGGCAATCGCTGCAAAGGCTTGGTCACATCCGCCCGGTCGCCCACCACGCTGACGACAACCGGCCCGCTCCCCTCCCGCGAACAGCCGCTGACCGTTGCCAGCGCAGCGACGGCAGCAAACAGGGGGCGATAACGACGCGGCAGGGCAGGGCGGGCGAACATGGCGATGAAGAGACCTACCCCGCTATCGCCCCGCCGCCAACCGTCATGGCGGGGAGGGGAGGGGGTGGGGTGATTTTTTCCGATTGGCGCTGTTGATAGGATTAGGCGCGATGCCATTGAGCTTCCCCGCTATAACGTCGAGGCCCTTACCGGACTTGAATCGGAAAGGTCGCCCTTGCACAAAGGCTGTCCCCCCTCCCGCCGGCGGGAGGGGGCTAGGGGGTGGGCATAGCGCAACGCTCGCGTCGGCCCACCCCGCTGCGACTAAATTCGCTCC
>NZ_JPPQ01000069.1:1819017-1826645 GCF_000743655.1 Sphingobium sp. ba1
GCGCCGCGATCGCCGATCTCGGCAAAGCGGGCGACCGCGCCATTGGGGCCGGGGCGCACCGACTTCAACGTCAATGTGCGCCCCGCCGCATCGAAACTGCCATAGGCTTTGAGGCTCTCGGCCCCTTCGCCAAACAGCTTGAGACGGACTTCGCCCGCCACCCCATGCGCCCCGACGATCGCGGCGAGCGTGACGGGCTTGTCCGTCAAGACAATCAGCCCTCGGCCTGTTCGGTCGCGGCATCCTCGGCGGGAGCCTCTTCAGCGGCAGGCGCTTCGGCAGGAGCCTTGGCGGCTTCTTCCGCAGCAATGCGGGCTTCTTCGGCTTCGGCCAGCTTGGTCGCACGATCTTCGGCGCGATCCTTGGCCTTCTGACCCGGCACGGCCTTGTTCGGGTTGTTGCGGACGATCCGCTCCTTCACGCCGGCGGCGTCGAGGAAACGGGCAACGCGGTCGGTCGGCTGCGCACCAGCGGCAACCCAATGCTTCGCACGCTCGACGTCCAGGATGACGCGCTTTTCGTCGCCCTTGGGCAGGACGGGGTTGTAGCTGCCGATACGCTCGATGAACTTGCCATCACGCGGCGCGCGGCTGTCGGCCACGACGATACGATAATAGGGACGCTTCTTGGAACCACCGCGCGAGAGACGAATGGACGTTGCCATGGAACTTAACCTTTCTATACTAAATCAAACTATTGAAATTGCTTATTTCTTCATGAAATTCTGAAAGCCCGGCGGCAATTTGGGCATGTTACCGCCCAGTCCGCCCAGGCCCGACAGATCAGGCCCACCAGCCCCATCGGGTCCGCCCAGGCCACCCATGCCGCCACCGGTGAACATCTTGGCCAGCCCCTTGAGGCCGCCCATTTTGCGGATCTTCTTCATCGCACCTTCCATCTCCTGATGCATTTTCAGGAGGCGGTTGACGTCCTGCACGGTCCGCCCGGCGCCCTTGGCGATGCGGATCTTGCGCTTGGCGTTGATCAAGGCGGGGCGTTCCCGCTCCTTGGGCGTCATCGACCCGATCATCGCGTCGAGATGGATCAGCGTCTTGTCGTTCGCGCCGCTATTGGCCATCGCCGCCTGCGCCTTCTTGAGGCCCGGCAGCATCCCCGCCAGCGCGCCAAGGCCACCCATGCGGCGCATCTGGTTAAGCTGCGCGCGCAGGTCGTTCATGTCGAACTGACCCTTGGCCATCTTCTTGGCGAGCTTGTCCGCCTCGTCCGCGTCGATGCTCTCGGCGGCCCGCTCGACCAGCGAGACGACATCGCCCATGCCCAGGATGCGCTGCGCCACGCGCTGCGGATGGAAAGGCTCGATCGCGTCGAGCTTTTCGCCCGTGCCCGCAAACTTGATCGGACGGCCGGTAACCGCCCGCATCGACAGCGCCGCACCACCGCGCGCATCGCCGTCCATCCGGGTCAGCACAACACCGGTCAGCGGCACCTGCGCGGTGAAATTCTGCGCGACATTGACCGCATCCTGGCCGGTCAGCGAATCGACCACGAGCAGGATTTCGGCAGGGCTGCTCGCGTCAGCGACAGCCTTCATCTCGTCCATCAGCGCCTGGTCGACATGCAGACGCCCGGCGGTATCGAGCATCACCACGTCGAAGCCCTGCAGCTTGGCCGCCTGCAGCGCGCGCTTGGCGATATCGACCGGCTGCTGCCCGGCGATGATCGGCAGCGTCGCCACATCGCATTGCGTGCCCAGCACGGCCAACTGCTCCTGCGCGGCCGGACGCTGGACGTCGAGCGACGCCATCAGCACCTTCTTGCGCTCACGCTCCTTAAGGCGCTTGGCGATCTTGGCGGTCGTGGTAGTCTTGCCCGACCCCTGCAGGCCGACCATCATGATGACGGCGGGCGGGGCCACGTCGATCATCAGGTCCGACGTTTCGGACCCCAGCGTTTCGGTGAGCGTGTCGGAAACGATCTTGACGACCATCTGCCCCGGCGTGACCGAGCGCAGCACATCGCTGCCGACCGCGCGTTCGGTGGCCTGATCGACGAACTGACGCACGACCGACAGGGCGACATCGGCTTCCAGAAGCGCGATTCGCACCTCGCGCATCGCGGCGCGGACATCGTCCTCCGTGAGCGCACCACGCCCCCGCAGTTTATCGAATACCCCACCCAGACGATCGCTCAGCGAATCGAACATCATCACCTCAATTGGGCCAAAAGGCCCGGAAAACAGCAGCTACCCTGCCAAAACGACAAAATCGCCGGTGGGCGAAACCTCGCCAACCAGCGTCCATACAAAACGCCTGGTGCATCCTGTTTTCAGGATGCGCGCTCAATGGATGTGTCAGGGACCGAACGGCAAACCGCCCGATTGCTGCTTGGCCCTATAAAAGAAGGCATCGGGAATGGCAAGCGGCCTGCCCCCAACAGCGGCGCACAAGGTAGCGCTGCCGATTATAGCGTGCCCGTTGTGCCGTGAAGGCTTTGGGCTATAGCGCGTCATACCAGATACATGCGGAAGTACGATGTGATGAAACTACACTCATCCTTACCCTTATCCGTCCTTGCCTTGTGCCACACAATGCTGCTGGCGGCTTGTGCCACGGGCGGGGACGGCAGGGTCGCGTCGCTGTCATCAGGTGCCCGTTATGTCGCCATGGGCAGTTCGTTCGCGGCCGGGCCGGGCATCTCGCCCCCGTTGGCGGAAACCCCCGCGCGCTGCGCCAGATCGGCACGGAATTACGCGCATCTGCTCGCCACCAGTCTCAATCTCGCGCTGACCGATGTGAGTTGCAGCGGCGCGACCACCAAACATCTGCTGGGACCATGGGGAGATCTGCCGCCCCAACTGGGCGCGCTGACCCCCGATACGAAGCTGGTGACGATCACGATCGGCGGCAACGATGTGGGCTATATCGGAAGCATCGGGTCTGCTTCGTGCCGCAGCTTTCCCACGCCTCCAGCCAATGCACCGGGCGGAAAATGTCCGCAAGCGCCGCAAACGTCGGAAAGCGACTGGACGGGGCTGGATGCATCGCTGCGACGCATCGTGGCTGAAGTACGCCGCCGGTCACCTGATGCGCGGCTGATTTTCGTCGATTATGTCACGGTCCTTCCACCCGCCAACCCATGTGCCGCCGTGCCGCTGTCCAAAGAACAGATGGAGGCAGGTCGGCAAATAGCGAACCGCCTTGCCAGATTGACGCAGCAGATCGCGACAGAAACGGACGCCGAAGTTCTTCCCGCCTCCTCTCTTTCGCGCGATCATAGCGCATGCAGCGACGATCCGTGGATCACCGGCTTTCCCTTGCCGGGGCAGCCTGGCTTCGTCCCCTACCACCCCAATGCGCGCGGCATGGCAGCGATCGCCCAAGCGCTGCACAACCGGCTCAAGCCTGCATAGGCAGGACGGTTCGGCGATGCCGTTGACATGTATTGCTGTCCTATCTGCACTTGAGCCCCTATGCTGCCCCGCGTCTCGTGCGCTCTACGCCCCGACTTTCCGATAGGATCAAGGCCGCGTAATTTTATGTCGAAATCTGCGGGAAATGTGCGAAGCTAAGGGCGACAAGATGAGGGGAGCCTGAGACACATGAGTTGGACACGCCGCAAGTCGATCGAAGCGATGACGCCGACGGGGGATCAGCATCGCCTGGCCCGCACCCTGTCCTGGCCGCATCTGCTGGCGCTGGGCGTCGGCGCGATCGTCGGCACCGGCATCCTGACGCTGATCGGCGTCGGCGCGGATCGTGCCGGGCCTGCCGTCCTCCTCTCCTTCGCCATAGCAGGCGCGATCTGCGCCTGCGCCGCGCTCGCCTATGCCGAACTTTCGACCATGATGCCCGCCGCGGGCAGCGCCTATAGCTACTCCTATGTGGCGCTGGGCGAGGGCATCGCCTGGATCGTGGGATGGAGCCTCATCCTCGAATATAGCCTCGTCGTTTCCACCGTCGCGGTCGGCTGGTCGGGCTATGCCGCGCCGCTGCTGACCGGGATCGGCTTTCCGCAGGTGTTGACGCAAGGGCCGGAACTGGGAGGCTTCGTCAACCTGCCCGCCATCTTCATCATCGCCGTGGTCGCGGGCCTGCTGATGCTCGGCACGCATGAAAGCGCGCGCCTCAACAGCATCCTCGTCCTCATCAAGATCGCGACCTTGAGCCTGTTCGTCTGGGTCGCCCTGCCCGCTTTCGATGCGCAGAATCTTGAGCCGTTCATGCCCTTCGGCTTCGCCAAGGATATGGGACCGGACGGGGTCGAGCGCGGCGTGATGGCAGCGGCCGCGATCATCTTCTTCGCCTTCTACGGCTTCGACGCCATTTCGACGGCGGCGGAGGAAGCCAAGAACCCGGACCGCGACCTCGCCATCGGCATCGTCGGCTCGCTGATCGTCTGCACCCTGATCTATGTCCTGGTCGCCGCCGCCGCGATCGGGGCCATGCCCTTCACCCGCTTTGCCGACAGCCCCGAACCGCTCGCGCTGATCCTGCGCGAAATGGGTCGCGGAGAGGTGGCGCGGATCGTCGCCATCGCCGCCGTCATCGCCCTGCCGACCGTGCTGCTGGGCTTCCTCTACGGCCAGAGCCGCATCTTCCTGGTGATGGCGCGCGATGGCTTCCTGCCGCAAAGCCTCGCCAAAATCTCCAAGCGCGGTACCCCTGTGCGCATCACCATCGTCACTGCCGTCTTGGTCGCCATCATCGCGGGCCTCCTCCCCATCGATGAGATCGCCGCCCTCGCCAACGCAGGCACCCTGATCGCCTTCACCGCGGTCGGTGCCTGCCTCCTAGTCCTGCGCCGCCGCAGCCCCGACCTCCGCCGCCCCTTCCGCACGCCCGCCGCCTGGTTCGTGGGGTTAGGCGCGATCGCCGGTTGCGCCTATCTGTTCATCAGCCTGCCGACGGGCACGATCTTGGCGTGTTTCGGGTGGAATGCGCTGGGGCTGGTCGTGTATTTTCTGTACGGGCAGAAGCGGGCGACTGCCGCTGGATAACGATCAAGCCGCGAGCGGTTTGACCTCCAGCCCATCGGCATGACCCCGCGCCACAGCCAAGTCATGGCGCATCCGCATCAGCGTATCCGCGTCGATGCCGAACAGCTTTTCGAAGCGGATCGCCATGTCTGCCGTCAACACCTGTCGCTGGTTCAGCAATCGGCTGACCGTCTGGCGCGTTACCCCCAGATGATCGGCCAGATCACCAACCTTGAGGCCCTTTGTTTCGACCAGTTCCGTCTTGATCCTGTCGCCGGGATGAACCGCCAGCGAAGCGTGCATCTTGAGCGCCATTATTGACCTCCCCCTTCCGTTCGGGCTGAGCTTGTCGAAGCCCTTTACTGAAAGCTATCGTTACTCGATTTCCAGACACCCGTGACATCATGAAATAGAGACCGCCTTCGACAAGCTCAGGCTGAACGAAATGAAGGGGAATGCCTCTGCTCTGGCCTTTTCCCGCCCCACCCCCTACATGCGCCGCCATGGGACGCTTCTCGAAAATGCATGGCTTGGGCAACGACTTCGTCGTGATCGACGCGCGCAGCGACGCGATCGAGATGACCCCGAATCTCGCCCGCGCCATTGCCGATCGTCATGCCGGGATCGGCTGCGACCAACTGATCCTGATCGGCAATGCGCCCGACGCGGACGTGTCGATGCAGATTTTCAACGCGGACGGCAGCGAGGTCGAGGCTTGCGGCAACGCCACCCGCTGCGTGCCCTTGTTCGTCGGCCGCGACGTGTCGATCCGCACCAAGGGTGGCCTGCTCGAAGCCAGGGCCGTCGATGGCGGCGTGAGCGTCGACATGGGCGCGCCGCGCTTCGCATGGGACGCGATCCCGCTCGCCTACCCCATGGACACGCTGACCATGAGCGCGAGTTGGGAAGACCTGCCTGCCCCCGCCGCGGTCAATGTCGGCAACCCCCATGTCATCTTCTTCATGGACGCTTGGGACGGTGTGAACTTCGAGCGGCTCGGCCCGCTCATAGAGACCGACCCGCTCTTTCCCGCCCGCATCAACGTCAATTTCGCGCAAGTCATCGCCGACGATCATATCCGCCTGATCGTGTGGGAACGCGGCGCTGGCCTCACCCGCGCCTGCGGCACCGGCGCCTGCGCCACCGCCGTCGCCGCGATCCGTCGCAAGCTGGTGCGCGGCCCCGTGACCGTGAGCCTGCCCGGCGGCGATCTGGTCATCGACTGGGCACCGGGCGGCACGATCCGCATGACCGGCCCCGCCACCCATGTCTTCGATGGCGAGGCTGACTGGGCGCGTTTCTGATGAGCGGTCCCGCCATCATCACCATGGGCTGCCGCCTCAACATTGCGGAGAGCGAGGCGATCCGTGACCTGGCGCAGGGGCAGGACAACCTGATCGTCGTCAATAGCTGCGCCGTCACCGCCGAAGCCGTGCGTCAGACCCGCCAGGCCATCCGCCGCGCCCGACGCGAGCGGCCCGATGCGCGGATCATGGTGACCGGCTGCGCGGCGCAGACCGAGCCGGAGACCTTCGCGGCGATGGCCGAAGTCGATGCGGTGATCGGCAACCGGGAGAAGCTAGAGGCGGAAACATACCAACGTCCGTTCGCTTCGAGCGAAGTCGAGAAGCGCTTCTCTACTTCGCTCGAAGCGAACGGAGCTTTTGGAGCGATGCCCAAAGTCCGTGTCGCCGACATCATGGCCGTGCGCGACACTGTGCCGCATATGGCGTCCGCCTTTGCCGACCATGCCCGCGCGTTTCTGGAGGTGCAAAATGGCTGCGACCATCGCTGCACCTTTTGCATCATCCCCTATGGCCGGGGCAACAGCCGCTCCGTCCCCGCAGGCGCAGTGGTGGACAAGGCCCGCGAACTGGTCGCGGCGGGCTATCGCGAAATCGTGCTGACCGGCGTCGATGTCACCAGCTACGGCCCCGACCTGCCGGGCAGCCCGTCGCTTGGCTCCTTGGTCGAGCGCATCCTGACCAGCGTCCCCGATCTCCCCCGTCTGCGCCTTTCCTCGATCGACAGCGTGGAGATAGACGACCGGCTGTTCGACCTGATCGCCCACGAACCCCGGATGATGCCGCACCTTCACCTCTCGCTTCAGGCGGGCGATGATCTGATCCTCAAACGGATGAAGCGCCGCCACTGTCGCGCCGATGCCGTCCGCATCGTTGAACGGCTCAAGGCCGCGCGCCCCGACATCAGCATCGGCGCGGACATCATCGCGGGATTCCCGACCGAGGAGGATGCGATGTTCGAACGGAGCCTGGCGCTGATCGCCGACTGCGACATCGTCCATGGCCATATCTTCCCTTATTCGCCGCGCACCGGCACGCCCGCCGCGCGGATGCCGCAGGTCGATCGCGCCACCATCAAGGCCCGCGCCGCCCGCCTGCGCGCGGCCTGCACGACCCGACGCGAAGCCTGGCTGCACAGCCTGATCGGCACCACCCAGTCGGTGCTGGTCGAACGCAGCGGATTGTCGGGCCATGCCGAAAATTTCGCCCCCGTGCGCTTCGCGTGCGCCCAAACGCCGTCGACCATCGTGGCCACCCGCATCACAGGGCTTGAGAAGGACACGCTGATCGCGCAAGAGGCGGTTCAAGAATGACGCTCTTTTTTCCGTCATTCCCGCGCAGGCGGGAACCCATCTCCCAACCGCCGCGCTTGATGCTGCGTCGGGAGA
>NZ_JPPQ01000069.1:1826655-1841209 GCF_000743655.1 Sphingobium sp. ba1
GTTTCGAGGAAGGCAGGGTACAGATACGCTGCTTTTTACAACTGCTGGTGCGCTTGCAGCAAGTGCGTTGGCAGGCATGACAGGAATTGAACGCATCACCTTGGCGAGCGGCGGCAATAGCATCACGCTCCTCGATACCAATTACGAAGCTGTGTCCGATGGGATACTGATAACAGGCAGCGCCGCGGCTGACGTGGTCGATGCGTCGGGGTTGAGCGGCGCAAATGCTGTAGGGATCGTTAGCGGCGGCGGCATCGATACCCTGCTTGGTGGAGCCGGGAACGATCGATTCTCGTTTTACGGTGCAGATCTTAGCGCAGATACAGTGCGAGGTAATGGTGGTAGCGATACGATTGCGATTCGGTCGGCAGGTCTTTTTAGCTATTTCGACCTCAACGATGTGCAGGGTATCGAGCGGTTCGAGCTTGCTACAGGTCGCAACCTCATCCAACTCTCCAATATTAATTATGTCGACGTCGCAAACTCAACCATCACCATCGTCGGCAATGCGAGCGGAGATGAGGTGGATGCTACGGCACTGACAAGCGCGAACAAAGTCGTGATGTTTGGCGGTGGCGGTGCCAATGTGTTTCACGGCGGCGCAGGAGATGATTCTGTTTCTGTCACCGTTTCGGAACTTCTGGACGATGTGATTCACGGTAATGGCGGCAACGATGTCCTCAGGCTGACGTCTTCGGGCATACTTTCGGCGGCGGACCTGCGCGATGTGCAAGGAATGGAGCGCATAATCCTGGCTTCCGGCGCCAATGACATTGGCGTTGGTGACATGACTCTTGTCGGGGTAGCCAACAACAGTCTCCAAATTATTGGATCGGCTGGCGATGATCGAATCGATGCAACTGCTCTTTCAGCCCCTTATTCAGTCATATTGAGCGGTGGCGGAGGAAATAATTACCTCGCAGGTGGTAACGGCAACGATCTGTTCCGAGGGGCAGGCTCCGAGTTGACAGAGCAAGATATCATATTGGGGAATGGCGGTATTGACATTCTGGAAGTGACGACTGGCTCAATACCCTCTCTCGTCGGTATGCAGGGCGTCGAACAAATTATACTCGATAGAAGCGGCATCGTAATAATCACAGATGTTAACTTCGTTAATATTGAGAGCATCAGGATTAAAGTAATCGGTGGTACTGGCGACAATGTCGTAGACGCCAGCGACTTGGGTGCGTCGAATGCTGTTGAGTTACTGGGCGGCGCGGGCATTGATACACTGCGGGGTGGCTCCGGCGATGATTTGTTCCGATCGGCTGCATCGCATTTGTTCGGTGATCGGTTGTTCGGCAACGGCGGCCACGACATTCTGGCGATTGAAACGCCTGTCACACAATCGGGCAACATTCTCTCCGGCGTGCGCGGGATCGAGCAAATCAATCTGGCGGACGGATGGAACAGGGTCGTTCTGCACGACGCCAATTTCAATGGGGTTGAGGGTGCGCATATTGTCATATCAGGCGGGACTGGGCGCGACATCATGAGCGCTCTGCCGGTGACTGGCGCGCTAACTGTTTTGTTTGAAGGTAATGGTGGTGATGACGTGCTGAAGGGCGGTGCGGCAGCGGATCGGCTGGTCGGCGGCCTGGGTGCGGACGAATTAACTGGCGGGGGCGGCGCTGATCATTTCATCTGGGATGCGCCAGTCGAGGGCGGCGACGTCTTGATCGATTTTCAGCCAGGGATCGACAATCTGGAGTTTGACGGGGCGGCCTTTGGCCTTACCGACGCCAGCTTCGATGTTCGCAGCCAGGGTGGTAGCGGTGCCAACCTCGCGACGACCGACCTGTTCATCTATACCGGCGTGCTGACCGATGGGGCGGCGGTACAGGCGATGCTTGATGCTAATGGCACGGGCCGAACGGATGAGGCACTGTTTGTCATCGCGCTCGACGCGCAAAACAACGCGATCGTCTATCATACAGCCTTTGCCGACGGCAGCGGTGCAGTGAATGAGATGGCATCACTGGGTTCGAACATAGCACCCGTCACGATCGGACTGGCTGATTTCGTCATTGGCTGACGACCCTCATCGCTGCCCGATCCGCGCTAGCCCGCGCCACACCCGCTCCATCGGTCCCTGACCAAAGCGCGCCGCCCACCAGGGCGACCAGAGCAGCATCACCGCCCAAGACGCGAGGACGAACAACGGCAGTAGCGCCGGGGACACATGCGCGAACAGGCCAAGTCCCCAACCGTAAAAGATGGCGGTCATGATCAGGCTGGTGCCGAGATAATTGCTGAGCGTCATCCGCCCGGTCGCGGCGAGCCGCGCGACCAGGCTATGCTCGCCATAGCGCGCCAGGAGCCACAGGATCAGCGCCGCCCAACCCACGGTCAGCGGAATGCGGAACGGCAGCGACCAGGTCAGCGCCACGCCATAGGCGGGCAACGGCGCAAAGCCGCTCCACCACACCCATAGCGCCAGTGCGGCCATGGGCGGCACGCCGATCAGGAAGCAATGGCGCGCGGTGCGGCGATATTGCTCGCTGTCCCACTGGCCGGTGAGGAAGCCGCCCTTGAGCATCGCCATGCCAAGCAGCATGAAGCCCAGCGTTTCGAACGCCGTAAACAGGAAACCCCACAGCCACTCGCCCGGAATCCCCGCAATCTTGTGCGCCAATATCGTGCCATAGCCGCTGCGGTAGGTGGCGATCTCGCTCTGGATGGCGGGGCTGGCCGGGTCCGACAAGGTGCCCATGAACTCGACAAAACCGGCGCGAGTAGCGGCGCTGGCGTCCGGCAAACCTGCGGCATGGCTCCACAGGTAGAGACTGCCAATGAACGCTGCGACCAGCAGGAATTGCAGCAGGAAGAACAGGAAGGCGCGCTTGATCAGCGCAAGCGGTTCGAGATGTACGAACAGCAGCGCGAACAGGCTGACCAGCGCATAGACCCGCAAAATGTCGCCCCACCAGAGCAGCAGGAAATGCGCGGCCCCGATGACGAACAGCCAGCCCGCGCGGACCATCTGCGCGCGGCGACCGTCGCGACCCGCCATTTCCTCCCGGTCGATCAGCAACAGCATCGACGCGCCGAACAGCAGCGCGAACAAGCCGCGCATCTTGCCGTCGACCAGGATCAGGCTGACCGCCCAGAAACCAATATCGCCGCCCGACAGCGGCCCGATCGCGGCCGGGTTGAAATAGGCAGTCTGGGGCAGGGCGAAGGCGGTGATGTTCATCCACACTATGCCCATCACCGCGCATCCGCGCAGCACGTCCATGGCGGGGATGCGGGGGGCTGGGGTCATGGGCGGCGATTTCCTCTTGGGGTGACTGGTCAAGCGGGGCTGGCTCTGCCATTCGCCTAGCCATGATTGATGGCTCCAGGCAATGGCGCAAGCAACGGATAAGCGATGCGTTCGGCGCAGCGGCGGCCCGCTATGAGGATCATGCCGGGCCGCAACGGCTGGCCGCTGGGCTGGTCGCGGACCTGGCGCAGCGGCAAAAACCCCATGGGGTAGAGCGGATATTGGAAATCGGCTGCGGCACCGGCTTCCTGACTCGTGACGTGCAGGCGCGCTGGCCCGGCGCAGAACTGGTGGTGACCGACCTGTCGCCCGGCATGCTGGCCAAGGCCGCGTCGGGCGGACTGGTTGCGGGCCGGTTCCTGACGATGGACGGCGAAGCCCCGATTTTCGAGGGGCCATGGTTCGACCTCATCCTGTCCAGCCTCACTTTCCAATGGTTTGACGATCTGGCGGGGGCGATTGCGCGGCTGGCGGGCCTGTTGCGGCCGGGGGGCAGCCTGATCTTCTCGACCATGGGGCAGGGCAGTTTCGCGCAATGGCGCGCGGCTCACGCGGCCTGCGGTGTCGCCAGCGGCGTGCCGGATTATCCGACCTTGGCGGCGCTCCGGGCAATCCTGGCCGGCTATGACGACTCCTTCGCGTTCGATGAGACAGTTGCGCTTGATGGTGTCGGCGCACGGGCGCTGCTGGCGCATCTCAAGGGCATCGGCGCGGTCGTGCCGGGCGAAGGGCGCCAACCGCTGGACGTCGGCGCATTGCGGCGCGTGATGGCGGCTTATGACGCTGGCGGCGGGTGCGACAGCTATGCGTTGCTGCTGGGCCGAATAACCCGGACGAAGTTTTAGCGACGACTTTTAGAAGTCCGCTTCCGGCGAAAGCTGCTCTGCTCGCCATTCACCAGCTTTGAACGTCAATCATCTCCATCCGTGCGCGCACCTCTGGTTCCGCCAGCGAAGAGTCATGACCGCCGTAACGGGCAAGATTTCCTGGGATGTGGAACGATCATATTCCACCATGTGGGATTTCTATGATTTTCGTTCTCAAATGAACAGTCCGCCGCGCATATTATTCGCTTCATCGCAATTTTTACCTCTGGGAAAATGTCCATATATAGATATGTAAGTCCAATATATGGAACTAATGGGTTTGAACGAGGCGGCAGGTCAAGTCGCCCACTGGCTCAACGCCCAGCATTATGTGCATTGATTTGGGGAGGATGGTTGATGAAGTTTTCCAGGAACGGCGCCTTGGTTTCGAGCGCCGCCATGGCTGTGTTTCTGCTTTCCGCCGGTACAGCGACCGCGCAGCAGCAGGATGCGGCGAGCGATAGCGACATCGTCGTCACCGGCATTCGCAGCAGCTTGCAGGGCGCGTTGAACGCCAAGCGCAATGCGCCGCAAGTGCTGGACGCGATTTCGGCCGAAGATATCGGCAAATTCCCCGACAAGAATATCGGCGAAGCGCTGCAGCGCGTGACCGGTGTGCAGCTTTCGCGCGCCGATGGCGAAGGCGCTGGCGTGACCATCCGCGGTGCCGATCCGTCGCTCAATCGCGTCGAAATCAATGGCACGACCGCTTTGTCCACCACGGTAGGCGGCGGCCGCGATGTCGACTTCCGCGACCTGCCCTCCGAATTCGTCAACCGGCTGGAAGTCGTCAAGTCCGCAACGGCCGACATGACGGAAGGCGGCGTCGGTGGCACCGTGCGCGTCATTACCCGGCGCCCGTTCGACAATGGCGGCAAAACCTATGTCGCCGGATCGGCCCAGGCCATCTATTCCGACATTGCCGACTATATGGACCCGCGCGTTGCCCTGATTGCCAGCGACACCTTTGCCGACGGCAAACTTGGCGTGTTGGTGTCGGGCACGTTCGAAAACCGCAATGTGGAAAGCCATCAGGCGCGTACCACCGGCTGGGTTCGGTTGGACAGCGACCGGACGACGCCGGGCTTGCAGGCCTATGATTTGAACGAAGACGGCGCGGCCGACTTCTTCCCCGACATTCCCCGTTACGTCATCAACCGCCTCGAAACGCGGCGTTATGCGCTGAACGGCATTCTCGAATGGCGGCCGAGCGATGATCTGACCGCTTATATGGAGGGGAATTGGACCCGGTCCAACCAGTCGGTCACATCGCAATTCCTGCAGACAGGGACCAGTGGCGGATTGGTCGATGTCGCCAATACCGTCATTGGCCCGGACAATACCGTCACCCATCTTGAGATGATCAACAACCCGGCTTTGGCGCAGACCAGCCAGCTGGGCGTATCCTATCGCAACATATTGGGCGACATCCGCCGCACCACCTATAATCTCGCCGTGGGTGCCGATTGGACCAGCGGCAATCTGAAGCTCAGCCCCAAAATCTCCTATTCCAAGGCGCAGGCCTATAATAATGAGATCAACGCGACGGCGGCGGTGACCGGCATGTCCCGCCTGATCGTCGACTATGACAATCCCCAGCAGGCGCCCCAGATCATCCTGCCCAATGATCCGACGACGATCGCCGGGATCAACCAGCTAACCGTGCTGCGTCGCCCGCGTTACGACGATCAGGCGGAAAAAATGGCGAAGCTCGACGCTGAATATACGTTCGATACCGGCTTCCTCACGTCGATCAAGGTGGGTGGTCAATATCGCGACCTGACCGTCAAGAGCCGCTTCTTCAGCCGGACGACAACGCTGAACGGCTTTAGCGATCCTGCGGTGCAGAGCCAGATCAGCGCCATCGTCGCCGGCAATGCGGGCCTTGGCACGTCGCCCTTCTTCAACACCGGAAATCTGGGCTTCGATGGCGGCTATACCGGCTGGCTGAACATGACCCAGGCAGTCGCGGATGCGGTGGGTGTGCCCGACCCGTTCGCGCCCGGCGGCTGCCCCGCCAATGCGGACGGCACATGCCAGGTCTTCACCGACACATGGGAAGTGGGCGAGCGCAACATTGCCGGCTATGCGCAGGCATCATTCGCCTTCGATGTCGGATCGGTCGCGGTCAGCGGCGTTGCCGGTGCGCGTGTCGTCAATACGCAGGTGGATACGTCCGGTTTCCTGCGGACGGCGCAGCCAGGCGGTCAGCCCGCGCTGATCAGCCCGGTTGCCTTTGACAGCAAGAACACCGAGTTCCTGCCATCGATCAACCTCAAAGCCGAGCTGATCCCGAACACGCTGATGGCGCGTTTGACGGCCAGCGAAGTGATGGCCCGCCCCCTGCCGCAGCAGCTTGCGCCGCGGTTCACCCTGGATGTCGTGGGCCTGTCGGGCTCACGCGGCAATCCCGCGCTCCAGCCGTTCCGGGCACGCCAATATGATGCGGGTCTGGAATATTATATCAACAAGACGAGCTTTGCCTCGGTCACCTATTTCCGCAAGGAAATCGGTTCCTTCATCCAGAATACGACGGAGCCGTTCACGGACGCGAACGGTGTCACCTATGCGATCACGGTGCCCAGCAACGGAACGCAGAAGGTGACGATCAACGGGATCGAGGCGGGCGCACAGGTCGCGTTCGACTTCATCAACATACCCGTGGTCAAACATATGGGCGTGATCGCGAACTTCACTTACTCGAAGGATAGCGGTTACGAAGGCACCGACTTCTTCACCGGCGATTCCCTGCCGTTCCAGGGCCTGTCGCGCAAAAGCTACAATATTTCGGCCTATTATGAGGATGATGTCTTCAGCATCCGTGGCGCTTATAACTGGCGCTCGAAATATCTGATCACGGCGGTCGGGCGTGGCAACAACCCCGAATTCGGCGAAGCCTATGGCCAGTTGGATGCGTCGCTCAACCTCAATCTGATGAAGGATGTCTCGCTGTTCCTGGAAGGCGTCAATCTGCTGGATGCCACGCGCAAGGAGAATGCCAACAGCATCTATCGCCGCACGATCATCGAAACCTTCGGGCGTCGCGTCTATGGCGGCATTCGGTTCAAGCTCTGATCCGCTCCCCCGTGGTTCCCCTTCTGGACCACGGCTCTTGCTGCGGGATATCCCCCTTCTCCCGATCCCGCAGCATTTCTTCGTTCAGCCTGAACCGGGAATAGCACCATGTTCAACCGCCGCACGATGCTGATGTCGCTGATGCTGGCACCGGTCGCCGCACGCGCGGATGGCGGACGCACCGTTTCGGGCGATGATTTTCGAAGCGGTCTCAAGCAATGGCGGATGGAAGCGATCGGCGATGCCCGCGTCTCGGCGCGGGATGGCATTTTGGACATCGACGCCCCCGCCGGGGTCACGCTCTGGTTTCTGCCCGCCCTCGTGGCTCCCGTCGCGATCCGCTATGAGGTACGGGCGGTGGCCCAAGGCGGACCCCATGATGCGGTCAGCGACGTCAACGCCTTCTGGATGGCGACCGACCCCGCTGTGCCCGATGGGTCGGTGCTGGGGCGGCGGCGCAGCGGCGCGTTCGAGGATTATGATAGGCTGAAAACCTATTATGTCGGCATCGGCGGCAACCGCAACAGCACGACGCGGATGCGCCGCTATGTCGGCCGGGTGGGGGAACGACCGTTGCTGCCCGACCATGACCGACTGGCAAAGGCGGACATGCTGACACCGAACGCCTGGTTCGCCATTGGCCTGATCGCTGACGGCCATCATATCGCGGTAGAGCGCGATGGCGCGCCCCTGTTTGAGATGGACGACCCCGCCCCCTATCGTCGCGGTCATTTCGGGCTGCGCACCACGCAGAGCCACATTCAGGTCCGCAACCTGACCATCACCCATGGCTGAACAAAGGAGCGGAACGCCGATGAAGACAGGGATCATAGTCAGCCGCCGGGACAGCCTGAGGCTTGGCCTGCTCACCGGCGCTTCGGCGCTCCTGCCTGCCGCTGCACGGGCCGCGAACGTGCGCGGCGGCAGCGTGCCGTCGACACCCGTGCGCTGGATCGATGATGTTGCGCCGCTGCTTTCGCTGGGCCAGACCTTTGGCGTGCCATGGCCGCAAGGGGCATTGCGCGCCGGAACCGCCCTGTCCGTCAAAGACGCCGAGGGAAAGGCTCTGCCATCGCAGCACTGGCCCTTGGCCAGCTGGCCGGATGGATCGCTCAAATGGACCGCACATGCGCTGCCAGCCGGAGACACCCCAACCGCAAGCATGACGGTGGTTCAGGGCAAGTCCGTCGCTCCTCCAGCGCCGGTCTTGTTACGCGAAACCGCCGACCGGATCGTCATCACCGTCGGATCGGTCCAATGGACGATCGGCACGTCGGGCAATTCGATCATCCAGTCGGCCAAAGCAGGCGAGCGGACCGTCATGGGATCGCTGGCGCTGAGCGCCAGCGTGGACAACGCACCGCAAGGCGGGGAGCGCAGCCATTTCACCGGCCGGATCGACAAGGCGACGGTCGAACAAAAGGGGCCGGTGCGCGCCGTCGTGAAACTGGAAGGGATGCACGAGGGGCAAGGGCGCGCCTGGCTGCCGTTTGTCGTCCGCCTTTATGCCTATGCAGGGGCCGATCATCTGCGGGTCGTGCATAGCTTCATCTTCGACGGCGATCCGGCCAGGGATTTCATCAGCGGCCTCGGCCTGCAGGCGCAAGTGCCGATGGATGCTGCCCCGCATGACCGTCATGTGCGGATCAGCACCGGCGCGGACGGATTGTTCAGCGAGGCGGTGCGGCCGCTGACCGGCCTCCGCCGCGATCCGGGTGGGGCCGCGCGTAAGGCACAGATTGCGGGCCAAGCCGTGGCGTTGGATAGCATGGCACCGACGGTCCGCAATCTGCTCGGCCGCATCCCGACTTGGGGCGATTTCACGCTGAGCCAGCTCTCCGCCGACGGCTTTGCCATCACCAAGCGGACCAAGGCCGGGCAGGCGTGGATCGATGCGGCGTCGGGAACGCGCTCGCAGGGCCTGGGCTATGTCGGATCGCCTACAGGCGGCGTCGCGATCGCGGCGCGCTATTTCTGGCAGCGGCATCCCGCACAGATCGACATTCGTGGCGCCGACACCGACCAGGCGTCGCTCACTGCCTGGCTCTGGTCTCCCAACGCACAGCCGATGGACATGCGCCCTTACAGGGACGTCATGGGCATGGAAGCCTATGCCGCCCAGAATGAAGGGCTGGACATCACCTATGAGGATTATGAGCCCGGCTGGGATGACGCGACCGGCGCGGCCCGCACCAGCGAACTGACCCTCTGGGCCTGCGCGGCAACGCCCGACGCGGCGCATCTGGCGGCGATGGCGCAGGCCAACGCAACGCCGCCGCAACTGATGGTGACGCCCGAACGCATCCATGCGGCCGACGTGCTGGGTATTTGGAGCCTGCCCGACCGATCCAGCCCGCTGAAGGCGCGGATCGAGGATCAACTGGTCAATCTGGTCGATTTCTATGCCGAAGAGGTCGACCGGCGCGGCTGGTATGGCTTCTGGAACCATGGCGACGTCATGCACACGTATGACGAGGATCGGCACGTCTGGCGCTATGATATCGGCGGCTATGCCTGGGCCAATAGCGAATTATCGCCCGACCTGTGGCTTTGGTATGATGTGCTACGCAGCGGCCGGGCGCGCGCCTTTCGCCTGGCCGAAGCGATGACCCGCCATACAGGCGAAGTCGATGTCTATCATCTTGGCCGCTTTGCGGGCCTTGGCACGCGACATGGCGTTCAGCATTGGAGCGACAGCTCCAAACAGCCGCGCGTCAGCAACGCTGCCTATCGTCGCATCTTCTATTATCTGACCGGCGACGAACGGGTGGGCGACCTGATGCGCGCTTTGGTTCCCTCGGACCAAGCGCTCACCCATGTCGAGATCGGCCGCAAGGTGCCCGGTGCCGAGCGCAAGACCCTCCCCGAAGGCGTCGTGGATTTCAGCTTCGGTACCGTCTGGGGGTCGCTCGCGGCGGCCTGGCTGACGGAATGGGAACGGACGGGCGACGTGCGGTGGCGGGACCGGCTGGTCGCCGGCATGGATAGTATCGGGCGATTGAAATATGGCTGGCTGGCGGGCAGCGCCTCCTATGATCTCAAATCCGGGCGCTTCATCGGGTCGGGAGACAAAATATCCATCTCGCATCTCAACGCCGTATTCGGGGCGTTTGAAGTGAATGCCGAATTGTTGCAACTGATCGACGTGCCGCGCTATCGGGCGGCATGGCTCGATTATTGCCGCTGGTTCAACGCTTCGCCGCAGGAATGGGACGCGCATTTTTCTCTGCCCTTCGGCAAGCGGAACCTGAAGGAAGGGCATTCCCGCCTGACGGCCTATGTCGCACGGGAAACCGGCGATGCCGCGTTATCGACACGCGCCGCGCGGGAGTTTTTGGGCGGCGAGGCCGGGTTGGGGCTGTCGGATGGCGATCCGCGGGTCTCTCTTAGCGGCCCCGATTTCGTCGGTCCGACCGTCGAGTGGCCTGAGGTCTCCACCAACGCCGCATCGCAATGGGGATTGGCGGCGATTCAGAATCTGGCACTCATTCCCGACGCACTGGAATGGGCTGCCGCAGAAAAGAGGAATTGAGGATGCGCAAAGCGATGATCGGATGGGCCGCGATGGCGGCGGTTGGCCTCGCCGGGGCCGTGCAGGCAAAGCCGGCCGCCGAATGGATCGACCAGACGACCGGCCACCGTGTCCTGCGGCTGACGCAGCAGCCGGGCAGCGCCAGCCTCTATTTCCACCAGAACAGCTATACGCCCCAGGGCGACAAGATGGTGATATCGACGCCGGACGGCATCGCGGTGATGACGCTGGCCGACTGGACCATCAAGCCGCTGGTCAAGGGCAAGGATCTGCAACTGCTGTTCACCGGGCGCAAGACCCGCACGGCCTATTATGCCAGCCGCAAGCGCGATGACGGGGCGGGCGGCACCACCATCTTCGTGGCGGATATCGACAGCGGCAAGACCCGCAAAATCGCGACGGTCGATGGCGGTTCGATAGGGTCGATCAATGCCGACGAGACGCTGCTGCTTGGCCAATGGGCCGCCAGCGACAAGCCGCTGCAGCCCGATGGCACGCAAAAGGCTGGGACGCCGGAGATCAAGCAGACCTTCGGCCAGGCGCATTATGCCGCCAATGGACCGGACGGAAAGCCGCTCAGCTTTGCCGAGGCGAAGGAAGTGCGCCTGAACGAACGGCTGGAAGCGAAGATTCCGATGGAGATATTCACCATCGACATCCGCACGGGCGAGCGGAAGGTCGTCGTCGCCTCGACGGATTGGCTCAACCATATCCAGTTTTCGCCGACCGATCCCGGCCTCATCATGTATTGCCACGAAGGGCCGTGGCACAAGGTCGATCGGATCTGGACGATCCGCACCGATGGCAGTGGCAAACAGTTGATCCATAAGCGGATCATGAACATGGAAATTGCGGGCCATGAGTTCTTCTCGCCCGATGGCGCCTGGATCTGGTATGATCTGCAGACGCCGCGCGGCGAAGTCTTCTGGCTGGCGGGCTATGAGATCGCCACCGGACGGCGGCAATGGTATCATGTCGATCGCAACCAATGGTCGGTCCATTATAATCAGGCGCCCGACATGCGCCATTTTTCAGGGGATGGTGGTGACAGCGAGATGGTCGCCCATGCCCCCGATGGCAAATATCTCTACCTCTTCACCCCGCGCGCCATACCCGATGTCGCCGGCATCCACGCGGACAACGCCGCCGACCTGATCGCGCCGGGCACGTTCGGGGTCGAAAAGATCGTGGACATGCGCAAGCATGACTATCGGCTGGAACCCAACATCACCTTCACGCCCGACGGCAAATGGATGATCTTCCGCTCCAACATGGACGGCGCGCCGCACATCTATGCCGCCGAGATAAGGAAAGGTAGCGGCTCATAGGTTTGCCGTGGCCGGGTTGGGTACTGCGCGCTGAACTGGCTCGATCCCGGCTTGCCCTTGATCCCCCGTTACCGCGCGCCTAGACCTGCGGCATGACCCATGCCCCTTATCCGGCGCTGCGCTTGCGCCGCACTCGTGCCTCGGCTTGGAGCCGGGCGATGTTTGCTGAAAACCGGTTGGCGCCTGCCGACCTGATCTGGCCGCTGTTCGTGACCGAGGGGCAGCACGTTGAGGAACCGATCGCCGCGTTGCCCGGCGTGTCGCGCTGGTCGGTGGACGGCATCGTCGACCGCGCCCGCGACGCGCGCGATGCCGGCATTCCCTGCCTTGCGCTATTCCCCAACACCCAGTCCGACCGGCGCAGCGACGATGGAGCCGAAGCGCTCAATCCCGATAATCTCATGTGCCGCGCCATCCGCGCGATCAAGGATGCAGTGCCCGACATCGGCATCCTGACCGATGTGGCGCTCGACCCCTATACCGCCCATGGCCAGGACGGGCTGCTCGACGGCACCGGCTATGTCGTCAATGACGCCACAGTCGATGTGCTGATCGGCCAGTCGCTCAACCAGGCGGCGGCGGGCGCAGACATTATCGCGCCGAGCGACATGATGGATGGCCGGGTCGGCGCGATCCGCGCGGCGTTGGAAGAAAGCGGCCACGCCAATGTCCAGATCATGGCATATGCCGCCAAATATGCGAGTGCCTTTTATGGCCCGTTCCGCGACGCAGTGGGGTCGCGCGGGCTGCTCAAGGGCGACAAGAAAAATTATCAGATGGACCCGGCCAATAGCGAGGAAGCGCTGCGCGAAGTGGCGCTCGACCTGGCCGAAGGGGCGGATAGCGTGATGATCAAGCCCGGTCTGCCCTATCTCGACATCGTCCGACGGGTGAAGGAGCGGTTCGAGGTACCGGTGTTCGCTTACCAGGTGTCGGGCGAATATGCGATGATCGAACATGCCGCTGCTGCGGGCGCGGGCGACCGCGATGCGCTGATCCTCGAAACGCTGATGGCGTTCAAGCGGGCGGGCTGTTCCGGGGTGCTGACCTATCATGCGCTGCACGCCGCGCGCCTGCTGGGCGCGTAAGATGCGCGACTATCCCGATGTCTCCATCATCCCCTTCAACGGCAAGTCACCGCTGATTCATCCCAGCGCCTTCATCGCGCCGGGATGCCGCATCATCGGCGATGTCGAGATCGGCGAGGATGCCAGCATCTGGTATAATTGCGTCATCCGCGCCGACGTGAACAGGATACGCATCGGCGCGCGCAGCAATGTGCAGGACGGCACGGTGATCCATTGCGACAGCCCCGGCGATGGCATCAGCCGCCCGACCGAAGGCTGGCCGACGATCATCGGCGAGGATGTGCTGATCGGCCATATGGCGATGATCCATGGCTGCACCTTGCAGGACCGGTCCTTTGTCGGGCTGGGCGCGATCGTCATGGATGGCTGCGTGGTCGAAAGCGACGGGATGCTGGCGGCGGGTGCGCTGCTGTCGCCCGGCAAGACGCTGCCCCATCGCCAGCTATGGGCGGGGCGTCCGGCCAAATATATGCGCGATCTGTCGGATGATGCGCTTGTCCAGTTGCGGGGCGGTGCCGATCGCTATGTCCATTATGCCAAGGCGCATAAGGGCGCGGTGAAGGACGCGCTGGACTGACGGCTGGTCAGGGCTGCGCGAGGCGGCCCTTCATCGCGTCGATCCGGTCATTCTGGCTGTCCACCATCGCCAGCGTCGCGGCGCGGGCCGTGTCGATTTCCGCCAGCCCCCCCCGTTCGCGGCCATCGGCAATGGCATTGCTGCGCTGGACATAGAGGGTGTCGAGGCTGGCGAGCGCCGACACGCTGTCATTGCGCGCCGATTCGAGCGCGCTGATCGCCACTTGCGCCGCAACCCATGCGTCGCTCGATACGGCCGTGCCCGACGCGGCCTTTGCCGCCCGATCGGCCCGGACATAGGCGTCATCGAAGGCGCTGCGCCCCTTGTCCGCCTGCGCCACATAGCGGGCGATTTCCGCCGTCAGCGGCGCGTCGGCCGCGATCGGGGCAGGGGGCGGCGCGATCTCCGCCATCGGCGCGCCCTCCACCGCCCGCTTGGCAAGCGATGGATAGCCTTGCTGCGATCCGGTACAACCGGACAGCAGCAGGGCAAGCGTGGCAAGAAGGCGGCGCGGGTTCATGGCATCCATCTAGGCAGGCGGGCGGGCAGGCGCAATGGCGTCAGCGGGGAAGCGCAGCGGCTTCCCTCGCCAGGGCTTCGATCTTCGCGCCATCGACTGGCCCCTTGGGCACGATCCAGCTACCGCCAACGCATTTGACGAAGGGCTGAGCGAGCCATTCGGGCGCGGATTTGGCGGTGATGCCGCCGGTCGGGCAAAAACGCGCCATGTGCAACGGCGCGGCCAAGGCCTTGAGCGCGGGCAGGCCGCCGGATGTTTCGGCGGGGAAGAATTTGAAATGGGTCAGCCCCATGTCCAGCC
>NZ_JPPQ01000069.1:1841219-1853243 GCF_000743655.1 Sphingobium sp. ba1
CGCCGATGACGACGACATTCTTGCCCGTGGCCAGCAGCGTGCCGTCTTCATGCTCCGGCACGGCATCGCCGAACCCGGCTTTGTTGGAGGCGGTGAGATAATCGAGCGCCTTGACCACGCCCGGCGCGCCTACGCCCGGCGCGCGGATGTCGCGCGGCTTGTAGACGCCGGTCGCGATCAGGATCGCGTCATGCTTCTCGCGCAGGGTTTCGAGCGTCGCGTCGCGGCCGACCTCGAAATTTTCTTGGAAGACGATGCCGCCATCCTTCAAGCGCTGGACGCGGCGCATGACGATGTCCTTTTCCAGCTTGAAGCCGGGGATGCCATAGGTCAGTAGCCCGCCGGCGCGATCATGCCGGTCATAGACATGCACCTCATGCCCCGCCGCGCGCAGATATTCCGCCGTGGTGAGACCCGCAGGCCCAGCGCCGATCACGCCGATCGACTGGCCGGTGGGCTTGCCCGCGACCAAGGGTTCGACCCAGCCTTCCTTCCAGGCGGTGTCGGTGATGTATTTTTCGACCGAGCCGATGGTGACGGCACCGTGCCCTGAAAATTCGATGACGCAATTGCCCTCGCACAGCCGATCCTGCGGGCAGATGCGGCCGCAGATTTCGGGCATGGTGCTGGTCAGGTTCGACAGTTCATAGGCTTCGCGCAGGCGGCCTTCGGCGGTCAGGCGCAGCCAGTCGGGGATGTGGTTGTGCAGCGGGCAATGGGTCGAGCAATAGGGAACGCCGCATTGCGAGCAGCGTGACGCTTGCTCCTCGGCCTTGTCCAGTATGAAGCTGCGGCTGATTTCCAGAAAATCGTCGGCGCGGTCGTCGGCTGCGCGCTTTTCCGGGTAGGCTTGTCCCTTGCCCACGAATTTCAGCATCGGATTGTCGGCCATCGCTCGTCCCTGACTAAAGTTTCAGCGGCGCGCATAGCATAAAAACCCGCAGAGTCACGCGGATTCTGATATTTAGGACAGTAATACTGACTATAAAATCGCGGTTATCGCGGTTAGTTGCGAAATGATCGCAACAAAGCGCGTGATAAATAGACCGTTTCGGCCCTATCTTGCGCCCAGCCAGATCAGGGCCGCAATCCCGGCGATGATTCGATACCAGGCGAAGGGGGCGAAGCCATGTTTTGACACCAGCCCCACGAACCAGCGAATGACCAGCAAGGCGACGATGAACGAGACGACAAAGCCCAGCGCGATGCTGTCCCAGCCGACCGCGGCGCTAGTGATCCGGTCGCCCTTCTTGATCAGTTCCAGCGCGGTCGCGCCCAGCATCGTCGGGATGGCGAGGAAGAAGCTGAACTCGGCCGCCGTGCGCCGCTCCACGCCCAGCATCAGCGCGCCCATGATGGTCGCGCCCGACCGGCTGACGCCGGGCACCATGGCCAGGCACTGGATGAAGCCGATCGCCAGCACGCGCACCATGGGAATATCGGCGATGCCGTGAAAACGCTGCTCCTTGACCGCCCGCTCGATCAACAGGATGGCGATGCCGCCGACGATCAACGCCCAAGCGACGATTTGCGGCGCACCCAGCATGATCTCGATATAGTCATGCAGCGCCAGGCCGATGACGGCCGAGGGGATGAAGGCGATCAGCAGATTGCGCAGGAAGCGCCAACTCACCGGCTCGCGCCGCAGCAGTCCCATGCCCACCGCCCAGAAAGTGCGCCAATAGAGCACTACCACCGCCAGGATCGCGCCCAGCTGGATCACGACGTTGAACATCGCCCAGGTCGCGGAATCATAGCCGAGCAATTCGCTGGCGAGGATAAGATGCCCGGTGGAGGACACCGGCAGAAACTCGGTCAGCCCCTCGACGATGCCGAGCAGGATGACGGTCAGATAATGCAGGTCCATGGGTTTCTTTCCAAACTCCTTCCTTTGCAGGAGGGATCGTCGCGAAATTCGTCATAGCCAGATTTTTACGTCATCCCCGCGAAGGCGGGGATCAATCTCCCTACCTGACATTATAGCGATAAGGCGGGAGATGGATTCCCGCCTGCGCGGGAATGACGATGGTATGGGCTGCTATCTATATTTCACCAAAATCCCCCTGCATGGGGGATGATGACGTCAGGCGCTGGCGCGACCGGCGAAGCGGCCATGTTTGCGGTAGCGGACCATCCACTTGTCGGCGACGCCGTCCATCGGCGTGGCGACGACGCCGAGCGCGTCGAGTCCCTTGGCACCCTCTGCCACGACATTGTCACGGCCGAGCATCGCCAGTTGATCGCCGGTGATCGGGCCGCCCGGCAACATCGCCAGCATTTTGGCGACGCCGTTTGGCACCTCTACCAGCGCCTTCTCGCGGCCGACCGCCTTGGCGATCCACTGGTTGATCTCGCGCATGCTTCGGACCTGCGGGCCGCCCAGCTCATAGGTCTGACCACCATGGACGCCGGGCTGCTCCGCCGCATTGGCGATGGCGTGGGCGACATCGGCAACATAGACCGGCTGGAACTTCGTCGCTGCGCCGATCACCGGGATGACCGGCAGCATGCCGATGATTTCGGCAAAGCGGTTGAGGAACTGGTCTTCCGCGCCGAAGATGATCGACGGGCGGATGATGGTCGCGGTCGGGAAGGCCGCTTTGACCGCCGCTTCGCCCGCCGCTTTGGATCGGCCATAGGCGGACGGGCTTTCCGGGTCCGCGCCGATCGCCGACATATGCACGAGCGCGGTGACGCCAGCGTCCGCCGCGGCCTTGGCGACATTGGCCGCGCCGCGATGGTGGAAGGCGTCGAAGTCGCCCTTCAATATGCCGACCAGGTTGATGACGACATCACTGCCCGCGATGGCGCGCGCCACGCTGGCGGGATTGCGGATGTCGGCGGCGATGAACTGGACTTGGCCAAGGCCCCCCAGCGGTTTGACCCGCAACGCCGTCGAGGGATCGCGCTGTGCGATCCGCACCCGCGCGCCGCGCGCCAGCAGCGCCTGTGCCACCTGGCGACCGACAAAGCCGCCGCCGCCGAACACCGTTACCAGACTGTCTTTCATCACCTGTCCCACGTCCGTTCGAAAAGGAATATGCTGGCTTTTCCCTTGCCCCAGCCGCGCGGCGCTGACAACCGCTTAGCGCGTGTTTGGAAATGCGCAAAAGGGCGCATTTCAAAGTCCGCACCGGCCCTCACACCCACCCGGCCACCCATATGATACTGCCGTTGGGTGGCCGGGTGGGTGTGAGGGCCGGTGCGGAAGAATGCGCGAAGGCGCATTCCCAAATAAACGTCTTACCCGATCCAGCCCTGAAGATCCGCGATCATCCATAGGCCGAGGATCAGGAACAGCAGCGCGGCGCCGACCTGGAGCGCGCGCATCGGGACTTTTTTCGCCAGCGCTTCGCCGAACAATACGGCGGGGACATTGGCGACCATCATGCCCAGCGTCGTGCCCATCGTTACCGCCAGCAAATTGTCGAACCGTGCGCCGAGCGCAATCGTCGCCACCTGCGTCTTGTCGCCCATCTCGACCAGAAAGAAGGCGATCAGCGTGGTCATGAACACACCTGCGCCGGATGGTGCCTTGAGCGGCGCATCTTCGTCGATCTTGTCCGGCACCAATGTCCAGGCTGCCATGGCGATGAAGCTTATCGCGACCGCATAGCGGAACCAGCCTTGCGTCAATATGCCAGCGATCGAATGGCCAAGCAGCGCGGCGAGGAAGTGATTGGCCAGCGTCGCGAACAGGATGCCGAGGATGATCGGCACCGGCTTTCGAAAACGGGTAGCGAGCAACATGGCGAGCAATTGCGTCTTGTCGCCCATTTCGGCGAGCGCAACGAGGGCGGAGGAGGTGAGCAGAGCTTCCATCAGGCATGTCCGGGGCCGGGCGGAGGTGAATGACGCAATGCCACCGGCGCTCCCCGCCCGGCCGGGCATGGAACGTCGATGCCATTGGTCTCGCCTTACGCGGACATACCCGCGTCCCTCATGCCATGACCTTTCGGCCAAATATGTTGACATAAGGCCCGCTCCGTAGTGCGGAACGGCTGGCTACTCCCCAGATGACGGGTCGTGCTTAGGTCAAGGACGCAATTTGTGCAAGACGCTCAGGGTTCGCCACGGCTTTGCTGCATCCGCCGTTCGGCAAACCATTGTTCCAGCATCTTGGCGGTGCAGCCGGTGGCGCCATTGACCCCGTTCACCGAACAGCTGTTCGGGAGATTCTGCCGCTGGACGCTTTCCATGGTGGCGACCTGACTGCCCCAGCCGGGGCCGCCCGACACGGCGGGCTTTTCGCGCAGCTTCTTGGGAATGCGATAGCGCTCCGCCTCCGGCCTGCGCGCGCACACCACGATTTCATCGCCTTCGCCCTGCGGACAGGGATCATCGCCATAGACGAGCAGGTTGATGGTGCGTTCCGGTGGCGGTTCCGCCTGGGCAAGCGCCGGGGAGGATAGGAGCGGGGTCAGCAGCAGGCCGACCAGGGGTAGAACGACATGATGTCGCATGGGATCATATTCCTTCATGCCCCTGTAGGAACCAGGGGTGCCCAAATCCCCGGCTGGTCGATTTTGAGACGACGACCGATGCGTAAAACCGTCAGGGTTGCGTCGGACCGTTGCCCTGTTGCTGTGCGGCCTTTTCCTCGGCCTTCACCCGCGCCTCGATCGCTTCGCTGTCCGCATCGATCGTGGACAGGCGCTTGGCGCGTTCGGCCTCGACCAGATCCTTCCAACTGGCATTGTCCAATGCCTGCCGCTCGGCCTTGGCGAGCCGCGCCAGTTGGGCGAAGCATCCGGTCGTTCCGCCACCGCCCGACGGCGAGCAGCTTTCCGTGCCGGAGCGTCCGACATATTCCATCGACCGCACTCGTTCGCCCCAAGCCTGATTGCTCGGCTTATTGGGATCGCCGCGCAGCGGTTCGGGAATGCGATAGCGTTCCGCTTCGCCCTTGCGCGCGCAGACCACGATTTCGTCGCCCTGGCTGGGTGGGCAAGCATCTTCGCCATAGACGATGACGATATTGACCTTCTCATTGTTCGGGTCGGTCACGGCGGTTGGCGCGGTCGGCTGTTGCGCCATGGCGGGGACGGCGGCAGCCAGCAGCGCCAAGGCTGCGATCATCGGGGTCTTGGTCATTCGTCCGTCCTTTTCAGATGCGTTTCGACAGCGCGATGGCGGCCCGGCATCCCAGACGGATCGCGCCGGATAACAGGGGGTAGGCCGGTGCCTGTTCCGCGCCATGGGCCAGTGCGGCGTCACGATGCTCGACTTCCTCTGCCTGGAAATCCGCGATAGCCTCGGAGAGTTCCGCATCATCGGTGCCGATCTGCTCTAACTGCTCGGCATAATGGCGGTCGATCTCGGTTTCGATGGCGGCGGTGCAGGCCATGGCCGCCTTTGGCCCGATCGCGGCGGTGACGGCGCCAAGGGCGAAGCCCGCGACATTCCAGACCGGCGACAAGGCCGTGGGGCGCACGCCGCGCCGCGCGATCATGGCGTCGAACGTCGCGCGATGCCGTTCCTCCTGCGCCGCCATGCCAGCGATGATACGGGCATAGGGGTGGCGGTCGCCCATGACTGCCAATTGCCCGGCATAGATGCGGGTCGCGCCATATTCGCCCGCCTGATCGACGCGCAGCATGGAGTCGCGCGCGCCATCGGGCAAGCGCTGGCCGGGGCGGGGAAAGTCGTTCGATCCGCTCATGCGTGACGTCCCTTCTTGCTTAGCAGTGCCAAGATGGCGACCGCGCCACCGACCGACAAGAGGCCATTATAGCCTGCGAGCGAGATGCCCAGCAGGCTCCATGGCGCAACATCGCATCGCGTGATCGGCGTCGCCATGATCTGGGTCAATATGTCCGACGCGCTGCCGCCAGTCGGGGTGGTGGAACAGGCGGTAAGCCCTTCCCACCAGCCATATTCGACGCCGGCATGAAACAGGCCGATGCCGCCGCTGATTGCAATGGCAATGGCGGCCAGTGCGGTGAACGTAGCGCTGGTCTTCGGCGTTGCCTTCGTCGCGAAGGCCAACACAGCCAGCGGGATCGCCGCCATATGCGGATAACGCTGCCACCAGCACATTTCGCAGGGGTGCAGACCGCCCATATATTGGGAGGCGTAGGCACCGCCCAACAGGGCGACGGGCAGCAACAGCGCGAGGGCGCGGGCAAGGGGGAGTCTGCTCATCACCCCCACTTAGACACACCCGCACCTTTCGTCATGCTGAACTTGTGGGGGCGTTACTTCGCCCCCGGCTTGCGTGCCGCGACCTGCGCCTGGGCGATCGTCGCGCCTGGCGTGCTGGCAAGGCGCGCGATCGTTTTGAGCGCATAGTCGAGTTGGAAATCCTCGACGCCCTGCTTTTTCAGCTCCTCGGCCGTCATGGTGAAGCGCGGATCGTCCTTCGCATCTTCTTCCAGCGCCTTATCGTCGGTCTTGATCTCGTTGATCAGATGACGGCGCAGGTCGCTTTCGCGATATTTCGGCCGGTTCTTGTAATCGGGATCGGACAATTGCGGCACGCGGATGTCGGGCTGGATGCCGCCTTCCTGCACGCTGCGACCCGATGGCGTATAATAGCGCGCGGTGGTCAGCTTGAGCGCGCTGGTGTTGCTGAGCGGCAGCATCGTCTGCACGCTGCCCTTGCCGAAGCTGCGTTCGCCCATCACCAGGCCGCGATGCTGGTCCTGCAAGGCGCCTGCGACGATTTCGGAGGCGGAGGCCGAGCCTGCGTCCACCAACACGATCACCGGCAAGCCCTTGGCGTCGTCACCGGGCTTGGCATAATAGCGCTCGACATCGCCCTTGGCCCGGCCGCGTTGCGACACGATTTCGCCGCGCTCCAGGAAGATGTCGCTGACCGTCACGGCTTCGTCCAGCAGGCCGCCGGGATTGGAGCGCATGTCGAGGACATAGCCGGTGGGCTTGTGACCCAGCGACTTGTCGATGCTGCGGATCGCCTGGCGCACATCCGCCCCGGTATTGGCCGAGAAGCTGACGATGTTGATGACGCCGATATTATTCTTCACTTCCCATTTGACGGGCTTCAACTGAATGATCTCGCGCGTCAGCGTCAGGTCGATCGGCTTGTCGCGGCCCGCGCGCACGATGGTCAGCTTGAGCGCGGTGCCCGGCGCACCACGCATCTTGTCGACCGCTTCGTCCAGCGTGCCGCCATAGATGAGTTGTCCATCGATATGGGTGATATAGTCGCCGGCCTTGATACCCGCGCGCCAGGCCGGGGTGTCCTGCGTCGGTGCGATGACCTTGACCGCGCCATCTTCCTGCGTGACCGACAGGCCAAGGCCGCCATAGCTGCCCTCGGTCTGGGTGCGCAGATTCTGGAAATCGCGCGCGTCGAGGAAGCTGCTGTGCGGATCGAGGCTGGCCAGCATCCCGTCGATCGCGCCCTTGATCAGCTTTTCATCGTCGACCTTTTCGACATAATCGCTGCGGACCTTCTGGAACACGTCCATGAATTCATCGAGCGCCTTGTAGCTCGATGCTTCCCCCGCCGCGAAGGTCGCGGTGGCGGCGGGAATGAGCGCAAGCGCCCCAAGCGCAAGCGCGCCATGGAGAAAGGTCGATTTCATGGGCATCCTTGATTCCGGCATCATCGTCCCGTCATAAGCCGATTCGCGTTCCGACGCAAAAGCGCGCTTCGACCAATGTCGCGCAGTATCGATGAGCGCCGGGTTAACGGGGATTCCTCACCCCAAGCCCACCAGCGGTACGATGTCCACCGGACGGCCATTGCGGCGCAGTTCGATCGTAACCGTCGGGCGGCCCTGGCCGGTGATGCCGACGGGGTCGCCCTGACGCACCGTATCGCCGACCTGTGCGGTGACGCGGTGGAGGCCGGTGATCAGGGTAGTCCAGCCCTGGCCATGGTCGATGATGAGGATCTGGCCATAGCCGCGATAGGGGCCGGCAAAGGCAACGCGCCCTGCGGTCGGCGCGACGGTCTGGGCGCCGGGCTGTGTGACGAGGCTGAGGCCGCGTGATCGCACGCCGCCGTCATTCACTTCGCCCATGCCGGTCACGAGTTGGCCGATGACGGGCAGGCGGTAGGGCGGCGGCCCGCCTGCTGCGCGGGCTGTTTCGGGTGCGGGTGTGCCCGTCTGATCCGGGCGGGCGGGGCGAAGCAGCGGGCCGGGGAGGGCGGCGAGCCGTTCGCGCAGGTCGCCTGCTTCCTCCAGCCTGTCCATCAGATCGACAATGTCGCGCGCCCGTTCGCCCAGCGCCAGCGCGCGTTCGCTTTCAAGGCCTGCATTGGCGCGATAGTCGCGCGCGGCGACGCGCTTTTGTGCCTCCAGCGCGGCGAGTGCCGCCTGGCGTTCGCGGCGGTCGGCCTGCGCCTGGGTCAGCGCACCGGCGGCCTGCTGCGCGGTCGCGCGCAGGGCGCGACTGCGGGCAAGTTCGGCGCGCAGCCCGGCTGTGCGTTGCTGGATGACCGGCAAGATCTGCCCCAGCACTGCGCGCATATGGACCGCGTCGGTCACCGATCCGGGCTGCACCAGCGCCAGCGCCATCGGGCGGCGGGCCATCATCTGCAGTGCGGCGGTCAGGCGCACAACCGGCTCCTGCCGCGCCGCCAGCCGCGCCGCCTGGGCACGCTGCATGCGGGCGATGATGGCGATGCGGGCCTGTGCCGCTTGAATATCGGCCTCGGCCTGCTGGATACGCGCGGCGGTGGCGGCGGCGCGGCGGCGCGCCTGCTCGGCGTCGTCGCGCGCCGCGCTGGCCTGTTGCTCCAGCCGGGCGGAGCGATCGCGCGCTTCGTCGGACTGGCGGCGGGCGGCCTTGAGCGCGGCCTGTTCCTGCGCCAGCGTGGTGCCTGCAGTGCCGGGCAGAATGATCGCGGCATCGTCGGCCGCGGGCAAGCGCGTGGCGGCCAGCGCTACAAGGGCGAGCAGCCCGCCGGTGATGATCGCCCCCCGTTTCACGCCGCTACCCTTCGCGATGATAGGGGTGGTTGGCAAGGATGGAGCAGGCGCGCCACAATTGTTCGGCCAGCATCGCGCGGGCCATCATATGCGGCCAGGTCATCGCGCCGAATGCGATCAGCAGGTCGGCATTGGCCCGGTCGGCGTCGTCGAATCCATCCGCCGCGCCGATCAGGAAGCGGCATTCGCGGGTGCCCGCGTCGCGCCAGCCTTCCAGCCGCCGGGCGAACTCCATCGAGCCAAGCTGCCGCCCTTTTTCATCGAGCATCACCGTTACAGTGCCGGGCGCGGCAGGCGGCAGCTTGCCGCCCCGGTCGGGCATTTCGGTGATCTTGTGCGGCATGGTCAACCGCCTGGCATAGCGGTCGACCAGATCGGCTTCGGGCGTTCGCCCTATTTTCCCGCGCGCGATGATGTGGAGGAGCATGGCGCTCCTCCTAGTCCGTCGTCACTCGGCTGTCGAAGGGTTCAGGCTGTCCCTGCAACCGGTGCATCGACAAAGCCCCACATGCGTTCCAGATTGTAGAAGCTGCGCACTTCGGGCTTGAAGAGATGGACGATCACGTCGCCCGCGTCGATCAGCACCCAGTCTGCGACCGGCAGCCCTTCGACCCGTGCCGAACGGCCGGTTTCCTTCTTGATCCGTTCAGCGAGATGCTGGGCGATCGCCGCGACCTGACGCGACGAACGGCCGCTCGCGATCACCATATAATCGGCGATGCTGCTCTTGCCTTCCAGGGGGATGGAGATGGTTTCCTGCGCCTGGTCGTCGTCGAGCGACTGCATGACGAGGGCGTGCAGGGCGGCCACGCTATCGGCCGATGCGGCCGTGTCGTTGGCGGGGTGGGGTCTGGTCAAAAAGGCTCCATTCTAGATCACTAACCGGCGCGTGAGCGGATCTCGCGCACACGATGTTTCATATTCGCGATGCCAGAGGGGGTCCGCCTGCCGAAGCAGGGTCGCCGATCTTGGATCAGGGCGAAAGCGCAAAAGCACGAGCGCCGGTGGTCTCCAATTCGTCCAGTCTGCACTCTGGCGCGGGGACCGGACGAAGCGCCGCAGCCAGCTCATGGCCGCAGAGCCATAGGCAGCGCTATCATAGCCTGGACGGGCGATTACGGCAATGGGCATTTGCCGGGCGATGCCGCGCCAGTCGCGCCAATCGCCAAATTGCGCCAGATTATCGGCCCCCATCAGCCAGATGAAGCGGTTTTTGGGGTAGCGGCGAGTGACGGCGCGCAACGTGTCGATGGTGTAGCGGGTGCCAAGCCGCGCCTCGATCGAGGTTGCGCGAATCGGTGCGCGGCGGGCGATCTGCTGGGCGTGGGCCAGCCGGGCGGGGAGGGGGGCCATGCCCGCGCGCGGCTTGAGCGGATTGCCGGGGGAGACGAGCCACCAGACTTCGTCCAGGCCAAGCGCCTTGGCCGCGAACAGCGATATGGCGCGATGGCCGCCATGGGCGGGATTGAAGGAGCCGCCTAGCAGGCCGATCTTTGTCATGGCTCTTGCCATGCCAGCGGAGAAGCAGGGGGGCAAGAGACGGGCAGCGCGCCTTAGCGGCTGAACGCCGCCTTATGCGGCATGGGATAGGGGATGCGGTCCAGTTTGGCGATGAGGTCGGCAAAGGGATGGTCGGCCTCAGCCTGTTTTGACCGGCGCGGCATGTGCGGTTCGACAGGCACCGCGCGCGACGGGGGCGCACGCCTAAAGATCAATCGCTTCCACATGGATGGTCTCCGACCCTTGTCTCTCAACCCTTACGGCTTTGATTTTCAAGGCTTCATACAGAAGAGACGCAGGCGGAGGGTGGTTGGTTCCGCAGCGTTATTCCGCTGCGTCGGGCAGGGCGCGCAGCGCTTCAGGCGATGCGGGGTCGCGCACCAGCGCCTCGACCGGGCCAAGCTCGTCCAATTCCTTGCCGCCGGTATCTATATTGAGATCGCGCAGCTTACGCCCGGTCACCAATACCCGGCCCTCAAAACTGCCGACGAAGGCGTTATAATCCCCGACCGCGCCGTGGAGCCGATTGCCCAATTTCTTGAGCGATCCGGCGGCGGCGGCGAGGCGTTCATAAAGCTGCTTGCCTAGTTCGGCGACTTCGCGTGCCTGATCCTGCAATTTTTCACGTCGCCACTGGCTGGCGAGCGTGCGGGCGAGTGGCAGGAAGGTGGACGGGCCGCAGATGATGACGCGGTTGCGCGCGGCGCGCTCCCACAGATCCATGTCGGCTTCGAGCGCGGCGGTGACGAAATTGTCGCCCGGCACATACATGATGACGAAGTCTGGCGCTTTGTCGAACTGTTCCCAATAGGCCTTGCGCCCCAGCGCGTCGGCATGGGTCCGCATCGCGCGAGCATGGTCGGCCATATGGGCGTCACGCAGCGCCGAATCGACTTGGTCGACGGCGTTCAGATAGGCGACGAGCGAGCATTTGACGTCGACCACCATCTGCTGGTCGCCGGGCAGGTTGATGATGAAGTCAGGCCGCAACCGGCCGTCTTCCACCGTGACCGACACTTCCTCGCTGAAATCGACATGGGCCGACAGGCCAGCGGCCTCGATCAGATTCTTGAACTGCTGTTCGCCCCAGCGGCCGCGCGTCTTGGGCGCAGCGCGCAGCGCGTTGACCAGCTTGGCGGTCTCTTCACGCACCTGCCCTTGGCCCAAATGCACCTGTTGTACCGCTTCGCGCAGTTCGGCATAGCTGCCGACACGGTCCTTCTCGACCCGTTGCAACCCTTCCTCATAGCGTTTGAGCGTGGTTTCGACGGGCGAGAGCAACGTCTTCAATTGCGCCTCGCTCTTCTCGTTCGCCTGCGCGAAACGCTGGTCTGCGCGGTCGAGAAACGTCTTTTGCGCCTCGCCCAGCAGCTTGCCGCCAATCTCGCTGAATTGGGCGGAAAGCTGCTCCTTGGCATCCTTGAGCGCGGCGATCTGCGCTTCAAAGGCTTCGGCGCGCGCCTGCGTGTCGGACTGGAGCGCGGCCAGTTCGCGGAGCGCCGCCTCGCGCTCGGCCTGCGCGGCCTCGAAACGCTGCTGTGCGCTGGTCTGGATCGTGTCGAGGCGCTGCGCCGAGGCGACCTGCGCGGCGTCGAGCCGGGCAATCTGCGCATGGGCCTGC
>NZ_JPPQ01000069.1:1853253-1869397 GCF_000743655.1 Sphingobium sp. ba1
TGGCATGGTGGTCGATCCCGCCAGGACCGCTCACAAGGCTGAGTATGAAGGCGAGCGTTACGCCTTCTGCTCGGCCGGCTGTAAGGCGAAGTTCGACGCCGACCCCGTGCATTATGCAGCACGGGTAGCGCATGCCGAGCCGCACCATGAGGGTGCTGCTACCCATGGCGATCATTCCCACCCTAGCCACACCCATAGACTTGATCGCCATGAGCATCACCCCGTTGCGGCGTTAACGGCAGCCGTAACGGAGGGCACGATCTGGACCTGCCCGATGCATCCGGAAATCCGCCGGGACGCGCCGGGCAGTTGTCCGATCTGCGGCATGGCGCTGGAGCCGCTGATCGCGGCGGCGGATGCCGGACCCAGTCCCGAACTTGCCGATATGACCCGGCGCTTCTGGATCGGCCTCGCGCTCGCCTTGCCCGTGTTCCTGCTGGAGATGGGCGGCCACCTGATCCCGGCGCTGCACCATCTGGTGCCGATGCACATCTCGATCTGGATCCAGTTCGCCCTGGCGACGCCGGTGGTGCTGTGGGCCGGATGGCCGTTCTTCGCGCGTGGCTGGGCGTCGATCGTCAACCGCAGCCTCAACATGTTCACGCTGATCGCGATGGGGACCGGCGTCGCCTGGGGATACAGCATCGTCGCGACATTCGCGCCGCAGCTCTTCCCGCAGGCTTTCCGTGACGCTGATGGCGCGGTCGCGGTCTATTACGGGACCGGTGAGAGGATGGTCGAAAACGTACGCTAAGCGTGTCGCGTAGATCATCCGCATCGTTCGAGCCTATGGCTTGAAACGGGACCGCCTCCCCAACTTGTCGATCGCGAACGCTGCATTGTGAGGATCGGACCGCGCTGGCGAAGCGACCAGAGTTCGCCGTGTTCGCCGGTCTTGTCTTTGCAGGTAGCGCGATAGTTCAGCGCACCATCAATGCCGCTTGCCACCGCCTTGGCCGTGCAGCTTTCTCCGGCTCTTTCCAGACGCACAGGGTCATAGCCGATGAACGTCCACGGATCAGCCGGACACGCAAGGCGCGATGGAGACCAGGTTCCCGGCAGCGGAGGGTCGCGATCGGGTTCGGCGGACGCTTTGTAGCCCCTCATTTTGACGCCGTTCAAGCTGGCTTCGCCGGGCCGTTCCTCGATCAAGCGAGCGGCAAGAAAAGTGCTGGCAGCCTCCGCCGCAGTCTTCACCTCGGTCGCCAATCGGGGCCGATCGCGCCACACCAGAATGACTTGACGACCCCTGAACGGCAACTTGGTCGCACATTGATAGAAAAGCCGGTCAGGTCCGGGTGTCGATTCCGGTGAACATAAGACGGTACTCTCGCCGAGCTTGCGCGCCGTGCCGCGCCCGCGCGGCACGGCTACCGACATGCTGGAAGGATCGATCAGGATGCTCTCATCCAGCAGCAGATCATAGTTCTCGTTCGGCCTGACCCTGAGGAAACGTGGAAAATCGGAGACGTAGGTTTCCACTTCGCCCGGCCTCAAATTGAACACCAATCCCATTACGCTTGGATGTTCGGCATGATCGGTGGAACCGGCCTGTGCCGTTTCGTCGCCCGTTTTTTGACGAACCATTGCAGCCAGCAGATGCGATGAGGCAGCAGAGCAAAGCGATCCGATGCATAATGCTATGATTATTCATCCCGTTCGCCCCTTGCGTTGCAGCAGCTTCTCGCCATCGGGTCTGATCTCGCCCTTGGGGGTGACGTGTCGGTAGAGGGTCTGCCGGGTAACGCCGAGTTCGGCGCACAGCTCGGCGACCTTGGTTTCGGGCTTGCCCATCGCAGCCTGGGCAAGGCGCAGCTTGGCGGGCGTCATCTTGAACGGCCGTCCGCCGTGCCGTCCCCGCGCACGGGCGGAGGCAAGGCCGGCGCGGGTACGCTCGACGATCAGTTCTCGCTCGAACTCGGCGAGGCCGGCGAAGATCGCGAAGATCAATCGACCGTTGGCGGTAGTGGTGTCGATCGACGCGCCTTCGCCCGCCAGCACCTTGAGGCCGATCTGCCGCTTCGTCAGCTCGCCGACCAGATTGACAAGGTGGCGCAGGTCACGCCCCAACCGATCGAGCTTCCACACAACCAGCGTGTCGCCGCGACGTAGCGCCTTGAGGCAGGCGTCGAGGCCGGGGCGCGTATCGCGCCGTCCCGATGCGGCGTCCTCATAGATGTGATCGGGATCGACGCCTACCGCGACCAGCGCGTCGCGCTGGAGGTCGTGGACCTGGCTGCCGTCCGCCTTCGACACCCGTGCATAGCCGATCTGCGTCGTCACATATACGTCCGTTCGTGTGACAGAGCGGGAGCGCTCCTCCAACAATCCTCATCCTGTCACATAACCCGTCTTCTGGTCTATGCTCCATGAACAGGTCCGCTTTCCTGTTTCGTGACGAACAGGACACCGATGCCGACCAAGACCATTCTGTCGCCCGCGCAGCGCACTGCCATCTTCGATCCGCCCGCTGATCGCGCGACGATTGAACGGCTCTACACGCTCGGTCCCGATGATCTGGCGCAGGTGGCGCGACGTCGGCGCGGGGCCAACCGGATCGGCTACGCGGTGCAGCTTTGCTACCTGCGTCATCCCGGCCGCGGGCTGCTGATGGGTGAGGCGGTGCCCGACGCCATACTCAAGCTGCTCGCCGAGCAGATCGGGTGCGCGGCCGACGACTTCACCGGCTATGCCATGCGCTCCACGACGCTGCGCGAACACCGTGCCGAAATCGAAGCCCTGCTCGGTCTGCGTGCCTTTGCGCGAGTGGACGTGCGAGCGATGCTGGCGCTGGGATCGGAGATCGCCGCCTCGACCGACCGGGGCGAGACGATTGTCGCCGGCATGGTCGATCGCCTGCGCGCAGACCGGATCGTGCTGCCGGCACCATCGACGCTGGAACGGCTCGCGCTTATCGTGCGGACACGGGCGCGCAAGGCCGCTCATGCTAACCTGATCCGCGACTGTTCGGCCGAGCAGGAAGCCGCGCTCGAACATCTGATCGCAACCGACGACCACGGCCGCACCCGGCTCGGGTGGATACGCGAATGGCCCGAAGCCCCTTCGGCCGCCAACCTGAAAGGGATTATCGAACGGCTTGACGCTGTGCGCGGCATCGGGATCGCAGCGGATAGGGCGCGACGTATACATGCCGCCCGCTATGCCGTCATCGCACGGACCGCCGGTATCGTCACCGCCCAGCACCTGCGACGTCTCGAACGCCTGCGCCGGCTCGCCATGCTCATCGCCTCGATGATCGAGATGGAGGCGGGATTGACTGATGCCGCACTGGTCATGGTCGAGAAGATGGTGGGCGCGCTGTTCCGCCGCGCCGACCGCAACCGCTCCGATCGGTTGCTCGGCCAGGCACGGATGCTGAAGGACACCGCACGCTTCCATGCCCGGCTCGGTCGCCTTCTGGTCGATGCTCGCGCGAGTGGGCGCGATGCCTTCCGCACGATCGACGCCAAGGTTGGCTGGGAGCAACTCGAACGCAGCATCCGCTTCGCCGAGGACCTGACGCGCTCGGCCGACGACGGGCTGGAGGAAGTGGTCGAACGCTATACCGCCGTCCGGCGGTTCGCCCCGACGTTTCTTGCCGCTTTCACTTTCCGCACCGCGCGGTCGGGCGATCCGCTGCTCGGCGCGATCGAGGTGTTGCGCACGATGTACCGCGACGGTCGATCGGCCCTGCCGAAGCGGGTGCCAACCAGCTTCATCAAGCCGCGCTGGCGCAAGGTCGTGCAGCCTGCGGAAGGGACGATCGACCGGCGCGCTTACGAGATCGCGGTGATCGTCCATCTGCGCGAGCGGCTCGGGTCGGGCAGCATCTGGGTGGACGGCAGCCGCGCCTATCGCACGCTCGACGACTATCAGCTGCCCGTGCCCACTTTTGAGGCGATGCGCGCGACCGGCGATCTGCGCCTGGCCGTGCCGACCGACTTCCCCGAATGGTATGAGGAGCGCCGCACCCTACTGGTCCGGCGCATGACGGAGGTGGAACGCGCAGCCGCGGCGGGCGAGCTGGTCGACGTGACAATCGAGCGCGGGCAGTTGCTGATCTCGCCGATCCGGCGCTCTCCCTCCGACGATGCCGATGCACTGAAGGCCCGGCTCTACGCGATGCTGCCGCGCGTCCGCATCACCGACCTGCTGGTCGAGGTCGCCGCATGGTCGGGTTTCGCCGACCGCTTCGTCCATGCGCGCAGCGGCGCCTCCGCCTCCGACCAATCCGCGCTGATGGGTGCGATCCTCGCCGATGCGACCAATCTCGGCCTGGGCCGCATGGCCGAAAGTTCGCGCGGGCTGACGTTGCCTCGCCTGCGCTGGACGGCGGAATGGCATGTGCGCGACGAAACCTACCTGTCGGCGCTGGCGGCGATCGTCGATTGCCACACCGCGCATCCCCTCGCGGCGGTTTGGGGACCGGGCGACACATCGTCGTCGGACGGCCAGTTCTTCCGCGCCGGTGGTCAGGGCGAGGCCCTCGCCGATCGCAACGCCCGCTACGGCACCGAACCCGGCGTGCTGTTCTACACCCACGTCACCGACCGCTTTACGCCGTTCCATACCAAGGTCATCGCCGCCAATGCCGGCGAAGCCGCGCATGTCCTCGACGGCCTGCTCGACCATGAGAGCGAACTGGTGATCCGCGAACATGCGACGGATACCGCCGGCGCGGTCGATCACGTCTTCGGTTTGTGCCACCTGCTCGGCTTCCGCTTCGCACCGCGCATCCGCGACCTCAACGAGCGCCGGCTGTATGGCCTGTCGCCGCTCGACCCGTGGCCGACGCTGCGCCCGCTCGTCGCCGGGCCGGTCAACCTCCGCGCGATCGAGGAGAACTGGGACGAAACCCTGCGCCTTGCCGCCTCGATCCGTGCCGGCACCGTCAGCGCCTCGGTCATGCTGCGCAAGCTGGCGGGTTTCCCGCGTCAGAACCCGGTCGCCCGCGCCCTGCGCGAGATTGGACGGATCGAGCGCACACTGTTCATGCTCGACTGGTTCGACGATCCCGACCAGCGGCGCCGCACCGGCAGCATCCTCAACAAGGGCGAGGCCCGCAACGCGCTCGCCCGCGCCATCTTCTTCAACCGGCTCGGCGAACTGCGCGACCGCACCTTCGAGAACCAGCGCCATCGTGCATCCGGCCTGACCCTCGCCACCGCGGCCGTGACGCTCTGGAATACCGTCTATCTCGACCGCGCCGTCCGTCATCTGCGCGGCAGCGGCGTCGACGTGCCCGACGAACTGCTCGCCCACGTCGCCCCGCTGGGCTGGGAGCATGTCGGCCTGACCGGCGACTATCTTTGGGGCGAGATCGACAAACCCCGTGAACGGTTCAGGCCGCTCCGGCTCCACCAGCAAGGCCGGGACGCTTAGCGTACGTTTTCGACCATCCTCTCACCGGCCCCCTAGGTTCCCTCCGAGCCACCCGTTTCGAATATCTGGGAGTCGGCCGCGAAGAGTCGCTCTGTTCCTTTCGCATCGAGCTTTTCAATCGCCGCCTTGTACTGCGACAGTACTGCCTCCACGGCCTTCGTATCCGCGAAGCGCGATGCAGGCTGGGCGGCGACCGCGATCGGCATCGCCAGTGCTGTGGCCATTGCCACCCTAAACGCCAAAATCATGTTTCCCCCTTCAAAATGCCAGATGGTTGAGGCCGCCATGCATGAAGGCGCGCCCCAGGAACCCTTGTAGTTGTCTGGCGCACAAACCTTGAGGTGACGCCTTCTATCCGGAAGTTCGGTCCACACGAGCGGCTGACCGACCGCATTCAGGACCATTGCATGCATCGCATGCCTCCCAGCATCTGACAGCTGCACCAAGACGAGCCTGCCGAAACAGGATCGTCTTCGAACCTCTGCCTCAGTTAAAGACCATGCCGCCGTCGATAATCAGGGCTTGCCCTGTCATGTAATCCGAGTCCGGGCCAGCAAGGAAGGATACGCAGGCTGCCACGTCTTCCGGCTCAGAGATGCGCCCGAGCGTTACGTTCTTCGCCCATTGCTGCAGGCCCCATTCAAGGGTCTGGCCATTTTCATCAGCGACCTTCTGAGCAATGCCCTCCATCATGGGCGTGCGCACGATACCGGGACAATAGGCATTGCTGGTGATGCCAAGGGGTGCGAGATCCTTGGCTGCTGTCTGGGTGATGCCGCGGATCGCGAACTTGGTCGCGCCGTAAACCGCCAGATCGGGATTGCCAACCTGTCCCGCCTGTGACGAAGCATTGATGATCTTGCCGACGATATCGCCGGCCTTCTCGGGCTTACGTGCCTTGAAATGCTTGAGCGCCGCCTGGATGCCCCAATAGGTGCCGCCGACATTGACGTCGAACACCTTGTGGTAGATTTCGGGCGTGATCTCCTCGATCGGTGTGGTCGGTCCGAGGCCTGCGTTGTTCACGATGACATCGAGCCGGCCAAGCCTATGCCCTGGCCGGCACCTGTGACGATTGCGACCTTCTTGCCAGTAGTCATGATAATCTTCCTTCGTCTGTTCAGGATGGCGCCTCTCCTCCACCGGCGCGTCTCCTCCCTCCTAAGGGTGAGAGGAGACGCGTTCAGAAAGGCAATTGACCTCCGGCCCCGGCGGTGACCGGCTGATCGACGAAGACACGCCCGATCGAAAAGCGGCTCGTTATTGCTCGAAATCGATGACGACGCGGCCCTGGATGTCGCCCTTGTGCATCCGGGAGAAGATGTCGTTGATGTTCTCGAGTTTGTCGGTTGAGATCGTGGCCTTCACCTTGCCGTCACCGGCGAAGTCCAAGGCTTCCTGTAAATCGAGCCGCGTCCCCACGATCGATCCCCGCACGGTCACGCCGTTCAGCACCGTGTCGAAGATCGGCAGCGGGAAGTCACCGGGCGGCAGGCCGTTGAGCGCGACCGTGCCGCCGCGTCCCACCATACCCATCGCCTGTTCGAAGGCCTTGGGCGACACGGCGGTGACCAACACCCCATTCGCGCCTCCGATCTGCTTCTTCACGAAAGCGATCGGGTCTTCCGAACGGGCGTTGACTGCCAACGTGGCCCCCAGCGACCGGGCGAGGTCGAGCTTCCTGTCATCGACATCGACGGCGACGACGTTGAGGCCCATCGCCTTGGCATATTGCACGGCGAGATGGCCGAGACCTCCGATGCCGGAGATCACCACCCAGTCGCCCGGTTTGGTGTCGGTTACCTTGAGGCCCTTGTAGACGGTGACGCCGGCGCACAGGATCGGCGCAATATCGACGAACGAAACGTTGCCGGGCAGATGCCCCACATAATTGGGATCGGCGAGAACATATTCGGCAAAGCTGCCGTTCACCGAATACCCGGTATTGTGCTGCTCCTCGCACAGCGTTTCCCAGCCGCCCAGGCAGTGCGTGCAATGGCCGCAGGCATCATATAGCCATGGCACGCCCACCCGGTCGCCCTCCTTGACATGCTTCACACCTGCGCCAACCGCGACCACATGTCCGACGCCCTCGTGACCAGGAATGAAGGGTGGATTGGGCTTGACCGGCCAATCGCCCTCAGCGGCATGCAGGTCGGTGTGGCACACACCGGTGGCTGCGATCTTGACGAGGATCTGGCCGGCGCCAGGTCGGGGCACCGCGACTTCCTCCATGACCAATGGCTTTCCGAATTCACGGACGACCGCGGCTTTCATCGTGCTTTCCATGGCGATGTTCCTCTCTCAGAAATGCGCGTCGATATCGACGACATCGATCAGCTTGTGATTGACGAACTCCTTGAGGCCGAGGCCCAGCAGTTCGCGGCCATAGCCCGAGCGACGGATGCCGCCGAACGGCAGGTCGGCCTCCACCTTAGTCGGGTGATTGACGAAGACCATGCCGGTGGAAATCCGCTTCGCCACTTCGGCGCCGTGGACAGGATCGGAGGTGAAGACGGAGCCGCCCAGGCCAAAGGGCGAGTCGTTGGCGATGCGCACGGCATCGTCCTCATCCTTCGCACGGAACAGCATCGATACCGGACCGAAGAATTCCCAATAACGGGCCGGATTGCCCTCATCGAGGTCGGTCAGAAAAGTTGGCTGCACGAAAGCCCCCTTGTTCGGCACTGTAGGACCGACTTCCTCAGCCTTGGCGCCCAGTTCGACGGCCTTGCGGATCTGTTCCTTGATGTCGTCGGCCGCCTTTTGCGAGGAGAGCGGCGCGAGAGTGGTGCCGGGGTCGGAGGGGTCGCCCATGACGAGCTTGGCTACGCCCTTGCGATAACCGTCGAGGAAGGTGTCGTAGACTTCATCGACGACGATCATGCGCTTGGACGAAACACAGACCTGGCCACCGTTCCAGTGCCGGCCGAAGACGGCCCAGTCGATCGTCTTGTCCATGTCGGCATCGGCGAGCACGACAAAGGCGTCGGCGCCGCCCAGTTCCATGGTCGACTTCTTGAGCGCCTTGCCGGCCTCGGATGCAACCACCGCGCCGGCAGCTTCCGAGCCAGTCAACGCCACGCCATGAACGCGCGGATCGTTGATGATGAGGTTGATCTGATCGCGCGTTGCATAGAGATTCTGGAACGCGCCTTCCGGCAGACCCGCTTCGTTCATCAGTCTCTCGAACGCCGCGGCGCTCTGCGGAACGTTCGAGGCGTGCTTGAGGATCAGCGTGTTGCCGGCCGAGAGTTGCGGCGCGAGAATGCGGGCAATCTGATAATAAGGGAAATTCCATGGCTCGATCGCCAGGAGGACGCCGAGCGGCTCGTGCACCAGCATCGCCTCGCCTTCGGCGGGATCGAGCACCGGCAGCTTCTCCGGCTTCAGCAGGTCTTCCGCATGCCGAACATAATATTCGAAGATCTTGGCGGAGAGTTCCACCTCGGCCTTCGCTTCGGCGACCAGCTTACCCATTTCCAGCGTCAGCAGGCGGGCAAAAGCATCGCTGTCCCGGCGCAGGATGTCTGCGGCATTCTGCAGGATACGGCCGCGCTCGGCGAAGGAGGTTTCGCGCCAACTGAGGAAAGCCGCGTCTGCTTTGTCCAGCGCGGTCTTCACCTCCTCGTCCGTTGCGTCGGGAAAGGTCGCAACAGTGTCTCCGGTATAGGGATTGATGGTCGCGTAGGTCATTGTCCATTCTCCTGTGGTGAATCAGATTTCGGGGGTAAGGGGTACGGTCACGCGCCGAGATCCTTCACGGCCTGCACCATCTGCGTCAGCACCGCCTGGGCATCCCCATAGACCATGCTGCAATTCTCGTTGAAGAAGAGCAGGTTCTCGACGCCGGAATAACCTTTGCCCTGACCGCGCTTGACGACATAGACCTGGTGGGCCTGGTCGGCATCGAGGATGGGCATGCCGTAGATCGGCGAGGATTTGTCGGTGCGTGCCGCCGGGTTGACGACATCGTTGGCCCCGATGACCAGCGCGACATCGGTGTTGGCAAACTCGGCGTTGATATCTTCCATATCGAAGATGATGTCATAGGGCACGCCGGCTTCGGCGAGCAGCACGTTCATGTGACCGGGCATGCGCCCCGCAACCGGATGGATCGCGAACTTCACGCCGACGCCTGCGGCCTGGAGCAGCTTCACGCGAACTCGTTCATCTCGGCATACTCGGCCGCTCTTGACCCGGCCATCGGCAACCGCACCGCCATAATCGACGGCCATATAACCGCCTGAATGACCCCCGGATAGAACTCGGTACCTGGACTGCGCCATGCTGTGCCCCTCCTCTCTGGAGGCGAGTAAGGCCTCAAATTACGTATTTGTCCCAGCTCGCATAATGTTCGGGGCTGCGCTTGCCGCGCGGCAGGCTGAGCCCGATGAGCGCGATTCCCACGACCACCGACACGATCGCCCCAAGGGGGCCGGCCCCTGTCAGCAGGAACGGGGCAGCGACGAGCCATGCCCCGAACGCGACATTGATGAAGCGGAGAGCGCGGGCCACCTCTGCGGTGGCAATGATCGCGACTGTGATCACGAGGGCGCCGACGACATGGTCGCTGTTCGCCATCTCGCCTTCGTTCCCCAGGATCACCCGCGTCAGCATCAGGAAGGCGCCGAGCACGATACTGGCCGCCAGCGTCCACGGCAGCGTCAGCCCGCGCTTCGCATCCGCCCAGAAGGTAGAAGGCGAGGCCATCACGTCGGATGCGTCCTCGGCCCCCGCCTCGACCGCGTCGCCCTGGAAGAAGGTGCGGATCAGCGGCTTGCCGCGGCGCTTCGCCCAGGCGAGGAACTGGCCCATGGCAATGACCTCGTCCAATGCGAACGGGATCATGATCAGCATGGCGAGCGCGGCGATCAGCGCCAGCGTGCTCCACGTGCCGATGACGATCGGCTGGCTGATGATGAAATAGATGCTGACGACGCCGAGCGGAATGACGAGAATGCCGAAGAAGGTCACCATCCACGGCATGGTCCGCCAGCGGTCGCGGGTGCCCATCACCGCCATAAGAATTTCGAGCACGTAGCTGACTGTACCAAGACCGCCGTCGGGGATCGGCCAAGCCTTCGACATGTCGGATGTAATGATCTCCTCGGTCCCATTACGCGGGTCGGCCAGCGATCCAGCAAAGAACGGCTCCCACACAGTATCGATGTGGCCTAACTGGTAGGCCGTCAGGATACGCGAGGTCAGAAGCCCAATCAGCGCCATGGCGACGATCGGCAGCCGCTGCGCGTCCGTCGATGGCGAATAGGTCCAGCCAGGCGGGATGTTCTTGGGGTCCATCATGCCCGCCATGCTCATGCCCGGCATCATTGGCACGAGCACCGACAGGGCGATCACGGCCGAGCCGATGAGCAGGTTGTTGTTGTACTGCGCGGCGCTCGGGCTCCAGAAGATCAGCGGCGCGAAGAACAGCCAGATGCCGATGAACGCGACAGCCCACTGCGCCCATGTCTTGGTGCGCGGGGCGAGCGACAGCGCGCCGAACAGCGCGATGGCGAGCCCGCTGACGACATCGCTGATAGCCAGTGCGCTGGCCCGCCATTCGATCGAAGGCAGCCCGCGATCGACGGTTACGAAACGCGCGGCTTCGCCGACGCTCTGCGTGGTCATGGAATCATAGATGAGCGGGCTGGAGGCGAGCCACAGACCGAGACCGATGTTGGCGTAAAGCGCCCAGCGTGCGCGGCGCTCATCGCGGTCCATCAAGGCCATGTGATCGCCGTGCCCGCCGTGGTCCGACATGGCCGCGACCGCGGCGCCGGACCCGTGCCCCATCGCCGCGTGGTCCATTTTGCTGTGATCCATCCCGCCGTGATCTATGCCGCCCGTTCCGGCGGCCGCTGCGGGCTGGTGGTGGCCAGACCCCGCAAGCTCGGCCTCTGGCTCTTCATCCCACGCGACCAGGTTCTCGTTGAGCTTGTTGTTCCGGTACCAGGCCCGCGGATGCCGCTTGAGCGCAGCGACGATCGCCGGGAGCGTGTCGCGAAGGCTGTGCTTCGGTTCCCACCCGAGCAGCGACCGTGCGCGCGAGATGTCGAGGATATAGTGGTCGTTGCTGCTGTCGATCATCCAGGGCTGGATAAAGTCGTCGCTGCCGAGCGCTTCGTTCTGCAGGATGATCCCGGCCTTCGCGAGCGGCTGCGGGATGCGGATCGTCTTCCAGCCCTCGCCGTGGAGCGCCTCCCCGACGATGTCCTGGATCTCGGCATAGCCGGGCGGGTCGGGTTCGCCGACGAGCAGCGGCAGTTCTGACGGCAAGTCGTGCCGCCGATCGACGAGGCGCACCACGGCGTCGGCCAAGTCCTCGCGGTGCACCGATGACTGTGCCGCGCACAGCATGCCGGGATAGAAATGCGAGATCAGGCGGTGCTCGTAGATCTGCGATATCTGCTGCGCGAGAAACGCCGAGCGCCCGTCGTCGTCGTAAACTCCTGCGGCGCGGAGGAAGACGACGGGGATGTTCCCGTGGCGCTCATGCAGCAATGCCTCGGTGTCGACCTTGGACTGCGGATACGCCCAGGACGCACCGATTGGCGACTCCTCGCTGATGCGCTCCTCCGGAGTGGCGGTCGGCTTATGGACCAGCATCGTGCTGGCGAAGACGAATTGCTCGACCTCGAACGATTGCAGCCCGTCAATCAGCCGGCGGGTGCCCTGGACTGTCACCTTGTCATAGAGCGGGTTAGGCTTGCCGGTTATGTCGTAATAAGCGGCTAGGTGGATAACCGACGCGATGCGGGCGCCGTATCGTGCGCGCACCTCCTCGAGCGCGGCGCGGACCGCCTCGTCGGACCCGAGATCGATGGCGACCGCGGCCGCAGGAGGCGGCGGGTCCGGAGGACCGGCACGATCGAGTCCGACGACCGTGTAGCGTTCGCCGAGCCGGGCAATGAGCGCGGCGGCTATGAAACCGCTCGCACCCGTGATGAGGACGATCTCAGGAGCACCCTTGCCGCTCCCGGGCTCGCTGCGTTCGACGTCGGTCATGACTCTGCCACCCTCGTTCGTTCACCTTTGAATACATCAACAGACCCAGCAGAGCTAACCTCACCTACATGCCCGATGCGGGCGGTGCGAGGGTGCCGAGCCATGCTACGAGCGCCAAGATACCAATCACGCAGGTTGTCTCGACCGCCAGGCTGACCCGCAGCGTCATAAGCGCTCCGTCATGATCGTTCATGGCAATCGAGCGTTCGAAGGCCGGCGTGAGGCGGAACCGATTAAGCGACGCGAGTCCCAGCATCGCTGCGAACAAGACCAGCTTGGCGAGCAGCAGCAAGCCGTAGAGCGTCGTGCCCAAGGCCGTGAAATTGGCTGGGCCCACGAGCAGCCAGCTGTTGATCAAGCCGGTGATCACTAAAATGGCAACCACGAGCGTGCCCACCGCCCCGAAGCCGTGCAGCGCCCGATGGGTAAGCTGAAGGTGCGCGGCATCGATCGCCTCGGCGCGGCGCATCATCAGGAGAAGCAATCCGAACAGTGCGCCAACCCATATACCGCCTGCGAGGAGATGGAGAATGTCCGCGCCCAGGTGAAGCCATCCGGTGCTTCCCTCGTCCATGGCACCGTGCCCGTTCCACGCGAGTGTCGCCAACGCCGTAGCGGCGGCAATCATGGCCATCGCCAGCCATGATGCTCTGCCTCGCGCCAGTAGGACCGCGCCCCCGGCAATGACCAGCGCTACCATGCGCACCTTCCAGGCGGAGCCAACCGGTGGCCCTCCGAGCAAGGCAGCCACCGCGGCCTCGTCGACCGGCCAGAATGGAGATCCGGCCATCGACGAGGCCATGAGGATCAGGCCAGCGGCTGAGAGCAGCAACCCGAGCACAGCACTTCCCGAAAGCCAAGGCCGCAGAGCGATTGCATCCTCGCGCTCGCCGAGCCGAAGGCCATAGAGGCTGAACGCCGACAGGCCGAACAGCACCGCCAGGACGAGGTATAACGCCAAGCGGATGGCGACGGTCGGCCAGTCAATCATCCGCTCACTTCACCGTGAAGGTGTAGCTGCCAGTGATTTTGTGCGTGTCGCCGGAAACGACCTGCCAGTCGACGTTGTAACGCCCACGCGGGAGACGCTGCTTCGGGATGATCGTGAGCGTACGCCCGTCGGAGCCGACCGCGGCGCTGCTCGGCATCTTCATGGCCGCCATGCCAGGCATCGCGGCCATGATCAGTTCGGCCTTGGAGAAAGCAGGCACGAGTTTCTCGCTGAACTGGAGGCTGATCTTCTCCGGGGTCGCGACCGCCGCGTTGGCGGCGGGGCTGGCGGACACCAGCTTCGGGTGCGCGTTTGCCACGCCGCCTGCGAAGAACAAGGCGGCGGCAGCAGTCGTGATGAACAAGCGACGCATGCGGGTAATCTCCATTTCCGTTGAGTTCACCTGTATTACGCAGCAGGACGGGTCACCCCTCACGATCTTTTTTCGTGCCGCCGCACCCTCTTGATGAGGGGGAAGCGGCATCGGCACGTATTCACAAGGGAGTACAAAGCGCTTTCTACCTGCGCCTACCGTCCGAATGAGTAGGGCCGCGGGCCCGCCGGGCGCATGCGCGGGGTAATGATGAGGTTGCGGTTGACCAATCAAGGCTGGACTGGCGATCCCGAGGAGGTCATCGACTGTCTGATTGTGGGCGGCGGTCCCGCTGGCCTCACGACCGCGATCTATCTTTCCCGCTTTCTCAGGAGCTGCGTCGTTTACGACGCGGCGGCGGGGCGCGCCGCCTCCATCCCGCGCTCGCACAACCTCCCAGGATTTCCCGGCGGCATTTCCGGCGTCACGTTTCTTGCGCGCCTGCAGGCTCAGCTGCATGAATATGGCGGTACGGTCCAGAGCGGTGAGATCGACGCGATCGTCGCATCAGGCGATCACTTCTCGGCAAGTTGCGGACCGAACGTCCTGTACGCGCGGACCGTCGTGCTCGCGACGGGTGTCGTCAATCGACGTCCCGAGATGCCCGATGCGATGCATGACATCGGCGTCGCGCGTGGCCTTCTCCGCTACTGCCCGATTTGCGATGGTTATGAGGCTCGGCGGATGAGCGTGGCGGTGCTCGGCTGCGACCGCCATGGCGCTGAAGAAGCCGAATTCCTGCGCGCTTATGGTGCCAAGGTCACGCTTCTCGCCGAACGGTCGCTCGACCTCGCACCGACCGAATTTGCCAGGCTGACCCAGCAGGGCGTCGATGTCGCGCCCTCGCCTGTCGAGCAGCTGCGTCTTGGCGATTGTGTCGAGGTTCGATTGGCCAATGGCCTGGAGCTACAATTCGACACGCTTTACCCTGCGCTCGGCTCATCGCCTCGAACAGGGCTTGCCACTTCGCTGGGCGCGAAGCTCGCGGCAACGGGATGCGTGCTGACCGACGCCCACCAACAAACCTCGGTTGCCGGCCTCTACGCGGTTGGTGACGTTGTGGAAGGGCTCGATCAGATCAGCGTCGCGACCGGACAAGCAGCGGTCGCTGCGACCGCAATCCATAACCTGTTGCGCGACCGCGACAGCGGATTGGCATCCGCCATGGCCGGGCTGTGGCCTGCTCAGGGCCTACCGCCGACCTAGGGTGAGCCATTGGCAGTGCAACGAGTGAAAGCCCTAAACCGGAGCGCTGATTCGTACCACACGGCGATCGGCGACACGGCCCTTCTCGGTTCGATGATCCCGCACCACGATGGTGCGCGCGCGCAGGCGGCGTGGCCGTCGAAACTGTGCGCTACCCCCGGCGCCGGGGGTTAATCGATACGCCAAAGCGGCTGAACGGTCCGACGCAAAGGCCGGAACATTTCAGGTTCGTACCTCTTACTTAGACAGGGGGTGACCGCTACCTGAACAGGAGAGAACCATGCACCACATGCAAGAGATGATCGCCACGCATCCGGAAGTGAAGGGAAACACGAACGACGCACTGATCCGCTGTATTGAGGAGTGCTACTCATGTGCTCAGATCTGCACGTCGTGCGCTGATGCCTGTCTGGCGGAAGAGATGGTCGCGCAGCTTCGCCAGTGCATTCGTCTGAACCTCGACTGCGCCGACATCTGCCTGGCGGCAGGTTCTCTCGGCACCCGCCGCACCGGCAGCAATGAGCAAGCGCTGGTCGCGGCTCTTCAAGCCTGCGCCATCGCCTGCGGGCTGTGCGCGGAGGAATGCGAGAAGCATGCGAGCACGCACGAGCATTGCCGCATCTGCGCTGAACACTGCCATCGCTGCGAGCAGGCCTGCAGCGAAGCAGTTCAGTCGATCCGCTGATCAGTCAAAGGGCGCGTCCTCGGTGAAGACGCGCCCTCGGCCGTGCCTGTTCAGAAAACGACCGCTTTATGCGCACAGCCGGACCGGTTCAGAATGCCAAGTGGTATATTCCGCCGTGCATGAAGGTTCCGCCAAGGAATCCCTGGATGGAGATAGCGAGCGTCATCAGGCCAAGCACCACCCAGTACAACGTCCGCGACCGCTCGGGAACCTTACGGTGGCGCGCTGGCATCCAAGCCAGCGCGACGCCGAAGACCGCGATCAAGGTCCCGAGCCAGCGATGCGTCATCAGGATCGGGTTGCGATCGGTCAGGTAGAACCCGCCCGCGAACCAACCCAGAAACGCCGCCGCGATCGCTCCCAGCGCGCCGACCACCAGCATTATATGTGCGACATGCTGATAGTCGCGGTTGCGGCGCCACAACCCGAACAGCTCCACCCCGAACGCACCGATGAACAGTGCGATGGGAAAATGAATGACCATGGTGTGCAGCCG
>NZ_JPPQ01000069.1:1869407-1877238 GCF_000743655.1 Sphingobium sp. ba1
TCTCGCCAATATCCTGTTCGGCTGGCTCAGCGACGTGACAGGGCATCGCCGCCTCTGGGTCGCAACCGGCTTGCTCTTGTCCAGCGGGCTACTTTGCCTGTTTTCCCATATCGAGCGATTGGGGCCACTGATCCTGCTGATTCTGGCGTGGCAAATGGCGCTGAACATGATGTTGGGACCGCTAGCCGCCTGGGCGGGCGATTGCGTCCCTGATAGGCTAAAGGGTCGGCTGGGTGGACTACTCGCCTTTGCGCCAGCGTCCGGGGCACTGGCCGGGGCCTTGGTTACAATGCCCGGCCTCGCCGATCCGCCTTGGCGCTTCGCGATGGTGGGCATGATGGCGATGGCTTGCGTCCTGCCGCTAGTGCTGTTGGGCCCATCGGGCGAGGTCGCCACACGGCGCTCGCACGGCGCGGCCATAGCCCCGCTACCGTGGTTGCGCGCGATGATCACGCGCATGTGGTGCGCCCGCCTGCTGGTCCAGATCGCGGAGGCCGCCCTATTTGCCTATCTTTATTTCTGGTTTCAGACGATCGACACACGTTTCGACGACGCCATTACGGCCCGCATCCTGACCATGGTCCTGTTCCTGGCGGCACCCTGTGCCTTGATGGCCGGACGCTGGGCCGACCGTCGCGATCGGCCGATAGCCCCGCTCTGCATCGCAGCCCTGATTGCCGCAATTGGCCTCACCGCCATGGCCCTGGCGCGTGGGCCAGTGGCGGCGATCGCCGGATTCATGCTGTTTGGCCTTTCCACCAACATCTTCCTGGCGCTGCACAGCGCGCAGACGTTGCGGGTGCTGCCCGACGATGGACGACGGGGCCGCAATCTTGGCCTGTTCAACCTCACCAACACCGTGCCCTCGCTGATCATGCCGTCGCTGACCCTCGTGCTGGTGCCGACGCTCGGCTTTTCAGGACTATTCGCAGTTCTGGCTTTGCTGTCCGCCATCGCAGCCATCTTGCTGCGCGATACAAAACGGCACTGACGACCAATCGGCGCAAAAGGCTTGATCATGCTCGCAAGCCATGACAAACATGCGTTGAGAACGTTCACAGAAAATTACGAGGAAGGATGCCGATGCGCTCAACAGCGGGAATCATGATCATGGCGCTGGCCATTGGCGGCAATGTACAGGCGTCGGGGCAACCGCGGACATCCGCCAATCCCGTCGTTGTGCCACCGGAAGCGAAGGCAGACCCGTCAGTCTGGCCCGCGGCCCACAGCCCGGCCGCCATTACCGATCGCCAGACCGAAGCGGCCATCGACCGCCTGATCGCGCGCATGACGGTGGAGCAGAAGGTCGGACAGACGATCCAGGCCGACATCAGCGCGATCACTCCGGCCGAGCTTGCCCGTTATCCCCTGGGATCGATCCTGGCAGGCGGCAACTCCGGCCCATTCGGCAATGAGCGCGCCGACGCCGCGACCTGGATCAAGCTGGTCAGCGACTATCGCGCCGCGTCCGAAAAAGCGGGGGCTGGTGTCCCCATCCTGTTCGGCGTCGATGCTGTTCACGGTCATTCCAACCTGCCGGGCGCGACCATCTTTCCGCACAATATCGGCCTTGGTGCCGCGCATGACCCCGAACTGATCCAGCGCATCGGCGTTGCCACCGCAGCGGAAATTGCCGGGTCCGGGATAGAATGGACCTTTGCCCCGACATTGGCGGTGCCGCAGGATCTGCGCTGGGGCCGCAGTTATGAAGGCTATGCCGCCGACCCGGCGCTGGTGAAAGCCTATTCCAAGGCGATGGTGGAGGGTCTACAGGGCGACCTGCTGCCCGGCAAGCCGCTCGGTTCGGTCCAGGTCGCGGCAACCGCCAAGCATTTTCTGGCCGACGGCGGGACCGAAAATGGCAAGGATCAGGGCGATGCCCGACTGCCCGAAGCAGAGTTGATCCGCATCCATGCGCAGGGCTATCCCGCCGCCATCGACGCAGGCGCGCTCACCGTCATGGCCAGCTTTTCCAGTTGGAACGGCGCGAAGAACCACGGCAATCCGACGCTGCTGACCGATGTCCTAAAAAAGCGGATGGGGTTTGAAGGGCTGATCGTCGGCGACTGGAACGGTCATGGACAGATCCCCGGCTGCACCGTCACGGATTGCGCAGCCTCGATCAATGCGGGGCTGGACCTGTTCATGGCTCCCGATAGCTGGAAGGGATTGTTCGATGCCACGCTGCGCGATGTGCGCAACGGCACCATCCCGATGGCGCGACTGGACGACGCCGTACGGCGCAATTTGCGGGTCAAATATAAGCTTGGCCTGATGGGGCCGAACCGGATCGCGCGCGGTGACCCGGCACTGGTCGGGGCCGATGCGCATCTGGCGATTGCCCGCGAAGCTGTCGCCAAGTCGCTCGTTCTCCTCAAAAATGAAGGCTCATTGCTCCCCATCCGTCCAGGCGCGAAGGTGCTGGTCACCGGCCCCGGCGCCGACAATATGGCGATGCAGGCCGGCGGCTGGACCATCACTTGGCAGGGCACGGACACGAGCGCTGCGGATTTCCCCAAAGGAAGCACGATCGGCCGTGCCATCATCGATGCCGTCAAGCAGGCGGGCGGCAGTGGGCAACTGGCACCCACCGGCGATTTTGCCGACAAGCCGGACGTCGCGATCGTCGTCTTCGGCGAACAGCCCTATGCCGAATTTCAGGGTGACGTGTCGAACCTCATCTTCCATGGTCAGGATGGCGAACGCGAACTGCTCGCCAAATTGAAGGCGCAGGGCATTCCGACCGTCGCGCTTTTCCTGTCGGGCCGCCCCTTGTTCGTCGGCCCAGCGTTCAATCTAGCCGATGCTTTCGTTGCCGGCTGGCTTCCCGGATCGCAGGGCCAGGGCGTTGCCGATGTGCTGGTGGCGGGCAAGGACGGCAAACCGCCACGCGACTTTACCGGTCGGCTGCCCTTTGCCTGGCCAGCGGACGCCCGCTCTCCTGTCACTGCGCCCCTTTTCCCGGTCGGCTATGGCCTGGATTACGCCCATCCCCATGCCCAAGGCCCAGTGAATGAAGACCCCCGCGTCGAACAGGGGCCAGCGGTCAGCGACAGCCTGTTCCTGCGCACCGGGCGGGTGCTCGATCCATGGCGGCTGGGCCTCGACAGCAGCGTGTCCATGCGCGCCGTCGATATCGCCGCGCAGGAAGATGCGCGCCAGTTCAAGTGGAGCGGCAAGGGTGACATCGCCATCGACGGGCCGGCCGTTGACATGTTGCGGCAACTCAATGGCGGCTTTGCCCTGCGCATCGACTGGCGGATGGATGCCCGTGGCACTGGGCCCGTTTCGATCGCGATGGGCAATGCGCGGCTGGATGTCAGCGCACTGGCGGCGGAAGCGCCGCTGGGCCAGGAAAGCAGCATCCAGATTCCGCTCCAGTGTTTCAAGGACAAGGGTGCCGATTTCAAGGCGATCGGAACCCCGTTCCGCATGGGAGCGGATGCGCCGATGACGGTCAGCCTGCGCAATGTGCGGATCGAGGGCATCGGCACCCCCGTTCCTTGTCCCCCATCCCTCCCCTGACGCTGCGAATCGCCGCGAGACGCTGAAGCCGTAAACGGCATCGCGACATGGCCCGCCTCTTCACCAGGAGGCGGGCCATTTTTTGATATTTGATGTTGGGCACGCGAAAACCCGGCGCTTGCGGTCGGCTCACCGGGTCAAACCGGCTCGCGCAAGCGGGTCGACAACGACATATGTTAGCGCTATCACATAGCGAAGCGATGGCGTGAGACGTTTCAAGGCGTCCACTCCATCATGCCGCGTCGGATAGAATGAGGAGAGGGATTGATGGATATTGGCCTGGGAATGATGGGTCGGCTGCTGCCATTTGCCGCATTGGCACTATCCAGCACGGCGGCGCAGGCCGAGCCAGCACGCTTCGAGCGCTTCACCTATGAAGGCCAATCGATCGAGCAAGTGAAGGCCGGGCCGGGCGAATATATCAATCCCATATTGTCGGGCTATTATCCCGATCCGACCATTACCCGCGTGGGCGACGACTATTATCTCGTCAACTCCTCCTTCGCTCATTTCCCCGGCCTGCCGATCTTCAAGTCGAAGGATCTTGTGAACTGGGTCCAGATCGGCAATGCGATCGACCGGCCGAGCCAGCTCGATTTTACCGTCCGCCGCACGTCGGAAGCCGTCTTTGCGCCAGACATCAGTTGGCATGATGGCGTCTTCTACATCGTCAACACCTGCGTCGCTTGCCGCAACAACTTCGTCATCACGGCCACTGATCCGGCCGGTCCTTGGTCCGACCCCATCTGGCTACCCTTCGAAGGGATCGACCCATCCATCTATTGGGAAGGGGATAAAGCCTATATCGTGAACAATCGCGCGCCCGATGAACCGCCGCGCTATGACGGGCATCGCGCCATCTGGATTCAGGAATATGACTGGCGCGCCGGCAAAATGGTCGGCCCCAGCACCAAGTTGATCAATGGCGGCGTCGACATCAGCAAAAAGCCGGTATGGATCGAAGGTCCGCATATTTTCCGCAAGGATGGCTATTATTATCTGACTGCAGCCGAGGGCGGCACCAGCGTCAATCACTCCCAGGTCGTGCTGCGATCGAAGAAACTGCGCGGCCCCTATCTCCCTTATGCGGACAATCCCATTCTCACCCAGCGGGATATGGACCCCAACCGGCCCAATCCGATTGGGTCCGCCGGGCACGCCAAGTTGATCCAGACGCAAAAGGGGGACTGGTGGGCGACCTTCCTGGCGGTACGCCCCTATGAGGGCGACTTCTACAATATCGGGCGTGAAACCTTCCTGCTGCCCGTAACATGGAAAGATGGCTGGCCGATCATTCTGCCCCGTGGCGAAAAGATACCCCATGTCGGCAAGGTGCCTGACCTGCCCGCCCAGCCTAGCCCTGCGCTGCCGATGAGCGGCAACTTCACCTACACCGATGATTTCGACGGCGATCGTCTGGCGATGCAGTGGATCGGCATCCGCACGCCCCACCAACCCTTCTATCGCGTGAGCAACGGCGCGCTGGAACTGGACAGTGGCACGCCGCTTGGCGATCTGAACGGAGTTCCGGCCTTCGTCGGACGGCGGCAGCAGCATGCTGTCGCCACCATGTCCACGACCATGCGCTTCACCCCGGAGAAGGACGGCGACACCGCCGGGCTGGCGGCGGTCCAGAGCGACCGCAGCCATATAGTGTTCGGCATTACCCAGGTTGGCGGTAAAAAGATGGTCGCGCTGACGTCGCGCGACAATGCCGATACCGATATGCTGGTCGCCTCCGCGCCGCTGACCGCCACCGGCCCCGTAACGCTCACCATCCGCGCCGATGGTGGCAAGATGGCGTTCGACTATGAAGTGGAGGGAAAACGGGCGACGCTCAAATCCGATCTGGACGCGACGCTACTGAGCACGCGCAAAGCAGGGGGGTTCGTTGGGACTGTCGTCGGTCCCTATCGCTACACCCCTGCATCCTGAAAAGGGCTTCTCATGACCATCAAGTCATCCATCGCCCTGCTGGGGCTGTCGCTGGCCGCCACTGCCCTGCCCGCGCAAGTCTGGCGCGCGGACCAAGGCGATGGCACCTATCGCAATCCCGTCCTCTTCGCCGACTATCCCGATCCCGACATCATTCGCGTCGGAGAGGATTTCTACTTCATCACCACCACCTTCGCCAATGCGCCAGGCATGACCATCCTTCATTCGAAGGATCTGGTGAACTGGCAGATTGCCGGCCATCTGATGGACCGGCTGGAGGGCAACCCCCGCTATGATCTGAGCGATGGCGGCGATTATCGCCGGGGCTTCTTCGCGGCCAGCATGCGCCATCACAAAGGCACTTTTTATGTGGCCGTCAGTCCGATCGGGCTCAACACGCGCATTTATCGCGCGAACAGCCCGACCGGCCCCTGGACCTATACCGAACTGGATCGCCACGCTTTCGACCCGGCGCTGTTCTTCGAGGATGATGGCCAAGCCTATCTGATGACGTCGATCGGGACGGACGGCACAGTGACATTGCTGACGATGAACGAGGACGTCACCAAGATTACCGCGTCCAAGGTCGTCCATTATAACAAAGGCGCTGAAGGATCGAAGATCATCAAGCGCGCGGGCTGGTATTATCTGTTCAACGCGCTCCCTTCCAAACTGGCGCTGAGCGTCTCGCGGGCGCGCAGCTTGCAGGGACCGTGGGAGACCCGTCCGCAGATCGACGACACCAGCGGCGGCCATCAGGGCGCATTGGTTGATCTGGCCAATGGCGAATGGGCCGGCTTTGTCATGGTCGATGCCGGATCGATCGGCCGGATGACCAATATCAGCCCGGTATATTGGCAGGACGACTGGCCGATATGGGGCACGCCCGACGCACCGGGCCGCGTACCCGACCGCGCGCCCAAGCCGATCATGGGCCACCCCTTTGCCGAACCGCCCGCATCGGATGATTTTTCCGCATCGACATTGGGCCTGCAATGGCAATGGAACCATAATCCCGATGACCGCCGCTGGTCTTTGCGCGAACGGCCAGGCTTCCTGCGGCTTCACGCAACCCAGGCCGACCGGCTGTGGACGGCACGCAATACGCTGACGCAAAAGGGGCAGGGGCCTCGCAGCAGCGCTATCGTCAAAGTGGACATGCGCGGGTTACGCTCAGGCGATGTGTGCGGCTTTGGCACATTCGGCAAGATCAGCGCGCAATTGTCGATCGTCGGAAGCGACAAGGGTCGCCGCGCCCTGACGATGATGGTGACCGATTCCACGGAGGATGGCCCCCGCACCGAAACCCGCGTCGCATCCGTACCCGTGTCTGGCCAGACGCTCTGGCTGCGCACCGACATGGACTTCGTCCGTGACGAGGGCCGCGTCGCCTACAGCAGCGACGGACGAAAATGGACTGGCGTAGGCGATCATTTCCCGCTGAAATTCGACTGGCGCACCGGCACGTTCCAGGGGCAGCAATTCGCCCTTTCCTGCTATAATGCGCGGCCGGACGGCGGCTATATCGATATCGACAGCTTCACCCTGTCGCCCTTGCCCGAAGCGGTGGAGGAAGCAAGGCCATGAAATTCAGCCGTCGCGAGAGCGTTGCGGCGATAGCAGCGGGCACCGCTGCCCTCTCAACCGCGCGCGCGCGTGGGGCAGTCGCTCGCCCGCCCTCACCTCTTATGCTCTGGTATGAACAGCCCGCATCGGTGTGGACGGAGGCGCTGCCCGTCGGCAACGGGCGAATGGGCGCGATGGTCTTTGGTGGTATCCGTCAGGAACGATTGCAACTCAACGAGTCCACCCTATGGGCGGGCCAGCCCTATGACCCGGTCAACCCTGCGGCGCGGGCCGCGCTATCCAAAGTCCGCGCGTTGATCTTCGAAGGCAAGATTGCCGAGGCCGAAGCCCTGGCGAACGACGCCGTCCTCGCCACACCATCCACGCAAATGCCCTATCAGGCCTTTTGCGATCTCATGCTGGATTTCCCTGGCCTGGGGCAGACGTCTAACTATCGGCGCAGCCTGGATCTGGACAGCGCCATGACAACTACCCGATTCACCGCCGATGGCATCGATCATAAGCGCCAGGTGATTGCGTCGGCAGACGATCAGGTCATCGCAATGCGTGTGACGGCATCGGGCGAAGGACAGCTCAACGTCGATATCGGCCTGGCGTCCCCGCACAAGATCGTCGCGGTCGAGGCCGACGGATCGGCAAGCCTGTTGATGACCGGCCGCAATGGCGATGCCGCCGGCATTAACGGCGGCTTGCAGTTCGCCGCCCGCCCTCTGCCGAAGCGAACAGGCGGGCGGATCGAGCCAGGTGCAGGCGGCAGATTGCTGGTGCGCGGCGCCGATGCGGT
>NZ_JPPQ01000069.1:1877248-1892921 GCF_000743655.1 Sphingobium sp. ba1
GACGCCCCAGGTCCGTGGCTCCCCGGCATAGACCGAGCTGAGCGGGAAGGAGGACAGCAATACGCTGGACGCCGAGAAATATTCTTCCTTGAAGACATTCTTCACGAACACGCCCAGATCCAGGCCCGTGCCGCCAATGCCGCGCCAGTCGAGGCGGGCGTTGACCAGCTTGTAGCCGGGCAGCTTTTCGCCGTTCTGGCCACCGAAATCATCGGTCATGAACAGGTCCGAGTTGAAGGCGAGATCGCCGTCGGCCGGCTTGATCGGCAGGATCCAGCTCACGCTCGCCGTGCCGGAGAATTTGGGCGAGTAGGTGTTGATTTGCGCCTTGCCCAGCGTGACCGAGGCGGGCAGCCCGTTCGGTACGTTGACGCTTTCCACCTTCACGTCGGTATAGGCGGCGTTGAAGGACACGGTGAAGTTGCGGGTGGGGCTGATCGAGGCTTCCAGTTCCACGCCCCATATCCGCAGGTTGGCGACATTGGCCGCCAGCGATCCGTTGGTCGGCGAATCCGGCGTGCCATTGGGGATGATGGTCTGCGTGTTGAGGAATTGCAGCGCGTTTTTATACTTGCTGTAATAGGCCGCGATGTTCAATCGGCCGCGTGCCTCCCCCACATGATAGTCATATTTCGACCCCAGTTCGACGTCGGTGATCCGCTCCTCGCCGGTCTTCTGGAAGGCGCGCAGGTCGGGGCAGACGCCGCCGGTTGCGACGCAGGACGGATCGACGCCGCCGGTGGTGAAGGGCGTTTCGAACAGCGGGGTGTTGATGTTCACGCCGCGATAGCCGCGCCGCGACGAAATGTAGAGCAGCCAGTCGGGCGTCGCCTTGTAATCCAGGCCGATGGTCCAGCTCGGCTCCTCCCCCTTGTTGGAGACGGTGCCGACGCCATCGGCCAAGCCAAGCGCTGCCGTGGCCAGGCAGGTATCCTCATCGACGTAGCTGGTGCCGATCGTGCCGCCGCAGGCCGATACCTTGTCCCAGCTGTAACGCGCGCCGAGGTTCAGTTTCAGCTTATCCGTGATTTCATAACCGATCTGGCCATAGACCGCGAAATTCTTGTTGCGGACATGCGCGCTAACCGCAGGCGCTGGCACTCCACCGACCGAGAAGGCCGTGAATTGCGATCCGGTGGGACCGGCGGACTTGTCGTTATTGTAGAAGACGCCGGTGATGAAGTTGAACGACCCGAAATCGCCCAGCAACTGGGTTTCGTTGGTCAGATACTGGCGATCCAGCACCGACGCGGCGTGGAACAGGGTGAAGGGCACAGCAGCGGGGAGTGGCGCGGGCAGGCCGGTGGGGATCGACAGATTTTGCAGCGCGCCGGTGTTGATCAGCTGATTGCTGAAATTCTTGCGGAAACCGAAGATGTTGCGCAGCGTCAGGTCGCCAAAGCTGAACGAGGTGTCGTTGGTGATCGACGTCATCTTGCGCGACGAACGGCCGCCATTGATGCCGCCGTCGAACGAACCGCGCCGGTTGGCGCGCTGCGTTTCGAGCGCCTGCTGTGCCTGCGGGTCCAGCACGCCGAGGCCGAAGGCGGCGAGCGAGAAATTCTGGCGCAGCAGATAAAGGCCACCGGCCAGTTCGTCGCTCTTGAAATATTCGTAGATGGTGGTGCTTTTCAGACCCTCGATCGGCTCCAGCAGCAAGGACAGGCGGAAGGCGTCCTGCTTGATATTGTCAAAGCCGGGGCCACCGTCGAACGCGATCGTACGAGGATCCTGCCGCCGGACCTGGCCGGCCGCGCGGAACGCCACCTTGTCGGCGATGATGGGGACGTTGATCGCCCCTTCCAGTTCGCGATAGTCGAAGCTGCCATAGGTGCCCTCGACATAACCTTCAAATTCATAGGTCGGGCGCTGGCTGCCGATGACGACGGCGCCACCCAGCGTGTTGCGGCCGAACAACGTGCCCTGCGGCCCTTTGAGCACCTGGATGCTGCCGATGTCGTAGGTCGGCACGTTGGAGCCGACGGCAGGCAGCGGGGTGTCGTTCAGGTAGATGACGACGCCCGGCGTGACTTCGCCCAGCGGCAATTGGCCGATGCCGCGCAGGGTGAGCGCGACATTGTCCTTGCCGCCTTCGGACGAGAAGGTGAAGCCCGGTGCGATCGTCTTGACGTCGCTGACCGTCTGGACGGTGCTGCGTTCCAGCGAGGCGGCCGAGAAGGCGGAGATGGAGACGGACACGTCCTGCAACCGTTCTTCGCGACGGCGGGCGGTGACGACGATGTCGCCACTGCTGGAACTTTCAGCCTGGGGCGCGGCGCTGGTCGCGTCCTGCGCCCAGAGCGGGGTCGCCAAGGTCGCACCGGTCGTCAGCAACGCCAGTCTCAAAATGCCGAATTTCATTCTCTCTCTCCCTTGGCCGATCTGGATCGCCTGTTCTTTTTGCAGGCATCGTCCTTACCGGCGCATAGAGGCGGTCATAGCCGCCATTCTCCACCTACCTTTCGGCAGGAATCGTTGAACAGATTGAAACTAATCTGTCTCTCGTGGTAATTATGCCGCAGGCTTTTGGCGTGGCGATTAGGACCAGCGGCGGATGATGTCCGCCGCGTCCGCGCTGGCGGCTTCGGTGATGGCCCCTGCCGTGCGATCCAGCCTGGGCGCGGGTGCCGGTTGGGCGATGCTTTCCCGCTGCATAAAGGTGCCGCGCGCCTGATTATGCGGATGCCCCGGCGCTTCGGCCATCGCCAGAACCGGGGTGACGCACGCATCGGTCTCCCCGAAATGATCGGCCCATGCGTCGCGCGTGCGGGTCGCGAAGACGGCCGTAAAATCGGCCTGCATCGCTGGCCAAGTCGCGCGGTCGTTCTGGTCGTAGCGACGATCCGACAGGCCCAGCCCATCGACCATCTGGGCAAAGAATTTGGGTTCCAAGCAACCGACCGCGACATGCCGACCATCCGCACACATATAGCAGCGATAGAAAGGCGCGGCCCCGTCCAGCAGGTTGGAGGCGGGCGCATCGGTCCATAGCCCCTTGGGCTGCCAAGCGTAAAAAAGGCTCATCAGCGACGCGACGCCGTCGGTGATGCAGGCGTCGACCACCTGCCCCTGTCCCGTTCGTTGCGCCGACAGCAGGGCGCTGAGCAGGCCGAAGATCAGGAACATAGCGCCGCCACCATAATCGCCCACCAGATTGAGCGGCACCGGCGGCGGCGCGCCCTGTTCGCCCATCGCGTTCAGCGCGCCGGTGATTGAGAGATAGTTGATGTCATGCCCAGCGCGCATCGCCAGTGGACCCGATTGGCCCCACCCGGTCATGCGGCCGAACACCAGGCGCGGATTGCGCGCCAGGCAGATGTCCGGGCCGATGCCCAGCCGCTCCATCACACCAGGGCGATAGCCCTCTATCAGGCCGTCCGCCCGATCAATCAGGTCGAGCAGCTGGGCGCGGTCATCATCGCGCTTGAGGTCGAGATGGATCACCGTCCGGCTGCGGTGGAGAATGTCGCCGCCGACATCGTCCCATTCGCCCGCGCCCGCCGATGGTGGTCGCGCGACGCGGATGATCTCCGCCCCCATATCCGCCAACAGCATCGCCGCCAGCGGCACCGGGCCGATAGCGTCGATCTCGACGATGCGGATACCGGCCAGCGGCCCCGATAGCTTGGTCATCAGATGTTGGTCCGGTCCGCGCCCTTGAGGTCCAGAATAGCGCGAGCCTCATCCGGCGTAGCCACTTCCAGCCCCATACCCTCGATGATCTGGCGCGCGGTCGCGACCTGTTCGGCATTGGTCTGCGCCAGGCGGCCGGGGCCGCCCCAGAGCGAATCCTCCAGCCCCACCCGCACATTGCCGCCCATCGACGCGGCCATGGCGACGATACTCATCTGGCGCGCGCCTGCGCCTAGCACCGACCATTGATATTGATCGCCGAACAGTCGGTCGGCGGTGCGTTTCATATGCATGATGTCGTCGGGATGGCTGCCGATGCCGCCCAATATGCCAAAGCAGGTCTGGATGAACAAAGGCGCCTTCACCAGCCCGCGGTCAAGGAAATATTTGAGGTTGTAGAGGTGGCTGGTGTCGTAACATTCAAATTCGAAGCGGGTGCCGAGCGGCGACAGGGTGGCCAGCAGATATTCGATATCCGCATAGGTATTCTTGAACACCAGGTCGCGCGATGCTTCCAGTGCGACCGGTTCCCAGTCATGCTTGAAGTCCTTGAACCGGTCCAGCATCGGGAACAGGCCAAAGCCCATCGTGCCCATATTGAGGCTGGCGACTTCGGGCGCGAAGCTCTGCGCCGGGCGCATCCGTTCCTGCACGGTCATGGAAGGATGGCCGCCGGTGGTCAGGTTCAGCACCGCGTCGCTGCGCTGCCTGATGACCTTGAGGAAGGGCGTGAACAAGTCGGGATTCTGGTCGGGCCGCCCGTCGACGGGATTGCGGGCGTGCAGGTGGATGATCGCCGCGCCCGCTTCCGCCGCGCCGATCGCCGACTCTGCGATCTCCTCTGCCGTGATCGGCAGATAGGGCGACATGGAAGGGGTATGGATGGCGCCGGTGATGGCGCAGCTGATGATGACTTTACGTTTGGCCATGATGGTTCCTTTCGCCCGGCTGGGCGATGGCAGGCGCGTGAGGACGCGCAATCTATCCTTGGGTAGGCGGAAGCGGGAGCGTCAGGGCAGGATGCCAAGCTGGCGCGCGCGCAACACCGCCTGCGGCCGCCGCCGAACGCCCAGCTTGTCGTAGATCTGCTGCATATACCATTTGACCGTGCCTTCGGTCAGGCCAAGCCGGTCGCCGATTTCGCGGTTGCGCAGGCCCCCGCTCACCATCATCAAGATATCGACTTCCCGGTTGGCAAGGCGACCAGTCAGGCCGAAATCATCGTCATCCTCCTCGTCGCTTTCGATCTGCGGGCCGCTGCGCATCAGCGACACCAGCCGCACGGCGAAGCGGTCGGCCGGGGTTTCCAGTTCCGGCCCCTGTGCATAGGCTTCGGTCAGCAGCGAGGCGATGACTTCGCCTTCATCGACGAAGATGCGGACCCAGCCCGCCGGTTCGGCCATTTCGACCGCGGTCCGCACGGCGCGACGAGCTTCGGACCGATTGCCCTGTAACACGGCGATTTCCGCCAGCAACAGTTCGAACGTCACGGCTGAGCGGACGGCCCCGGCGCGACGGACGAATTCCAGCCAGCGATGCGCAACCTTGCGCGCGCGGCTGAGCCGATGGCGCTGCATCTCGATCCGTAGCCAAGCGATGGCGATGCTTTCGTTGCGGCGCGTGGGATGCAGCGTGGGGATCGGTTCGCCGTCCAGTTGCGAATCGCCCGCGGCAAAATGCCGTTCGGCTTCCTCGATCTGGCCGGCCTTGATGAGCAGGCGGACCTCTTCCGCCACGATGAAGGCGCGCATCCGGTCCAGCCCACATTCGATCGCGACCAGATGCGCGTCGTTGAGCGTCGACAGCGCGCCCGGCAGATCGCCGCGCGCGGCGCGCAGCCGGGCGTTGACGATGTAGCCCGACGCCATCTGGTCCGCGAATCCCCATTGCCGCACCACGGGCAGGTGGCGTTCGACCAGCGCCGCCGCGCCATCCAGATCGCCCGCGTCATAAAGGAGTTCCGCCAGTGGCAAGGCGGGCAGCGCCGCAAGGCCCGACCCCTCGCCATGAATGTCGCGGGCCAGGGTAAGGGCCTCGTCCAGGAAACGATGCGCCAGCTGCGTCTTGCCCTGCGCCATCAGCGTCGGCGCGACCGAGGCCTTGAGCGCGATCGACGCGAAGTCCGATCCGGGGCGAGACAAAGCGCGCCGGGTTTCCGCCTCAAGCTTGAGCATGTCCTGGAAATGATAGAGTTCGCGCCGCGCCGACATCAATTGCGCGAGCAGGGTGCAGCTGAGATAGGCGTGGCTTTCGGCCATTTCCGCAAGCAGGGGTTCGGCTTCCGCCTCCACCTCCACCATATCGTCGCGCGCCGCCGCCAGCATGACGAGGCGATGGCGGATCATCAGATTCAGTTGTTCATTATCATGCGCCGACACGTCGTCGCTCTGGTTGCGCGCTTCGTGGATCGACCGCGCGGTGGCGATCAGCCTGTCGGCGGCGGCGAACGACAATTGCCGTATCCGCCGCCAAGCCAAAGCCAGCAGCAGATAGGGGTGTTGTGCCAATACGGCCCAGGGGAGTTCCGCGCCCAACTCGTCGATCCGATACAGATAACCCGAATAGGTGAGTTGTTCGGCCAGCCGATCCAACTGTCCGGCCAGGAAAGCCTGATCCCCGCTCAGTCGGGCATGTTCGACCGCCTTGAGGATGTCGCCCGTCGCGGCGAAATGATCGCTCGCGCGGCAATGCATCATGGCGGCGCGCGCGGGGGCCCGGTCCATCAGGCGGCCCAGCACCATGTCGCGGAACAGGCGGTGATAGGCGTAGCGGCCATGTTCCTGATCGATCGGATTGAGGAACAGCCCTTCGCGAAAGACGCGATCCAGCATGGCGCGCGCATCGTCATTGCCCGTCACCGCCGCACAGGCGGAAGGGGTGAGTTCATCCAGAATTGATGTGTCGACCAGGAAACGGCGCACGTCGTCGGGCTGCTGGCCAAGCACCTCTTCATGGAAATATTCAGCAAATTCCGGACGCAGGCCGGTCAGCCGCATCTGGCCCGCCCCCTGCGCGCCGCGCCGGTAGAGATCGCAAGCGATGACGACGCCCGATACCCAGCCCTGGGTATCGCGCACGATATCCTGCAAATTTTGCGCATCGATCGGCGCGCCCACGCTCATCGTTACCAGTTGCGTGGCTTCAGCCAGCGTCAGAGAGAGGTCGGCATTACCCACCTCGACCAGGAAACCGAGCGCCCGCATCCGCGCCAGCGGCAGTCCTACCGAGCCGCGCGCCGCCACGATCATGGTCAGGCCGTCGCGCGCGCTGGACGACAGCTGGGCGATGAAGGCCAGGGTCGCTTCGTCCAGCAGTTGCGCGTCGTCGATGACGATGACCGGCTTGGGTTCGACCACCGTCGACAGCGCCTCGAGCCACACGGCATCACCCGCGTCGGCGTCGAGATCGGCCCAATCCAGCCGGGCCGCGACGCCGGCAGCCTTGAGCGCGAGCAGGAAGGACGCCTTGTTGCCGATGCCCGCGCGCGCCGCCAGCCACAGCAGCGGTCGCCCCTCCGCCCGCAGACGTTCGGCCCAGAACAGCATGGCCGTGGTCTTGCCGCTGCCTGCCGGCGCGGACACCACCGTCATGCGGGATAGGGCAACCTTTGGGATCAGCGCCAGCAGCGCCGGACGCTCGATCAGCGTCGGAGTGATGCGGGGCGGCAGGACGATTGTCGGGACAACGGCCATTCAGTCTCTCCTGTTCGTGCTGCGTGGCACGATTCGTTTTATTGTTGCAAATATATTCTGACCGTTGAAATCTGAAATGCAATCCCCTTTTCCTATCCACAGATAGGTCATGAGCGCGCCAGAACATTGTCCTGATGGCATGACAGGCTGCGTCGCGGGCGCGCCATCCAGAAAAAGGCAGGCGATCCCAACGGCCGCGCCGACGCATCAGGAAAGGTTCACCATGAAGGCCCTGTATCTCGAAAAGATCGACGGACCCGATTCCGTTATCATGGCGGATGTCGAAACGCCCGTGCCCGGCCCCGGCGAAGTCCGGGTCGCTATCAAAGCCGCGTCGATCAATCACCGCGAACTGTTCATCACCCATGGCCAATATCCCGGCATGACCGTGCCCACGACGCTGGGTTGCGACGGCGCGGGCGTGGTGGACATGATCGGCGAGGGCGTGAGCGGGGCCAGCGAAGGCGACGAGGTCGTCCTCTACCCCGCCCGCAACTGGGGGCCGAACCGTCATGCCCCCGCCGCCGATTTCGGCCTGCTGGGGATGCCCTTTGCCGGGACGATCGCCGAATATATCTGCGTGCCGGTCGAAAATCTGGCGCCCAAGCCTGCCTTCATGAGCTTCGAGGAAGCCGGCGCGATGCCGCTGACGGCGCTGACATCCTGGCGAGCGCTGATGTTCAAGGGGCGGTTGCAGGCGGGCGAGACGCTGCTGATCAGCGGCGTGGGCGGCGGTGTTGCCACCTTCGGCCTGGCCTTTGCCGTCGCCAAAGGCGCCAATGTCTATGTCACCGGCGAGAACCAGGAGGTGATCGACCGCGCGATCGCCATGGGGGCCAAGGGCGGCCTGCTCTACACCGACCCCGACTGGCGCAAGCAGGTCGGCAAGCTGACCGGCGGCGTCGACGTCGTGTTGGACGGCGCGCCCGCGCCCAGCTTCGCCAATTATGTCCGCGCGATCAATCCGGGCGCGCGCATCGTCATCTACGGGTCGACCGCGGGCAACGAGATCAAGTTCAACGCGACCGACATCTTCCTGAAAAGCGCCAGCATCGTCGGCAGCCAAGTGGGCGATCCGCAGGATTTCCAAGAGATGCTGGCATTTGCGAGTGATCATCAAATCAGGCCGGTGATCGAAGCCACCTACCCGCTGGCGCAGGCGAAGGAAGCGCTGCTGCATCTGCGCGACAGTCACAAATTCGGCAAAGTCGTGGTGACGATGTGAGCTACCTGTTCAGCCTAGCGGGCAAGAAGGCGATCGTCACCGGCGGCGCGCAGGGGCTGGGCCGGATGATCGCCGAAGGGCTGCTGCGCGCGGGCGCGACGGTGGCGATCACGTCGCGCAAGGCCGATATCTGCGAGGCTGCGGCGAGCGAGATGGGGGCATTGGGTACTTGCATCCCCCTGCCCGCCGATCTTTCGACGCCGGAGGCCGCAGTCGATCTGGTCGCGCGCTACCGCGATGCCGTGGGGGCGTGCCATATCCTGGTCAATAATGCGGGCAAGACCTGGGGCGGAGAGATAGACAGTTTCCCCGACAAGGCGTGGCCCGGCGTGATGGCGGTGAATGTCCAGACTCCCTTCACCATGGTGCGCGAATTGCTGCCCGAACTGGGCGCGGCAGGAACCGACGACGATCCGGCGCGGATCATCAATATCGGCTCGGTCGCGGGCATGAAGACCGAGCGGCTGAGCGCCTATAGTTATGCCGCCAGCAAGGCGGCGGTCCATATGATGACGCGCGACCTGGCGGGCGATCTGGCCGCGCGCAACATCACGGTGAATGCGGTCATCCCCGGCTTCTTCCCGACCAAGATGACCGCGCATATGCGCGACGACGACAGTGTCGATGCGGGGCTGCTGGCTCATATTCCGCTGGGTCGCCTGGGCAAGCCGGACGACATCGCCGGGATTGTCGTATTTCTATGTTCGCGGGCGGGCGCTTATGTGACGGGCGCGCAAATTCCGGTCGATGGCGGCGTGGTCGGTTGCGGCTGATATCATGACCCACAGTCTCCACATTCTGGCCGACCGGATCGCGATAGAGGCATGCCTGTATCGCTACGCCCATCTGATCGATGCAATGCAGTATCACCGGATTGCGGACGAGGTGTTCACGCCCGACGGCATCATCGATTTTGGCGGGGCGAAGGCGGTGGGACGGGACGCCATCCATGCGCAATGCATGACCTATCAGGGGTCGCTACTGGGCTGCTGCCACAATGTCACCAATGTCGTGATCGAGGTGGATGGCGACGAAGCGCGGGCGGCCAGCCGCATCCTGGCCTGGCATTGGTTCGCGATTCCCGATGCCGATCCGCTGCGTGCCACCGATCTGCTGGCGGTGGGCGGATATGAGGACCGGCTGCGGCGCACGCCTAACGGGTGGCGCATCCGTGAACGGCGTGGTTTGAATTTCGGTACGGGTGTCGGTGCCGGGCAAGTGCCCGAACCTATGCGGCCGATCTTTACGGGGATGCATGGGCGCGCGCCGACCTGGCCCGCTTGACTGGCAGGCGAGGCCGCGCCCCGCCGCCTCGCCTATAGCTGCCAGCCGCCGCCCGCGACGATGACCTGGCCGGTGATGTAGTCCGCTTCGGGCAAGCACAAAAGATAGACCGCGCCGGCGGCTTCCTCCGGCGTGCCCGCGCGGCCCAGCGGTATGCCCTTTTCCATCGCTTCCAAGATTTCGTCGCTGACACCGGCCTTGATGTCCTTGCCCTTCACATTGATGGTCGAACTGCCCGCCTCCCCCGCGGTCATCCGCGTCATGATCGCGCCGAAGGCGACAGCGTTGACGGTGACATTATAGCGGCCCCATTCCTTCATCACGGTCTTGGTCAGGCCCACGATCCCGGCCTTGCCAGCGGCATAGCCCGCCTGCCCAGGATTGCCCCCCAGCCCCGCGACCGAGGAGATGTTGACGACGGTGCGGCGTGTGGCGCGGCCATGTGCGGCGATCTCCGCCTTGGCCGCCGCCGCGATGACCGGTTGGGCGGCGCGCAGGATGCGGAACGGGGCGCTTAGATGCACGTCCAGCATCGCCATCCATTGTTCGTCGCTGGTCTTTTGTAGCACCGAATCCCAAGCATAGCCGGCATTGTTGACGATGATGTCGATCGTGCCGAAGGCGTCGGCCGCTGCGGCGATGAATTGCTCGCCGAAATCCAGCGCAGTTACGTCGCCCACGCATACCACTGCGCGGACACCCAGCGCCTCAATCTCTGCGGCCGTTGCATGGGCGACGTCATCGTCCAGGTCGTTGACGACGATATGCGCGCCATTGCGCGCCAGCTTGAGCGCGATCGCCTTGCCAATGCCGCGACCCGACCCGGATACCAGGGCCACCTTACCATCCAATATCTTCACGTTACTTCCCGTTCCCTTCAAAATCCGGCGACGCAAGCCCGTCCACCATCCATGACCACTATGCCCCGATCGGGGACGCTGGCGCGAAACAGCACATCAACGCCATCGCGCCAGATTTCCGTTCGCACCGTTTCACCCGGCCAGACCGGAGCGGTGAAACGCGAACTAATCGCCGTAAGAAGAGCGGGGTTGCCACCACAGCATGAATGAACCAGCGCCCGGCTGACCAGCCCCATCGTCGCCAGCCCATGCAGGATCGGTCGATCGAACCCGGCCGACGCGGCGGTTCCGGCATCCACATGCAGCGGGTTGCGATCCCCGGTCAGGCGATAGAGCAGCGCCTGGTTGATCGCGGTCGGCAGGTCGAGCAAGGCATGGGCCGGCTCGTCGGGCATGGCGACGGCTGCCGCACCGGGCAGATCGCGCGGCCCGCCAAAGCCACCCGTGCCGCGCAACACCCAGGTCTCTTCCATCTCCGCGATCACCAGGTCGGTCGGCGTCATCAGGGTCCGCTTGGCACGCACCAGCGCAGGCTTGCCCGGTCCCTTATCGGCGATATCGCCAATCTCGATCCGACCGTGCACCAGTTGGCCCAGCTCCAGCGGGCGGAACAGACGCAAACTCTGTTCGCCATGCAGGATGTTGGCCCAGTCCCAGCCCAGTTCCGCCGCCATCGGCCAAAAACCGGGCGTACCTAGCACCAGCGCCATGGTCGGCAGCACCGCCAAGTCACGCTCGAACACCAGATTCTGTTCATCGATCGGCCCGAGACCCGCGCCCACGCCCAGTGCGTAGAGGATGGCGCTGCGCGGATCGCACATATCCTCCGCCGCGGGAATGGCGAAGTCCCGCAAGCGATCCAGGTTCAACATCGGCACTCTCCCGGCAGCAACTTAGGACAGCTTGCGTTCGTCCAGCCCCAGCCCCCGCCCGATGATTTCGCGCATAATTTCGCTGGTGCCTGCAAAGATACGGCTGATCCGCGCGTCGGTATACATGCGGCTGATGCGATATTCTTCCATATAGCCTGCGCCGCCATGCAACTGGACACATTCGTCCATGACCCGGCCCTCAAGTTCGCTGCTCAGCAGCTTGGCCGCCGATGCATCCTCCGCCGTCAATTCGCCCGCGTTCAGCAGCAGGACGCATTGGTCCACATAGGTCTGGAGCGCGTCCAATTCGGCGCGCATCGACGCCATCTTGAAGCGTGTATTCTGGAAAGCGCCGATCGGTTTGCCGAACGCCTTGCGCTCCTTCACATAATCCAGTGTGATGTCGAAGGCGGTCTGCGCCGTCGCCATGAAGCCGATCGCGGCTACCAGCCGCTCCTGCGCCAGGAAACGGGCGAGATATTTGAAGCCCTGGGTCGGATCGCCCAGCACATTGGCCTTGGGCACCTTCACATCGTTAAAGAAGAGTTCGGCGGTGTCCTGCGCCTTCAGGCCCATCTTGGCGAGTTTGCGGCCGCGTTCGAACCCGTCCATGCCACGTTCAACCACGAACAGGCCAAGGCCATGGCGGCTGTTGGGATCGGTCCGCGCGGCAACCACGATTAGGTCGCCCAATATGCCGTTGGAGATATAGGTTTTCGCGCCGTTCAAAAGCCAATGGTCGCCCTGATCGGTGGCGCTGGTTCGCATCCCGGCCAGGTCGCTGCCCGTCGAAGGTTCCGTCATCGCGACGGCCAGGATCTTTTCGCCGTTAACGATGCCGGGCATCCAGCGATCCTTCTGTTCATCATTGCCCAGTTTGGCGAAGTAGGGCGCGACGAGATCATTATGCAGGTTGATGTAGAAACCCACATCGCCATGGCGCATATTTTCTTCGATGATGATCTGTTCGAAGCGGAAATCGTCGATCCCCGCGCCGCCATATTTTTCGTCCGCCCAGGTGCAGAGCAGACCCTGCGCCCCGGCTTTGAGATACAGCTCGCGGTCGACAATGCCCTGTTCGCGAAACCGCTCGGCATGGGCGCCGACTTCGGTGCTCATGAATTTGACGACGCTGTCGCGAAACTGTTCATGTTCCGGTTCGAAGATGAGGCGTCTCATGCCGGGACCGGCTCCTTGACCGTGGTTTCGCTGGCGGGGGTGTAGAAATCTTCACCCCGCGCCGCCTTGTCGCGCAGCCAGGCGGACGGCAGGAAGCGCGGCCCGTAAAGCTGCGCCAGACGGTCAGATTCCTGTACGAATGTTTTGATGCCGATGGTGTCGATATAGCTGATCGTGCCGCCGGTCCACGCTGGGAATCCCCAGCCATAGATCGCGCCAAGATCGGCATCCTGCGGCGTTTCCAGGACATTTTCTTCCAGGCACCGGGCGGTTTCCATAGCCTGCGCATAGAGATAGCGCTGCTTGAGTTCCTCGATGTCCCAGTCCGCTTTCGTGGGGAAATGATCGGCCAGCCCCTTCCACAGATGCTTCTTGCCGCCTTCGGGATAGTCGTAGAAGGCCCCGCCTGCCTTGCGGCTGGAGCGGCCGATCTCGTCCTTCATGCGGCGCATGACGGCAACGCCGGCGGGCGGCGTATAGGCGTCGCCTTCCTCGGCGATCGCCTGATCGACGATCTTGAGCGGCAGGTCGAGCGTCAGCTCGTCCAGCAGCGCCAACGGGCCAACGGGCATCCCTACCGCCTTGGCCGCATTCTCGATCACCGCAGGCGGCACGCCTTCAGCCAGCATCGCCGCGCCTTCGTGGATCAGCATCTGGAACACGCGGCTGGTGTAGAAGCCGCGGCTGTCGTTGACGACGATCGGCGTCTTGCGCAGTTGGGCGATATAATCGAGGCCCTTGGCCAGCGTCGCCTTGCTGGTCTGCTTGCCCATGATGACTTCGACCAGGCCCATGCGCTCGACCGGCGAGAAGAAGTGCAGGCCGATAAACTGGTCGGGGCGCTGTGATGCCTGCGCCAGTTGAGATATCGGCAGGGTCGAGGTGTTGGAGGCGAACACTGCATGGTCGGGCAACACCGCTTCGGCTTTGCGCGTCGTTTCCGCCTTGATCCCGGTGTCCTCGAACACCGCCTCTACCACGAGGTCGCAGCCGTCGAGCAGGGCGAAATCGTCGGTAGGGGTTATGCGGGCGAGGACGGCGTCGGCCTTGTCCTGTGTCGTCTTGCCCTTTTCGATCAGCTTGCCCAGCACCCTGGCCGCATAATCCTTGCCCTTTTGTGCGGTCGCGGTGTCGCGGTCGATCAGGATCACCTCGATCCCCGCATTAGCGGAGACATAGGCAATGCCCGCGCCCATCATGCCCGCGCCCAGCACGCCGACCTTCTTCGCCGCGAATTTCTCAAAGCCTTCGGGACGGCGCGCGCCCTTTTCAGCGGCCTGCTTGGAAATGAAGGTGGTGCGAATGATGTTGCGCGCGACCGGATCGGTCAGCAGCTTGGCGAAATATTTGCCCTCGACGGTCAGCGCCTTGTCGAAGGGCAGTTGCAGACCCTGGAACACGCAATTGAGGATCGCCAGCGGAGCTGGCTGATTATAGCCCACTTTGGCGATGCCACCCGTCGCCATCATATAAGCCGTCGAGTCTTCAGGGACGGTCAGCCCTTTCTTCTGCGGTGGGGTCCAGCCCTTGACGTCCCATGGCTTGACCGGGTCGGGCGCGGTCGCAAGCCAGGCTTTGGCCGCGTCGATCAGCGTGTCGGCGGAAACCACCTCGTCCACGATCTTCAGCTTAAGGGCTTCGGCGGGGCCGACCGAACGGCCCGACAGCAGCAGGTCGAGCGCGGTTTTCATCCCCGCGATCAGGCCCAGCCGCACCGTGCCGCCCGATCCAGGAAGCAGGCCGACATTGACTTCGGGCAGGCCAACCTGCACCTTTGCGTCGTCCACCAATATGCGCCGATGGCAGGCAAGCGTGAGTTCGAACCCACCGCCCAGCGCCAGCCCGTTGATCGCCGCGACCCAGGGCTTGCCCGACTGTTCGATCGCCCGGTGCATGTCGGTCGCGCGCTTGGAGAAAGCGTAGGCTTGGCTTGCCGTCAGCGTGCCGAAGCCGTTGACCAGTTGCTTAAGGTCGGCACCCGCCATGAAGCTGGCCTTGGCCGATGTCAGGATGACGCCCGTGATGCTGTCATCTTCCGCGATCTGCTTCGTCACCGCTTCCATATCGGCTAAAAAAGCGTCGTTGACGACGTTCATCGATCCTTCCGCGTCGAGGGTCAGGATCGCGAAGCCGTCATCGGCCTTTTGCAGTTGCATGGTCTTCATGGAATGTCCCGCTCTATAGTTCGCAAGGGCGCGTTCAGACGCGCTCGATGATGGCGGCCGTGCCCAGGCCGTTGGCGGCGCACAGCGTGATGAGGCCAGTTGCTGCGTCGCGCCGTTCCAGTTCGTCCAGAACGGTGCCCAGGATCATCGCGCCGGTCGCGCCGAGCGGATGGCCCATAGCGATCGCACCGCCATTCACGTTGATCTGGTCATCGGGGATGTCGAGGTCACGCTGGAAGCGCATCACGACGCTGGCGAAGGCTTCGTTCAGTTCCCACAAGTCAATGTCCTTTTCGGTCATCCCGCCTGCCTTCAACGCCTTGCGCGACACGGCGGTGGGCGCGGTCAGCATGATCGTGGGTTCAGAGCCGATATTGGCATAGGAGCGGATACGCCCGCGCGGCTTCAATCCCGCTTTCTCGCCGAACGCCTTCGATCCCACCAGCACCAATCCAGAACCATCGACGATGCCGGAGCTGTTGCCGCCGTGGTGGACATAGTTGATTTCTTCCAGCTCGGGATATTTCGCCTTGCCCACTGCCTCGAACCCTGCCTTGCCATAGCCTTCGAACGCCGGCTTGAGCTTGGCGAGGCTTTCGACCGTGGTGCCGGGGCGCATATGTTCGTCGCGGTCGAGGATGACTTCACCCAGCACATCTGTCACCGGGACGATCGAGCGCTTGAAATAGCCCTGGTCCCAGGCATGGGCGGCCTTGCGCTGGCTTTCGACGGCGAAGCCGTCGACATCCTCGCGGGTATATCC
>NZ_JPPQ01000069.1:1892984-1925267 GCF_000743655.1 Sphingobium sp. ba1
GGTGGGCCTTGGCGATCATCTCGGCCAGCCGCTCGCGCGCATCCTGGCGATTGGCTTCCTGGGTGCGGAAGCGTGACGCCTGGATGACGATCTGATTGCCCGATGTCAGCCGTGATCCGGCCAGTTCCTTGATCTTGCGATAGGCATGGGGCGGCAGGCCGAGCCGGAACAGGTCGACGCGCAACTGCACCGTCGTTGCGACCTTGTTGACATTCTGCCCGCCCGGACCGCCCCCGGTGATGAAGCGCTCTTCCAGCGCATCATCGGGAATCTCAAATCCCGGCATCGTCCAGCAACTCCGGGCCGAAACCGGCGGCGGCAAAGGTCGCGGGCAGGGGGGCCGTCGCCTCCGCCGCAGGCTTCTCGCCGCGCGCGATGCTCAGGAACCGGCTGTGGAGCAGCATCGGCACGCCGCCCTCGCCATAGACCGGATCGCCGACGATCGGAAAGCCCAGCCCATGCAGCGCATGGACGCGGATCTGGTGGGTGCGCCCGGTGCGCGGCGTGAAGGCGATCAGCGACCGGCCGTCCTTCTCGGCAATCTTGCGCCATTCGGTGATGGCGACCTTGCCCGCCTTGGCCGGGATCATGCGCCAGCCTTCCTCGGCGGTGCTGACCTTCTTGAGCGCCAGTTCGATGAGGCCGCTTTCCTCCGCCGGCACGCCCTCGATCACCGCAACATAGCGTTTGGCGACGGTGCCGGCCTCGAACGCCTGGGCGAAGCGCTTATGCGCCTTGGGGTTGCGCGCCAGCAGCAGGCAGCCGCTGGTGTCACGGTCGAGCCGGTGGACCGGCAGCGGCCAGCGCTGAAAGCCGAAGGTCAGCGACTGAAGATGATTTTCCAGCGCAATCGACCCGTCACGCGGCGCATCGACCGGCAGCCCGGCGGGCTTGTCGAGAATGAGGGCTTCGCCATCGATGAAAAGAACATGGTCGGTAAGCAGGGACAAAAGAGAAATCCGATCGGGGCAGCAAGGGGTGTGGAATTGACGCGCGCGTCGCTTCCTATAGGCGGTGGGGCCGATGGAACATAGTGGGGAAAATAGCGGGGGTGCAGCGACACCATCGCCGGGTCGGCTGGACTGGGTGGATGTCGCACGCGGCATCGGCATCATCGCCGTCGTGGTCGGTCATGTGTGGACGCGCGGGCCGGTGCATGATGCCATGTACAGCTTTCACATGCCGCTCTTCTTCCTGCTATCGGGCATGCTCTCGCGCCCGCAGCCGATCGGGCGCTTCACAACGCGCCAGATTGTCGGCCAGATGCGACCCTATGCCCTGTTTCTGCTGTTCCTGATCTTAGCCGACCAGATCATCGAGCCGCTCAAGGGCAATCAGCCGATCTTCCACCAATGGCCGCAGGACATCATGCTCATACTGCTCGGCGGCAACTGGTTGCGCGGGCCTTATACGATATTCTGGTTCGTACCCTGTCTGCTGATGGCGCGGATCGCCTTCAATGCCCTGCTATGCCGCTGGCCTGATCCGTTCGACCGGCGCTGGGCGCTGATCGTGCCGCCGGTGCTGTTGCTGGCTTACGGCGTGGGCCAATGGACGCAGGCCTCGCCATTTGGCCTGCTCACCGTGCCGATGGCCTTCATTTTGCTATGGGTCGGGGCGATCTGGCCGCGTATCGGCTGGCGGCGCTGGATGGTGTTGCCGCTAGGGTTGCTGGCGGCTGCGGGCCTTGTCGGCCTGTTCCCGACACTCAATATGAAGGCGGCCGATTATGGCTGGCCTATGCTGTCGATTGCCGCAGCGGTAGCGACGGCCCTGCTTTTGTTCCGCCTATCCACGCAGGTCGCACCTGTTGCTGGGCCACTGGCGGCCATAGGCCGGGCGTCGCTGACGATCATGTATCTTCACGTCGCCATCATTCACTATATGTCGCCTTATCTTAGCAAAGGGGCCCTGCTCGTGCTGGCCCTGTTCGCACCCTTCGCGATCGACCGGCTCATCCGCCTGTCCCCACGCGCAACCCGCTGGCTGCTATAGCAGAACGCAAAAGGGGTCGATGCACAGTCCCAGTGCATCGACCCCTGCGGCATGCCTTAGCCTTAGTACGACCCAAAGGCTCGGTAAGCCGCGCCATCTAGACGGCGCGGTCGGCGATCAACCGTGCAGCTTGATCGCGGTTTCCGCGATGCGACGGCCCTGATAGCGCGCGCCGTCCAGTTCTTCTTCGCTCGGCTGGCGGCTGCCGTCGCCATCGGCCAGCGTCGTCGCGCCATAGGGCGATCCGCCGCGCACCTTGTCCACGCCCATCTGGCCCTGGAACCCATAGTCGAGGCCCACGATCGTCATGCCGAAATGCAGCAGGTTGGTGATGATCGAAAATAGCGTCGTTTCCTGCCCGCCATGCTGGCTGGCGGTCGAGGTGAAGGCACCGCCGACCTTGCCATTAAGCGCACCGCGCGCCCACAGGCCGCCCGCCTGGTCGAGGAATGCGGCCATCTGGCTGGAGATACGGCCAAAGCGCGTACCGGTGCCGATGATGATCGCGTCATACTCTGCCAGTTCGGCAACGGTCGCGACCGGTGCCTCCTGATCCAGCTTGAAATGCGCATTCTTGGCGACTTCCAGCGGCGCGGTTTCGGGCACGCGCTTGATATCGACCTGCGCGCCGGCAGCGGCTGCGCCCTCGGCCATGGCCTTCGCCATCGTTTCGATATGACCATAGGAAGAATAATAGAGAACCAGAACCTTAGCCATGATGCGTCTCCTTACATGAGGGGATTGAAGGGGTGCCGCCCGCGCGAGGGAGGGGAGAGGCGCGGGCGGCGGGCAGATCCGTCCAGAAGGGAAGGAACGGATCGACCAAAGTTACAGGCTGTCCACCAGGACGATTTCGGCGTCCTCATGGGCCGTGATGGTGATGGGCTGGCCGCCGATGATGGCCGCGCCGTCCCGTGCTTCGAACGTCTGTCCGTCTATCTCGATCCGACCCGTCGCCGGGACGAGATAAAGGTGACGACCCTCCGCACTGTCATAGGTCACGCTCGTCCCGGCCTTGATCGTTCCGCCCAGCAAGCGGGCATCGGCGCGGATGCGCAGCGCTTCCTTATCCTCGTCATAGCCGCTGGCCAGCACGACCAGCTTGCCGGAGCGATCACCACGCGGGAAGGGCTTTGCCCCCCAGCTTGGACTGCCGCCCCGTGCGCGTGGAATGACCCAGATCTGGAAGAGGGTGGTGGTTTCATCCTCCAGATTATATTCGGCATGGCGGATACCCGTGCCCGCCGACATCACCTGAACATCGCCCGCCTCCGTGCGGCCTTTATTACCCAGGCTGTCCTGGTGGGTGATCGCGCCGGTGCGGACATAGGTAATGATTTCCATGTCGGCATGGGGGTGCGGCGGAAAGCCCGAACGCGGGCCGATCTCATCATCATTCCAAACCCGGATCGCGCCCCAGTGCATGCGGTCTTCGTCATGATAATCGGCGAAGGAAAAATGATGGCGCGCATTCAGCCAGCCATGATTGGCATGGCCGAGTGAGGCGAAGGGGCGGCGCTCGATGCGGCTCGCTGTGGTCGTGTTCATATGCTCTGCCTTTCGGTTTCGAACTCAATAGTTCGGGTGCCTTTTGACCAAGCGCCGGAGGTTCCGGCTTGCTTTCCGCCAATCTAGTCATCAGTATCGTTTCTGAAACAAGCAGCATCGAAACGGATTGTTTCCCTATGCGATTACCGGATTTTGAGGCCTGGGCGATGTTCGCCGCCGTGGTCGAACATCGCAGCTTCACCGACGCGGCCAAGGCACTCAGCGTATCCAAGGCGACCGTGTCCAAGGCGGTGACGCGGCTGGAGGAACATCTCGACACCAGCCTGTTCAACCGCACCAGCCGTCGCCTGGCCTTGACCGAGAGCGGCAAGCGGCTGGCCGATCATGCCCATCGCATCATGGCCGAAGGGCAGGCGGCGGAGGAAGCGGCGCGCGACGAAACGGCGGAGCTGTCCGGCGTCGTGCGATTGGGCGCGCCGATGACCTTCGGCCTGCTCCGCATCGCGCCGCTAGTTGCGGAATTCACCAAGACCCATCCGCTGGTCGATGTCGATCTGCACTTGTCGGACGCGCATATCGATATTGTCGAAATGGGGCTGGATGCCACGATCCGCATTGCCGACATGCCCGACAGTTCCCTGCGGGCACGACGCCTGGCCGATGTCACGCTGCACCTGGTCGCGTCGCGCGCCTATCTGGATGCGCGGGGGCGGCCACAGCATCCCTCCGACCTGGGGGAGCACGACTGCCTCTGCTATTCCAACGTGACGACGCCCGACGTGTGGCGCTTCGCCGGGCCGGGGCAGCAGAATGTCGTGGTGCAGGTCCGCTCGCGCATCACCGTCAACAGCGGTGAAGCGATGCTGCCTGCGTTGCGGCTGGGGGTGGGCATTGCCCGACTTCCCGACTTCATCGTCGGCGACGCGCTGGCGGCAGGCGAGTTGGAGGAAATATTGGTGGATTGGCGTCCGGCACCCTTCGGGCTGCACCTGGTCACGCCGCCATCGCGGTTGCGGCCCGCGCGGGTAGAGGCTTTGCTGGATTTCATCACCCGGCACCACGCCTGCTGAACCTCGTTTCGCGCACGGCTATATCTTGACTCGTGGCCGGTCGTTTCGGCTTCAACCCTTTGTAAACGGATTCGTATTTCTGCGACTCGTGGATTTCTGCCGGTTAGCCAAAAATTAACCTTTGTCGTTCAGAAGTTTTTTGGTTAATGAATTGGGACAGAAGCCGTTCTGGTGGGGTGAACGGACCTGCGACGCAAAGGGGCTTCACATGCGCGTGCTGCTGATTGAGGACGAACCGACGACGGCCAAGGCGATCGAGCTGATGCTCACGACCGAAGGCTTCAACGTCTATACCACCGATTTGGGCGAAGAAGGCCTCGATCTGGGCAAGCTCTATGATTATGACATCATTTGTCTCGACCTGAACCTGCCCGACATGCACGGCTATGACGTGCTGAAGAAGTTGCGGGCTGCCAAGGTGCAGACGCCGGTTCTGATCCTGTCGGGTGTCGCCGAAATAGACAGCAAGGTCCGCTCCTTCGGCTTCGGGGCCGATGATTATGTGACCAAGCCCTTCCATCGCGAAGAACTGATCGCCCGCATCCATGCCGTGGTGCGCCGGTCAAAAGGCCATTCGCAATCGGTCATCCGCACCGGCAAGCTGTCGGTCAATCTCGACGCCAAGACGGTCGAAGTGGACGGCAACCGCGTGCACCTGACCGGCAAGGAATATGCGATGCTGGAGCTGCTGTCGCTCCGCAAGGGCACGACGCTCACCAAGGAAATGTTCCTCAACCATCTCTATGGCGGGATGGACGAACCGGAACTCAAGATCATCGACGTCTTCATCTGCAAGCTGCGCAAGAAGCTGGCGCTGGCCTGCAGCGGCGACAATTATATCGAGACGGTCTGGGGCCGCGGCTATGTGCTGCGCGACCCGGACGAAGTGATCGAAGAAGAAGCCAAGGTCGCCTGACGCTTCACGCCATGGATCGATCCTGAAAAAGACCGGCAATACTTTGGATTGCCGGTCTTTTTCATATCCGCTCACCAGGGCGGATCATGCCACGGTCTGCAACGTCCAGCGCGCCGTGCCTTGCAGCCCCAAGGCGGTGAGCCGCCCACTGCGATAGGCGCCGGTATCGATGCCGATCCTGTTATGCTGTTCGTCCACTTCCGGCGTGATGCTGTGGCCATGCACGACCATATGCGAATGCGGCACGTCATGGTTCAGGAAATCACGGCGAATCCAGCGCAGGTCGGACGATTTCTGCGCCTCGATCGCGACGCCGGGGCGGATACCGGCATGGACGAACAGATAATCGCCAACGTCGGTCCAGTCAGGCAGCGCGTCGAGAAAATCGACATGGCCGCGCGGCACATGATGCAGCATCCACTCGGCAATCTCCGCATCGCTCATCACCGGAAATCGACCGGGACCAAGGCCATAGCTTTCCAGCGTCTGTTCGCCGCCCATGCGCCGGAAGGTCGGCATCACCTTTATGTCGCCGCGCGCAGCGGCGATGAACAATTCCTCATGATTGCCCTGCAGGCAGCGCACGTCGCCGCCTGATCCGATCAGCGCCATGACCCGCTCGATCACCGCGCGCGAGGCATCGCCCCGGTCCATCAGGTCGCCCAGAAAGATGAGGGTCAGCTGCGCGGCCCCACGGCTCGCATCGTCCTGCGCGATCATGCCGAGCAGCGTGTCGAGCAAGTCCGCCCGGCCATGCACGTCGCCGATCGCATAGACACGGCGATCCGCGCCCACGCTGGGCGCTCGCACTGCTGCTGGCGCGACCTTGCACCCTAACCATCTGCGCCACCAACTCATGACGCTACGTCTCGCACAGCGTTACAGCTTGGGCAATGTCACGCCCTGCTGCCCCATATATTTGCCCGCCCGGTCGGCATAGCTGACCTCGCACGGCTCATTGCCTCGAAGGAACAGGAACTGGCACGCGCCTTCATTGGCGTAGATTTTGGCGGGCAGGGGGGTGGTGTTGGAAAATTCCAGCGTCACATGCCCCTCCCAGCCCGGCTCCAGCGGGGTGACGTTCACGATGATGCCGCACCGCGCATAGGTGGATTTGCCGAGGCAGATTACCAGCACGTCGCGCGGCACGCGGAAATATTCGACCGTCCGCGCCAGTGCGAAGCTGTTGGGCGGAATGATGCAGCAGTCGGTCTTGCGATCGACAAAGCTGTTGGTGTCGAAATTCTTGGGATCGACGATGGTACTGTCGATATTGGTGAAGATTTTGAACTCGTCCGCCACCCGCGCGTCATAGCCATAGGAGGATAGGCCGTAACTGATGCAGCCGTCGCGCTTCTGGCTCTCCACGAACGGCTCGATCATGCCGGTCGAAAGGGCTTTGTCGCGAATCCATTTGTCGGAAAGAATGGCCATGATGGTCTTTTCAGCTTTTCCTGATGGGGGTGATGCCCAGATCGGCCGGGCCGAAGGCGTGGGGAAGAAGGTCGGCGATGCGATGCTCGGTGACGCGGCTGCCTGACGGCGTGGCGCAATAAATGGCGATGGCGCGGCCCGCCATCTGTTCGGCCTCGTTCATCACCTGGCGGCATCGGCCACAGGGGGTGACCATGGCTTCCTCGGCCGCGTCCATCGCCCCGCCGACCACCGCGATGGCGGCGACATCAGCAAAGCGACCTTGCGCATTGACGGTCGCCAGCGCCACCGTCTCTGCACAGAGCGACAGGCCATAGCTTGCATTCTCGAAATTGCAGCCGGTTACGATGCAGCCATCGGTCAACCGCACCGCCGCGCCCACCGCAAAGCGGCTATAGGGCGCATGGGCATAGGCCATCGCCCCGCGCGCGGCGGCGATCAGCAGCGCCACTCCTTCATCCGTTTCGCTCATGGCGCCACCACATCCCATCTCACCGGCCCCTCGACGCCGTCGATATGCCGCATGTCGCTGGCTGTCCACATCACCCAGGGCCGCGTCGCATAATCGGGCGGAAAGAAATTGCCGTCGAGCCAGAGCGTGCGGTTGATGCCCGAACCCACATCATACAGCGCGTCGAAATCCTCGGTGACGTTGAGCAGCACCGTCTTGCCCGCATGGCTTTCGACCAGATTGACCAGCGTATTGAGTTCCGACAGCACAAGGTCACGCCCCGGCCGCGCAGTGCAGCTCTTGTCGAACGCCAGTCGGATCACCGGGGGCAGGGCGGCGTTGTCGCGCGGCACCGTCGTCACGAAACGGGTGGCCTGATCGCTCGCCAGTCGGCACAGGCTATAGTCCAGCATCGCGCCATAACGCAGCCCCGCCGTCCGCGCCGCGCGCCAGTTCGCCGCGAACGCCGGATCGCGCCCGGCCGCGCCTCTGGCGGCGCGGATATAGGCGAAGTCCGCCCCCTGCGCTGCCAGCGTGTCCCATTCCACCACGCCATTATCGGCGCTGATCGTCACGCCCTGCACCGGATATTGGTCCCGCGCGGGCGCCCAACTGCGCGCATAGAGCCACAGCGCCAGTGCCAGTAGCGCGACAATCGCCAGTCCCACGCCCACGCGGACCAGCAGCCCCCCCAAAGTCAGCCGCGAAATCGTTCCTACCCCTTGATATGCAGCACGCAGATCAGCGTGAACAGCCGCCGCGCCGTATCGAAATCGACCGCGATCTTACCCTCCAGCCGTTCGATCAGCATCTCCGCTGCATCATTGTGGATGCCGCGCCGGGCCATGTCCACCGTCTCGATCTGCTGTGGCGACGCATTGCTGATCGCCTGATAATAGCTGTCGCAGATCGCGAAATATTCGCGGATCGGCCGCCGGAACCGCCCAAGGCCCAGGATGATGGCTTCGAGCGCGCTGTCATCCTCGCGATTAATCTCGATCACCAGCCGCCCGTCCTCGACGCGCAGCACCACCTTGTAAGGCCCCATATAGCCGTCCGCATGGACCCGCTGGGGCGCGAAATGATTATCCTCCAGCAGATCGAAGATCGCGATCCGCCGTTCCTGCTCGACATCGGCATTGCGCCACAGGATCGTGCGCTCGTCGAGCTTGATGTCTATGATGCGCGGATCGGCCATGGTGAAGGGCATAGTCAGTGCGGCGATGCGCGCCGAAAAGCAAGCGGGACTTATCCACAGATGGATTGCGCGCCAGCCCTTGCGCGACGCGCGCGACCGGAGGATGAGAGGCCCATGGTCGAACTATTGAAAATCACTGCCGCCGAAGCCGGCGGCACCGAACTGCCGCGCAATGTCGAAGCCGAAGCCGCGCTGCTGGGCGCGCTGATGATCGACAATCGCATCGCCGAAGATGTCCAGATCAAGATCAAGGCGGAGCATTTCTTCGAGCCGCTCCATGGCCGCATCTATGACGCGATCATGAAATTGCTCGATCGCGACATGATCGCCAACCCGGTGACGTTGAAGCCGATGTTGGATCAAGACCCCGCGCTCAAGGAACTGGGCGGCGCGGCCTATCTTGCGCAATTGACCGGCAATGGCGCGGCGCTCATCGGCGCGCGCGACTTCGCGGCGCAGATTTACGATCTTGCCTTGCTGCGACAGCTTGTCAGTGTCGGCCGCGAACTGGTTGAAAATGCGCTGGATACCAGCGAAGACGTCAATCCGCGCGAGCAGATCGAAGCCGCCGAAGTCGCGCTTTACAAGGTTTCGGAGGGCGAGGGCGAAAGCGGTTCGGTCAAGAGCTTCCTCTCCGCTTCGACCGCCGCCGTGCAGGTGGCCGAACGGGCGCTCAACAGCGGCGGCCATGTGTCGGGCATCACGACCGGCATCAACAGCCTCAATGCCAAGATCGGTGGCCTCCACAATTCGGATCTCATGATCCTCGCGGGCCGTCCGGGCATGGGCAAGACGTCGCTTGCCACCAACATCGCCTATAATGCCGCCTCGCGCTGGCTGCGCGATAATGCCGACGGCATTCCGCCCGAAAAAAATATGGGCGCCAAGACCGCCTTTTTCAGCCTCGAAATGTCCGCCGATCAGCTCGCGACCCGCGTGCTGGCCGAACAGTCGGGGATCAGCGGCGAAGCATTGCGCATGGGCAAGATCAGCCGCGCCGATTTCCAGAATCTCTCCCGCGCCGCGCGCGAGCTGCAGGAACTGCCGCTGTTCATCGACGATACGCCCGGCCTCACCATCGCCGCGCTGCGCACCCGCGCCCGCCGCCTGAAGCGCCGCCATGACGTGGGCTTCATCGTCGTCGATTATCTCCAACTGCTCCAGGGCAGCGGCCGCGGCAACGAAAACCGCGTGAACGAAATTTCGGAAATTTCGCGCGGGCTCAAGACTTTGGCCAAGGAACTGCATGTTCCCGTGCTGGCCCTGTCGCAGCTCAGCCGCGCCGTCGAACAGCGCGAGGACAAACGGCCCCAGCTCTCCGATCTGCGCGAATCCGGCTCGATCGAGCAGGATGCCGACATGGTCTGGTTCGTATTCCGCGAAGATTATTATATCGCCGCCAAGGAACCGGGGAACAAGGAAAGCGCCGAACATACCGAATGGGCGCAGCAGATGGAGCAGATTTACGGCCTCGCCGAACTGATCGTCGCCAAACAGCGCCACGGCTCCACCGGCCGCATCCGCATGAAATTCGACGCCCGCATCACCCGCTTCTCCGACATCGCTGAGGATGGCTATCAGGATCTGGAATATGAATAAGCGGCCCGTCGAACGTCTTTGAACCGTTCGCCCTGAGCTTGTCGAAGGGCCGTCCTTCTTGAGAAGAAGGATGGGGCTTCGACAGGCTCAGCCCGAACGGTATTTTTAAACGCCCATCTTCGCCCGCGCCGCCACGCGCTTCTCCAGCATCGACAGCGGCATCGCGCCTTCCTCAAGAATGGCGTGGAACTGCTTGATATCGAAGCGATCACCCATTGCCGCCTGCGCTGCCGCACGCGCCTTGGTCCATACGCCATGGCCGACCTTGTAGCTGGTCGCCTGTCCCGGCTGGGTACAATAACGCTCTACCTCGCGCTGGCAGCGGGCAGGGGTGAAGCCCGTCTTTTCCACCATATAGGCGGTTGCCTGCTCGCGGCTCCACCGCTTCGAATGGATGCCCGTGTCCACCACCAGCCGCGCCGCGCGGAATAGGAAGGATTGCAGATAGCCCGCCCTGTCGAGCGGCGTCGAATAGCCCTTCAATTCATCGGACAATTGCTCGGCATAGAGCGCCCAGCCTTCGCTATAAGCGCTCATGAAGGCGGTCTTGCGCAGCATCGGGATGTCGCCGGCGGTCTGCGCGGTCGAAATCTGCAGATGATGCCCCGGCACGCCCTCATGATAGTTGAGCGCAGGCAGCGTATATTTGGGCCAATCGCCGATCGCCTTCAGATTGATGAAGAAGATCGCGGGCCGCGATCCGTCCAGCGCCGCGCGATTATAATAGCCGTTCGATGCACCATCCTGAATCTCCACCGGCACCGCGCGGATTTCCAGCGGCGTGTCGGGGATGGTCGCGAACGCCTGCGGCAGTTTCGCCTGCATCAGCTTGGCTTCGGCATTGAGCGCGGCGATCAGGTCGCTGCGGCCCTGCGCGGTATCGGGATAAAGCTGCGACGGCTCGGCATTGAGCGCGGCCAGCCGTTCGCCGATCGTGCCTTTGCTGTAACCCGCTGCTTTGAGAATCGTATCGAGCTGCCCGCTGATCTCGGCGACCTGCTCCACGCCCATTGCGTGGATTTCGTCGGCGGTCAGGTCGGTCGTGGTCGCGCTCTTGAGCGCGGCGGCATAGATTTCCTCGCCGCGCGGCGTGCGCCATATGCCATCGCCCGCAGCCGTACCGCCCTTCAGCGCCTCGATCGCGGCAATCTGCTCGTCCAGCGCCGGATAAATGGCCTTTTCGACAACAGCCGTCGCTTGGCCCTGCCAGTCGCCCGCCACATTCTTGGCCGCAGCCCGCTTGACCAGCGATTGCACGATCGAACTGGACGCGGCGGGCTGATCGCGCAGCTTGCGCATCTGCGCCAACGTCAGGTCGAGCGACCAGCCCGGCGCAAGATAGCCGCGCGCCGCTTCGTCCCGCTGAACTGCCGTATCGGTCCGCAGGTTGCGGGCAAAAGCATCGAGCCGCGCGACATAGGCATCCGCATCGGCGGCAGTGTTGATCGTGTGCGCGGTATTCAGGAAATCGGGCGTAGAGAAGTAACTGCCGCCCTGCTGAAAGATGCGATAGGGGCGCACTGCGCTGTTGAGGCCGAAGGTGGCCGGTGCCACCGTCTGCTGGCCCAGCGAATAGAGGACCACCTCCAGATTGAGCCGCTGCGGATCGGACAGGCTGGCCGACTGGAAGCCCTCCAATTCCTTGATCGCCGCCTGCGTCATGCTCAGCCGCTTCATCATCGCCGACTTGCTATTGTCGTCCAACTGGCTCTTCGCGCCTGCGCGCGCGCCCTTGTCCAGGCCGAGGCTCGTGACCATGCCGGGCGACACGTCTAGCTGCTTCTCGAAAATGGCAGCAAAGGCAGCGGACAGCCGCGCATCGTCATTGCCCGCCATCTGCGCCAGCGCGCGCGGGGCGGCGGCGGCGAGGGCAATGGCTCCGGCGGAGGAGAGAAACAGGCGGCGATCCATGGCGATAACTCCCTTATGTCTTGCCTACCTGTCTTACCCCGCTCCGCCGCCTCGTCCAGCCCTTTGTAACAATGTTGCGCGCACGCAACATCTTCGGTCGCTCCGCGCGGGGCCGTTCAGCCTTCGCTTTCCAACTTGTCTTGCGTCCGGGTCGCAAAGTCGCTGGCGTCATGGCGTTCGTGCAATTGCTCTTCCAACGGGCCATTCGCCTTGTTGACCATCCGCCCGCGCTTCACTGCCGGGCGCGCGTCGATCTGCTGCGCCCAACGCACGACATGCGTGTAGCTGGCAACGTCCAGAAACTCCGCCGCTTCATAGGCGCGGCCTAGCACCAGCCCGCCATACCAGGGCCAGATCGCGATGTCGGCGATGCTATACTCATCGCCCGCCATATAGGTGTTGTCCGCCAAATGCCGGTCCAGTACGTCCAACTGCCGCTTCACCTCCATCGTGTAGCGGTTGATCGGATATTCATATTTTTCCGGCGCATAGGCGTAAAAATGGCCAAAGCCGCCACCCAGCAGCGGCCCAGCCCCCATCTGCCAGAACAACCAGCTGAGTGCAGCAGTGCGCTTGGCCGGGTCGGTCGGCAGGAAAGCGCCGAACTTCTCGGCAAGGTAGAGCAGGATCGCGCCCGATTCGAACACACGCTGCGGCGGCGACACGCTATGGTCCATCAATGCCGGGATCTTGCTATTGGGATTGACCGCCACGAAGCCGCTGGAAAACTGGTCGCCATCGCCGATCTTGATCAGCCAGGCGTCATAGTCGGCGTCCGTGAAACCCGCCTCCAGCAATTCTTCCAGCATTATCGTCACCTTCTGCCCATTGGGCGTGGCAAGCGAATAGAGCTGGAGCTTATGCTGGCCGACCGGCAGCGCCTTGTCATGGGTCGCGCCTGCGATCGGCCGGTTGATATTGGCGAACGCCCCGCCATTGTCCTTGTCCCAGGTCCAGATGCGGGGCGGGGTATAGCTGTCGGTCATGCGGGCCTGGCTCCAGGATCGTGAAAAGGTAGCCAAAGGTAAGTGGCGACCCCACCCCCTGCAACCGACAGCCGCCGGGCTTTTCGGGATTATTCCCTCGTTGCCCGCACCACGAGAACGCTGACCGGGCTTTGATGCACGATCGCCGACGCATTGGACCCCAGCAGCTTCGAGGAGAAAGACGGCTCATGCGAACCGATCACGATCAGCGTCGCGCCCGTCCGTTCGGCCGCGCTGATCACTTCGTCGCGCACCCGGCCGCGCCGCGTGTCGAAATGGACCTGCCCCTCGGCAAGGCCGCCCTCGGTCGCCCATTGCCGCATCAGCGCCAGCGCCTCGGCCTCTTCCTTGATGTCGAGGTCGCGTCCTAAAAGCTCGGAATAGCGGGTGGGCATATGATAGCGGACATAGAGCATATGGACCGTCGATTCCGGTCCACAAACCGCCGCTGCCGCATCGATCGCAGCGCGCGCGTGCAGTACGTCGTTGATGTCGACGGCAACGACAATCGTCGAATAGGCCATGATGCATCCTCCTTATGGTTCTCCTTCACCAACAGGTGGGCGGGGCAGGGGATGCAGCATTCACGAAAAATAACGGTCGCGACATGAAGGCGCGGCTGATGGCAACAGTCGGTCTATCCATCGCACGGGACATGCCATGTCGCGCGGCAATCGCCATAACCCGGAAGCGGGCGCTCGGTTGCGCGGGCTCGCAAATTTTTCTGCGCGATCGCCTTGACGCATAAAAGCACCGCTCCATATTTACGGCGCTAGCACTCTCCTTCAACGAGTGCTAACAGCAACGCAGTTCAAGGGGAGACGGACAAGGCGATTGCGGTTTTGCGGGGAAATCATCCCCGGATCGCGCGCCGGACCCATCCCAAATAGAAGGGAAAGGCAATCAACATGGCATTTCGTCCATTGCACGACCGTGTTCTCGTCCGCCGCATCGAAGCGGAAGCGAAGACCGCCGGTGGGATCATCATCCCCGACACCGCCAAGGAAAAGCCGCAGGAAGGCGAGATCGTCTCCGTCGGCACCGGTTCCAAGGCTGAAGATGGCAAGGTCACCCCGCTCGACGTCAAGGCTGGCGACCGCGTGCTGTTCGGCAAATGGTCGGGCACCGAGGTCAAGGTCGACGGCGAAGACCTGCTGATCATGAAGGAATCGGACATTCTGGGCGTTGTCGCCTGACTTTCCGGTTCGCGATTTTCATGCCCAGCAACGGTGTGAACTTCGCAATTTTGCACATTCTCGATAGAAGGTATTAAGACCATGGCAGCGAAAGACGTAAAGTTTTCCCGCGACGCTCGTGAGCGCATTCTGCGCGGTGTCGACATCCTGGCCGACGCGGTCAAGGTGACGTTGGGCCCCAAGGGCCGTAACGTCGTGATCGACAAGAGCTTCGGCGCCCCCCGCATCACCAAGGACGGCGTCAGCGTCGCCAAGGAAATCGAACTCAAGGACAAGTTCGAAAATATGGGCGCGCAGATGGTGCGCGAAGTCGCATCGAAGACCAATGACATCGCCGGTGACGGCACGACCACTGCGACCGTATTGGCGCAGGCGATCGTCCGTGAAGGCATGAAGTCGGTTGCCGCCGGCATGAACCCGATGGATCTCAAGCGCGGCATCGACCTCGCGGTGATCAAGGTCGTCGAAGACCTCAAGGCGCGTTCCAAGCCCGTAGCCGGGACCAAGGAAATTGCCCAGGTCGGCATCATCTCGGCCAATGGCGACACGGTTGTCGGCGAAAAGATCGCCGAAGCCATGGAGCGCGTCGGCAAGGAAGGCGTGATCACGGTTGAAGAAGCCAAGGGTCTCGAATTCGAGCTGGACGTCGTCGAAGGCATGCAGTTCGACCGCGGCTATCTGTCGCCCTACTTCGTGACGAACCCGGAAAAGATGGCTGTAGAGCTGGCTGATCCGTATATTCTGATCCACGAAAAGAAGCTCAGCAACCTTCAGTCGATCCTGCCGATCCTCGAAGCGGTCGTTCAGTCGGGTCGTCCCCTGCTGATCATCGCCGAAGACATCGAAGGCGAAGCGCTGGCGACCCTGGTCGTCAACAAGCTGCGTGGCGGCCTCAAGGTTGCTGCGGTCAAGGCACCTGGCTTTGGCGATCGTCGCAAGGCGATGCTGGAAGATATCGCTGTCCTGACCAAGGGCGAAGTGATTTCGGAAGACTTGGGCATCAAGCTTGAGAACGTCACGCTGGCGATGCTCGGCACCGCCAAGCGCGTCACCATCGACAAGGACAACACCGTCATCGTCGATGGCGCTGGCGACCATGACTCGATCAAGGGCCGTACCGAGCAGATCCGTCAGCAGATCGAGAACACCACCTCGGACTATGACAAGGAAAAGCTGCAGGAACGTCTGGCCAAGCTGGCTGGCGGCGTTGCCGTCATCAAGGTTGGCGGCGCTTCGGAAGTCGAAGTCAAGGAACGCAAGGACCGCGTCGACGACGCGCTGCACGCCACCCGTGCGGCCGTTGAAGAAGGCATCGTTCCTGGCGGCGGCACCGCTCTCCTCTATGCCACCAAGGCTTTGGCCGGCATGAAGGGCGCGAACGACGACCAGACCCGTGGTATCGACATCATCCGCAAGGCGATCGAAGCGCCGCTGCGCCAGATCGCCCAGAATGCGGGCGTTGATGGTGCCGTGGTTGCCGGCAACCTGCTGCGCGAAAATGACGAAACCCGTGGCTTCAACGCTTCGACCGACGTCTACGAAAACCTCGTCGACGCTGGCGTCATCGATCCCACCAAGGTCGTTCGTGCGGCTCTGCAGGACGCGGCCTCGGTTGCTGGCCTGCTGATCACCACCGAAGCGGCGATCTCGGAAATGCCTGCTGACGACAAGTCGCCCATGGGCGGCATGCCCGGCGGCGGCATGGGCGGCATGGGTGGCATGGACTTCTAAGTCCTGCTTTCCACACGACAAAGAAGAGGCCGGTGGAGCGATCCACCGGCCTTTTTCTTGTCGTCACCTGTACCAAATTCATCCGGCGCTGGTTTCCTAATCTCTTGAAGTCGCTATGCTACCCATCCAAGCATCGGGCCAGATCGACAGGGGCATTATGAACGACCGGATGGTAAGACTTTGATGCGCGGTATCCTGTGCTGATGGAGGGGGGAACGCTCTTTGCCCGTTGGCCCGAAGCGGGGCCGGTGGCGGGCCTCGTGATGGTGCTGCTGTTGTTCGTGGCCTTTGCGATGGAGCGGTTTCCGCCCGTCGTCATCGCCGTGATCGGGGCCATCCTGATGCTGGTGACGGGCATGTTGAGCCCGACCGACCTGCTGACGGTCTTCGCCAATCCCGCCCCCATCACGATCGCGGCCTTCTTCATCCTCTCCGGCGCCCTCATCCGCACCGGCGCGATCGAGGCTCTGGCCAGCCTGATGGTGTCGCGCGCCAAAGAACGACCCCGGCGCACAGTGGCGGAATTGCTGGGCACCGCCATGCTGGCCCCGGCCTTCGTCAATAATACACCCGTGGTGATGGTGCTGATCCCGCTGGTCAAGCGGCTGGCCCGAACGGTCGGCATCGCAGCGACGCGCCTGCTCATCCCGCTCTCCTATCTCGCGATTCTCAGCGGTACTTTGACCCTGGTCGGCACCTCCACCAACCTGCTGGTCGATGGCGTCGCGCAGGAAAATGGACAGGCGGCTTTCGGCATATTCGAAATCACCACGGTTGGCCTGGTCGCACTGGTGACCGGTGGCATCACCTTGCTGATCCTGGGGCCGATGCTGCTGCCCAACCGCCCCGACAATGAACTCGATATCGACAGCGACCGCCTCTACATCACTGAACTTTGCCCCAAATTGAAGGATGACGGCACGCGACTGGGCGATATCAAGGCGCTTCGTCGTGGCTCCGTGCGGGTGCTGGGGATCGCGCGCGGATCGCAGATCCTGCGCAACATCGACAATGATGCTATCATCCTGCCCTCCGACCGGGTCATCGTCGCGACGAGCGCGCATGAATTGGATGCCCTGGCCCGATCGCATGAATTTGTTGTTGGGCTTCAGAATATCGGACGACCGATCCGGCTGGCGGCGGACGAACGGGACAGCATGGTAGGGCTGATCGGTATCACCCTTGCCCCGACTCATCCCGCCATCGGGCGGAAGCTGCGGGAAATTCCTTTTCTCTCCAATCTCAGCGTCCGCATATTGGGGCTCAGCCGCCCGCGTCATGTCGCCGGACCGGACCTGGTGAATGTGCGCCTGCGCGCCGGCGACAGTTTGCTGGTGGCTGCCGATGACCAGGCGGCGGCCGCACTGCGCGACAATATGAATTTCATCGCGGAGGATACCAGCGGCGTCAGGCGCTATCGCCGTCGGCGCGCGCCGATCGCTGCGCTCACGCTGGGCATGGTGATCGTGGGGGCTGCCTTCAACATCATGCCCGTTTTTGCCCTGGCGCTGATCGGCGTCGCGATCGTGCTGGCAACCCGCTGCCTCGATGCGGAGGAGGCCTGGTCGGCGATCGACGGCAATGTCATCGTATTGATCTTCGCCATGCTCGCCATCGGCCTGGCGCTGGAAAAGTCCGGTAGTGTGGCGTTGATCGTGTCCACCCTGTCGGCCTGGATGGCGGCGTTGCCACCGTTGGCACTCATCATCGCCATCTATGCCGCGACATCGGTGCTGACCGAAACCGTCACCAACAACGCCGTCGCCGTCATCATGACGCCAATCGCCATCGGTATTGCCGGGCAAAATGGCGTCGATCCGCGACCGCTGATCATCGCCGTGATGTTTGCGGCCTCCGCCAGCTTCGCAACGCCCATAGGCTATCAGACCAACACGATGGTTTATGCCGCGGCCGATTACCGGTTCAGCGATTTCGTCAAGATCGGCGTGCCGATGAACGTCATCGTCGGTCTGGCGACCTGCTTTGCCATCTACTGGCTGGTGTAGGGGGAGCGCTGACACCATGACTTCGCCTGCGCCAGACCAACCCTATCCCGCACGTTGGGATCATATCCCCTTCTACCGCTGGTGGCGGAAATCTGTGGTCGGATCGGTCGATCAGGAAAAGGTCGTCGCCCGCATCGTGGAGGAAAGCGGCTGTACGCCGCGCTATCTCTTCATGACCATGATGTCGGCGGGCATTGCGGTGCTGGGTCTGCTCCTGTCGTCGCCTGCCGTCGTCATCGGTGCCATGCTCATATCGCCGCTGATGAACCCGATTCTTGGCCTGGGGTTCAGCCTCGCCCTGTTCGACTTTGCCGAACTGCGCCGATCGCTTTCCGCTCTGGCGATAGGCGCGACCGCAGCGCTGCTGTTCACGGCCTTCATCGTTCTCGTCTCGCCGCTAAAGGCACCCACGGCCGAGATATTGGCTCGCACCCGCCCCAATCTGTTCGATCTGCTGGTCGCCCTCTTCGCCGCTCTGGCGGGCACCTTCGCGATCATCCGCGGGCGCGGCGAAACCATCGTCGGCGTCGCCATCGCCACGGCCTTGATGCCACCGCTGGCGGTTGTGGGCTTCGGCCTTGCGACCTGGAATATGCCGATCCTTGGCGGCGCATTGGCCCTGTTCGTCACCAACTTCGTGACCATCGCCTTGTCGGCGATGGTGATGGCCCGCTATTATGGGTTCGGCCATTATCTATCGAGCCAGCAAAGCTGGACTCAGACCGTGCTGCTCATGCTGGTCTTCGTGGTGATGGCGGTGCCGCTGGCCATATCCCTCAGCCGCATCGCGGGCGAAGCGGTTGCCGTCAATCAAATCCGCGCCTTCCTCTCCGATCGTTATGGTGCAGAGTCGCGGATCACCCAACTCGACGTCAATTTCGACCGCACGCCCCTTACCGTGCGCAGCGTGGTCATCGCCCCTCGATCCCGCGCCGAAAGCAACGCCTTGCTGCAGACCGATCTTAGCGACCGGCTGGGCCGCCCTGTGGCGCTGCGCGTGGACCAAGTCCTGCTCGATCCGGGCGCAGGATCGGTCGAAGCGCAACGGGCCGAATTGCAGCAGGCCAATGATGTGCTGGCCAATGACCGCAGCCGCGCCAACAGAGTGGCCGGACTGATCGCGCTGGCCGCTGGCGTGGCGCCCGACGCCGTGACGATCGACCGCGATCATCAACGCGCGACAGCGACGGCAGCCCTGCTGCCGGGCGCGGACCTCGCCACCTATGGCGCGCTCGAACAGCGCGCGATCCAGTCCGTGGAGGGATGGGAGGTCGCCATCATTCCACCGCTCACGCCGCTGCCGGTCATCGCCTTTGCCGACAATGTGGACGCGCTCGACCCGAAGGCGCGGCAAGCCGTGCTGCTTTCGGCCTGGGCGGCAAAGCGTTGGAACAGTCCGCAACTGTCCGTGCCCGGCTTGCCGACCGATGTCCCAGAACGACCCTCCCTGCCGCAACGCCGCGCACTGGCAATCGCCGCCCTGCTCAAGGAACAGGGCATCGCCGCCATCGCCGCACCGGCATCGGGCCAGACTTTCCGGTTGCAGATTGCCGCGACCTCTGGCCGCTGACTTAAAAATGTCCATCAGATGGGAGGTGGATCGCGATAGGTCGTGACCAGCGGCCCCAGCGCATCGGCCAAGGGGCCAAGCCAGGGTTCGAACCGCCGCCAATGGTCGACGCCATCGGCATAGATGGGCTGGCGCACCTGTTCGGAACTGGCGGTGCGCACCGCGCGGTCGCTGCGCCAGAAGTCCAGGCATTGCGCTTCGAACGGCAGGCACAGATAGGCCAGCAGCCGGTCGACTTCGCCCGGCATATCGGCAACCATCTGCTCGTAGATCAGGCGATGCACGCGCCCCGGCGCGGCCGCGTCATAGGCAGTCATCAGCGCCACATAGTCGCGATAATAGCGGCCGATGTCGGTCAGATCATAAGTGAAGGCCTGGCCGCGCGCGAAATGCTGCTTCCAGCCAGACAGGCAACAGCCCATCGGATGGCGGCGGGCGTCAATAATCTTGGCGTTGGGCAGGATCAATTGGATCAGGCCGACATGCTGCCAATTATTGGGCATCTTGTCGATGAAATGCGGCTTGGCGGTGTGGCGATGGACGCGCGTGCCCTCGATATATTCCTCGCCCAGCCGCAGCCGGTCGGCGGGGGTGAGCGAAGCGACCATAGAGGCGAAGTCGGGAAACTCGCCGTCATCCACGCGCGATTGCAGGCGGCTGGCGATGACCATCATGTCGGGCAGTTCCATCGTGCCTTCGACCTGGCTGTGGCAGGAAAGGATCTGCTCGATCAGGGTGGAGCCGGAGCGGGGCAGACCGACGATGAAGATCGGGTCGGGTGCGGGGCAACCGCCAGCACCCCGCGCGGCGATGAAAGGCGCGGTGAAGGTGGTGGCGATGGCGCGCACTTCGGCGGAAAATTCGTCGGCATCATGGCGCACCATCGTCCGGCGCAGGCGATTGCCCGCATCATAATGGCGGAAGGCGGCGGCATAATCGCCCGCATCCTCGAACGCCTTGCCGAGCGAGAAATGGAGGTGGAAAATATCCTCCTGTCCGTCCGCTGTCTCCGGCTCCAGCGACGCAAGCGCCTGTTCCATCGCCGCAATGTCCTGCGCATCCAACCTGACGGTCTTGAGGTTGGCGAGGCTCCACCAGGCTTCGCCCATGGTCGGGCGATAGCGAACCGCCTGGCGATAGGCGTGGACGGCATCGGCCTGTTTGCCGAGCGTCTTCAAGGCGTGGCCGAGATTCTGCCAGACCTGTGGCTGGTCGGGCTGATCCGCGAGTAGGCGTTCGTAAATGGCCCGCGCGCCATCCTGATCGCCCAGCCGCACCAGCACCGATGCCTTGATCAGCGCGTAGCCGGGATTTTTGAGCGGCGACCTCTCCAATATCTCGGCATGGCTCAACGCTTCGGGCAAACGGTTGTTCTGGAGCAATAGCCGGATCAGGAAATCGCGCGCCAGATCGAAGCCGGGGGCCAGCGTGACCGCGCGCTCGACCAGCGCCAGCGCTTGGCTCATATCACCGCGCCGCCAGTTGACTTCGCCCAGCAGGCGGCAGGCGGCGGCGTCATCGGGCAGGCGGTCGAGCCGCGCCACAAGGATCGCTTCGGCATCGTCCAACCGGGCCTCGTTCATCGCGATCGCGGCGTCCAGCAGGTCGCGGTCGCGCGACGAGGCATGGATACCCGACAGGTCGGCGCGCCAGGCATCCGTCGCGCGGCCAACGCTGCGCAACAGCCGGGCCAGCATGAACCAGCCGCCCGCCACCGACGGCTGTTGCCTGGTCAGCGCTTCCAGCGCGGCGATGGCCTGGGCGGTATCGCCTGCTGCTTCGGCGGCCTGGGCCAACTCCCACCCGATGGCCGGGATGTGCGGGTAGGTGCGGTCCAGCGCAGCGAGGCGGGGGAGGGCGTCTTTAGGTTGGCCGAGACGCCGCAACGCCTGGCAAGCGAGCAGTTCCGCCTGCGGCAGGCCGCCGGTTCGGGCGAGGAGGGCTTGCGCCTGCGTCAGCGCCAGATCGGGGCGCGTTTCGACCAGACCAGCAATCTGCGCCAGCGTAGATTCGATGGTGCCCGTTGCGGCAGCGGCAGACCCGTTTCCCATAGCACCCCGAAAATTGTGCGATTGCACAAAAGGCTATGCCGATTGCAGCCTGCCGTCGAGTGGGCGCGTCATAAAAGTTCAAAAAATGCGATTTCACCCGCTTGACAGCGCCCGTCTGAGTGGCAGTATCCAATTTAGGACAGTCGTTCGAATTGCTGCGTGAGCGAACTGTCTCATAAAAAATACGATGTTCGGCGTGGTCGTTATTCGGCCGCGACCCCGAAAGATGCGTCTTTCGGGCAGGGGGTTTTGCGTGTCTTCTGCGCGGTGAAGGCAAGCGCATGTCATGATTTGCAAGGTTAAGACCCGGTCGCCGGGCACTGCAACGGGAGAGGCCATGACGCAACGCGTATAAGGGGGGACTATCCATGGCCATCAGATTTGGCTCGCGACGAGTGCGCAATTTTTGCGCGCTGGGCGCAACGACATGCCTGACGCAATTGGCGCTCGCGGCGCCAGCCTTTGCCCAGACCGAAGCACCGGCAGAGGCCGCCGCCGCCGATCCATCATCGGGCCTCAGCGAAATCGTCGTGACCGCGACGCGCAGCGCGCAGAGCATCCAGAAAGTGCCGATTTCCATGCTGGCGCTGGGTGCCGAGACGCTGGCGGAGCGCCAGGTAAAGGGCTTGAGCGATTTCGCCGCCCTGCTACCCTCCGTCTCGTTCGAAGGCATCGGGCCGGGCCGCAATACCGCCTTTTTCCGCGGCATCGTGCCTGCGGGCGGCGCCTATGCCTCGGTTGGCTATTATCTCGACGATATTCCGATCACGGGCACGGAAGTGCCTGATATTCATGCCTATGATCTGGAGCGGGTCGAGGCGCTGGCGGGGCCGCAGGGCACGCTCTATGGCGCGGGGTCGCTGGCGGGCACGATCCGTCTGATCACCAACAAGCCCAAGCTGGACAAGTTTGAATTCGGCTATGACGTCGAGGCCAATAAATATGGCAAGGGCGATTTCGGTGGGCAGCTCGAATCCTACATCAACGTGCCGCTGAGCGACACGATGGCGGTGCGCGCCATGGGCTATTATCGGCGCGACGGCGACTATATCGACAATATACCCAATAACGGCCTGCTCAATAATGGCGCGCCGGCGGTCTATACGCTGGGCGACAATAATCCGGCGACCTTCTTCAATCTCGACAATAGCGACATCGCCAAGGATGATTATAACACGATCAAGGAATTTGGCGGCCGCCTGCAACTGCTGTGGGAGCCAGTCGACGGCTGGGCGATCACGCCGGAAATCACGGCGCAGAAGCAGGTCGCCAATGGCTATTTCGGGTTCGACCCGCGCGTCGGCGACCTGGAAGTCCATGATTATGACAAGACCCGCAACGATGACCGCTGGTATCAGGCGGCGCTGAGCATCCATGGCCATATCGGCGACTGGGACGTCGTATCGGCGACCGGCTATTTCAAACGCCGGACCCGGACGCTCAACGATTATACTTATTACACCGTCACCTATGACGGGTTCGGCGCAGGCTATGAAAGCTATCTGCAGTTTTTCGACAATTGCACCGGGTCGGGCGCAGCGCAGCAATGTTCGCTGATCGACCCGACGCAATATTATCATGCGGACACGCACCGCAACAAGTTCACGCAGGAATTGCGGATTTCGACGCCCAAGGAATGGCCGTTCGACGTGACGTTCGGTGCCTTCTACCAGCGGCAGAAGAACGAGACCAACACCTATTATGCCATTCGCGGCCTGGACACGATCACAGGCTATACCCAGACGGGTGGCGGCGATGTGCCGGGCGGGCTGATCGGCGTGCCGGGCATGTACGGCATCGATTATGACGAAGACGGCAATCCATTCTTCGATACCAGCAATGTCATCAATGCCAACGGCAACCCGCTCGGCACGATGATATTGGGGACGCAGGCGGTGAAGGGCGACGGCTTCTACATCACCGAACAGAACCAGCTTTACCATGACACGGCGATCTTTGCGGAGGGGCATTACAACATCACCCCGACGCTCAAGATCACCGGCGGCATCCGCTATTTCTGGACCGATTATGCGGTGAAGGGCTTTGCGGGCGTGGCGGGATCGGCGGCCAATACCATTACGTCGGTCTATGTTCCGACCGGCGAAATGGGCTGTCCGACGCCGCTTCCAGCCGAGCGCCTGCAATGTCTCAACACAAACTTCCGCGCAGCCGATCAGACGGGGCGCTACAAGGAGGATGGCGAGACGCACAAGGTGGCGCTGGACTGGCAGTTCCAGCCCGACAAGATGGTCTATGCCAATTACTCGACCGGCTTCCGCCCCGGCGGCTTCAACCGGCCGCTGCGCATCCGCAATTTCGGCCCGGTGGATGTGGCCCCGTTCAAGTCCGAAACGCTCACCAATTTCGAGCTGGGCGTCAAGACGACGTGGAACAACATCTTCCGCTTCAACGCCGCCGTCTATTATGAAAAATGGAATAATATCCAATATGGCGTTGTCGTATCCGGCGCGCAGGGCGCGGGCATGACCGGCAATGCGGGCAAGGCCGTGGTGAAGGGCATCGAATATGATGCCGATCTGAAACTCGGCAATGTGACGCTCTCGACCTCCGGCGCCTATAATGACGGCAAGCTGAAGGGCAATTTCTGCAACTTTGCGCTCGATCGCGACACATCGAGCATATCCCAATTGTCGACATGCACGTTGGGCGAATTCGTGCCGGACTCTGACCCTCCCACGCCCCAGGTCGCCGCTGCCGATGGCACCCGGCTGCCGCGCCAGCCTAAATTCAAGGGCACGACGTCGATCCGCTATGATACCTATATGGGCGACTATGCCGCCTATATTCAGGGTGCCGCCCTTTATCAGACCGGCGCGACGCAGGATCTGAACGTCGCCAGCAATGCATTGCTCGGAAATACCAAGGGCTTTGTCAGCTTCGATTTTTCCGGCGGGATCAAGAAGGATAGCTGGAGCCTGACGCTGTTCCTGCAGAACGCTTTCGACAAGCGGGGCGAACTGACGAAAAACACTTTCTGCTCGATCGACTTCTGTTCCGGGTCGGCGCGGACCTTCACGATCAAGCCGCAATTTTTCGGCATCCGCTTCGGGCAGAAATTCTGACGGTTAGCGCCATCGCATGACAATGCCGCCGGATCAGCGATCCGGCGGCATTATTTTATGCCAAGGTACATAGACGGGAACCTATAGCTTGTCGTTCCCCGGCGAAGGCCGGGGTCCAGTCCCGCGGTCAGAACTGGACCCCGGCCTTCGTGTTTTATCCCGTCTGTTTGTATAGAGTTGTTTGGAGTGGCTGCTGGATTGCGCCATCTTGCCAAGCGAGGATATCATGCAGATCCACTTGCACGCTAATGCCCGAACCACGCCCAAGACGCGGGCTTTGATCCAGTCGAGCGCGCTGTCGGTGGCGCAATTGGCCCGCCAGCTCGGTGTCAGCGAAACCACCGTGCGGCGCTGGAAAGCCAGAGATCGCGTCACCGACGGATCGCACACCCGGCATAGGCTGGGACAAAGCACCTCGCCGACCGACGAAGCGCTCATTCGCGAACTGCGGCAGGATATCGGCCTGAGCCTCGACGACATCGTCCAGGTCATGCAGCGGTGCGTCAATCCCACCCTCTCGCGCAGCGCCATCCACCGCTGCATGAAGCGTATCGGCGTGGCCCAAAGACCCCAGCCCGCAGCCCAGCCTAGCCCCAGCCGCCGCTTCCCCGATGACACACCCTGCGGCTTCATCCATATCGACCTCAAGCATCTCACCCGCCTGCAAGCCCAGCGCGCTTATGTGTTCGTCGCCATCGACCGCGCCACCCGCTTCGTCCATATCGAGATTGTCCGGCAACGCGATGCCCATAGCATCGCCGCCTGCCTCGAACGATTCCTCGCAGTCTTCCCCCATCAGGTCCACACCATCCTCACCGACAATGGGTCCGAGTTCACGGATCGCTTCGCCGTCGATATGAAGGACAAGCCCCAGGGCAAACCTTCAGGACGACATCCCTTCGATCGCATCTGCCAGGACCGCGCCATCGAGCATCGCCTCACAAAGCCCTTCCACCCCCAGACCAACGGCATGGTCGAACGTTTCAACCGGCGTCTTGCCGAAGCCCTGCGACACCATCCCAGCGCCGGTACCAATCGCGGCAAAAACCACTTCCTGTCTCACGACCAAAGAAATGCCTTCCTCCATCAAACCGTCCAGAACTATAACCGTACAAGGCTGCGATGCCTCAAATACCAGTCCCCAAACGACGCCCTCGCTAATCAGACGGAACTCAACACTTCCGCCGGGGAACAAAGATCGCCAGGTCGCTTAGCCTCAAATCATCGCCATGCCGCCATTCACATGCAGCGTCTGGCCGTTGACATAGCCCGCCTCGCGGCTGGCGAGATACACCACGGCCGCGCCGATGTCCGCGCCATCACCCAGGTCGCCGACCGGGATCTTCTGCAGGATCGCGCCCTTCTGCGCGTCGTTGAGCGCATCGGTCATCGCCGATCGGATGAAGCCCGGCGCGACGCAATTGACGGTGATGCCCCGGCTCGCCAATTCCTGGCCCAGCGATTTGGACATGCCGATGATCCCGGCCTTCGACGCGCAATAGTTGGACTGGCCCGGATTGCCGGTGACGCCCACGACCGACGTGATCGAGATGATCCGCCCGAAGCGCGCCTTCATCATCGGCTTGGCGGCGGCACGGCACAGCCGGAATGCGGCTTCCAGATTGACCGCAATCACGGTCGACCATTCCTCATCCTTCATCCGCAGGATCAGATTGTCGCGCGTCACCCCGGCATTGTTGACCAATATGTCGAGCTTGCCGCCCAGCGCCTCAACCGCCTGCGGCACCAGCGCATCGACCGAAGCCGGGTCCGACAGGTTGCACACCAGCGTCTTATGATCCCCGCCGAGTTCCGCCGCGAACGCCTTGAGCTTCTCCTCATTGCTGCCCGACAGCGCCAGCGTGGCGCCCTGCGCGGCCAGCGACCGGGCAATCTCGGACCCGATCCCGCCGGACGCGCCCGTCACCAGCGCGGTCATTCCTGTGAGGTTAAACATGGTCAGTCTCCTTATTCTATTTGGTTCACGCGGAGGCGCGAAGACGCGGAGGGGACATAGTCGTTGACTATGCGCTTCACCCCCTCCTTGAGCGTGGCGCCACCGAAATTGATCAGAAGCCCTACGGGCTGGTTGGTCAGGCGAAGATAGGTCAGTAATTGTTTGGCATGGGCTGGGTGGAGGCGTTCGGTCGACTTAATCTCTACCAGCAAGCGGTCATCGACCAAAAGATCGATCCTGAAAGCGGCAGCGAAATCCAAGCCATCATAGCTGATGTCCACGGGTTTCTGCCGTTCGACGCGATGGCCCATGGCCGTCAGCTTGGCCGCCAGGATCATCTCGTACACATTTTCAAGCAGTCCCGGCCCCAGGTCGCGATGCATCCGTAAGGCGAGGTCAAGAACGTCTCCGCTGATGCGATCGATATCCGCCAAATTCCCTCCGCGTCTCCGCGCCTCCGCGTGCCCAAAATCCTGTCCGCGAAACCTATAGCATGCCCTGTCAGTCTCCCTTGAATAGTGGTGGGCGGCGGTCGAAGAAGGCGTCTATCGCCTCGTCATGGTCCGCCGTCGCATGGGCCAGCGCCTGCATCGCGCCCGCCATTTCGAGTATCTGGTTCAATTCCGCCGTCTGCGCCGCACGCAGCAGCCGCTTGGTCATGCGCGTGGCATGAGGTGGGTTGGCGGCGATGGCGTCGGCTTGCGCACGCGCGACGCTCATCAGGTCCGCGTCGGGCACCACTGCACCCACCAGCCCGATGCGCAGCGCTTCGTCCGCATCGATCGTCTCACCGATCAGCGACAATTGGCTGGCCTTGGAGAAACCGACGATGCGCGGCAACAACCACGCCCCGCCGTCCCCGGACACCAGCCCCAGCTTGACGAAACTCTCGGCAAAGCGCGCCGATTGCGCCGCGATGCGCACATCGCACATGCAGGCGAGGTCCATCCCGGCACCGATCGCCGGGCCATTGACCGCCGCAATCACCGGCAGTTCGATCGCCTGGAACAGCAAGGGCAAGCGCTGGATGCCCGCCCGATAATTGCGCCGCGTCTGCGCCGGCAAGCCCGCGCGCAGGCCGCCCGCGTCGGGCCGCATCGCGTTCAGGTCGCCACCCGACGAAAAGGCGCTCCCCACACCGGTCAGGATCGCGACATGGATCGACAGGTCGCGATCCGCCGCCTCGAACACGGCACACAGCGCATCGACCATCGCCGGATCGGAGATCGGATTGCGCCGGTCGGGCTGGTTGAGCGTGACCGTCAGGACCGCGCCATCCAGCTGGGTGAGGACAGCGCTCACAGCGCGCCCAGCGCCGCCTCGATATCGTCCATCGTCACGATGCTACGCACGGTGGCATCGGGCGCTATGCGCTTGATCATCGGGCTCAACACCTTGCCGCCAATTTCGACAAATTCGGTAACGCCCGCGTCCCACATCGCCGCCACGGATTCGCGCCAGCGTACCCGGCCGGTAACCTGCTCGACCAGCCGCAGCTTGATCTCGTCCGGCTCTGCAATCGGCGCGGCCAGCACATTGGCATAGACCGGCAGCAGCGGCGCGACCAGCGCGACCTCGGCCAGGGCCTGCGCCATCGCATCGGCAGCAGGCTGCATCAATTCGCAATGGAACGGCGCGGACACCGGCAGCAATATGCCGCGCTTGATGCCATACTCCTTCACCATCGCCACGGCGCGGTCGATCGCCGCCTTGTGGCCCGAAATCACGACCTGGCTTGGATCATTGTCGTTGGCGACGGCACAGACTTCGCCCTGCGCCGCGGCATCCGCCAAAGCCTGCGCCTTTTCGATGTCGGCACCCAGCAAAGCGGCCATGGCCCCCTCGCCCACCGGCACGGCTTCCTGCATCGCATAGCCACGCCGCTTGAGTAGCCGCGCCGTCGTGCCAGCATCGAGCGCCTCCGCCGCGCACAGCGCGCTATATTCGCCCAGGCTATGCCCAGCGACATAATCGCCCTTCTGCGCGATCGAGAAGCCGCCTTCGCGCTGCATCACCCGCAACGTCGCGATGGCATTGGCCATGATCGCGGGCTGCGCATTTTCGGTGAGGGTCAGTCGATCCTCCGGTCCTTCGACCATCAATCGAAACAGATGATGCGACAGGGCGTCATCGACCTCCTGAAACAGCTTCCGCGCGGCGGGACTGGCGTCGGCCAAGGCCTTGCCCATGCCGACCGACTGGCTGCCCTGACCCGGAAATACAAATGCGCGCATCATCCATCCTCTAACCATCAACCAAAAAAGCGCCGATATTCAACGTCGTTACACTTTGAGACATAAATGCCATTGAGACGTACACGACCCTGCGGCAGTCAGGTCGCGCACGCTTTCCCGCCATCTGTTCCGGCGCGTGGCGGCCCCTTTAACGATGACGGAGTGCTAGGAAAAGGTGCGATATCGCTTTGCAGGGATATGTGGGACGGCGCTGAGCCTGTCGGCCTGCGCCGTCGGCCCGGACTATCGACCGCCACAGGCCATATCGATGGGGGTGCCTGCCACCTATTATCAGAGTGTCGGCACGCCCCAGAATGAGGCCGATCTGGCCCTATGGTGGACCCGGCTCAACGATCCGACGCTCTCGGCCCTGATCGATACGGCCATCGCCAACAATCTGGATATCGTCCAGGCCCAGGCCCGGCTGCGGCAAGCGCGCGAAAGCCTGGCACAGACCAACGCCGCCTTCCTGCCGCAGCTCAATGCGTCGGGCAATGGCGGCAAGAATTACCGCAGCCAGGCGGGCGGCACGCGCGTCGACGACAGCGGCAATGTCATCAGCACCGGTGCCAGCAACTGGTCCAGCAGCTATTCCGCCAATACATCGGCCAGTTGGCAGATCGACCTGTTCGGCGAACTCTCCCGCTCGGCCGAAGCCGCACGCGCCGAACTGGCGGGATCAGGCTATGACCTGGCGACCGTGCGGATGACGATCATTTCCGAACTGGTCACCAACTATGTCCAGGCGCGGCTGGCGCAGGAACAATTGCGCATCGCCCGCGAAACGCAGCAGGTGCAGCAGGATAATTTCGATATTGCCGGTTGGCGCTTGCAGGCAGGCCTCGTCTCCTCGCTCGATGAACAGCAGGCCCGCGCGCAACTGGCGCAAACCCGCGCCTCCATCCCGCAGCAGGAAGCGAACCTGCGCGGCAGCCTCAACCGCATCGCCGTCCTGACCGGACAGGCGCCGGGCGAAGCGACCCGCACGCTCGAAACGCCCGCCCCCATCCCCACCGCCACGTCGCAGATCGCCCTTGGCATCCCCGCCGATACGCTTCGCCAGCGGCCCGACGTGCGCAGCGCCGAACGCGCCCTTGCCGCGGCAACCGCGCGGATCGGCGTGGCGGAAGCGCAACTCTATCCCTCGCTTGGCATCAGCGGCAATCTGGGCACCACGTCCAATGCCTTCAGCGATCTGTTCAGCCTGATCACCGGCGGCCTCTTCGCCAATGTGTCGCAAGTCATTTTCGACGGCGGCCGCTTGGCCTCGCAGGTCCGATCGCAACGGGCGGCAACCGACGCTGCCTTTGCCGCCTACAAGCAAAGCGTGCTGACCGCCCTGGAGGATGTCGAAAATGCGATGGCCTCGCTCGCCAGCGCGCGGGCACGGCAGGCCGAATTCACCATCGCCTATGATGCATCGAACAATGCCGCCCTGCTGGCGCGCAGCCAATATCAGGCAGGCCTTATCGACTTCCAGACGCTGTCGAATAGCGAAACCACCCTTTTGAACGCCCGCAACAGCCTCGCCACCGCCCGTTCAGACGAAATTCTCGCCATCGCCCGCCTCTATGATGCCTTGGGCGGCGGTTGGCAGAGCATGGACAACCGCCCCATCGATGAGCAAAAATCATGAGCAATGACGTGACCACCGATCCGGCCCTCGACGAATTTCTGGGCGCCAAGCCCGCCAAACCCTGGCGCAAATGGGCGATCCGGGGCGGCGTCGGCGTCGCGCTGCTCATCGCCATCCTGTTGGTGTCGCAGTGTTTTTCGGGCGACGACAAGCCCAATTACGCGACCCGTGAAGTGCGCAAGGGCGACCTGACCGTTGCCGTCTCCGCCACCGGGAACCTCAAGCCCGTCAACCAGGTCGATGTGGGGTCCGAACAGTCGGGCAAGATCACCGCCGTCTATGTCGACGTCAATGATCGCGTCACGCGCGGCCAGCGGCTCGCCGAACTCGACACCCGCCGCCTGGTCGATTCCGTGAACCAGAACCGCTCGCAAGTCTCCGCTTCCCAGGCCAGCGTCGCCCAGGCCCAGGCCCAGGTCGCGCTTGCCAAGGCGACGCTCGACCGCCAACTCAACGTCTATCAATTGTCGGGCGGCAAAGTGCCCGCCAAGACCGAGATCGACACGGCGCGCGCCAATTATCAGGGCGCAGTCGCCAGCCTGCGATCGGCGCAGGCGCAGGTCGATGTGTCCCGTGCCCAGCTCTCGTCTGCCCAGACCAACCTGTCGATCGCGCAGATCGTCTCGCCTGTGACCGGCGTGGTCCTCTCGCGCGATATCGAGCCGGGCCAGACCGTGGCGGCGTCCTTCAACGCGCCGGTGCTGTTCACCATCGCCGAGGATCTGACCCAGATGGAAGTCGAAGTGTCGGTCGATGAAGCCGATGTCGGCCAGGTCAAGGACGGCCAGAGCGCGACCTTCGCCGTCGACGCCTTCCCCGGCCGCACTTTCCCCGCGACCGTGTCCCGCGTGAATGTCGGCTCGAACGCCAGCAGCACCTCGTCTTCCTCTACCACCACGACCAGCACGACCGGCACCGTGGTCGCCTACACCGCCGTTCTAACCGTGAATAACGAAGATGAAACGCTGCGTCCGGGCATGACCGCCACCGCCGACATCGTGACGCAGGAATTGCACGACGTGCTGCTGATCCCCAACAGCGCCCTGCGCTTCAAGCCGAGTGCGGGCGCAAAGGGCGGCGGCATCACCAGCGTCCTGCCCGGCCCCGGCCGGATGCGGCGCGGCGGCAATGCGCGCCAGGTCAATTTCGGCGCAGGCAGCAGCCAGACCGTCTATGTGCTGGGCGAAGACGGCAACCCCAAGGCGGTGCAAGTCACCATCGGCGCCAGCGACGGATCGCGCACCGCCATCACCGGCGGCGAGATCAAGGAAGGGATGCGCGTCATCACCGGGCAATTGGCTGCGGGCCAGGAAGCCCCGGCCGAAGACCAGCGCCCCGCCGCAACCGATGCCAAGGCCCCCGATCGCCAGCGCAATCCGGCAACGGACGGCAAGCCCGCCAGCGTCGGCTCGCTCGGCAATTCGGGCGACAAGGCCCCCGAAACCGCCCCCGTCGCCCCCACCGAAACGCGCGGCACTGGCCGGCCGAGCGGGACGTAAGGCGCATGGCGATTGCACCGATCATCTCGCTGCGCGGGGTCACAAAAGTCTATGGCGAAGGCCCGACCGCCTTTCAGGCCTTGAAAGGTATCGACCTCGACATCGAACAGGGTGATTTCGTCGCCGTGATGGGACCATCCGGCTCCGGCAAATCGACGACGATGAACATCTTGGGCTGCCTGGACGTCCCATCGGCGGGCACTTTCCTGTTCAAGGGGCACCATGTCGAAACGCTGGACCGTGACCAGCGC
>NZ_JPPQ01000069.1:1925277-1956642 GCF_000743655.1 Sphingobium sp. ba1
TCCGAACTCGTCATCGACGGCGGCATGACCGCGCAATGATCGGCTGCGATGCTATCGGTCCGTTCGTCCTGAGTAGCCATTGAGCGAAGTCGAAATGGCGTATCGAAGGATTGGGCTAGGCGCAGATGCTTCGATACGCGCCTTCGACAAGCTCAGTCGCTACTCAGCACGAACGGTCATTTCAAAGTCAGGGACTTCAGGCCTAAGCCAAAAAAGACCCGGTCGCTCTCAAGCGGCCGGGTCAATTCCTACCCCCTCATGGAGAGCGAGTGGGCGGGACTAGCGCCTGTTTTCAGGTCTGGTGGATGATGGTGAAGGACCGGCTCTGGAAGAACCATTGCCCGTCGCGCTTTACCAGCTTGTCATTATAGCAAGCCCGCGCCCGCTTATCCTTGCCCGTCTCCGGCTCGGCATAGACTTCGGAGAAATAGGCCCGCGCCTCCGCAGTATCGCCATCGACGCGGATCATGCCGGGATTCACCAGGAAACTGAGTTGCGGATAATGCGGCATAGCGCCCGCCCACAGGGCAACGATCGCGTCCTTGCCCGACACGATGCCTAGCTCTGGATAATGGGACAGATCCCAATGGCTGTCCTCGACCCAGAGCGACGCCCACAGATCCTGATCGACGCGATTGACCGCATCGGCATAGGTTTCCAGCAATTCGCGGATCGCGATCCGGTCCTCGATCGGCCCGGTGAAATTGGCGGTCAAAACGCCTCTCCTCGATTATGTGTCAGCGCAGGATATGCCCTCGGCAACGCGCGGCAACCTGCCGGAAATCGCAGGTTTTAGCGACAAATCGTTTAGTGCGATGCCTTCACTTGCCCCGTTCGTTTCGAGCGAAGTCGAGAAACGCCGCGCAATGTTTCTCGACTTCGCTCGAAACGAACGGAGGTTGAGGATTTCAACCAGAACGTTATCACATTCTAACGGTAATCATCCCGCAGCAGGCGGCGCAATATCTTGCCCGATGGGTTGCGCGGCAGGTCGCTGCGGAACTCCACCGTCTTGGGGGCTTTATAGGCCGCGATCCGCTCGCGCGCCCAAGCGATGAGCGCAGCGGGATCGGGCGTTTTTCCCTCCACCGGCACGACGATCGCCTTGACCGCCTCGCCCCATTTCGCGTCCGGCACGCCGATCACCGCGACATCGGCGACGGCGGGATGGCTGTAGAGCGCATTTTCGACCTCCGCCGGATAGACATTCTCGCCGCCGGTGATGATCATGTCCTTTATACGATCCGCAAGGTACAAATAGCCATCGGCATCCATCCGGCCTGCGTCTCCGGTCCGCAACCAGCCCTCGGCATCCAGCGCCTGCGCCGTATCGTCGGGTCGGTCGAAATAGCCGATCATGCACGCCTGCGACGCAACCATGATCTCGCCAATCTCACCCGCCGGCAGCGTCTCGCCCGCCTCGTCCGCGATCCGCACCCGCACGCCGGGCAATGGCACGCCGATGCCGCGCATCCGCTCGCTCCCCTGCGGGTCGTGATCCTGCGGCGGCAGGCCGATGATCGTCCCCGCCGTCTCGGTCATCCCGTACATTTGCGCAAAGCCGCAACCGATCACCGCAATCGCCTGCCGCAACAGGTCGAGCGGGATCGCAGAGCCACCATAGCAGATGGTCTTGAGGAAGCTGAAATCCGTGTCGGCCGCCTGGGGATGATCGCACAATATGCGCAGCGCTGTGGGCACCAGCATGATCTTGGTAATGCGGAAGGTGACGAGCAGGTCCAGCACCCGCGTCGGGTCGAACTCGCGCACCACCACGCCGGTCGCGCCATGCTGCAAGGTCCACAGCCCCCAGCCCGATCCGCTGATGTGGAAGATCGGCATCGCGATCAGCGATACATCCTGCGCCGTCCAGCGATACCAGTCGGGCAGCTCCGCCGCAGGCACCGAGGCGCGCAGGCCGAGCAGGCTGCGGTTGGACAGCATCGCGCCCTTGGGGTTACCGGTGGTGCCTGATGTGTAGAGCATCAGCACAGCTTCGTCATAGCCGACATCGCGGCGCGGATCGGCGGCATCCTGCGCGTCGCGCCAGTCGGCAAAGAGCGGATGCCCCTCGCCCGCGTCGGCCAGCAGGATCGTCGCCCCGCTGTCCGCCACCCGATCGAGAAACTCCGGCTCCACGACGATCAGTTGTGGCCTTGCATCGGCGAGGATATAGGCGACCTCCGGCGGGGCGAGCCGCCAGTTGACCGGCACCATCACCAGCCCGGCCTTCACCGCACCCAGCCACAGCCCGAAATAGTCATCGCGATTCTTGCCGAGATAGGCGATCCGATCGCCCACGCCATAACCCGCCGCGATCAGGCCATTGGCCACCCGGCTCGCCTGTGCGTCGAGCGCCCCATAGCTCGTCTCGCGCCCTTCGAAGATCAGGGCGATGGCGTCGGGCGTCGCGGCGGCATGCGCCCTGACATGGTCCGCTACTCTGATCGCATCCGTCCCCATACACCCTCCATTGCGGGCCGCAGCATAGCGGCAAAAGCCGTGCCGTCCCCCTCTCACAATCGCTAAGGGTCATATCTTGAGTGCTAACGCCCCTGACGCTTTTGCCAGTGCAGCCCCGCTCCTTTGCCGATAAACAGGCGGGCAAATACCGTGTGAACAGGAAAGGATGCCGTCATGGACATTGGTCTGAAGGGGCGCAAAGCCATTCTCGCAGGCGCCAACGCCAGCATCGGCCGGGCCGTTGCCAAGGTTCTGGCCGCCGAAGGCTGCGACGTCGCGCTGTGCGGGCGGACGCAGGACAAGGTCGACGCCGTCGTGGCCGAAGTGCAGGCGCTCGGCGTGCGCGGCATCGGCGCGTCGGTGGACGTCACCGATGCGGAAGCCTTCCCCAATTGGGTCAGCAGCGCCGCGCAGGAACTGGGCGGCTGCGACATCTTCATTTCCTTCGTCTCGGTCAATCCGGGGGTGGACACGCCCGAAGCCTGGACCACGGTGCTGAACGGCGACATCTTGCCGCTGGTGCGCGGCATCCACGCGGCCCTACCCGCGCTCGAACAGTCGGATGCCGGGTCGATCGTCACCATTTCGTCCACCGGCGCGCTGGAGGAATTTATGGGGCCGCAGCCCTATAATGCGCTGAAGGCTGCAGTCATCAACTACAGCGCCGCGCTGGCGCAGAAACATGCGCCGCAAGGGCTGCGCGTCAATTGCGTCTCGCCCGGCCCTATCTACACCGACGATGGCCCCTGGGCCTATATCAAGAAGAATATGACCGATTTCCATGACGGCATCCTCCAGCAAATCCCCTTCGGCCGGATGGGCACGGGCGAGGAACTGGCCAAGGCGATCGCCTTCATCGCATCACCCGCCTGCCGCTACATGACCGGGGCCAACATCCTGATCGACGGCGGGATCACCAAGGGCGTGCAATATTAAGCGGGGACGATAGCATGAGCGAGACACAGCCCGCCCGCATCAATTGCGTGCTGATCGTCGGCGGCCTTTATCACGACATGGACTTCGCCCGGCTGGAGCTGTTGAAGTTGCTGGGCGAAGACCCGCGCGTGCGGACCCGCGTGTTCGAGGATTATGGTCATCTCGACGCCATTCTCGCCGCCGACATGCTCATCACCTATACGTGCGACGTCGTGCCGCCCCTGCCCGCGCAGGAAGCGTTGCGCCAATGGGTGCGCGATGGTGGCCGCTGGTATGCGCTGCACGGCACCAATTCGGTGCTGCGCCTGTTCGACAATGGCCTTTATGGCAGCCCGCGCTGGGCACCGTTGATGATGGAAACGCTGGGCAGTCAGTTCATCGCCCACCCGCCGATCGCCCCCTACCGGGTAGAGGTCGCCGACGCCGATCACCCGCTGACCCGCGGCATCGAACCGTTCGAAACGACCGACGAGCTGTATCTTATGGAACGGCATGGCGATCTCCATGTCCTGCTCGACACCGAATTTGCGGGCGAAGCGACCGGCTTCGACGAGCATCAATGGACGCAGGACCGGCACCCCGTCCTATATATCAAGGCGCAGGGCGAAGGCGCGGTCCTCTACAACACGCTCGGCCATTGCCGCAGCCATTATGACATGCAGCCCTTCCTCGACTGGTGGCCCACCATCGACCGCTGCGCCTGGGATCTGCCGGTGTTCTACGACCTGCTGCGGCGGGGCATTGCGTGGTGCAAGGGGGAGTAAATTACCTAAAATCCTCCCCTGGCAGGGGAGGTGGCAGGGCGTAGCCCTGACGGAGGGGTGTCGCGCTATCGATAGGGCGACACCCCTCCACCACTTCGTGGTCCCCCTCCCCTTACAGGGGAGGATTTAGCCCCCCGCTTCACCCCAACGGCTTGACCGGCAGATGCTCCGCGCCCGGAGCCTCGTCCGGCACCGCCACCTCGATCCATCCGTCCGCGCTTTCGCGCCAGGGGTAGAGTTTGAGCGCTTTATATCCCGCCCCGCCCAGACATTCGCCATTGTCCAGCTTGAAGCGCGCGCCGTGCAGCGGGCACATCACTGCGCCGCGCCGCACGCGGCCGCCCGGCGCCAGTTGCGCGGCGGCGTGGCTGCACCGGTTTATGAGGGCGTGAACCTGGCCCTCATCCTTGCAGAGCAGTACCGGCCAGCCATTGACGATGAAGGGCATCATCGCCCGCTCCTCGATCGCGCTGGCCTCGACCACCCGATGATAGCTTTCCGTCATGCGCGCGCCTGATCCTCTCGTGCGGCCTTGGTCGTCATCGTCCTATAGGCGTCCATGTCATGATCCACATCGCCAAGCAGCGTGACAAGCGCCATCACCCGCTTGAACGCCTGACCCACCAATAATTCCTCGGTCGTGCCGATGCCGCCATGCAATTGCACCGATTCTTCGCCGATATGCACCGCGCTCTGGGCGATATAGGCCTTGGCGCCGATGATCGCTGCCGCCCGCCCGTCCGCGCCAGCCCCCGCCGCGCGATAGAGTTGCGACCGGCTGAGTTCGAGCCGCGCATAGCAATCGGCCATGCGGTGCTGCAACGCCTGGAAACTACCGAGCGCCTGGCCGAATTGCTGCCGCGTCTTGAGATAGTCGAGCGTCGCGGCGAACATCATTTCCATGAGGCCGAGCAGTTCGGCGCTGACCGCCAGCCGTGCCTGATCCATCACGCCTGCCAGTTCCGCCTCGCCACCCGCCATCGGTTCTGCGGGCGTATCGGCAAAGCGAACATCGGCGGCATGCGAGCCATCGACCAGCCGATAGGGGTCGATGCTGACCCCCGGCGCGCCCGCCTCGACCAGATGCAGCGTCAGCGGTGCGCCGTCGCCTGCGCGCGCGGCGACGATGAACCGATCGGCATGGCCGCCGCCCAGCACCATCTGCTTGATCCCGCTGATGCGTCCCGCGGTCACCCGCGTCCGCAATCGGTCCAGGCCAAAACGCGCCTGCGTCTCGAACAGCGCCAAAGCGACGATCGCTTCGCCGCCGGTAATGGCGGGCAGCAGCGCGTCTTTCTGGTCCTGCGTGCCAGCCGCCGCCACCAGCCCCGCGCTCAGGATCAGCGCGGGCAGCACCGGCTCCACCGCAACGAAGCGCCCCAGCGCTTCCATCACCGTGATGATGTCCACCGGCGAACCGCCAAAGCCACCCGCTTCTTCGGGCAGCGCGAACGCCAGCAAGCCCGTTTCGGCCAACATCGCCCAATTGGCGTCGGCAAAGCCGCGCGGTTCGCGCAGATAGGCCAGCCGCTTGGCGGCGTCATAGCGGTCCGCCCCGAAACGCTGCACAAGGTCGCGAAGCATGGCCTGCTCATCGCTGAGATCGAAATTCAAGCCACCATCCCCCGGATTGTCATGGCTGGACCGCGCGCTGCGCCGTCCGGCTGTTGCTGTTTCATGACGCATTTATGCACGGGCAGCGGGCAGGGCGTGGACTGGATATTCCGCTAGTTTCCGCATGGGCGCCCCGCGCGCCTAAAACCTAACGCTAGTCATAGGTTTTTGTCGCTTGCCCGCACTCCCTGCCCATAATAGCATCCAGCGCATGGAGAGATCAGGTGACACGCTCGTCGCCCCCCGCAAGGATACCGGACAAGCCGCAAAAGTGGCGACCGATTTCCGTTCGGGCAGGCAGGTTCCAACCGCTATTTTCGCGCCCGCCGACATCAGGCCGGCGGCGGAGGCGTTGCGCGATATTGCCCGCGACCTGGGCAATTTCCGCGTCGCGGCCTGCGCCAATATCGCGTCGCGATCGCCGATGACCGATGCGGAAGGCGAAGTGCTGGCCAGCGCCGTGTTCGGCTGGCCCTCGACCAAGGAACAATGGTGGCAAAAGCCGCTGCTCGCGCTCAGTTCGCCCCTGCCCTTCGCCTGCCGCTACGAAAATGAACCTTTTTGGGCCAATGCCCATGGCATCCATACCCGCGCGCCCAATCCGTTACTCGACCAGATCGACCTCAGCCTCTTCGAAGGCGAAGTGAATGCCAAGGCGGTGATCGTCGTGCCGGTGCATATGTCCTTTGGTCAGATCGCCGCGATCAGCTTTTCGCCGATCAACGACAAGCGCGACGACCTGTCGCGCGAGTTCGATCTCTATAGCGACCAGCTCGAATATCATGCCCGGCGCTTCGTCAACGGCTATACCCGCGTCAGCAGCCAGCGCCCCTGGATTCCCAAAAATTGCCGCCTCTCCAAGCGCGAAGTGGAATGTCTGCGCTGGGCGGCGGTGGGCAAGACCGACGCGGAAATCGCGATGATCCTCAGCCGCAGCTGCGCCACCGTGCGCTTCCACATCCATAATGCCGCGATCAAGCTGGAGGCGGTCAACCGCAGCCAGACCGTGTTCAAGGCGACGCAGCTTGGCTATCTCGGCAATGTCGCCGCCGTCATGGTGCCGCATCTGCCGCATGAAACGCAGGCGTCGGCCGCCGCGAAATAAAGTTTCTCCCCCTGAGAAAATATACGGCCAGCCGGGCGACCGGCTGGCCCTTTTTTTGTGCCCGCGCGGCCAACGACGCTGCCAACCTATGCTTTCTTACAGAAGCCTTCGCCCGTTCCGCTTCCCATAGTGGCTCCACACAAGAATGAGAGGGCTTAGACGTTGGGCGCATCAGCGATAGCGCAGGGACTGTTTCGGGAAACACCCGAACCGACCCTGATCGGCGGCCGCAACCGGGATACGGGGCGGATCGTCTTTCCCTGCCCGGACGATGCCGCGCGCTGGGAGCCGATCGACCTGCCGCGCCGCGGCACGCTCTGGTCCTGGACAGTCCAGCGCTTTCGCCCCAAATCGCCGCCTTATATCGGGCCGGAAGCATTCACCCCCTTCGCCATCGGCTATGTCGAACTGCCGGGTGCGACGATCGTGGAAACGCAGATCGTGGGCGCGGACTTCGATAGCCTGACGATCGGCATGGCGATGGACCTGGTCACGACCGACTTCGCCATCGCCACCAATGGCGATGCGATCCGCCTCTACGCCTTTACCCCCGTCACGGAGGCCTGATCGATGCAGGACGTCTATATCGTCGGGATCGGTATCCACCCCTTTGGCCGCAGCGAGGGCTTGAGCGGCCTGCAACAGGGGGCCAACGCCGCCCGCGCCGCCATGGCTGACGCAGGCCTTGCCTGGCCGGACATGCAATTCGGGTTCGGCGGATCGGATTCGGCGGGCAATGCCGACACGATCGTCAACGAACTGGGCCTGACCGGGCTGCCCTTCATCAATGTCAAAAATGGCTGCGCCACCGGCGGATCGGCGCTGATCGGTTCCTGGCAGGCGATCGCGTCGGGCGCGCATGATGTCGGCATCGCCATCGGCTTCGACAAGCATCCGCGCGGCGCGTTCAACGCCATGCCCGCCGAATATAGTCTGCCCGAATGGTATGGCGAAGCGGGCTTCATGGTCACGACGCAGTTCTTCGCGATGAAGCTGCAACGCTATATGGCGCTGCACGGCATCAGCCCGACGTCGCTGGGCCGCGTCGCGGAAAAGGCGTTTCGCAACGCGGTCCATGCCGACCATGCCTGGCGGCGCGCGCCGGTCGATCTCGACACCATCCTCAACGCACCGATGATCAGCGACCCGCTGACCAAATATATGTTCTGCTCGCCGGCCGAAGGCGGCGTCGCGCTGGTCTTGGCCAGCGCCAAAAAGGCGCGCGAACTCGGCCGCGATCAGGTGCGGATCAAGGCGGCGGTCATCCGCACCCGCCCGCCCGGATCGTTCGAGGTCTTCGCCCCGTCGATGGACATAGAACGCGGCGGCGCACCGACCCTGCTCGCCAGCAAGGCGGCCTATGAGATGGCAGGCATTGGCCCCGAGGATATCGACCTCGCCCAGTTGCAGGACACCGAATCCGGCGCGGAAATCATGCACATGGCCGAAAACGGCTTTTGCGCCGACGGCGATCAGGAAGAATGGCTGGCCAATGGCTGGACCAATGTCGACGGTCGCCTGCCCGTCAACACCGATGGCGGGTGCCTGGCCTGTGGCGAGCCGATCGGCGCGTCGGGCCTGCGCCAGGTTTATGAAAATGCGCTGCAACTGCGCGGGCTTGGCGGCGGGCGGCAAGTGCCCGGCGATCCGCGTACGGCCTATTCCCATGTCTACGGCGCGCCCGGCATTTCCGGCGTGACCATTTTGGAACGATAAGATGGACCTAGATTTCTCCCCCCAGGATCAGGCCTTCCGCGCCGAAGTCCGCCGATTCCTCAACGATAATCTGCCCCAGCATCTGCGCGAAGGCATGCGCGCGACGCCGGGCGTGTTCGTGGAACCCGATATCGGTGGCGAGTGGCAGGCGATCCTGCGCGCCAAAGGCTGGCTCGCCTATAACTGGCCGACCGACTGCGGCGGCACCGGCTGGACGCCGATCCAGCGCTATATCTTTGAAAAGGAATGCGCGCTCGCCGACGCGCCCAGCCTGCCGGTGCTGAGCCTCAAGCTGCTCGGCCCGGTCATCTGCCATTTCGGCACGGACGAACAGAAAGCCTATTTCCTGCCCCGCATCCTGGATGGCACGGATTTCTGGTGCCAGGGCTTTTCCGAGCCCGGCTCCGGCTCCGACCTCGCCAGCCTCAAGACGCGCGCGGAACGTAAGGATGGCCACTATGTCGTCAACGGCCGCAAGCTGTGGACCACCCACGCCCATCACGCCTCGCACATCTTCTGCCTCGCCAAGACCGACCCGACCGCCAAGCCGCAGCGCGCGATCAGCTTTCTGCTGATCGACATGGCGCAGCCGGGCATCGAAGTGCGCCCGATCATGGGGCTGGCGGGCGACCATGAGGTGAACGAAGTCTATCTCGACGATGCGGTGACCCCCCTCGATCATCTGGTGGGCGAAGAAGGCCAGGGCTGGACCATCGCCAAATTCCTGCTGGAAAATGAGCGCGGCGGGGCCTGCCACGCCCCCAAATTGCTGTCGGACATCGCCAAGCTGCGCACCGCCGCCCTGAGCGAACCCGACGGCAAGGGCGGCTGCATGGCCGACGACCCGCATTATATGGCGCGACTCGCCCGCGCGGAACTGGAGGCGCAGGCGCTCGAAATGACCGAGATGCGGGTGCTGGCCGAAATGGCCAAGGGCTTGCCGCCCGGCCCACAAACCTCGCTGTCCAAGCTGGTCGCGTCCACCCTGCGCCAGCAGGTCGATGGCCTCGCGGTCCAGCTTTATGGCTATGCCGGCATTGCGCTGGAGGAACAGCGGCCGCTCTACGGCAATCAGGCGCCGCCTGCCCTCCATGGCAAGCCCGCGCAACTTGCTGCGCCGCGCTATCTTAATTCGCGCGCCTGGACCATCTTTGGCGGGACCAATGAGGTTCAACGCAATATCATAGCAAAAACGGTGCTGGGGCTGTGACCGCCACCAGAGTCGATCGACCAGGAGAGAATAGATGCAATTGAGCCGCGAGGCACTGATCCGGGCCTATCGTCAGATGAAGACGATCCGCCTGTTCGAAGAGCGTCTGCACGATGAGATCGCGCTGGGCGAAATCGCCGGCTTCACCCACCTCTATGCGGGCCAGGAGGCCTGCGCCGTGGGCGTATGCGAGCATCTGGGGCCGACCGACTATATCATCTCGACCCACCGGGGCCATGGCCATTGCATCGCCAAGGGCTGCGACGTCATGGCGATGATGAAGGAGATCTACGGATCGCGCGATGGCCTGTGCAAGGGCAAGAGCGGATCGATGCACATCGCTGATATGGGCGTCGGCATGCTCGGTGCGAACGGCATCGTCGGCGCGGGCGCACCGATCGCGGTGGGCGCGGGCATCACCGCCAAGAGCAATGGCACCGTCTCCATCGCCTTCTCCGGCGACGGCGCGTGCAATCAGGGCACGACATTCGAAGCCATGAACATGGCGGTGGTGCTGAAACTGCCGGTCATCTTCGTGTTCGAAAATAACCATTATTCCGAACATACCGGCGAAGCCTATGCCGTCGGCGCGGAAAGCATGACCGTCCGCTCTGCCGCGTTCGGCATGAAGGCGATCAAGGCCAATGGCATCGATTTCTTCAGCGTCTATGACGCGATGCGCGAGCTGATCGACTATTGCAAGGCAGGCAACGGCCCCGCCTCGATCGAGCTGGATTGCGAGCGTTTCTACGGCCATTTCGAGGGCGATCCGCAACGCTATCGCGGCCCCGGCGAACTTGACCGCATCCGCGAGGAGCGCGACTGCCTCAAGACCTTCCGCACGCGCGTTACCGAAGCCAAGCTGCTCGACGGGGCCGAACTCGACGCGGTTGATGCCGAAGTCACCGACCTGATCGACCGCGCGGTTGCCGAAGCGCAGACCGCCGCTCGCCCCACCGCTGCCGACGTCCTGGAAGACGTCTATATCAGCTACTGACGCCAGAGGGATCGACACATGGCTATCAAAATGATCCGCGACGTCATTCGCGACACGATCGATGCGGAAATGGAACGGGACGACAGCGTCATCATGCTGGGCGAGGATATCGTCGGCGGCCATGGCGCGCCCGGCGGCCCCGAAGCGATCGGCGGCATATGGGGCACGTCGGGCGGGCTATGGGCCAAATATGGCTCTGACCGCGTGATCGACACGCCCATTTCGGAAAGCGCCATCATCGGCGCGGCCTCCGGCGCGGCGCTGACCGGCAAGCGCGCCATTGCCGAAATCATGTTCGCCGACTTTATCGGCGTGTGCATGGACCAGATCTGGAACCAGGCGGCCAAGTTCCGCTATATGTTCGGCGGCAAGTCCAAATGCCCGCTGGTCATCCGCATGCCCTATGGCGCGGGATTCAACGCCGCGCCCCAGCATAGCCAGGTGATCCACCAGTTCGTCACCGCCATGCCGGGGCTGAAGGTCGTCATGCCCTCCACCCCTGCCGATACCAAGGGGCTGCTGACCCAGGCCATCCGCGACGATGATCCGGTGATCTTCCTTGAACATAAGGCGCTTTATGGCGTGAAGGGGGAAGTGCCCGATGGCGACTACACCATCCCCTTCGGCCATGCCCGGCATGTCACGCAGGGCGATGACATCACCATTCTCGCCACCGGCATGATGGTTGGCTTTGCCGAAAAGGCGGCGGCCCAGCTGGCCCAGGATGGCATCGGCTGTGACCTGCTCGACTTGCGCACCACCAGCCCGCTGGATGTCGAGGCGATCCTCGACAGCGTCGAGCGCACTGGCCGCCTGCTGATCGTCGATGAAGCCCCGCCGCGCTGCTCCTTTGCGACCGACCTGTCGGCGCTGGTGGCGCAAAAGGCGTTCGCCTCGCTCAAGGCGCCGATCGAGATGGTGACACCGCCACACAGCCCCGTCCCCTTCGCACGGGAACTCGAAACCGCCTATCTGCCCTCGTCCGACAAGATCGTGGCGGCGGCGGTGCAGCTCCTATCCTATCGGCGGGGATAAGCATATCATGGCCACTCTGCGCGCATATGCGATGCCCAAATGGGGCATAGAAATGACTGAAGGCGTCGTTGCCGAATGGATGGTTGCCGAAGGCGTGCCATTCAAGAAGGGCGACCTACTCGCCCTCATCGAAACCGACAAGATCACCAACGAGATCGAGGCCGAGGCCGACGGGATGTTCCCGCGCCTCATCGCCCAGCAGGGCAACACTTACGCCGTGGGCGAACTGATCGCCGTGCTGGCGGGACCGGACGATCAGGTCAGCGCCGACGAGGTCGATGCCTTTGTCGCCGGGTTCAAGCCCGCCGACACCAAGGTCGCGTCCAAGGCTGGTGCCGCCTCGCCGCCGCCCGCTACGCCGGAACCGGAACCAGCACCACAGGTCGCCATCGCCGACGATGCGAATATCAGCCCCGCCGCCCGCGCCTTTGCGCAGGCGAATGGCGTGGACATCACCGCGCTCACCGGCTCCGGTCCCAATGGTCGTCTGACCTTCCAGGACGTGCAGCAGGCAAGCCTGCCCCCGGTCGCGATCGGCGGCGGCGCGGCGGTGGACCTGACGCCCGTCGGCAACGCCTTGGGTGAGGTTTTCGCCAGCCCGCTCGCCAAGCGCCTCGCGGTGCAGCATGGCGTTGACCTAACGGGCATGACCGGCACCGGCCCCAAGGGCCGCATCGGCAAGGCGGACGTGCTGGCCAAGGTTAAACCCGTGGAAGCTCCCGCCGTTGCGCCCCCGGCCCCGGCCCCGGCAGCGGTCGACTTCGCCCGCCCGGCCGCAGGCAGCACGGAAATCGTCAAAATGTCGCCGATGCGCAAGGCCATCGCCAAGGCGCTGAGCCACAGCAAATCGACCATCCCGCATTTCTACCTGCGCTCGGCCGTCAGGATCGACGCGATCCTGGGCCTGCGCGCGCAGGCAAAGGCAGCGACCGGCGAAGCGCCCAGCATCAATGATTATCTCGTGCGCGCCTGCGCCCTGGCGCTCGCCCGCCATCCCGACGTCAATGTGCAGGTCCATGGCGATGAGATCCATCGCTTCGCCAGCGCCGACATCGCCGTCGCCGTCGCGACCGACAAGGGGCTCATCACCCCGATCGTGAAAGGCGCCGACACCCTCTCCGTCGCCGCCATCTCGCGCACGGTGAAGGCGCTGGCCGACAAGGCCCGCACCGGCAAACTGCAACCCGACGAGTTTCAGGGCGGCAGCTTTTCGATCAGCAACCTCGGCATGTTCGGCATCGACCAGTTCGATGCGATCATCAACCCGCCGCAGGGCGCGATCCTGGCCGTAGGCGCTGGCAACCGCCAACCGATCGAAATCGGCAACGCGCTGGCCTTCGCCACCATCGTCCAGCTCTCCCTCTCTTGCGACCACCGCGCGATCGACGGCGCAGTGGGTGCGGACTTCATGCGCACGCTCAAGGGATTGATTGAGGAACCGACGCTGCTGGTTGGGTAGGCGCCAAAAAACACCGTTCAGGCTGAGCCTGTCGAAGCCTCTTCCTTTCTTCAAGAAGGGAAACCCTTCGACAGGCTCAGGGCGAACGGACCGGGAAGCCAGCCCGGTTCGCTACCGCCCCGCCATCCAAGCCCGCGTCGTCGCCAACATCCGCGCCGCCCGTTCGTTAAGGTCCGGCCACCCCTCCCGCAACGCGATCGACCGTTCCTCGATCGCCACCGGCAACCCCTGCGGCATCGCGTCCAACAGCGCCTCGATCGGCAATCCCCCCGCGCCCAGCGCCACGCGCCCGTCGATCGCCTCGGTCAGGATCGCGTCCGCGTCGGCCGGGTCCGCGCCGGGGTCGGGCGCGTCGCATAATTGGACATAGCTCAGCCACGCGCGCGGCACCGCCGCCACCTCTGCCAACGTCCCACCCGACCGCCGCCAATGCAGCGCGTCGATCAACAGGCCCATCGCCGGATGATCAATCGCGCGCAGTATCGCGCTCGCCTGCCCGATCGTCTTAACCTCGGTAAAAATGCCGAATTCCAGATTGATGCGGATCGCATCGCCCGCCCGCTCGGCCAGCATCGCCAGCTTGTCGCGCGTCGCCCCGTCGTCGGGATCGCTGCTGACGCACAACACGTTCCGCGCGCCCAATTCCATCCCCACATCAACCAGCCGCAGATGATCGGGATCGGGCGGCCCCGGCTTGATCCACACCACTTCAATGTCGATCAGCGGCAGGCCCGTGTCGCGCAGCGCCGCCTTCACCTGCCGCGTCGTCGCATCCGTCCACTCCGCCGCCTCGAACCACATGCCGCCATAATCGAAACCGGCCCGTGCCGCTGCCTCCACCAATTGCAGCGGCGTCGCTTCGGGCATGATGCCCGACGCCATGCAGAGTGGTGGCAAACGGTCCCGCGTCACGCCCCGGCAGCAGCCATCGCGGCGGCAACCGACGCCTCGATATCCGCCTTGGTCGGATTGGCGCGCAGCGTCAGCCCGCCATTCACCTGCAAATTCTGCCCCGTCATGAAACAGGCGTCACTGGCCAGGAACACGCACGCCTCGGCCACATCCTCCGATGTGCCATAACGGCCCAGCGGATAGCCCTTGCGAAACGCATCCATCAAGCCTGGCACCGCCGCCGCATCCGCCGTCATCGGCGTTTCGGTGATGCCGGGCGACACGCTGTTGGCGCGGATGCCCATCGCCCCAAATTCATTGGCGACGGTGCGGACCAGATGGTCGGTCCCCGCCTTGGTCGCCATATAGGCGGCATGGTCGTGGAACATGATCGTCGCGGTCGCCGAACTGATCTGGATGATCGACCCGCCGCCGCGCCGCTCCATCGCCGGGATCAGCGCCTGGAAAAACTGGAACGGCCCGCGCAGTTGCAGCGCATACATGGCGTCCAGATCGTCCTGCGTCGTCTCCAGAAACGGCTTGAGCAATCCCCAGCCGGTCGCGTTGATCGCAATATCGACCCCGCCCAGTGCTGCTTCGGTGTCGGACACCGCCATATTTATGCTCTGCTGGTCGGTCATGTCGCAGGCGACGGCCACCCCGCCAATCTCGTCGGCAAAGGCGGACAGCGCGTCGGCCTTGCGCCCCGCCACCGCGACCCGCGCCCCTTCGGCGGTCAGGCGGCGGGCGATGACCTGCGCCATATTATCCTTGCCCGCAGCCCCAACCACCAATGCCGTCTTGCCGTTCAACCTGCCCATCATCTCTTCCTTCGCACATCTATTTTACGCGCCAAGGTAACGGGCCGGGACGACGCACCAAACTCGGCTTTATGCTAGGCAACCCGCCCCAGCCCGGTGAAGCCCGCGCCGACGAAGTCCACCATCCGCTCGACCATCGCGTCCAGATCGCTGGAACTGAACCGGCCGCCCGACTGGCGATCCAACATGCCGCTTTCGGCCAATATATGCGTGATCATCGCCTGGAAGAAGAAGAAGCCCCACTGCACATCGCCCTCGTCCATCTCCGGGTGCAGCGCGCGCAAAGCCTCGACATAGGCGGCGATCACATCGTCGAAATGCTGGCGAAACGGCGATATGAACGCTTCCTGCTGCGGCATGTTCGCCACCAGCGCCATCAGCCGGATATAGTTTTTCCACCCCGCCCCGCCGCGCATCGATCGGTCGACGATGGGCGTGATGAAGGCGCGGATGATCGCGCGGCGGCGCGTCGCCTGATCGCCCGCAACCTGCCGCGCCTGCACCAGCGCGTCCGCCATGCCCGCGACATGCGCGTCGGCCCGCCGGTCGATCACCGCCCCGAACAAATCTTCCTTCGACCCGAAATGATAATGGGTCAGCGCCACCTGCACCCCGGCCTGCGTCGCAATGTCGCGCAGCGACACGCCATGATAGCCCCGGATCGAAAAGAGCGACTCCGCCGCGTCCAATATTCTGGCCGCCGTATCGGGTGCCCGCCGCCGATCGAGTTTCGGCACCGCCGCCCCCTCCGGCCCACCTGTCGTTTCCGCTAGTTTCAACGCTTTCCTGCCCATCGGACAGCTATGGCGAAGATATTGACAGGCAGCAACCGATCGGAGTAAATTTAGTCGATCGTTCAACTAAAAAATAGCGAGAGGGCATCATGACCATCGAGTCTTTCCTGGGCCGCGCGATTGCCGCCTATGATCCGCCCGTGCGCGGTGACCGTATCACGGGCGAACGCTATCATGAGAAACGCTGGGCCGACGCTGAATGGGCGCATGTCTGGACCAAGGCTTGGCATATCGGCGGCATGGCCGCCGACCTTGAGGAAGCGGGCGATTTCCTGACCCATAATATCGGCCGGGAATCGGTGGTCATGCTCTGCCAGGAGGATGGATCGGTCAAAGCCTTCTACAATGCCTGCAAACATCGCGGCTATCGCCTCGCCTGGACCGAAGTCGGCGGTTCCCCCTTCCTCACCTGCGGCTATCATGGCTGGAAATATGCGCCAGACGGCACGCTCGCCCATGTCCAAGACCCCGATGATTTCCCCGGCGGCTCACCCTGCGGCAAGGTGAAGCTGGAGGAAATTCCCTGCACCGTCTGGGGCGGCTTCGTCTGGTTCACCATGGATCGCGATGCCGCACCGCTCAAGACATGGCTGGGCGCTGCGGGCGAACAGCTCGAACAATGGCAGATGGGCAAGATGACGCGCGTGCTGGCGCTCAGCTCCGACGTGCCGTGCAACTGGAAGATCATCCGCGACAATTTCAACGAAAGCTATCACCTCCCCAATCTCCACCCGCAAATTGCCGGGTCGATCGATGACGCGCTGGAAGGCACCATCTTCGAGATGAACCCCGAAGGCCATAATTGCATGATCATGCGCGGCCTCAAGCCATCGGGCCGCTATCCCACCTCCGACATCCTCGAAATGCCGCTCGCCCAGGCGCTTGAATATTGGGAACTGGACCCCAAGGATTATGAAGGCCGCGCCAGCCAGGCGCGCGACGCCATCCTCGCGCAAAAGCGCAAGCTCGGCGCGGAAAAGGGCTATGCCCATTATGCGACCATGGGCGACAGCGAGATTGTGGATTATCACCACTATACGCTCTTCCCCAACATCACCTTCACCATGTGGCCGGACGGGTTTCAGCTATTGCGCTCCGAACCGCACCCGACCGACCCGGAACGCTGCATCTTCGACCATTGGTTCATGGCCCATGAAATGCCCGGCAGCGACGTCGTGATGGGACCGATGGGGCCGACCCCCTTCCAGCATGTCGAGCGTGAAAAGATCGAATTCGGCACCAAGTCGCTGGGCGATGTCGCCGATCAGGATATGAGCGTGGCGATCGGCCAGCAACTCGGGCTCCATTCGCGTGGCTTTACCGGCGGCATCCTGCCCAATCAGGAAAAGCGGGTGCAGATGTTCCATGAAAAGCTGAACGACGTCTGCGGCATCCATGACTGATCCCGCGCTGATCGACGTCCTCGTCGCCAAGCAGCAGATCGCCGACCTGACGGCGGCCTATTGCCGGGGCGTCGATCGCGCCGATGCGGCGTTGCTGGGTTCGCTTTTCCACCCGGACAGCCATGTCGAAAGCGGCCCCTTCAACGGCAGCGGCCAGGATTTCGCCCGCGAAATCTGCGCCATCGTCCGCACCGTCTTCACCCAGACCAGCCACGCCAATGCGCATCAATGGGTGGAGGTCGACGGTGACAGCGCAAAGGGCGAAACCTATGTCACCGCGCTCGCCACCCCGCGCGGGCAGGAGGGCGACCCCGTCCATATGCTGACCGGCGGCCGCTATCTCGACCGCTTCGTCCGCACCAACGGCACCTGGCAGTTCATCGAACGGCGTTTCGTGTGCGACTGGGTCGTCCGCCAGCCCGCCGGTGGCGGCGACGACCTTTATGCCGGTTTCCTGCGCGGCGCGCAGGGACCGTCCGATCCCGTCCATAGCCTCTGGGGAAACAGCGCATCATGACCGCCTCCGTCAATCGCCGTTTCCTCCTCGTCTCCCGCCCCGACGGTTCGCCGCGCGAAAGCGACTTCCGGTTGGAGGACAGCCCGGTCCCCACGCCCGGCCCCGGCGAAATCCTCATCCGCAACCAATATGCCTCGCTGGACCCCGCGATCCGTGGCTGGCTCGACGATGCGCCAAGCTATCTGCCCCCGATCGCGATCGGCGATCCGGTGCGCGCCTCCACCATCGGCACGGTCGAAGCCAGCGGCGTCGATCGCTTCAAGCCGGGCGATTGGGTCATGGGGCTGAACGCGATCGAGGAATATAGCCTCGTCACCCCCAATGACTTCATGCACCCGATCGACGTGTCGGCGGCTCCGTCTGTCACCAGTTACCTTTCCGCCATGGGCGCGGTCGGTCTCACCGCCTGGTTCGGCGTCAGCGACGCGATGCAGCCCCGACCTGGCCAGACCGTGCTGGTCAGCGGCGCGGCGGGCGCGGTCGGCTCGATGGTCGGGCAACTCGCCAAGCTGCGCGGCGCGCGGGTCGTCGGCATTGCCGGGGGCGCGACCAAATGCGCGCGATTGACTGATCGCTACGGCTTCGACGCGGCGATCGACTATCGCGGCAAGGACGAAGCAGCGCTCGCCGAAGCCATCGCCACGGCCTGCCCGGACGGCATCGATCATGTCTTCGAAAATGTCGGCGGCGTCTGCCTCGACGCGGCCTTGCGCCACATCAACCAGGACGCACAAATCCTTTTGTGCGGCCTCATCTCCGAATATAATGGCGCGCCCCACGGCGCGCGCAACATCTGGCAGCTGATCGTCAAGACCGCCACCATGCGCGGCTTCCTCATCGCCCGCTATGCCGACCGCTTCCCCGAAGGCAGCCAGGCCATCGCCGCGCTGATCGGCGAGGGCAAGCTGGTGTTCGACGAACATATCGAACAGGGCATAGACAACGCCTACCCCGCCTTCATGCGCCTCTTCGACGGCACCAACGACGGCAAGATGATCCTTAAACTCACCTGAAATCCGGCGGCGTAAGGGGGGGCGTTGCGCAATGCGCACCGCCCCCCAATTTCGTCATCCCCGCGAAGGCGGGGACCCATCTCCCAACCCAAAATCAGGGCGATAAGGTGGGAGATAGGCTCCCCCCCTCACACCCGCAAAATCTGCTTCCCCCGGTTCGCGCCCGTGAACAGCCGCGCCAACGCCGCCGGGGCCGCTTCGAACCCCTGCTGCTCATCGACCTGCCATTGCAGCCGCCCCGCCAGCACCAGCGCCGCCAGCCGATCGCGCATCGCGCCCCAGCGTGGCTGTTCGTCCAGGATAATGAACCCTTCCATCCGCGCGCGGCGCAGGATCAGGTTGAAATAATTGCCTGGCCCGGCAATCTCGCCGCCCTGCTCATAGCGACTGATCCCGCCGCACAGCACCACCCGCGCGCCGATCGCGAGTCGGCCCAGCATCGCGTCCAGCACCACGCCGCCGACATTGTCATAGACGATGTCGCATCCCTTGGGGGCTAGTGCCTTGAGCTGCGCCGCGACCTTGCCCTCGCGATAGTCGATCGCCGCGTCGAACCCGGCCTCCTGCGTCAGCCAGGCGCATTTTTCCGCCCCGCCCGCAATGCCGATGACATGGCAGCCCGCGACCTTGGCCAATTGCCCTGCGACCGATCCGGTCGCCCCGGCGGCGCCCGACACCACCACGACATCGCCCGCCACCGGGCGGCCGATCGCGTGAAAACCGTGCCAGGCGGTCAGGCCCGGTATCCCCAGCACCCCCAGCATAGCATGGGGCGGCAGGTCGGGGTGGCAGACATCGAAGCCCTCGCCATCGCTCACCAGATATTCGGTCCAACCGGTCATGCCGGCAACCATCGTGCCGACCGGCCAGCGGCCATCCCGGCTCTCGACCACCTCCGCGACGCCCATGCCGCGCATCACATCGCCCAGCTCGATCGGCGCGACATAGCCGCCGAAATTCTCCATCCACCCCTTTTGCGCGGGCTCGAAACCCAGCCAGCGCACCGCCAGCAGCATCTCGCCTTCGCCCGCCACCGGCATTGGCACGTCGGCTAGGCGAAAGTCGCCATCAGCGAGCGCACGCCCGACCGGTCGGTCCGCCAATTGCCATTGCCGCATCATCGCCTTCTCCATCGTCACGCCTTGCCCAAGATGATCTGCGCCGCGCGCCAGCCCAGCGCCATGGCAGGCGCATTGGTATTGCCGCTAATGAGACGCGGCATCACCGAACAATCGGCCACCCGCAGCCCCTCGACCCCATGAACCTTCAACGCTGGATCGACCACCGCATCGTCCGCCGCGCCCATCCGACACGTCCCGACACCATGCAATCCACTGGTCGACAGTGACCGGAAACTCTCCAGCAGCGCCGCATCCTCCTGCACCGCCGCGCCGGGAATCAGCTCCTCGCCGACATCGCTCGCCAGCACCGCTTGCCCCACATAAGCGCGCATCAGCCGGATCGCCGCAATCGCCGAACCTTTGTCCGCTTCGCTGTCCAGCCAGTTGGGCGTGATCGCCACGCCGTCCCCAGGTTCGCGCCCGCGCGCCTGCACTTCCCCCTCGCTGCTCTGCCGCAGCAGGCTGCCCGACACGGTGAGACCGGGCCGCTTGTCGATATTGCCGAGCGGCACGGCATCGTTGGCATCGCCCAGCGCAAACATATAGCCGCTGAGGTACAATTGCAGGTCGGTGCGCGGTCCCGTGACCCCGGTGGACAGGAACGCCCCCACCTCGAACGGCCCGGTCGCCATCGGCCCATCCCGCCGCAGATAATAGCGCGCGACCGACGCCATCAGCCCCAACCCCTGATAGCGCCCCTGAATGCCACTGTTCCGCCGCAAGCGGAACGGCATGGAATAAGACAGATGTTCCAGCATATGCCGCCCGACATGGACATTATGATGCCGCACCGCGATCCCGGCGGCGGCCAGCGCATCGCCATCGCCGATGCCCGACCGCTGGAGTATCTGCGGGCTTTCGATCGTCCCAGCGCAGACGATCACCTCGCCATCGCAATCCACGCTGAACGACCCGCGTTCGCCATGGAGCAGTTCGACCGCGACCGCCCGGCCATTGGACAGTCGCACATGGCGCAGCAGCGTGTCGGTCATCACCTTGAAATTGCTGCGCTTCATCGCTGGGCGCAGGAATATCTTGGCCCCGCTCTCGCGCCGCCCATTACGGATATTATGGCAATAATAGCCGACCCGATCCCCGACCACGCTGTTGAGGTCATCGGTACGCGGCAGGCCCATCTGTTCGCCCGCCGCGATCAGCCGCTCGGCCAGCGGATAGCGATAGGTGCGCGGCGTCACATGCACCGGGCCGCCTTCCCCGCGCAATGCGCTCCCGCCCAGCCCATGATCCTCGATGGCGCGAAAGGCGGCGACCATCGACCCGGCATTCCATCCGGTCGCGCCCGCCGCTTCCCAATCGTCATAATCCTGCGGCTCGCCCCGGCTCCAGATCATGCCGTTGATCGCCGACGATCCGCCCAGCCCCTTGCCCCTGATCCACATTTCCTGCGCCGGTTCGTCCGGGCGGCGCGGCTGGGCGACCGGATAGGCCCAGATATGCGCCGGGTTCGACACCAGCTTCGCAATCCCCTTGGGCATGGCGATCAGCGGCGACCGGTCCGGCCCGCCCGCCTCGACCAGCAGCACCCGGTTGCGTGGATCGGCCGACAATTGTTCGGCCAGCACGCAGCCGGTCGATCCCGCGCCGATGATGATATAGTCGAACCGTTCGGGCAGGTCGGCCATGCGTCGCTCCTCTGCGCTGTGGGGTCAGGCCTTGTCGCGATGATCGCGCTTGATCTTCTTGGCCAGGCTCCATTTATGGACTTCGGTCGGCCCGTCATAGATACGGAAGGCGCGGACCTCGCGGAAGATCTGCTCGACGATCGTGTCGCCGGTCACGCCCGTGCCGCCCATCACCTGCACGCATTTGTCGGCGATCCGCATCAGCGCCTCGGACACTGCCACCTTCGCCATCGAGCTTTCGACGGTGCCGAGCGATCCGCCGTCCAGCACGCTGGCGCACCAATCGATCATCAATTCGCTTTGCTGAATATCGATCAGATTTTCCGCCAGCATGAAGCCGACACCCTCATGATCGACCAACGGCTTGCCGAACGCCATCCGGCGGCAGGCATAGTCCGCCGCAATCTCGTGCGCGCGGATGCACCCGCCCAGCCAGCGCATGCAGTGCGACAGACGCGCGGGCGACAGGCGGATCTGCGCATATTTGAACCCTTCGCCGCTCTGCCCCAGCATCTGGTCGGCGGGCACGCGCAGATTGTCGATCGTCACGATCGCATGGCCGCCTGGCATCGAACTGTCGATCGTGTCCAGCACCCGCTCGATGCGGATCGCGGGATCGGGCAGGTCCACCAGGAACATGCAGGCGCCGTCATCGGACTTGGCCATGACGATCCCGACCATCGCCCCCTGCGCCCCGGTGATGAACGCCTTGCGCCCGTTGATCACCCAATGATTGCCATCGCGCACGCAGGTCGTCTGCATCATCGACGGGTCCGACCCCGCCCCGCCATCGGCCGCCGGTTCAGTCATGAAAAAAGCGGAACGACCACGCCCGTCAAGCAAGGGGGCAAGGAAATGCGCCTTCTGCTCCGCCGTGCCGACCTTGCCCAGCAGATACATATTGCCCTCGTCCGGGGCCATGGTGTTGCAGGCGAGCGGCCCCAGCGGCGAGAGGCCGGACTTGATCAGCACGGTCGCCGTCTCGCGCTGGGTCAGGTGCGATCCGTCGGGCAGGACATGGGGCGTCAGCACGCCCGCCGCCCGCGCTTTCTCGCGCAATTCCATCACCAGTTCATCGCTCGGCCCGTGAAAACCGCAACGCGGATCGCCTTCATAGGGCGGAACAACGGTACGGACGAACGCTTCGACCCGATCGGCTATTTCCTGCGCGCGCGGCGTACTGAACATGGCTTCTATCCTCTTGGATCAGTTGAACTGGATCGGGCGCAGCGGGTCGTTCCCGTCGAAATCCTGCGCGGCCCGCGCCACCATGGCGTAAAAATCGGTCAGCTGCGGCACCGGCGCATAGAGTTCGGTCATATGTCCCTGCGCCGCGACCGTATCGACAAAGGCGAAGACGAAACCGTCATTCATCTCCGCCCGGCAGGCGAGATCATGGCCCGCCGCCGCGAAGTCCTTGATCGCTACATCCACATCATCGACGAACAGCGCGACATGGTGCAGCCCCTGCGCGCCGGGCTGCGCGAACATGTCGCGAAAGGCGGATGGCCCTTCCCCATTTTGCTGCACGAACTCGATCATGATATCGCCCCACTGGCCATAGGCGGAGCTATGGTCGAGCGGCCGCTCCATCCCGCGATGGACGCAGCGCCGCAGCGGGATATGATCGGCAATGAAATAAGGGCCGGACCCATGGAGCCGATGATGCGCCAATGCGGCAAGGCGCACGTCCGGCACGAAATAGGCCAATTGCCGGATCGCCAGCCGGTTCATCAACGGCCTTGTCCCTGCGCCGTCCGCCGCCCGATCGCCGCCAGTTCGGGCAGCGTATCGACCAGTGACTGCGCTTCGGGCGAGGATGCCGTGCCCCGCGTCATCCGCCCCTTGATGCCATGAATGATCGCCGCGAACCGAAACATGTTGAAAGCGAGGTAGAAGGGCAGATTGTCGATCCCGTCCCGCCCGGTGCGCGCGCAATAGGCCGCGACATAGTCCGCCTGAGACGGAATATTCAGCGCCACCAAGTCCGCACCCTTGAACCCGCCGATGATGTGCGGCGGCAGGTGATACATCATCAGATTATAGGTGAAGTCCGCCAGCGGATGGCCGAGCGTCGATAGCTCCCAATCCAGCACCGCCAGGATGCGCGGCTCGGTGGGATGCCAGATCATATTGTCGGCGCGGAAATCGCCATGGACGATAGTCGTCTCATCGCCTGCGGGAATCTGCCCCGGCAACCAGTCGGCCAGCCAGTCCATATCGTCGTTCCGCCCCGCCGCCTCATCCTCGCGATATTGCCGCGACCAGCGCGCGATCTGCCGCGCGAAATAGCTACCTGGCTTGCCATAGTCGCCAAGGCCGATCGCCTGAGGATCGATCCCGTGTAACTGCGCGATCGCGGCGTTCATCGCGTCGAAATAGGCAGGCCGTTCCTGCGGCGTCAGCGCAGGCAGGGTCGAATCCCAGAAGATGCGCCCCTCCACCATGTCCATGACATAGAAGGGCGTGCCGATGACCCCGGCATCCTCGCACAGGCCATGGACCGGGGCGACCGGAAAGCCCGCCTGCCCCAGCGCTGCCAACACCCGATATTCCCGCTCTACCGCATGCGCACCGGGCAACAATGTGCCCGGTGGCTTGCGCCGCAGCACATAGGCGCGGGTCGGCGTCACCAGCCGATAGGTCGGGTTGGACTGGCCGCCCTTAAATTGTTCGACCGACAGCGGCCCGGTATAGCCAGCGACATGGGCGTGCATCCACGCATCGAGCGCCGCGACGTCGAACCCATGGCCCGCACGCACCGCGCCGGTCCCTCCGAATCGCTCCTGCCGGTCCTCGCTCACGGCCTCATCCTCTCCTGCGCTGCCTCTTCCCCGACGCAATGGGGCGTCGGGCCGGGCTTGTCCCCTCTCCTTTGTTTCAGGTGTGCCCCCGGACCTCTCGAAAATCGCAGTTAGCAAGACCCAGGAAATAGCGCATCCCGAACGATGAAACGGAGCCGCATCAAGCAGGCCATTCGTCAAGCGCCTTAAAGAACGCACAATAGGGGAGAGTATATGCAAAGGAAGCCTTTGGTCCGTCCAGTCATGCTGGCATTGGGCAGCACGCTGCTATGGGCCATGCCCGCCATGGCGCAGGATCAGACCGCGCAGCCCCAGGCCGATGCCCAGGCGATCGACCCCAACGCCATCATCGTCACCGCCCGCCGCCGCGAAGAAAGCCTGCAGGACACGCCGGTCGCGATCACCGCGGTCAACGCCGCCATGCTGGAAAACAAGGCGGCGGTGAATATCGGCGATTTGACAGGCGGCGTCCCCAACCTGCTGATCACCAACCAGAATTCGGGCGCGGCCGCCGCGAACCTCGCCATCCGTGGCCTGACCTATGCCGACGTCGAAAAATCGCAGGAACCGACCGTCGGCGTCGTTGTCGATGGCGTCTTCATCGGCACCAGCACCGGGCAATTCTTCGACTTTTTCGACATCGAGCAGATCGAAGTGCTGCGCGGCCCGCAGGGCACGCTGTTCGGCCGCAACACGATCGGCGGCGTCATCAACATCCGTCGCACCCGCCCGACCGGCGAGTTCGGTGCCAAAATGGAAGTCTCCTACGGCAAGTTCAACACTCTTGCGACCCGCGCCGTGGTCAACGCGCCCTTGTCCAGTGACGGCAGCATCGGTGCCAAGCTCTTCTACTTCCACAATGAAACCGACGGCTGGTATCGTCAGGGTCAGACCGGTGAACGGCGGGGTTTCGGCAATAACGAGAATTTCGGCGGATCAATCCTGTTCGCGCCCAAGGATAGCGGTTTCGATGCCCTCTTCACGCTCGAAAAGCAGGTGCAGAAGGCCGATCCCGTTGTCGCCAGCCTGACCCAGACCGGCGAAGTCTTTTGCGGCCTGATCCCGGCCAATGAATGCAACCGCAACAACACGACCGACCTGTACACCGTGTTCGGCCTGCCCAACGAAACCAACTATTCCGCGCCCGCCGCGACGCTGGAAATGAATTATGATGCGGGCGACGTCAAACTCACCTCCGTCACTGGCTGGCGCGATTCGCGTGAGAACCAGACGCAGGATTTCGACGGTTCCTCGACCGACCTCTATTATGTCCGGCGCTTGCAAAATTATGAGCAGTGGAGCCAGGAATTGCGCGCCGCTGGCAAGTTCAGCGACAGTTTCGACTATGTCGTAGGGCTGTTCTATTTCAGCTCCGAATATCGCTTGACCCAGTATAGCCGCGTCTTCGGCTTCGCCCCGACTGTCCCTCCTGAAATCTTCGACACCAACCCCCAGGTCGTGAACGGCAAGACCAAGTCCGTCGCCGTCTTCGGCGATTTCAACTGGGCCTTTGCCGACCAATGGCGCCTGTCCTTCGGCGGTCGCTTCACCCGCGACAAAAAGTCGCTCGACAATAGTTTCGGCGGCATCGAAATCGGCCGTGGCACCGACACGTTCAAGAAATTCACGCCCAAGGTCGGCGTCGATTTCCGCCCGAACGACGATGTCATGTTTTATGGTAGCTGGTCGCAAGGCTACCGGTCCGGCGGCTTTTCGCCCCGCGCGGGAACGGCCGCCAGCGCCGGTATCGCCTATCAACCCGAAGTGGTCGACAGCTTCGAAGTCGGCGGCAAGTTCGACCTGTTCGACCGCAAGCTGCAGTTCAACGTCGCGGCCTTCTATTCCAGCTACAAGGATCTGCACCAGAACAACACGCTCAATTGCCCAAGCTGCGCCACCGGAAACGAGACGATCACATCGAATGTCGGGTCGGCCAAGATCAAGGGCCTGGAGTTCGACTTCACTGCCCGTCCGACGTCGCAACTGACGATCACCGGCTCGATGGGCCTGCTCGATTCCAAGTTCAAGGGCTTCATCGTCGGCGGTATCTCGCCCGTGTCGGGCGCCGTCGTACCCTATGACTATTCGCGCAACGACCTCATCTACAATCCGAACATGACCGCGTCGTTAGCGGCCGACTACACCATGCCCACCAGCTTTGGCGAAATCATCGCGAATTTGAGCTATCGCTATATCGGCCGCTATGATCAGCAAATTTCATTGGGGCCAATCTCCGGCGACCTCACCAACGGGCCGATCATCGTCAACGGCAACGATCCGCGCGTGCGGACCGACAAGCAGGGACTGGTGGATGCGAGCGTGACCACCAAGTTCGAACTGGGCGGCACCGAAGCGCGCCTGACCCTGTTCGGCCGCAACCTCGCCAATGATCGTGGTCCAACCCACGGCTTCACCGTCGGCGGCCTGTGGTCCTTCGGCACGGCGCGCGAACCCCGCACCTATGGCGCGACGCTGGGCGTCAAATTCTGATCGCCGAAACAGTCTGAAAAGCCAAAGGCCGGGGCGCAATCCCCGGCCTTTCTTTTTGGCAGCCTCTCGCCCCCAGGCACAAAAAAGGGGCGTTGGAGCCATAGCCCCGACGCCCCATCAACCGATCAACCCGACGTTACAGATCGCCGTTGATATATTTCATGATCGTATTCTGGAACTGACGGATCTGGATTTCCTGATAATTGGCCAGTTGCACCTTATCGTTCAGCGACGCCTTCAGGCCCGTCTGCACATGCGGCAGATTTTCCATATCCTGTTCGAACACGTCGCCCAAAATGCCCAGCTCCGGTGCTTCGGTCCATTTCTGATCGACCGACAGGAATTTCATCGGCGGCGCCTTGGGATGCGCCTGCCCCGGCGGAACGCGGGTCAGCACGCGCACTTCCATCAGGCAATGGTCGACATCGTGCCAGGGCCGCCAGCGATAGACGATATTGGGCTGGAACCCGGCCCAGGGGCTGAAATTAGGAAAGACGTTGTAGAGCAACGCATCCATCATCTCCGCATCGGACGCGAAGCTGACATCATGGCCGAACATGGCGGTGGTGGTATCGCGCAGCGAAGCGCCCAGCGCCGCCCGCGCCGAAACGCCCTCTGGCACCTTGACATTATAGCCGCCCGCCGCCGCTTCCTTGTCCTCATAATTGTCGGACGACCGGCCATTATATTTGACGAACTCATCGACGATCCACTGTTCGGCCTTGTCGGTCGGATCGACATGGGGTGACATGGTGCCGAACGGCGTCACCGTCAGGTTCACATAGTCGCCATAGATATTATACATCGAATTGGCGTCGCCGGTGAACGGCAACAATTGCGGATGGGTGACGACGGTGTGCCAGCTTTCCATGAAAGCCTCCATCACCACCTTCCAGTTGGCCGGCACCACCTTGCCCACCCACATGGCCGTCGCGCATTCCTCCTGCCGCCAGCGCTTAAAATGCTCCGGCATCGGCGCGAGAAACGCGTCGAGCGTCGGCCCGTCCGCCGCTTCGCGAATGAAGATATAGCCCGCCCAGCGCCCGACGCTGATTTCCGGCAGGGACATCTCCTCATCTTTCAGATGCGAGAAGTCCCAGCGGCACGGAATCTGCTTGATCGACCCGTCATTATTCCAGGTGAAGCCATGGAACGGGCATTGCAGTTCGGCTGACCAGCCATCGCCGGTCTTGAGCTTGCGCCCGCGATGCAGGCAGACATTGGCAAAGGCCCGAACCGAACCATCTTCCTGCCGGATCAGCAGGAAGGATTTGCCGACATTCTCGTAAACGACATGGTCGCCCGGCTCCGGCAACTCCTCTTCGCGCGCCGCGAACTGCCAGGTGCGCGGCCACATCTTCTGCTTTTCCAGCTCGAAAAATTCAGGGCTGGTATAGCGGCTGGCCGGGATCGGGTCCGATCCCAGATTTTCATATTCGTCGGTGTAGAGAAATTCCGGCACCGGATTGGTGTCCGCCAGCATCAGGTCGCGGACACTCGTGCCGGGACAACGCGGCAGCGGTGCGCCTTTGATCCGGGGATCGCTTTCAGCCATCATTCTCTCTCCTAAATTCTCGCCCGCCCGGCTGCGCCACACAAGCGGCGCGCCGAATCCTTGGTCGCTTGTTCAAACATAGCGACGCGATCACTGCGCGACCATCCCCCCATCAACGACAAATTCGCATCCGGTGATGTAGCGCGCATCGTCCGACGCCAGGAAGGCGACCATCGACCCGATGTCGGCGGGTTCGCCCATGCGACCCATCGGGATGGTCGCGACGATCTGGTCGAATATCTCCTTGTTATCGGCGATCGCCACCTGCTGCATGTCGGTCCAGATCATGCCGGGATGCACCGTGTTCACACGGATATTGTCGCGCGCGGTTTCCAGCGCGACCGACTTGGAAAACAGCCGCACGCCGCCTTTACTCGCTGCATAGGCAGCGGTGCCCTGCACGCCCACTAGCCCCGCGATCGAAGACAGGTTGACGATCGACCCGCCATGCCCCTGCGCCCGCATTTGGTCGACGGCGACCTTGGTGCCCAGATACACGCTGTCAAGATTGACCGAAATCTGCTTGTGCCAGTCCGCCGACGTCATCTCGCTCATCGGCCGCAACACGGCGATGCCGGCATTATTGACCAATATGTCGATCTTGCCAAAGGCAGCGATCACCGCCTCGATCACCGTGGTCCAGACCGCTTCGTCGGTCACGTCCTGCGCCATCGCCTGCGCGGCAAAGCCCTGCGCCCGCAATTCCGCGGCCCGCGCATCGACCGCCGCGCCATCCAGGTCGGTCAGAAACAGGCTCGCACCCTGGCCCGCCATCTTGAGCGCGGCTGCAAAGCCCAAGCCATTGGCGGATGCCGCCCCGGTCACTAATGCCACTTTGCCGTTGAGGTCGATCATCATGCGCCAGCTATCCTCTTGTCGAACTGTTTGGGGCGCAGACTGGCCATTATGGCGCACCGTGCAACTAGCGCTAGTCAGAGTCCCCGCCGCGCCGGGCCGCCCTACCTATCACCTTACCGAGTTCCGGCAGGACGCCGCACGCGCTATGCTGCACGCCAAAGCCAATCGGCTATGCCATGAGAGAGGGTTTGCAATGGGCTATCATGACGTCATCGGCGAGGAAGCCGAAAAGATGCTCGAATATGTCGAGACGGGCACCACCCACAGCGCCGCCGACACGATGGAAGTGCCCGCCACCGCCTATACCGACCCCGCCTATTTCGCGCGGGAGAAGGCGGAAATCTTCATGAAACTGCCGCTGCTCGCCGCGCTGACCGCCGAAATGCCCAATCCGGGCGATTACAAGGCGATGGAACTGCTCGGCAAACCCGTCCTCATCACGCGCAAGAGCGACGGCACGGTCGCGGCTATGCTCAACGTCTGCACCCATCGCGGCATGATCCTCAAGCCCGAAGGCCATGGCAATGCCAAGCGCTTTTCCTGTCCCTATCATGCCTGGACCTACAGCAATGACGGCAAGCTGATCGGTGTCGCCGAACCGCAGAAATTCGGTCCCATCTGCAAGGAGGAACGCAACCTCACCGCCTTGCCCGTCGCCGAAGCGGGCGGGATCATCTGGATCTGCCTGACGCCAGGGCTGGAGTTCGACATCGCCGCGCATTTGGGCGATATGCTCGATGACCTGAATGCCTATGGGCTGGGCGATTGGCATTATTGCGGGTCACGCCGCATCTATGGCCCTAATTGGAAGATCGCCTATGACGGCTATCTGGAGGGCTATCATTTCGCCGCCGCGCACCCCACCACCATCCATCCGCGCACCTTCAGCAACATCATGCACTTCACCGCCTTCGGCCCACATATGCGCGTGGGCTATCCCCAGGTGCGGATCAAGGAAGCGCTGGGCGCGATCCCGCGCGCCGATTGGGGCGAACATGAGAATGAAGGCTATGACTTCGTCCGCACCATCTTCCCCAACATCTCCATCTTCTTCGCGCCGGAAATCACCCAGGTTGCCCAACTCATCCCCGGCGACACGCCCGGCAGCAACATCACCAACCTGATGTTCATCCGCCGTGAACCGCCCAAGGACGATGCAGACGCCGCCGCGATTGAAGGCATGATGGACTGGCTGCGCGACGTCGTGAATGACGAGGATTATGGCGTCGGCCTGCAAGTGCAGAAGGGCTTGGAATCGGGCGCGATCAAATCGGTCATTTTCGGCCGCAACGAGCGCGGCAACCAATATTTCCACAATTATGTCGACTATCTCCAGCGCGCCGACCCGGACGAAAGCCCACCGGAATTATAAGGCGGAGGCGAGCGGGATAGGACAGCCTCTCCTCCCCGTTCGCCCTGAGCCAGTCGAAGGGGGCTCTTCTTCTTGAAGAGAAGTATAGGGCTTCGACAAGCTCAGCCCGAACGGACTTGAGGTAAGTCCGTTCGGGCCTTGTGCCTTCCGCCCCTACAGCGTAGTCACACCCTCATTCAGCCGCACCACCGTCTTGCCCGTGGTCACGCCCGACATCAGGTTGATGAAGGCACTCGGCGCATTTTCGATGCCCGTCGTCACATTCTCCTGCGCGATCAGCGCGCCCGACCGAATCCATTCGCCCAACTGTGCCTCGGCCTCTTCCAGCATGTCGAGATGTTCATAGGCCAGGAACCCGCGCATCGTCACCCGGTTGACCAGCACCTGCCACAGGTTACGGATCGGATAGGGTTCGTCATGATTATTATAATTGGCCATCATGCCGCAGGTCACGATCCGCCCGAACGCCGCCATGTTGGGCAGCATCGTGTCGAGGATCAGCCCGCCGACATTGTCGAAATAGACATTCGCCCCATCCGGGCAGGCCGCCTTGATCGCGGCATCCAGGTCCGGCTCGGCGCGATAGTCGATCGCCGCGTCGATCCCGAACGTGCCCGTCACCAGTTCCGCCTTGTCCTTCGATCCGACGATGCCGACCGACCGGCAGCCCGACAGCTTAGCGACCTGGCACCCCACGCTGCCGACCGCGCCCGCCGCCGCGCTCATGACGACCGTGTCGCCCGCCTGCATCTCGCCGATCCGCTTCAAACCGACATAGGCGGTG
>NZ_JPPQ01000069.1:1956652-1962689 GCF_000743655.1 Sphingobium sp. ba1
CTACCCCGACGAAGCGACGGCAAAGCGCGCCGCCACCGCCGAACATGACCGCCTCAAACGCGCGCCCGCGACGCTCGACATGAACCTGGCCCTCGGCCGCGCGGATATGTTTCCCGAATTGCGCGCGGACGTGGGCGGGATCAAGGCCGGAATCGATGGGAAGTGGCTTATCAGCGAGGTGACGCATAGCCTGGACAAGGGCGGCGGCTTTTCGACGGCGCTTAGGATGGAGACGGCGTCTTGATGGTCGCGTTTCTAGTCGCTGTCGACAAAGCGAAAGCCAACAATGCGTATAAGGCCACTTCAATCATTATCCTAATATAATATCAATCTGCTGAATTACATCACGGAAATTACCAGGCATCGCATTTAACAGTTTCTCCGTTGCCTTTGCATCAAAGTTATAAGACGAATCCAGTATAATACTAACAATAAAATGCCCATTTTTATTATCGATAATACTAGGACTACCTCTGTATGTCCGACGGAGATAGTCCGAAACCTCTGTTATTTGTTCCATACTAACATGTCGTTTAAAGATAAATTTGTAATCAACCAAGGCATTTTCGGAATCTACGATACTGTGGGAGCGACGATGCAACTCCGCCATCATCCTAATTTCTGACGATCGAGATAACCTCGCTTCAATCTGCGTTAGGCGGTCCAGTATGAGCTGTTCTGCCGGAACGACCTTCTTCGATGGCTCCAAGACCTCGAACGTCCCAAACTCCTCGATGAACGAAGTGAACGTCGCAGATATTTTCTGTTCGTGAAGTCTTTTAATGCGATCTGCCAGCTTCTCAATGAAGTCAGTGGTATGGTGAATATGAAGATCCTGCGGATAACCTAGATGCTCAATTACCCTCGTATCAAAAGGGATCGTATCATAGTCGTCGGTGATAATGACTACGGGCTGCTTGAACGTGATCCGCATACCGAGTTCAAACATTACGTTGGGGTTTAGCCCAGACACGTCGCAGACCACTACGGGATTATCGTAAAGATTGTTAATGATCCGGCGTTGGATAACATCGCCCTCAAAACTGTCCGAAACGATCTGTGGAGTCATGTCCGCTTTGATGATCGCAGCATCAATGACCCTGCGTACGTCAATCCAGTGGGAGGCGTCATATTTTGGAGGCATCGCCGCAATCGGCATGATGATGCCGCAAATTGGCCTTGTTTCTACCTGTGCTTCCACGGTCGGTGCCTTCGCCATCTTTTCCCCCATCGCCGCAAGCCTAGCAAATTGGTAGTCGCTTTGCGAATGCTCCGTAAATTACCTCGTCACCTACTGAGCTGCCAATCGTACCGGCTAGGCGAAGTTACGGTTTGGAGGCGGCGCGCGCCATGCCTGCTCGCGCCCAAACCTGACACTGGCATGCGTCTTAGGTGCTAGCCGATCACGCTAAGCGTTCCTATTTTCGGTTCTACAGCCAATGGTAACGACGGAGGGCCAACAAACACGCTTGTTGCGAGAATCATAACCTGCCCCTATGTGAGACGCCAGACGCGAGGTTTACACTAACTTTACGCCTGCTGTGCCAAGGACGCTCAATGACCGATATTCCGCTCAGGGGCGACCCCGCCCGACCGCCTTACAATGGGCGAAAGCTGATCGAGCGCGTCGTCGCGATGGTTGCCTTCACGCCCATCGCGCAGCTCGGCGTCAAGAACAGTGAGTTCGCCGCGGCTTTTCAGGAGGCGATCCGGCGCGACTACCCTCTCTTCGAGGCGGCTGCCGACACTTTTATAAATGTGCAATTCGAAGCGGGCGCTGTCTCTTCCGCTCCCGAGGAGCGGCGCAAATGGTTGTTCCGTGACATCGACAAGCAATGGACTGTTGCTTTGACCCAAGATGCTCTGATCCTCGACGGGAACAGGGAGGGCTACTCATCATGGACCAATTTCGTTGCGCGGCTGAGCGCACTGGTCACTGCTCTTCAATCCACCGCTCAGCCTTCGCATGTTTTGAGTCTAGGTGTGCGGTACCTCAATACTGCCCCAGCGGAAGGCGAAGAAGATCCGCGGATGGTCTGCGCTAAACAACTCACTAGCGTAACGGGTAATGCTGATGTGAAGCTAGCTGACCTATTTTGGGTCATGGACGCCGACGAGGGCGAGCTGCTCTTGCGCAATGGAGTGATGCCCCCGAACTCTTCCTACGATCCTACGATGTTCAAACAGCGCAATCAGAAAACTTGGTACCTCGACATTGATGTCATCAATAGCCATATGATTGAGTTCGAGCCTCATGCAATCGAGGCGCAACTTCGCCGTCAGGCGAGCAGAGCGCATGCGATTTATTATTGGGCGATGCCAAACGGAAACAATGTATGATACATCAAATGGCGCGCTATCAACAACCTCAGCCGCAGTTCGTGCGGTTCAAGGCTTTAGGTAACGAAAGTATTCCTCTCACCGCGCTTTTGGGCGGGCTTACATTGGCGTTTGGCGCGCACGCGGCGGTCGAAGCACGGCCAATCGGTGCCGCATATGAAGCCCAAGTCCACCTCGGACCGCCAAATTTTGCACGTCAGGAAGACGTCAGCCCGGTCGCGGCGCTAGAGGAAATCAAGCAGGCAGCTGGCCTGACTTGGGCGCAGCTTGCTGTGTTGCTCGACGTGAGTCGCACGACTCTTCATGATTGGACGAGCGGAGGTAAGCTGCGCGTGGGCAGCCAAGCGAAGCTAGCTGCCTTGCTCGATCGTGTCCGCTCAATGGCGGACCTTCCTAAGTTTAAGATGCGGAGTATGTTGCTAGGTCAGACAGGGCCGGCTGCCAACGCTTCTCCGCACGGCCCGCTCGTGGTTTCGGATAACACCTCGCCGCGGCATCGTCTGCGTCTAGAGGATATGGGCGAAGTCTTGGGATAGGATTCTTGCAGGAAGCTGGGGCGGAACCACCTCTAAAAGAATGGCGTCAGGGTGATCTCATCCTGGCGCCTTTCAGTCTGCCCGTCGTGAGCGCACGGAGCGGCGTGCAATCTACAATTATTCGCCTTACTGCAGAGCACGGGATCGCAATCGTCTCTCAGTCTTGCGACATCGTAAAGGGTACCGAGAATTGCCCTTACGTGCAGGTCGCTCCACTGATCCGTGTCGACGAGGATGAAGCTACTCAAATTCGTAGGGGAAAGAGACCGAGATTGGTCATCATTCCGGGCCTTGAAGAGAAGGGATTGGCAATCGATCTCGATGCGTGCGCCACGGTACTGAAAGACGCTATCGTTTCTGAAGAGCGAGTTTGCGGTTGTCCAGACGACGGTGCCCAAGCTTACTTGGGCAAAGCACTTGCGCGGCATAGGGGACGCTTCGCTTTTCCCGACGACTTCAACGACGAGGTGGCTGCAACGATCGCAAAATGGATTTCGGAAAAATATAAGAAGCAGAGTCCTCAAGGCGACCTAATCCAGTCGATCGTCGAGGTTCGCGTCACGACCGACAGTTGGACCAATCCCAGCTTCCTGACACTATACCTGCTTCGCAATAGTCCCCTTCCAGCCGTCTGGCCTAAGGAATGGAAAGATGCGATCGCGGGAGTTGCCAAAAAGGCGTCCGCATCGAAAAGGTATCCCGATATCGACATCGTTCTTACCACCTTTGACGATATTTCAGCAGCCGAGTACCGTGCCTCTTACGAACTTGATTGGGATGGTCTCAGCACATCACGATGATCACGCTACCTGGAACCTTCTCCCCGCCCCACCGTTATCACCACATCGGACGGCACCCCTTGCGCCCCCCCGCACCGCCGGTCCGATAAACCTTTTCAGCCCCACCAGCCCCCCCCCGCTGGTGGGGTTTTCCTTGTTTGGGCTTTTCCACAAGGAAATTTCCTGTCGCCTCTTTCCTATTTTGTTCTCATCCATCAGAAGGAGAACGAATCAGGAACAAAGGAGCGCAGAGATGAGCGGAGCCGCTGTCCGACTGACGCCAGGATGCGAGCTTTCATGTGCGATTTGCACCGTTCTGTGCGCGACTATGGTCGCGGTTCGGGATGATCTGTGGCAGGAGATTGAGCAGCTTCATCGGCTGCAAGCGACACAACCGACGCTTGATCGAGCGCGAGAGGTCCGATCGCTGCAAGCCCAGATGGCAGCCGCCGAGCAAGAATGGCGGCGGCTTCGTCCTTCGTCGCCCCTTCGGGCACCAGGACGAGCAGGCTGCGGAACATATCGCGCAGCGCGACTTCACTAGGCAGCACGACCTGCATTGAAATCACCTGCATCGCCGGGCGCGTGGCTTCAATCTCACGGGCTTCAGGCTCTGCCTCCGTTTCAGTCAGGCCAGCCAGCGCCATCACCTCTACCGGATCAACGTGATAGTCGGTCAGCACCGCCGCGACTTTGCGCGTGAAATCTAACGGCAAATAGCGCTTCTTGTAACCACTCAGGCTTTCATAGCGCGCATATGATCCGAGCGGCATGTCCAACAATTCGGCTATGCGGCGCACCGTAAGGCGCGGCACGGCAGCTTTGCGTAATTCCTTCAGTCTGGTGGGTGCGCGTTCCATGCGCGCAATGTGCGGAAATTCCGAACACTGTCTCGTTATAATTTCGGATTGACTGATGTTCGCAATTGTGGAACATCGTCGCCATGAAATCGAATGATTCACTGTTCTGCTTATTTAGTGGAATTCGGCCAATGGCCCGCGCACTCGGTGAAAGCCCCGGTACGGTGCATGGATGGAAGCGTGTTGGCCGCATACCATCAGAAAAGCAGCCCCATGTTCTGGCTGTCGGTCTGCAACTGGGTCTGCCCATCACTGCCGAACATGTGGTCTTCCCCCTGGGGCGGCCCGATGCCGTTGATGACCTTTGTCTATCCGTCTCCACGCCCCACGTCGTCTGCCATCGCAACGGCAAAGCGCAACCGACGGAAGCCGCCCGATGACCGCCCCGGACCAATCCGCGCGACAGTGCGGCAAGAACTTCACACATGGGCAGTCGATCGAAATCGGCATGCTCAACGTCCTGTTCGATCGGCAGCAGCCGATGAGCGTGACGGAACTGGAAACGCACCTGCGCTGCACCCGGCGCGATCTGTGGGCCGCGATCCGGCATCAGCATCAACTGGGCAATGTCCGTAAGGATCAGCCCATTTCCCTCACCGCGTCGGCGCATATCGCCATCGCCGCAGGTCGCCTCGCCGGTGCCATGGCGGTGGCGGCATGACAAAGACCCGCGCGCCCTTGTCCTTCGCCCTCGCCATTCATGAGGTCACGACCGTCATCGGCGTTGCCACCGCGCGCCGCGTGACCGGCCGCGCCAAACGCACGCTGCAACTGTGGCGAGAGGGGGATCAGGATGCGACGCCCAGCCTCGCCCACGCCTTCGCCCTGGACCACGCCTATGTTCAGGCGGGCGGTGAAGGCCTGCCGCCGATCCTCGCCAGCTACCTGCGCCAGATGGAGGCCCTCATGGCCAATCCTGCCGCCTGTCGTATCGCCCTGATCGATGACATTGCCCGCGTCGCGCGCGAATCTGCTGAAGCCCTCGCCGCCAGCCTCGCTTTGACCCAGCCGGGCGTATCGCCAACGGCCATTCATCACGCCATCGCCGAAGTCGAACAGGGTCACGCCGCCAACGGCCGCCTGATTGCCCGGCTAAGATCATTCCTGCCCGGCAATGGGGCCGGTCGGAGAAAGCCGGGGGACCGCACATGAATGGGCATTTGGGGCAAAGGACACAGGCGGATGAAGGGCGGCCACGCATGCCGCATTTCATCTGCCCGGCATGCGGAGAGCGGGCCTTCGCCCGCAATTCGGGCAAGTCGTCCACCCTCTATCGGGAGCTTTACTATCACTGCCGCAACGTCGTCGATTGCGGCCATCAATTCGTGGTGGGGATGGAGGCTTTGCGCACCACCCGGTCCAGTCGGGTGCCCAACCCGCTGGCCACCCTCCCCATCACGACCTGGCGGCCTGCGGCCAATGACGACGCCGCCAATGATGATGGGCCGCCCGGCGCGGCCGCCGCGATCCACGTGACCAGCTAACGCCGCTGGCGGGCATCCGGCCCGCCTTCCCCCCGCCC
>NZ_JPPQ01000069.1:1962699-1974612 GCF_000743655.1 Sphingobium sp. ba1
GCATGCTGTTGGTTGTTGGTCTGTGCGAGTGCCGGTGGTGCAAGCGCGGTGGCGCTAAGCAGGATCAAGATGCGGGTCATGCCGCCTCTCCTTCAAGCGGACGGACGGTGACGACGCGGAACATGCCAGCGTGCATATGAAGCAGCAGATGGCAATGAAACGCCCAGTCTCCTGGCGCGTCGGCGGTGAGATCGAAAGTGAGCTTCGCACCAGGAAGGACGTTCACTGTGTGCTTGAGCGGGTGACTTCCAGTGTGACCGTTTACGACCTCGAAGAAGTGGCCATGTAGGTGAATGGGGTGTGTCATCATGCTATGATTGATCAGCACGACCCTGGCCCGTTCGTTCCGCTCGAAGCGGATCGGCTCTACGCCCTCACTGAACTTTTCGCCATCGAAGGACCACATGAAACGTTCCATGTTGCCGGTCAGGTGAACCTCGACGGTGCGCGTTGGCGCCCGCTTGTCGGGATTTGGCGTGAGCGACATCAGATCCCGATATGTGAGCACCTTATGACCCACGTCCTCAAGCCCAAGTCCTGGGTCTCCGGTCCGGTCGACAGGCGCCATTGCGATTGCGTCGACTCCCACGCCAACTTTGACGGTTGGCGGCACCAGCGACTTGTCTCGCATATTCATGCCGCCCATCGAACCAGATGAGCCATGATCCATTCCCGCCATCGATGCCGTAGCACCAGCCGTTGCGGCGCCGTGCGAGCTGTGGTCCATACCCGCCATTGAGCCATGGTCCATCCCGACCATGCCCATGTCCTTCATGCTGAGCGTCGGACGGGCGCGCAGGGGCGGAACCGGTGCGGTCATCCCCAGGCGGGGGGCGAACGTCGCGCGACCCATGCCCGAGCGATCGACCGATTCTGCCACGAGAGTAAAAGCGCTGTCCTCGGTGGGCTGGATGATGACATCGTAGGTTTCGGCGTTGCCGATCTGGAACTCCTCGACGGTCACCGGACGCACGTTTTGGCCGTCAGCGTTTACCACCGTCATTGGAAGGCCTGGAATGCGAATGTTGAAGATCGTCATCGTCGCAGCATTGATGAAGCGCAGCCGCACGCGCTCTCCCGGTCGGAATAGCCCGGTCCAGTTCTCTTTCGGTCCATGGCCGTTGATCAGGTAGGTATAGGTCGATGCCGTGACATCCGAGATGTCACTGGGATCCATGCGCATCTTGCCCCACATCAGACGGTCGGACAGTGACATCTTTTCTTCAGGATCTCCGTCGCGCAGCAGGCCCGCCAAGGTCTGCTTCTGGCGATTGAAATAGCCTCCCTCCTGTTTGAGCTTGGTGACGAGCGCATGCGGGTGCAGGAACGTCCAGTCGCTGAGAACGATGACGTGCTCGCGGTCGTAGGCGACCGGATCGGTATCGGCGGGATCGATCACGATCGGACCGTAGTGGCCCTGCTGCTCCTGCAGACCCGAGTGGCTATGATACCAGTACGTGCCCGATTGCTTGATCGGGAATTCATAAACGAAGGTCGTCTTCGGCTTGATACCCGGAAAGCTCACACCGGGCACTCCGTCCATCTGAAACGGCAGGATCAGGCCGTGCCAGTGGATCGACGTATCCTCGTCAAGCGCGTTCTCGACGCTGATGCGCACCTTCTGCCCTTCCTTGAGGCGGATCAAGGGAGCCGGCAGCACGCCGTTCATTGTTATGGCGTGACCGGTGCGGCCTCCGACGGCGAAAGCGCTATGGTCAACCCTAAGATGGAGATCTTCCCCGGTGAGTGTCGGCATTGGCGCTAGTCCGGCCGAGCCGGTTTGTGCCCATGCCGGGAAAAGTCCGGTGAGACTTAAACCGGCAGCGCCCAGCGCGCCTGCACGAAGCAAATCGCGTCGTTCGATAAGGTGGTTCATAAAAAATCCTTCTGAGTTCGCGGCGGCCCATTTGTATGCCCGCTCACAGGAGCAGGTTCGACGCGAAAGGGGCACCGGCCAGACTTCGATAATATTTGATGATTCATATTGTGCGCGGCGCGCGGGTCGGTACCCCTCGGTTGCCGGTCACCTGACGCCGAGCTTGGAAGCCAGTGCCATGGCGGGCACACCGTTCTTGCGTGACGGCGGCAATGGGGTGCATCATCGTTCAACCTCCCATGATGATCGCGTGTCTGGCAGAGCACATAAGAGATACGCAGCGGGCGAGCATTCCCCTCTCAAAAAAACCAATCAGGGCCTTCGAGAAATTTTAACGGCGCCAGCTTTTGGAGGACGGCGCGGCTCACAGGAATTTTTCGCCACCATCCACATTGCCGCCTATGCGGCCATGCGACCGAGCCCGTCCCGTCACAAGACATCACATGAAGGCAGACAGCCGCTAGCGGTATTGCGAGCGCCCTGGGAACGGCCCCTTCGGCATCGCCGCTTGCAAACCCGCTGCAATGAACGTGGCAGTGCCTGCCGCGCGTCGCCTGCTGCACCAATATTGCCCCCTGCTGCTTACCTTGATTCACTGAGGCCGCTTTTGCTGCTCGCGCGGCCAAGCTTTCAGCTCGTCAATCTCGCACCGTGCCAGCTCTGAATTTTTGTAATTTGTGATAGCTCGCAACGAGGTTGTCTCGTGGAGCGGCCTCTGGCCCAGACCCACGCTGCGGGCTGCGAACATTACGTATACCGGCGTTGGACCCGGGCCCATAGTCCTGTCTCCGAAGAAGACAAATCTTCCCGTCGACGATTCACGCGGCGGTGCCCATTTTCTCTTCGAGGGAGCCCAAGATGATCAAGAAATCTATCATGGTCGCGCTGGCCGGTATCGCGATGTTCGGCGCTTCGCCCCTGCTGGCTCAAGGCATTGGTCACAGCTTGTTCATGCGCGGCTCGATCGTCGACACGGGCAGCAACGGCACGGTCGTCTGCATCGGCAAGGCCGATGGCGCCGAGGTCGGCCAGAAGCTCGAGGTCTATCGCGTCGTGACCCATCCGGGTCCGCCCAAGGGCGTGGCGCCGACCTATCACCGCCAGCTCGTCGGCCATGTGACGATCGATCATATCTTCGATGATCACTTCGCGCATGTGTCCGTCGCCGACGGTACGCCTGCCAAGCACGACATCGTCGAGCTTCGCAAGAACTGACGCGCCGGTGGCCCGGCGGCACACGCTGCCCTGATGCGAGGCATCGGGGCAGCGGGTTGCCGGCGGCAACGGACCGTTCGGGATCGAGGCGAAACCGCTTGACCCTGGACCATGGTCCTACCGGCATGATCGAGCGGATGACATGGGCAATTTCAAGATCGGCGAACTGGCCGCCGCGGCAGGCGTGGGCCGCGATACGATCCGCTATTATGAGCGGATGGGCTTGCTGCGCGAGCCCGCGCGCACGGCAGCGGGCTACAGGCTCTACGACGCGACCGACCTCGAGCGCGTCAATTTCATCCGCTCGGCGCAGGAGCTTGGTTTCACACTCGAACAGGCCCGGCAGCTGCTGGCGCTCAGGGCGTCGGACACCGCGCATGCCCAGGCCGTGCTCGATATCACGCTTGCCAAGATCGCTGACGCCGAAGCCCGGCTCGAGCGCCTGTCGGATATCCGCGACATGCTGCGGATGCTCGCCGACGAATGCCCGGGCGAAGTGCCCGTCTCCGATTGCCCGATCCTCGCCTTCCTGACGGCGCGGCGGAAAGACCAGCAGCATAACAAGAAACATCAGGCAGCGCAGGACGAACGATCATCACTAGCGAAAGGGGTTTTGTCATGACGACAATGCGTTTGATCGCCGTCCTCACGCCGGCGCTGCTTCTGGGCGCCTGTGTGACCACGCGGCCGACCTCGGCGCAGGTCGAGAGTTGCCGGGCGATGGAGGGCAATATGGGTCTCCAGACGCCGCATGATCATGGCGAGATGAAGGGGCAGGGGCGCAACCCGATGAACCTCTCGCACGACCGGTGCCTTCAGATCCTGCGCAACGCGCAATGATCGGGTCCGGGCGCCATCCCTGGCGCCCGGACACAGTTTTCAAGCCAAGGAGCAAGCTATGATCGACCATGCGAAAAAAGCCCTTCCGCTTGTCGGCGGAAGCCTGTTGCTGGCGCTCGCGCTTTCGGGCTGCGACCGCCAGGCCGACCAGACGGTGCCGCCCGCGGCGAACAGCGTCGCCGCCACCCCGGTCCTGACCGACAGCGGCAACGCTGCAGACGCGGCGTCGATGGACGCGATGAGCAACCAGGCCGAGATGGAGCGGCATCACCGTCAGGCGATGGACCATGACGCGATGCGCGCCGGGGCCGGCAACCAGACCGCGCCGGCACCCGATCCCGCGCCGGGCAATTCGGCGATGCCGATGAAGGATATGTAAGCGCGCTGAAAAAGGGGATGAGGATGTCCAGGCGGATCAGCCTTCGACGCTTGAGCCTCGGCTGCGCAATCGCTCTCAGCCTGTCCGCGGGCGCGGGCGCGCAGGAGGGCGAGGATCATGCCGCGCATCATGGCGCAGGCATGCCGGCCGGCGGGGGCATGTCCGCACCGGCATCGTCGGGGTCGTCGGACATGGCGAAGATGATGAACCCCATGATGGATCGCATGATCAATGGGGAAGGGGAGAATGAGCACGGCCACGAATCGCGCCGGACCGGCTTCATCTCGCAACTGCTCGCCTTTCCCGCGCTCGACGAAGCGGCAAGGCAGCGGGTCGCTGCGCAGGCTGGCGAACGGGTAAGCACGGGCCTAGCGATGATCAACGCCGCCTCGGCCGACGGCGCGCGTGCAACCACGGTCTCGGCCCGGCTCGATGCGGCGCGCCGCCTGCGCGAGGGAACCGACCTGTTCCGGTCCGGCACCGCCGCGCAGGGCGCGATCGGCGGCTTGCAGCCGCCCCGGGAGGTCGGGCTTGCCTGGCTGCGCGATCAGCTCGACATCGACCAGGCCGCGCCCGGCCATGCCGATCACTGGTTCGGCATCTCGCCCTCGCACCTGCTTCTCATGCTGTTCCTGGGGCTGGTGAGCGCCACGCTGATCGCGCTGCAGATCTTCCGCCTCCGGCGGATCGGGGCGATCGCCGGTGGTGTCCCCACCGGCAAGACATTGACAAAGCCGGAGCCGAAGGCTGCCCAGCCCGCTACCAGGGTTGCGCCCGCGCCTGCCCCCGTTGCCGACAGCGCCGGGCTCGCGCCGAGCAATGCGGCCGCGCCCGGTGGGGCTTCGCTGCGCAAGCCCAAAAGCTGGGCGGGGCAGCTGCGCGTGGTCCAGATCGTGCGAGAGACGCCGAGCGTGCTGACCTTCCGGCTCGCGGACCCGGCCGCCGACCGGCTGCCGTTCGACTTCCTGCCGGGCCAGTTCCTGCAGGTCGAGGTAGAGCCCGAAGCGGGCAAGACCGCGCGCCGTTCCTACACGATCGCCTCTTCGCCGACCCAGCGGGCCTATGTCGAACTGACGGTCAAGCGCGAGGAGCAGGGCGTGGTCTCGCGATACCTGCACGACAAGGTCGTCGCCGACGATCTGCTGAAGGTCAGCGGACCGTTCGGCGCCTTCACCTTCACGGGAACGGATGCCCAGAGCATCGTGCTGATCGCGGGCGGGGTCGGCATCACCCCGATGATGTCGGTGCTGCGCTATCTCACCGACACCGCGTGGAAGGGTGATATCTTCTTCTTCTACGGCGCACGGTCGACCGAGGAATTCGTGTTCCGCGACGAGCTCGAGCGGCTCGAACGCCGTTTTCCCAACCTCCATATCGTCGCCGCGATGCAGCGCGCGCCCGGCACCGTCTGGATGGGCCCAGAAGGGCCGATCACGCGCGAGATGATCCTGGCCGCGGTGCCGGAGATCGCGAGCCGGCGCATCCATATGTGCGGCCCGCCGGCGATGATGGGCGCGATGCGCGGCGTGCTGGCCGAACTCGGCGTCCCCGAAGCGCAGCTGCACACCGAGGCGTTCGGTCCGGCCTCGCTGCCGGCCGACCACGAGGATCTCGAGGTCAAGCCCGCGCCCCCGCCAGCGGATAAGCCGGCCCCGAGCGCCGAGGTGGCGCCGAGCACGGTGACCTTCTCCGTGTCGGGGGTGTCGGCGGCCTTGCCCGCGGACGAGACCGTGCTGGAGGCGGCCGAGGGCGCGGGCGTCGAGATCCCCTATGCATGCCGTGCGGGCACATGCGGCGCCTGCGTGGTCAAGCTGCTGCAGGGCGAAGTGACGATGGAGGTCGAATCCGGCCTTGCGCCCGCCGACAAGACGCAAGGCTATGTGCTCGCGTGCCAGGCGAAGGGGACGGGCACGCCGCTCGTGGTCGAAGCCTGATGCGCGAACGCAGCGACATTGCCGTGGGCCTGCTGGTCGCGTTCCTGCTGCTGTTCCCGTTCGGCTATCTCGTGCATGTGTCGCCCCGCTTTCCGGGTAGCCTGGCCGGCGGGATCATCGGGATCGCAGCGCTCGTGCTGATGCTGCTGACGCTTCCTTATGTCGCGGCCAAGCACATCGCCTGGGTCGACAAGGCGCTCTCCCGGGTCGTCAGCAAGCCAACCCTGCTCGCCATCCACATCTATGCCGGCGTGCTGGCGCCGATCCTGGGTCTGGTCCACGCCGCGCACAAGCTCGAAAGCCCGGTCGGCCTGCTTCTGACTATCCTCCTTCTGATGACGGTCATCACCGGCTTCATCGGCCGCTACCTGCTTGCCCAGCTTGGTCGGGCGCTGCGCGGACGCAGGTCAGAACTGGCCTCGCTTCGCGCCGCCTTCCTCGAGGAGCCGGCGGCGCCGACGCAGGCCGATACCGCAGCCCCGCCGCTGTCGGGCTGGAAGCGCTATCTGTTCGTCGCCGGCGATGCGCCCGCGGGCCAGCATCCCCAGGACAAGGCGGGGATCGCCGCGGCGCTGGCCGATACCGAATTCGCGATCCGTGCCGAAGAGGCAACCAACTCCCTGTTCACACGGTGGCGGTTCCTGCACATCCTGCTGGGCTGTCTCATCTTCGCGCTGCTCGCGCTCCATGTCGGCGCGGCGCTCTATTACGGGCTGCGCTGGCTATGAGCTGGCAGCGTCTTTCCTACGCCGTCTTCATCGCAGCCCTGCTGGTGATGGTCGCCGCGGTCGCGATCCGGATGCGATCGGACGCGCCGAGGGATGCCGGCCTGATGGCGCAGCTCGTCTCGCCCGGCCCGCTCTCGAGCGCGCACCAGTCCTTCGCCGGCCAATGCACGGCCTGCCACACGCCGGGCAAGGGCGTCGAAACCCGGACCTGTCTCACCTGCCATGCGGGCACGGATTTCGGGACGAAGCAGTCGACGCAGTTCCACGCGAAAGCGACGCAGTGCACCTCCTGCCACGTCGAACATGAGGGAGAGCGCGGCATCATCCGCATGGATCACGCCGCGTTGCTCGACATGGCGAAGTGGCGGCAGCCGTTGGCGGGCATGTCGACAAACATTCGAAGCCTGACCCCCGAGACCGCGCTCAATTGCGCGAGCTGCCATGCGTTCCGCGATCCGCACCAGGGCCTGTTCGGCACCGACTGCGCGAGCTGCCACAAGACCGACAGCTGGAAGATCGCCAATTATCGCCATCCGTCGGTCAATTCGACGCAGTGCGCCGAGTGCCACAAGGCGCCGCCCAGTCACTTCATGGAGCATTTCAGCATGGTCTCGCAGCGCGCAGCCGGATCGAAGGCGCGCGTCGACCAATGCTATGCCTGTCACGCCACCGACAGCTTCAACAATATCCGCAAGCGAGGCTGGTATGATCACCATTGAGGCCGACTGGCTGAGCGCCTTCTTCCGGCTCGCGGTGATCGGCCTGGAACTGGCGGGTACGCTGACCATCCTGGTCGGCGCGGGGCTCGCAACCTTTCTGTTTGCGCGGCGGGCGAGGGCGGGCGACCGGACCGAGGCCTATAGCGCGTTCCGCTCGGCGCTCGGCCGCAGCATCCTGCTCGGCCTGGAATTCCTGGTCGCCGGCGACATCGTCAAGTCGCTGGTGATCAACCCGACGCTCGACGATCTCATCGTGCTGGCAGGGCTGGTGCTGGTGCGGACCTTCCTGAGCATCTCGCTCGGGGTCGAGATCAACGGCCACTGGCCTTGGGAGGAAACCCGGATGGCGCGGGAGAAGGCACGCGCGGCGTGGGATGGGTCGCCTGCGACGGCTGAGGCCGCCGGATGCGGTACAGCGCTCAAGGGATAGCAGATGGGAGGTGCATGATGATCGAGAGACGCGAATTGCTGATGGCCGGCGCCGGCCTTGCCGCCGCTGGAACGCTGGCTGTGCCGGCGGCGGGGCAGCAGCATCCAATGGAAGGGATGGCGATGTCGATGACGGACTGCATCGACGATTGCGTGGCTTCGCACCGCATGTGCCTGGAGACCGCCACCTGGCTGACCAAGCGAGGCGGCGCGTCAGCCACGGCGTCGCTGATCGCCATGCTGAACGACTGTGCGGAACTGTGCCAGGCGTCCGCCAACTCGATGCTGCGCGAATCCCCCCTCCATACCATCCTGTGTCGCGCCTGCGCTGACGCCTGCGAACGATGTGCGCGGGAATGCCTGAGCCACGTCGTGGACGAGCGGATGAAGCGTTGCTCGGCTACCTGCAAGGACTGCGCCGCCAGCTGTCGGATGATGGCGGACATGGCGAGCTGAGTTTCCTCGGACACGCCCAGGCGTAGTGGGGTCAAGCAGATCCGGCACTATTGAAGCGATCCGTCGGCTCCACAATGTGGGGCCGCTGCGAAGCTGGGTCGTATGGGTGCGAAAGCGGGACTGGTTAAGGATCGGCGGTAGCGCATCTAGACCAGCCAGGCAGCGATCGCGCCAACCACCGACTTGGTTTCGGCAACGTCGCGGACTCGCACGGTATCCAGCCCGAGGTGCTTGGCCGGATAATCATTTCCGCCCGGGAAGATCGCGTCACCGAAGAAGATCATCTCGTCGAGTGCGACGCCGGTCTGCTCGGAAAGGCGCTTAAGGCCATAGGCCTTGTCTATGCCTTCGCGGGTGATGTCGATCGATGTCGCCCCGCCGATATTGATGGCAAAGCCTGGCAGCAACGGCTGGAGCAGGGCCTGCAATTTCTTGCGCTTGGCGTGATCCGGATCCCACGTGTCCTTGGCCTCGAGCGGCGCCTGCTGACCGAGCGCGGAGAATGTGATCTGGCTGCCGCGATCCTCGATCTGCTCGCCCCAGATGTTCTCGTTTGCATAGCCCGCCTGCTCGACCGCCTTGGTCAGTGCTTCGCGGATGCGCTGGCTTTCGTCGCCGGTGAACAGATCGGCATAGATACGCGTCCATTGGCCGTCGGCGTGACGATAGAGCTTGGTGCCCGTGGTCGGCTGGATGATGAAATTGTCGAGCCGCGCCCGGGCAGGCATGCGTGACACCACCTGTTTCTCGAATTGCGGCCAGTCGCCTCCGGAGATGATCGCTACCATCGTCACGTCGAGCAGGCGGGTAAGCAGATCCGCCATTTCATCGTCGAGCGGCTGCTTGCTGAGCGCGAGCGTTCCGTCGAGGTCGAAAGCGGCCAGTCGCTTCATGATGATCTCCCACAAGCGGCAGCAGAAATGCGTCGATGGCATCGGCGATGCCATCTTTGTCGTTGCTGGTTGAAATGTAGTGCGCTGCGCTACGGATCTCCTCAGGCGTCTTGCCCATGGCGATCGATAGCCCGGTGCGCACGAGCAAAGGGCAGGTCATTGGGCATGTGGCCGAGCGCCCGCGCCAGGGCATCGACGCCAGCTCGCTTGTTGGCATAGGAGTTGGTGATGTCCAGATAGTAGGTCCGCGACCGGGCAGTCGTCGCCGACGCCAGGCTCTTGTCCTTGCGAACCAAAGTCCGTCGATGTCGGAGATGACGAGGCCAAGCATCATTGGCCGATCCTGTGCCAGAAGCGGCCATCGCGTTCGAGTAGGGCATCTGCGCCGGCCGGGCCGGCGCTGCCTGGTGCATAGGATTCAAGCCTGCCCTTGCCCTTGGCCCAGCGATCGAGGATCGGCTGGACCGCGGCCCAGCCCGCCTCGATCTGCTCGGCGCGCTGGAACAATGTCTGGTCGCCGGTCATCATGTCATAGAGCAAGGTTTCGTAGCCGGTCCGGCCCGACAGCTTGAAGTGGTCGGCATAAGTGAAATCGAGCGTTGTTCCTGCGGTCTTGATCACTGGACCCGGTTTCTTGACCAGCATGTCTAAGACGATGCTTTCGTCCGGCTGCAGCTGGAAGATCAGGCGATTGGCTGGCAGGCGGTCGATCGGACAATCGCGGAATAAAGCGTAGGGCACTGCCTTGAACGTGACGACGATCTCCGTATCGCGCGCTGCCAGCGCCTTGCCGGTGCGCAGGTAGAAGGGCACGCCGGCCCAGCGCCAGGTGTCGACTTCCAGCTTCAGTGCGACATAGGTCTCGGTCCTGCTGTCGGCAGCGACATCCGGGACCTTACGATAGGCCGGCACGTTGCGGCTGCCGACACGGCCCTTGCCATATTGGCCGCGCACTGCGCAGACTGCGGTGGGCTTGCGGATCGCGCGCAACACCTTGGCCTTTTCGTCGCGGATCGCGTCGGCATCGAAGCTGTTGGGCGGCTCCATCGCGATCATCGCCAGCAGCTGGAACAGATGGTTGGGGACCATGTCGCGGAGCGCGCCGGTTGCATCGTAGAAAGATCCGCGCGATCCGACCTCGACCGTCTCGGCAGCGGTGATCTGGACATGGTCGATATAGCGATTGTTCCACACCGCTTCGAACCATTGGTTGGCGAAGCGCGCGACCAGGATGTTCTGGACAGTTTCCTTTCCCAGGAAATGGTCGAGCCGGTAGATCTGGCTTTCCGGGAGCAAGGCGAGGATTCGGGCGTCAAGCGCCTTGGCCGAGGCGAGGTCGTGGCCGAACGGCTTTTCGATCGCGACGCGGCGGAACCGACTGCCCGCTTCCGCCATCAGGCCTTTGGCGGCAAGCTTTTCGACGATGGCGCCGAAGAATTGCGCCGGCGTGGCAAGGTAGAAGACCGCGCTTCGGTCGCCCAACGCCTGGGCGACATCGTCGAACACCCGGTCTGCGGTGAAATCGCCCTGGAGGTAGGCGATGCGCTTGCGCAGATCACGCCAGCAATCGCCCTCGGTCGCGAACTTATCCAGGCTGGCGCGCAACGTCTCGTCATCGCCATCGCTGCGGCCGATGCCGAGGATGGTGAATTCCTTTCCCAGTAATCCGTCGGTGCACAGATGGCGTCACCTCAAGGTTTGTGCGCCAGACAACGATTTGGCAGACATAATGCGAACATCGGCTAATTAGCGAGCTTGAGGCGCGACATGGGATCGTTGAGCTGGCGGAATTCACCGCCAGGCGGACGCTCCGCCTGCCCTCAAAGGCAGCCGCCGGGCAGGCTACGCCGCGGGGTACGATGCTACTGACATGGCCAAGCCTTCGCTAACGAGCGTTCAGCTCCGGCCACCATATGAACACTCATAAAATAGCTATTCTGCTCCGCCCAGCGTAAATATGCCGCGCGCAGCGCCGATCGGTCATAGCGTGGAGCGCGGCATTCCGCTTTTCGCGCGACGATCATCATGTCGAGCACGCCTTGGAGGTAAGCGCCGCATCGCGGCTCATTCGCTTGACAGCTTACGAACAACGCCGAGCCCGTCGCCGACGCGGGTTCGGTTTGGCTGATCGCACTATCAGGCAGGGCGGCCAAAGCGGCGCATAACAATATCCATCGCCTTGGCCGCATTTTCGTCTCCTATTCCGCAGTATCATTTCGGAAGGGGCGCACGGCCCTCGACGGCCGGCGCCCCGTGCTGATCCATCATTCGCGGCCGAGCACCTGGCCTTCGGGCGTGACGAACAGTTCGATCGTCTTTCCGTCGCTGTTCTTGCCCTTGATTTCATAGAGCGTGCTTCCGTCCGCCTTTCGGGTGACTTGCTCGGCTCTGTTGCAAAAATCGTGAAGCTTGAGCATGCTTGGCGGAGATTGGACGGACGGAAC
>NZ_JPPQ01000069.1:1974622-1986905 GCF_000743655.1 Sphingobium sp. ba1
TTTGCCTCATTGATGAGATCGCCCACCCTTACATCATCGAACTGCCGCATTTTCGAGGTCCAGCTTTCGCCTGCAGCTGGAGCGAAGGATGCTGGTAGGTCGCGCACGCCAAATTTCCCAGCTTCGACCACCTGCCCGGGGCGTAGCAATCTCGGTTTGCTGGTAACATCGTGTCCAACAACATGGTCGGCTCGCGCGACGTCCACCGATCCGCGCAGGAGGCGGACGAAATATGTTTGGTCCGAGCGGAAGCCGACATCAAAAACTGTTCCGTGAGCGGTCACGATGGCATCGCCGACAGAAACGATAAACGGCCTCTTATCATGGGCCACTTCGAACCGAGCCTTGCCCTGCTCGAGGCGGAGCGACCTTGAACTTGGCGTAAATCGCATCGACACGATGCTGTCCGTGTCGAGTGTAATCTCTGATCCGTCTGCAAGCTGAAGCTTACGGATCTGTCCGACCCTGCTTGCGAATTCGGCGGTATGATGCCCAGCGTCGGCGACGATTGCGGGTCCGTTCTTTTGGCCCTTATTGCCAGCTGGCATCCAGACGATGGCAGAGAAGGAAAGCAGGATCACAGCGACCGCCGCAGCAAGAGCCACCGCATGTCGGGAGTGCGTCGGCGCAGCGTCTGCTTCGGCTTTGGTCGGCGACACCAGCGACTTTCCTATGCTGTAGACTTCCGCGATCCGCGCGTAGGCAATTCGGTGGTCTGGATCTGCGGCAAGCCATGCCTTGAATTCCTGGTCGCGGTTTTGGGCATCTGGACCCTGCATCGCGGCGAACCAGGATGCGGCTTCTTCGCGCATGGCGGAGCGCTTCTCTTGTTCATCGAGCATGTCAGTCGTCCAGAGCTTGTGCGATACGCGCCAGTGCGCGGCCCAGATGATATTGAACGGTAGGGACCGCGATTCTAAGCTTTTCACCGATTTCTCGATAGGTCAGATTCTCTACCCGATGCATGAGGAAGACTTGCCGGGTCTGGTCGGGGAGACCATCGACGGCCGCCTTGTAGAGACGCATGACATCCTGCCTTTCGATTCCGAAGCTTTGCTCCGGGGCAGCGCCGATTTCGGGTAGTTCATCCAGCGTCGGCCCTATGGTCGCGGCCGCACGTCTCGCACTGCGCATTCGATCCACGAGAAGATTGCGGGCTATGCGTTGCAGATAGGACGCTGGATGAACGAGTATCTTCGTACGCATATGGGCTGCAAGCCTGGCAAATGCTTCCTGCATGAGATCGTTGGCGTCCTCGTCATCCCGCATGCGTTGCTTGAAATAGCGGATGAGGCCCGGAGCTTCTGTGCTGTAAGTATCACTTAGAATCGCCGTGTATGCGCTGTCTTTTGCGACAGATAGGGAGCCGCCTGGATGCTTGTCGGGCATAGGAAGCGGTTGAGCGCGATCCGTCTGGGATCGATTGATGGGGAGAGGACGTAACACGCGAGCTTGGCCAACAGGCCGACAGAATCGGTCCCGAGAATCCCGGGGGCGATTGAGCTAGGTGTGTCTCAAGCGATGGCGGGCCGTCGCTCCGACCGCCCCAAAAATCAGAGGGGCGTCAGTTATGCCTGACAGGATAATCCTACAGCGGGGCCGTCAGCAAAATCCCCCCTGCCGACCTATGATGCCGCGGCCCAGTCTGCAGATCAAGAGGTCAAGACGAATAGTTATTCCTGATGGGTACGCTGGGCCGTGGTACTGCTGAGCGTTGATCCTGCATTGCTTCGATTCTCTCGAGCATGATCCAGGCTGGGCCGAAGCGCTGGCGGTCGAACGGCAGCATGGCGCGAACACGAGCGACTTTATTGCAGAAAGAGTAAGAACGCTGGCGCTGGCGGGTGATCAGGCCGGTGTTGCGCGGTGGCTCGACGTTGCGACGCGCTTGGACCAGCTTCTCGATGCGGGCACCATGGCGCATTGAAGGAGGGCAGCTATCTGATCATGTTCCGGCCCGTCAGTTTCTCAGCGAGCGTACGGAAGGTGATCGACCAGCGGGTCTCTCCCATTTCGGCTATGCTATGTTCCCATTGGTACCGCGCTTCGCCATGAAGGTGATAGACCGAACGCGGCGCGAGCGGAATGGTGACGCGATCGAACCCGCTGGCGTTGCGCCGCCGAAAACGCAAGGGGGCCGACACGCCCAGCGAAATGCCGACGACATGGTCGAAGACCGGGCGATCACGGTGCCAGCCTATGCCGGCACCAAGATCGTAGCGGATGAGGAGCGCCTGGGCTAGGCTGGCGGGCTCAAGGCCGACAAAGACAGCGGCTTTTGCACGCACAGGTAGCAGCCAATCCGGCATGGGATCTGTAGGTCCGAAGCGTGCGTCGTCGAAGTCGTAGCGCCAGCCATAGGAACTGGTCAGGCGCTTGCCGAGCCAACCCTGGAAACGAAACGGCTCGAGCGCGGATGCGTCGATCCCGTCGATCAGCCTCAACTCTTCATCGCGGGAGATAAGGTCTTCCCGATAGGACAAGCCCGGGATTTTCGGAGTCTCAAACAGGTCGGGGAACAGGCTGGCCATCAACGTCTAGATTGGGAGCCTGCGCGCACAAGGCAATCGCATAGCTGATTTTTTGATGGATAGCGCGGTCCGTAAAGCGTTCGATCAATTCGAGTCTGTTTTGGGCACTGACCGGATTCCGACACTGATTTTATGTTGTTTGGCAAATGGGGTAGGTGCGGTGCGGCTTGGAAAACTGTAATCATCAGTGAGCCGCCATGAAGTTCGAGCCATTTTAGTAGGCTGGGCCGTGCAGATCCCACCCATTTGATTAAGAGAGGGGCAAGTGTGCTTCGTAAAATCCGACCCTTTGTCGCCGTTCAGCTGCCAATTTCTTGTTCCTAGGTGCGGTCCTTCCGCTAATCGACAGGTCGCGACCACTTCCGGGCGTACAGGAGTCCGATGGCCAACGACAGGTTCAGGGAAAACCCGCCATTCAAAGCGAGTGCGTGCGGTTGGCGCGCTCTGGCCGTGCCAATGGCAATGGTGGCGCGGGATGCAGTAATCGTTGATTAAATCCCAGCTCCAAGCGTTATTGGCTTTTCCGTTCACTTCAGTTAGGCGAGGGATTGAGAGGCGGACAAGTTCGGCTTTCATTGATCGCGCCGGTGCCCCCAAAAGGGGCTTAATCGGGAATGTGGTGCGGAAGCTTGCTTCCAAATCCGCGGCTGTCTCTGCAACTGTAAGCGGATAGCGCGATGTACATGGCTCCTCTTTGAAGGGGCAGCCACTGGGCCGGACGCTAAATCATGCGAGGTCTGGGAAGGCGTGCATCAAGCTGTGACCCGTGAGCCAGGAGACCTGCCGGCGTCTGGTCGCTCTTGCCTTGGTCCAGAGGATGGCTGCGGCACGGTGAACTCCGTCTGAGCGACGAATGAGCGGCTGGGGCCGCATCGGAGACGTGCGTCGGCCGCCCATGGCGTCCGGCCGCCGCGCGGCTCGCCCGTTCGCGCGGGTATGCCCCGGCCACGTCGCAAGACGCCGGAGGACTATTTCGTGATCAAGACCATTACTACCAGCAGCGCACTTGCGCTGATCTGTATGGGAACGCCAGCCTTTGCCGAACCCTTTGAGAAGGGATCGCAAACAAGCGCGGACGCGGTCGAGGCGGGCAACGACATCGTGGTTTTCGGTCGTGGTGAGGCCATGATCGGCACTGCCAGATCAGCCAGCGAGGGAAGCGTCGGAGGGGCCGATGTCCTCGTGCGGCCACTTCTCCGCGTGGCGGAACTGCTGGAAGCGGTGCCCGGGCTGGTTGCAGCCCAGCATTCGGGGAGCGGCAAAGCCAACCAGTATTTCCTGCGCGGTTTCAACCTCGACCATGGGTCTGACTTCACCACCTATATCGATGAACTGCAGATGAACTTTCGCACACACGGACACGGTCACGGCTATCTCGACCTCAACGGCCTCATTCCGGAGATCGTGGGCCGGGAGGATTTTCGTAAAGGGCCCTATCGCGCCGACGGCGGTGATTTCGCTCTGGCGGGAGCAGCCTATATGATGACCATCAAGGGTTACCACCGGCCGTGGGCATCGGCCGAGGCTGGTTCATATGGTTGGCGCCGCGTCGCCGTAGGCGGAACAGTGCACGACGTGGGCGTGGGAGATCTCACGCTTGTCGCTCAGGCCAAGACCTACGACGGACCGTGGCAGGAAACTGAACGTCTTCGCCATTACTCGGGTTTCGCGAAATATAGCATGCCGAGCGGTGCGGGCACATTGGAGGCATCTCTCCATGCCTACCGGGCGACATGGCACCCTACCGAGCAAATCCCGGAGCGCATTATCGGCACGGCGTTGTGTGCGGATGTGTTCTGCTCTCCAGATCCTTCCGCGCGGGGTGAGACGACGCGCCAGGTGGCTAACATCGCGGTCAAGCAACCGACATGGCGCGCCAATGTCTATGCCCAGTTTTACGACTGGTCGATGTTGTCGAACCCCACTTACACCGATCCGGATGGCACAAGCGCGCAGATCAAGCAGTTCGACCGGCATTGGGTACTAGGGCTGTCCGCTCAAAAAAATTGGGAAATCGCTGACAGTCTGGCTGTGAGCCTTGGCACCGAAAACAGATACGATGCCATCGGGAATGTTGGTGTCGATCGAACGGCTGTCCGCACATTTCTTGAATCTCTCGGGCACTATCAGGTCGGGGAATTGTCTTCCGCGCTCTACGGCGAAGTCGCTTGGAAACTCTTGGCTGGACTGCGTGTGACAGGTGGTCTTCGCGGGGACTATTATCACTATTCCGTGCGTGCACGAGATGTGGTTGCGGCGTCGCTGGGAGAAGGCAGTGGCTCGGCGTCGATTCTCTCACCTAAGGTCTCGATCGCCTATCAGGTTACGCCGCAACTTGAACTCTACGCCAACTGGGTCCGTGGATTCCATTCCAACGACGTTCGGGGTGCGGTAAACAGGGGCACGCCTGTTCCGGTTCTCGTTCGCGGCATCGGCAAGGAACTGGGGGGACGCCTTCAATTCTCCGGGGTCACGTTAACCGCGACTTACTGGTGGCTGCATGTCGGCAGCGAGCTTCGTTTCATTGGCGATTCCAATGCTGTTGAACGTCGGGTGCCAGTGGGTGTCATGGCTATGAAATCGTCGCCTTCTGGCGGCCGTTCCCGTGGCTTGCGCTTGATGGAAACTATACTGCCAGCCATGCCCGCTTCGACAATGGCGATCACATCCCTAATGCATTTGAGAACGCGGCTTCAGCCGGTGCCGCCATCATTCTTGATCCCTGGGAAGCCAGCATTCGGGTGCGCCACCTCGGACCTTCTCCGCTTGTCGAGGACAACAGTGTCCGGGATCGGGGCAGCACCGTCATGAATGCCCGCGCCGCGTGGACGGGCAAGAAGGTCGAGATATTTGGAGAAGTGCTGAACATCTTCGACAGCCGGGACAAGGACATCGCCTATTATTACGAGTCCTACATCCCCGCCTTTGATGCAGGTGCTCCGGTGGAAGGCCGGTTGAGTCGTGTGGTCGAGCCTCGAACCGTGAGGATTGGCGCAAAGGTCAATTTCTAGCGAAATCCCTTGATGGGCGGCGCTGCAGCACGTCTGCTGCGCCATCCTCCGTTTGTACATTCCTTAATCGCCGAGCCAATCATGCCCCTCACGAAGACACTGCCATCCCTGTCTCTGCGCCTACGAATTGGTGCCTTGTTTGCCGGATTGATCGCCGCCAACATTGGCGTCTGGGTCTGGGCATTCAGCCTGTTTCATGCGCAGCCGTTAATGCTCGGCACCGCTGTGCTTGCCTGGGGGCTTGGCCTGCGCCATGCGGTCGATGCCGATCATATTGCGGCCATCGACAATGTGACGCGCAAACTGATGCAGGATGGTCAGCGCCCGGTTTCGGCCGGCTTCTGGTTTGCGATCGGGCATTCCGGGATCATTGCCATAGCATCGATCATCATTGCGGTGACGGCCAGCGCGCTGTCGCAGTTCGGCGCCTTCAAGGAAATCGGCGGCGTGATTGCAACCGTGATTTCCGCGCTTTTCCTGTTCACGATCGCCGGCATGAACCTGGTCATCCTGCGCTCTGTCTGGCGGACCTTTGCGCATGTTCGTGCAGGCGGCAGCTATGTCGAGGACGATCTTGATCTGTTATTGGGTGGGCGCGGTCTGCTTTCCAGACTGTTCAGGCCGATGTTCCGCCTTGTGAACAAAAGCTGGCATATGGCCCCGCTGGGGTTTCTGTTCGGGCTTGGGTTCGATACCGCAACCGAAGTTGCCATTCTGGGCATGTCGGCCAGCCAGGCCGCCGATGGCCTGTCGATCGGGACAATCCTGGTCCTGCCCGCCCTGTTCGCGGTCGGTATGGCCCTCATCGATACGGCGGACGGCGTGGTGATGCTGGGCGCTTATGAATGGGCCTTCGTGAAGCCGATCCGCAAGCTCTACTACAACATCACAATCACCCTGATCTCGGCCATCGTGGCGATTGTCATTGGTGGAATCGAAACGCTGGCCCTGATTGGCGACAAACTGGCCCTTACGGGTGCCCCATGGCGGATCGCCATTGAATTGGGCGAAAATTTCAATGGTCTGGGCTTCGCCATCATCGGACTTTTCGTGTTCTGTTGGCTGGCGAGTTACGCGATCTATCGCTGGAAGCGGTTCGATGAGATCGAGGTTTCTGTCGTTACCTGATCGTCCATCGTTGCATGAAGCAACATCATCAATTGGCTTGGCTCCGATCTTCGTCTAGGGCGCATGGCGAAGGACGGGTTGATTCCGCCCTTCGATGATCGCGCCGGTGCCCTCGCAAGGGGCTTAATCGGGAATGCGGTGCGGGGGCTTGCTCCCAAATCCGTGGCTGTCCCTGCAACTGTAAGCGGATAGCGCGATGCATATGCTCCTGAACTCAGGGGCGGCCACTGGACAGCGCGCAAGCGCCAAGTCTGGGAAGGCGTGCATCAAGCTGTGACCCGCGAGCCAGGAGACCTGCCGGCGCACCGGTCGCTCTTGCCTGATCCAGGGGATGGTCACGGCACGGTAACTCTCCGTCTGAGCGACGAAGCTGTGTGGCTGGGGCTGCACGGTCGCGTGGTAACGGGTGCTTTGTCGCGCTCGCCCGTCGTCGCGCGCCGACCGGACTTGTCCGGCAAGCCCCGCCGTTTGTCGCTCTGGCGCGCGGAGGAATTGCTTGTGGCCGACCTGTCAAAGGTGCCTGTCACCATCATCACGGGCTTTCTGGGCGCGGGGAAAACCACGCTTATCAGCCACCTGATCCGCAATGCGGGCGGCCGCAGGCTGGCGGTGGTGGTCAACGAATTCGGTACGCTGGGTGTGGATGGCGACATTCTTGCATCCTGCGCCATTCCAGACTGCCCGGCGGAAAACATCGTCGAACTGGCCAATGGCTGCATCTGCTGCACCGTGGCGGACGATTTCATTCCTACGGTCGAGAAGCTCCTCGCGCTTGATCCCCGCCCGGATCACATCCTGATCGAGACATCGGGTCTGGCGTTGCCAAAGCCGCTGCTCAAGGCGTTTGACTGGCCAGCGATCCGCAGCCGGATCACCGTGGACGGCGTGCTGGCGCTGGCCGATGCCGAGGCGGTTGCGGCAGGCCGGTTTGCGCCCGATGTGGCCGCGCTTGACGCCCAGCGCGCCGCCGATCCGAGCATCGATCACGAAACGCCGCTGTCCGAAGTGTTCGAGGACCAGCTTGCCTGCGCCGATATGATCCTGCTGACCAAGGTTGATCTGGCCGGACCCGAAGGCGTTGCCGCCGCACGCGCGATCATCGCGGCAGAGCTTGGCCGCCCGGTGCCGGTGATCGAACTGACCGAAGGCGTGGTCGATCCGCGCGTGATTCTGGGGCTTGATGCCGCCGCCGAGGACGACATCGCCGCGCGCCCATCGCACCATGATGGGGATGATGATCACGAACACGATGATTTTGACAGCGCCGTTATCGAATGGGGCGAAATTGCCGATCCGGCGGCCCTTGTCGCGCGGATCGAAACGCTGGCGCGCGATCACCATATCCTGCGCGTGAAGGGCTATGCCGCCGTTGCGGGCAAGCCGATGCGGCTGCTGGTGCAGGCGGTAGGCGCGCGGGTGCGCCACCAGTACGACCGTCCGTGGCGGCCTGACGAGCCGCGCCGCACCACGCTGGTCGCCATTGCTGAGCACGATCATGTCGATCCAGACGCCATTCGCGCGGTGCTGCTGGCGTAAGGCGCAGGCGATGCACGTCATTTTCCGCGAAACGCACGGGATGGAGGAAACCGCCGTCCCGCAGGATCTGGGGCAAGAGCCTGCGGATCTTGTGGTCCTGTCCTTTTCGGACAGCGATCTGGGGGCGTTCGCGGCGGCATGGCATCAGGCCCGTGCAGACGATGCGACATTTCCTTCGCTGCGGCTCGCCAATCTGGCAGCGCTTATGCACCCGCTATCGGTCGACACCTATGTCGAGCGGACGCTGTCAGGTGCGAAGGCGATCCTGATCCGGCTGATTGGCGGTACGCCCTATTGGAGTTACGGGCTGGAACGAGTGGAGGCTCTGGCCCGGTCGCGAGGCATCGCGCTGGCCGTGCTGCCCGGCGACGGCTGGGAGGACGGGCGGCTGGATGCAGTTTCGACCGTCCCCGTGCCTGCTTTGAGAAGCCTTGCGCAATTGTGCGATGCCGGCGGTGCAGGGGCGGCGCAGGCGGCGCTTGTTGCGCTTTCACGGCTGGCAGGGCTGATCGATACCCCTCCCCAAAATTGCGAGCCGCTGCCTATGGCGGGAGGTTGGCATCCCGACCGGGGCGTCGTCGATCCTGAATCCTTTGCGCGCAATCCCGGACGACCGCTGGTCCTGATCATCTTCTATCGTTCTTACCTGACCGCCCACGATCTGGACCCGTTTGCCGCCCTGCATGCCGCGTTCGACCGGCACGGCTTTGACGCACTGTCGATCTTCGTCCCCTCGCTGAAAGCCCCGCAGGTGCGCGATCAGGTGGACCGCTGGGTGCGCGGCCTTGGCCCGGCGGCGATCATCAACGCCACCGCCTTTTCCGCGCGTGGCGAAGACGGCGATACCCCGCTCGATGGCGCGGGCGTTCCCGTGTTCCAACTGGCGCTGGCCACGTCGGGCCGCACCGGCTGGGCAGCGGCTTCGCGCGGGCTGTCCCCCGCAGACCTCGCCATGCACGTGGTCTTGCCCGAAATTGACGGCCGGGTCTTTGCCGGGGTCGCCAGCTTCAAGGAAGCGGGTGCGCGCGATCCCGCACTAGGTTTTGCCCGCACCGTCCACCGCGCCGATCCCGACCGGATCGAGGCGATCACTGCGCGCGTGGCAGGCTGGATCGCCCTTTCGCAAAGGCCGGTTGCCGATCGGCGGGTTGCGCTGATCCTGTCGACTTATCCCGGCAAGGCATACCAGATGGCCCACGCCGTGGGGCTGGATGCGCTCGCCTCAGCCGAGGCGACCCTGGCCGATCTGGCCGAGGCGGGATATGCCACGGATGGCCAGACCGATCTGGGCGCGCGCCTTGAAAGCGAACATCAGCATTGGCCGCTGGCCGCGTATCGCAAGGCGCAGGCGGCATTGCCCGAGACCTTGCGCGCTGATCTTCATGCCGCGTGGGGCGAACCGGAAGCCGATGTGGCAGTCGCTGACGGCGCGTTCCGTTTTGCCGCGCTGTCCATCGGCAGCGCGCTGGTCGCCTTGCAGCCCGAACGCGGCGAGCGCGTCCATCGAGACGGGGACTATCACGATCTGTCCCGCTGCCCGCGCCATGGCTATGTTGCGTTCTATCTGTGGCTGCGCGAACGGGGCAGCGACGCGCTGGTCCACATCGGCGCGCATGGCACGCTGGAATGGCTGCCGGGCAAATCGGTCGCGCTGTCTGGCGCTTGCTGGCCCGAGGCGCTGATCGGCGCGATGCCGGTGATCTATCCGTTCATCGTCAACGACCCCGGAGAAGCTGCGCAGGCCAAACGCCGGATCGGTGCGGTTACTATCGGACACGTTCCGCCGCCACTGGTGCAAACTAAAAGCGGCGCGGGGCTGGCCCGGATCGAGGCGCTGCTGGATGAATTCTCCAACGCTTACGGGCTGGACCCGGCCCGCCGCGACCGCCTGCAAGCGAGCATCCGCGACGAAGCGCGCGTGCTGGGGCTGGAGGCGGAACTGGGCCTTGATGGCGCGGCCACGCTGGTTGAGGCGATCACCCGGATCGATCGCTTCGTTTGCGATGTAAAGGACAGCCAGTTCGGTGACGGGCTGCATGTGTTCGGGCGGGGCGATCAGGGCGCAGCCGAGCGGGCCGGATTGCTGACGGCGCTGGACGGACGGCGCGTTCCGCCCGGTCCCTCCGGCTCCCCGTTTCGCGGGCGCAGCGATGTGCTGCCGACCGGGCGAAACCTTTATGCAATAGACCCGCGGGCGGTGCCTTCACGCGCGGCCCACGCGCAAGGCGTGACACTGGCAGAGGAACTTATCCGGCGGCATTTGCAGGATCATGGCGATTATCCGCGCGGGCTGGTGGTCGATCTGTGGGGATCGGCCACGATGCGCACGGCGGGCGAGGAATTCGCCATGGCGCTGCACCTGCTCGGCGCAAAACCGCTGTGGGACATGACATCCGAACGGGTGGCGGGCGTTGAGATTCTGCCGCTGGCGCTGCTGGACCGGCCGCGCATCGACGTGACACTGCGGGTTTCAGGCCTGTTCCGCGATGCCTTCCCGGCGCTGCCCATGTTGTTCGGACAGGCGGTGCGAGCGCTGTGTTTGCGGGACGAACCGGCGGACTGGAACCCCTTTGCGGGGCAGGCGCCGGCCCCGCGAGTCTATGGACCGGCGCCGGGGAGTTATGGCCTTGGCCTTGGCGATGCGGCCGAGGTCTATACCGATGCGGCGCGACGCTCGGCCGGAGAGGCATGGCTGGCGGCATCGGATCATGCGTTTGACGCAACCTCCGATGCGATCGGGGGCACGCCCGATCCTGAGGGCCTGCGTCGGCGCGTCGAAGCGGCAGACGCCTTTGTTCATCTTCAGGACTTGCCGGAAACCGATCTGCTGCTGGCCGCGGACTCTGCCGCGCATGAGGCGGGCTTTGCCGCTGCCAAGGCGCTGACAGGCGGGACGGCAGCGCTCTATCACCTCGATAGTCGCGACCCGCTGAAGCCGGCCGCGCGCACCCTGACCGAAGAGATCGCCCGCGTGGTCCGTGCCCGTGCCGCCCATCCCGACTGGGTTGCAGGCATGATGCGGCATGGTTTTCGCGGGGGCGCGGAACTGGCCGCGACGCTGGATCATATGGGCGCCTTTGCGCACCTTTCAGGTAGCGTGCCGCCGCATCTGTTCGATCTCTATCACGATGCGACGCTGGGCCAAGCCGATGTTCGCGCGTTTCTTGTGCGCGAGAATCCCGGCGCGCTGGCGGCGATGGAAGCCCGCTTTGCAGCGCTCCATGCCGCCGGGCTGTGGCAGACCCGGCGCAATTCCATCCTCGCCAGCCTGCCCAGCCATGAGGACCGGACATGACCGGGCCTATGGTGAGGGGTTGGTGCCCCGATGCGTGGCACCCGATGATCGCGGGCGACGGGTTGCTGATGCGGGTAAAGCCGCGGCTTGGCCGCCTGACCCGCGCGCAAGTGCTGGGCCTGTGCGATGCCGCCATCGCGCATGGCAATGCCCTGATCGACATCACCGCCCGCGCCAATCTCCAGCTTCGTGGGGTGCGCGATACCGGCTGGCAGGCGCTGCTCGACCGGTTGCTGACGCTCGATCTGGTGGACGGTGACCCCGTCATCGAACAGCGACGCAACATTCTGGTCGCGCCGGATTGGCGGGTCGGTGATGACAGCCATCGCATTGCGGGCGCGTTGCTGACCCGGCTGGATGAGTTGCCCGATCTTCCGGGCAAGATGGGCTTCGTTATCGATGCTGGTCGGGCCTGCGCCCTGCACGGCGAGGTGGGCGATTTCCGCATCGAGCGCGACGAAAAAGGCGGCCTGATCCTGCGCGCCGATGGCCATCCGGGCGGTGTTGCAGTTGTCGCAGGTCAGGAAGTGGACGCCCTGATCGCGCTGGCACACTGGTTTTCTGCCAGCGGTGGCGCGGAAGCGGGGCGCATGGCCCGGCACACGGTTGCCCTGCCCGAATGGGCCTGTGGCGACATTCTGCCCGCGCCGTCGGCTGCTCGCATCGCGCCCGGCATCCATGATCTGGGCTGGGCTTATGGCCTGCCGTTCGGCCGGATAGAGGCGCCGATACTGGCTGGTGTGATGGAGGGATCGTCTGCCGGGGGGGTGCGGATTAGCCCG
>NZ_JPPQ01000069.1:1986915-2006292 GCF_000743655.1 Sphingobium sp. ba1
CCGGTGGAGTCAGCAGCCCGCCGCAGTACAGGTCGCTGCGGCCCGGCGCATCGTCTTTGACGACGATCGCTTTTCGCAACTGGGGCAGATCGCGCTCGGCATCGGTACCAACCCGGAAGCCAATGAAAGCGGCGTGGGCCTTGGCACGTCGGCGATCGAGGTGACGAACAACGAATTTGCCGATCTGGCTGGCGGCGCGATCATGGCGGGCGGGGTACAGCCGGACGCGCATCATCCAACCCGGCCTGAGATGGGCTTGCGCGACATAATCATCCGCAACAACCGGATCGAAGGGGTGTCGCGCGATTATAAGGAACAGTCGGCGATCCTCGTCACCTATGCGTCCGGCACGCTCATCCTGAACAACGACGTCTCCGACGCGCCCTATGACGGCATCGATGTCGGCTGGGGGTGGGGTGCCAATGATCCGGGCGGCAGCGCCGAATATTGGCGCAAGCAACGCGGCTATTATGACCAGCCCGGCAACATCGTCTATGATACGCCCACGACCCTGCGCGACACCGTGGTCATGGGGAACCGGGTCAGCCGGGTGAAACAATGGTTCCCCGACGGCGGCGCCATCTATCATCTGTCCGCTGATCCCGGCGCGCTGATCGCGGAAAATTACATATCCGACATCGCCGGATCGGGCGGGATCGGCATCTATCTGGACGAAGGGTCGCGCTATGTCACCGTGCGCAACAATGTCATCGACCGGGTCGGCGGCGTCTGGCTCAACCTCAACACCCAGTCGCATATCGCGCCGCGGCGCACGGCGTTGGACAATGTCGCCACGGCCAACTGGTATAATAGCGGCAAGCTCAACGGCGAATGGAGCGCCTATCTCAACAATCGCGCCACGGACAATGTGGCGGTGGTCGGAAACCTATGGCCAGCGGAGGCCAAGCGCGTGATCGACGCGAGTGGCGTGCGACCGGCGGAGGCCGCCGGTCGCTGACGGACGAAATCAACGGGCATGCAGCTTTGCTGTGACCTGCCGTTCTCCCGACGTTCTCTGTCCCACGCGATAGTGACGGAAGATTGATCTGGCGAAGCCTTGGCTTCGGCCATCCGCCATAGGTCTGGCGATGAGTTACCACCGGTGGCGATCAGGAGCGACTGGCCCTATTCCTTCACGACGCTTTCCGTTCGTGACGCAGGACTAAGCGCCGCCGACAAAGGTCGGCGCGCGATCAAAGTCGTCCTTTTCGAACGGCGTATCGGTGAACAGATAGCGGTAATAGAAATTCCGCAATTTTTCATGGAAGGCCCGGATTCGATCCTGATAGGCCAGTTGGGCTGCCATGTCGGTGTTGGCGAGACGGGTCAGAGCCGCCTGCACCCCGACCGACGGCAATAGCCAGCCGATCCCGCGCGCGGCGGTATCGCGCGCTTCTATGCCGTTTCGATAGGCGGCGACCTTTGGCGCGACGCTTTCGTCGCCGACCTGATGGAAGGCGAAATACCATTTATAGTGGAAGGCGTCCGTCAGCGGCGGGCTATCTTTCCATTCGGGATGACCGGCGTAAAATGCGCGCATCGTGTCCGCACGGGGGATGTCCCATGCGCGGTTGACCGCTTCGCGTTGGGCGAGCGTCAGTTCCACGCCCTCACCCACCGGGATGAGGCGGTTGATCGCGACATGGGCGATGGTCGGCAGGATCAGCGTCAGCACCAGCCAGATACCGGCCAGCGTCGCGGCATTGGCGACGGAACTCCAGCGCATCCGCCCGACCAGCAACGTCACGCCGATCCAGAAGGCGAGGTAGAGCGCGACTAGACCCTGCACGGACAGGAGGGTGGGGAAGGGCACGGCGGACAGGATGGCGCCTATCGTCAGCGGCCCGGCAAGCGCCAGGAACAGCAAGCCGCCGCGCAGCAGCACGCGCCGACGCCATAGCGACCTGCCCGATCCCGCCAGGGCGTCCAGCATGCGCAGCCTTCCCGCTTCCCGTTCCCCCGACACCAGATCGTGAAACAGGGCGATCACGAACAAAGGGGTCAGATAGACCAGCGCGAAGGAAAAATCGAAACGACCCGGCAGGGCGAGTTCAGGATTGAACGCCTCGCCATCATAAAGCTGCGCTTCCAGGCCAAGGGCGCGAACACGCAGGATGTAAGGCGCGACATCGCGCAGGCCGAGGGCGGCAAAAGCCAGCGGCGACGGCGTGTCCCAAGTGGCGTGAAAACTATAATAGGCCGCGGTGCCAGGATCCTTCGTCTCGGCCGCCCATTGCGCGACCGCCGCCATATCCTGCGCCTGTTTGGGCTGGATACGGGCGATGACGTCGCGTTGGCGGGCGACTTCGGCCATGCCGGCCGCCACGGAGGCAGCCGCCAGCAAAGCGACCAACAGCAGCGCCAGCAGCGCCATGCGGGAGCGCAGCAGCAGGCGCAATTCATGGGTGAGGAGGGTCATGCACGAGCTTTCTGAAGAATGCGGGTAACGGGCAGCAACGCCAGCAGCGCGAACGCCAGCCAGGCGAGCAACAGGCCAAGCCCAGGCAGGCTGGCTTCGACCAGATCGCCCGTGGTCGCCGGTTGGAAGCGGAATTGCGGGATCGTCTGCCAATGGTCGGCGGAGATGCGCTTGCGCTGATCGGCACCGGCATCCTTGGCCTTGTCATCGGCATAGCGGACGGTGTCGGCCTGCAACTCGTTCAGCTGCTGCACCATGGCATAACGATAGGCTTCGGCCTGAGCCAGGAACTGGCGATGGCCTTCCAGGTCGGTGCCTGCCGCAGCCATCGACAGCCGGCGCAGGGCGATGGCTGGACTGATGATGCCAAAACCGTCGGTCAGTCGGCTCTGCGCCTGCTGGACGGTGAAGCTGCGCCTGGCATAATCGTCGAACAGGCGCGATGTCAGCTTCTCGCCTTCGACCGCGAGCAGGCCGTTATAATTGACCGGCAGATCCTCGATCCTGTCGACGCCATAGTGGCGCAGCACCTTTTGCCTGAAGGCGGTGAAGAAGGGATCGTCGGGATTATGCGCGTCGCCGAGACGATGCAGATCCTGCTGGATCGCAATGTCGGTTTCGAGCCGGGTGGGGAGCATGTAGGTTTGCGCCGCAATGTCGGGCGCAACGCGCGGGAGCAGGATGACAAGCACCGTCCAGAGCGCGAGCAGCGCAAGCAGCGCGTCGCGCCCGCGCCGCACCAGCGCGGATACCAGGATGACGATGATCGACCAAAGCGCCAGATAGGCACCATAGCCCAGCACCATGACGGCGATCGGCCCGGCCAGCGCGCCCGGCTGCCCCGCGATCAGCAGAAAGGCGGCCAGCGCGGGAAGCCCGACCAGCGCAGCGACTATAGCGAGCGCCAGCAACTTGCCCAGCAGCAGCGCGCGCGCGGAAACCCCCTGGACGAGCATCTGGCGCAGCGTGCCGCGTTCCCGTTCCCGCGCGACTGCCCCATAGCCGAGGAAAACCAGCAACAATGGGGCGATCACTTGCAGGACGAAGGCCGGTGTCAGCTGGCCGAAGCGCACCAGCAGCGATGATTGGCGGACATCGCCGAAATTGGCGCTGTTCTGCCGATGGCCTTCCAGGAACATGCTGTTGCCGGTGAAGGCATCGACACCCGGATCGAAGGCCGCGAGCGGCGGCAGGGGGCGAAAGATGAAATTGCCGAAATGGACCATCCGATGGGGATGCCGGTCGGGCTGCGCCGTAAATTCCTGCGCTGCCTGCGCCTGGAACCGAGCGCGGGTTTCGGCGATGCCGGTCTGATGGGACCAACTGATGAGGGCGGCGGCGAGCGTGAGGAGGGTGAGCAGCGCGAAGGCAATGACGGTGACGCGATTGCGCCGCATCAGCCGCAATTCGTCGCGGGCGATCAGGGTGATGGCGTTCATGCGGTGACGGCCTCCCGCGCAAATTTGCGATGCAGGTCGCGCACGTCGAAGCGGTCCGCGCCCTGCGCCGCTGCCTCGTCGATGATGCGGCCCGATTCCAGGAAGCCGATGCGATCGGCAATGTCGGCGGCGGACAGCAGGTCGTGGGTGACCATCAGCACCGCCGCGCCCCTGCGTGCCACGTCGTGGACCAGCCTGTTGAAATCGGCGGTTGCGCGCGGATCAAGGCCCGATGACGGCTCGTCGAGCAGCAGCACCGGCACGGCGCGTAGCAGGGCGATGGCGATCGCCACTTTCTGCCGCATGCCTTTGGAAAAGCCGCTCATCCGCTTGTCCCAGGCCGATGTCTGCAGGCCGGTGGCCTCGAACGCGCCGTCGATATCCTGCGGGGCGGGGTGGCGACCCGCCAAAGCGAGCAGATAGGCGGCATTCTCGCGCGCGGTCAGATGTTCGTAGAGGGCGACATTTTCCGGCACATAAGCGATTTGTTCACGCGCCTTGTCGGCCTGTGCGATCGGATCATGCCCGGCCACAAGGACAGTGCCGCTATCTGGCCGGGCAAAGCCCAACAGGGCCGACATGGTGGTCGACTTGCCCGCGCCATTGCCGCCCAGAAGCGCGTAAATTTCGCCTGCATCGACATGCAGGCTCAGGCCGCGCAGCACGGGCTGGCTGCCATAGGATAGGTGAACGTCGGACAAGATGATGCGCTGGCCGGTGGCGGTCAGGGACATGATATGGGCTCCTTGGCTGTTGGCGCGGAGCATTTCGCCGTTGCAGCAATCTGTCAATGAAATAATATAACATTTCTAATGCGTCCCAGGGATGTCTCCCTTCGGGGGCGTTGCGCATCGGCCACTCAAGACCCGCACGATATCGCGCTCTACTGCCAGTGTCACAGGATCAAGAGGATATTCGGCAAACTCAAGGACTGGCGTCGCATCCCCAGCTACGACCGATACGCCGACACTTTCATGTCCGCAATTTGTACCGCCGCAACAGTCATCTTATGGTTGAATCAATAAGTCCTGAGCTAAGATTATCGAGTAATATCACACCGCATCCGCCTCCTGGGCTTCACTCACGCCGACGACGACCTTCTCCAAAACGCGCGTCGCCAGTTCCATCTCTTCTTTGCTGAGTTTGGCAAATACCGTCGATCGAATGTCCGACAGAACGGGCTGAACCTGCTCGACGACCGCCATGCCCGCTGGCGTGATCTCGATATGGCGCGAGCGCTTGTCGTGCGGGTTTTCCGTCCGGCGGATCAAGCCGTCGGCTTCCAGCGAATTCAATGTTCGGATCAGCGGTGGCCATTGAATGGCGAGGCGGGCCGACAAGAGCGATGTCGTGACTGGGGGCGTGGCGACGCTCAGGACGAAGAGGGTCTGCCATCGCGACCGGGACTGGCCCGTGGCCGCCAACATGCGATTTTCGACATGCGTCCCCCAACGGCGGGCCGACAGCGACAATATCCGGGTCAGCCGGAATTCGACGTCATCGCGCGATCCTTCGGGAAAATAGGCGCGATATTGCGCTGTGCTGCTGTCGAACGGATCGGCTGGATTCGGATCGTCGGAGGCCATGTCATTCCCATTGCAAAGGCGGGACAGTGGATTGCAGCCCGCATGCCATTCTTAGCGGCGCTGGTAAACAACTGCAAAATATCAGGTTTCCTCCAAATTTTTCCCCTGAAAGGAGGGCGTTGACAATCTATGTACCACGATACATAAATTGGGCAGAGGCCGCAGCAGAAGGCCAGGAGAGGGAAATGAAGATGCGATTGAGCACCCAGCGCATGCGCGCAAACGCGAGTGTCTTGGCCATGATGGGGGTAGCGATGGCGCTGCCGACCGGTGTGGCCGCACAGGAGTCCGCCCCGGCTGATCCAACTACCGCCCCGCAATCCGTCGATGCCCAGACGACCGAAGGCGCATCGGGTGCCCTGCCCGTGACTGACATCGTCGTGACGGGCACGCGCCTGGGTTCCAATTTCAACGCGCCGACGCCGGTCACGTCGATCGGCGCTGAACGGCTCGATGCGCTGGGCATCACCAATGTCGGCGAAGCGCTGAACCAGTTGCCCAGCTTCCGCGCGTCGAGCGGTCCGGCGGCGCAGGCCAATCTGGGCGGCAATATCGGCGCTCGGCTGCTCGATCTGCGCGGGCTCGATCCCCAGCGCACACTCGTCCTGGTCGATGGCAAGCGTTTCGTGCCCAGCACTGTGCAGGGTTCGGTCGATACCAACCTGATCCCGTCCTCCCTGTTGCGCAGCGTCGATGTCGTGACCGGGGGCGCATCGGCCGCTTATGGGTCGGATGCAGTCGCAGGGGTGGTGAACTTCGTCCTCGACCGCAAGAAAGAAGGCCTGGACGGCGAATTTGCCGCGGGCATGTCGCAGCGGGGCGATGACGGCAATCTGTTCGCCAGCCTGTCGGGCGGCATGCGCTTTGGCGATCGCATTCATGTGATCGGCGCGGTCGAATATGAAAAGCTGGAAGGGCTGGGCACCTGCACCAGCCGTAGCTGGTGCGACAGCCAGACCCTGATCCTGGGCAATACGCCCGGTGCCGGTGGCCTGCCCGCCAATCTGATCATCGGCGGAGTCAATACATCGACCGTGTCACCGGGTGGCCTCATCAATCGGTCGTACAATGCGGCGGGTCAGGTGATCGGCACGACGGCGACCGATCCGTTGCGCGGCACCAAATTCCTGGCCGACGGCACGCCGGGGCGGTTCCAATATGGTTCGCTGGTCGGCCCGCTGTTCATGCTCGGCGGCGAGGGGCAAGGGCGTAACGGCTTCATTTCCGCCCTGCGGCTCAAAGTGCCGCTGGAACGCGTGTCTACTTATGGTGCCCTGACGGCGGACCTGACCGACGATGTCACGCTGACCGCCGACCTGTCCTATGGCCGGGTCAAGGGGACCGTCGACGGCGCCATCTTCCGCGACTTCAACGGGACGTTGCTGGGCCGTATCAAGCGCGACAATCCCTTCATCCCTGCCGCCGTCGCATCGACGATGGATGCCAATGGCGTCGCCTCCTTCATCCTGGGCAAGGCCGCGTTCGACCTTGGCCCCGGCCGGGCGACATCGACCACGGAAACCTATCGCGGTGTACTGGGTGTCGAGGCGAAGCTGAGCGACAAATGGACGGTCAACGGCTTCTATCAATATGGTCGCACCAATTTCACGCAACGGGCGACGAACCTGGTCAATCAGGCCAATCTCCTCAAAGCCGTAGACGCGGTGCGTTCCGGCGGCCAGATTGTCTGCCGCGTCAATGCCGACGCGATCGCCAGCAATGACGATGCAGGCTGCGTACCGTTCAACCCGTTCGGCGAAGGGCAATTCAGCCAGGCATCGGTCGGCTATATCACTGGCAACGGCCTGCAGCGAACCGTCAATGAACAGCATGTCGCGGGCGTGGACCTGCGCGGCGAGCTGTTCGACCTGCCAGCGGGGCCGGTAACGGTGGCGGTGGGCGCGGAATATCGGCGCGATACCGTGGACGGCACCGCCGATCCCATCTCGGCGGCGAACGGCTTTTATTCGCTCAACGGCTCCGCTTTGTCGGGCGGCGTGACGGTGAAGGAAATATTCGGCGAGATCGCCGTCCCCGTGTTGCGCAATTCATCGGTCGGCTATGCGCTCGACCTCAATGGTGCGGCCCGCCGCACCGATTACAGCACCACAGGGTCGGTCACGACCTGGAAAGCCGGGCTCGTCTACGAACCGATCGAAGGCGTCCGCTTGCGCGGCACGCGGTCGCGCGACATTCGCGCGCCCAATATTTTCGAACTGTTCGGCCCGCAGACGCTGCGCTCGATCGGCCTGTCCGACCCGTTGAACGGCGGATTGCAGACCAACCCCTTCGTCGTCACCGGGGCCAATCCGAACCTCTCGGTCGAAAAGGCGGACAGCTGGACTGGCGGTTTCGTGATCGCCCCCCGGTCCGGCCTGCTCCAGCGGCTGCGCCTGTCTGTCGACTATTATAATATCAAGGTGGCCGACGCGATCGGTGCCCTGGGCGCGCAGACATTGGTCAATCGATGCGCGCAGGGGGCGACCAATTTCTGCAGCCAGATCACGCGCGACGCCAACAACCAGATTCTGCAGGTCCGCGACGTCATCCTCAATTCCAACGCCCTCAAGACCAGCGGCTATGACATCGAACTCCAATATCGCCAGCCGCTCGGTTCATGGGGCGAGCTGAACGGGCAGTTGATCGCAAACATCACGAAGGAACTGACGACGGTCGATGCCTTGGGTGCGGTCGATCGCGCAGGGCAGACGGGCGTGCGCACGGGCACGATCCCTGGCGTGCCCGATTATGTGCTGGATGGCGTGCTGACCTGGACGGTCGGCAAATTCCAGCTGACCGGTCATGGCCGCTATATCCCGTCGGGCATCTACTGGACCAATTTCGTCGGTCCCGATCAGGATGGCTATGCCGTCACCGCACCGAACAGCGTCGACAATAATAATGTGCCCAGCCGCTTCTACCTCGACATGACGGCGCGGGTGAATGTCGAAGCCGGACACGGACGGACCTTCCAATTGTTCGCCACGGTGAACAATCTGCTCGATCGCGATCCGCCCGCCATGCCCGGACCATCGGGCGGCACCAACCAGATCCTGTTCGATCCGGTCGGTCGCGCGTTCAAGGTCGGCGCGCGCTTCCACTTCGGTGCATAAGGCGCAGGAGAGGGACGAGCCACGATGAGCATGACCGCAACCGATCCATCGCCCCCCGTCGTCATCGAGGTGACGGACGTGATCGAACGTCAGCGGATCAATGCGTTCGTCATCCGCCTCGTCGCGATATCGTGGACCGTCACCTTTCTCGATGGTTTCGACATGCTCGTCATCTCCTTCGTCGCGCCCTATCTGCGCGACGGGTTCGGTGCGGACGTCATTTCCCTGGGCGAACTGTTCGCCGTCGGCGTGTTCGGCGCGATGCTGGGCGGGATCGCTTTTGGTTGGCTGGGCGACCGCTATGGGCGCCGCCCGATCATCATCGCGTCGGTGGTGGCGTTTGGGGCGACCAGCATGGCCATTGCGCTCGCCCCCAATATGCAGGTGCTGCTGGCGCTGCGTTTCCTGAACGGCGTGGCCCTGGGCGGGTTGATGCCGCTCGCCTGGGCGCTCAACATCGAATATGTGCCGCGCCGCTATCGGGCGACCGTCGTGACCGTCATCATGATGGGCTATACGCTAGGCGGCGTCGTCGCAGGGCCAATGACGGTGTGGCTCGCGCCGCTCTATGGCTGGCAATCGGTATTCATGGTGTCGGGCGTGGCGACGCTGCTGCTCGTCCCGCTCCTCTTTGCCCTGCTCCCTGAATCCGCTCGCTATCTGGCGGTAAAGGGGCGATCGCCCGACAAGATCGCAAAGGCGCTGAACGCGCTGGCACCGGGGCTTGGCGCGCGGCCGCAGGACCGCTTCATGGTCACGGACGAAACAGCGCCCGCCACAGGAAAGGGCTTCCGTATCGCCACCCTGTTCAAAGGCGATCTGCGGCCGATCACCAGCCTGCTCTGGCTCGCCTATATCGGCAGTTCGATGGCGGTCTATTTCAAGTCCAACTGGGGTCCGATCATCTTCGAGGATGTCGGTTTCACCCGGACGCAGGCGGCGATGATCATGTCCGTCAGTTCGATCGGCGGCTCGCTTGCGGGCCTGGCGCTCATGCGCTTTACCGACCGGCTGGGGCCGATCGCGATCGCTTTCTATCCGATGCTGGCGGCACCGCTGCTGTTGGTCATGGGCCTCGCTCCCGTCTCGCTGCAGGGTCTGGCCGCCTTCTCCCTTCTGAGCATGGCGATGATCAGCGGCACGCATTTCGGCATGCATTCCATCGCGGGCATTTTCTATCCCAGCGCCATCCGCGCCAATGGCGCGGGCTGGGCGACATCGGTGGCCAAGATCGGATCGATCTTCGCACCGCTGCTGGGCGGCTATCTGCTGGCGATGAACATGCCCCCCCGCCTGCTGTTCGTCCTGCTTGCGGCGACGCCGCTGCTCTCGTGCGTTTCGCTGCTCCTGCTTGCCCGTGTCGGCAAGCGCCAGGCGGCCCGCACGCCCGTTCCCACCGACAACATCGTCCTTCCGGCGCATGCCGTGGCGACCAAGCCCTAACAGGAAATATGATCATGGCTTTGACTGCGACCCCCATCACCCCGCGCTTTGGTGCCGAGCTTTCCGGCATCGACGTCAGCAAGCCATTGAGCGACGCCGATGTCGCCGCCATCAAGGATGCGATGAACCAGTGGGGCGTGTGCGTCATTCGCGGCACCGGTTTCGACAATGCCTCCCATGTCGCTTTCAGCCGCCATTTCGGTCATTTGGAAACGGCGCCATCGGTAAAGAACCGGCCGCGTCGTCACCCGGACACGCCGGAGATATTCGACGCCAGCAACCTGACCCCGGCGGGCGAGATACTGGTCGATGAGAATATGGTTCTGCACAAGAAGGGCGACCGGCTCTGGCATACCGATTCCTCCTTCATGGACCTGCGCTCGGCCTATTCGCTGTTGCTCGCCTATGAGGTGCCCAAGGAAGGCGGGCTGACCTATTTCGCGGACATGCGGTCGGCCTATGAAGACCTGCCTGCCGACATCAAGGAAAAGGTCGATACGCTGCAGGCCGAACATTCGCTCTGGTATTCGCGCCTGCTCGCGGGTTTCCCGATCACCGAGGAGGAGATTGACGGCCGTCCCAAAGCCCGCCAGCCCATGGTCATGCACCAGGAAGCAACCGGACGCACCGCCATCTATATCGGCAGCCATGCGATGGACGTCGTTGGCCTGCCACGCGAGGAAGGGCGAGCGCTCATCAAATATCTGATCGAATTCGCCACCCAGCCACACTATGTATTCGGCGTCTCCTACCAACCGGGCGACATCGTCATCTGGGACAATCTGGCGACCATGCACCGGGGCGGCGATTTCGACATCTATAAGGAAAGGCGCGACATGCGTCGGACGACCGTGCGCGAAGGCGAACCACCCGAACATGCCGACGATCCGTTCACAGCCTATTTTTCCGCTTCGGCACCGCAGAGCTGATCCGTGACGATGCCCGACAAGCCCCGTTTATTGGTGACGCGCAAATGGCCCGAACGGGTCGAGGCGCTGATCGCGGAACGCTATGATGCGACGTTCAACCAGGATGACATCCCGCTGACGCAAGCGGCACTGGCCGCGGCGATGCAGGACTATGACGCCATCTGCCCCACCATCACCGACAAGCTGCACGCCGGCATTGTCGGGACGGCGGGGCAACGCGTGAAGATCATCGCCAATTACGGCGCAGGCGTCGATCATATCGATGTGGCGGCGGCGCGCGGCGCAGGCATCGTCGTGACCAATACGCCGGGCGTCCTGACGGATGCGACTGCCGATATGGCCGTCACCCTGATGCTGATGGCGTCGCGGCGGGCAGGCGAAGGCGAGCGGGAATTGCGCGCCGGGCAATGGGCGGGCTGGCGGCCGACCCATCTGCTTGGCACCAGCCTGCGCGGCAAGACGCTGGGGCTGGTCGGTTTCGGCCGCATTGCCCAGGCGATGGCCGAACGCGCCCGTTTCGGCTTTGGCATGGACATCATCTATTATTCGCGGCGCCCCGGCGCGCAGGACGTGGTGCAGCGCCTGGATGCCCGCTATGTGCCATCGCTGGCCGAGATGGTCGCCCAATGCGATGTCGTCTCGCTGCATATTCCGGGCGGCGCGGAAACCCGCAACATCATCGATGCGGCCATCTTCGCACAGATGGCCCCCCATGCGATCCTGATCAACACCGCGCGCGGCGACGTGGTCGATGAAGACGCGCTGGTCGATGCGCTGGAAGCCGGGCGGATCGGTGGCGCGGGCCTCGATGTCTTCGTCGGCGAACCCCATGTCTCCCAACGCCTGCGCGACGCGCCGAACACGGTTCTCCTCCCCCATCTGGGCAGCGCGACGCGGGAGACGCGGGAGGCAATGGGCCTGCGCGCGCTCGCCAATCTCGACGACTGGAGGGAGGGGCGGGTGCCCCAGGACAGCCTGTAGTGGCGACCGCCATCGACGATTTGATCGCCGCCGAGCGATTGCCGCCATCCTATGCGGTGATGGTCGATCGCTGGTGGCGGCCGCTCGCACGGCAGATCGCACATTGGCATGCATCGGCCGGACGGCCCCTCATCATCGGGATCAACGGGGCGCAGGGCAGCGGGAAATCCACGGTCTGCCGCTTTCTCCAGGCATCGCTGCTGCCCGAACAGGGGCTGTCAGCGACGGTCGTCTCCCTGGACGATCTTTACCTGCCGTTGCAGGCGCGGGAGCAAATGGCGAGGGACATCCACCCCCTGTTCCGCACGCGCGGGGTGCCCGGCACGCATGATGTCGATGCGGGCATCGCTGTGCTGGCGGATATGGTCGCCGGTCGAGACACGCTGATCCCGCGGTTCAGCAAGGCGTTGGACGACCGACTGCCGCAGGCCGACTGGACGCGCCATGCGGGCAAGGTGGATATCCTGCTGTTCGAAGGCTGGTGCGTGGGTGCGCGCCCGCAGCCTGCCGCCGCCCTGGAGCAGCCGCTCAATGCGCTGGAGGCGCAGGAGGATCCCGACGGCATCTGGCGGCGTCATGTGAACAGCGCTCTTGAGACATGCTATGCGCAGTGGTTCGCGATGATCGATCATCTGGTGATGTTGAAGCCGCCGTCTTTCGACCATGTTTTGAAAAACCGGTTGCTCCAGGAACATAAGCTGCGGGCGACCGCGCCGGATGCGCCGGGGATCATGGACGACGCCGCAGTCGCGCGGTTCGTCAGCCATTATGAGCGTGTGACTCGCCACATGGTCGCCGACCTGCCGGATCATGTCGACCTATTGTTCCAGCTAAGCGCCGGGCAGGACGTGATATCCTGTACGGGCCTTGCAAATGAGGATGCCCATGTCTCCTGAAGATGCCGTGCCCGCCGACGCCATTCGACCAGGGTTGGCGTTCGTCTATGCGGCCAGCGCCGAACTGGCCGCACCCATTCCGATCGGGGAAACGCCCGATGGCATGCGGCGGATCATCCCCATCCTGTCGGGCACGGTCGAAGGGCCGCATATCCGTGGCCGCATCCTTGGCGGAGGCAGCGATTGGCAACTTCTGCGGTCCGATGGCGTCACCGTCGCGGATGCAACCTATGGCATCGAAACCGATGACGGCACCATCATCCAGATCCGCAATCGCGGCCTGCGCCACGGGCCTGCCGAGGTCATGGCCCGCCTGGCAGCCGGTGACACGGTCGATCCGTCAGCCTATTATTTTCGCACCATACCCGAATTCATCGCGCCGCTCGGTCCCTATGCATGGCTCAATAGCAGCATCTTCGTCTGTTCGGGCGCGCGCTATCCCGATTCCATCCGGCTTTGGGTCTGGCGTGTCACCTGATCGGGACAAGGCATATGCTCGCTTGGCGGTGTCCCTGGAATTCAACGTCTCTGTGATCGCCGTCGCCCTACCTATCATTTATGTTCGTAGCCGGGCCGCGCCCGCCTGCCCTATCTTTCCCTCGCGCCAGGCCAGCCTTGCGTGGTCCGCAGGCACGGCCGCTGCCCCATGAATGCAGAATAATGCACGGGGCATCTATGGGAGGATGAGATCAACGTCATGGAAACGATCGAGGGGCTGCAGCAACGCGTCGACTATGAGAAGGGGCGTAAGGGCTATCCGGAGGGCTTTCCTCCATTGCCGGACATCCCGGCCGAGCGCTATATTTCGCCGGAATTCTATCAGCTCGAACTGAAATATCTCTGGCAGCGCAGTTGGCTCTATGCCGGGCACAAGGATCAGTTTCCCAAAGTCGGCAGCTTTCTCAAGTTCGAGGGCGTCCCCGGCATGCCGGTCATCGTCGTGCGGACGGAAAACGGCTTCAACGCCTTCTACAATACCTGCTCGCACCGTGGCGGCTGCATCGTACAGGAGCGTCAGGGGACGTGCCTGGGCAAGCGGCTGATCTGCGGCTACCACGCCTGGACCTATAATCTGGACGGCGAACTGCTCGGCGTACCGGACAGCCGGGATTTCGACGGGCTGGACAAATCGAAGCGCGGCCTGGTGAAGCTGCGATGCGAAACATGGGGCGGCTGGATATTCATCAATGCCGAGCCCGATGCGGAACCGCTCCAGCAATATCTGGGTGTCTTGCCGGGCCAGTTGGCCCAATTCGACCTCGACAAGCTCAGCTACATCACCAGCTACAGCTATGACGTGGCGTGTAATTGGAAAGTCCTGATGGACGCCTTCGCCGAAAATTATCACTTCGTTTCGGTTCACCGGGGCAGCGTCGGCCTGCCTGGCCCCAAATGCGCGGTCGATCATCATGGCACGGTGATGTCGCTGTTCAAAAACGGCCACTCGCGCAACATCCTGCCGTGGAATGATGGCTTTCAGCCGACGGCCGACGTGTCGGAGGAAACCGGTTTCAGCATGGGTATGGGCGGGATCGCCGATATACCGAGCGTCGGCCCGATCCCCCGGCAGTTCGTGACCGCCTTCACCGCCTTCCCGAACCTGACCACGCCGGTCTATGCCAATGGCTTTCCCTTGCTGCTGTTCTGGCCCACGGGGATCAACACCAGCCGCTTCGAAGTCATCTGGTTCGGATTGCCGCATGGCGAAAGCGCATTGCCGGAGGCGTGGAAGCAGAAGATCGAGGCCTTCAACTTCATTCTCGATGAAGATCTGACCTACCTGCCGAGCGTTCAGCTGTCGGCCGAATCCCCAGCCTTCCGCTCGATCGTGCTCAACTATCAGGAGCGCCGCATCTATCATGCCCATGAACAGATCGACCGCGTGATCGGCGCGGACCAGATTCCCGAACGGCTTCGCGTCCAGCAAGTGCTTGCGCCCTTCGTGGAATAGGAGACGCCCGCCGGACGCCTCGTGCAGGATGTCCCGCATCGCCGTGCATGTCATGATGCTGACGCCGATATGTCATTAAATCGTATCGCCCCATTCCTAGACGCGCGGCGATGGAATGTTCAAAGGCATCGACGCGCGACGGGGCGCTGGGCTTTAGCTGGGTCAGGCTGCGCAATCAGATTGCGCGCATGACCCGGCGCGACGATGCCGACGATCTGCTGCAGGATGCATGGCTCAGCGTTGCGGCGCGGCGGACGCAAGCCGACAATGCCGAAGCCTTGCTCGCGCGGATCGCGGCCAATCGCGGTATCGATGCCTATCGCCGGGAACGGCGGGTCGGATCGACGATCGTGGCGGAAACGACGAGCGACAGCGTCGCAGACAGCTTCCCCCTGCAGGACGAAGTGATGATCGCGCGAGAACGTCTGGACCATGTGCGCGGCGGGGTCGCGCAACTCAGCCCCCGCACCCGCCAGATTTTCTTGATGTATCGCCTGGACGGGCGTAAATATCGCGAGATCGCCGAGGAGTTGGGGATCAGCCAGAGCGCAGTCGAAAAACATATCGCAAAAGCGATGGCGCATCTGGCCGAATGGATGGAGCATTGGTGACGTGAACTTCCGCAGCAAGCCGGAAAATGTGAACCGGCAGGCAGCGGATTGGCTTGCGCGCTTACACGCCGACAACCGATCCACCCAGGACGAAGCGGCATTTCGCGCCTGGTTGAATGCTGATCCGTCCCATGCCCTGGCCTTCGATCACAGCTCCACCGTCTGGGACGCCGTCGGAGGCCTTCGCGACGATCCACGCAGCGCGCCCGCGCCGCAGCGATTGTCGCGCCGGGCCGTCATGGCCGGGGGCGTCGGAATCATCCTGTCCGCGGGGCTGACGGTCGGATGGCAGCAGGCGCAGGCTGGCGTGTACCGGACAGGCGTTGGCGAGCAGCGCCGCCTGATGCTGGATGACGGCACCCGCGTCATGCTGGACACCAATACGCAGATCCGGTTCCGCGCGCGCGAAACCATGCGCCTGCTCTCGCTCGAAACGGGTCGCATCAACCTGGATATCGCCCGCGATTCGCGTCCCTTCGTCATCGAGGCGGGTGACAGGCGGGCGGTGGCGGACGTGGCCCGGCTCGATCTGCGCCGCGATGACGATCAAGTGATGCTGACGGCTATTCAGGGCAGCGCCCGTGTCGAGGCGATGCAGGCGCCGGTCCTGCTGTCGCAAGGGCATCGCATCGCCATGACGGCCGGGCATCCCGATCAACTCGACCGGCCGGAACTGGAAGACCTGACGGCGTGGCAGAGCGGTCGCCTGGCCTTCCGCGATCAGACGGTCGCCGAGGCGGCGGCGGAGATGAACCGCTACGCCGAACGGGCGCTGGTCGTGTCCGACGCCAAGGCTGCGGCCATGCGCGTCAGTGGCGTCTACAGCGTCGGTGATCCCGAAGCCTTCGCCCGCTCGCTCGCCGTCCTGCTGCCCATTCGCGTCACCGCACAGGCCGACGCCGTCCGCATCGCCAGCATGTACTGATTTTATTTGCATGCGGGGGGTGGGGAAATCCCGAGCCCCAGCGACGAGGATATAAGCGGCGCTCGCGGGGAACGCCGAACAGGGACATCACATTATGATCAGTTTGAAACGGCAGCTTTGCCGATCGGCGGCGCTCGCCCTCACGCTTTCCTCCATGGCGATGTCGGCCACGCTGCAGGCGCAGACGCAGGGCCAGTCGCGCCAGATGCGCGTGACCATGGCAGCCCAGCCGATGGCCAGCGCGCTTGAACAGCTGGCGCGCCAGAGCGGTCAGGACATCCTCTTCACGCGCGACGCCGTGGCGCAACTGCGGGCACCCGCTTTGTCGGGCATGTTTGACGCGGAAACGGCGGCACGCCGACTGGTCGCGGGCACGTCGCTCGTCGTCGTGCGTGATCGCGCGGGGGCGCTGATCGTTCGCCCTCAGACGGCGGCGGCCGCAGAAACGCCGGCAAGCGCCAACCTTGATTCGGCTGCGAGCAACAATATCGTCGTGACGGCCAGCTTTTCCGAAGGCGTCGGCCGGTCGCTCGATTTGAAGCGTAAAGCCGATTCGATCGCGGATGCGGTCGTCGCGGCCGATATCGGCAAGCTGCCGGCGTTCAACGTGGCCGAGGCTTTGCAGCGCGTGCCCGGCGTTACCATCGTCCGCGAGGCGGGCGAGGGGCAGTTCATCAGCGTGCGCGGCCTGGGGCCGAATTTCCAGTCGGTCACGTTCGACGGCATGCCGCTCGCTTATAACGAGAATATCCGCAATTCGGGCCAGTCGGGGCGTCAGTTCCGTCTGCAAATCCTGCCCGCGACATTGATCGACAGTGTGGTGGTGGTCAAGTCGCCCACCGCCGACCTGGTCGAAAGCGGGATCGGATCGTCGGTCGATATCCGCCTGATCAAGCCGCTCGATCGCCCATCGTTTATCGCCGCCAATGCCTATGCGGGGTATGAAGAGCGCACCGACACGGTCAATCCCAATGGCACGATATCGGGGGGCTGGCGCAATGCGGACGGCACTTTCGGCCTGCTGGGCGGGCTGTCCTATTCGCGGCGCGAGGTGCAGTTCGACCGCCTGCGCATGGGGTGGCAGGAAGCGGAGGTCGAGGGCCTGGGCACGTTGCGCGTGCCAGGCGATGCGCAGCCCTATCTGGAGCTTGAGGATCGCGAGCGGATCAGTGCGGTGCTGGGCGTCCAATGGCGTCCGTCATCCACGTTCGAGATCGACATTAACGGCCTCTATTCGCAGTTCAACAACAAGACGGTCGAACAGCGGCTGACCTATTATATTCCCAACGAATTGTCGCGGCTCGACCTGTCCAGTGCGGTGGTCGAGGACGGACGGCTGGTCGCGGGCACGATCCGGGGCGCGCGCATCCGCAACTACAGCGAAAATATGGATCAGTCGCACCAGAATCTGCAGCTCAATGCGACGATGAAGCTGGACCTTGGGGGCTGGCAGATCGAACCGCGGGTCAGCTATGCGCGGGCGCGCAGCGGTCTCGACACGCCGATCCAGCGGGTACAATATCGCACCCGCAGCGGTGCGGGCGGCAATCTGACCTTCGATTTTCGCGGCGACGTGCTGGGCAATCAGCGCATCACATCGCTCTACACCGATCTTGACCTGACCGATCCGTCGGTCATGCCGTTCGAAAGCTTTGCGATCCGGCCGATCAATTCGGAAGACGAAGACAAGAGCGCCATCGTCAATATAGCGCGCGACATCGATTTCGGCCTGGGTGGCGTGAACTTCACGCGGCTGCGTTTCGGTGGGCAGCTGTCCGATCGCTATCGCGATTATCAGCGTCGTGATCGCAACAATGCCGTGCTGCGGAGCGGCGCGACCCGGACGGATGCGTTCCTGCAATATCCGGTGGCCAGCAACGCCTTCGACCAATCGATCGCCAATCGCCAGACATGGGGCAGCGTCGATTGGGCGTTGTTCAACCAGGCCTATACGCTGGGCAGCGAATATGACGGCGTCAGCCCCAGCGCCTACGACCTTGATCCGACGGCGGCCGACCTCCAAAATTCCTACCGGATCGGCGAAAAGATCCTGGCGGGCTATGGTCGGCTCGACTTCGAATCGATTGTCGGCAACGTCCCGGTCACCGGCAATTTCGGCCTGCGCTATGTGCGCACCCGCACCAATGTTCGCGGCACGACGATAGCGCCCGTTTCCGATGGCGCGGGCGGGGTGACGACGCAGGTGACGCCGACCACCACCAAGGCGAGCTATGGCGAGTTCCTGCCCAGCGCCAACGCCATGTTCGAAATCGCGGACAATATGCAGTTGCGGCTTGGCGTCGCCCGGACGATGACGCGGCCGTCGCTGTCGGAATTGCGCAATTCCATCAACACGAACAGCGTGACGGTGACGAGCATCTTCAACGAAGGCGCGGCGGCGCTCGCTGACCCGACGCTCAACCTGACCGCAGCGGCGGGCAATCCGAACCTGCGTCCCTATACGTCGTGGAACCTGGACGTTTCCTTCGAATGGTATTTCGACAAGTTCGGCGCGTTCACGGTCGCAGCGTTCCACAAGGACATCAGCGATTATGTCGCGTCGGATTTCGAGACGCGCACGCTGGCCTTTGCCGTCAACGACGGATCGACGCTGCCGGTGGATATTCTGGTGTCGACGCCGACCAATGTCGGGGATGCCACCATATCCGGCATCGAGTTCGGCTATACGAAAAAGCTGCCATTCGGCCTGGGGGTCACGGCGACCGCGACCTTCGCCACGTCGAAGCTGGAGCTTGATCGCACGGGCGTCGGCCTTCAGTCGGCAGGTATCCAGGGCGTGTCCGACGTCAGCTATTCGATCACGCCCTTCTTCGAATCGGGGCCGTTCGAAATCAACCTCAGCTACACCTATCGCAGCGATTATATGACGGATGCCGGGGCGGTGGTCACATCGCTGCCCAGCCCGGAAGATGTCGTGCCCTATTATCAAAAGGGGTTCGGTATCGTCGATCTGGGCGCCAGCTATCAGATCAAGCCCAATGTGGAGATGTTCGTGCAGGCGGTGAACCTGTTCGACCAGCGCCAGGTGTCCTTCGCCGGAACGGAGCAGGAAGTCAGCGAAAT
>NZ_JPPQ01000069.1:2006302-2013256 GCF_000743655.1 Sphingobium sp. ba1
CGAATCGGTGCCGCCGCTACAGAAGCAGATCGTCGCGACCGCGCGGCGGCTGGGCCGTCCGGTGGTGGTTGCAACGCAGATGCTCGAATCGATGATCAAGTCGCCATCGCCGACTCGCGCCGAAGTGTCGGACGTGGCGACGGCGGTCTATGACGGGGCCGACGCGATCATGCTGTCGGCCGAAACGGCGGCGGGCGACTGGCCGGTCGAGGCGGTCGCGATGATGGACAGCATCGCCAACAGCGTCGAGCGGGATCCGGGCTATCTGGCGCGGCTGCACTTCACCGAAACCAAGCCCGATCCCACCACCGCCGACGCGCTGGCTGAAGCGGCGGGCAATATCGTTACCGTGGTGGGGGCGAGCGTCATCACCTGCTTCACCTCATCGGGCAGCACGGTGCGGCGTGTGGCGCGCGAGCGGCCTTCCGCGCCGATCCTGGCGCTGACCCCGCGGACCGATACCGCGCGCAAGCTGGGGCTGACATGGGGCGTGTACGCCATCCGCACCAAGGATATCGGCACGTTCGAGGAAATGATCGGCAAGGCCCGCCGCATGGCCCTGCGCCACCGCATGGCAGAAAAGGGCGGCAAGATCGTGGTGCTGGCCGGCGTTCCGTTCGGCACGCCCGGATCGACTAATGTGCTGCATGTCGCGGCGGTGCAGGGGGATGAATTGAAGGGGCGGGAATGACCGCCCTTCTCCCTTGAGGGAGAAGGATACGCAGCCTTGCCGACCGCAGGGAGGGTAGGCGAAGTTGGATGAGGGTGTGCGGCATGGCCGTTGGCGCGCTACACCCTCACCCAGCTACGCCTAGGCAGCAAGCTGCCAAGTCTTCGCAGCCCTCTCCCTCAAGGGAGAGGGATCTGTCCAACCCCATCCGCAAACGCATCGAGCGCCCGATCATGCTCGATCGGGCGCTCTAAAAGGACTCATTCGTCCGATGGCTAAGGACAGCGTCGGAAACGACGCCACCCTGACCGTGCTGCTTAGCCCTGGCGGGCTTTGAAGCGACGGTTGGTCTTGTTGATGACGTAGGTGCGGCCGCGACGACGGATCACGCGGTTGTCCCGGTGGCGGTCCTTGAGCGACTTGAGCGAGTTGCGGATCTTCATGGCATCGGCCCTTGGTGAATCTGACTGTGATGGAAAATCGAAGCGCTGCCCCTATGAGTGGGGCGGGCCAAAGTCAAGGGCGGCGGGCGCTCTTTTGCCGTTGTTCATCGGCCATGCAGCAACTTCATGGCTTTGCGCGTTGGAGGGAATATAGCTCATCGCGCCGTTTATCGGTGGAGAGCCACGTTGGAGTGAAATCGATGTCGAAGCGCCTGATCCTTGCCGCCTGTCTTGCCCTGCCGCTGGCCGCGTGCGCAACCGCCGTGCCACAGGTGGAAGTGACGCGATTCCATGTCGGCAACCCCGCCCGGACGGGCACGGTCGCGGTCGAAGAAATGCCCGGCAATCCTGACATCAGCCTGGAATTCCGCACCTATGCCGCCGCCGTCGCGCAGGAATGGCAGCGGGTGGGCTTCACCAGCGTCGCACCGGGCGCGACGAGCGAGTATGTCGCGTTGGTCAGCTTTCAGCGCAGCTTCCGTCCCTCCGGCCAAGCCCGCAATGATCGCCCCGTCACCGTCGGCATGGGCGGCGGCATCGGCAGCGGCGGTTTTTCGGGCATGGGCCTGGGCGTCGGCATCAACCTGTCGGGCAAGCCCAAGGATATCGTGACCACGCAATTGCATGTGCAACTGCGTCGCCGGTCCGATTCGGCGACCGTCTGGGAAGGCCGCGCCTATACCGAAGCGAAGCAGGGCACGCCCGCCGCGCAGCCGGGCATTGCCGCACAAAAGCTCGCCGGTGCCTTGATCGGGGGCTATCCGGGCGAATCGGGCCGGACTATAACCGTCAAATGACCATCTCTATTTCCAGCGGCTTTGACAGCGGCAATATTCGCACCCTTTCCATCACCGATACGCCGACAGGCGCGCGCGCCGAGCTGGAGATCATGACGGATCATCAGAGCGACTTCTATCAATGGTTCCACTTCCGGGTTGCCGGGGCAGCGGGGCAAGAGGTGGAACTGGCGATCGTCAATTGTGGCGGGTCGGCCTATCCCGATGGCTGGGTCGATTATAAGGCGCGGGTGAGCGAGGACCGAGAAATCTGGACCCAGGCCGACACCAGCTATGCCGATGGCACGTTGACCATCCGGCTGGCGAGCGATGCCAATGTCGTGTGGGTCGCCTATTTCGCGCCTTATTCGATGGAGCGGCACCATGACCTGATCGCCTTTGCCGCCTGCCAGCCGGGCGTTGCGCATCGCGAATTGGGGCTGACGCTGGATGGCCAGCCGATCGACCTGCTGACCATCGGCGATGGTCCCAAGCAGGTGTGGCTCTATGCCCGGCAGCATCCCGGCGAATCGATGGCGCAATGGTGGATGGAAGGCGCGCTGGAGCGGCTGACCGACGAGGAAGATGCCGTTGCCCGGCTGCTGCGCCAGAAGGCGACCATCCACCTCGTTCCCAATATGAACCCCGATGGTAGCCGCCGGGGCCATTTGCGCACCAATGCGGTGGGGGTGAACCTCAACCGCGAATGGCATGATCCGTCGATGGAACGCAGCCCCGAAGTGCTGCTGGTCCGCAACGCGATGGATGCGACCGGCGTGGACTTTGCGATGGACGTGCATGGCGACGAAGCCATCCCCGCCGTATTCATCGCAGGGTTCGAAGGCATCCCGTCAATCACCGATCGGCAAGTGTCGCTCTATCACCGCTATCGCGACACGCTGGCGGCGCGCACGCCCGATTTCCAGACGCGCCTTGGCTATCCGGTTGCGGGCGCGGGCCGTGCGAACCTCGCCATGTCCACCAACCAGATTGCCGAGCGATTCGGCGCGGTGGCGATGACGCTGGAAATGCCGTTCAAGGATAATGACGACCTGCCCGATGCCGAAACCGGCTGGTCGCCCGCGCGCTCCATGCAATTGGGCAAGGATTGCCTCGCGGTGCTGGCCGAGATGATCGACGCGCTCTGATCATCCCGGTCTAGAGCGTTAGATACTGCCGAAACCGGGCGCTTCGCCGCGCGCGGCGGGGTTGAGGCGGCGGGGGCGCTTCCACCCGATGACGGGCCGCTTGCGTAACCTGAGCGTCGGCCAATCGCCCCGGTCGGCGCGCTCGGCCAGCCGCATCCCCTGCGCCCGGTAGGCGGCCAGTACCGCGTCCGCCTGTTCGTTGAGCAGGCCCGCGAGCAGGATCGTGCCGCCTTCCTCCACCATCGCGCAGAGCGAAGGCGCGAGTTCGATCAGCGGCCCGGCCAGGATATTGGCGATCAGCAGGTCATAGGGCGCGCGCGTGATGATTGCGGTATGATCGACCCCGGCGGCGGCATAAAGCGCGACCTGCCCCTGTCCCCGGCCGACCGTCATGCCATTGGCCAGCGCATTCTCCGCGCTGATCTCGACCGCGACCGGATCAATGTCCGACGCGGTGGCATAGGCGCGCGGCCACAGATGCAGCGCGGCAAAGGCGAGCAGCCCGGTGCCGGTGCCGATATCGGCGACATTGCCGAACCGCATGCCGACCCGGCGCATCCGGTCGAGCATGGCGAGGCAACCCGCCGTCGTCTCATGCTGCCCGGTGCCAAAGGCGCGGCTGGCGGCGATCAGCAGATTGACCTGGCCGGGCTGTTCAGGATCGCTGGCGAGATTGCGGACATGGAAGCGTCCGGCCGTGACCGGCTCCAGCCCTTGCTGGCTGATCGTCACCCAATCCTCGTCGGGCAGCGCTTCGACGACCGGCTTGGTCCGCGCGGCGCTGGGCACCATCGACCGCAACAGCTTGATCGCGGCCGGGCTAGGCTTGCCCTCGAAATAGGCGTCGAGCCGCCAGGCATCCTCGTCATCGGGTTCCGCCTCGCTGGTCATCAGCACGGGCGGCCGGTCCATCATCGCAAAGGCGGCAATATCCCCGTCCAGCGCCTCGGCCTCGGCGCGGGTGCAGGGCAGGGTGACTTTCCAGCTTTGGATTGCCGGGGATGTAGCATCGTTCATCCCCCCGCCTGTAGAGCAGGAGGGGAGGGAGGGGAAGCGTTTGGCAGCAGAGCCTTGCGCCTCTGCGTCATCCTGACGAAAGTCAGGATCCATTGGCTCTACCTATGCGTGTTCATAAATGGAGCGCGCATGGATGCTGACTTTCGTCAGCATGACGAACCAACATGGAGTGTCAGGCGACCTGCCGCCCGAAGTCGGTCGAGGCATGGCGCAGGCTGGCGAGCTTGCCCTCGACGCTGACGAAGCCGCGTTCGAGCTGGTCGATTTCCGACGCGACGACTTCGGTGTCCTGGCGGATCGCCGAAATGGTGGTCGACATAGAATCGGCGGCGAGCGCGGTTTCATCGACGGCGGCGGTGATCATGGTGACGGTCTGCGCCTGCGCGTCCATGGCGTGGCGGATGCGTTCGGCGCTGGCCTGCACTTCGCCCACCGTGTCGCGGATGCGCTCATTGGTTTCCACCGACTGGCGGGTCGAGGCCTGGATGTCGGCGATCTTGCCGGCGATCTCGTCGGTCGCGCGCGCGGTCTGGTTGGCCAGGCTCTTCACTTCCTGCGCCACCACGGCAAAGCCGCGTCCGGCGTCGCCCGCACGGGCGGCCTCGATCGTGGCGTTGAGCGCCAGCAAATTGGTTTGCCCGGCAATGTCGCGGATGAGGCCCAGGATCGATTCGATCGACTTGGCATGGTCGGACAAGGTGGCGGACATGGTGACGGCATCGCCCGATTGCTTGGCGGCGCGCTGGGCCACGTCGGCCGCGCCCTCGACTTCTGTGCGGGCATCGTCGATCGCGCGGATGAGGCCAGCGGAGGTGCGGGCGGCTTCGCGCATCGCCAGAGCGGATTGTTCGGCGGCAGCGGCGACTTCCGACGCCTTGCCCAACATGCCCCGCGTGGCGGCGGACGCATCCTTGGCCTGTTCGCGCAGCGATTCGCCCAGCCGCGTGGCACCATCCAGTTCGCCCATGATCCGCTGTTCGAACAGGGTGCCATAGCGCTGCCGTTCGGCGCGCTGGGCTTCGGCCTGATCGGTGGCGAGGACATTGCTCATGAAGCCCGCGTCCAGCATGCCGATTTCCAGGATCGTGGCCATCAACCGGCGCAGGCGTGCATCATCGTCACGGCACCGTTCCCACAGCAAATTCATGATCGTGTCGTTGGCCTTGCCGACCGCGACCAGCACGGCGCGCACCGGCACGCCATGTTTGCGGGCATGGCGCACGCAGTCGGCGGCAGAGCGCGTCCAGCGCGCCTCCCGGAAATGCATCAGCTTATGGGCGGCATAGACACGCGATTCGGCCCGGATCTTGTCGATCACCGACTGAGCCAGCCGATCGATCAACCCGGTTTCGCGCATATAGCTGTCGAAAAATGCCGCCGCGACCTGGTCGATGTCCGGCTCGATCAACAGGCCGATTTCTTTTGCGTTACGGGCAATCGTGCCGTCGGGGTCAATGCCCGCCACATAGTCGGAGGCGGTTTCGGCGGGAGAAACGAAGGACGACATGGCTGGACGGCCCCTGTTGGTGGGATGAGCGATAATCTAAGCCTGTCCTAGCGCGCTTTGGTTAATCACTTCTTATGATCAAGCGCGCTCCAGCCCGGCACGGACATTGGGGCACCCATGCCCGGCGCGGCTTGCCCTCCTGTGCGTTCGCTCCTAAGGGAACGGGATCAAGGAATATAGCAGGGACAAGGGTAGATATGGCGCGATCCAACAGCCGGCCGCTCTCGCCGCATTTGACCATCTGGAAATGGGGACCGGCCATGACCGTCTCCATCATCCATCGCGTGACCGGCAACGGTCTTGCGACGGCCGGTGCGCTGGGCCTCATCTGGTGGCTGATGGCCGCCGCGACCGGGCCGGAAGCCTATGCGACCTTCGTCGCCTGCGCCACCTCGCCGATCGGCTATCTGGTGATGATCGGCCTCAGCTGGTTCTTCTTCCAGCATCTTTTCTCCGGTCTGCGCCATTTCGTGCTGGATCTGGGCGCGGGATATGAACTGCGCAGCAACAAGAGCTGGTCGATCGCGACCTTCGCGGCGTCGCTGGCCGTGACCGCCCTGCTGTGGCTCTATATCTTCGGAAAGGGTTTCTGATGGGCAACGGAACGGGTATCGGCCGCGTTCGCGGGCTGGGTTCGGCCAGGCACGGCGCGCATCACTGGCTGGCGCAGCGCTACACCGCCGTCGGCAACCTGCTGCTGGTTTTGTGGCTGATCTTCAGCCTGATCAGCCTGCCCGGCCTCGATTATGAGAGCGTCGTGCTGTGGATCGCCAACCCGCTGGTCGCGGTGCCGATGATGCTGATGATCGTCAGCATCTTCTGGCATCTGCGCCTCGGCATGCAGGTGATGCTGGAAGATTATGTCCACGACAAGGGCATGGCTTTCTTCTCGATGCTGCTGCTCAATTTCTATGCCTTTGGCGGCGCGGCCGCAGGCGTCTTCGCGATCGCCAAGATCGCCTTCACAGGGGTCGTCGAATAATGACGCAAGCCTATAAGATCATCGATCATACCTATGACACCGTGGTCGTGGGCGCGGGCGGTTCGGGCCTGCGCGCGACCATGGGCAGCGCCGAAGCGGGCCTCAAGACCGCGTGCATCACCAAGCTGTTCCCGACGCGCAGCCACACGGTTGCGGCGCAGGGCGGCATCGCTGCCAGCCTCGGCAATAATTCGCCCGATCACTGGACCTGGCACATGTACGACACCGTCAAGGGGTCGGACTGGCTGGGCGATCAGGACGCGATCGAATATATGGTGCGCGAAGCACCTGCGGCGGTCATCGAGCTGGAACATGCGGGCGTGCCGTTCAGCCGCAACGAAGACGGGACGATCTACCAGCGTCCCTTCGGCGGCCATATGCAGAATATGGGTGCCGGCCCGCCGGTGCAGC
>NZ_JPPQ01000069.1:2013266-2028684 GCF_000743655.1 Sphingobium sp. ba1
AGCCGCGCTGCTGCGTTCGCCTGCTCCGCAGGCGCGCTGGTCTTCATCCTGTCGCTCATCCTCGGCTATACGCCCGGCCAGCCCGATGACATCGGGCAGATCAGCCGCGCACTGATCATCGCCATATTATGCGGGACGATGAGCTGGGCTTCGGCGCGCCAAACGGTCGCGACCACCGCCACCGCCATCGACATGGCGACCGAACGGCTCGTGTCGGCCGCGCATGGCGACCTGCAATCGCCGGTGCCGGGCGATATCGCGCGCGAAATGCCCGATCTTTCCGTGGCGATGGAAAGCCTGTTCAGCCAGGTGCGGACCAATTTGGACCATGTCCAGACGCTCGCGCTGTTCGACCAGATTACTGGCCTCGCCAATCGCACCAGCTTTTGCCGTCAGGTCGAACGCCATCTCGCCGAGCGGGTGGAGGAGCGTAAGGCCGCTTTGTTCTTCATCGATTTGGACGGGTTCAAGGGCGTCAATGATACGCTGGGCCATGCCGCGGGCGACCAACTGCTGGCGCGGGTCGCCGGGCGGCTGCGCGAAGTGGTGATGGCGCAGGTCGCTGCCGGGTCGGGCGATGCCGTGATCGGGCGGCTGGCGGGTGACGAGTTCACCATGTTCTTCCCCAACCTGCCCGGCCATAGTGCGGCGGCGCGCATTGCCCGCGCCATCCAGTTTGCGCTGGGCGAACGATTTGATTTGGGCAGTCAGCATGTCGACCTGGGCGCGTCGATCGGCATCGCCTGCTACCCCGACCATGGCGAGACGCTGACGGCTTTGCTGCGCGCGGCCGATGTCGCCATGTATCATGCCAAGCATGAGGGACGCGGCCGTGCGGAAATGTATAGCGCGGAACTGGCGCTGGAGGCATCCGACCGGGCCGACCTGGAACGCGATTTGATGCTGGCGTTGCAGCGTGACGAGTTCATTCTGGAATTTCAGGCGCAGATCGACATTGGCAGCGGCAGCGCGGTGGCCGCCGAGGCGCTGGTGCGCTGGGCGCATCCCGAACGCGACATCCTCATGCCGGGCGCGTTCGTCACTGTCGCGGAGGAAAGCGGCGTGATCGTCGCGCTGGGCGACTGGGTGATGGACAGGGTGTGCGAAACCGCCGCGCGCTGGGCAGCGGCGGGCATAAGCCAACGGATCGCCATCAACATCTCCACCCGCGAACTGGGGCAGGCTGATTTCTTCCTGCGCCTGCGCCACGCCATTGCCACCCACCAGACGCCGACGACGATGCTGGAACTGGAGATCAGCGAGTCGCTGGCGATGGAGATGGAGCCGCGCGTGCTGGATCAGTTGGCGGCGCTGCGACGCGACGGGGTGCGGGTGGCGATCGACGATTTCGGTACCGGCTATTCCAACCTGTCGCGGTTGAAGGAATTGCCGGTGGATCGCGTGAAGATCGACCGCAGCCTAGTGCGCGACATTGCGACATCGGCCGAAGCGCGGACCATCTGTTCGGCGGTTGTGGGCTTGATCCAAGGGCTGGGCCTGGAAGTTGTGGTCGAGGGGATTGAGAGCGAGGCGCAGATGGACATGCTGCGCGTCATCGGTTGCACCCAGTTTCAGGGCTATCATCTCGCCCGGCCGACGGGGGAACAAGCCTATCTCGACCGTTTCACCCCGACCGAAAGCCCGGACCGCGTCCTGTTGCTGCGCCAGCCAGAGCCACGCCGGGGCTGATCAGCCCTGTAGCGCGCGCTCGACGATCAGCGCGTAGATACGCTGCAAATCGCGCAAATCCTGCACCGCGACCGCTTCATCAAGCTTGTGCATCGTCGCATTGTTGTGGCCGAATTCCACCACCGGGCAAAGGCGCGAGAGGAAGCGGGCGTCCGACGTGCCGCCGGTGGTCGACAGGTCGGTGGCAAGGCCGGTGACATCGCGGATCGCGCCGCTGACCAGATCGCTGAACGCACCGGGCGGGGTCAGGAAGGGTTCGCCGCTGATCTTCGCCTCGACCGTGCCGCCCTCGGTGGCGGCGATGGCGGTGATGCGCTCAATCAGCGACGCGCCGCTATGCCGGTCGTTGAAGCGGATCGAGATGCGCGCGGTCGCAAGGCCGGGAATGACATTATGCGCCGGATTGCCGACGTCGAGGTCGGTAATTTCGATATTGCTGGGCTGGAACCAGTCGGTGCCCTCGTCCAGCGTCTCGGCCTCTATCGCGGACAGGATGCGGACCAGTTTGGGGATCGGATTATCGGCGAGATGGGGATAGGCGACATGGCCCTGACTGCCCGCCACGCTGATCCACATATTGACCGAACCGCGGCGCCCGATCTTCACCACGTCGCCCAACTGCGCCGACGAGGTCGGCTCGCCGACGAGGCAGAGGTCGGGGCGCAGTTCGCGCGCGGCCATCCGCTCCATCAGCGCGAGCGTGCCATGAACGGCCGGGCCTTCCTCATCGCCGGTGATGATCAGGCTGATCGTGCCGGGCAGATCGTCGGGCAGATCGTGCAGCGCTGCGACGAAGGCGGCGATCGCCCCCTTCATGTCCACCGCGCCGCGGCCGTAGAGCAAATCGCCGCGCTGTTCGGGAACGAACGGGTCGCTGGTCCAGCCCGGCCCCGGCGGCACGACGTCGAGATGCCCGGCAAAGGCGAAATGCTTGCCGCCGCCCGTGGTGCGCCAGGCGAGGAGATTTTCGACCGGGCCATCAGGCGCATCGCCGGTGACGAAACGGTCGACGGTAAAGCCCAGCGGTTCCAGCATAGCCTGCAGCGCGGTAAAGACGGCGCCGGTCGCGGGTGTTACGGAGGGGCAGGCAAGCAGTTGCTCGGCAAGCGCCACGACATCATGATTGGCTCTGGTGCTGGTCATGCCCAGGCGTTAGCGAAAGCCGGGCCGCTTGGCCAGCAGGAGGAGACAAGGCCGTGCCCCGGATCGACCTGGATGCCATCGCGCAGACCAATGCCACCGGCTATCCCGCGCCCCATGCCGACATCGTTGCCGGGCGGTGGGTAAGACGGCTGGGCCCTGCAAGCGATCTCTCGGATTTCGGCGTCAGCCATGTCGTGCTGAAACCTGGCGCGGCGTCGTCCAACCGGCATTGGCATGAGGATGAGGACGAGTTCGTCGTGATGCTGGCGGGGGAAGCCATGCTGGTCGAGGAGGATGGGCGCACGCTGCTGCGCGCGGGCGACATGGCGGCCTTTCCCAAGGGCGAGCCGAATGGCCATCATCTGGTCAATGAAAGCGACGTCGATTGCACTTTCCTGGCGTTCGGGCGGCCACCGACCGGCGATTGCCATTATGCCGACATCGACCTGCGATGGTCGAGCGGTCAATATCGCCACAAGGATGGGAGCGGCTTTTGACGATGCGGATGGATCGGCGCGCGCTGGTGACGGGCATGGGCGCGATGTTGGTGGCGGCCAAGGCACCGCCGGTTGCGCCCTTGCCTGCGACATTGGTGAAGCCGCCGCGTCTGCGGCCCGGCGACGTGGTCGGACTGATCGAACCGGCTGGCTTTACCGACGATATGTTCGACCTTGATCTGGTCAAGGAAACGATCGTGGCGATGGGGCTGGTGCCCCGACCTGCGCCGCATCTGGCCGCGCGCCATGGCTATCTCGCCGGGACCGACAAGGAGCGCGCCGCCGACGTCAATGCTATTTTCGCCGATCCGCAGGTGCGCGCCGTGTTCGCCGTGCGCGGCGGATGGGGCTGCGCGCGCATCCTGCCTTTGCTCGACTTCGCGACGATCCGCGCCAATCCCAAGCTGCTGATCGGCTTTTCGGACATCACCGCACTGCACATGGCCTTTGCCGCGCGGGCGGGTTTCACCACCATCCACGGCCCCAATGCGTCGAGCAGTTGGGGCCGTTTTTCCTGGGATGGATTTCGTGCGGTCGCGTTCGACGGGGCGATGCCGACCTTTGCCAATCCGGTCGGCAATGAGGACCGGCTGGTCCCGCGCGCCGGGCGCATCCGCACCTTTCACCCCGGCAAGGCGAGCGGGCGATTGCTGGGCGGCAACCTGACCGTGCTGGCGGCCTTGATGGGAACGGGCTGGCTACCCGATTTCAGCGGCGCGATATTGTTTATCGAGGATATTGGCGAAGCGCCCTATCGCATTGACCGGATGCTGACCCAGCTAGCGCTGGGGGGCGTGCTGGGGCGGCTGGCGGGCGTGGTGTTCGGCCAATGTACCGATTGCGGGGCGAGTGGGCCGTCCTATGGTGGGTTTACGCTGTCGGAAGTGTTGCAGCAGCATTTTGAGCCGCTCGGCATCCCCGTCTTTCAAGGGGCGCAGTTCGGCCATGTCGCCAACCAGTTCAGCCTGCCGCTGGGCGTGCGGGCGGAGATGGATGCGGACGCCGGGACGATCCGGTTGCTGGAGGCGGCTGTCGCCTAAGGCCGCTCATCCCAGCGGACCAGGGTGACCGCGCCATCGGGAGCGATGGCCAGTTCGCCGAACGCCCCGGTGCGCAGCTTCCGCGGCGGCAGACCGAGCGCCAGCAGCGCGAAGCGGGCCGCGCCGTTGGAAGTGACGAGCAGGTCGCCCCCCTCCCCGGCTTGCGCGAAGAAGGCGCGCCAGGCGGCGATGCGAGATTCGGCATCGACGATCCAGCCATCGGGCGCGATGCCCCGTTCTTCCCAGTCCGCCAGCGCTTGCGCGCCGATGCGGTCGAGCACGTCGGCTTCGGGGCGCCCTTCGTCGGGGCCATGGTCGATCTCGCCTAGCCAGTCGCGCGTGTCATCTTGCGCATGGCCGGTAGCGGCGGCGATCGCAGCGGCGGTCTGACGGGCGCGGAGGAGCGGGCTGCTGAACAGGCGGTGGATGGGGAATGATTGCTGCGCAAACCAGGTGCCGAGGCGCTCGGCCTGGGCGTGACCGCTGTCGACCAGCGGGATGTCGGTGCGCGATCCGATGCGGCAGGCCTCAGCGCTGCTGGCGAAAGTGTTGCCGTGGCGGATGATGAAGATGTGGCGCATCAGAGCGGAGGCGTGGGGTCGCCATGCTGGGCGATCAGTGCTTCCACGCGGCTGATATCGGCTTCGGTATCGATGCCCGAACTGTCGAAGGAGGGCGGATCGACGGGGACGGTCATGATCGGAATGCCGAGTTGCAAGAGGCGGAGTTGCTCCAGCCCTTCGAGATTTTCCAATGTTGTGGGCGGGCAGGCCTCGAACCGAAGCAGCGCGTTCAGCGCATAGCCATAGAGGCCGACATGCCGCCAGACGGGCGAGCGCGGCAGGCTGGCGCGTAGGCTGTCTTCGCTGCGGATGGCAGGGATGATCGCTTTGGAAAACCAATAGGCATGGCCGTCGGGCGCGCGGGCGCAAGTGGTGCCGCTGAAGGGCGAGCGGGTCTTGTGATCGCGCAGGGCGTCGAGCGCGGGCCAGTCCAGCGCGATGACCGGGGTGGCGACCTGGGCGCCCGCCTCCAGCGCAACGATGACGGCGCCGAGCGCGCCCTGGGGCTGGAAGGGTGAGTCGCCCTGAAGGTTGATGACGAAGTTGGGTGCTGTGGGCTGGGCCAAGGCGGCGGCGAGCGCGCGGCCTGACCCGGCGGCGATGGCGCTGTCGGTCATCACCGCCTCGCAGCCCACCGCGCGGGCATGATCGGCGATTTCGGCGTCATCGGTGGCGACGGTTAGCGCCACCCCTGCCCTGTCGCCGATCGCCGCGCGCGCCATGGCGATCGTGCGATGCAGCAGCGTGCGCCCTGCGATGAGGCGCAGGGGCTTGCGCGGCAGACGGGAAGACCCCGCCCGCGCGGGAATGACGACCAGATGGTTCAGGCGACCCCGGCGTGCAGCAAGTCGTGCATATGGACGGCACCGACCAGGCGGCCCTTTTCGCAGACGAACAGCAGCATGATGTTATGCTCATGCATGACATGCAGCGCTTCATGGGCGAGATCGTCGGGGGTGATGGCGTGGGGCGTGACCGTCATAAAACGGCCGACCGGTTCGGTCAGATTCTGCTTGGCGGTGACGGCTCGACGCAGGTCGCCATCGGTGAAGGCACCGATCAGCCGCCCTTCATTATCCGTGATCGCCGTGCCGCCGAGGCGCGCGCGGGTCATTTCTATGGTTGCGTCGAGCAGCGAGGCGTCCTGGCGCACCTGCGGCACGTCGCCGCCCTTCGACATCAGTTCGCGCACCTTGAGCAGTTGCGCGCCGAGACGGCCATTGGGGTGGAATTTGTGGAAATCGTCGGCGGAAAAGCCGCGCATTTCCATCAGCGAAATCGCCAGGGCATCGCCGAACGCCATCTGCACCGTGGTCGAAGTGGTGGGGGCCAGCGCGTTGGGACAGGCTTCCTGCACTTCGGGCATCAGGATGCAAATGTCGGCGGCCTGCGCGACGGTGCTTTGCGCCTGCGCGGTCATCGCCAGCAAGGGGATGGCGAAGCGTTTGCAATATTGAATGATCGGGCCGAGTTCGGTCGATTCGCCCGAATGGGACAGCATCAGTACGACGTCGTCGGGCGTCACCATGCCAAGGTCGCCATGCCCGGCATCGGCGGGATGCAGGAAGATGGCAGGCGTGCCGGTGGAAGTGAGCGTCGCGGTCATCTTGCGCGCGACGATGCCGCTCTTGCCGATGCCGGTGACGATGACACGACCGCGCACCTGCATCAAGACGCCGACAAGGCGCAGGAAGGTGGCGGCAAATTCCCGCTGGCCAAAGCGGGCTTCGAGTTCGTTAAGGCCGGTCGCTGCGATGGAGAGGCTTCTGCACGCCGTCTCCACGATACGGCCACCTGAGCCGAAAGGCACGATCTTGGATGCTGATGTTGACACGCGTTTGCCCTTTTTTCCGCGCTCCGCCGCGAGCTTGTCTCACTGGCGGAGACGGTGGACGAACCGCCGATTTCGGCGTGATGTCCTCCCTTGTTCCGCGACCCCCGGACGGAAATACCGCCCGGCATGGTGCGACTGTTTACGCCGTTTCAGGGACTTATGGCAATCCTTTTTGCAACTGCGAAAAAATCATTACAGGAAAAAGACGGCCCTGTCCGCGCCCCAAAATCCGCCGAAACGACGGCTTTGAGCGACCAGCCGCGCAGCCATTTTCAGCTTCGCGCGTGCGGCGTCCGGCAACCTTATGAGACTCCGTGATAATCACGATACCATTGGACGAATCGGGGGACACCCGATTCGATGCTCACCGATGGCGCGAAACCGATGTCGCGTGCGATGGCGCTGATGTCAGCGAAGGTCGCATGGACATCGCCCGGCTGGATCGGCTGGAAGTCGATCTGGGCCTTGATCCCTATCGCGTCCTCCAGCACGGCGATGAGGTACATCAATTCTTCGGGCCGGTTGTTACCGATATTGTAGAGGCGATGCGGCGCGCGGCTGCCGCCTGCCTTGAGCGCACCATCGTCGGCGGGGGGATGATCGAGACAGCCCAAAATGCCGGTCACGATATCGTCTATATAGGTGAAGTCGCGCTGCATCCGGCCATGGTTGAACACCGGGATCGGCTGACCCGCGAGGATCTTTGAGGTGAAGATCCACATCGCCATGTCGGGGCGGCCCCAGGGACCATAGACGGTAAAAAACCGCAGGCCCGTCATGGGGATACGGAAGAGATGGGCGTAGGTCTCACTCATCAGTTCGTCGGCGCGCTTGGTCGCCGCGTAGAGCGAGACGGGATGGTCGGCGCGATCCTCGACGCGGAAAGGCAGCGTGTCATTGCCGCCATAGACCGAGGAGGAGGAGGCATAGACCAGATGCCGCACCCGCCGTTCGCGCGCCAGTTCGAGCATGTTGACATGCCCCGCCAGGTTGGAGCGGACATAGGCGTGGGGGTTGATGAGCGAATAGCGCACCCCGGCCTGCGCGCCCAGATGCACGATCGATTCGATCACCTGATCATGGAGCGTCGCGTTGACCGCATCCATGTCCGCGAAATCCAGTTGGTGGAAGGTGAACAGCTTGCCATGGGCGGCGGACAGGCTGTCGAGTCGCGCGCGCTTGAGCGACACCGGGTAATAATCGTTGAGATTGTCGATGCCGACCACGGCATGACCCTGCGCCATCAGGCGATCGGCGACATGCATGCCGATGAAACCCGCAGCCCCCGTGACCAATATCGTCATGCCCATTTCTCCACGCCTGTCGGTCCTGCTGTCCGACGATCCGCCTTTATATGTAAAGCCTCGTCGGGTCGCGTCCTAGAGCAGTTTCCGATCCGATTGCATCGGCTCGGCTGCTCTAGGGTTTTGGTTTGCCGCGTTTTCCGAGTCAGCAGGTGATTCCACCTGCTTGGAAAACGCTATAGCGTGGAGGATTTAGCCTTTCCCTAATCTTTCCGATCTAAAGGCGGAAAGATGGACATGGCATCCCATCCCCTGCCCCCTTATTCCCATCCGGCGGGCGTGCCGCAGCGCGCGCGCTGGGAGGATCTGGCCGTCCAGGCGGCAGAGGCCAATGCTTTTTATGCGCCCGATATGCTGGCAGCCGCGATCGATCATCTGGCAGCGGATGGCGACGTCCGCCTGATCGAAGCGCGCGAGGGGGACAGGCTGATCGGCCTGCTGCCCGTCACGGTGCGATCGCGCCATGGGCGGCTGCCGATCGGCTGCGTCGGCAATTGGGTGCATGATCATTGTTTTTTCGGCGCGCCGATAATCCGGCAGGGGCATGAGGCGGCGGCGTGGCGCAGCTTTCTGGCGCAGTTGGACGAAGCCCCCTGGGCGCGCGGCTTCCTCCATCTCGAAGCGATCGACGCGGCGGGGGCCAATGCCGCCGCCATCGAAGCGGTGTGCGTCGAGCAGCGGCGCGGATGGCGCGAGATTCATCGCTATGACCGGGCGATGCTGCGGTCGGACCTGACCGCCGACGCCTATTGGGAGAGCCAGGTCCGGGCGAAGAAGCGCAAGGAATTGCGGCGGCTGCAAAAGCGGCTGGCGGACCTGGGCGTTGTAGAAAGCCGGTTGCTGACCGATCGGAGCGACGTGGCGCGCTGGTGCGGGGAATTTCTGGCGCTCGAAGCGTCGGGCTGGAAGGGCCGCGAGGGAACGGCGATGGGCTGCAAGCCTGCGGACGCAGCCTTTTTCCGCGCGGCTTGTGCTGCCGGGTTCGATGCCGGGCGGCTGCATATGCTGCGGCTCGACCTTGACGAGCGGGCGATCGCGATGCTGGTCAATTTTCGCCATGGCGCGGGTGCCTTTTCCTTCAAGATAGCGATCGATGAGGAATATGGCCGTTTTTCGCCCGGCGTCCTGATCGAGATCGCCAACCTGCATGCGGTGCAGGATGATTCGGCGATCGGCTGGATGGACAGTTGCGCCGCGCCTGATCATCCGATGATCGACAGCCTGTGGGCCGAACGGCGCACAATCGTCCAATATCGTATCGCCCTCCACGGCCAGGGCATGACGCAGTTTCAGCGGGCGGCGGCCTTTGCCATCGCCAATGGCGTCGAGAGTGCCGCCAGACTTTTGAAAGGACAGGGATGACCGCCCATAGCCCGATCGCGGCCGCCAGGGTCGCGACCTTCCCCGACACTGCGCGCGCGACCTTCGCCGCCGCTTACCCCGGCCAGCCCGCCCGTTTGTGCCACGACCTGGTCGGGCACGCATTGCTGACGCTCGACGCGTTGGCGACGCTGGCGGAGCGGATGCCTGCATCGTCGGTGGAATATAATCTGGGCAAACTGCCGCTCGGCGTGCGGCCGGAGGATACGCCGTCCAACGGGCTGACGCTGGATGAGACGATCCGCACGATCGAGACCAATGGCAGTTGGGCGGTGCTGAAGAATGTCGAACGCGACCCGGCCTATGGCGCGCTGCTGGATGCGGCGCTCGCCGATCTGGAGCCGATCGTCCATGCCGCGACCGGGCCGATGCTGCATCGCGAGGCCTTCATCTTCCTGACATCGCCGGGCAGCGTAACGCCGTTCCACATGGACCCGGAGCATAATATCCTGCTCCAGATCATGGGCGACAAGGTGATGACCGTCTTTCCCGCGCGCGACGAAGCGCTGGTCCCGGCGCAGAAGAGCGAGGATTTCCACGGTGGCGGGCATCGCAATCTGGTGTGGCAGGACGGGTTCAAGGCGCGCGGCACCGCTTTTCCGCTGGCGCCGGGCGAGGCGATCCATGTGCCGGTGAAAGCACCCCATTTCGTCGAGAACGGCCCTGCCGTATCGATAAGCCTGTCGGTGACATGGCGGTCGGAACGCAGCGTGGCGGAGGGCGAATTGCACAGTTTCAACGCGCTGCTGCGCAAACGCGGCCTGCCCACCGGCACGGTCAGCGCCCGGCCGGAACGGCAGGGGCTGCGCCGCCTCGTCTATCGCATCATGCGGAAGCTGGGCGTTTAAGCAGGCGGCGCAACAGCGCTTCGGCTTCGAGGCGCGGGCTGAACCGTTCGATCATCCACCATTCCAGGCTTTCCTCGCAGGTGGAAAGGCTCTGCTTGTAGCGATCTTTGCCCGCGAGCAGCGAGTAGAGCGACAGGTCGCGCTCAGCATAATATGCGACGGCGGCGGCATGGCAGAGCAGGCCGGGTTTGTCCTTGGCAGTGCGCGGTTCGGCAAAGGCGGACTGATAGTTCATCGCGACGCCCCGATGGACGAAGTTGACGAGCAGGCCGACCACCCCGCCTGAATCAGTGAAGCGCAGCAGTTCGACCGAGCCGCCGGGCAAGCCGCGCGCGGCGATGGTGGCGACGAAAGCGCGGAAGCCCGCATCGTCCCACGCATTGTCGGCGTGGCGACCGCTGTTGAGCGCTGCCATCTCGTCCAGCCAGGGGGTTATGTCGTTGAGGCCAGCGACGGCGACGTCTGGCAAAGGACCGCCATGATCCTTCATCGCACGCCGAATCTGGCTGCGGGTGTTGGCGCTGAGCAGTGACAGATAATCCCCATTCGCGGCGCGCACGGCGGCGAGATCGACCTGATAAACGGGCGACACGTCGCGGCGCGTCTTGCGGCGGGCGGGCAGGTTCAGCAGCGGCGAGTCCGGCGCAATGCCGCTGAGGCGGAGAGCGCGCCAGTCGCGGCGGCGGGTGAGCGCTTCGACGGCGGCGGCGGCGGCTTCCGCCTCCCGGCCTGCCTCTGCCAGCAAGCCGTTATATTCGACATAGGGGCGGTCTGCGGCGGGATCGCCCGACTGGTTGAGACTGAGCGTGGCGACGCTGCCCAGTAGGCGCGGTTGCATCGCGTGGCCGACCAGCGCGAGGGCGACGTGGTTGCCGCTATCGTCCGTGATGGCCAGCAATTCGGGACGGATGGCATAGCTGTCGAGCCAGGCACCAGTCCAGGTCCAGCCGAGGAAGAAGGACGCGTCAGCGCGTGCTTCGAGCGCCTGCCAACGGGTTGCCAGCGCCGCACGATCGGGCAGCGAAAAGGATGCGGTAAGAGCCATCGCGCTCCTTGTGGCAGAGCATCCGGCGCGGTCAAGCGGCGGCTATGCGGTCGTCCGCCGATCAGGATCGACCGTGCCATCGGGGCGCACCCCGGCGCGGGCAAGATCGCGGCCGATATGGCCGGTCAGGAACCGCTGCCACATGACGAAATCGGCGCGCAGCGACCAGAGCGGATAGCGGAAGGTGGCGGGCCGGTTGCGCTCGATCAGGCCATGGCCCACCCAGGCGAAGCCATAGCCGACGACCGGCAGCGCCGCCGCCATCCACCAACGGCCAGCGACCGGGGCCGCCGCCGCCAGCAGCACGACCAGGCTGGTCCCCGCATAATGGAGCGCGCGCGTACCAGGGCGCGCATGTTCGCGCAGATAATGGGGCCAGAAATCACGGAAACGGGTCAGACGGGTCACGGCAATCCTCTCAATGAAAGACTTTAAAGCCTTCCGGGATCGCTGTTAAGGCCTATGCGTCAGGCCGTGGCGCGATCGGGCGCGAACAGGAAATAATCATAGGCGGCGCGGGCGGCCTCCGCCATGATCCGGTCGCGCATCACCCGGCCGCGATGATCCTGCATGACGAAGACGGTGATGGCGAACATCCGCCCATCGGGCAGGGTGATGACGCCCGTATCGTTGCCGGTGCCGTTGATCGTGCCGGTCTTGTGCGCGATCGTCGTGCCGGGCGGCAACATGCCGGGCAGGCGCGTCTTGCCGGTGCGGCAGCGTTCCATGATGGTGATGAAGGCATGGGTGCTGGCGGGCGAAAGCGCCCGGCCAGTGCGGATCGCGGCTACCAGGTCAGTCATGGCGGTCGGCGTCGCGCTGTCGCGCGGATCGCGGGCGAAGGCGATATTGGGGAGGTCGCGACTGTCGCGGGTGCGCAGCGCCGGATCGGCGGCCAGCGCGGCGGCGACGTTGCGGTTGAAATTGCCCGGACGCGGCGCGAGGTCCATGGCGCGGTAGAGCAGGTCGGCGGTGTTGCTATCGACGCGCAGCCCCTTGATCCCCAGCCCCGCAACCCAGCCATTGACCGCCGTCGGGCCACCGGCGCGCGCGACCAGCATATCGGTGGCATGGTTATCGCTCTGCGTCAGCATCAAGTCGAGCAATTGCGCCACCGGCAGCGCCGCGCCCGGCCCCATGGTGGCGACGTCGCGCGGCACGATGTCGGTCAGCGCCAATTGTCCGGCGTCGATCATGGCGAAGATCTTGCCCGCGACCGCGACCTTATAGGCGCTGGCCATCGGGAAGAGCGTGTCGCCGTTGAGCGAGAGGCTTTCGCCGCTGGCAAGGTCGCGCACGGTGATGCCGACCGTGCCGTCGGTGAGGGTCGCAAACCGCTGAAATTGGGCGATCAGGCGGGTTTCGGCGGTTTGCTGGACAGCGGATTTGACGGGACCGAAGGCATCGGCGCTGGGCAGCGGGGCCAGGAAAAGGCCGAAGGCGGCGGCAAGGGCGATCGGGCGATGGAAGCGCATGGCGTCTGTTTTGCGGATGTGACGATGCCGCGCAAGCGCATTTACCCTGTCGGACGCGATTGACAGGGCTTTACGCGCCGGGCCATCAGGCGGCATGAGCGGAACCATCAAGCTGCACGAAAGCTGGCGTGAGGCGTTAGCCGACCAGTTCGCCGCCCCGCATATGCAGGGACTGAAAGCCTTTCTGGAGGCGGAGAAGGCGGCAGGCAAACGCATCTTCCCCAAGGGCAGCGAATATTTCCGTGCGCTCGACTTGACCCCGCTCGCCCAGGTCAAGGTCGTGATATTGGGGCAAGACCCCTATCATGGCGAGGGGCAAGCGCATGGCCTGTGCTTTTCGGTGCAGCCCGGCGTGCGGACGCCGCCTTCGCTCGTCAATATCTACAAGGAGATGGAGAGCGACTTGGGGATTGCGCGGGCCGGGCATGGCTTTCTCGAACATTGGGCGCGGCAAGGCGTGCTGCTGCTCAACAGCGTGCTGACGGTCGAGATGGGCCGGGCGGCGTCGCATCAGGGCAAGGGCTGGGAGTTGTTTACCGACGCGATCGTGCGGCTGGTGGCGCAGAAAGAGGAGCCGGTCGTGTTCCTGCTATGGGGCGCCTATGCCCAGCGCAAGGCGGGCTTCGTCGATCAGAGCCGCCATCTGATCCTGAAATCCGCCCACCCTTCCCCGCTGTCGGCGCATAATGGCTTTCTGGGATCACGGCCTTTTTCACAGGCCAATGCGTTTCTGGAAGCGCAGGGACGTGGGGGCATCGACTGGGCGCTGCCGCCGCTGTGAAACGCACCCGGCTCAGCATCTGCGCGCGCAAGCGGCGCTATGGGTCGGAAGAGGAAGCGCGGGAGGCGATGGTGCGCGCCGCGATTATATTGCGGCCCTATCGCTGCGACCGGTGCGGGCTGTTCCACCTGACCAGCCGGACCAAGGGCAAGCGGATCGCGCGACCGGTGGGGTAAGCGTTCTATCTTTTGCCCAAAAAGGGTTGAGGCCCGGTCCTGCTTGCGCAGGCCGAGCCTCTTTCCCTCTCCAAACGGATAAGGCGATCAGCCGTCGTAGTCGCCGCCGATATTCTGGTTGCGCGGCGGCGCGGCGGCGGTGAGGCGAAGAGCCTCTGCCGACTGGGCGATCGAGCCGATTTCATCGGGGGTGTCGTCATCGTCAATCTGCACCTTCTGCAGCGACGCGACGAGCGAATGATGCAGTTCGTCCGGCAGAACGGTCTCTTCCGCGATTTCGCGCAGAGCGACGACGGGGTTCTTGTCGCGGTCGCGATCGACCGTCAGTTCGGCCCCGCCGGAAATTTCCCGCGCGCGCTGAGCGGCGAGAAGGACGAGGTCAAAACGGTTGGTAACTTTGTCGACGCAATCTTCGACGGTGACGCGGGCCAAACAGGGCCTCCTGAATACAGCGAAGGGAAATTTCGAATTCGTCGCCTAGCAGCATGACCCATGGGAGTCAATGAAAAGGGCATAAGGCCTTGGCAAATCATGGCGCAAAGGGGCATGAGGCGCAGATGGCGATCAACGATCAAGCCCCGCCGCTGGCCGATGCGGACAGCGAAGCGGACGATATCACCATCATGCTGGCGGGCAACCGGCTGCGGCTCATCACGCAAGGGGTGGCGTTGCGCGACACGCTGATCGGCCTGATCGAAGGCGCGCGCCATAGCCTAAAACTCTATTATTATATCTTTGCCGATGATGGCAGCGGCGTGCTGGTGCGGGATGCGCTGGTCGCGGCGCGGGGGCGCGGTGTCGCCGTAACGCTGATGGTCGATGGTTTCGGGTCGGGCAAGACGCCCGACAGCTTCTTTGCCCCGCTCATCGACGCGGGCGCGCATTTCGGGCGTTTCGGGACGCGGCGGTCGACCCGCTACCTGATCCGCAATCATCAGAAGATGGCGATCGCCGACGACCAGCGGCTGATGATCGGCGGTTTCAATATCGAGGATGGCTATTTCGGCATACCGGCGGATGGTTGCTGGTGCGACCTGGGGCTGATGATCGAGGGCGATCAGGTCGAGGTGATGACCCGCTGGTACGGGCAGTTGTGGCGCTGGGTCTCGACGCGCAAGCAACGGTTCCGCACCTTGCGACGCATGGTCCGGGGTTGGAATCCGAGCCTGCATCCGCAACAGGCCGATCCCTTTCGCTGGCTGGTCGGTGGTCCCACCCGGCGGCTGAGCCCCTGGGCGAAGGTGGTCAAGCACGACATGGAGCAGGCGCGGCGGGTCGATATGGTCGCGGCCTATTTTTCGCCGGGCCGGGGCATGCTCAAGCGCATCGCACGGGCGGCGCAGCGGGACGGCGCGCGCCTGATCCTGCCTGCCAAGTCGGACAATGGTGCGACGATCGCGGCGGCCAGGCTCTTATACGGGCCGCTGCTTAAGCGCGGGGTGGAGATTGACGAATATCAGCCGCATAAATTGCACATGAAGCTGTTCGTTATCGACGATGCGGTGTTCGTGGGGTCGGCCAATTTCGACATGCGTAGCCTGTTCGTCAATCTGGAGGTGATGCTGCGGATCGAGGATGCGGGCTTTGCGGCGGCGGTGCGGCAGATGATCGACCGGCAGGCGGCGTTGAGCCGGACGATCACG
>NZ_JPPQ01000069.1:2028694-2039951 GCF_000743655.1 Sphingobium sp. ba1
GCCCGCCATCAGCACCAAGATCGCCGCGATCATCCACCGTTTCATATGCACATCCTTCCTATCCCGCTCCGTCGGAGCGGCGGACGGAATAGGTCGGGGCTGTGACATGACGGTGAATGCTCTGTCATATGGGCGATCAGAAGCTGGTGGTGAAGGAGGCGTAGACGGCGCGGGGTTTGCCCTCGAATTCATAGCCGTAGAAATAGGCGTCGCTGTTCGCCGCAATTTCGCCGCGCAGGAAGGCGGAACTGAAGCGCATATTGCCGTAGCCATAGCGTTCGGCATATTTGGTGTTGGTGATGTTGACGACGCGAAGCTGGAAGCGATGCTGCCGCTCGTCGCCCGCCCAATAGGCAATCGACCCGTTCATGACGAAATAATTGCCGAAATTGTTGCGGAACCGGGCGGCCATGCTGCCATCGGGTTGGCGAACATTGCCGCCGCCGGTCGCATATTCCGGCCCCTGATAGCGCGGTAGCAGGGTGACGTGGAACCGGTCATTCGCGCTATGCCAGGCGACATTGCCGGTGATCATATATTCCGGCGTCTCGTTGATCTGAAGATCGGTGCCCGCGAGGCGCGCCTGTTGCTTCGTGTAGTTGATGTTGGCCGTGAACTGCTTGCCGAGGATAAAATCCATGTCCGCGGTGATGCCCCGAATTTCGGTGACGGCGCTGTTGTTGAACCATGTGTTAGGCGTCAGGCCCGACGTACCCTGGATACGGTTGCTGATGTCGGTGCGGAACGCGCCAACTTCGGCATTGATCTGCACGCCGCCGAAGGTTTTGCTGAACCCCACCGCGCCATTATAGGTTTCGGTCGTTTCGGTCTGCAGATTGGGGTTGCCGACCTGGGTCGGGCTGACCGAGAAAAGTTCGTTGGTGCGCGGCAGGCTGTAGGACGTGCCGCCGTTGCCGCGAATGTAGAAGGGACCGATCGGCTGGCGGAAGCCGAATTTCCAGATGGTCTTGGAATCGAAGCTCTTGGCGAAATCGGTGCGGACCGCGAGCGAAATCTTGGTATCCGGGCTGAAGGGGATGACTGGCCGCGCGTCCAAATAAAGACCCGTGATCGTCGTGGAAGCATCGCCGACCGGGAAGACCGGATCGGAGTCATCCTTGTAGGATACGACCTGGACCCCCGCGACGAATTCGACCAGCTTGGGGAAGGTGAAGGTGTTGCGGAAATTGAGACCCCGCTCCTGAAAGCCGCCAACCTTGGAGTCCGCGCCGAAACCCTTGTTGGGATAAGGGGTCGACCGGCCCGTGGCGTCGCCGAAGCGGATCGGCTGGCCCTTCACATCGACACACCCTGCGCGATTGGTGCAGGTTTCGGCGAAGGTTTCAGTATTGTTGAGCCGTGGGTTGCTCCAATAGCCGGTCAGTTCGGAGTAGATCGCATCGGACCAGCGCCGGTCGATCGAGAAATCGATGATCGGGTAGCGGACCCGGTTCGGCGAGAAGGTTTCATTGTCCGGGAACGGATCCTGAAATTCGATCTGGGTATATTGGCCGTTGAGCCGGAAGTTGGTGTCGTCGTCGATCTTCCAGAGATATTTGACGCCGATATTGTTGCGGTTGAGCGGATATTTCTGGATGCCGCCAGCTTTGGCGACGTTGTCGACATAGCTTTCCGGCGCGAAGATGCGCGGGCCGTCGGTCTGCTGGCTGCTGCCATAGACCATGACACTATGCCGCCCTTCGGCATCCAGCGCGAATTTGGCATTGCCCCACAATTCGCGCGAATTGAACTCGCCATAGCTTGCGCCCAATTCCACCTTGTTGGTGCCGTCGGGACGCTTGGTGACCAGACTGATGACGCCGATGCCGCCGTTCGATCCGAAGAAGAGGCTGTTGCCGCCACGGAATACTTCGACCCGTTCGATCATGTGCGGGTCGATCGTCGTCGATCCCCAAATATCTTCCAGCGCCGGGCCACGATCGTACAGCGGCACGCCATCAAGGACGACGAGCGTGTCGCGGTCGCCGCCGCCGTCGAGGCGAATGGTATATTCGCCCTCGTCCGGCGAATAGCCGATATTGGCACCCTTGATGAGGAATTGGGCCAGTTCCGCGAAGTTGCTGGCACCGCTGGCGGCGATCGCTTCGGAACTGACGATCTGGATATTGTTGCCAAAGGCGATGGCATCGGCCGCCACTTTGGTCGCTTCGACGCGCTGGCCGGTCACGATGATCGATGAAGCAGCAGCCTCGGCTTCGGCGGTTGCTTCGGCAGCGGCGGGTGCCTGGGCGATGGCCGTTGTCGGCAGCAGGCTGGCCCCCAGCAACAGGCCAAGATGCACCGCGCCGAATTTCGATCGGCCGTAAGGACGTGAATGCTTCACCATGACAATACCCCCAAAAATGTTCGGGTTGCCGGGGCAGCAGCATGTCGTGGAACCGACTCGATGCTGCAGCGCGTCAACCGCTTGCAGGGGTCAAGTAGGAGGCCGATGTGACAATTGAATGAACATTACTCAATTTTGTATCGCATTAAAAATGAGTTTGCTGTGGTGGGAAGGCACGCAGCGTTGAGCCCGATTAAAATACACTCAATTTTGCAGGGCGACGAAATGCTGTTAGAGGTGGTTCGCGCCCGCGCTCGCCATTCAGGACTCTCATGACAGCCCCTACCCCCAAACGCCGTGCCCTGCCGACCACCGACAATGGTCCCATCGACAACACGCTCAATCGCATTCGCGTGGCCCAGCCGGGCATGGCGAAGGGGGCGAGCCGGATCGCCGATTATATCCTCGCCCAGCCCGAAAAGATCGTCGGCATGTCGGTGACCGAATTGTCCGAAGAGACGGGCGTGAGCGAAGGCAGCATCATCAATTTCTGTCGCGGTATCGGCCTGTCCGGCTTCCAGCAGATGAAGCTCAGCCTGGCCCAGGAAATCGTGCAACCGGTCCAGTTCATCCACGAAGATGTCACGCGCGATGACGACATGGACACCATCTGCCGGAAGGTATTTCATTCCGGCATTCAGGCCTTGCGCGATTCGCTGTCGGTGCTGGACCCCACCGCGCTGTCCCGCGCGGTCGACATGATCCGCGCGGCCAAGCGCGTGGAAGTCTATGGCATCGGCTCGTCCGCGCCGATCGCCGAGGACACGCATTATCGCATGTTGCGCATCGGCCTCGACGCGCGGGTGGTGGTCGATAGCCATGTGCAGGCGATCTGCGCATCCCGATGCGACCCCGATGTCGTCGTGCTGACCATCTCGCACAGCGGCGCCACGCATGAGACCGTGGCGGCCACCCGGCTGGCCAGGGAGGCGGGCGCGAAAACCATCGTCATCACCAATTTCGCCCGTTCGCCAATCCAGGCCTATGCCGACCTGGTCCTGTTCACCATGGCGCGCGAGACGAGTTTTCGCACCGAGGCGATGACCAGCCGGATCGCGCAGCTCTGCGTGGTCGATGCGCTGATCGCGGCCTTGGCGCTGGCGGATTATGAGCGCTCGACCGAGACGCTGCGCCAGACGTTCGACGTTCTGTCGATCAAGCGCTTTTGAGGCGCAACGCCGCTTACCAGTTGAGGATGTCGTCCAGGGTCAGCCCGGCATCCGGCCCGATGAGTATGGGGTAGATGCCATAATCGATCGCGCCTTTTCCGTCCGTTTCCGGATTGTCGCCGATCATCACGGCGTCATGCGGTGCGACGCCAGCGACTTCACAAGCGCGCGCAAACAGGAGGGGGCCGGGTTTGCCGACCGTCACCATAGGAGCAGTCGGTACACAGGCCAGCAAGGCCGCGAGCATCGCCCCGGTTTCCGGCACGATATGGCCATCGGGTCCGGGATGCGTCGTATCGACATTGGCGACGATCAGCTTCGCGCCTCGCTGCAGAGCGTTCGCTGCACGGCATAATTTGGCATAGGTAAAGCGCGTGTCGCGCGTCAGCAGGATCTGATCCGGCGCGTCCCGCACAAGCGTCAGCCCCATCTGCCGGGCATAGGCTTTGATCCGCGTCGTTCCGAGCAGCAAGGTGCGGGCCTCCGGCGTCTGCATGGCCAGGCGTACCGCTTCCGCACCGGCAAGGATGATCCGATCCGGCGCGATATGGACATTCGCCTGGTTCAATATGCGCATGAAATCTTCGGGCAGATGCGTCGAATTGTTGGACAGAATGACGACGCGATCCGCATGCCGCTCCAACAGCGTGCGCGCCGCCGGGATCAGAGTGTTGCCGATCATCACACAGCCGTCCCAGTCGAGGAATATGGCGGCGGCATTGTCGAAAGCGCATTTCGGCGATGGGGAAGAGGATGCCCCATATCGCATAATCTTCATTTGCATGAGCGACCCTTTGGCAACCTGCCTCCGAAATACTCATATATTTCATGTTGTAAAGTGAGATTATCTCAAAATAAGTTAGTGCTTATATCGTTTAAGAGGCGTTACATACCATCGGACACACTCGCTAGGGTCTCGCCGTGATGCCCTGTAAAAGCACAGGGTGAATGGGGCCTGCTCGGCGATATCAGCCTGTAGGGAATCGTATGACGATCGCCGTCCCGACCCGCATATCGCCCAATTCGACGCGGGCACCCATGCGCTGCGCGGCGGATCGGACGATCGCCAGGCCAAGGCCCGTGCCATCAGGCCCCTGCGCGCCGCCCAGCCGGACGAAACGCTCGAAGATCGCTTCCCGTTTGTCAGGCGGTATGCCGGGGCCGTCGTCACGGACGGCCAGCAGCGTTTCGCCCTGCCGCCGCGACAAGGTGATCGATACGGTGCCACCGCGACGGTTGTAGCGGATGCCATTGTCGATGAGGTTCGCGATGATCTCGAACGCCAAAGTGCGGTGGCCGGATATGCCATAATCCGTCCCGTCGTTTGCCTCCAGGTTGAGTTCGACACCGGCCATGATCGCCTGGTTGATCAGGCGGCTGATCACGGCGGAACAGACTTCCTTGAGGTCGACGGCCTCCAGCGGGGCGGACACGCCCGCTTCCTCGGCGCGGGCGAGCGCGAGAAGCTGGGTCACGAGCCGTTCAAGCCGCGTCACAGCATCGCTGATCTCGTCAAGGGCGCCGCTCGATCCGCGCCGGGCCAGCGCGACCTGCACCTTTAGCACGGACAAAGGCGTGCGCATCTGGTGCGACGCATCGGCGGTGAAGCGGCGCACGCCGCCGGTCGCCGTGTCGAGCTGCGCCAGCAACTGGTTGAACGCCGTTGCCAGCGGCTGCAACTCCCTAGGCAAGGGCCCGTTGTCGAGCGGCGAAAAATCCGGACGACTGCTCAGTTCTCGCGACTCGATCGCCTCCCGCAACCGGGCAAGCGGGCGCAGGCTCCACCCCAGCGCCGGGCGTAGCAGCAAGGCCGCCATCCCCACCAACACTAATTCTGCCAGCAGCAGCGCGCCCAACAGCCGATTGGTCAACGCCTTGCGATTGTCGAGCGTTTCGGCGATCTGCACGATGACGGGACGATCGATCCGGGGCAGCATCCGCTTCACCTCGCCGATGCGGATGTCCTGGTCACGATAGCGGGCGAAGCGGAAACGGGGCTGGTCGGTGACCAACGTTTCGGGGTCGGGCGCGGGCAGGTCGGCATAGCCGGTCAGCAATTCGCCTCCCACGGCGATGCGGTAATAGACATTGTCGCGTTCGCCATTTTCCAGCATGCCAAAGGCTGCGGGCGGCAGGTCGAGCGTCACGTCGCCCCGCTCGACCTGCACCGTTTCGGCAATGGCGCCCAGCGCGCCGCCCAAGACCCGGTCGTTGGTGCGGCGCACGACATCGGCGATCAGCGTCGCGCCGCCGATGCCGACAATCGCCGCCACCGCCAGCAACGGCCCCAGCATCGCCGCCAGCAAGCGGGTGCGCAGCGCAATGGCCTGGCGCGGTTCCGGGCCTGTCTCAGTCGGCATCGAGCATATAGCCAACCCCCCTCACCGTGCGGATACCGGGGCCATCGGGCGCCAGCTTGCCGCGCAGCCGGGTGACATGCACCTCGATCGCATTGCCGCCCACCGGCTCGTCGAAACCGAACACTTCGCCGATCAGCAATTCGCGCGGCACGACCTGGCCCGCACGGGTCGCCAGCGCGTCAAGCACCGCCAGTTCGCGGCGGCGCAAGTCCAGCGATCGCCCGGCAATGTCCGCCATGCCGGTCGAGCGGTTGATCGTCAGCGCGCCAACGACAAGCTGCGGTGTCGGATCGCCGCCGCGCCGCCGCCCCAGAGCGCGCACGCGGGCTTCCAGTTCTTCCGGCTCGAACGGCTTGCGCAGATAATCGTCCGCGCCCAGATCCAGCCCGCGCACGCGGTCGTCCAGTGCATCGCGCGCCGTCAGCATCAGGACGGGCGTGCGCGCGCCGCGCCTGCGCAATTCGGCCAGCACCGTGAAGCCGTCGATATCGGGAAGGCCAACGTCCAGTATCGCCAGCGCATAGGGTTCGCTGCCGATCACGGCCAAGGCATCCTCGCCGGTCGCGACATGATCGACGGCATGCCCCCCTGCACGGAGCAATGCCGAAATGCTGCGCGCCAGCGCGGCGTCGTCCTCGATGATCAAAATGCGGATGGGGCACCGGTTGCTGAAAGGTTGATGACAGGTTCCTTTTGTATGCCACCCTCGCATCTTATCCGAACATAGAGGCGGAAAGCGAGGAGATGGAGTGATGCGATGGGTTATTCTGAAGATAGCGATACTGGCAAGCCTGGCCGTGCCCGCCATCCCGGCGCGCGCGCAGCAGCGCCCGACCGGCTATCCGCGCTCCTATGACCAACTGATCGCCGCCGCGCGCGTCGAGCGGCAGGTCAGCGTCTACGCCAATGCCGATCGGGCCGAGATGGTGCCGATCATCCTCGCCTTCAAGCGCCGCTATCCCGGCGTCACCGTCAATTACGCCGACCTGGGCTCGGCCGAAATTGCCCGCCGCTTCCTGGCCGAGACACGCGCGCGAAAGCCGTCCGCCGATCTTGTCTGGTCATCCGCGATGGACCTGCAAGGCAAGCTGATCAACGATGGCTTCGCGCAGGCCTATGCCAGCCCGGAAAAGCCCGCTCTGCCCGCGCCGGCGGTGTGGAAGAATATGGGCTTTGGAGTCACGGCCGAACCGATCGGCTATGTCTACAACAGAAAGGCGATCCCGGCGGCGCGGGTACCGCGCACCCATGCCGCGCTTGAAGCGATGTTGCGGCGCGACCGCCGGGCGCTGACGGGCAAGGTCACCACCTTCGATCCGGCGCTGTCCAATGTCGGCTATCTGTACCTGACCGAAGATTTCGCGATTACCCGCGATACCCGGTCGCTGGTGGAGGCGATGGCCGCGACCCGGCCCGTGCTGGCCACGACAACGGAAGCGATGTTGCGCGCGGTGGCGCAAGGGCGGCAGGCGATCGCCTATAATGTCATCGGCTCCTACGCGCTGGAGCGGGCGCGGCGCGATCCCCGGATCGGCGTGGTCTTTCCGCAGGACTATACGATCGTCACCTCGCGCATTGCCTTCATCGCGCGTGACGCGCGCCATCCGGCGGCGGCAAAGCTGCTTCTTGATTTTCTGCTGTCGCGCCAGGGGCAATCGCTGCTGGCCCAGCACAGCCTTTGGCCGGTGCGGACGGACATCCGCGCCCGCCGCCTGCCCGCTGGCCAGGCCCGCCCGATCCGGGTCGGCCCCCAGCTTCTCGTCAATCTCGATCGCGTCAAACGCCAGCGTTTCCTGCGCGATTGGAACGATATTCTCGTCGCCGGAGCCAAAAGCCAATGACCTCGTCCTTCCTGCGCGGCGGTTGTGCCGCGCTGGCGCTGATCGCCGCTACGCCCGCTCTGGCCCAGGCACCGAGTAACGCCGACCTGGCCGATCTGGTGCGCGCGCAAGCGGCAGAGATTGCCATGCTGAAGGCGCGGCTCGACAAGCTGGAAGGACCGACGGCGGCCACGGTTGCGCCAGAGGCCATGGCCGCGCCGCAAATGGCGCAGCAGCAAGCCACCTCGCCGCCGATGATCGTCAGCCCGTTCGCACCGCAGATTGTGCCGCCTGGTCCTGCCGATATCGACGTGGCGCAAGCGCGCGCCATCGCGGCCGCTGAAGTCGGCCTGAAGACCGAATGGGGTGCGGGGCTGCCGGTATTCCGCAGCGCCGACGGCATATTCACCTACAAGCCGCGCGGCCGCATTCTGGTTGACGTCAGTTCCACCATGGGTTCGCGCTATGGTGGCCGCAACACCACCACGACTGGCATGCGCGCGCTGCGCCTGGGCCTAGAGGGCTGGGTTGGTCCCCATTTCTTCTACCAGTTCGAAACCGATTTCTCCGAAAATGAAGTGGATATTGTCACCGCCTTCATGGGCTGGCGCAACAAGATCAGCACCAATGTCGATTATGACGTGCGCGTCGGCCACCTGTTCAACGACCGCGCGTTCGAAGGCAGCACGGGCTCTGACTCCACGCCCTTCCTGGAGCGTGGTACGGTATCGACCGCCATCATTCCGCAACGCGGCTTCTACGGCATCGGCATCATGGGCCGGATGTTCGGCCCCAACTGGCATGCATCGGTCGCCATCACTGGTGACCGGGTCGACGGGCAACAGGCGACGAACGACAGCCGCACCGTGTCGGCACGCGCGCACTGGAACCCGGTCAAGACCGACAAGACGCTGTTGCATCTGGGCGCTTGGGGCTTCGATGAAGCCTTGTCGAACGCCGCGACCGTCCTGACGCGCAGCACCGTGATCGGCGGACGCTTCAACGGCGCGGTGCGGGTCAGTACGGGCGACCTGCTCGGCGGCCGGTCGACCACCGGCTATGGCGTCGAACTGGGCGGCTATAGCGGCGGCCTGTGGGTGATGGGCGAAGCGGGCCAGCGGATCGCCCGGCTCGACGCCGGTCGGCCTGATTTCAAGAGCAAGGCCTGGAGCGTATCGACCGGCTTTTTCCTGACCGGCGAACTGCCGCCTTACAACCCTCGCCTTGGCAGCTTCGGCCAGCCCAATGTGCTCGATCCCGTCCTCGACGGCGGCACCGGTGCGATCGAGCTGACCGCACGCTATGAAAATCTCGACTATACCGATCTGGCCCTGGGCGGCGAGGGTTGGGCCGCGACCGTAGGGGTCAACTGGTATCTCAACAGCTTCACCCGCTTTCAGCTCAACGGCATCCAGTGGCACAGCGACAATCGTGCCGGCACTTACACCGGCAGCGACGATGGCCAGACCATCTCCGCCCGCGTCGGCGTGACCTTCTGATCCCCCTTCCTCCAGTTCTTTCAAGGACGCAGCGATGAACCTCGCCCTGCTCGGCTTTCTCATGGTCGCCACCTTCATGACGCTGATCATGACCAAGAAGATGACGCCGCTGGTCGCGCTGATCGTCATTCCCTCCGTCTTCGGCGTCATCGCCGGGCAATCGGCGGGGCTGGGCGACATGATGATCGAGGGTATCAAGAATTTGGCGCCGACCGGCGTCATGCTGCTGTTCGCGATCCTCTTCTTCTCGATCATGACCGACACCGGCCTGTTCGATCCGCTGGTCGCGCGGCTGATCCGTATCGTGCATGGCGATCCAATGCTGATCCTGATCGGCAGCGTGGTGTTGTGCGCGCTCGTCAGCCTCGATGGCGATGGATCGACGACCTACATCATCACCATCGCCGCCTTGCTGCCGCTGTACAAAAGGTTCGGGATGAACCGGCTCTATCTATGCTGCCTATTGATGGTGACTAGCGGCGTGATGAACCTGACGCCATGGGGCGGGCCGACCGCCCGTGCCGCGAGCGCGCTGAAGCTGGACCCGGCCACGCTGTTCCTGCCGCTGATCCCCGGCATGATCGCGGGTCTCGCCTTTCTGGTCGGCCTTGCGGTCTGGTTCGGGCGGAAGGAACGCCGCCGCTTGGGCCATGTCAGCGTCCAGCAATCGCACGCGATGGCCGACCTGGCGGTCTCGCAATATCCAGAGGCGCGCCGCCCGCGTCTGATCTGGTTCAACGGTGCGCTGGTCGTGGCGCTGCTCACCCTGCTGGTCTGGGGCCTTTTACCGCTGTCGGTCCTGATGATGATCGCCTTCGCCATCGCCATGATCGTCAACTATCCGGGCGTCGCCGAGCAGAAGGAGCGGATCGCTGCCCATGCCGGCAATGTCCTGTCCGTCGTCTCCCTCATCTTCGCGGCGGGCATCTTCACCGGCATATTGGGCGGCACGGGCATGGTCGAGGCGATGAGCAAGGAAGTCGTCGGTTTCATTCCGCCTGCGCTCGGCCCTTATATGGCGCCGATCACGGCGCTGCTCAGCCTGCCCTTTACCTTCTTCATTTCCAACGATGCCTTCTATTTCGGCATGCTACCCATCCTGGCCGAAGCAGGTGCCCATTATGGCGTGGAGCCGATGGCCATCGCCCGCGCATCGCTGATGGGCCAGCCTGTCCATCTGCTCAGCCCGCTGGTGCCGTCCACCTATTTGCTGGTCAGCCTGGCCGGTATCGACCTGGCCGATCATCAGCGCTTCACCCTGCTGCCCGCAGCGGCGGTGTGCATCGTCATGACGCTGGTGGGCATGATCGCGCTGGCTTTCCCGCTGGTCGCCTGACGCAACCGGCGCGCCGGGGCCGATTAACTGAATAACAGGCGCGCCGACGCAGCGGCGCTGCCTTATCGCTGTTTCTTGGCCATTGTCGCTGTGAAATCGGGATCCTTGTTCGCCACCCAATCGACGAATTTGCGGATGTTGGGATTGTCCAGCAGGCCATCCACCACCATCCCGTGGCGCTGCAGCTCGGAATTGGTGAAATTCGCGATCAATGTCTGCTGGCATATGGGGTGCATGGGAACGACGTCCCGCCCGCCCCGGCTCTTGGGCACGGGATGATGCCACACGATGGTCTTGCCCGTCGGCCGACCGCACAGCCAGCAAGGAACGACCGGCGCTGGCACCCTCCTCGACATGCGAGTCATCATAGGAACCATGTTTCGAATGTTTGCGGGCCATCATCTACCTGAATGTCGTAAGATTATGCATCGTCCGTAGAACCACCACGGCGACATTACCACATCGGACATCCAGGCGCGGACCGCCGCATCAATACCATGTGCAATAAGGCACTATTTGCATGGCTGGCCTATTTCCAGACTGCACCTCGCATTGAATCATTTGGACTGGGGATTGCGTATAAAATAACCCCGCCGGAGCTAGCTCACGGCGGGGCCAAGGTTCAGGGAGATGTCGCTCCAAAGGGGGAAAGAAGCGACACCCTATATCTAGCCCGTCTTATTCACCGGCGGCATGGGATGGGGTTGGCGGACGTGGCGTAAGTTA
>NZ_JPPQ01000069.1:2039961-2045753 GCF_000743655.1 Sphingobium sp. ba1
AAGATTTCGCCCAATGGTTCGTAGCGATGCGGTCCCCAGCGGTCGCGATAGCAGCCGCGCGCCTTTTCAGGGCGCGGGGTCAGGCACAGGTCGAGCCAATAATGGTCGGTGCGGTAGAAGAGCCGGTCGGTCGGCTGATCGAGATGCAGGCGCATGATGCGTATCAGCGCGGACGGCACGATCAGTTCCGCCTCGAACAGCGATTCGGCATAGGTTTCGGCTGGCGGCACGGGCGCTCCGGGGCATAGATGTCTTGGCTCGATATAGCGGTTATGGCCTGATCTCTACAGACAGGTCAATTGCGGCCTGTCCCATGCTGATCGACAATCGCGCGCAGCAAAGGACCGCCGTCGGGCGGCGACATTTCATAGGAGAGCGATAGGTGGCGGGTCTTTTCGACTGTTCGGACAAGGTAACGCTGGTGACCGGCGGCAATGGCGGCATTGGCCTGGGCTTTGCGCGCGGCGTGGCGAAGATGGGCGGCAAGATCGCCATCTGGGCGCGCAATGCGGACAAGAATGCAGCGGCGAAGGCCGATTTGCTGGCGGCGGGCGCGGCGCGCGTCGAAACCTATCAGGTGGAAGTGGCATCGGAGGAAGCGATCATTGCGGGCTATGCGCAATTGCTGGCCGATTTCGGCCGGGTCGATTGCGTGTTCGCCAATTCGGGTCGCGCGTCGCGCAGTCGGTCGGTGCTGACGCTGGACGCGGCCGAATGGCATGACTTGCTGGCGGTGAACCTGCACGGGGCTTTCTTCACCTTGCGCGAAGGCGCCAAGGCGATGGTCGCGCGCGCCGAAGCGGGCGAGCCGGGCGGGAGCCTGGTCTATTGCGGTAGCCTGTCGATGTTCCACGGGATGCCCGGCATAAACAATTATGCGGCGTCGAAAGGCGGCATGGGCGCAGCGGTGCGCGGCATGGCGGCGGAACTGGGCAAATATGAGATCCGCGCGAACAGCATCGCACCGGGATATGTCAAGACCGGCATCGGCGGCGATCAGGGCATGAGCGAGGAAATGAAGGCGCGCATGGCGGCGGTCGACGCACATTTTTCCGCCAAGACGCCGATCCATCGGCCCGGTGCGATCGAAGATTTCGAGGGGATCGGTGCCTATCTCTGCTCCGATGCATCGCGATTTCATAGCGGCGATACGATCGTGATCGATGGCGGCAGCCTGATCTATCCCCCTTACGCCTTTTGATCGGGAGCCGCCCCATGCGCCTGCTCACCATTCATGACGTCGATGACGTGCGATTGGACCCCTATGAACGGCCCGAAGCCGGGCCGAAGGATGTGGTCGTCAAGATGAAGGCCTGCGGCATTTGCGGCAGTGACCTGAGCTACATTAAAAATGGCGGCATCCCGACGCCGGGCAGGCGGACGGCGCTGGGCCATGAGGGCGCGGGCGAGCTGCTGTTCGTGGGCGCGGACGTGACCGGCGTTTCGGTCGGGCAAAGCGTCATCATCAACCCGATGATGACGCCCAGCTATATCGGCAGCGGCGGGCCGGAGGGGGCGTTTACCGAGGAATTGCTGGTGCGCGACGCGCGGCTGGGCGACAGTTTGCTGCCGATCCCTGAGGGTATATCCTATGATGTCGCGGCGATGTGCGAGCCGCTGTCGGTCGCGATGCACGGGGTCAATCGGGCGCAGGCGAAGGCGGGCGACAAGGTCGTGATCTTCGGCTGCGGGCCGATTGGCCTTGGTATGATCCTCTGGGCGGTGGACCGGGGGTGCGATGTGATCGCGCTCGATCTGGCGGAGGAGCGGCTGGAACGGGCGCGGGCGCTGGGCGCGCAGACGATCAATCCAGCGCGCGAGGATGCGATCGCGCGGATCAAGGCGATCCATGGCACGGTGATTGTGTTCGGGCGGGAGAAGGCGCTGACCGACGCCTATATCGATGCGGCAGGTGCGCCGTCGATCTTGCGCGACGTGGTGACGCTGGCCAAGACGCATGCGCGGCATGTGATTACGGCGGCTTACCTCAAGCCCATCGAACTGCCGGCCGGGCCGATGCTGACCACCGAGATGACGATTACGACGGCTGTTGGCTATCCGACCGAAATGCCCGATGTGATTGCGGCGATGCCGCGTTTGCAGGACAAAATTGCGGCGCTGATCAGCCATAGATTGCCGTTCGATCGGGTGATCGAGGGGCTGGATATTGCCGCACAGCCGCAATCGGCCAAGGTGATGATCGAATTTGCGGACGACGCGGCATGAGCGACACGCCGCAGACGCCGCTTGGCGCGCTCGTCATGGGCGGACAGGGGCAGACCGACGCCGAGCGGATCGGCGAGGGCATCTTCATGGTGAAGGATATTTCCAACGCCTATCTGGTGACGACGGGCGATGGGGATTTGCTCATCAATACCGGCTTTCTGGGCAATGGCGCGCGCAACAATGCGTTGTTTGCCGCGCATCGCCACGGGCCGCTCAAGCGTATTATCGTGACGCAGGCCCATGCCGACCATTATGGCGCGCTGCCCGACCAGATGGAGGACGGCACGCAAGTCATTGTCGGGTCGGGCTTTGGCGAGACGGTGGACTATTTCGAGCGGCTGGCCCCTTTTCTGGGCCGCCGGTCGGGCAAGCTGTGGGCGTCGATGACGCGGCGCGACGGGCCGCCGCCCAAGCCGCCGGTAATCGTGCCGGATGTGGAGGTCGCGACCAGCCTTGCCTTCGCGCAGGGCGGGCGCGCGTTCGAGGTGGTCAAGACGCCGGGGGGTGAAAGCCTGGATTCGGTGTTCGTGTGGATGCCGCAGGAAAAGACCGTCTTTACCGGCAATCTGTTCGGCCCGGTGTGGCGGGCGATGCCCAATCTGGTGACGATGCGCGGCGACAAGCCCCGGCTGGTGCGCGCTTACTTGCGCTCGGTCGAGCAGGTGCGGGCGCTGGGCGCGGAGCTGGTGATTAGCGGCCATGGCGATCCGATCAGAGGGGCGGCGCGCATCCGCGCCGATCTGGACGCGATGCACGCGGCGGTCAGCTATCTGGAGCGCGAGACGATCGCGGGGATGAATGCGGGCAAGACCGTGCAGGAATTGATGCGCGAAATTGCATTGCCCGATGACCTGAAGATCGGCGAATTTCATGGCAAGACCAGCTGGGTCGTGCGCGCCATCTGGGAAGAAAATGGCGGCTGGTTCCATTATGCCGATGGCACGACCGCGCTCTATGGCGTGCCGCGTTCGGCGGTGAGTGCCGATCTGGTCGAACTGGCTGGCGGTGCAGGCGCGATCGTGGGGCGGGCGCATGGGCATGTGGCGGCGGGGCGGCCGCTGGAAGCGCTGCATTTATTGGACATCGCGCTGGAAGCTGTGCCCGATCATGAAGCGGGATTGAGCGTGCGCAAGGCAGCGCTGGCGCAATTGCTGGCGGCGAGCGGCAGCACGAACCTGTCGGAAACCATGTGGCTGAAGGCGGAGATCGCCGAGACGGAGAAGCGCCTCGCCAGCCAAACAGAAAAGGGAGAAGGATGATGACCACCACCATCGCAGGGCTGGACGCTGACGCGCTGATTGCGGCGGCGCGCGAACAGACGGGGCTGACCGATCTGGGCGATGAGGCGATATTGGAAGGGCTGTATGTCCTGATCGATGCGATCAATGGCGAGGCGAAGCTGACCGAGGCGGCGCAGGGCCGTTGGGCGCAGCAGATTACTGCCACGCTGGCGAACCGCTTGCAGGTCGAGGATTATCTGGCGAAGCATCCTGCGTTGCTGGATGCGCCGGTGGACAAGCCGCTGTTCGTATTCGGGCTGCCGCGGACCGGCACGACGCTGACGATCAATTTGCTCAATGCCGATCCGGCGCGGCGGTGCTTCCTGCGCTGGGAAGCGTTCAACAGCGTGCCGCCAGCGGCGAAGGGCGCTCTGAGCAGCGATCCGCGCTATGTGGCGGAACAGGCGCGGCTCGACATGATGCTCAAATATGCGCCGCATATTTCGGCGATGCATCATGAGGATGCGGACAGCCCGACCGAGTGCCAATTTTCGATGGCACCGTCCTTCTGCGCACAATATTATGACTCGGTGCTCAATATTCCGAGCTATCAGAAGTGGTTGTTTTCCACGAGCTACCTGCCTGCCTTCCGCTATCAGAAGCGGTTGTTCCAGATGTTGCAGGAGAATGAGGGCGGGCAATGGACGTTGAAAAATCCTTGGCATCCGTTGTTTCTGGATGATCTGACGACCGTCTATCCCGATGCGCAATTGGTGATGACGCACCGCGACCCCGCCGATGTCGTCGCGTCGGCGTGCAGCCTTGTTTATCAGGTGCGCAAGATGTTTAGCGACGATGTCGATCCGGTCGAGGTCGGCAAGTCGCAGCTGCGCACCTTCGACCTGATGATCGAACGGATGCTGGCCTATCGGGAGAAGCATGGCTGGGATTCGATCCACGATATTCAGTATGACGCGCAGGTGCGCGACCCGATCGGCGAGATGCGGCGGCTCTATGCGCGGTTCGATACGGCGCTGACGGCGGAGGCGGAGGCTGCGATGCAGGCGATGCTGGATGCCAATCCGCAGGGCAAGCATGGCAAGCATAGCTATGATCTGGCGGATTACGGGCTGGATCGCGCGGGTGTACATGCGCATTTCCGGGATTATACGGCGCGGTTTGGGATTGCGTGCAGGGCATAAGTGACCGGCCTCATCTACCCCGTTCGGGCTGAGCCTGTCGAAGCCTTGCCCTTCTGTTCAAGAAGTGCGGCCCTTCGACAAGCTCAGGGCGAACGGAGGAAGGAGGCGAAGGCAAAACGGCGAACACCTCCGTCGCGCAAAGATGAGTTTACCCCGCTCGCGCCATCTCAAAGCAATAGCGGAGATGGTCCATATGGCCGTCCGGCACGGGTGCGAAGTGGAGGGCGTTGTCGGTGGCGCGGATGGTGTCGAGATTTTCGGCGATCTGTTCGATGGTCCAGTCGGGGCGAAACGCGCCTTTGGTTTCCATCATATAGGCGCGGGCGACGCGGCCGGCCATGGCGATGAGCATTTCGCCGGTCACCGCGCACTCCTCATGCGCCAGATAGCCGACGGTGGGGGCGACAAGGTCCGGGTCCATCGGCGGGTAAGCGCTGGTGTCGAGGCCGTCGGCCATGCGGGTGACGGCACCGGGCAGGATGATGTTGCTCTTTATATTGTGCGCTGCGCCTTCGATCGCGGCGACGTTGGACAGGCCTGTCATCGCGGCCTTGGCCATTGAATAATTGACCACGCCCGCATTGCCATAGAGGCCGTTGAGGGAGCCGGTCAGGATGATGCGGCCATAGTTGGCGGCGGTCATGTGCGGGAAGGCGGCGCGCACGACGTGGAAGGCGCCGCGCAGATGGACGTCGAGGACCGTTTCGAAATCCGCATAGCTCAGCTCATTGAGCGAGCCGCGCCGGACGATGCCCGCATTGTGGATCAGGATGTCGATGCGGCCATAATGGGTGATGGCGGTGTCGATGATCGCCTGGCCGCCCTGCGACGTTGCGACGCTGTCGGTCGAGGCGACGGCTTGCCCGCCGGCGGCGCATATCTCGTCCACCAGTGTCTGGGCGGGACCGGCATCGCCCCCCTCCCCCTGCATCGATACGCCCGGATCATTGACGATGACCTTGGCACCGCGCGCCGCCAGCAGCAGCGCATAGGCGCGGCCCAGGCCCCGGCCTGCCCCGGTGATGACGGCGACCCGGCCGTCGAAGCGCATCTCGTCCATTCTACGATCCTCTCTCTCACTCTGGCCCGATCCTAGCGGCGGGCGCGCAACGCAAAAGGGCCGCCGCCGCATATCGCTGCGGCG
>NZ_JPPQ01000069.1:2045763-2094853 GCF_000743655.1 Sphingobium sp. ba1
AACTGCTCGACGCGGCGACCGCCCCGCCGAGCGCGGCAGCGACGACGCCAAGCGCCGTAATTGCAGCGCCCAACGGACCGAGCCTAGCGTCGGGAGCAGCGTCTGCGACGCCCAGCACCCCCATCTCCGTGCCAGGAACACCGGTCTTAGCCGCAGAAGCCGTGCCTGCCACGCCCCGCGCCGCGCCTTCGGTTCCAGACGCTACGACCCCTGCGCTTGCCGTTGCATTTGCGGCGACGCCCGTTCAACCGCCCCGGCCTGAGCAGAGCGGACAGTCTCCATCCGCGCCTGACCAGCCTGACCAGCCGCAATCCGCTACGCCGACCATGGCGCCCTCCAGCCCGATGGCGGCAGCCTTGGCGGACACCCCCGCCAAAGATCCGCGCATCACACCGGCACCGGTAGCAACGGACACCCGGCCCCAGGAAACGCAAGACGCGCCCGCCGCGCCGCAGCCTGAGGCAGTGCCCGCCGCAGCGCGCCCTGACGCCGCGCCTGCACGCCCATCGCCTGCAATTCGAACACGGCACCGGACTCCGACCCCGGAAACGGGCGAGAGTCGCGCGCCCATCCCGCAGGAAACGGACACTCAACCCGTGCCTTCAACGCCTGTGACCCAGCCGGTTACCGCACCCGACAAAGTCGCGATCGCTGCGCCTGCAAAAGCATCCGCCACCACGGTTCGCGCGCCGATGGCGGATACCGAAACGGGCAGCGAAACGGACATAGAGTCGGACGCGCCAGCCGGGCCTGAAAAGACCGAACCTTTGTCCGCTTCGCTGTCCGTTTCCGACGCGGCAGCACCGGCGCAGAACGCGGCAATCCCTCTCGCAACGCCAGTCCAGCCATCCCCTCAAGCCCCGATCCGATCGGCCGAACCGGTCAGGCAAACCGAAGCCGTTCATCCCGCGCGACCGGACGGAGCTGCACCGCTAGCCGCTACTCGCCCCGATCGCCCGTTGCCTAAGGACGCTGCGGTTGAACGGTCCGCCGCCGCGATGCCGCTGCCCGACCCGATGGCCGCCGCGACCGGCGTGGCCGCAACGTCGGCTCTTCCGCTCCCTGCGCCGCCTATCGTCGCAGAAGCCTCGCCGATGGATACCAAGGCCGCGGCACCCCTAGCAGCGCGCATCACGACGGCGACACCCGCACCCGCGCAACCGACCGCCCCAATGGAAGTTAGTGCCGCACCAGCCGCACCAGCCGCACCAGCCGCACCAGCCGCACCAGCCGCACCAGCCGCACCAGAGGCGGTGCAGTCCGTTCCGGCACCTCCCGCGCCACCCGGTTCAACGATGAAGGTCAGCGATCCAGGCCCGGCCCCAGTCGCCAGCCCCGTCGCGTCCACCGCACCGCAGAGCATCGCGCCCACTGACGTTGCCGCCGCTCCGCTACCGACACTGACCCCCGATGCCCAGCCACCGGCGCCAGCGCTCGTCAAAGCCGAGGCAGTATCGCTGTTGCAACTGGTGCGCGATCATATGACTGGCCGTGCTACCTCTACGCAGCCGACGGAAGCCGTGCAGCGCCAGGACACCGATCGAGAGGCCGCGGCTCCGCTGTCGATCATGCCGCGTGCCGACCCTGCAGCCGCGCCGACGCCGATCACGCTCCAACCCGTCGCACTCGCCCCAGTCCTGCCTACGGCACCCGTCGCCGACCTCTCCGCCAGCCTTGGCGCGCAAGTGGTGGACATGGGGGTGTCGGGCCAGTGGATCGACAGTCTGGCCCGCGACATTGCGGGTCTGTCGGCCAATGGCGCGCAGGGCCGGTTTCAGATCAATGCCGACACGCTCGGCCAGATCCAGGTCGACATCCAGCAGGGCGACAAGGGCGCAACCGTCGCCCTGACCGTCGCCACCGACCTTGCCGAACAGGCGCTGCGCCAGGATGGCGACCGCTTGCGCCTCGATGCAGGCCTCGCCGCCGTGAAGATCAGCGAGGTGAAGATCGAGCGTGCGCCCGCCGCCACGGACGCCACTCGCCCTGATCCGTCGGGACAGAATGCGCCGGGCCAACAGCACCAGCAGCAGGCAGGTCAGCCCGCCTTTCAGGGCCAGGGCCAAGGCCGCTGGCAGGCGCGCGAAAATATCGCGCAATCGCATAAAGCCGCCGACGACGCGGCCGTTCTTAACCATGCGGAGGCGGGCGACAACACCCGCGATGCCGCTCGCGCGCGCTACGCATGATCGGCCTTGAGCCTGGGGGACAGGAAGAATGAGCGACGAACCGAAGGCGAAGAAGAAAAAGGGCGGGGGCATGAAGATGATCCTGCTGGTCGTCATCGCCATGCTGATCGGCGGTGCGGGCGCGGCAGGCGGGCTCTATGCCGCCGGTTTCTTCAACCCGAAGGATGAAGGGCCAAAGGAAGATCCCAACAAACCCGTTCTGGTGCTGGCCGGCGAAAGCGCCGAGGATATCGCCAAGGCGCATGCCGCACCCCATGGCGACCCATCCGCAACGCATGGCGGCGCGCATGGCAAGGGCATCGACCTGCCGCCGCCCGCCAACCCCACCGCCTATCAGGCGACCTATTTCCAGCTGCAGACGCCCTTCACGTCCAACATGACGGACACCGACGCCTTTGCCCAGATTTCGCTGGCGGTATCGACCTATTATGATCTGCGGGTGATCGACGCGATCAAGACGCACGAAATGGCGATCCGCAGCCAGGTGCTGATGATGCTCGCCCAGCAACCCGAAGAGATGCTGGCGACGCCAAAGGGCAAGCAAGCCCTCCAGGCGAAGATCAAGGTGATAATTAACGATATTTTGAAGCAAAAAACGGGTTATGGCGGCGTCGATAACGTTTATTTTACCAATTTCGTTATTCAATAGCCCTGTCCAGAAGGCCGGGAAGTCCCCCGGCCCGCAGGGCAGGGGACAAAGATGGACGACGTTCAAACCTACGCCTTCGGGCGGGGGGATTCACAGGCACCGGTGATGTTGTCGGGGCTGGACCGGCTGGGCGACAAGCTCGCCCGGCGCATGCGCACGCTCATCGAACCGATATCGGGCACGCGCCCCCATGTCGCCGCGCATGAGACGCAGCTGATGGATATGGGCGTCTGGTCGGCCGCCATGCCCGCCTTTGCCAGCCTGTCCGTCTATCGCTTGCTCCCGCTCAAGGGGCAGGTGTTGCTGCATATGCACGCCGCCATGATCTCGACGTTAGTCGACTGCTTCTATGGCGGCCTTGGCAACCGGCCCTTGCCCTCGCGGGGCGAATTTACCCCGACCGAAGACCGGCTGATCGTCCGCCTGGCGGACGCCATCATCGCGCGTGTCGTCGAGACGTGGAGCGACGTCCTGCCACTCGATGCCAGCCTCGTCATGCGCGAAACCGGCGTCGGCTTCACCGCCAGCGCCCAGCCCGGCGATCAGATGGTCGTTCAGCGCTTCACCGTCAGCCTGACCCGTGAGCAGGAATGGCCGATCGATCTCGTCTTTCCGCTGTCCGCCCTGCGCGCGGTCGAAGCGCTGATGGGATCGAAGCTGCCCACCGACGACGAGCAATGTGATCCCGTATGGCAGGGGCGCATCGTCCGGCGGATGCGCGACATTCGCCTGCCCGCGCGCACCGTGCTGGCCCGGCCCCATCTTTCCGTCTCCGACCTCATGGAATTGAAGGTCGGCGATGTCATTCCCGTCACGATCGGCCGCTCGCTGCCGCTGATCGTGGGCAACCGCATCGTCGCCCATGGCAGCATCGGCGAACAGGATGGCCGCGCCGCCTTCCAGATTGAAAAACTCGTACAAGGATCCGACCAATGAGCGATATGAGCGAAGCCCCCCGGATGGAGCGCGCCGAAGATCCCGTCAGCCGGATGACGAATAATCGTCATTTCAAGCTGCTGGCGGACATTCCGGTCCGCATGTCGGTGGAGGTCGGATCGACCTCGCTGCGGCTCGCCGAAGTCATGGACCTGGCCGAAGGCAGTATCGTGGAACTGGATCGCCAGGCCGACGATCTGCTCGACATAATGGTCAATGGCGCGCTGATCGCCAAGGGCGAGGTGGTGACGGTCAATGGCCGCTATGGCATCCGCATCGTCGACATCGCGGCGACCGAAACCCGGCTTGCAGGCATCGAACGGCGCGGCTGATCGCACCGCATCGATTTTGCGCTTGCCTTGCGGATCGAAACTGCGGATCGCTTGGGCCAATTAACCATGAAGCGCGGGCGGCTCCATCATGTTCTGGTATTTCGTTAAACTGCTGATCCTCCTGCCGCTGGTCGGTGGCATGGCCTTTGGCGCATTGTGGCTGTGGCGCAAATATCAACCGGGCATGATGGGCCAGCAGGGCGACCGTTCGCTCAAGCTGCTCGAAGCCCTGCCGATGGGCGCGTTTGGCAAGCTCGCGGTGGTCGAGTTCGAGGGCAAGAAGATATTGCTGTCGGTCACGCGCGGCCGGATCGAAAAGATCGCGGAAGGCGACCATGCGCGCCTGCGCTAACCCCGTATCCGTCATCCCCGCGAAGGCGGGGATCCATCTCCCGACGTTTGCCACCAGATGCAAGGCTGGGAGATGGATTCCCGCCTTCGCGGGAATGACGTTGTTGGTTGTGCTGGCGTTGCTCTTTGTCAGCAACCCTGCCTTCGCGCAGGCGGCGCCTGCCGCCCCCGCCGACAATGGCGGCGCGCTAGGCCGCGCCATGGGCCAGATTTCCGGCGACGGCCGGTCGCTCTCGCTCAGCTTGCAAATCCTGATCCTCATGAGCCTGCTGACGGTGTTGCCGTCGCTCGTGCTGATGATGACCAGCTTCACCCGCATCATCATCGTCCTGTCGCTGCTGCGCCAGGCGCTGGGCCTGCAACAGACGCCACCCAATCAGGTGCTGGTCGGCCTCGCGCTTTTCCTGTCGCTGTTCGTGATGCGTCCCGCGATCGACCAGATTAACGGTCTCGCCTTCGATCCCTATGGCAAGGGCCAGATCACGATCGAGGAAGCGGTCGGCCGGTCGGGCAAGGTGCTGCACGGTTTCATGACCAAGCAGACCCGCGAGAGCGACCTCAAACTGTTCGCCAACCTCGCCGAAGCCCCCGCCTTCCGCACGCCCGCCGACATTCCTTTCACCATCCTGCTCCCAGCCTTCGTCACCAGCGAACTCAAGACCGCCTTCCAGATCGGCTTCATGATCTTCCTGCCCTTCCTCATCATCGATCTGGTCGTGGCTTCCACGCTGATGGCGCTCGGCATGATGATGCTGTCCCCGACCATCATCTCGATGCCGTTCAAACTGTTGCTGTTCGTGCTGGTCGATGGCTGGGCGCTCACGATGGGCAGCCTGGCGGGATCGTTCGCGACATGACCGTGGATCGTCACCTGCTTCCGTTCGGTTCGAGCGAAGTCGAGAACCGTTCGCGCAATCGCTTCTCGACACGCTCGAAGCGAACGGGGTGGGGTATCTAGTCCCGATGGACAATGCCGATTTCTTCATGGGCCTCGCCCAACAGGCGCTGTGGATCACCGCACTCGCGGCGGCACCCATACTGCTGCCCGCGCTGATCGCGGGCCTGATCATCGGCATGGTTCAGGCAGCGACCTCGATCAATGAACAGACGTTGAGCTTCATTCCCAAAATCCTGGTGGTTGGGGCCATGCTCGCCTTGTTCGGCGGATCGATCATGGTGCTGATCGCCGATTTCACCCGCGAGATATTCGATCGCATTCCGGACCTGCTGCAATGATAGCCCCCGGCTTCGCGGGGGTGGAGGCGCAGCTGTGGGTCTGGCTGATCGCGATGATCCGCCCCGGCGCGGCCTTCATCGCCGCGCCCGTCTTCGGCGCGCCCGCCGTGCCGCTCCAGCTTCGCCTGATCCTCGCGCTCGCGCTCGGCCTCGCCGCGCTCAACAGCGTCACCATCACCCTGCCGCAGGATGGCGTCGCCAGTTTCGAAGGCGTGATGATGGTCGCGGGCGAAGTGATGGCAGGCCTTGCGCTCGGCTTTGCCGTCCAGATTGGCTATGCCGCCGCCTTCGTCGCGGGGGAGACGATCGGCAATGCGATGGGCCTCAACTTCGCGGCGATGGTCGATCCTTCGTCGGGCCAGTCGACCCAGGTGCTCGGCACCTTCCTCTCCATCCTCGCGACCTTCCTGCTGCTCGGCATGGACGGGCATTTGCTGCTCGCCAGCTTCGTGGTGCAAAGCTATCAGGCGATCCCGCCGGGCGCGGCGATGCTGTCCAACGACACGATCTGGCGGATGATCGAATTTGGCGGCGCGTTGCTGGGCGCGGGTGTCACCGTCGCCCTGCCGGTCGCCTTTGCGCTGGTGCTGGTGCAGATCGTCATGGGCATGCTGGCGCGCGCTGCCCCCTCGCTCAACCTGTTCGCCGTCGGCATGCCGGTCGCGATGATGGCGGGCCTCATCCTCCTTGCCATGGCCGTCCCAATCATGGCCGAAGGCATGACCGCCTCAATCAAGGCAGGCCTTGAGCAGGCCCGCATGATCGCGGAGGGGCAATAGCCATGGCGGGCGGCAATGAGGGCGGTGAAAAGACCGAGAAACCGACCCAGAAGAAGCTGGATGATGCCGCCAAGAAGGGCGACATCCTCCAGTCGCGCGAACTGGGCACGGCGATGGTGGTCATGGCAGGCATTGGCTGGCTCGCCGTCACTGGCCCATCGCTGATCGACTCGCTCTCCGACATGCTGGTCGAGGCGCTGCGCTTCCGGCGCGAGGACATTACCGATTTCTCCCCGGCACAACGCGGGCTGGACCTGCTGACCGGCATCGCGCTGCCGGTGGCAGGTGTGATGCTGGCGACCTTCCTCGCCGCGATCGCTGCCCCGGCCTTGCTGGGGTCGCTCGGCTTCCGCCCCGGCGCCTTCGCGCCCAAGGCGTCGAAGATGAACCCCGCTTCGGGCCTGAAGCGCATGTTCGGCGCGCAGGGCCTGATCGAACTGATGAAGTCCATCGCCAAGATCGGCCTGCTCGGCGCGATCGGCATCTGGATGGTCTGGGACCGGCTGACCGAAATTACGGGCCTTGGGAAAATGGGCATCGGCCCCGCCATCGCCGATCTTGGCAATATGTTCATCCTCACCTGCCTCGTCATGGCGGGCGGGCTGTTCCTGATCGCGGGGATCGATGTCCCGGCGCAGATCATGCAGCGCGCCAAGCGGCTGGGCATGTCGAAACAGGATGTGAAGGACGAGCATAAGGAAAGCGAAGGCTCGCCCGAACTCAAGGGCCAGATCCGCCGCCGCCAGTTCGAAGTGCTGAACGGATCGACCCGCCAGGCGGTGGCCGAAGCCAGCGTCATCATCACCAACCCGACCCATTTCGCGGTCGCTCTGCGCTACAAGCCTGGCGTCGATGCCGCGCCGGTCGTGGTCGCGCGCGGCAATGATGCGATCGCCGCCGCCATCCGCGAACTGGCGGAACAGAATGGCGTCACCGTGCTGCAATATCCCGACCTCGCCCGCGCCATCTACTTCACCTCGCGCGCCGGGCAGGTCGTCAATGAAGGCCTCTATATGGCGGTCGCCACCGTCCTCGCCTTCGTCTTCCGCGTCGAAAACCGCATGGCGAGCGAAATGGACCGCCCCTTCATCACCGTACCCGACGATCTGCGCTTCGATGCCGATGGTCGCAAGCCGTGACGAAAGCGTAATGGTGAATTAAAGTTTAGCCGCGCTCGTCCGTATTCTCTTCATGGGGACGCATTAGGATGTGCGTCATGAGCGACTATTTTACCCGTATCGAGTTGCCGCCGGTCGATCGGACCGCGCCACGCGCCATCTCGTCTGCGCAGGCCGTTCAGCCGATTGCAGCAGGGCGATCCGCCCCATCGCCCGACCGCGACGCCCGTGCGTCGATGCCACAGATCGATGTGGCGAGCGTGGACGAGGATGTCGCCAGCGCTGCCGAATATGTCGAAATCCACGCCCGCATCGCCGATATATTGGCCGACCTGGACAGCGGCACGTCGGTCGATGGCGCGGCGCGGTCCATCGACGCGATGCTGGCCCGGCCGATCATCCTGGTGCCGCTGCCCCCTGCCAGCAAGGAAGCGATCGAACATGCCGCCGTGATCGCGCGTCGCATGGTTGATCGTGCCGCCTACAGCCATGCCGCGCAGGCGCATGTTTCGCGCGGCGTCGTCGATCAGATCGTCGCTTCGGCCAACTGATCAGTTCCCTCGCAAATCATTCCTAAAGGTCTTCGCGCTAGCGCCGTTCTCTCCTCTGAAAGGACGACGCAATGGCATCGGTCAGCAGCAGCATTACCACGGCGCTCGGCGTCGGATCGGGTATCGACACCAAGGCGCTGGTTTCCAGCCTGGTCGCTGCCACGCGTGATCCCAAGCAGGAGGTCATCACCAACCGGCAGAGCCTGAACAGCGCGCGCATCTCCGCGCTCGCCTCGGCCTCCAGTTCGATCGACACCTTCGCCGATGCATTGAACAGCCTGCTGGCAGGCACCGGCTATGCCGGGACGCCCGCCTCCAATGATCCCAGCATCGCTACGGTCGGCTTGCTGCCGGGTGGCGTGCCGATGGGTCTGCCCGCCCAGCTAGAAGTCAAGCAACTTGCCTCGGCCCGCACGCTGGCATCGACCCCGGTTGTGGGCGCTACCGCTGCAACGGCCGTGGGGGAGGGGGAAATGACCCTGACCGTGGGCGGCCAGAGCGCGACGATCAGCATCACCGCCGCCAATAACAGCTATTCCGGCCTTGCCGCCGCCATCAACGAGGCGGGCCTGGGCGTTACCGCATCGGTAATCACCGATACGCAGGGGACGCGGCTGGTGATGAAGGGCGCCACCGGCGCGGCCAATGATTTTTCGCTGGCTTCGGTCAGCGGTACGGACTTGGCGAAATTCGCCTGGGAAGGCACGGACAGCGCGACGATGGCGTCGATGGCGACGCCCAAGGATGCGATCATCAGCCTCGATGGCGTGGAGCAGCGCTATGCCAGCAACACGATCGACACGGCGATCGCCCATCTGCGCATCGACCTGAACAAGGCTGTGCCGGGCACGCTGGTCACGCTGGCGTCGACCGAACCGACGACGACCATGCGCGATCTGATGGTCGAATTCGTCGATGCCTATAATACGCTCATGAAGGCGCTCAACACATCGACCAGCACGGGCGCGGATTCCGCCTCGTCCGGTGTCCTGAACGGCGAAGCGTCGATCCGCGACATGAAGCGGCAATTGTCGCAGATGACCTCCACCGCGCTGACCAGCAGCGGCACCTATCGCACCTTGTCGGACATCGGCGTCGCCACCAATCGCGATGGCACGCTCAAGCTCGACACTGACGTCCTCGACAAGGCGATTGCCGCCGATCCGTCGGCGATCACCCAGATGCTCAATCCGGCGGTCGCGACCGCGACCAACCCAGGCCTCGCCGGGATGATGGATGCGGTGCGCGACCGGGTGCAGGTCAAGGACGGTGCGCTGGCGCAGGCGCAGGTAAAATATGAGGCGCTGGCCAAATCCTTGAGTGAACAGCTCGAAAAGCTCGACACGCAGATGACCAGTTACGAAGCGCAGCTCACGACCGTCTATTCCAAGATGGAAACGCGCCTGACGGCGCTCAAAGCTACGCAAAGCTATCTCGAACAGCAGATCGAGATGTGGAACAACAGCGACAGTTAACGGGGACGAACGGGACCATGTTCTACAATCAGGGTTATGCAGGGGCCAGCGCCGCGCGCCGCTATGCAGCGGTGCATTCGGGCAGCCGGACCGAAGGGGCAACGCCGCATGCGTTGGTCAGGATATTGTTCGACGAACTGCTGTTGGCGCTGGATGCTGCTGCGCTCGCCGAACGGCAGGCCGACCGGATGCAGGTGTCGGACAAGCAGGCGCGTGCCATGTCGATCCTCTTCGCGCTCGAATCGAGCCTGGACCATGACAAGGGCGGCGACGTCGCGCTGGGCCTCGCGCAAATTTATCGCGAGGCGCGCCGCCTGTTGCTGGTGGGGGCCAAGGAACGGACGGCAGAACCGGTCGATCAGGCCCGCGCCATGATCGCCGAGATTGCCGACGCCTGGAACCAGATCGGCTAAGGCCAGCGCGATCGGAGTGGCCCGGTTGCGGGGTTGCACCCCTTCCAAGCCGCCTGTATAGGCGATGCTCGCAGAGGGCGGCCCGGCGGGGTCGCCTTTTTGCGTTATATCTCCTGCGCCCAGGACGCGCAGCATCAAGCCAGAAAGGGAAGGCTCATGTCGATTACGCCGCTCATGCCCGTTTACCCCCGGTGCGATGTCCGTCCGGTGCGAGGCGAAGGCTGCTATCTGATCGGTGAACGCGGCGAACGCTATCTCGATTTCGCGAGCGGCATCGCGGTCAACCTGCTGGGCCATGGTCACCCCAAGCTGGTCAAGACGATCGCTGATCAGGCCGCGACGCTGATGCATGTGTCGAACCTCTACGGCATGCCGCTGGGGGAGAAGCTGGCGCAGAAGCTGGTCGACAACACATTCGCCGACACCGTCTTCTTCACCAATTCGGGTGCGGAAGCGGTCGAGTGCGCGATCAAGACCGCGCGTCGCTATCATTATGCCAATGGCAACGCCCATCGGCATAACATCATTAGCTTCGACAATGCCTTTCACGGGCGGACGCTGGGGACGATCTCGGCCACCAGCCAGCCCAAGATGCGCGATGGATTCGAACCGTTGCTGCCCGGCTTTTCCGTCGTGCCGTTCAATGATCTCGACGCAGCGCTGGCGCAGATCGATGACAACACGGCCGGTTTCCTGCTGGAGCCGGTGCAGGGCGAAGGCGGCGTGACGCCAGCGACCAAGGAATTCCTGGTCGGCTTGCGCAAGGCGTGCGACGAGCATGGCCTGTTGCTGATTCTGGACGAGGTCCAGTGCGGCTATGCCCGCACCGGCACCTTCTTCGCGCATGAACAGTTCGGCATCACGCCGGATATCATGGCCGTCGCCAAGGGCATTGGCGCGGGCTTCCCGCTGGGTGCCTGCCTCGCCACCGAGGACGCGGCCAAGGGCATGGTGTTCGGCACCCACGGCACCACCTATGGCGGCAATCCGCTCGCCATGGCGGTGGGCCTGACGGTGATCGAGGAAGTGCTGACCGACGGGTTTCTGGACCATGTCACCGCGATGGGGGCACGTCTGCGCGCCGCGCTGGAACAACTCATCCCCAATCATGACGACATGTTCGAGGATGTGCGCGGCATGGGGCTGATGCTGGGCGTAAAGCTCAAGGACAGCCATGACGCCCGCAGCTTCGTGGGGCATCTGCGCGACCATCATGGCCTGCTGACCGTGTCGGCGGGGCAAAATGTGCTGCGCATCCTGCCGCCCCTCGTCATTGAGGAAAGCCACATCGCCGAAGCCATCGAGAAAATCTCCGCCGGTGCGCGGACATTTGTCGAAGCCAAGGCGGCTTAAGACTGACCTCCGTTCGCCCTGAGCTTGTCGAAGGGCTGCACTTGTCTTTTAGGAAAGTGCAGGGCTTCGACAGGCTCAGCCCGAACGGCTGATGGGTGTTTACCATGACCAAGCATTTTCTGAATCTCTCCGACGCAGGCGGCGATGCCATTGCCGCCATGATCGCTGACGCCATCGACCGGAAGGCTGCGCGAGCGTCCTGGCCCAAGGGGCGCGTCGATGCCGATGCACCGCTCGCGGGTCATACACTGGCGATGATCTTCGAGAAGAATTCGACCCGTACCCGCGTATCCTTCGACATGGCGATCCGCCAGTTGGGCGGCACGTCGCTGATCCTCGATTCGGCCACGACGCAGCTTGGCCGTGGTGAGACGATCGCCGATACGGCGCGCGTCCTGTCGCGCATGTGCGACGCCATCATGATCCGCACTGACGATCATGCCAAGATTGAGGAAATGGCGCATCATGCGACCGTCCCCGTCATCAACGGCCTGACCGACCTGTCTCACCCCTGCCAGATCGTCGCCGACCTGCTCACCGTGGTCGAACATGGCGTGGCCTTGCCCGGCAGCCAATGGGCGTGGCTGGGCGATGGCAATAATGTGCTGCACTCGATCATCGAAGCGGCGGGGCTGCTCAAGTTCGACGTGCGCGTTGCCGTGCCGGAGGGCTATGAACCCGGCGCATCTTTCGCGGCGGCGGCGCAGGCGCTGGGTGCGCGCATCAGCCTGACCCGCGATGCGGCAGAGGCGGTCGCAGGCGCGGACATCGTCGTCACCGATACCTGGATCTCGATGGGGCAGGCCCATGCCGAGGAAAAACTGGCTGCGATGATGCCCTATCAAGTGACACCCGCGCTGATGACCGGCGCGAAGCCGCAGGCCAAATTCCTCCACTGCCTACCCGCCCATCGCGGCGAGGAAGTGACCGCCGACGTGATCGACGGCCCGCAATCGCTGATCTGGGACGAGGCGGAAAACCGCATTCATGCCCAGAAATCGGTACTGCTCTGGGCCATGGGGCATCTTGGTTGAGTTTACGGGCGGGCTTCCTATCTAGGCGGCTCGCCCGCATCGTCCGATGCGGCCTTACGCCCCGCGCCATCGCCTGCGGGAACACCGGAGCCTTGATGTGACTATCGCCCCCCATGTCGACCATGCCATCGGCTTCACCATAGCCTCGCGCCATGCGCGCGGTCGTCTCGTGCGGCTCGGCCCGGTGCTGGACGAGGTGCTGGCCGCCCATGCCTATCCCCCGGCGATCGAGCGGCTGCTGGCGTCGGCGCTGGTGCTGGCGGCGCTGCTCGGCGCGACGCTCAAGCAGGCCGACGGGCAATTGACGATGCAGGCGCAGACCGAACATGGCGTCGTCCGCCTGCTGGTCGCCGATTACAAGAATGGCGATCTGCGCGGCTATGCCAAATTCGATGCCGACCGGCTCGCAGAACTTGGCCCCGACCCGACCTTGTTCGGCCTCTTTGGCAAGGGCTATCTCGCCATCACCTTCGACCAGTCCGTCACCGGCGAGCGCTATCAGGGCATCGTGCCGCTGGACGGCGAATCGCTGGGTGCGGCGGCCGAACATTATTTCTTCCAGTCCGAGCAGATCCCAAGCGTCATCCGCATCGCTACCCGGCACGAACCGGGCGAGGGTTGCTATGCCGCCGGATTGTTGCTTCAGCATCTGCCCGAAGGCGAAGTCGGCCGCGAACGGCTGCACGTCCGCCATGATCACCCCGAATGGGAGCATGTGCAGGCGCTCGCGGTGACGCTCAAGGACGAGGAACTGACGGACACGTCGCTCCCCTTGAGCGACATCGTCTGGCGGCTGTTCCATGAGGAAGAGGAAGTCCGCGCAACCGATCCCACGCCGCTGGCCAAGGGATGTCGCTGCGACCTGTCGCATATCCGCGACGTCATCGGCCGCTTCTCGCCCGATGATCGCGCCGAAATGGCCGACGAGCAGGGCATTATCGGCGTCGATTGCGCCTTCTGCTCACGGCTCTTCCCGCTTCGGGTCGACAGCTTCGCCTGACGCGGTGTCGTTACGCTAACGATATTTGTAATTTGGGCAGCGCAGCCGGTTCGCGCTATCAAAATGCCGTAATCCTACGGCATGGCGGACAGGGATGGTTGCGGCCCAGATGGCGCGTGACCCTTGATGGGAATATAGATCATGGGAAAGGCGGTTTGGCGCACGCTCGCAATAGCGGCAGCGATGACGGCAGCAAGCTGGGCCGGTGCGGCGGATGCGCCAAAACTCGCGGCGCTCCAGACGCTGGAACCGGGCGAATGGGAATTGCGCGGCCGGGGCAAGGGCGCGGAGACCCGCAAGCTGTGCGTATCGGACGTGCGCCAATTGCTGCAGATACGCCATGCCCGCGCCTCCTGCCGCAGCTTCGTGGTGAGCGATGAAGCCCAGGCCGCCAGCATCACCTATGATTGCGCGGCGGCGGGCAATGGCCGCACCGACCTGCGCGTCGAAACCGCGCGGCTGATACAGATCAGCTCGCAAGGTGTGGCCGATGGCGCGCCCTTCGTCTTCGTGGCGGAGGGGCGCCGCATTGGCGCCTGCCGCTAAGCGCAGCGCCATGCTTGCGCTGGCGCGATTGGGGCAGTAGCGCGAAACCATGGTTGCCAATCAAGGAAAATTCGCCGTCGTCCTGCTTTCGGGCGGACTGGATTCGATGGTCGCGGGTGCATTGGCGCGCGAGGCGGGCTATCGTCTGCTCGCCTTGTCGATCGATTATAATCAGCGGCATCGCGTGGAACTGCAGGCTGCGTCGCGCGTCGCGAAGTCCTTGAACGCGATGCGTCACATCGTCCTGCCGCTTGATCTGACTGCGTTCGGCGGTTCGGCGCTGACCGCCGACATCGCCGTGCCCAAAAGCGGGGTCGGCGACGACATTCCCATCACCTATGTCCCGGCGCGCAACACCATCTTCCTGTCGCTGACCCTGGGGCTGGCCGAAGTTGCCGGGGCCAGTGACATCTTCATCGGCGTCAACGCGCTGGATTATTCGGGCTATCCCGATTGCCGCCCTGAGTTCATCGACGCCTTCCAGACGATGGCGGCGCTGGCGACTAAGGCGGGGGTGGAAGGCCACCCGATCCGCATCAACGCTCCGCTCCAGCATATGAGCAAGGCCGACATCGTGCGGGAGGCGGATCGGCTGGGGCTCGACACCGGGATCAGTTGGTCCTGCTATGACCCGACGCCGGACGGCAAGCATTGCGGCCTGTGCGACAGTTGCCGCCTGCGGTCAAAGGGGTATCAGGAAGCGGGCCTTCCCGATCCCACCCTCTACGCCGCGCGGCCCTGAAAGCGCGCACGATGAGCTATGCGGTCAAGGAAATGTTCCTGACGCTCCAGGGCGAAGGGGTGCAGGCCGGGCGGCGCGCGGTGTTCCTGCGCTTTGCCGGATGCAATTTGTGGAGCGGGCGCGAGCAGGACCGGGCTACCGCCATCTGCCGCTTTTGCGATACGGATTTCGTCGGCACCGATGGCGATGGCGGCAGCAAGTTCGCCGATGCCGATGCACTGGCCGATGCCGCGCTTGCCTTTTGGGGCACGGCCGAGGCGGGCCACTATATCGTTCTGACCGGCGGCGAGCCGATGTTGCAGGTGGATGATGCGCTGGTCGAGGCGCTCCACGCGCGCGGATTCACGATCGCGATCGAAAGCAATGGCACGCTGCCCGTCCATCCCGCTATCGATTGGGTCTGTATCAGCCCCAAGGCGGGGAGCGAGGTCGTGCAGACGTCAGGCGATGAGTTGAAGCTCGTCTGGCCGCAACCGGGCGGCGGGCACAGCGTCGCCGATGTCGCGGCGATGGAGCTTTGGGCCTTCACCCATCATCTGCTCCAGCCGCTCGATGATCCCCAGGCCCAGGATAATGCCCGCGCCTGTATCGCACTGGTCATGGATCGGCCGCGCTGGCGCTTGACGGTGCAGGCCCATAAATATCTGGGCCTGCGCTGATCCGTTTTAAGGTTTCGCAACCCCGATCTTGTCGTTCCACGCCTGATGGCAGACGGGTTGCAGCACGCCCTTTTTCCAGCATTTGGGATCGAAGGAGGGCAGGGCGGTCACATAGTCATAGCCCGGCGTGCCATAATATTGCTCGCCCGCGGCAACCAGCGACTTTTTGATCGAAGCCAGACCGCTGCGCGCTACCTCATGCAACTTGCCCCGATCGGCGAAGATCGCCTTGCGCCCGACCTCGGCCGTCGCCAGGCAAAAGCCCTTTTGCGCCTGTACGGTCGAATAGCCCGAATAGATGCGCGTACCATATTGGTCGGACGCGGCCTGCCCCGGCCGTCCCTTGCCCACGGTGCGCTGGAAATAGCTCAATATACCGGCCTGCGCCGCATCCAGTTCGGCGTCATGATGCGCGATCATCGCGTTATAGTTGCCGATGGCGAGCAATGTGGGTTCGAACTGGCATTGCAGCGCTGCGACATTGAGCGCCGCGCGCAGGTTCCACACCAGCCCGGCCTTAATCTCTGCCTCCGTAGCCCCCGGCAGGCCAAGCGCGGTAGCGGCGGCCGAATCGGTCAGGGGCGGGGCGGACAGGTCAGGTGGCGACCAGAAAAATTGGGCGGCGGCGGGTTGCGCCAGCATCGGCGCAACGGCCAGGGCAAGGCCAGTCAGCGCGGTACGGAACGTCATGCAATAAGGGCCTTTTACGAACGGGTGCGATGAATGGGCATCGCCCGAATATGTGTCTAAGCCGACTGTATCAGGGCTGAATGATTGCGCCAGCCCTATTGGTCGGAGAGGACTTCCGCTTCCGCCCCGGCTGGTTCGGCGGCGGGTTGTGCCGCGCTGCTGGTATTGGCGGCCGCGTTGCCGGGCGAGGCGATCGCCGTGCCTTCGCTCTGCACTCCGTCCAGGTCGGTCATGGCGTCGCTGGTGGTGCCATCGACAACTTCCATGTCCTTCATCTCGACCTTGGTCTCGGTCTTGTCCGCGCCGCCGCACGCGGCCAGCGGCAGCAGCGACAGGGTCAGGGAGGCAAGTATGTGGCGGCGCATCCGGGTCTCCTTGCGATCATCGATGCCCGGCAATCCCCCGCCCGGCGAAAGGCGTGACCCTAGCGACCGGCTTCGCATTGCTCAAGTCCCGTGCCGCACCGCGACAAGCGGTTGAGAAAGGCAGGGAAATGCGCCTTGAGCGCGGCGTCGAGCACGACCATGGAGGCGTCGCCGCCCAGCGCGGCGATGCTGGTCACGGGATAATCGCTGATCCCGCATGGCACGATGCCGGTAAAATGGCTGAGGTCAGGATCGACATTGATGGCAAAACCATGGAGCGTCACCCAGCGCCGCACCCGGATGCCCAGCGCGCCGATCTTGGCCTCCCGTCCGTCGCGGTCATCGGTCCAGATGCCGATCCGCCCGTCCGCCCGCCGCGCCGCTATGTCAAGATCGCCAAGCGCCGCGATCATCCAGCCTTCGAGATGATGCACGAAATTGCGGACATCCTTGCCGCGTTCGCCGAGGTTGATGTTGAGATAGCCGATCCGCTGCCCCGGCCCATGATAGGTGTAGCGGCCGCCGCGTCCGGCATCATAGACCGGGAAGCGCGCGTCGATCAGTTCTGCCGGGTCTGCGCTGGTTCCGGCGGTGTAGAGCGGCGCATGTTCCAGCAGCCACACCCGTTCGCGCGCCCCGCCGACGTAGATCGCGGCAGCGCGCGCCTCCATCTCGGCTAGCGCCGTTGGATAATCGACAGGCGCGGTTTCGGTGCGCCATTCGACGCTGTCGGGGAAGGGAAGGGGGGCCGTCATGACGCTTCCTTGACTTGGAGACTGCGAGCGATCAAGTCTCCGCGATATTTCCGGGAACAGGGCAGGCGTTACAAGATATGGCGACAATGTCGATCGGCAAGGCGTGGCAGGAAGCGGTGGCCTTCGTCGCCCGCGAAGCCACATTGCTGTTTCCCGTCGCGCTGCTGTTCGTGGCGCTGCCTGGCCTCATCCTTCAGGAAATGACGCCACCGGAATTGGCCGCATGGTCGCTCGCGCCCAAGATGGACACGATGCCCGATGTCCCGGCCAGCTATGGCGTGGCCCTCATGATCGCCATTGTCCTGATCTGGTTCGGATCGCTCAGCCTGTTTGCGCTCGCGCTGCGCCCCGGCATTTCGGTGGGGGAGGCGCTTCGGCTCAGTCTGAACCGCCTGCCCGTGCTGCTTGGTACCGCGCTGGTGGTGCTGGGGGCTTTGTTCGGCCTGCTGATGACGATCATCCTGGTGGCGGTGATCGTCTCGCTGGCATCGAAAGCGGCTGGTGCCTCGCTTGGGCTTTTGCTCGGCTTCGTCATGGTCGGCATAGCGCTTTTCGCCAGCGTACGGCTGATGCTGCTCAATCCGGTCGTTCTGGATAGTGGCGCAGGCGTCAAGGAATCGCTCCGCCGTGCCTGGGCGCTCACGCGCGGGCATTTCTGGCGGCTGCTGGCCTTCATCCTGATCCTGACCTTGCTGTCCGCCATCGTCGCATCGGCGGCGCAGTCTATTTTCGGTTTGCTGGGCAGCTTGCTTGCAGGGCCTGACGGCGCGCGGCTGACTGGCGGGATTGCCGGGGCGATCGTCTCCACGGTGATCCAGGTCTATATGCTGGTGATGCTCGCGCGCCTTTATCGTCAGGCGACCGCTGGCTGATCCAGCAGCGGTACATGGGGCGCTGCGTCGCGCGGTAAGATCCCGGCGAGGCGTGGGTCGGCGAAGGTCTCGATTTCGCGCTTATAGGCGACGAACCCCGCCTTGATATAGAAGCCAAACGCCGCCGGACTGTCGAGCGTGCAGGTGTGGACCCATAGACGCTCGACGCCCTTGCGCCAGGCGAGCGCCTTGGCCTGCGCCATCAGCCATTGTCCGTGACCCTTGCCGTTCAGTTGCGGCACCAGCCCGAAAAAGCCCAGTTCGCAATCGGGCATCGAGCGGAAATCCAGTTCGAGCAATCCGACCTCGATCCCGCGCGGGTCGGTGACGGCATAGACCTCGACCGCCGGGTCATGGATGATCGCGGCGAGCGATTCGTCCGGCATGATCAGCCGCGAAAACCAAAGCCATGGCTCCCCCACCCGGCGGAACAGCGCGCGATAGCTGTCGAGCTTTGGCACCTTCCATCGCACGAGTCGCAGGGGCGAGGGCGGGATCGGCGCAGGGCGCGGCTTTTGGCGCATCTCCAAATGGGTGACGATCGCGGCCACCATGCCCGGATCGACCGCGATCAGCGCCATGGCGTCAGCTCCAGCTCGCCATCGGCGGCAGGCTCATCAGGATGGCGTCGATGTTGCCGCCGGTCTTGAGGCCGAACAATGTTCCGCGATCATGCACCAGATTGAATTCGGCATAGCGGCCCCGCCATTCCAGCATCGTGGCATAGTCCGCTTCGGTCCAGGCTTCGTCCATGCGCCGCCGCACGATGGGCGGATAGGCATCGAGAAAGGCGTCGCCGACGGCGCGGGTGAAGGCGAAATTCGCGTCGAACGCTGCATCGTCCGCACATTCGAGATGATCATAGAAAATGCCGCCAACCCCGCGATGGACGCCGCGATGGGGGATGAAGAAATACTCGTCGGCCCAGTCCTTGAACCGGGGGTAATGGTCCGGGTCATGCGCGTCGCATGCGGCCTTGAGCACTTCATGGAAATAGGCCGTATCTTCTTCGCGCGGCAATGGAGGGTTGAGGTCTGCCCCGCCGCCGAACCAGCTTTTGGTCGTCACCAGATAGCGCGTATTCATATGCACGGCGGGCACATGCGGATTGGCCATATGCGCGACCAGGCTGATTCCGGTGGCGAAAAAGGCTGGATTCTCTGCCGCGCCATGGATGCTCTGCGCAAAGCCGGGGGCGAACTCGCCGCCCACGGTCGAGATATTGACCCCGACCTTCTCGAAAACCTTGCCCTTCATCACCCCGCGCACGCCACCGCCGCCTTCGCCCGGTGCCTGATCCTCGGCCTCGCGGTCCCAGGGGGTGTAGGCGAAACTGGCGTCGCTGCTTGCCTCCCGCTCGATCGCTTCGAACGCGGCACAGATCCGGTCCCGGAGCGATTCGAACCAGGCGCGGGCGGCCTGCTGGCGGGAATCGAGGGTGAAGGGAACGATAGGTGTGGGAGCGGGGGTCATTGCGGGAACTTTCCGGTCTGGCGCAGGGCTTCGGCGACGGCGATGCCCGTGGAAACGGCGATGTTCAAGGATCGAAAGCCCGGTGCCATGGGAATCCGCACCCGGATATCGGCCATATCCCGCACGGCATCGGGGACGCCTGCGCTTTCGGACCCCATCAGCAACACATCGTCACCGCGAAATGCAACGTCCGGCAACCTCTGCGAGGCATGGCTGCTCAGCAGCAGCAGGCGGCGGCCGTTGGCGCGCCGATCCGCATCGAAGGCGTCGAAATTGGCGTGCCGCACGACCTCCGCCGCTGCACCATAGTCCATCGCCGCGCGTTTCAGGCGGGCATCGGAAAAGGCGAATCCGGTCGGCATGATTATGTCCACGGGCACCGCGAAACAGGCCGCCAGACGCAGGATGGCACCGACATTGCCGGCGATTTCGGGCTGATAAAGGGCGATACGCATGAGGGAGCCCATAATGCACTGCGGCAAATTGTCATAGCTTGCGTGACTTTGCTGTTGGCAAAGAGCGCGCACTGGGGTTATCAGGCCCGCGAACCACGCCGGGGGGACGGCGGGGGCCATATCATATGGTTACCCATCACCCTTGATAAACAGGGCCGTTCACGGCATTGCGGCGGGACCAGGGACGTTCTTGCAAGGGTTGAGGTGCATGGCCAGCGTTGAACATACAGACAGCACGGGTCTACCCGGCGAAGATGGGGTCCGCCGTCGCGACTTCATCAATATCGCTGCGGTGAGTTTTGCAGGGGTCGGCGCGGTTGCCGTCGTGCTGCCGCTGATCGACCAGATGAACCCCAGCGCGGACGTGCTGGCGCTGGCATCGACGGAAGTCGATCTCTCGGCGATCCAGCCGGGGCAGGCGATCAAGACGACATTCCGCAGCCAGCCGCTGTTCGTGCGCCAGCTGACGGAAAAGGAAATCGCCGAAGCCGACAAGGTCGATCCTTCCACGCTGCGCGATCCGCAGACGCTCGAAGAGCGCACGGTCGATGGCAAGAAGCAGTGGCTGGTGACCATGGGTGTCTGCACGCATCTGGGCTGCGTGCCGCTGGGCGCTGGCGAAGGTGAGAATAAGGGCGAATATGGCGGCTATTTCTGCCCCTGCCATGGTTCGTCCTACGACACCGCCGCGCGCATCCGTAAAGGCCCCGCGCCGACCAACCTGGAAGTGCCGAAGTTCAGCTTCACTTCCGACACCGCCATTCTCGTAGGCTGAGGTAAGAAACGATGAGCTTTCCCTGGGCTGAGCAATATACGCCGAAAAATCCGGTGATGGTGTGGATCGACGAGAAGCTGCCGCTTCCGCGTCTTGCCTATAACGCTGTGGGTGCGGGCTATCCCGTTCCGCGCAATCTCAATTATTTCTGGAACTTCGGCGTCCTGGCCGGCCTCGCCTTGATGATCCAGATCATCACCGGCGTCGTCCTGGCGATGCATTATGGTGCCAATGACCTGGTGGCGTTCAGCACCGTCGAACAGACGATGCGCGACGTCAATGCGGGCTGGCTGATGCGCTATGCCCACGCCAACGGGGCCAGCTTCTTCTTTATCGTCGTCTATCTCCACATCTTCCGCGGCCTCTATTTCGGCTCCTACAAGGCGCCTCGCGAGATGGTATGGCTGCTTGGCCTCGTCATCTTCCTGCTGATGATGGCGACCGCTTTCATGGGCTATGTGCTGCCCTGGGGTCAGATGTCCTATTGGGGCGCGAAGGTGATCACCGGCCTGTTCGGCGCGATCCCGGTCGTCGGCGAACCGATCCAGACCTGGCTGCTGGGCGGCTTTGCCCCTGGCAACGCCTCGCTCAACCGTTTCTTCTCGCTGCACTTCCTGCTGCCGTTCGTGATTGCCGGGGTCATCATCCTGCATATCTGGGCGCTGCATATTCCCGGTTCCTCGAACCCGACCGGCGTGGAAGTGAAGGGGCCGCAGGACACTGTGCCGTTCCATCCCTATTACACGGCCAAGGACGGCTTCGGCGCGGGCATCTTCCTGATCGCCTTCTGCACCCTGCTGTTCTTCGCACCCAACTTCCTGGGCCACCCGGACAACTATATCGAGGCGAACCCGCTCTCGACGCCCGCGCATATCGTGCCGGAATGGTATTTCTGGCCCTTCTACGCGATCCTGCGCGCCTTCACCGTGGACTTCTTCTTCGTCCCCGCCAAGCTGCTGGGCGTGTTGGCGATGTTCGCATCGATCCTGCTGCTCTTCTTCCTGCCCTGGCTCGACACCTCGCCGGTGCGGTCGGGCAAGTATCGGCCCACCTTCAACAAGTTCTTCTGGATCCTGATCCTCGACGTGTTGATCCTGGGCTATTGCGGCGGCGCGCCGGCTGAAGAGCCTTTCGTGATGATCTCGCAGGTCGCGTCGGCCTATTATTTCGCGCACTTCCTGATCATCCTTCCGCTGATCTCGCGCTTTGAAAAGCCGCTGCCGTTGCCCGGTTCGATCACCGAGGCCGTGCTGGCGAAATATGGCAAGACCGACGGCGCAACCGTCGCGGTCCCGGCCGAATAAGGGGTAGACGTAACATGGTACGCATCGGCGCATTTCTCGTCGGCCTCTTCTTCGCGGGCTGGCTGCTGGTCTCCTTCCTCATGGGGGCGGTGGCCTATGTCTCCGAACCCCCGGTCCCCACTGTGGAAAAGGCCTTTCACGAGCTTCCCAAGCATGTGGCCTTCTCGTTCGACGGACCACTTGGCCATTATGACAAGCAGCAGCTGCAGCGCGGCTTCCAGGTTTACAAGGAAGTCTGCTCGGCCTGCCACAGCCTGAAGTTCGTTGCGTTCCGCGATCTCGAAGCGCTTGGCTATAACGAAGCCGAAGTGAAGGCGATCGCCAAGCAGTGGGCGATCAAGGCTCCCTCGGTCGATCCCGCAACGGGCGAAGCATCGACCCGTGAGCCGATGCCGGCGGACTATTTCCCCAAGCCCTTCGCGAACAATGTCGCGGCGGCTGCGGCGAACAACAATGCGATCCCGCCAGACCTGTCGCTGATGACCAAGGCTCGCCATCATGGCAGCGCCTATGTCTATTCGCTGCTGACCGGCTATCAGGCGCAACCCGCTGCGCTGCTCAAGGAGTTCCCGGATTCCAAGACGCCGGAAGGGCTGCACTACAACCCCTATTTCGCGAACTTGAACCTCGCCATGGCGCCGCCGCTGACGGCCGAAGGCCAGGTGACCTATAGCGACGGCACCAAGCCGACGGTGGACCAGATGGCGAAGGACGTTTCGGCCTTCCTGACCTGGACTGCCGAGCCCAAGCTCGAAAACCGCCGCCGTGCGGGTCTGGCGACGATCATCTTCCTGCTGATCGCCACGGGTCTGGCCTATATGTCCTACCAGAATATCTGGGCGGAGAAGAAGAAGGCGGCCTGACAGGTCGGTCCGCAAGAGCAAGGATTATGAAGAGGGCGCGGTTTCATCTGGGAACCGCGCCCTCTTTCCTTATGGAGACGGCATGAGCATCGACACGCTGGCGGGCCTCGTCCGCACGATCCCCGATTTTCCCAAACCCGGCATCCAGTTTCGTGATGTCACGACCTTGTTGGCGGATGGCGCAGGGCTGGCGGAACTGGTCGAGCGCATGGCGTCGATCGCGCGGCCGCTCGATCCTGACTTGATCGTCGGCATCGAAGCGCGCGGCTTCATCCTGGGTGCCGCGCTCGCGCTGGCCTTGGGCAAGGGCTTCGTGCCGGTGCGCAAGGCGGGCAAGCTGCCGGGCAAGACGGTCGGCATCGACTATGTGTTGGAATATGGCACGGATCGGCTGGAACTGCATGAAGGACAGGTTCCAGCGGACACGCGCGTTCTCTTGGTCGATGATTTGATCGCCACGGGCGGCACCGCGCTCGCCGCTGCGCAATTGCTGCGTGAGCAGGGGGCGAGCGTGTTGATGGCGCTTTTCGCGATCGACCTGCCCGATCTTGGCGGGATGGCGGCGCTGGAAGCCGACGGCATCGCCGCGCAGGCGATCATCGCGTTCGACGGCGACTAAAGGTCTTTGGTCAGGGCCTCCGGCAGCAGGTCCACCGCTGCGGCGAGCCGTTCGTCCAGCAATTCCAGCAATTCCATCCAGCCGTGGATATGGGCGAGTTCGCCCGGTCCATCGGAAATGCCGCGCAAGCCCATCAGTGGCACGGCGAAGTGGGCGCAGGCCCGCGCCACCGCAAAGGTCTCCATATCGACCATATCGGCGTCGATCGCGGCATATTCCTCACCCCCGACGATATTCGCGCCGGTCGAAAGCCGCACAGTGGGCATCGCGAGCGGCGTTGCCAGCGGGACATCAACGGGATGATCGACAAAGGGCGTCACGCCTTTGGTAAAGCCCAAGCGCGAAGCATCCATGTCACGCCAGGAGACACTGGCGACCTGCACCACTTCGCCCAAGCCGCAGATTCGCGATCCGGCCGAACCGAGGCAGACGACCAGATCGGGAAGCGTATTCTCACGCGCCATATCCTGAAGGGCGATCCCGGTCACCAGCGCTGCTTCGACCGGCCCCACGCCCGTCATCAGCGGGGTGAACCGGCTACGCAAATGCGGTCCATATTCCGCTTCCGCCGCCATCACGAACAGCAGGCGCTTGCCCGAAACGATCTCGCAGCCTGCCATCTCTGTTCGCCCCTTGCCCATGCCGCAACGCCCATAGCCCGGCGGCAGCGACACCGCAAAAGAGAAAGCCCGCCACCTGAAAACAGGTGACGGGCTTTGTCATGGTGGGCGTGGCAAGGATTGAACTTGCGACCCCTGCGATGTCAACACAGTGCTCTACCACTGAGCTACACGCCCACGGGAGTTGGGCCTTTAGCCGGGCGAATCGGATGGTGCAAGCAGGAAAATGCCCGGCTCTGATATTCTTCTTGACAGCGCAGGAGCGGCCCATATGCTGCGGCGCAAACAGGGGGACGCCAAAACTTATGCTGCCATCGCCATCCTCGCCAATTCAGACGACGCCGCGCCTGCCCTGGTACCGGCAGCTTTATGTCCAGGTGCTGATCGCCATCGCGCTGGGTGTGACGATCGGCCATTTCTTTCCTGACGCCGGGGTCCAGCTCAAGCCCTTGGGCGAGGCCTTCATCAAGTTGGTGAAGATGATCATCGCGCCGGTCATTTTCCTGACCATCGTCACTGGCATTGCGGGCATGAAGGAACTGGGTGCGATCGGCCGGGTCGCTGCCAAGGCCTTTGGCTATTTCCTGACCTTTTCGACGCTGGCGCTGATCGTGGGCCTAATCGTTGCCAATGTCGTGCAACCCGGCGCTGGGCTCAACATCGATCCGGCGACGCTCGATGCTAATCAAGTCGCCGACTATGCCAGCAAGGCGCATGAGAGCAGCCTGACCGGCTTCCTGATAAACATCATTCCGGCGACCATGGTGTCGGCGGTGGCGGACGGCAATATCCTGCAGGTGCTGTTCGTGGCGATCCTGTTCGGGATCGCGCTAACTCTGATCGGCGACAAGGCCGCGCCGCTGATGACCGTGCTCGAATCCGCCAGCCATGCGGTGTTCAAGCTGGTGTCCATCCTGATGAAAGCCGCACCGATCGGGGCGTTCGGGGCAATGGCCTTCACCATCGGCGAATATGGCGTCGGGACGCTCGCCAACCTAGCCGGGCTGGTCGCGACCTTCTATCTGACGTCGCTGCTGTTCGTGCTGGTCGTGCTGGGTGGTGTTTGCTGGGCGGTGGGTTTCAATATCCTTCATCTGATCCGCTATTTGAAGGCCGAACTGCTCCTGGTCCTTGGGACATCCTCGTCCGAGGCGGCCTTACCCAGCCTCATCGAGAAAATGGAGCGGGCCGGGTGCCGCAAGTCCGTGGTCGGGTTGGTCGTGCCTACGGGTTACAGCTTCAATCTCGACGGCACCAATATCTACATGACGCTGGCAGCGCTGTTCATCGCGCAGGCCTGCAATGTCGATATCAGCCTGGAGCAGCAGATATTGCTGCTGTTGGTGGCGATGATCTCGTCCAAGGGCGCGGCCGGGGTGACAGGGGCGGGCTTCATCACATTGGCCGCCACGCTGTCGATCGTGCCGACGGTGCCGGTCGCGGGCATGACGCTGATTTTGGGCGTCGATCGCTTCATGAGCGAATGCCGCAGTCTCACCAACTTCATCGGCAATGCCGTGGCGACCGTGGTCGTCTCGGCCTGGGAAAAGGGATTGGACCGCGAGCGGTTCAATGCCGCGATGGCCGGGATCGCGCTCGATCCCACGCCCGACATGGAAGAAGTCGTCCCCGACTAGAGGATCACGTCAGTCCGGTCAGGCTTTCGCTGCTGAACATCCGCTCGACCTCCAGCACCAGGTCGCGCAGGTGGAAGGGCTTGGACAAGACCTTGGCCTGCGGCACAGCCTTGCCCGCGCGCAAGGTGACGGCGGCAAAGCCGGTGATGAACATGATTCGCATGTCCGGTGCCACTGATGCGGCATGCTGGGCCAGTTCGATGCCGTCCATTTCCGGCATGACGATATCGGTCAGCAACAGGTCGAACCGGTCGGTGCGGATATGCGGCACCGCCTCTGTCCCCGTCGAGACCGCGACGACCTCATATCCCGACCGTTCCAGCGCGCGGGCCAGATAGACGCGCATGCTCTCATCGTCTTCGGCCAATAATATGCGAACCATCGCCCCCACTCTCATATCCTCCGCGACCCCCACGGGTGGCGCGAAGCCGTGATATATGCGACAAGGTGTAAATATTATCCAGCCAAGCCACGATTTTTGCCCGGATCGTTGAAAGGAGCGCCATTGGACGACAGCCCGCCGCGCGCGCCGACGCACAGCGACCCGGCCTTCGATCTTTATGGCCCCGCGATTCCCGATCGCCCGCTTATCCTGTCCGTCCCCCATGCCGGACGGCTCTATCCGCCGGCCTTGCTGGCGCAGGCGCGCGTCCGGCCGGAAATGCTGCGGCGGCTGGAGGATCGCTGGGTCGACCTGTTGGTGCATCCGCTGATAGCGCAGGGCTTCACTGTGCTGGTGGCGCGCGCGCCGCGTGCGTTGATCGACCTTAACCGGCATGACCGGGAGGTCGATCCGGCGATGCTCTCCGACCTGCCCCATATGGTGGCCTTGCAAACAAGCGCGAAACTGCGTGGCGGGCTTGGCCTGCTGCCGCGTCGTTTGCCCGGCGCGCCGGAATTGTGGCGCGGACCGATCAGCTGGGCGGAGGTGCAGCGGCGGATCGATATGGTCCACCGGCCCTATCATGCGACACTCGCGCAATTGATGGCGGCGGCGCGGGATGCCCATGGCCATGCCATTCTGATCGACCTGCATTCCATGCCCCCGCTGCCGCCGCCCGCGCCGGGCTGTCCCGCGCCAGGGCTGGTGCTGGGCGACCGGTTCGGGCGCAGCGCATCGAGCCGCTTGACGACGCTCGCAGCCGATGTGGCGGCGGGGCACGACATGCTGGTGGCGATCAATAGCCCCTATGCGGGCGATTATCTGATCGAACGGCATGGGCGACCGGAGCGCGATCTGCATGCGCTGCAGATCGAGATCGACCGGACGCTCTACCTGGATGCGACATTGGACCGGCCGGGGCCGGGGGTCGCGCGGATGCGCGTGCTGGTGCAGGCGATTGCCCAGGCGTTGGCGGTCGAACTGCCGCGTGCCGACTATGCGCTGGCGGCGGAATGATCAGCCAATGACAGCCCGCGCGCCGGCAACGCTCAGATGGTGCGAATCGAAGTAGAGGGGCTGGCCGTTCCGCTCGATGGCGCAAACGCGCGCGTCGCATAGCCGCGCTACGGGGTCGATCAGCGTCACACCCTGCGCCTGCCAGCGCGAGAAGAGTGCGCGGAGATTGACGATGCGCGATTCTACTTGCGCCCGCTCTATCCCCTGTGCGTTGCCGAGCATGTCGGCGCGCGCCAGATGGGCGAGGTGGCGTGGCACGTCGAAGGGTTGAGGCGGAACTGCGCCGATCAGCACGACCTCCCGCCCTTCGGCCCGGATGGCGGCGATGGTGCGGTCGAGTTTCGCCACGAAAGCAGGATCGTCAAATGTACCATTGGCCCAGAAGGCGGCGAGGTAGATGCGGCGTAGCCCCGGATCGGCGCGGATTGCGTCGAAAGCGGCCCGGTTGGCGGCGGCGCAACGGGCATCCTTCGCCTCATAACCCAACAAGGGAGGGCAACTCGACGTCGTCCGCTCGATCAGCGATTGGCCCTGTGCGCGCGCGTCCTGCGCCAGCACATGCGCCAGTTCCACGCCATGACTGTCGCCCCACAGCATGGCGTCGGGCCGGACGGGCGCGCCCAGGACGCAGGGTTTGGCGCCACGCATATAGTTGTCGTGGCAGCGCTTGCGATCCGGGCTGATGTCGTTGCGCCCGGCGATCTGCGCCAGAACGGTGGACGAAAATCGCGATGGCCATGGTCCCATCGCCAGCAGGGCCAGCGACAGCGCGCAGAGCAGCGCCATTGCCGCGCCGGTGAAGCGGAAGATGGTGCGGGGCGGCATGCGGGCCGAATCGCGGAAGGGTTGTTCGACGAAGCGCCAGGACAGGCAGGCGATAGCCAGCGATGCGGCGATGACGGCGAGCTGGGTTCCGCCCGAAAGCGGCAGGTCGGTCGCATATTCGGTGAAGACGATCAGCGGCCAGTGCCACAGATAGAGCGAGTAGGAGATCAGGCCTATGCCGACCAGCGGGGGCAGGGCGAGGATGCGACCCGCGCTCGTCCCCGGCGCGCTGTGGAGCAGCGCCATTGCGCCCAGCACGGGGGCCAGGGCCGCGACGCCGGGGAATAGCGTGTTGCGGTCATAGAGGAGGACCGCACTGCCGATCGCCAACAGGCCAGCCCAAGCGACGGCTTCGCGCAGCCAGCGCGCCCGGATTGCCGGAACGACCCCCAGTGCCAGGAGCGCGCCCGCGAGTAATTCCCAGGCGCGGGTGGGGAGCAGGTAGAAGGCGAAGCCCGTCGTGTCTCGCTGCATGACTATGCACAGGGTCAGCGATGCGATCCCGATGGCCGCCACGACGCCTGCACGCGCGCGCGTTCCGAAGCGGGCGAGCAGCATCAGCAGGATCGGGAAGCCGATATAATATTGCTCCTCCACCGCCAGCGACCAGGTCTGGAGCAGGGGCTTCACGTCCGCACCGCCGGCAAAATAGCCGGTGTCGGTGAAGAACCACAGGTTGGAGACAAACAGCGTTGCGGCCAGCGCGGATTTGGGTATGCCCTCCAGATCGCCGGGCAGATAGAGCCAGGCTGCCAGGCCCAGCACGGCGAGGATCATCAGGGCGAGGGCGGGCATGATTCGCCGGAAGCGCCGCTCATAGAAGCGGAGCAGCGAGAAGCGGCCGTCATCGACGTCGCGGGCGATGATGCCGGTGATCAGATAGCCCGAAATCACGAAGAAGATGTCGACGCCGACATAGCCGCCCGAAAAGCCCGGCACATGGGCGTGGAAGAACAAGACCGGCAGGATAGCGAGCGCGCGCAGGCCGTCAATGTCGCGGCGGTGGGGCCGGGTCATGCGCGCGCCTATCTGTTCTGCCTTTCCATGCATGGCGCGGGCCTACGCCCAAAGCCCTGATATTTGCTTTACCCGATTCGCGGCGAGGACGCGGGACACGATTGCAGTTTACGCAATTGCAGCTTCACCCTTCGCATTTGCGAAGAATACGCCCGGCTGGCACTAAGACTGTGCCTTTCAGGCATCCTCTCCTAAACTTTTCAGGCTGGTCTCACGATCAGCCTTTTTTTTGTCTGCGGCTTGGGCTAGGCATCCCTCGCTGTTGCCGCGCCATATAACATGTTTCTGGAGAGGGGCCGCCGGTAAGACCGGCAGGCGGGGCATAGTTGGGGGATCGAGCGCTTGAGTGCGCTCTCCCCCATTTTCTTATCTTCTATGCGGTTGCCATCTCGCGGCCATAAGCGACCACGGCTTCCACTTCGGCGCGGTCGCCCAACACGACGCCGACGCGCTGGTGCAGGCTGGTCGCGGGCACGTCCATGATCGGCTGGAACCCGTCGCTCGACGCGCCGCCCGCCTGCTCGATCAGATAGCTCATGGGATTGGCTTCATACATCAGCCGCAGCTTGGCCTTGCCCGGATTGCGGTGATCATAAGGATAGAGGAAGATCCCGCCGCGCTTGAGGATGCGATGCACGTCCGCCACCATGGAGGCGGTCCAGCGCATATTGTAATCCTGGCCGCATGGCCCTGCGCCACCCATCACGCGCTCTTCGACATAGCGGGCCACGGCGGGCGACCATTGGCGGCGGTTGGACATGTTGATGGCAAATTCGCACTTGCCCTGCGGCATTTGCATATTGGCGTCGGTCATCACCCAGCTGCCGACTTCGCGGTCGAGCGTGAATTCATAGACGCCGGTGCCGACGCTCAGCACCAGCAAGGTTTGCGGCCCGTAAATGGCATAGCCCGCCGCGACCTGTGCCCGGCCATCCTGCAGGAAATCCTCCTCCGTCACTTCACGACCCGCGCATTCGTCGGGCGCTTTGAGAACGGAGAAGATCGTGCCGACCGACAGGTCGACGTCGATATTGCTGGACCCGTCGATCGGATCGAACAGCAGCAGATATTCGCCCTTGGGATAGCGATTGGGGATGCGGTGGATCGTCTCCATCTCTTCCGACGCCATGGCGGCGAGATGGCCGCCCCATTCATTGGCATCGAGCAGCATTTCATTGGCGATCACGTCCAGCTTCTTCTGGACCTCGCCCTGCACATTTTCGCTGTCCAGGCTGCCCAGCACTTCGCCCAGCGCGCCCTTGCTGACGGCATGGCTGATCGTCTTGCACGCGCGCGCCACGGTTTCGATCAGCAGGCGCAATTCGGCGGGCAGGGCTTCGGCCAAGCGCTGTTGTTCGATCAGGAAACGGGTGAGGGTGGTTCTTGCCATGGGCCGCCTTTCGTAAAGGGCAGGGGCCGCGACAGGACGCCGCGGCGCTTGAAAATCGGAACGCGCCTTCGCTACGGGAGTCGCCCCGTCAAGTCCAGCCGCCGCGTCACTCGCCGCGCGCCCGCGCCGCAGCGTCGGCGCGGCCCACCGCAAGGGCGCGGACCCGTTCTACCCCTTCGGCAAAAGCGCCACCGCGCGCCGCCTGTCCCGCTTGGGCATAGAGGCGTTCCGCGCCGGCATAGTCGCCATCGCGTTCGGCGCAGAGGCCAAGGTTGAACAGGAGCGAGGGATGGCCCGGCCGGTCGCCGTCCATCGCCGCCCATTCGCCGCAGGCGGCGACCGGATCGCGCTGCGACGATTTGATGCTGTCGCGGAAGCGCTGGGCCATGGCCTTGTCCATCCCGTCGCGTTCTTCGCGCAGGCGGATGCGGTAATTTTCGTGGCGCGGGATGATGTCGTCGGCCAGCCGGTCCGCAGCGGTGCGGACCATGCGATCGATGCTCTGGCGCGGGGTGCGCTTGGACTTGTCCTGGGGGCAGGTGACGATGGTGTCGGTTTGCGTGCGGGTTTCGCTATAGAGGATCTGGCCGTCTGTGACGCGGGCGATCCGCAAGGTCGGGGCGAAGGTTACCGTTTCCTGCAGGCACAGCGCCTCGACCTTCTCCTTCTTCGTGCATTTCTGCTCTGTGCCCTCGGCACAGACTTCGACCTGCCGCTTCACATTGGTTTCGCGCACGCTGGCATCGGCAAGGCCGGTGATGATGCCATCGGCGTCGGGGCCGCGCCGCGACAGGGCGATGACGGCATAATAGGGGCGTCCATCCGGCCCGGCGCGGCTTAATTTCTGTTCGATCGCCAGCGCCAGCGCGGTGCCGTCGCGCCCGGCAATGCGATCGACGCCGATGCTGCGCAGCAGGCTGACGGCGCGATAGGGGGCCGGGAAATGGCCGGTCATCGCAAAGACCTCCGCCTCAACCGGCGTACTGGCCGCCATGGCCGCCGCTATGATGGTGAACCCGACGATTGGCCGCACGATATTTCCCCCTTTATTGCCCGGCTCTCCTGTAAGCTCGTGCCTGCATACGATCAAGCGGATGACGGTGCATCTTGATGGGAACCGGTCGCGCGATCGACCGTTCCGGTGGCGTGCCAAATGGCAGCGTGGAAGGATCATCATGGACAGTCTGATTGCCGCTTTTACCGACCCCACCGCCATTGCCGCGCTGATTGCGCTGGTGGTCATGGAAGTGGTGCTGGGCATCGACAACCTGGTGTTCATATCGATCCTGACCAACAAACTGCCGGTCGAGCAGCGCCAGAAGGCGCGGCGCATCGGCATCGGCCTGGCGCTCGGCATGCGGTTGGTGCTGCTGTCGATGATCGCCTGGATCGTCGGCCTGACCGCGCCGGTGTTCGATCTGGGCATCAGCGGTCCGCTGAACGAATATGGCGCCCCGACCTTTGAAACCGAATTTTCCTGGCGCGACCTGATCCTGATCGTCGGCGGCCTGTTCCTGATCTGGAAGGCGACCAAGGAAATCCATCACACTGTCGATCCGGCGGGCGGCGACGATGTGCTGGACAAAAAAAGCGTCGCCACCATCACATTCGGCAGCGCGATCGTGCAGATCATCCTGCTCGACATGATCTTCTCGCTCGATTCGATCCTGACCGCGGTTGGCATGACCGACAATCTGGCGATCATGGTGATCGCGGTGCTGGTCGCGGTGACGGCGATGGTGCTGGCGGCCGACCCGCTCGCCAATTTCATAGCCAAGAACCCGACCGTGGTGATGCTGGCGCTCGGCTTCCTGCTGATGATCGGCGCGGTGCTGATCGCCGATGGCTTTGGCGTGCATGTGCCCAAGGGCTATATCTATGCGGCGATGGCTTTCTCGACGCTGGTCGAGTGCCTGAACATCTTTGCGCGGCGCGCGCAGAAGCGGAAGGGCGGGGCCTAAGGTCACGCCTGCTAAGGTCACAGCGGCGAAGTTCACACCGTCGTCGGGTTTTTCGCGGCAATCGTAATGTAGAAGCGGTTGCGAAGACGCGGCGGCGCGCCGGTTGGGTAACTGGTGGGTCACAGCGACGCGACAGCGATGCGACGCTGACGCGACGGTTGCGCGGCAGTGCGGCGACGGGGGGCGGGCTGATGTGGGAGACGTAGAAGGGCGGCGCGGGGGCTTCATCTGGCAGGATAGATCAGAGATTATCCTACATTGGAAGGGTGTTGGATGGGGGAGGACCGGGGGGTCTTGAAGCGACCCAGCCTGTGTGAAAAGGCGACAATTATGGTATGATGCTCTGACGGTTTGGAGGGTCATATGGGTCGCTTCATTGCTGGCGCTGATCGCAGCCAGACGACATTATTCCCACCGTGTGTAGATGACTGGATCGGGGAGGATAATCCGGTTCGCGTGGTCGATGCATTTGTTGATGCGCTGGATCTTGGAGAGCTTGGCTTTGACGGCGTGGAGCCTGCGGCGACGGGGCGTCCATCCTATCTCCCTCGGTGCTGCTCAAGCTGTACATTTACGGATATCTGAACCGGGTGCAGTCGAGCCGTCGCCTGGAGCGTGAGGCCGATCGCAACGTCGAACTTATGTGGTTGGTTGGTCGGCTGGTGCCAGATCACAAGACGATCGCGGACTTCCGTCGTGACAATGGCGCTGCGATCCAAGGGGTTTGCAGCCGCTTCGTCCTTCTGTGCCGCCAGATGGGCCTTCTGGCCGGCGGGAGCGTCGCCATAGACGGCAGTAAGTTTAAGGCGGTAAACAACCGCGATCGCAACTTCACCAAGGCCAAGCTGGAGCGCCGACGGCAGCAGATCGAGGAGAGCGTTGCACGGTATCTCTCGCAGCTCGATACCGCCGACCGTCAGGAACCGACCGAGATACTGGCCGCCAAAACGGAAAGGCTCAAGGAGAAGGTCGCCAGGCTTGAGCAAGAGATGCGGCGCCTTGACGGGTTGGAAGCTCAGATGCTGGCACAACCGGACCAACAAATCTCGCTGACCGATCCGGATGCACGCTCCATGGCGACCAGCGGCCGGGGGACCGGGATGGTCGGCTACAATGTCCAGATCGCGGTCGATACAGAGCATCATCTGATCGTCACCCACGAGGTGACGAACATTGGTAGCGACCGTGCCCAAATCAGCGGTATGGCAATGAAGGCAAAAGCGGTGCTGGAAACAGACCGGCTCGATGTGGTTGCTGATAGAGGTTACTTCTCAGGCGAGGAAATCCTGGCAAGCGAACAGGTCGGCGTGACGGTGACCATGCCTAAACCTATGACCTCAAGAGCAAAGACGGCCGGTCGGTTCGGCAAGGAAGACTTCGTCTACATGCCCGAGCAGGACGCGTATCGCTGCCCGGCCGGTGAGCAGTTGAAGAATCGGTTCCAGACAGTGGAAAGGGGCATGACGCTCAATCGATACTGGACCAGCTCTTGCCCTAGTTGCCCCATCAAGGCCCAATGCACGACCTCCAAGGAACGCCGCGTCACCCGGTGGGAGCATGAGGACGTAATCGAAGCCATGCAGAAAAGGCTGGATGCGAACCCTGATGCGATGCGGATACGAAGGCAAACGGTTGAACATCCCTTCGCCACTCTCAAGGCGCGAATGGGCTACACACACTTCCTCATGAAGACCAAGCCCAGGGTCTCAACCGAAATGGCGCTGCATGTACTGGCCTACAACCTGACCAGGGTCCTCAATATCGGGGGTAGCAAGGCAATCCTCAAAGCCATCGCAACCTGAAGGATATTGCGCCAGAATCTGCCCGCTATCTACGTGACATCGCCTTCCAGCAGCTACATCTGCAGCGTTTTCACACAGGCTGGACCATTTACGGACGTTAGTGGGCGAACGTGTAAAGCGCTCCGGGTGCTGCCAGTAAACAGATGATGAGCCAATGTTTCCACGTCAGCCGCTCCGACTTTCGGAAACCCAAGGCCACGCCGAATGCCGCCGTGCCGAATAAGAGAAGCCCACCTTGCAAAATATTAGCATCCTCAGAGTGATACAACACACTGATAACGATGGCTGAACTAACAGCCATAAAGGCGCTAAGGAATAAAAAGCCCAAGACGGCAATGCGGATCATCGCATCCCACGCGTGGGCTTGTGCGTAGTGGTTCGGCTTCATTGCATCGACGTAGCATGAGAGTGACGAACAGGAAAAGCCGCCCGTCCGCAAACCACCCCTTTCCGTCATGCCGGGCTTGACCCGGCATCCATTAGCTCACGGGTGCCAAGTCGTTGACATGCTGAGGCTCATAGACCCCGGATCAAGTCCGGGGTGACGGCGTTGATGAGTGTCCGAAATCTACCCAACTCAGCCAGAAACTATGGTCCCTGGAAGGTGCGTTTTTGTGGCGGGCGTTCCCCCTCCCGGCTTGCGGGAGGGGGTTAGGGGATGGGCTTGCGCGAGGGTGCGTTGGCCCACCCCGCTGCGACTAAGGCGCTGCGCGCCTAAGTCTCGCTGCCCCTCCCGCAGGCGGGTGGGGAAGAGACAACGGCTATCCTTCACGCCGCTGCGCGGCGTTCTTTCAGTTCTTCGTTGAGCATTTCGGCCAGCAGGAAAGCCAGCTCCAGGCTCTGCGCCGCGTTGAGGCGCGGGTCGCAATGGGTGTGGTAGCGGTCGGCCAGGCCTTCGTCGGTGATGGCGATGGCGCCGCCGGTGCATTCGGTGACATTCTGACCGGTCATTTCGGCGTGGATGCCGCCGCCGAAGCTGCCTTCGGCGCGGTGGACGGCGAAGAAGCCGCGCACTTCGGCCAGGATGCGGTCGAACGGGCGCGTCTTATAGCCGTTGGCGGCCTTGACGACATTGCCGTGCATCGGGTCGCAGGACCAGATGACCGGATGGCCTTCGCGCAGCACGGCGCGGACCAGCTTGGGCAGGCCCGCCTCGATCTTGTCATGGCCATAGCGGGTGATGAGCGTGATCCGTCCGGCTTCGCGCGCGGGGTTCAGCGTGTCGAGCAGGCGCAGCAGCGCGTCCGGCTCCAGGCTGGGACCGCATTTCAGGCCAATGGGGTTGCCGATGCCGCGCAGATATTCGACATGAGCCGACCCTTCGAACCGGGTGCGGTCGCCGATCCACAGCATATGGGCGGACGTGTCATACCAGTCGCCGGTCAGCGAATCCTGCCGCGTCAGTGCCTGTTCGAACGGCAGCAGCAGCGCTTCATGGCTGGTGTAGAAGCTGGTCCCGCCAAGCTGGGGTACGGTTTCCGCCGACAGGCCGCAGGCGCGCATGAAGTCGAGCGCCTGGCCGATCTGGTCGGCCATCTGTTCGAACTTCGCGGCCCAGGGCGAGCGGCCCATGAAATCGAGCATCCAGCCGTGGACGCGATCCAGGCTGGCATAGCCGCCGGTCGAGAAGGCACGCAGCAGGTTGAGCGTGGCCGCCGACTGGTTATAGGCCTGCACCATCCGCTGCGGGTCCGGCTCGCGGCCCTGCGCGGTGAAGGCGATGTCGTTGACATTGTCGCCGCGATAGCTGGGCAGTTCGACGCCATCGATCACTTCGGTATCGGCCGAACGCGGCTTGGCGAACTGGCCCGCCATGCGGCCGACCTTCACCACCGGCAGTTTCGACGCGAAGGTCAGGACGACCGCCATCTGCAGCAGCACGCGGAACGTGTCGCGGATATTGTTCGGGTGGAATTCCGCGAAACTTTCCGCGCAATCGCCGCCCTGCAGCAGGAAGGATTCGCCGGCTGCGACCTTGGCGAGATCCGCCTTCAGGTTGCGGGCTTCGCCTGCAAAGACGAGCGGCGGAAACTGGCCAAGCTGTGCCTCCACGGCGGCCAGAGCCTCCGCATTACGATAGGCGGGCATCTGAATGCCCTTGTGCGCGCGCCAGCTATCCGGCGTCCATTTCGCCGCCACGACGAGTCTCCTACATGAACCAAAAAAACAGGGGCCGCACCTACGCCGCCGCGCCCTTCAAGGCAAGTTTATAGCAGCCGCACGGGCGCGCCGCGCAATGATCCTTTCGATCAGTGTGATCGATCGGCTATTTTTGGCAAGGATAGCGGTCGTTTAGCGCAACGCTGACCAGCACGGAGGCTGGGCTGCGTCGCTGGTCGGGCCAGCGTTCGAGATAGGCGACTACGGTGCGGCGGGCGTCGTCCGCGCTCATCTTGTCGGGCCAGCAGACTTGCCGACCGCGTCCGATGAACAGATCCTTGCGGATGCCATCGACCACGCCGACGATATAGGCGGTGCAGGCGAGGCCATATTCGGGGACCTTGTTGCGGCATTTGGCAAGCAGGCTGGTGCCGCTTTCGAACATGAATGCGCCGCCGCCGGGTTGGGCCGCCGGTGCGGGGGACGCGGCGAGCAGGGCAAATGGCAGGGCAAGGAAGGGCGCGCGCATGATGGCGGGGCATCCTGTGGGTGAGGGGCGTTGGGGGCGACCATGGCGCAGCCTTCCGGGCCTGTCCAGACGACCGGGCGCGGCTTAGCCACTATCCGGCTCAGGCCTCTTCGCGCTGGTCCTGGCGGCGGCATCCGGTCATGAGGTGACAGGCGATGTCGTGGCGGCTGGGGCCGGGCTGGGGCAGCCAGGGCGGCACCCATTGGCCCGCAAGGCCTGCGCCGCAATACCAGGCGGAGCTGGCATCCGCGCTGGCCAGCGGGGCATTGAGGAACAGGCAGGCCAGCGTGCTGGCGAGCGCCGCGCTAGACCGCATGACTGAACCGCGTTTCGACGGGCTCCAGATAGGCGTCGAAGCAGGCGGCGATGCTGCGGGCATAGGGCAGGGCTTCGGGGGGCAGCAGCAGGCGGTTTCCGCTCCGTTCGACCAGTCCGCGCTGTTCGAAGCGGTCGAGGTCGGGGCGGGGATCGCCGGCGTCCAGATGCACTTCGCCCTGGCAGAGCAAGGCTTCGATGATGCGGCCGCGGCGCTGGTCTTCGGCGGTGCGGACGAGGCCGCGCGTGGTGGCGAGCTGCCCCGCTTCGATCGCCGTGCGCCAAGGGCCGGCCTGCTTTGCATTCTGGACGATCAGGTCGGGGAATTGGCTGATCGCACTGGCCCCCATGCCGATCAATATTTGCGCGGGATCATCGGTGAAGCCCTGAAAATTGCGGCGCAGGCGGCCTTTGGCGGCGGAGAGCGCCATGCTGTCGTCAGGCAAAGCGAAATGGTCGAAGCCGATCGCGCGATAGCCTGCCCGTGTCAGCGCATCATGGCCCATGGCGGCCATCGCGAACCGCTGGGCCACATCGGGCAGATCGCTGGCGTCGATCCGGCGCTGACGCGGCAGCAGGCGCGGCATATGGGCATAGCCGAACAGGGCGATGCGCGCAGGCGCGAGGCGGATGGTGGCGTCGAGCGTGGCGGATAGGTCGTCCATGCTCTGGCCGGGCAGGCCATACATGAGGTCAAAGCCCGTGGCGACGCCTGCCTTGTCCAGCCGCTCCACCGCGCGTTCGACCATGTCGAGCGGCTGGATGCGACCGATGCGCGTCTGGACATGCGGGCTGAAGGTCTGAACGCCCAGATTGACGCGATCGACCCCCATGGCCGCCATCGCATCAATCCAGTCCGCGTCGAGGCGGCGCGGGTCCAGTTCGACCGAAAGCTCGGCATGATGGGCGTCGAAACAGCGTAATAATTGCTGCATCAGCCGGATGAAATCGACGAGCGGCAGACTATTGGGGCTGCCCCCGCCAAAGGCGATGCGGGTCACCCGGCCGCGTCCGTTCAGGCGGGCGGCGATCAGCGCGACTTCGCGCTCCAGCGCCTCGACATAGGCGGTCAGCCGTTGCGCCTTGTTCGCCGCGCCGGTGTTGCAGCCGCAATACCAGCAGATGTCGTGGCAATAGGGGATGTGGACATAGAGCGAGATCGGCGTGTCGGGCGCGAGCGCGTCCAGCCGCTGGCCCATCTCCGCCGCGCCGACCCTATCGCTGAACTGGGCGGCGGTGGGATAGCTGGTGTAGCGCGGCACTGGCCGGGCGAGCAGGTCAGGATGATAGGTCCACATGGGCTGGGTGATCGCAGCAAGTCGTCGCGGCTGCATTGCGCCAGATCAAATTGCAGCTTGCGCACCGTCAATGCCGCGCCGTGCCGGATGCGGCAGAGCGCTCCCCACCAGACAGGGAGATTTATCATGACCATCAAGACCATTCTGCTCGGCACGGCCTGCGCCGCCGCTGCCATGGCCGCCCCGGCGCAGGCCGCGCAGGGCGACGTGCTTGTCCGCCTGCGCGGCATCATGGTCGCGCCCAACGAGAAGAGCGGCAGCGTGCTGCCCGGCTTTCCGGGCGAAAAGGTGAAGGTGAACAATACGATCACGCCGGAAATCGACATCACCTATATGGCGACAGATAATATCGGTTTCGAACTGATCGCCGCGACCAGCCGCCATACGGTGAGCGGCAAGACCGGGACGACCGGATCGCTGGGCAAGCTGGCGGCGACCAATGCGCTGCCGCCGACGCTGACGGTGCAATATCATTTCGCACCGGGCAGCAATATCCGTCCCTATGTCGGCGCGGGCGTCAACTATACGTTGTTCTTCAACAATGATGCGTCCAGCGCATTGGAAGGCGCGGTCGGCAAGACCAAGGTGCATCTGTCCGACAGCGTCGGCTGGGCCGGGCAGGCAGGCGTCGATATCGACCTGAACGAAAAATTGTTCCTGAACTTCGACGTCAAATATATCGACATCGACACGAAGGCACGCCTGACCACGGCGGCGGCAGGCGTGCAGCGGGTGAAGGTGAGCCTGGACCCCTGGGTGTTCGGCGTGGGTGTCGGGATGCGGTTCTGATCTTTGTTAACCTGCGCTCCCACCATAGGGCCGATCGGGCTGAGCCTGTCGAAGCCCTGCACTTTCTTTCAAGAAGGAAGGCCCCCTTCGACAGGCTCAGGGCGAACGGAGGAGGGTGGTTTATGGCTTCCGCTTCGCGGTGAAGGCGAAGGTGACCGCTACGTTCGGAGCCAGGCTGCCGCTGCTGTCGCCATTGCCAACGTCGAAGGCGGCGCGGGCAATGGTGGCGGTGCCGGTGACCTTGCGGGTCGCGCCTTCGCCGGACAGGGTGAAGCGGATGGTCTGGGGCTTGCTCACGCCCTTGAGGCTGAGCGTGCCGCTGGCGCGATAGGCGTTCGCTCCCGTTTTCTCCGCGCCCTTGGCGGTGAAGGTAGCGGTCGGATGGGCGGCGACGGCGAAAAATTCGTCGCCAGGCAGCATCCCGTCCTGATAGGCGTCGCCGACGCTGGCGCTGGCCATGTCGATCGATACGCGGATGTCGGCGGTTTCGGGATGGTCGAGGTCCATGACGATCGCGGCGGTCCATTTGGCGAAGCTGCCGCTGATCGTCTGGCCGTCATTGCCGACGGCAAAGCCGATGCGGCCGCCGGGCTGCACGGTCCAGGCCGGGGGCGGGCCCATGGGTTCTTCTTCCTGCGCTACCGTTTCATTGGCGACGGCGCTATTGTCCGGCTCGGTTACATTGGCCACGGGCACCAGTTCTTCGGGTTGCGCCACGGGGGCCGAGGGTGCCGCCGCTGCCTCGACGGGGGCAGTCGCTGGCAGGATCACCCGGCCCAGCGCAAAGCCGAGCAGGATCAGCGCGGGCAGTCCGACCAGCAGCGCGGTCGAGCGGTTCGGGATCATCCGCCAGATGAGGCCATCGCGCATCAGCAGATGGTGGCGCAGCGCGCCCGCGACATGGAGCAGGACGAGCGTGATGCCGAGCCAGGCCATCAGGCCATGGCCACCCTCGGCCAGGCCATGCGCAGAAGCGGGCAGCGGCAGATGGGGCAGGGGGATGACCCCGAAGATCAGGGTCGGCACCTTGACCTTGGCGGTCGAGACGAGTGCCCAGCCGGTCAGCGGCGCGCCCAACATGAAGGCGTAGAGGCCGGCATGCACGGTCGAAGCCAAAGCACCCTGCCAGCCGCCCTCCAGTTTTGCCGGGCGCGGTTTCCAATAGCATATGCCGATCCGCAGCAGCGTCAGCGTGAGGATGGCGATGCCGACCGACTTGTGCAGTTGATAGAGCGCAAAGCCGCGCGCGCCCAAATCCTCCAGCGCCCAGCCGACGCTGATCTGAAAGGCGAGCAGGGCGGCGATCGCCCAGTGCAGGATGATGGCGGCAAGGCTGTAGCGCGGCATGGGAACCCCCGGATCGATGAACCGGGGCAAAGCTATGTCGGCTGTGCAACGAAGTCCATTGCCGCGCCGCGAAACGCTGCGTTGCCTTATGGCTGGAGGTCGATCGCGGGCTTGTCCGCGTCGGGTAGCGACGCGCCCATGATGGTGGCCAGCGTCGGTGCGATGGCGCGCATGTCGATGGTGCCCAGATTCTTGCCGCGTGGCACGCCCTTGCCCATCAGCAGGAAGCTCGCCTGAAGGTTGGCGGGGCCGGGAAAATAGCCGTGCATGCCCTTGACCGAGCTATGCGCGCGCACCGGTGCGGTCGGGCCGCGATAGATGTCGGTGACGAAGCCGGGGGCGAGGTTGAGCATGAAGGTCGCTTGCGGATTGCCGCCGATCGCGACGGTCTGCGCCTTGTCCGCTACCTGCGCGATCCCATTGGCGGGATTGGCGGCGAGCTTGTCGAGCAACGCTTTCACCCGCGTCGCCAGTGCCGCATCGTCGGGCCGTGCCAGCATGATCGCGGCCGATCCGCCGGAAATCCAGGGCATGGCGAGCCAAGAGGCGACCTTGCCATCGGGGCCGATCGTGATCAGTCCGGCGTCGATGAAGGGGCGATAGAGGTTGATCGCGGTGTGGGTCGCTTCAAAGCCATGGTCGCTGACGACCGCGACCACCGCGTCGGGATGGGCCTGCATCTCGGCCGCCACCAGATCGCCGACGATGGCGTCGATCTTTTCCAGCACGGCTTTGGCGGCCGGGCTTTCGGGGCCACTCGCATGTTCCTCATGATCGAGCGCGGCGAAATAGACGGTCAGAAATTGCGGCTTGTGCGTGGCGATGAGCGCGGTGGCGAATTTGCCCCGGAGCTGGTCGCCGCTCAGGCTTTCGTCGATGCCCATCGCATAGGGCTGGCCGACTTTGGCGGCCAGTTCGGCCGACAGCCCCGGCGTCGCCAGCGCGTCGAGCAATTTGGCGTCGTCGCCATGGCCGGTGTGCCAGATTTGCGGTAGGTTCCAGGTCATGCCCTTGGGCGCGACGCTGACCGGCCAGTGGACATTGCCGGTGGACAGGCCCGCCTTGGTCGCGGCTTCCCACAGGGTCGGCACCTTGATGTCGGGGGCATACCAGTACCAGCCGCCCTGGTTGATGCCGATGGGGTCGAAACTGTTATTGGCGACGATGCCATGTTTCGCGGGTGACACGCCGGTCATCAGCGTCGTGTGGCTGGGATAGGTCAGCGTCGGCGCGACCCCGGTGACGCCGGAGGCATGGGCTCCATCGGTCAGGAAGCGGCGCAGATTGGGAATGGCAAGGCCGCGCTTCTGTGCCTCGATCACGTCGCCGGGCCGCAGCCCGTCGATCGAGATCAGCAGCACCGGCTCCGCCAGCGCCGTGCCGGGAAGGCAGGCGGCAAGGGCGGTGGCGAGGAGAAGCGCGGCTTTGATCATGATCATTGTCCCAGCTGCCGTTCGCTTCGAGCGTGTCGAGAAGCGGATAACGTGTCGCATATGTTTCTCGACTTCGCTCGAAACGAACGGACATTTTTGTCCGGAGTTGAAATCGGTCAAGATTTCGGGCTGCCGGGTCGTCCTCCCCTGGCAGGGGAGGTGTCAGCGCGTAGCGATGACGGAGGGGTGTCACCCTATCGATAGGGTGACACCCCTCCGTCTGGCCTGCGGCCAGCCACCTCCCCTTAAAGGGGAGGATCATATTACGTCAGAACCCGGCCTTCACCGTGGCGAAGAATTGCTGGGGGGCGCCGACCAGCAGGGTCTGGGCGTCGCCGCTATTGCCGAAGCCGCCCGACCCGATGGTGCCGACATAGCGTTTGTCGAACAGGTTGGTGGCGTTGAGCTGCACCTCGATCTTGTCGGTGAAGCGATAGCCGAGCGAGGCGTCGACGATCAGACGGCCGGGGACCGAGGCGTCGTTGGTGTAGCTGTAGAAGCGACGCGACATATAGTTGAGGCCGACGCGGAAGAAGCGCTTGTCGTCGTCATAGTTGAGTTCGCCGCGCGCCATATGTTTGGGGCTGTCGACCACGGTCTTGCCTTCGATCGCCGCGACCACCACGCCGTTGCCGTTCACGACATCGTCGCGATAGGTGGCGTCGGTGTAGCTGTAGCTGGCGTAGAGACCAAAGCCGCCGCCCAGTTTCAGATCGCCCGCCGCTTCGACGCCGATGGCGCGGACGCCGCCGACATTTTGCAGCGCCGACGGGTTGCCCTGGATCGCCGATCCGACCTGCACCGCGAGCAGGCGGTTGCGGAAGTTGACGAGATAAGCACCCAGCGTACCGTTGAACATCGGCGTGTTGTAGCGCAGGCCGAGTTCATAGGTGTCGGACTCTTCGGGTTTCAGATCATCCTTGATCGCGTCGAAGCCAACCTGGTTGGTCGAGAAGGGGCCGGTCGTGGTGGCGCTGGCAAAGGCGCGGGTCGACTGGCTGAAGCCGCCGAACACTTCGGCTTCGGGGCTGAGTTCGACGACGAAACCGGCCGTGGGCTGGAACCAGTCTTCGGCGCTGATCTTGCCTTGCGGGAAGGTTGCCTGCACGATGGCTTCGGCTTCGTTGGTGACCTTGAAGCCCTTCCAGCCGAGGTTGATCGTCACCATGCCAAGGTCGATCTTGTCCTGGACATGATATTGGAAAGTGTCGGTGGTGAAGTCGAATTCCCACTGGGTGAAGAAGGGATTTTCGGGATAGTCGCGGAACGACAGGCCCGGTTCGGCGCGGCTGGCAAAGGCATAGAAGCGGCGGGCCTGGTTGAACTTGTTATTTTCATACCATGCACCGACGCTCAGATTTTGCGCACCGATGACGAAATCGACGCTGCCGAATGCGCCGATGCGGTCCATGTCATATTCGGTCGTGCGCATCGACATCGGCACGCCATTGGGGCTGGCGACATAAGGCGTGCCCCACAGGCCCATGCCGCTATTATTGTGATAATAGCCCTTGAGCTTCAGATTGGCCCGCTCGCCGAGCGGGGTGGTGAAGCCGATTGCGCCCAACCAGTCCTTGCGCAGGCCAGCCGCGTCATAATAGGCATCGTCGGCGCTGGTGACGTTGCCGGGATAGGTCTGGCCGGTGGCGACGTTGGCGCCGCTATAGTCGAAGCGACCGTCGGGGAAGGGCGATCCGCCGCTGTTGCTGATGAGGTCAACGTCGTTCAGCCGGTCGGCATAGTCGATCGCGCGGGTGTAATCGGGGAAGGTATTGTCCCAGTCCCAGCCGAGGCGGCGGATCATGCCCATCGACATGTCCTGATAATCCTGTTCGCGGCGATCCGAATAGCTCAGCCAACCGTCGATCTTGGCTTCGCCGATGGGAATGATGACCTTGGCATTGCCCATATGCTGGTCCTGGACGCCAGTGCCCTTATATTTGTCGGTCGAGCCATAGCCATAGGACACATAGCCGCGAATGCCGTCGGCGCTGCCCAAGTTGATGCGGCCGAAGGCGCGCATCGTGTCGTTGCTGCCATAGGTGAAATTGCCCTGTGCGCCCAGGCTGTCGGCCGGGTCCATCGAGAAGGTTTCGACAGTGCCGCCAAGGTTGCCGGTTGCCTGCGTGCCCAGCGAACCCGCGCCCTGCGCCACGCGCACGCTGCCGATATTTTCGCTGCTGATCGCGCGGGTGATGTGCAGGCCGTTATGGTTGCCATAGCTCATATCGCCGAGCGGAATGCCGTCGAAGGTGAAGCCGAGCTGATTCTGGTTGAAGCTGCGGATGGTGATGCGCTGCGACCATTCATAATTGCCGAACGGGTCGGCGGATTGGAAGTTGACGCTGGGCAGCTTTTCGATTGCCTTGAGCGGGTTGGTGCCGGGTGTCAGCACGATGATGTCGCGGGCCTTGATTTCCTGCACCTGGCGGGTTTCGCCGCGACCAAAGACGATGATCTCTTCGCCTTCCACGGCCGCCGCAGCGGCGGGGACGGCGAGCGAGGCCGTCTGGGCGAAGGCGGGTGTGCTGGCCAACATGGTGGAGGCGAGCAGCAAGGCTGTGGCAGGACGCATGTGAAAATTTCCCCCTTGGAAAAACCGGTAGCCGGCTTGGTCGGGGGCCGTAGGCGCGACATGTTGCACCGCAATGAGCGGGCATTGACATAACGGTGACGTAACGATGACGTTTTTGCGATGCTTCGGGCGACCCACGCAAAAGCGGGACTTTCATTGTGTCATAAAGGTCGCACTGCGCCCAATTTCGCGGGTGCGATTGCATCATGGGCCAGCAGGGCTATGGCAAGTGCAACATTGTTAGAGGGAAATCAGGACATGGCCAAACCCGAATCCTGGCGGTTCACTCCAGTAGCCTATCGCTTCGTCACCAGCATCGACACCCGCTTTCAGGATCTCGATACGATGGGCCACATCAACAATGTGGCGATATCGGGCATCTTTGAAACCGCGCGCATCCGGTTCCATCACCATCTGGGCCGCCATCCGCAAGAACAGGGCGTGCGCTGGCTGGTCGCGGCGGTGCAGCTGAACTTCATCGAGGAATCGCATTTCCCCTATCCGTTCGAAGTCCATTGCGCGATCGGCCATATCGGCCGGACTAGCTGGACGATCAGTTCGGCGGGATTCCAGAAGGGCGTGTGCGTCGCGACCTGCGATACCACGGTCGTCACCCATGGCGCGGAAGGGCGGCGCGAGATCGACGAAACGCTGCGCGAGGCGATGGAGCGGAATTTCCTGCGCCAGCCGGACTGATTGGATTCCCGATCCTCGTTTGGTTCGAGCGTTTCTCGACTTCGCTCGAAACGAACGGAGGGGGGCGGCCCCTAAAACCGGTGACCTTTACCGGAACCCGGCCATGCGTCGCGTCCATTGGAAGGCGATGACGCCGCCCTTGACCGGCTGGATCATCGCCACCGCCAGCAGGAAGGCCAAGGTCGGCCAGATCGCCGCCTGCCACCCCAGCGGAATGGCGAAGGCGCTGTTCACTTCGATCATCAGCGGCACCAATATATGGCCGAGCAACAGGATGACGATGTAGGACGGGAAATCATCCGCCTGATGCAGATCCCAACGCTGGCCGCATTGGGCGCAGGCGGGCACGGGTTTAAGGAAATGCGCGAACAGACGGCCCTCGCCACAGGCCGGGCAGCGGCCCCGCAGCGCCAAAGCGAGCGCTGGTCCGAACGGGCGCGCCGCCACGGCGTCGGGGGCGGGATCGGGGAGGGGATCGGTCATGGCCGCATGGGGTAGGCCGTTCGTTGCGCTGCTGCAAGGACACTGCACCTTGGATCGGCCTTTCGCCGCGCGCAAAGCCTGTTAAGACACGCCCATGCGTCTTCCCGGCCCGACCGAAATCTTTGCCCTGTTCGATGATGCCCGCCCGCGCCACGCCGCGCCTGCGCGGCTCTATCGCGATCCCGTGTCGGTCATCGCCGCCCACCGGATGGAGGAGGTGCAGCCAGCGCTCGATCGTATCGCCGACGCGCGCGAGGCCGGGCTGCATGTCGCTGGCTATATGAGCTATGAAGCCGGGCTGGCGCTGGAGGAGCGACTGGCGCCGATCGGCCGTCGCCACGACCAGCGATCCGATGGGTCGCCGCTCTTGTGGTTCGGCCTGTTCGAAGGGGTGCGGCTGATCCCGCCCGGCACGCTGCCCGCAATGCTGCCCGATCCGACCGGCGCGCAGGTCGGGCCGTTGCGGCCGATGGTGGAGGCGGCGGACTATCGCGTCGCGTTCGACGCGGTGCAGGATTATATCTGCGCGGGCGACATCTATCAGGCGAACCTGACCTTCCCCTGCTATGTGCCGCTGACCGGCGATCCGATGGCGCTCTATGCCGCCGTTCGGCCGCGCGCGGCGGCGGGCTATGGCGGGGTGATCCGCACCGGCGACCATGCGCTGCTATCCTTTTCGCCGGAGCTGTTCTTTACCCAGGTGCGAGGGCAACTGACCGCCCGGCCGATGAAGGGGACGGCGGTGCGTGATGCCGATCCGCAGCGGGATGCGGACCTTGCGCGCTGGCTTGCCGCCGATCCCAAGCAGCGGGCCGAAAATCTGATGATCGTCGACCTGCTGCGCAACGACCTGTCGCGGGTGTCGCGCGCGGGCAGCGTGATCGTACCGGATCTGTTCAAGGTCGAGAGCTTCCCGACCGTGCATCAACTGGTGTCGACCGTGCGCGCGCGCATTCTGCCCGGCCTGTCGCCGGTCGATGTGCTGCGCATCCTCTTTCCCTGCGGTTCGATCACCGGCGCACCGAAGGTCCGGGCGATGGAGATCATCGATGCGGTCGAACCCCATCCGCGCGGCGTCTATACCGGCACAATGGGCTGGATCGACCCGGAGGGCGACGCGGCCTTCAATGTGTCGATCCGCACCTTATGCGTCGCGGAAGGCAGCAGCGTCGGTCGGCTGGGCCTTGGTTCGGGCGTCGTCGCGGATTCGCAGGTGGATTCGGAATGGGCCGAATGCCTGGCCAAGGGGCGCTTTCTTGCCCCGGCTTGATGTCTCCAGCTTGACTCTCGCACCGGCAAGGGCTTGGAATAACGGCAATGTCACTGGCTGATCGACGCTTCGACCTTATTGAAACCATGGCCTTCGACCCGCTCGACGGGATCAGGTTGCTGGAACTGCATCTGACGCGGCTCAAGGCGAGCGCGGATGCGTTCGGCTTCGCCTTCGATCGCCATGCCGTCCGCAACGAATTGCAGGCCGCGACCTTCCGCCTGCGCGATCGCAGCCGGGTACGGTTGATGGCATCGCGCAGCGGCGCGGTGGCGATCGAGGTGCGCGATCATATTGGCTGGCCCCAGGCGATCGTCCCGGTCAAGGTGGTGCCGCGCCATGCGCCCGCCGACGATTTGCGCCTGTTGCACAAAACCACCGACCGCAGCCTGTATCGCGATGCGCTCATGCGCGGCGGCACCTATGAGGTCGCGCTGATCGACGCGAAAGGCTATCTGACCGAGGGCTGTTTTTCCTCGTTGTTCGTGGAGCGCGGCGACAAGCTGGTGACGCCGCCGCTGGCGCGCGGCTTGCTGCCGGGCATATTGCGTCAAAGCCTGATCGACATGGGCGAGGCGGTCGAGGGCGACCTGCGCGTGTCCGATCTGGAGCGGGGCTTTTTCATCGGCAATGCCGCGCGCGGCATGGTCGCGGCGACGCTGGCACCATAGCCGAGCTTTCCTGCCGAATAGCCATTGTCCGCCATCTGGCCGGTTGCCCCTTTGCCCGTTGCGCACTAAGGGACGCGGCATCCGTCCTATGGGCGGATGAGGGGATTCTACTATTTTTTGTCGCGATTTCCAGGATGGCAGGCTGTGCCGAGCGCCTGGACGTCGCTTTGAAGAAAGATTGTTGCCATGAGCCAGACTTCCGCCGCCTTGGGCCGTATCCAGCCGTCCGCCACGCTCGCCATGAGCGCCCGCGTGAACGCGCTCAAAGCCGAAGGCGTGGATGTCATTGGCCTGTCGGCGGGCGAGCCGGACTTTGATACGCCCGATTTCGTCAAGGAAGCGGGCATTGCCGCGATCCGCAACAACCAGACCCGCTATACCGACGTGGACGGCACCGCCGACGTCAAGGAAGCGGTGATGTTCAAGTTCAAGCGCGACAATGGGCTGGTCTACAAGCGCAGCCAGGTCACGGTGAACTCCGGCGGCAAGCATACGCTATTCAATGCGCTGCTGGCGACGGTGGATGCGGGCGATGAGGTTATCATCCCGGCACCCTATTGGGTCAGCTATCCCGACATCGTGAATTTCGCGGGCGGCACGCCCGTCTTCATCGAAGGCCCGGCGAGCCAGGGCTACAAGATCACCGCCGCACAGCTGGACGCCGCGATCACCCCGCGCACCAAATGGGTGATGCTCAATTCGCCGTCCAACCCCAGCGGCGCGGCCTATTCGGCGGAGGAATTGAAGGCGCTGGCCGACGTGCTGCTGCGCCATCCCCATGTGCTGGTCATGACCGACGATATGTATGAGCATGTCTGGTACGCATCGACGCCGTTCGCGACGATCGCACAGGTCTGCCCGGAACTGTACGACCGCACGCTGACCGTGAATGGCTGCTCCAAGGCCTTCTCGATGACCGGCTGGCGTATCGGCTTTGCCGGTGGTCCCGAATGGATCATCAAGGCGATGGGCAAGTTGCAGTCGCAATCGACCAGCAACCCCTGTTCGATCAGTCAGGCCGCCGCTGTTGCCGCGCTGACCGGCCCGCAGGATTTTCTGGAGGACCGCAACGCCGTGTTCAAGAAGCGCCGCGACATGGTGGTGGCGATGCTGAACGATGCGCCGGGCCTCGATTGCCCCACGCCCGAAGGTGCTTTCTACGTCTATCCTGATGCTAGCGGGGTGATCGGCAAGATGACGCCCAAGGGCGTGCGCATCGACAATGATGAAGCGCTGATCGCTTATTTTCTGGACGAAGCGAAGGTTGCGGCCGTCCACGGTGCCGCCTTCGGCCTCTCGCCCGCCTTCCGCATCAGCTATGCGACATCGGAAGATGTGCTGAAAAAGGCCTGCACGCGGATTCAGGAAGCCTGCGCCGCGCTGAAATAAGGGAAGGCGC
>NZ_JPPQ01000069.1:2094914-2102603 GCF_000743655.1 Sphingobium sp. ba1
CTTGGCTCGCGCGTTCGGTGACGAGGCGGGTTACGCCGGCGGCCCGGTCGTAGCGGGGGCGGCGGGCGAGGCCGCTGTCGACCACGATCCGCACGCCGTCGATGGTCAGGCTGGTTTCGGCGATGGAGGTGGCGAGAATGACCTTGCGCACGCCGGAGCGGGACGGGCGAATCGCGGCGCGCTGGGCGGTCGGATCGAGCGAGCCGTGCAGCAGATGGACGTCGAACAGGCCGCCGTCGATCCGCTCCGCGGTCCGTTCGATTTCGCGCACGCCGGGCAGGAAGGCGAGCAGGTCGCCTTCGGCTTCCTCGCTGATCGCGCGGCGGATGGCGGCGGCCATTTCATCCTCGATCCGCTTTTCGGCGTTGCGACCGATATGGCGCAGGTCCAGCGGCTGGATGCGGCCCTCGCTCTCGATCACTGGCGCGTCGCCCAGCAGGGCGGCGAATCGCGCGCCGTCGAGCGTGGCGGACATGGGCAGGATGCGCAGATCGGGGCGCAAGGCTTCCTGCGCGTCGAGCGCGAGGGCGAGGCCGAAATCGCTGTCGAGGCTGCGTTCATGGACCTCGTCGAACAGGACTGCGGATATGCCCGCCAGTTCGGGGTCGTCCTGAATGCGCCGGACGAAGATGCCCTCGGTCAACACGAGCAGGCGGGTGCGGGCCGATTGCTTGCTGTCCATCCGCGTCGCATAGCCGACCGTGCCGCCGGGCTGTTCGCCCAGCATTTCGGCAATCCGCTCGGCCGCGGCGCGGGCGGCGAGGCGGCGGGGGGAGAGCAAGAGTATCTGTCCGCTGCACCAGGGCTGGTCGAGCAGGGCTGGGGCCACCGCCGTCGTCTTGCCCGCGCCGGGTGGCGCGACCAGCACGGCGTTGCTGCCGGTGCGGAGCGCAGCCAGCAGGTCGGGCAGGACGTCGTGGATCGGCAGGGCGGTCATGGCCGTTCCATCGGGCCATTTGGCGCTGTGGGCAAGATCAAGTGAACAGGTAGATGTGGATCGGGTTTTTGGGGTCGATCAGCATCTTGGTGGTCAGCGCGAGCGACATGATGATCAGCAACGGCTTGATGAGCGTGGAGCCGAAGCGCATCGCGAGGTGTGAGCCGATCTGGCCGCCGATGATGCTGCCGATCGCCATGGTCAGGCCCGCGATCCACAGCACATGGCCGCCCGCGACCATGGTGAGCAGGCCCGCGACATTGCTGGCGAAATTGGCGGCTTTCGTCTGGGCAGTGGCGCGCAGGATCGACAGGCCGCCCAAGGCCAGGAAGATAGTGGTGTAGAAAGCGCCTGCACCCGGCCCGAAGAAACCGTCATAAAAGCCGATGACGCCGACCAGCCCGCTGAGCGCCCACATGCCGACGCGGGCATGTCGGTCGGCGTCGCCGAGCTTGGGCGAGAAGGTGAAATAGGCGGCGATGATGATCAGCAGCGCGGGCATCAACCCTGCGAGGATCGAGGGATCGACTCGTTGCAGCAGCCATGCGCCGCCGACCGAACCGATAAAGGCAGCGATCACCGGGCCTTTATAGGTTTTGAGGTCCATATGCCCGCGCCGGGCATAGGCGAGGCATGCGCCGAAGGTGCCGAAACAACTTTGCAACTTGTTGGTCGCGACCGCCTGAACCGGGGGAATGCCCGCCGCCATCAGCGCGGGCAGGGTGATGAGGCCCCCGCCCCCCGCCATCGCGTCGATACAGCCAGCCATCAGCGCGGCGGCCATGAGGAAGGCGATGGTTTCGGGGGTCAGGATCATGGGCTGCTTGGCCTGTCCGCCTCATCCCGTTCGGGCTGAGCCTGTCGAAGCCCTGTACTTTCTCAAGGAAGGCCCTTCGACAAGCTCAGGGCGAACGGGGTGTGTTGGGTTAGACGAAATACAGGCCCAAACCCTCAATAGGCGCGCAGGGTCGCGAATTCTACCGCTTCGGTCAGCGCGGCTTTGGCCTTGCCATTGTCGAACATGCCAAGCGCATCGATCGCGCGCTGGCCATAGTGGCGCGCGCGGGCGAGCGTGTCGGCGATCGCGCCGGTGCGGCGCAGCAGGCCGGTGGCGTGGGCGAGATCGTCGTCGCTGATCTTGTGGCCTGCGATTGCTGCTTTCCAGAAAGCGCGATCCTCATCGCCGCCGCGCGCATAAGCGAGGATGACGGGCAGCGTCACCTTGCCATCGCGGAAGTCGTCGCCCGCATCCTTGCCCATGGTCGCGCCGTCCGACTCATAGTCGATCGCGTCGTCAATGAGCTGAAAGGCAATACCAAGGTTGCGGCCATAGACGTCGAGCGCATGCTCCTCCTTGTCATCGCGGTCGGCGACCACGGCGGAGATGCGGCAGGCGGCAGCGAAGAGCGCGGCGGTCTTGGCGCCGATAATGTCGAGATAATGGTCTTCGCTGGTGTCGATATTGCGCTGGGCGGTCAGTTGGTTGACTTCGCCCTCCGCGATTACGGCCGAGGCATTGGCCAGGATCTTCAACACCTTGAGCGATTCCGCCTCGACCATCAGCTCAAAGGAGCGGGAGAAGAGGAAGTCGCCGACCAGCACGCTGGCGCTGTTGCCCCAGATGATGTTGGCGGTCTTGCGGCCCCGGCGCAGGCCAGAGCCATCGACGACATCATCATGCAGCAAGGTGGCGGTGTGGATGAATTCGACGGCGGCGGCGAGCTTGTAATGGCGGCTGCCCGCATAGCCGACCAGGTCGGCGCAAGCGAGCGTCAGCATCGGGCGCAGCCTTTTGCCGCCGCCAGCGATCAGATGCCCTGCCAGTTCCGGGATCAGCGGAATGCGCGATTGCATCCGGTCCAGAATCACGGCGTTGACCTGGTTCATGCCGTCGGCAACCAGATTCATGATGGGGGCCAGCGATGGCGCGCTCTTGGCGCGGCCGATCGGGTGGACGTTACCGGGGGCGGGTGCTGTCATGACAAGCGCCATGTGGCGGTGCAAAAAGCTAAAGGCAAGCGGGAATAGCTTGCCTGTAGGGCCATATGGCGCAAAAAGCCTGCGAGTGGAACCAAAGGAGCATCCCGTGACCGACATGCTGCAACGCTATCGCGAAAGCATCGACAATATCGACGCGGCGCTGGTGTTCATGCTGGCCGAACGGTTCAAGGTGACCCAGGCGGTGGGCGAATATAAGGCGACCCATGCGCTGCCCCCCGCCGATCCGGGGCGGGAGGAGCGGCAGGTTGCCCGGCTGCGGCAATTGGCGCTCGACGCGAAGCTGGACCCGGATTTCACCGAGAAATTCCTGCGCTTCATCATTGATGAAGTGATCCGCCATCATGAGCAGTTGCGGGACGGCTGATCCCCTGCGCGGCGGTCAATCCGCCGGGTAGCTTTCATGCCCGGCATTGGGCCAGAGGAAATTGGTGTAGGTCAGCATGGTGGAGAAACTCTCCGACCGGACCTGATGCCACCAGCCGATGGGAATGAAGAGCAGGTCGCCGGGCGTCAGCACCAGATCATAGCGCAAGATGTCGCGTGCCGCGGGATGGGCGGCCAGTCGCGCGGGGGCGGTCACGTCATGCACGTCGCTGAACACATGGCGGCGATGGGCCAGGTGCCTGGTCTGCGATGGCGGGATCAGGACGATGCGCTTGGTGCCGGTCAGTTGCGCCAGCAGATTGTTGGTGAGGTCGAAATGGAGCGGGGTGAAGGCGCCCTCGCCGCCGATCCACAACATGCCGGGTGCTGGGGTCAGATAAGCATCGATCGTGCCGAGATCGGATTGCAGCGGGGCAAGCGCGGGGCCGTTCGCCGCGCTATTATAAGCGGTGAGATAGGCGTCGTTGCCGCCATCGCGCACCAGGTCGATAAAGGCACGGAACGGGCCGCGCTGGCGGTGGCGGTCCTTCATCAGTTCATAGTCGCCAGCGGCGGTGCGGCCGCCCTGATATTCCACGGTCGCGTCGCCCACCGCATCGGCCAGATAGTCGGGCGTCCAGCGGGTGAGGGCAGGCCAGTCTGCCAGCGCACCCTTGATCAGCACCGGGCGTCCGGTCGCGTAGAAGCTGTGCAGGAAATCCTCACTCGACAGATTTTCCGCCGTCAGCAGGCCGGAGGCGTAGGGAGACAGGGCGCGTTGCCGCTCCATCACGTCGAGCAGCCATTCGCGGCGGCGCAGCGTGCGGGTGAGATCGGGCGCGGGTGGCGCGGTCTTGGGCGGATCCTTGATCGCGTCGAAGCCGGTCTGTCGCAAGGCCATCTGCATCCGCATGTCGACCGGCGGGAAGGGGCGGGAGGGGGGAGGTTTGGCCATATTGTCCCTTATCGCCCGATCATGACGGGCCTGTTGCAGAGGATGACAATCAGGTGACGGTTTCGGCGGGGTCGGCAACGGGCGGCCGCTTGCCGCGCGAACGGCCGAGCAGGACACCGCCCAGCGCCAGGGCAAAGCCGATCAGCTGGATCGGGCCGAGCCGTTCGTTGAACAGCAGCCAGGCTTCGATCGCGGCGAGCGGGGGAACGAGGAGGAGGAGCATCGACATGGCGGTCGGTCCCTGATGCCGCACCAGCCAGACGAGCAGGCTGAGGCCCGCGGCGGACAGGCCGAAGATCGACCAGCCAAGGCCGAGCCACAGGACCGGGTCATTGTCCCAACGCCATTCGCCCACGATCAGCGTCGCGGCGATGGCGACCAGCGCGCCGCCCGCATTCTGGACTGTGCCCGAAATCAGGATCGGGTCGCCCGCGATCGCGCCGCGCTGGATGAGCGTGCCGCCGGTCATGCCGATGACAGCGACGATTCCCGCGACCGCCGGGATCAGGCTGACCGATCCCGCGCCGCTGCGCAGGATGATGGGCAGGAGGACGCAGGCGACCCCGGCGATGGCGATGGCAAGGCCGGACCATGCGCGGGCAGGCAACCGGTCGCCCAACAGCGCGACGCTGGCGACCGCGACCATCAACGGCTGGAGCGAACCGAGCAGCGACATGACGCCTGCGGGCATGCCATGGCTGACCGCCCACCAACTGACTGTCAGGTAGACGCCATGCAACATCGCGCCAGCGCCGAGATGCAGGGCGAGCCGCCGCCCGTGCGGCAACGCCTGCCGCGCGTAGAGCGCTGCGCCGCCGAGCAGCAGGGTCGTGAGGGTGAGGCGGATCGCCAGCACCAGTTCGGGCGCACCATGCGGCACGACGGCACGCGCGACGATGAAGCCGGTGGACCAGATGAGGACGAACAGGATCGAGGCGGCGAGCGCGAACATCACGCGCCTTTGGCGCAACGGCAGGATAATGTCGAGCGAGGGCAGGCCGGAAACGGGCGCGCCCTAAGTCGTCCATTTTCCTCCAACGCGATAATGGCGACGGGGACTATCGGCCGGTCTGGGGCATCCAGATCAGGGGCGATGGCGGCGGGTTGCAGGCACGCGGCGCCTTGGGCGTGCAGGTGCGGGCGCGATCCCGGTTCGATTTTTGCGCATACCAATAGAGTTGCCCCTGCGCGGGGCCGCTTACGCCATTCTGGCGAACGGTTGTCGAGACCCTCGTGGCATCATCCAGACCCGTCGGGATGGCGATCGCCGGCGGCCTGGCTGGCGTATAGACCGTGTCCTTGGCGGCAGAACGCCACGGTGCCGTCTTCAAGCTGACGGGGTCAAGGATCAGGTCTTTGCGATCCTGTCGCGAAGGCAGCGCCCATACCCGCATAGCGCCGCCACGGACTTCCTCGTCGAGGAATGCCGCAGTCGGCATGTCGGGGATGGACCCTCCACCCTTGATTTCGTTTCGCTTGCTGGCGGTCGCAATCGATTTCGACACCCAGCCGCGCCCGTCATAGCGGGCGACGAACACGGCATTACGGCCCCCTTCGCCATATTTGGTGTAGAGGATGAGGGGCTGGCCCGATGGCGCAATCGCGATCTTGGCGTTGTTGACCAGGCCTTTGCCTTCGCCAGGCGCATCGACGCGCTGCATGGTGCCGGGTGCCAACGGCCCCGTCGCGCTTTTGCCCCCGCTGCCGACCCACCAGGACCGGAAATCGGTGGTAGAGGCGTAGGTCACCGCAAAGTTAGTGGCCACGTCCGGCGTGCGGCGCCAGACCACTGTGACATGGAACCGGCCGTTCGAATCCTGGACGAAATCGCTGGGATAGGCGCTTACCGGGCCTTTTTCGTCCCGGTTGGCAAAGAGCGCGCCGAGATGCTGCCACTGCCCGTCCTGCCATCGGTTCAACCGCCATATGCCGTTGCCCGAACTGCCGTCGCGATAGAGAAAGAGGAGATTGCCCCGGCTATCCTGCATGAAACGCGGATAGGTAACCGCCTTTTCGTTCCGGCCGGTCATGGGCAGAAGCCGCAGCTTGCCAAGGTCGTTGACCGGGCCACGCGCATAGACGAGCGCGCTATCATGCATGTTGCCCGACACATGGATCTGGTCGTTGCGGTCGATGGCCACGACCAGCGCATTATGCGCGTCCCAGCCAGCGAAGCGCGATTCCAGCCTTTGGCTGCACCGTTTGCCGGAGCGTGGATCATAGGTCGCGACCGTCAGATAGCGTTCGGGATCATAATAAGCGACGACGAGGCGGCCATCGCGAGTCGTGGCTGACCCGGCGCCTGTACTGACGCCCGCCCAGGTTTCACCCACGGTTACGGTGTTGGAACCGGATTGCGGGCTGATCACGGCGCAGTTGGACGCCGACTGCGCGCCGGAGCCACAGGCGGCGATCGCAAAGGCGACAGCAACGGAAAGGGGGCGGAGCTGGCGCATCATGCTGTCATGTCCTTCGTGTCGTCATGTCGGTACCGTCAGGCAAACCCGGCCGACGGGCAAAGGGTTGCATCGGCACTTTAGCGACTGCCCCTATTCCCGCCCCGCGCGGATCGCTGCGCCGCCTGCGAAGGGGGTGAGGGCGACCAGCAGGAGCGAGGCGGCGGCGAGGAATTTGAGGGCTGCGCCGCTGCCGTCGCCGAGCGTGCCTGCGCCGAAGATCAGCAGCGGCACGGCGAGCGGCAAGGCGAGCAGGCCGGCCAGCGCGCCGCTCGATCGGAGGCCAGCGGTCAGCGTGGCGACCAGCAGGCCGAGCGCGGCGAGCGCGGGGGTGCCGACCAGCAGGCCGAGTTCCAGCATCCAGATGGTGCCGCCGTCGAGCTTCAGCAGCGCAGCGGCGGGCAGGGTCGCGATCATCAGGGCCGGGCCGAAGCCCAGCCAATGGGCGATCAGTCGGGCGAGGACGACCATCTCCTCGCCGATGCCGCGCAGCGCGATCTGGTCCAATATCCCGGCGTCCCGGTCCGGCGCGATCAGGCGATCGACGGGCAACAGGCTGGCGAGCAGCGCGGCGATCCACAGCATGCCGCCGCCGGTGCGCGCCAGCAGCGCGGCGTCCGGGCCGACCGCGAAGGGATAGAGGCTGGCGACGAGCAGGAGGAAGGCGACGGGGAGCCACAAGCCACCCGATGCCCAGGCTTGCGCCAGATCGCGCCGCGCGAGGAGCCAAAGCAGCCTCACAGCGTGTCTTCCAGGGCGCCGGGCAGATAGTCGGCAAGCGCTAACGTCAGCGGGGCGGTCATCGGCAGCGGCTGGTGCGAGGCGGCGACGACGATGCCGCCGGTCGCCAGATGCGTGGCCACCGCTGCGCCGAGCAGGTCGGTCGAGGCGCTGTCCAGCCCGTTGCCCGGCTCGTCGAGCAGCCAGATGGGAGTATTGCTGGCGATCACTCGCGCCAGCATCGCGCGCTTGCGCTG
>NZ_JPPQ01000069.1:2102613-2113621 GCF_000743655.1 Sphingobium sp. ba1
GCGAAATGGGCATTGGCAATTCGACCGCCGCCGCCGCGCTCTGCGCGCGCAGCTATGGCGGCGCGCCCGCGCAATGGGTCGGGCCGGGCACGGGGGTTGATGCGGGCGGAATCGCGCGCAAAGTGGCGGTGGTGGAACAGGCACTGGCCTGTCATGCCAATGTGCCGGACACCCCGTTTGAGACTTTGCGCCGGTTGGGCGGGCGCGAAATCGCCGCGATTGCCGGGGCCGTGCTGGAGGCGCGCCGCCTGCGTATTCCGGTGGTGCTGGACGGGTTCATCAGCTGCGCCGCGCTGGCGCCGCTGGCCGCCGCCGTTCCGGCGATCACTGATCATTGCCTGGCGGGGCACTGCTCGGCTGAACCGGGGCATATCCGACTGCTGGGGCATTTGGGCCTTGATCCCCTGCTGTCGCTGGGGATGCGATTGGGCGAAGGCAGCGGCGCGGCACTGGCGGTGTCGGTAATCCGGGCAGCGCTGGCCACGCACAATGGTATGGCGACATTTGCCGAGGCCGGGGTGGCAGACGGCTTGTGAGCAGCTTTTCACTTTACCTCTTGCGCCACGGCGAACCGGAAGGCGCGGGGCGGCTGATCGGCCGCACCGATGCGCCGCCTGTTGCCACAGGTATCGCGGCCTGCGCCGATCAGGCGCGGGATCTGGCGGCGGAAGTTCTGATCGCTTCCGACCTTTCCCGTGCGCGTTTGGCGGGCGAGGCCATCGGGCTGGAGACCGGCGTGCCGCTGTCAATCGATCCGCGCTGGCGCGAGCTGGACTTTGGCGCATGGGAGGGGATGGCGCCGGGCGATGTCGAAGGCGCGGCGCTGGCGCGATTCTGGGACGATCCCGATGGCCATGCGCCGCCCGGTGGAGAACGCTGGTCGGCGCTGGTGGACCGTGTGTCCGCTGCCATTGGCGATCTGGCCGCCCGGTCGACGCTGATCGTCACGCACGCAGGCGCGATGCGGGCAGCAGTGGCGGTGCTTTGCGGGTTTGATGTGCGCCAGACCTGGGCAGTTGATCTGCCCTACAACGGCCTGCTGGCGTTGCGCGTCTGGCCCGCTGAGGGACCGGGCGAGCGCCCCACAGCACAGATCGCGGGGCTTTATCCGTGAGGGGCTTCATCATCGCCCTGCAGTTTCTGACGCGCTTGCCGACACCCGTGGTTGTCGTTGACGATGCCGCCTTCGCCCGATCCATGCGCTGGTTTCCCGCTGTAGGCCTGGTTATTGGTGCAGCGGTTGCGGGAGCCGCATGGGCAGGCGCGCTGGTCGATCACCGGCTGGGCGCATTGGCCGCGCTGATCGTCTGGGTGGGCGTGACCGGCGCGCTGCACCTTGATGGCCTGGCCGACCTCGCCGATGCCAGCGGCGCGGCGCATAAAGATCGCGAGCGGCTGCTGGCCGTTATGGCCGATCCTCATGTCGGCAGCTTCGGCGTTGTCGCGATTGTGCTGCAACTGCTGAGCAAGTTGGTGCTGCTGGATATGCTGGTGGATGCACGGGCGTTTGGCGCGCTGGTACTGGTGCCGTTTGCCGCGCGCATCGGCCCGCTGGTGTGGACATGGTGGCTGATGCCGCTGCATCAGGGGCTGGCGGCTCGATTCCGTTCCGCGATCGGCCCGATCGATCTTGCGGGCTGGGCGGCCGCGCTGGCTGCGGCGGCGTGGTTCACTCCGGCGCTGCTTATCACACCATTGCTCGTTCTGTGGTGGGGGAGGCACGTGCGCCGCGCATTGGGCGGGATTTCCGGCGATGGCCATGGTGCAGGCATCGAGTTGATCGAAACCGGCTTGCTGCTGAGCGTGGCAATCACGGGCCTATGGATACACACGACATGAACAGCTTCAGTTTTCACGGCGGCAGGTTGGCCGATGCCATGGCGCAGTTCGGCATGGGCAAGGCGCCGTGGGTCGACCTGTCCACCGGCATCAATCCGCTTGGCTGGCCCGGCGCGGGCGATCTGGCGATGGACTGGCAGGCGCTGCCCGACGCGGGCGCGCTGGACGATCTGGAGGCCGCTGCCGCTGCCCATTTCGGCACGGACCCGGCCCATGTTTGCGCGGTGCCGGGCACCGAGATCGGCCTGCGGATGTTGGGCGACATCGTGCCCGGCCCCGCTATCCATGCCCAGCCCAGCTATCGCACCCATGGCGAGATGATTCCCCGCAGCCGTCCCGTAGCCCTGACCGAATTGGCGGGGACAGAGGAAGCGACCCTCATCCTCGCCAATCCCAACAACCCCGATGGGCAGATCACCCCGCCCGCGACGCTGCTGGGCTGGCTGGAGGCGCGGCGCGACAGCGCAGCGTGGCTGGTCGTGGACGAAGCCTTTGCCGATGCCGCCCCGCACAGCAGCCTTGCCGCCCATGTGCAGGACGAACAGCGGCTGATTATCTTCCGCTCGTTCGGCAAATTCTTCGGGCTGGCCGGGGTGCGGCTCGGCTTTGTGCTGGGACCGCGCGCGCTGATCGCGCAATATCGGCAGCGGCTGGGCAGTTGGCCGCTATCGGCAGCGGCGCTGGCCATCGGCACAGCGGCATATCAGGATGTGGACTGGACAGCCGCCATGCGGATGGCCCTGCGCGAACAGGCCACCGCGCTGGATACGGTGCTGGCGCGGCGGGGCTTCAGCGCGATAGGCGCCTGCCCACTGTTCCGGCTGATCGAAACCGACGATGCCGCCGCGCTGTTCGAACGCCTTGCGCGACATGCCATCCTGACGCGGCCGTTCGATTACGATCCGCGCTGGCTGCGCCTGGGCCTGCCCGCCGACCGAGAGGCGCTGGATCGCCTTGATGCGGCGCTGGCTGATGATTGATCTGACTGCTTTCCTGGCCTTGGTGCTCGACGCGGCAGTGGGCTGGCCTCAGCCGCTGTATCGCCGGATCGGCCATCCGGTGGGCATTTTTGCGCGGATTATCGCCGCGCGGGAACGGCGCTGGAATGTCCCCTCGCGTTCCGATGGACAGCGGCGCATGGCCGGGGCGGTCACCGTCCTGATCCTGCTGGGTATGGCGGGCGGTGCGGGCTGGATGCTGCAAAGTCTGCTCGTGGCAATCGCCGGGCCGTGGGCCTGGCCCCTGATCGCTGTGCTGGCCTGGCCGGGTCTGGCGCAGCGCAGCCTGTACGACCACGTCCGCCCCGTTGCCGATGCGCTGGAGCGGCAGGATCTGCCCGCCGCGCGCGCCGCTGTCGGCATGATCGTTGGCCGTGATACGACGGCGCTTGATGAAGCGGGTGTTACCCGCGCGGCGATCGAGAGTCTGGCGGAAAGTTTCTGCGACGGGGTGGTCGCGCCGTTGTTCTGGCTGCTGGTGCTGGGGCTGCCCGGTATCTGGGCCTATAAGGCGATCAACACCGCCGACAGCAGATTTGGCACCGCGAGGAGCAATGGCGCGCCTATGGTTGGGCTGCGGCCCGCACCGACGATGCGATGAACCTCATTCCAGGGCGCCTGTCGGGATTTCTAATCTGCCTGTGCGGCGGGGGTGGCTGGCGGATATTGTTGCGCGATGCTTCCAGGCACACCTCGCCCAATGCGGGCTGGCCCGAGGCCGCGATGGCCGGGGCGCTGGGGCTGCGCCTAGCCGGGCCAATTGCCTATGACGGAATTGTTTCGGACAAGCTCTGGATTGGGGAGGGAGGCCGCCCGGCCCGGACAGAGGATATGCGGCGCGGATTGGGCGTCTACGCCCGTGCATGTCTGTGCCTGTGGTTGATGGCGGCCGGAATTGCAGGAGGTGCAGCATGGGCGCTATAATGCTTCAGGGCACCGGCTCTGATGTGGGCAAATCGGTGCTGGTGGCGGGGCTGTGCCGCGCCCTAGTGCGGCGGGGCTTGCGGGTCTTGCCGTTCAAGCCGCAGAATATGTCGAACAATGCGGCTGTCACCAGCGATGGCGGCGAGATCGGCCGGGCGCAGGCCTTGCAAGCGATAGCCTGCAAGGTGGAGCCGCATACGGACATGAACCCGGTACTGCTGAAACCACAGGCCGATCGCACATCGCAACTGATCGTGCATGGCCGGGTGCGCGGCACATTGGGCGCGGGCAATTTTCGGCAGGCACGGGGCGCGCTGCTGGGTGAAGTTATGGCGAGCTACGACCGGCTCCGCCGGGCGTGCGATATTGTCGTGGCCGAGGGTGCGGGCTCTCCTGCGGAAATCAACCTGCGCGCTGGCGACATCGCCAATATGGGCTTTGCGCGAGCGGCAGGCGTGCCCGTCGTGCTGGTCGGCGATATTGATCGCGGCGGAGTCATTGCCGCCATCGTCGGCACGAAGACGATCATCGACCCGGCGGATGCCGCGATGATCAAGGGCTTCATCATCAACAAGTTCCGGGGCGATCCCGCACTGTTCGCCGATGGTTATCGCCAGATCGAGAGCCTGTCGGGCTGGCGCGGATTCGGCGTGGTGCCGTGGCTGGGCGCGACCGCACGGCTGCCAAGCGAGGATGCCGTGGTGCTGGAGCGCGGCAAGGCGCGCGCGGGGGGCCGCAAGCTGATCGCCTGTCCGATCCTGCCGCGCATATCCAATTTCGATGACCTCGATCCGCTGAAGCTCGAACATGGTGTGGACCTGCACATGGTTCCGCCCGGCCAGCCGATCCCGGCAGAGGCCGCGCTCATCATCCTGCCCGGGTCAAAGGCGACCATCGCCGATCTGGCCGCTCTGCGCGCAGAGGGCTGGGACATCGATATTCTGGGGCATCACCGGCGCGGCGGGCTGATCTTTGGGCTTTGCGGTGGTTACCAGATGCTCGGCAAAAGCATCGCCGATCCCGATGGTCTGGAAGGCCCGCCCAGCACCGCAAGCGGCCTCGGCCTGCTCGATGTCGAAACGACCTTGCACGCACACAAGGCGCTGCGTCCGGTCAGCGGTATGGCGATGGGCGCGCCTTTTCATGGGTATGAAATGCACATGGGGCAAACCAGCGGGCCGGACCCGCAGCGGTCCTTCGCCCTGCTTTCCGATGGACGCCGTGATGGCGCGATAAATGCGGGCGGAACGGTGTTTGGTTCTTATGTCCACGGCCTGCTGGCCGATGCGGAGTTGCGCCGAGCGCTGCTGTCGCGCATGGATGTAGAAGCCGGGGGGGTGGACTATGGCTTCACCGTCGAGGCGGCGCTGGACGAGATCGCAGCCGCGCTGGAGGAGCATCTCGATATCGACGCGCTGGTGGCGATGGCGATGGCGGAACCACCCGCCTCCGTCCCAGCGAGAGACAGCGCATGAGCAGTGCCTTGCCCCATTTGCTGGTGCTGGGCGGAGCGCGTTCGGGCAAAAGCCGCTTTGCCCAGGGCCGGGCAGAGGCCCTGACAGGTAAACTGGTCTATCTGGCGACAGCGCAGGCCTTCGATGATGAGATGCGCGAGCGAATCGAGCTGCACCGCGCCGATCGCGGTCCGCGCTGGTCAACTGTCGAGGCACCGCTGGACCTGGCGGTGGCAATCACGGCATATAGCACGCCGGAAACGGTGGTGCTGGTCGATTGCCTGACGTTGTGGGCTTCGAACCTGATGCTAGCGGAACGCGATACTGCTACCGCTACAGACGGACTGGCGCGCTCGCTTTCAGCCGCACGGGGGCCGGTCATTCTGGTCGCCAACGAAGTGGGTCTGGGCATTGTACCCGACAACGCCCTTGCCAGAAGGTTTCGCGATGTTGCGGGCCGCATCAATCAGGAAATAGCGGCAGTGGTTGAAGAGGCAGTCATAATGTTCGCCGGCCTTCCCTTGACGCTGAAACCTAAAGGATGAGCGGCTAGCCATACCACTTGCCACTGTGCAACTCGGAGGGGCAGGTGGTATGGAGCAAAGCTAGATCCAGCGTGTCGGTGACGCCGCCGGCCATCACTGTGGTGCACAGCTTCCACTAGATGATGTAGCGGGAATAACGGTGTCTGCGGCTCGCTGATTAGCGAGTACGCCTTCGGACGCGGGGATCCCCGACCGCAGAGGTAATCACCGAAGCGCGCCAGTGCTCGACTGTCGACCGGTCTTGACAGCCTGGCCCGATTTTATCCCGGTGTTGCACCTGATACCAACCTGCATTGATCACGACCCACGTGCCCATTTGCGGCGTCCAATTGTCATGATGCGCCATATGTGGACGACCCCCTCCCTGCAAGATTTGGCAGATAATATTGATCGGATCGCTTGCGTTCATATGTCCGGCCTGTGGGTGCGTTCGCACATGAACGCTGGCCAAGATGGTTTCCGCGACACGAGTTCCAAACAAGGCTGCGACCTGCAACGGCCACTGGCGCATACGGGCTATCACGCGTCTCGGATCGATCGATCCACCATCTGCTGTTTCTTGCAAGTTCACGCATCAGTTCAGGATGGTAGCTCTGACTGTCCGCTCACCATCGCTGCCTGATCTCTTATGCCGTGCATTTCAACTCTGATAGCACGACGCTTTTTCGATAAGTTTCGCCGGTGGCCATCATTTTCCAAGCGATCCGCGCAATTTTGTTCGCCAATGCCACGGCCACCAGCTTGGGCGGTTTGCGTTTGAGCATGGAGAGCAGCCAGGGCGTGGCATTTTTTCCGCTTCCATCCCTGACACGTCGAAGCAATGATGTGGCCCCGACCACCAGTATACTTCGCAATGCTTCGTCGCCAGCGCGCGTGATAACGCCCTGCCTTGCTTTGCCGGCGGTTGAGTGATCCTTCGGGGTCAGGCCTAGCCAAGCTGCAAATTGACGCCCCGACGCGAAGAGTTCCGGGGCGGGCGTTTTCATCATGAGAAGCGATGCGCCAATCGGCCCGACGCCTGGAATTTGGGCCAGGCGTCGGCTGCACTCATTTTTGCGGTGCCATGCTAGTAGCTTTGCCTCGACGTCTTCAAGCTGCCGTTCCAACTGTTGGTATTCGCTGGCGTGCAACGCGAAGAGTTCGCGTGCCAATGTCGGAACGGTCTCATCGGTTGCAGTGCGTTCGAGCAGCGGCTCGATCTTGTATATGCCCTTGGCTGTGGTTAGTCCGAACTCGGCAGCGTAGCCGCGGATCGCATTGGCGAGTTGGGTTCTGCTTCTCACCAGCCTGTCGCGCATTCCGACCAGCATTAGCGCTGCCTGCTGTTCTGCGGTCTTTACCGGCACGAAGCGCATTGTCGGGCGGCTCATGGCCTCGCACAGCGCCTCGGCATCGGCGGCATCATTCTTGCCGCGCTTCACGTACGGCTTTGCCAATTGTGGTGCGATCAGCTTCACCTCATGACCGAACGAGCCCAGCAGGCGGGCCCAATGATGTGAGGCGCCGCACGCCTCGATGGCGACCACCGTTGACGGCAGCTTCTGGAAGAAGTCGATCATTTCCTTGCGTCGCAGCTTCTTGCGCAAAATCGGCTGTTCCGCTGCATTCACACCGTGCAGCTGAAAGAGATGTTTTGACGTATCCATGCCAATGCGGATAATCTGTTCCATGGGCGGTCTCCTTCGATCGAAATCTAACGACTCACTCTGGCACATTCTGATGCCATACGGAGGCCGTCCACCCCAGCAGGGCTGATCGATCAGCCTGTTCCAGGCTTCGCAGCAAAGGTCGACGATGTTGTCGTGGGACGTGAAGATGCGGTTGGATAGCCAGTTATCGCGCATGAATTGCCAGATATTTTCGACCGGGTTGAGTTCAGGACATTTTGGCGGCAGCGGAACGATGCTGATATTATCGGGTCCTTCCAGCTTCCCGGTCATGTGCCATCCGGCCTGATCCATCAGCAGCACGCCGTGGGCACCTGGTTCGATAGCGAGCGATATCTCCGCCAGGTGCAGCGACATGGTCTGGGTATTACAGAAGGGCAGGACCAAGCCAGCGCCCTTGCCAAGCTCAGGGCAGATAGCGCCGAAGATGTAGGCTGATTTGGTCCTCTGATCCTTGGGCGCTGAAGGCCGGGTGCCGCGCCTGGCCCAGCGGCGGGTGATCTTGTTTTTCTGGCCGATACGGGCCTCGTCCTGGAACCATACCTCTATGGGCGTGTCGCGCGGGAGAGCGGCTTTGATCTTTGCCAGCTCGGCTGCAAAGCCCCCTTTTTGAAGTCCTCCATCGCATATTCGTTCTGGGCATGGTGACGTGGGCGTGCCGTCAATTTCACATAGCCCAGCTTTTTCAACTCTCGCCCTACGGTCGTTTCCGTCAGAGACACCCCAAATTCGTCATGAAGCCACCGCGCCAGTTCGATCAGCCGCCAACGCACAACTCCATGGATCGCTGGTATCGGTCCACTTTCAACGACCTCCGCGAGCGCTTGGCGCTGGGTATCATTCAGCAAGGGCGGCTTGCCTGGGGCCTTGCCGTCAAGGAGACCCGCTGGACCTCGGGCGTTGAACCGCACCACCCAATCCCGCACGATCTGCAGGGTCACTCCGCCGATGCGCGCGGCATCGCTGCGGTTCGCGCCATCATAGATTTCAGCCAAAGCTAGCAGTCGGCGTCCCTGGTTCGCACTCTTCGTCGTCCGCGCCAGTCGCCTCAAGCCCGCTGCATCAAAGTCGTCTCGCAATCCAATCGCTGCACCCATGACAATGCCCTCCAACCCGAAGACATAGATTCATAGTTTCGCCGCTTTGGGAATCCCCCACGTGAGTCAGCATCACGGACGGATGGTATGAGCCGGAAACCTCTTGCCCCAGACCCCCATCCGCCCCATCTCACGCTAGCTAAGGCGGGTTGCGGCGAAGCCTGCCGTTTGAGCGTCGCACGTCGAACGGCAGCATTGTCTCACGACCCGGCGTTCGCCCCCCGGCAAAACCGACCCATTCCGGCCTTTCAGCAGGAGAATTTCGCCTCCTAGGTGCAGACCGTCCACTATTTTGGCGGCTGACCGCTTTGGAGCGACCCGACCAACTGAAATAGCCGACTCTCGTTCGCACTACTGCCTTCCTAAGCTCGAAAAGATGCTTGTTCTTCATCGCACGCGCATATCGCCGCTCAGGACATTAAACGAAGAGGCCATCAAACAATACTCGTGCGTCGCCTGGGCTTTTTATGTCTGGCCGGAGAATCCGCTCGATCCGACTCCGGAATGGCCGCACGGCTCGAACTGCCCTGGACCCATCGCGTTGCGGTTAACCCTGCTGGCTCCGCTTGTAGAGTTCAACGACCCAGGGCGAAGGATTTCCGTCCTGATAGACGATCGCGAGCTCCTTTCGCGGCCGCGTCACGCCAACATAGAAGAGCCGCCGGGCCTCGCGCAGCGCCGTTGGCGTTTTTCGGTCGCGTTGACTTGGGAGCGCCCCGGCGTTCATGCCAAAGAGAATGACCGCATCGAACTCACGGCCTTTTGCGCTGTGCAGCGTACTGAGACTGACGCGGCCCGTTCCCTCAATCCGGCCAGCGAAAATGTTGAGGGCAATGTCCCCGCCGCGCGCAGGATCCGTTCGCGTGGCTATCTCGGAGCAAACGTCCCATTCTCCCTGTGGATTGCGCGCGATCGCGCGCCATGGCGTGACCAATTCGCGCCAGAATCTTTGCAACCAGAAATGGGTGGTCTCGCCGCTGTCAATCCCGCTGCGCAAAAATGCAATCAGCTGGCTTGATAGCATCTGCTCTTCCGCGTCGCTGCTGCGTCCGCCGAACACCAAGGCCTTGGCCTGCGAGAGCAAGCGCGCAAAAGGCGGGTTGGCCTCGCGCCAGCCGCCGGTGGTCCAGCGGGCACACCCCTCAATGAACCGCGCGAGCCGCGAGCTGCGTTTGATCAGCGCGTTGCCGTCGGTGCGGACATAGGGGATATCCTTAGCATCAAGCGCGGCGGCGATCTTGTCGCCCAGCCAGGCCGCGCGATAGAGAATGGCGACTTCCTCGGCGGGATGGCGCTCAAGAAGCACGGGTAAGATCTTGTTGCCGATAGTGCGCGCTTGCGTATCGATGTCGCCTATCACCTTCCAGAAGAACAAGTCGCCGTCGGGCGCACCGTCGCGCCCACGATAATCGCGCTCCTCGCCGAGCGCGCCCATCGAGGCGCGAATGATCTTGGCGCCGGACCGGTAGTTAAAACGCAGGCGAAGGACGCGGACATCAGCACGCGCGACCAGGCTTTGCAGCAGTTCGGGATCAGCGCCGGTAAAGCCGTAAATCGATTGGTCCGCGTCCCCTACCGCGAACAGGCGCATTCCGCCGGCGAAGCAGAGGAGGAGCACCAGTTCGTGCAGCGCATAGCCAAGGTCCTGATATTCGTCGACGAATAGGACCGGAAATCGTGCTCGCAGTGCGGCACGAATCCAGCCATGCTGCTGGATCATGCGAAAGGCGATCAGCGGCATGTCGTCGAAGTCGATCAGACTGCGGCGGCGCAGTTCGGCCTCATAGGCTTCGATAAAATCGGCAAGCTCAGGATTGCAACCGCGCCAATCAGGGCGCGATCGGTCGACATCGCGTCGGCGCTTCTCTTCGGCAAAGCCCCAGCGATCATGGGGATCGAACTGGTCGTCAAAGACCTGCGAATAAGCAATTTCGACCGCAGCACGGCATTCCGCCCGGCTCGCGACGCGGAATTCATCCGGCAGCAGTCCGGGGAGACAGCGCGCATAAGGCACGATCACCTGCGTGAGCGCGAAGCTGTGGACCGTGCCGATGAAGGCGCGATCGTTGCTGGCAATGCCGAGCGCGGCGAGGCGTGTCTCGAGCTCGATCGCGCACTCGTTATTGTAGGTGATACATGCGACCCCGCGCGGGTCGACGACATCTTCCACGAGGCAGCGTGCCATCGCCGTGGTCAGGGTCTTGGTCTTGCCGCTGCCAGGGCCGGCCAGGACAACGCAATGGCCGCGCTCCTGAACCGCCGCGGCCTGTTCGGCGTTGGCAGCAAGATCGACCAGCGCCCGCGCCAGCGCGAGATGGTTAGACACGGTCGGCCACGAACCTGATGGCGGCAGCGATATAGCCGGGTGGATGCTGGCCGAAGGGCAGCTTGCGGGCGATCTTGGCGCTCAGCCGTCCCTTCCCGATGTGGATCGGCGTGCAAAAGGGACCCCGTTAGCGGGGTGATCGGCGTCTAAAAGGGACC
>NZ_JPPQ01000069.1:2113631-2117016 GCF_000743655.1 Sphingobium sp. ba1
CTGGCGCTTTCCGGCGCCATCACGCGCGGCCACCAGATCGCGGCCGCGCAGATGATGGGGGCCGATCTTGCCTATATCGGATCCCACTTCATCGCGTCGGAAGAGAGTCTCGCCTCGCCGGCACAGAAAGACATGGTGATCGGGGCCGGACCAGCGGATATCGTCTATACGGACCGGGTCACCGGCGTCGGGGCCAATTTTCTCCGGCCCTCGCTGGAAGCCGCGACTCTCCCTGAGCCACATGGCGCGCTTTCGGTTTCGGAGGAGGCCAAGGCCTGGAAGACGATCTGGTCGGCAGGCCACGGTGTCGGCGCTACCACTGCCGTCCAACCGGCCCGATCCATCTGTGAGAGACTCATTGCCGAATATCAGGCGGCATTACAATCAGAGTAGGATTGATCCATGAAGGTGCTTGTGCCCGTCAAGCGGGTTATCGATTATAATGTGAAACCGCGCGTGAAGGCGGATGGGACGGGCGTCGATTTGGCGAACGTGAAGATGTCGATGAACCCGTTCGACGAGATCGCCGTCGAAGAGGCTATCCGCCTCAAGGAAAAGGGAGTCGCGACCGAAATCGTGGTGGTGTCGATCGGCGTCGCCAAGGCGCAGGAAACGCTGCGCACCGCGCTCGCCATGGGGGCCGACCGCGCGATCCTCGTCCAGACTGACGATGAGGTCGAGCCGCTCGCCGTCGCCAAGATCCTGAAGGCCATCGCCACCGAGGAGGCTCCGGGCCTGGTGATCCTCGGCAAGCAGGCCATCGACGATGATGCCAATCAGACCGGCCAGATGCTGGCAGCCCTTCTCGGTTGGGGGCAGGGCACATTCGCCAGCAAGGTCGAAGTATCGGGCGAGACTGTCGCGGTGACCCGTGAGGTGGATGGCGGTCTGGAGACCGTAAGCCTCAAACTGCCGGCGATCGTGACGACCGATCTGCGTCTCAACGAACCGCGCTATGCGAGCCTGCCCAATATCATGAAGGCCAAATCCAAGCCGCTGGCGACGAAGACGCCGGCCGATCTCGGTGTTGAGATCGCCTCGCGCCTCAAGACGCTCAAGGTGACCGAACCCCCCAAGCGCTCGGCGGGCATCAAGGTGGCCGACGTCGATGAATTGGTCGCCAGGCTCAAGGAAATGGCGATTTGATAAACTTTCAAACGCGCCGAACTTGCCGAACCTCTCCCATGCAAGTGACGGCGCACCCCGCTTCATCCTGTGCGCACAGAGATGAAGCGGGGGCGGATTTCTCGGAGAATAAGTTATGAATACGCTCGTCTGGGTTGAACATGACAATGCGTCGGTCAAGGATGCGACGCTATCGGCCGTCACCGCCGCTGCCAAACTTGGTGAGGTCCATCTGCTGGTTGCCGGTGCGGGCATCGGCGGCGTGGCCGAGGCTGCTGCGAAGGTCGCGGGTGTCGCCAAAGTCGTAACGTTCGACGATGCGGCGTTCAAACACGCTTTGCCCGAGAATGTCGCGCCGGCCGTCGCGGACCTGATGCGCGGCTATGACGCGTTCGTGGCGCCTTCCACTTCGAATGGCAAGAACATCGCGCCGCGCGTGGCGGCCTTGCTTGATGTGATGCAGGTCAGCGACATCCTGTCGGTGGAAAGCGCTGACACGTTCACGCGTCCCATCTACGCGGGAAATGCGATCGCGACGGTCCAGTCGTCTGATGCAAAGAAGGTTATCACGGTGCGTGGCACAGCCTTCGAGAAGGCGGCCCGCGAGGGTGGCTCGGCCAGTATCGAGGCTGCGACGGGCACGGATGCGGGACTTTCCAGCTTCGTGGGTGCCGAGATCGCCCAGTCCGAGCGCCCGGAACTCACCTCGGCCAAAATCATCGTCTCGGGCGGGCGAGCGCTGGGCTCGGCCGGGCAGTTTCATGGCGTGATCGATCCGCTGGCCGACAAGCTGGGCGCGGGTGTGGGCGCAAGCCGCGCGGCGGTCGATGCTGGCTATGCGCCCAACGATTTTCAGGTCGGCCAGACCGGCAAGATCGTGGCGCCGGAAGTCTATGTCGCCGTCGGCATATCGGGTGCGATTCAGCACCTTGCTGGCATGAAGGATAGCAAGACCATCATCGCGATCAACAAGGATGAGGACGCGCCCATCTTCCAGGTCGCCGATATCGGCCTGGTCGGCGACCTCTTCAAGATCGTTCCTGAACTGACCGAAAAGCTTTGAGGTAAGCGATGACCGGTCTGGAAGAGATCGAACAGTTCATGGCGGCCGGCACCCGGCCGCCCATGATGGACCTGTTCGACATCGATCTGCTTGAGGCGGAGGAGGGGAAGGTCGTCTTTGTCGCGACGCCCACCTCGCAGACCTACAATTTCATGGGCATCGCCCATGGTGGCTATGCCGCGACGCTGCTGGATTCGGCCTGCGGCATCGCGGCGAACTCCGCGGCCCAAGTGCCCATCAACTGCGTCACGCTCGAACTCAAGGTCGCCTATCATGCGCCCTTGACCGACAGGGTCGGGATGGTCCGTGCAATCGGCCAGGTGGTGTCGATGGGCAAGAGGGTGGCGCATACCGAGGCGCGTCTGATCGACATGGCCGGCAAACTCTATGCCTCCGCGACATCGACCTTGCTGCTCGTCGATCGGGCGGCCTGAACAGGAAAGAAGATATGGAAGTCGTTATCCCGCACAGCCTTGGTAAAATCGAAGCGAAGAGCAGGATCGAGGCCGGCCTGCCCAAGCTGGCAGCGCATATCCCGGGAGGCGGTTCGCTCAGTTCCGAGTGGGTATCGGACTACGCACTACACTTGGTCATCGGGGCGATGGGGCAGAATATCCCGGTGCAACTCGACATTGAGGATAGCGAGATTCGCGGCGACGTCAGCGTACCGCTGTTCCTCAAAATGATGTCAGGACAGATTTCGGATTTTGTGAAAACGAGCGCCGAGAAAATGCTCAGCAAGGCATGATGAATTTACTGGCCGCAGGACAATATCGTTGCTCTGCGATGATTGAGTTTACGAGAATCTGCCCTGTTTCCTAGCCGATAGTGTCCGCGCGAGGGCTTTGTGATGGAAGAAATCGCTCCCCGAGTTTTCAGGATCATTAGCCGTCAGCTCGGCGTCTATCCGGATCAGATTGCCCTTGCTTCGTCTTTCTACGATGACATCGGCGTGGATAGTCTCGATGTGCTGGAAGTTGTGATGGCGCTTGAAGACGAATTCGGACTCACTATCCCGGATGAAGCCGCCGGTGAGGTCAAAACAGTAGAGGATGCGGTCAAGCTGGTCGAAGCATGGATAGCCAAGTGAGATAAAACCCACGATCCTCTGAAACCGCAATTCACGACGACAATGAAATCTAGCCCGTCTTATTCACCGGCGGCATGGGATGGGGTTGGCGGACGTGGCGTAAGTTA
>NZ_JPPQ01000069.1:2117026-2129699 GCF_000743655.1 Sphingobium sp. ba1
GTTGCGCCCGCCGGTCTTGGCGGCATACATGGCCATGTCCGCGCGGTGCAGGCTGACCTCGATCGCCGCTGTCGGATCGCCCGCGCTCAGGCCAATGCTGGCGGTCGCGCGCACGATTCGGCCCGATGGCGCACGAACGCGGAGCGCCTGGATGGATGTACGAACATGTTCCGCGCGCCGCACCGCTTGGGCGCTGTCACACCCGGTCAGGCAAATGGCAAATTCCTCGCCCCCCAAGCGACCGCAGATCGCGTCGGGGTGCAGCGATTCGCGGATAGCCTGGCCGACCGCCTGCAACACCGCGTCACCGGCCTGATGGCCATGATCGTCGTTGAATTGTTTGAAATGGTCGATGTCGATCAACAGATACCAATTGCCCGGCCGACCATGGGCGACGCTCGCCCGATCGAAAAAGGCATTGCGCGTCAGCAACCCGGTCAGCCCGTCAATCTGCGCCAGGCGGGCCAGCTCGGCGACGCGCTGCTCCAATTGTTCGCGCAGATGCCGGTTCTCCTCCGCCTGACGGGTCAGGAGCAGGCAGACCGGCGTCGACAGGCTGCTGGCACAGAATATGCCGACGAAGAAATAGCGCGCCGGAATGAACATGCCGGGGATCGCCGAGACCAACGCCATGATGACCACCGTGCCGACGATCGAGATGATGACGCAGCAGACGATTTTCCGTTTCGGACCCATGAACGGGTGCGTAACGACAGAATGTAAATAAGCTATTTCCGTTAAGGGAAGGACTATTATTCCACCCAGTCGAGCCCGATGTCGCGATAGATGCCGCGATCATTTTCCCAGTCTTCCTTGACCTTCACATGCAGATACAGGTGGACCTTGACCCCCAGCAACGCGGCGAGTTCCTCGCGCGCCTTCGACCCGATTTCCTTCAGGCGCTGGCCGCCCTTGCCCAGCACGATCGCGCGTTGTGTCGGACGGCCGACCAGGATCTGCTGATGGATTTCGACCGACCCGTCCGGCCGTTCCTTATATTGCTCGGTATCGACGGCGGTGGCGTAGGGCAGTTCCGCGTGCAACTGGTGATAAAGTTGTTCGCGCGTGATTTCGGCGGCCAGCATCCGGTCGGTCGCATCGGACACCTGGTCCTCCGGGAAATGCCACGGCCCTTCAGGCATGGCAGCGGCGAAGGCAGACTTGAGTTCGGGCAGGCCATCGCCGGTCGCGGCCGACACGAAGAAGATTTCGTCGAAGCCCAGCGTTTCGTTCAACTTCTCGGTATGGACGAGCAGCTTTTCCTTGATGGCGATATCCACCTTGTTGAGGATCAGCCATTTGCGTTCGCTGCGATGCTTGAGCGATTCGATGATCGGCTCCAGCTTGGGACCGCGCCCGGCCTTGCCATCCACCACCATCGCAATCAGGTCCGCACCTTGTGCGCCACCCCAGGCCGCCTGCACCATCGCGCGGTCCAGCCTGCGCTTGGGCGCGAAGATGCCGGGCGTATCGACCAGCACGATTTGCGCATTGCCCTCGATCGCGACGCCCATGACGCGGGTGCGCGTGGTCTGCGCTTTGGGACTGGTGATCGCCACCTTCTGCCCCACCAGCGCATTGACCAGCGTGGACTTCCCCGCATTGGGTGCACCGACAACGGCAATTACGCCGCAGCGCTGATTGGTTTCTGAAACTTCCAAGCCGTCCAAAATATACTCCGTTCGCCCTGAGCCTGTCGAAGGGCTTTACTTGTCTATCTTTGATCGCGCCAAGGTGGAGATCAAAGACCAATCTTCACGGATCAGCGCTAGCTTCTTTGCTCGGCTCCAACCCTTGATCTGCCGCTCGGCTTCCAACGCCTCTATACGTGTGCCGAACGATTGCGACCAGACCAGTTTCACTGGCAGGCGCGTTTGGGTGTATCCGGTGATCTGGCCTGCTTCATGCTGCCCGATGCGTGTCTCCAGATTATCCGTATGACCCACATAAAAGCTGCGGTCGGCGCAATGGAGCATGTAGGTCCAAAAGGGCATCGGAACATCAAGCCTTCAAAAGAGACCGTTCAGGCTGAGCTTGTCGAAGCCCTCTTTTAACTTCAAGAAGAGGAGCCCTTCGACAGGCTCAGGGCGAACGGGCTTTTTAGATTTCTTTACCCCGCCAACTTCTCCAGCAGCGCCGCCGCTGCCGCCGTTTCCGCTTCCTGCTTGGACCCGCCGGTCGCGCTTGCCTCGCCCGCGCCCTTGATACTGACGGTCACGGTGAAGCGCAAAGCATGGTGCGGGCCGGATCGGTCCATCATCACATATTCGGGCGGCTTGCGCTTGTTGGCGGCGGCCCATTCCTGCAGCGCGGACTTGGGATGGCGCGGCGCGGCGGTCTGGGTATCGACCCGGTCGGCCCACAGGCGGCGGACCAGCGTGCGCGCTTCCTCCAGCCCGCCCTCCAGATAGAGCGCGCCGATCAGCGCTTCCATCACGTCGCCCAGCACATTGTCGCTATTGGCCGCGCCATCGTCGCGCGCCTGCTTGCCCAGCACCAAATGGGTCGGCACGCCCGCCGCGCGCGCCACCTCGGCACAGGTTTCGCCCGACACCAGCGCGTTGAACCGGCGCGACAGCTTGCCTTCAGGCTCACCGGCAAAGCGTTCATACACCCATTCGGACACCAGCAGGCCCAGCACCCGGTCGCCCAGAAATTCCAGCCGTTCATAATTGTCCGGCTTGGCGCTGCCATGGGTGAGCGCCTGGTGGAAGGGTGCGGGATCGCGCGGCGCGCGGCCGATCAGCGCCTTTAGCCAGCCCGTCGTATCAGGCCCATGGACGCTCAATTTCAAAAGCCTTCCCCGATGCGGCTCCAGCGCGCGGCGGAAATCCAGGTCCAGGGCAGCAGCCAATTGGCGCTGCCGTCGGTGGAGAAGACCGAAATCATCGCCTTGCCGACCAGATTTTCCTCCGGCACCAGCCCGATGCCGCCGCCTTCGACCGCCGGGAAGCGGCTGTCGGCGCTGCGATCGCGATTGTCGCCCATCATGAAGAGATGGCCTTCGGGCACCAGCACCGTGTCGCGATCGTCCGCCGCGCCGTCGGGCACGAGGTCGAGGACATTATAGCTGCGCGCGGGATAATCCTTGCCCGCAGGCAGGGTCTCGCGGAACTGCGGGTAACGGCATTGCTTGCCGCCGCCCGCCGCCGGTTCCTCGAAATCGGGCCGATAGCAAGGCGAGACCGCGCCTTCCTTGGCAGCGGCCTCAATCATGTTCGGGGTCACCGGGATGACGAGGTCGGCGACCTTTTGCTTGGGCACAGCCGCGCCGTTCAGATAGACCGTACCGCCGCGCACGGCGATCATGTCACCGGGCAGGCCGATGACGCGCTTGATATAGTCGTTCTTCTGGGTCGGGGGGGCCTTGAACACCACCACATCGCCGCGTTCGGGCGTGGAGGCGAAGATGCGGCCGGGGATCAGCGGGACGCTGAACGGCAGCGAATAGCGCGAATAGCCATAGGGCCATTTCGCCACCAGCAGATAGTCGCCGATCAGCAGGCGGGGCTGCATCGATTCCGATGGAATGTTGAACGGCGAAATGATGAAGCTGCGCAGGATGAAGACGAACAGGCCCAGCCTGGCGAGAAACCATAGGAAGTCCCGCGTTTCCGATTTTGCAGTCATGGGTGGTCGTCTTGTCCCTTGGATGCGCCGACAACGCGGCCGTGGCGGCTTGTGAAGCCTGGCGTCGGGCACGTCAAGCATGTCCTTGACCATGCAAAGCGCGCGAAAATTGGGTAAGGACAGGAAGAATCGACCGGTGCAGCGTCGATCTCGACCAACGTCATAGGGGACCATCGCATGCCCAGCACTGCACTGGCGGCCATCGCCGCACTGCCTATCGCCGATCTCAAGTCCATTTTCACGACCGATCCCGACCGCCTGTCCAAACTGGTCCTGTCGCAGGGACCGATCCGGTTCGACTGGTCCAAGACCCATCTGACCGACGCGTTGATGGCGCACTATCTCGACCTGGCACAGGATCAGGGCTTCGCCGCGCGCCGCGATGCGCTGTTTGCGGGGGAGGCGGTGAACAATACCGAAGGCCGCGCGGCCGAACATACCGCCGAGCGGGGCGAGGGCAAGGCCGACAGCGTGGCGCAGGCCAAGGCGCTGCACAACCGCATGCGCGCGCTGATCGACGCGATCGAGGCGGGCGCGCTGGGCGAAATCCGCCACATATTGCATATCGGCATTGGCGGGTCGGCGCTCGGCCCCAAGCTGATCGTCGATGCGCTCGATGGCGATGGCGTGCGTTATGATGTGGGCATCGTCTCCAATGTCGATGGCACAGCGCTGGAGCGGGCGATCGAGGGCTTCGACCCACACACTACGCTGATCGCGATCGCCTCCAAGACCTTCACCACCAGCGAAACCCTGCTGAACGCGGCGAGCGCGATCAACTGGATGGTCGAGGGCGGGGTGGAAGACCCCTATGGCCGGGTGATCGCGTTGACCGCCGCGCCCGACAAGGCAATCGAATGGGGTGTTGATGAAACCCGCATCCTGCCCTTCGCCGAATCAGTGGGCGGGCGTTATTCGCTCTGGTCCTCGATCGGCTTCCCTGCTGCGCTGGCGCTCGGCTGGGATGCGTTCGAAAGCCTGCTGGAAGGCGCAGCCGAAATGGACCGCCATTTCCGCCTGTCCGCTCCAAATGAGAATATCCCGCTGATCGCCGCCTTCGTCGATCAATATTATAGCCGCGTCATGCACTGCCAGACTCGCGCCTTGTTCGCCTATGATGAGCGGCTGGCGCTCTTGCCTTCCTACCTCCAGCAGTTGGAGATGGAGAGCAACGGCAAGGCGGTGCAGCTTGATGGATCGCCGGTGGATGGTCCCACCGCCGCCATCACCTGGGGCGGGGTCGGCACCGATGCGCAGCATGCGGTGTTCCAGTTGCTGCACCAGGGGACGATCCTCTCGCCGGTCGAATTCATCGCCTCGATCGAGCCGGGCCATGCGCTCGACCCGGCGCATCATCGCGCGCTGCTGGTCAATTGCTTCGCGCAGGGGGCGGCTTTGATGCGCGGCAAGGATAATGATGCCGACCCGGCGCGCGCCTATCCCGGCAACCGGCCATCGACCACGATCCTGCTCGAAGACGTCACGCCCCATGCGCTGGGCGCGCTGATCGCCTTCTACGAGCATCGCACCTTCGCCAACGCCGTACTGATGGGCATCAACCCGTTCGACCAGTTCGGCGTCGAATTGGGCAAGGAAATCGCTAAGTCGATCGAGGCGGACGGTGCCAAGGGGTTCGACCCCTCGACCATGGCGCTGATCGAACTGGCGCTGGGCGACGACTAGATAAGCAGATCCGTTCGTTTCGAGCGAAGTCGAGAAACGCTGACGCAGCGCTTCTCGCTTCTCGACTTCGCTCGAAGCGAACGGCATTGGTTTGCTCAAAAGAAGCAAGATTCCCGTTTGTAACTCAGGTGCCCACCCGCCATATCTCCCGCAACCAAGCGGAGGCCAGGCATGAACGACTATGATTTCGACCTTTTCGTCATCGGTGCAGGATCGGGCGGCGTGCGCGCCTCCCGCGTGGCAGCGGGGCATGGCGCGAAGGTCGCGGTGGCCGAGGAGTTTCGCGTCGGCGGCACCTGCGTCATTCGCGGCTGCGTGCCCAAAAAGCTGCTTATCTATGGCGCGCATTTCGCCGAAGATTTGAAGGACGCGCGCCGCTTCGGCTGGAACGTGCCCGATTGCGGGTTCGAATGGGCGACGCTGCGCGACAATGTGCTGGGCGAGGTCGACCGGCTCGAAGGCCTCTACAAAAATACGCTCAGCAGCCACAAGGTCGAGATGATCCCCGAACGCGCGACCGTGACCGGCCCGCACAGCGTCAAGCTCGCCAGCGGCCGCGAAGTCACGGCGAAATATATCCTCATCGCCACCGGTGCCTGGCCGATCCTGCCGGATATCGAAGGCGCGGAACATGGCATCACCTCCAACGAGGTGTTCCATCTCGACCAATGCCCTAAGCGCATCGTCATCGTCGGCGGCGGCTATATCGCCAATGAATTTGCCGGCATCTTCCATCAGTTCGGCAGCCTTGTGACCATCGTCAATCGCTCCGGCACGCTGCTGCGCGGCTATGATGAACAGATTCGCGACCGATTGCTCCAGATTTCCATGACCAAGGGGATTAATTTCCGCTTCAATGCGAAGATGGAGAAGATTGAGAAGAATGAAGACGGCACGCTCTGCGTCCGCTTCAAGGATGGTGATCCGGTCCCGGCCGATGTCGTGCTGTTCGCCACCGGGCGCAGGCCGCACACCGAAGGGTTGGGGCTGGATAGCGCGGGCGTCGATCTGGCCGACAATGGCGCGATCAAGGTCGACGAGTATAGCCGGTCGAGTTGCGAGAGCATCTATGCGGTGGGCGATGTGACCGACCGGCTGCAACTGACCCCGGTTGCGATCCGCGAGGGCCATGCCTTTGCCGACACGGTGTTCGGCGACAATCCGCGCACGGTGGATTATGACTGCGTGCCCTCGGCCGTGTTCAGCCACCCACCCTTGGCAGGCGTTGGCCTCACCGAAGCGCAGGCCAAGAACAAGCTCGGAACGGTGCGGGTCTACACGTCCGACTTCCGGCCGATGAAATATGTGCTTGCAGGCCGTGAGGAGCGGGCGCTCTACAAGATGATCGTGGACGCCACGACGAACAAGGTGGTCGGCCTGCACATGATCGGTCCGGATGCGCCGGAGATATTGCAGGCGGCTGCAGTGGCGGTGAAAGCGGGGCTTACTAAGCAGGATTTCGACGACACCGTTGCACTGCACCCCAGCATGGCCGAAGAATTGGTGCTGTTGAAATAATCAGTTCGCGCTGAGCGTAGCGAAGCCACTTCACCTCGATCAGTGGAGGGCTTCGACAAGCTCAGCCCGAACGGATTTTTCAGATTGCAGCGAAGGTCACCACCAGCGCGTCGCGCCAGGCGGGGCGGGCGGGGTCGTGCGGGTGGATTTCGGTTACGCCATGCAGGATGCGGCGATCGTCGATCAGCATGGCGTCGCCCGGCTGCGCCAGCATGAATTCGCCGAGCGGCGTGCCGTCGGGCGCGCCGATGCGGGTAACGCCTTCGCGCACATTGTTGCGCTCGACCAGCATGACGAAGACATGATCGACGCCGTCGCGGTGCAGCCCTTCGGGGGTCGGGCGGCCGACTTCGTCGGGCTTCGCTTCGATGCGGAACTGGTGCATTTCGACATGCCAGCGACCCTGGGCGGCTGGGTCGAATTGGGCCGCGCACAGGGCGAAGATGGCCTGGCAGACCGGGTTGTCGACAACCGCCTGTTCGACCGGATCGAACCAGCGCTGCACGTCGCCGTTGAGCCGATTATAGTCGCGGCTTTGATAATGGGGCTGGTGCGGCATGCGCGTAAAACGGCCATGGTCGCACAGGAAGACGGCATGGCGGCGGCGGCGATAGCGGCCGCCGTCGGCCATGTAGAGATCGGGGCCGAGGTCGTTCCAACTGGCGGCGAAGGCGTGCCAATCGGCCGCATCGGCACGTAGTCGCGCGATCGTGTCGTGCCCCTCCAGCCGGGCATAGCCGATGGCGGTCATGCTGTCGCTAAGGGTGCTATCGGGCAAAGGCGGGTGGTTGGTCATGCAAGGGGCCATAGTGCCCCCCGTCAACGAACGACAGGGCCATTTGCCCCCAGCCGGATCGCGCGCGTCAATGGCGGAAGAAGAGCGTCAGCGAGGCGACATGATTGACGGCGGTGCGCCCGCCGCGCTGATCGACCACTTGCGCGAGATAGCCGACCTCCGCCGTGGACGCGCCGGGCAGGCCCAATTCCACCCCGACGAAGCCGCGCGCCTGATCGAAGCCGCCTTTCACGCCCCAGTCGGTGTCGTTGAGTGCGACGAACCCTTCGGCATAGACCAGCGCGTTGACCGCATCGCTGCCCGGCCGCAGCGGCTTTTCGTAGCGGAGCATTTCGCGGACCCGCCAGCCCATAGCATCGCCGTCCGATCGCCAGCGCTGTTCTAGCCGGGTGCGCGACATGAGTTCGCCGCCCCAGGGTTTACCGAGCGTCCAGTTGAGTTGCTGGAAGCTGCGATCCTCGTTCACATCCGCGCCGTTTTCGACCGGCGACACGATATGGGCATAGCCCTGATAGACGGTGACGGTGGGGGATAATTTCCAGCCCAGCGCGCCGCGAAAGATCGCCTGATTGACCCGCGACACGCCATCGCCGATGCGCGGCTGGATTTCGGCGAGATAGACGAGGTCGCCCTTTACCGATCCCATCGCTGTCAGGTTGAGCCAGACCTGTTCGTCCTGGCTGGTCTGGGCGTGAGCCGGTGTCGCCGCGGCGATGAATAGCGCGGACAGGATGAGGGGTAGGCGGCGCATGGAGCGCTCCTTTGCTGGTGAGCGTCGATGAGCGTCAGGTGATGACGCTGGGCTGGTCCATGCCGGTATAGCCTGCAATGTCCGCCACTTCCTGCGCAGCGGCGATAAGCGGGGCGAGGGCGTCGCCCGTTGCCATGCCAAGGTCGCCATCTGTATCGACATAGCGTTCGAGATAGACGCGCAGGGTCGCGCCTTCAGTGCCGGTGCCCGACAGGCGGAATACGACGCGCGATCCGTCGGTGAACAGGATACGGACGCCCTGATTGCGGCTGACCGATTGGTCGGTGGGATCGGTATAGGCGAAATCGTCGGCGCTCTTGATCGTGCCGCCGCTGTTGGTGGTGTCGGGCAGGCGGTCGAGCGAGGCGCGCAGCGCCGCCATCAGCGCGTCGGCCTTGTCCTTGGCGATGGCTTCATAATCGTGGCGGGCATAATAATTGCGGCCATAGGTCGCCCAATGATCGGCCATGATCGCAGCGACGCTTTCGCCGCGCACGGCCAGGATGTTGAGCCATAGCAGGACTGCCCAGATGCCGTCCTTTTCGCGCACATGGTCAGAGCCAGTGCCCGCGCTTTCCTCGCCACAGATGGTCGCCATGCCCGCGTCGAGCAGGTTGCCGAAGAATTTCCAGCCTGTGGGCGTCTCATAGAGCGGCACGCCCAGTTTCTCGGCCACGCGGTCGGCCGCGCCGCTGGTCGGCATGGAGCGGGCGATGCCCTTGAGGCCCGCGGCATAGCCGGGCGCGAGATGGGCGTTGGCCGCCAGCACCGCGAGCGAATCCGACGGCGTGACATAGCAATGCCGTCCGATGATGAGATTGCGGTCGCCATCGCCGTCGGAAGCCGCGCCGAAATCGGGCGCGTCCGGGGCCATCATGCGGTCGTAGAGTTGCTTGGCATGGACGAGGTTCGGGTCGGGATGATGATGGCCAAAGTCCGGCAACGGCGTGCCGTTCATCACCGTGCCCTGCGGCGCGCCGAGCCGCTTTTCGAAAATCTCGACCGCGTAAGGCCCGGTTACCGCGCTCATCGAATCGAAGGCGAGAGTGAAGCCGCCTGCAATCTTCGCGCGGATCGCGGCGAAATCGAACAGGCTTTCCATCAGGTCGGCATAGGCGGCGACGGGATCGACCACGTCGACGGTCATGGTGCCCAGTGTCGCCGTGCCGATCGTGTCGAGATCCGTGTCGGGGGCGTCGAGGATCTTGTAGCTTTCTATCGACAGGGTGCGCTCGATGATCGCGTCGGTCACCTTTTCAGGCGCCGGGCCGCCATTGCCAATATTATATTTGATGCCGAAATCTTCGTCCGGGCCGCCCGGATTGTGGCTGGCCGACAGGACGAGGCCACCAAAGGCACCCGATGCGCGGATCAGGTGCGAGGCCGCGGGGGTGGACAATATGCCGCCCTGGCCCACCAGCACGCGGCCAAAGCCATTGGCCGCCGCCATTTTCAGCACGATCTGGATGACTTCGCGATTGAGATAGCGCCCGTCGCCGCCGACGACCAGGGTCTGCCCCGCAAAACCGTCCAGGCTGTCGAACACCGACTGGACGAAATTTTCCGCATAATGGGGCTGTGCGAAGATACGCACTTTCTTGCGCAGGCCCGACGTGCCGGGCTTCTGGTCCGTGAAAGGCTGGGTCGAAACGGTCTGGATCACGCGGGCATCCCTTTAGTGTCGGTTCTTGTCTCTATGGCCCGGCTGGACGGACCTTTTCAATCCAGCATGTTCAACGCTTTTGTGCAAACCAGATGACATGGCGCGGCCCCTTGCCATTGTCGCGCGCGCGCACGGCGACTTCATCGACCGCAAATCCGGCGCTGGACAGGCGGCGGGTGAAGGCATCGTCCGACCCTGCCGACCAGACCGCGAGGATGCCGCCCGGCGTAAGCGCCGCCCGCGCCGCCGCCAGCCCGGTCGCGCTGTAGAGCCGGTCATTGGCGGCGGCGGTCAGGCCGTCCGGGCCATTATCGACGTCGAGCAGGATGGCGTCATAACAGGCGCGTCCCGCGGCGATGACGGGGACGACATCGCCCATCCGCAGATCGACGCGCGGGTCATCGAGGCAGCCATCGGCCAATTCCGCCATCGGCCCGCGTGCCCAGTCGATGATTTCGGGCACCAGTTCCGCGAGCGTGATGCGCGCATCCTGCCCCAGCACGCCGAGCGCCGCGCGCAGGGTGAAGCCCATGCCATAGCCGCCGATCAGCAGATGGGGTGCCTTGCGCCCTGCCAGTCGCTCGATCGTCATCAGCGCCAGCGCCTTTTCCGATCCGCTCATCCGGCTGCTCATCAATTCATTGCGGTCGAGCACGATCATGAAATCGCCGCCACGCCGGTACAGCATCAGTTCCTGCCCCCCTGGCACGGCGGCAGACCCCAGAAATTCGCGCGGCGTCATGATCGATCCTTTGGTGATGGCGTTGTGGCGCGCATGGCAGTTTGGCGTGCGTCGCGCAAATGCTACGGCGTGTCGCACGGCATGGCATGTGGGCGGCGGCGATGCTATCGGCCCTGTCCTATCGGACACGGACAAGGCAGTTCTTCTTTTCATGCGCTATTTTCTCGACACCGAATTTAACGGCTTTGGCGGCGTGCTGATCAGCGTCGCGCTGGTGCCCGAACATGCGGACGATGAAGAATTTTACGTTTCGCTGCCGCTGCCCGACGATGTCGAACCCTGGGTGGCGCAGCATGTCGTCCCCTATCTGCGCCATGTGCCGCCGGGCATCGATCTGGAATTGAACCGGGTGGAGGCGGCCGACCATGTCGCGGCCTATCTGGAAGGGGATAGCGATCCCGTCATCATCGCCGACTGGCCGGAGGATCTGGCGCATTTCTGCGCGCTGCTGGTGACCGGGCCGGGGCAGATGGCGGGGGTCGATTTCGGGCTGCGGCTCGAACTGATCAACGCGGCGGGGTTCAGCGCGGCGGCCAATAGCCGGGTGCCGCACAATGCCCTGCATGATGCGCGGGCGTTGCGCGATTTCTACATGGCCGACTGACGACCGCGACGCGCGCGTTCCAATAGCCAGAGCAAGGCGCTGGCGATCAGCCAAGCGAGGGCGAAGGGCCAGGATGGGCCGGGTGCACTGTCACCCCCCCGGTCGGTCGTAGTTGGCGGGCGCAGCGCGAGCATCGCGGCCCGATCGCGCGCGGCGCGCATCGCGGGCAGGGCTTGGGCGGGATAGATATAGAAGGACTGGCCAGCGCCGGTCCGGTGCCAGCCTGCGCTATCCGGCCAGAAGGCAGCGCATCCCTGCACCGGCAATATCGTTGCCCGCCGTCCATCGGGGCGCTCGACCGGCGTCGGGGCGGGCAGGCCGCATAGGGTCAGGCGCTCGTTCGCCCAGCCGATCAGGCCAGACTGTTGCACGCCGGAGGCCGGGCGGATGACGGTGCGCAGCAGGGCATTCCACCAGTCATTATGCAGCGCGCGATGGCCGGTCAGGGTCAGCGCATAGCTGTCCACGCCCGCGAACAGGGTGATGCGCCCGGTGCCGATCGCGCGCCACTGGGCGAGCGGTGCGTCGCTGGCGTCCTGCAACAATGTGGGTGCCTGCGCGGCGGGGGTAAGGGGCAGGCGGCTGACATCGGGCAGCAGATCGTCGGGCGTGGCGATATCGACCGGCGCGTCAGTGCTGCCGATGCCAAGACGGGTGCTGCTCAGCGCGGGCGCGGCGACTTTGGGCAGGGCAATGGGGGCAAGATCGCCGCCGCCAATGCCGAAGCCCAAGGCGCGCCATTGGCCGCGTGTCGCGCCATCGATCGGCCCGCTGGGGCGCAGCACCAAGCCCAATCCTTCGCGCGCTGCCCCGGTCAGGACGCCGCGCTGCGCCGCCCAACTGCGATCATCGACGATGGCGAGGTCGAACCGCCGCAGCGTTGCGCCGTTGATGGCGATGGTGGGATCGCCGAGCGCAATGCCGCCGCCCGCACTCATCTGCGTCGTGACCGTGAAGCCTGCGTCAGTCGCCCAGCGGCGCAGATATTTGACCTCCGGCCCCGGTGCGGCGGCGAGGATCAGCAGGCGCGGGGCTGCGCTATCGCTTACCAGCAGCGGGACGGCGGCTTGCTCGACCACGCGCTGCCCATCCCGCACGCACAGGGTGAAAGCGGTGGTTCCAGCGGCGCGGGCGGTACCGGTCAGAGTGAAATGGCCGTTCGCTTCGGGCGTGGCGCTGTCGGTCACGCGCCCGGCGGGGTCTAGGAGGTCGATGGTCGCGCGGGGGAGGGCCGTGAGTTGACCACCGACGCGGAAGGCCTCGCCCGGTGCGACGCTGCGGGGCGG
>NZ_JPPQ01000069.1:2129709-2146347 GCF_000743655.1 Sphingobium sp. ba1
CAAAGTGGGTTCCAGCACGCCGCACGGGTCGAGGATTTGCGACAGTTGCGCGCGATAGGCGGTAGCTACCCGATCGAGGACCGCCGAAAATAAGTCTTCCTTTGAAGGGAAGTGATTCCACAAAGTGCCCTTGGACCCGCCCAGCGCTGCTGCGATGCCCGACATGGTCGTCCCGGCATAGCCATGTTCCAGGAAATAGGCCTTGGCCACGGTCAATATGGTATCGCGCCGGTCCAGACGGCGTGCTTCCCTTCGGCTGGTGGGGGGAGTGTTGGAAGCGCCTGTCATGAAACCGTACCATAGAGTATGATAAAATCTTGACAAGCGGGTGTCGCGACGCCAGATGCATTTTTCATACTAGATGGTACGGTTTTTATGTCGGTGAGTCGCCTTTCCCCGCCCGTTCGTCCGCTGGTCCTGGCGACGATGATGTCGTTGCTGGCGGGGTGCGCGGCGGTCCCTGACCTTGGCACCAAGCCCGAAATTCGCGCGGCGGACACGATCGCCGCGCAGCAGAGCCTGGCCGCACCGCAGGCGGCATGGCCCGCTACGGACTGGTGGCGCGCCTATGGTGATCCGCAACTCACCGCACTGATCGAGGAAGGCTTGCGCAACGCGCCCGACATGGCGATCGCCGCCGCGCGTTTCCGCCAGGCGCAGGCTTTGGCGCAACAGTCCGGCGCGGCATTGCTGCCTTCCGCCAATCTCGACGCCAGCGCGGCCGCCACCAAGCAAAGCTATAATATGGGCATGCCCAAGGAGTTCGTGCCGCAGGGCTGGCTCGGAACCGGACGGCTGGCGCTGGACCTGGGGCTTGACCTCGACCTGTGGGGCAAGAACCGCGCGGCGCTGGCGGCGGCTACGTCGCAGGCGCGCGCGGCAAAACTCGACGCGCAGCAGGCGCAATTGGCGCTGACCACGGGCGTTGCCGACGCCTATGCCGACCTTGCCCGGCTCTATGACGAGGCGGACATTCAGGAGCGCACGCTCGCCATCCGCACGGCCAGCCAGAAGCTGGTTGCGGATCGGCGGCAAAATGGGCTGGAAACGCGCGGCAGCGTGCGGCAGGCTGACGCCATGGTCGCGTCCGCGCGCGCTCAATTGGCCGGTGCGCGCATGGCGATCGAACTGCGCCAGCATCAGATCGCAGCGCTGATCGGCGCGGGGCCCGATCGCGGCGCGGCGATTACGCGGCCCACGCCCGGCGCGCTGGCCCCGCTTGGGCGGCCCGCCGACGTCACCACCAATCTGGTCGCGCGCCGCCCCGACATCGCGGCTGCCCTCGCCCGTACCGAGGCGGCGGCCAAGCGGATCAAGGTCGCGCGCGCCGATTTCTTCCCCGCCGTGCGCCTGAGCGCCCTGATCGGCCTGCAGTCGCTTGGCTATAACACCGTCTTCGCCAATGGCGGCGCGATCGGATCGGCCCAGCCCTTCACCAATAATCTGTTCCAGAAAGACTCGATCTTCGGCAATGCCGGGCCGGCGATCAGCCTGCCGATCTTCCACGGTGGCGCGCTGCAGGGCCAGTATCGCGGTGCGCGCGCGACCTATGACGAAGCGGTGGCGAGCTATGATAAGGCCGTGCTGACGGCCTATCAGGAGGTGGCGGACGCCGTCACCAGCCGCCGCACGCTGGACGCGCGCCTGGTCGATGCCCGTGCGGCGGTGGCCGCGTCGCAGGACGCCTATGGCATCGCCAAGAAACGCTATGATGGCGGCCTGTCCACCTATCTGGATGTGCTGAATGTCGAGGATCAACTCCTCGCCGCGCAGCGTACCGTTTCCGGGCTGGAGGCAAGCGCCTTTTCGCTCGATATTGCCCTGATCCGCGCGCTGGGTGGTGGTTTCGCCCCTGACGCCGCCCTGTCCAAGGACGCACCCCATGGCTGACGCCACTCCCGAACTTACCGCCCCGACCGATGAACCCCAGGCCGATCGCAGCAGCGCCCGCAAGACCTGGCTGGCCCGGCTGGCGCTCGCGGTGGTCATCGCTGGCCTCCTCTGGACGGCCTGGTATGTCCTGGTTGGCCGCAACCATGTCAGCACCGACAATGCCTATGTGAATGCCGAAATGGCGCAGGTAACCCCGCTCATTTCCGCCCAGGCGATCGAGGTACTGGTCAGCGATACGCAGGCGGTCAAGCGTGGCGACATATTGGTGAAGCTCGATCCCACCAACGCCCGCATCGCGATCGCGCAGGCACAGGCGGACCTGGCCGAAGCGCAGCGCCGCTTCCGCCAGACGTCGGCCACCAGCGGCGCGCTCTCGGCGCAGGTCGATGCGCGCGGCGCGGACATTGTCCAGGCACGGGCGCAACTCGCCAGCGCGCAGGCCGACGTTGAAAAGGCGCGGGTCGATCTGCAACGGCGTGAAGCGCTGGTTGGCGATGGTGCCGTATCGGGCGACGAAGTGACGAGCGCGCGCACGGCCTTTGCCGCCGCCCGCGCCGCGCTTGATGTCGCGCGCGCCAGCGTGACCACGGCGCAAGCGACGCGCAGCGCGGCAAGCGGGCAACTCGCCGCCAATGATGCACTGGTGCGCGGATCGCAGGTCGATACCGACCCAGCGGTGATGGCGGCGCAGGCGAAGCTCGATGCGGCGAAACTCGATCTAGAACGCACGACCATCCGCGCGCCGATCGACGGTGTCGTGACCAAGCGGCAGGTGCAGGTCGGCCAGCGCGTCGCCCAGGGCAGCCCGATCATGACGATCGTCCCATTGGCGCAAGTCTATGTCGACGCCAACTTCAAGGAACGGCAACTGGGCAAGGTGAAGGTCGGGATGCCCGCCAAGGTGACCGCTGATATTTACGGCGGCGACGTCGTCTATCATGGCAAGGTCGTCGGCTTTTCCGGTGGCACCGGTGCGTCGCTCTCGCTGATCCCGGCGCAGAACGCGACCGGCAACTGGATCAAGGTGGTGCAGCGGCTGCCTGTCCGCATTGCGCTCGACCCCAAGGAACTGGCGGCGCACCCCTTGCGCGTCGGCCTCTCCACGGAGGTCGAGATCGACCTTTCCGGTCACTGAAGGGTCGGCAGGTGAGCGACGAGGACAGCATCTTTTCCCGGCTGACGCCGCGCCAGCGCACGCTCGCCGGGCTGGTGCTGGCGCTCAGCAATTTCATGGTCGTGCTCGATCTGACCATCGCCAACGTTTCGGTGCCGCACATAGCGGGCAATCTGGGCATCACGCCCGACCAGGGGACGTGGATCATCACCTCCTATGCGGTGGCCGAAGCCATCTGCGTGCCCTTGACCGGCTGGCTGGCTCAGCGGTTCGGGGTGGTGAAGATGTTCATCTGGGCGATGATCGGCTTCGGCATCTTCTCGGTGCTGTGCGGCCTGTCGATGTCGCTCACCATGCTGGTGGCGTGCCGCATTGGTCAGGGGCTGTGTGGCGGGCCGATCATGCCGATGTCGCAGACGCTGTTGCTACGCATCTTTCCGCCCGACCAACGCGCGCGGGCGATGGGGCTATGGGCGATGACCACGCTGCTCGGCCCGGCAATGGGGCCGATCATCGGCGGCTATATCAGCGACAATTGGAGCTGGCACTGGATCTTCTTCATCAACGTGCCGATCGCGATCCTGTGCGTGGTCGCGGCGATGGCGCTGCTGCGCCCGGTGGAAACCGACACGGCGCGCGTGCCGATCGACCGGATGGGCCTGTTCCTGCTGGTCTTCTGGATCGGTTGCCTGCAAATCATGCTCGACATCGGCCGCGACCATGACTGGTTCGGCGATCCGCTGATCGTCATCCTGGCGATCCTGGCCGTGATCGGCTTTGCCGCCTTCATCATCTGGGAATTGACCGAGGAGCATCCGATCGTCGATCTGCGGATATTCCGCCATATCGGCTTCACATCGGGCGTCTTTTCGCTGGCGCTGGGCTTTGGCGCCTATTTCGCGGGCATCGTCGTCATCCCGCAATGGCTGCAAACGTCGATGGGTTACACCGCCACAGATGCAGGCATATTGACCGCCATGACGGCGGTGGCGGCCCTGATGGCCGCGCCGATCGCCGCGCGGATGACGGGGCGGGTCGATCCGCGTATCATGATTTCGGGCGCGCTCTTCTGGCTGGGGCTGATGACTTTGTGGCGGGCGCACTGGACCAGCTCGATCGATTTCTGGTCGATGGCCGCCCCGCAATTCATCCAGGGCTTTGCCATGCCCTTCTTCATGATCCCGCTGACCACGTTGACCCTGGGATCGGTGCGGCCCGACGAAACGGCGTCGGCGGCAGGGCTGCAGAATTTCCTGCGAACGATGGCGCTGGCGATCGCGACCTCGCTGGTGCTGACCGGCTGGGGCAATGGGCAGCGCGTGTCGCGCAGCGAGATGGCGGGCACGTTGCAACCGGCCGATACGCAGGCGCAACTCAGCGCCATGGGCATGTCCTTCGAGCAAGCGCGCCAAGTCATCTCCAATCTGGTCGATCAGGAGGCGTTGGCGATCGCGGTGGATCATGTCTTCTTCCTGTCGGCGCTTGTCCTGTTCCTCGCGACGGCGATCGTCTGGCTCGCGCCCAAGCCGACTGGACCCGTGGATACGTCCGCCGCGCACTAAAGCGGGAGGGCGATCCGCCGGGTGATGCCGATCGCATCCAGAAACGCCGCGTCATGGCTGACCACCAGCAGCGCGCCGTCATAGGCGTTCAACCCCTGTTCGATCGCGGCGATCGAATCGAGGTCAAGATGATTGGTCGGCTCGTCCAGCAACAACAGGGGCGGCGGCGCGGCCCCGCCCAGCACGCAGGCGAGGCCGGCGCGCAATCGCTGCCCGCCGCTCAGCGTCCCCACCTGTTGCAACGCCAGGTCGGCGCGGAACCGGAAGCGGGCCAGCGCGGCATGGACTGCGTTGCGGGTCGTGCCGGGGTGCAGCCGCGCAAAATTGTCGGCGATACTGCGTGCCGGATCGAGCAGCGCAACGTCCTGATCGAGCAGCGCGCAATCGACAGGGCGGTGAACCCGGCCTGCCATCGGCGACAGATCACCCGCGATCAGGCGCAGCAGCGTCGATTTGCCCGACCCGTTCGCCCCGGTGATCGCCACCCGCTCCGGCCCGCTGATTGTCAGGCTGACGTCGCGCAGGACCGGGCAGTCCGGCGCATGGCCCGCCGTCACCGCGTCGAGCGTCAGGATGATGCGACCCGGCGCGACGTTGGCGGAGGGCAGGGCGATGCGGATCGGCTCCAATATCTCGATCCGCGCGCGCGCCGCGTCGATCGCCTGCCGCGCTTCGCCCTGTTGCTGCCCGGCACGGCGCACGGCATCGCCGCCCGATTGTTCGGCCTGCTGCTTGCGCTGGCCCAGCAGGATGCGGGGCATCCCGCCCTTGGCCGCGTCGCGCTTGCCTGCGCCATCGCGCCGCTGCTTGCGCTCGGTCAGCTGCTGGGTCTTGCGCGACAGGGCCGCCGCCTGCTTTTCGGCATGGTCGAGATCATGATGCGCGGCGGCCAGTTCGATCGCCTTGCGCGTCGTGTAGGCGGACCAATTGCCGCCATAGCGGGCGATGCCGAGCGTGGTCAGCTCCGCAATGGCGTCCATCGTCTCCAGCAGTGCGCGGTCATGGCTGACGACGATCGCGCCGCCGCGCCAGCGCGCGAGCAGGGCGATTACGGCCTCGCGCCCCTCGGCATCCAGATGATTGGTCGGCTCGTCCAGCAGCAGGAAATCGGGCTGGGTAAAGAGCGCGGCGGCGAGCGCGGCACGGGTGCGCTGGCCCCCCGACAGAGTCGTAAGCAGCGTTGCCGGATCAGCGCTCAGCGCCACGTCCGCCAGCGCATCGGCGAGGCGCGCGGGCAGCGTCCAGTCACACGCATCCAGTTCATCAAGCGTCGCGCTGCCCACCTCCGCCCGGTCGATCACCGCCAAAGCTTCGCGCGCGTCGAACAGGTCGGCAATGGTCGCGCCCGGCGCTGGTTCAAGATTCTGGCGCAGCACGGCAATACGTCCGTCGATCGTGACATGGCCGTGCGTCGGGGTGCATTCCCCGGCGATCAGCGCGAGCAGACTGGACTTGCCGACGCCATTGCGACCGATCAGGCCGATACGTTCGGGGGCAAAGCGGAAATCGAGACCGGCAAGGACAGCAGTACCGTCGGGCGCGGACCATCCAAGGGTCGAAAGGGTAATGGCAGGCATGGACACAGGCTTTCCTGAAGGCAGAGCGGGTGGGCTAAGCAGTCAGGGCGATGTCCATGGGGGTTCCTTTTAAGATGAATAGAAAATGTAGAGGCTAAGGCATCGGTTGGCAAGATAGGCTGCGGCACGCCAATCCCTCGCATTCTTACGGAGCTAGGGATATTTACGCATAGGTCGGTGTCCGCCGTCGCGTCATGCAGCGGACATGGACATGCAATTTGACGGGGCGCAAAATGGTGCCCTTCCGCTGATGACGCGCGCCTCCGCACCCCAGTCCTGCGACCAGTGCGGGGTGCGTGATCGGGCGATTTGTGCCGACTTGTCGGAGACGGATCGCGATGCGCTCAGCCGGATCGGGCGGCGGGTGACGCTGCATGCCGGGCAGACGGTGATGTGGGAGGGGGACGAGAGCATGGTCGTCGCCAATGTCATCGAAGGGACGCTCAAACTGGCGACTTCGACCGGCGACGGGCGCGAACAGATCGTCGGCGTGGTCTATGCGTCCGACTTTATCGGTCGCCCCTTTGGCGCGCGCACGCCCCATAGCGTCACCGCATTGACAGACGCGCGGCTGTGCCTGTTTCCGCGAGGGCGCTTCGATGGATTCGCGCGCGACCATGGCGACTTGCAGCATCGGTTGCTCCAGCGCACGCTCGACGATCTCGACCGGACCCGCGACTGGATGCTGCTGCTCGGTCGCAAGACCGCGCGGGAGAAGGTGGCGACCTTCCTGCTCGACATGGCGCGGCGGTTGCAGGCCGACCCGACGGGGACGATCGAGCTGCCGCTCTCACGCCAGCAGATTGCCGATATTCTGGGCACGACGATCGAAACCGTGTCGCGACAAATGAGCGATTTCAAGCGGCGCGGGATCATCGCGCTGGTCGGGCGACGCGGCGTGCGGCTGGTCGATGGCGCGGCGCTGGAGGCGTTGGCGGAAGGGGTCTGAGGTTAAGGTTTGGGGGGCTTCGTAGTATTTCGCCGCACGCCCCCACCCCAACCCTTCAATCGAGTCACGTGCTTCGTTTGAACCTGAAGGGGAGGGGCTTTAAGTGTCGCGGTCGTCGCGCCAGACCCTCTCGTACCTCTCTACGCACTATCCCGTAAAGACCCGCGCCCGGCGGTTTGACAGAGGTCAATGCATGGGGGCGGCCTGTCGAACAGAGGGACCGCCGAGCCTTTGACGGGGAATATCATGGACCGATTGGTAATGAGGACGGGCAGCTGGTTCGCGCTCGCGCTGGCCGCCTTCGCGGCGATGCTGGGCGCGGTGGACAGCGGGTTTGCCGTTCATATGGGGATCGTCTGCGCAGTCGGATTGCTGCTGGCGATCCTGACGATGCGCGGCGCGGATTATGCGGGGTTGGCGCGCGGCATGCTGAAAATGCCAGCCGACCAGGGCAAATATGATGATGACCCGGTCCGCTGGGGCGTGATCGCGACCGTGTTCTGGGGTCTGGCGGGTTTTCTCGTCGGGCTGGTCATCGCATTTCAGCTGGCCTTTCCCGCGCTCAACCTTGGGCTGGAATATACCAGCTTCGGTCGTATGCGGCCGCTGCATACATCGGCGGTGATCTTCGCCTTTGGCGGCAACGCGCTGATCGCGACGAGCTTCTATGTGGTGCAGCGCACCTGCCGCGCGCGGCTGGCATTCCCGTCCATGGCCCGCTTCGTCTTCTGGGGCTATCAGCTGTTCATCGTGCTCGCTGCGACCGGCTATCTGATGGGGATTACCGAGGGCAAGGAATATGCCGAGCCCGAATGGTATGTCGATCTGTGGCTGACGGTCGTGTGGGTCTGTTACCTGCTGGTGTTCGGCGGGACGATCCTCAAGCGCTCCGAGCCGCATATCTATGTCGCCAACTGGTTCTACCTCGCCTTCATCATCACCATCGCCATGCTGCACATCGTCAATAATCTGTCGATGCCGGTCAGCCTGCTGGGGTCCAAGAGCTACAGCGCCTTTGCCGGGGTACAGGATGCGCTGACCCAATGGTGGTATGGCCATAATGCGGTGGGCTTCTTCCTGACCGCCGGCTTCCTGGCCATGATGTATTATTTCGTGCCCAAACAGGCCGAACGGCCGGTCTACAGCTATCGCCTGTCGATCATTCACTTCTGGTCGCTGATCTTCCTCTACATCTGGGCGGGGCCGCACCACCTTCACTATACCGCGCTGCCCGACTGGGCGCAGACGCTGGGCATGGTCTTTTCGGTCATGCTGTGGATGCCGAGCTGGGGCGGGATGATCAACGGCCTGATGACGCTCAACGGTGCCTGGGACAAGATCCGCACCGACCCGATCATCCGCATGATGGTGATGGCGCTGGCCTTCTACGGCATGTCGACCTTCGAAGGGCCGCTGATGTCGATCAAGGCCGTCAATTCCCTGTCGCACTATACCGACTGGACGATCGGCCATGTCCACTCCGGCGCGCTGGGCTGGAACGGGATGATCACCTTCGCCTGCCTCTATTATATGACGCCGCGCCTGTGGGGCCGGGAACGCCTCTATTCGCTGCGGCTGGTGAACTGGCACTTCTGGCTCGCGACGCTGGGCATCGTTCTCTACGCCTCGTCAATGTGGGTGGCGGGCATCATGCAGGGCTTGATGTGGCGCGAATATGGGGCCGATGGCTATCTGGTCTACGCCTTCTCCGAAGTCGTGACCGCCATGTTCCCCATGTATCTGATCCGCGGTGCCGGTGGCCTGCTTTACCTGGCCGGGGCGATCATCATGGCCTGGAACATCGGCAAGACCATCGCGGGCAGCAAGTTGCGCGAAGAGAAGCCGATGCACGACGCCGCCTTCGATCCGGCGGCCGACAAGCCGCTCCTCGCTGCCCAGCCTGTATAAGGAGACGCCGACATGGCATCCAAATTCTTCGACCATGGCAAGCTGGAGCGGAATGTATCGCTGCTCGGTATTGCCGCCCTGATCGTCGTCGCCATCGGTGGCATCGTGGAAATCGCGCCCCTCTTCTGGATCGACAATACGGTCGAGAAGGTGGAGGGGATGCGGCCCTACACCCCGCTGGAACTGGCCGGGCGCAACATCTACATCCGCGAAGGCTGCTACAACTGCCATAGCCAGATGATCCGTCCGTTCCGCGACGAAACCGAACGCTATGGCCATTACAGCCTGGCCGCCGAAAGCATGTACGACCATCCGTTCCAATGGGGATCCAAGCGGACCGGGCCGGACCTGGCGCGGGTCGGCGGGCGCTATTCCGACGAATGGCATGTCCAGCATTTGAAAGACCCGCGCGCCGTGGTGCCGGAATCGATCATGCCGACCTATCCTTTCCTCGCCGAACGCGAGCTGAAGGCGGGCGACATGACGGCGGACCTGACGGCGCTGAGCCGGGTCGGGGTTCCGTACAGCGATGCGGACAAGGAAAAGGCCAATGACGACCTCCAGGCCCAGGCCGATCCCAATGCCGATACGACTGACCTCGTCAAACGCTATCCCAAGGCGCAGGTGCGCGATTTCGACGGCGATCCGAATAAGCTGACCGAGATGGATGCGCTGGTCGCCTATCTCCAGATGATCGGCACGTTGGTCGATGTCGACGCCGCCAAGCCGCTCGAAGGCCAACCGCAGCCAAAGGAGGGGACGCGATGAGCTACGACGCTTTGCGGCATTTCGCCGATAGCTGGGGCCTCGTTTTCATGGCCCTGACCTACATCCTCCTCATCGGCTGGCATTTCCTGCCGCACGGCCGCCATGCCAGCAAGCGCGCGGCCACGATGATTTTCGAGCCAGACACGGAAAAGACGGAGGCCGACCATGGCTGACGACAAGAACCCCAAGATCGACGCCGCCACCGGCACCCAGTTCAAGGGGCATGAGTGGGACGGCATTCAGGAACTGGACACGCCGCTGCCGCGCTGGTGGCTGTGGACCTTCTATGCCAGCATTCTATTCGCGATCGGTTATGTGATTGCCTATCCGGCGATCCCGATGATCAACGATTATACGCGCGGGATGCTCGGCTGGTCGAGCCGGGGGGCGCTGGAGCAGGAACTGGCCGCGCGCGCCGATCAGGTGGCGCCCATTCACCAGGCCATCGCCGCGACGACGATCGAGAAACTGGCGGGTCAGCCGCAATTGATGCAGGCCGCGATCGAGGGTGGGCGGGCCGCGTTCAAGGTCCATTGCGTCCAGTGCCATGGCTCTGGCGCAGCGGGCGGCAAGGGCTATCCCAACCTCAACGATGACGACTGGCTGTGGGGTGGCGATCTCGCCACGATCGAAAAGACGCTGATCGATGGCATCCGCAATCCGGGACACGATGCGACGCGCGTATCGATGATGCCTGCCTTTGGCCGCGACCAGTTGCTCACCGCCCCGCAGGTCGATGATGTCGTCGCCTATGTCCGGGTTGCCAGCCGACAGGATAAGCCCAGTGCCGCCGCGCAGCGCGGGGCGGGCCTGTTCGCCGACAATTGCGCGGTCTGCCATGGCACGGATGCCAAGGGCAATCGCGCCCTGGGTGCGCCCAACCTGACAGACGGCATCTGGCTCTATGGCGGCGACACCGAATCCATCCACCAGAGCGTGTGGAACAGCCGCCAGGGCGTGATGCCGCGCTGGGACGACAAGCTCAGCCCCGCGACCATCCGCATGCTGGCCGTCTATGTCCATAGCCTGGGCGGTGGCGAAGCGACGCTGGTGGAAGCCGCGGCTGCGGTGGATAATGGAGTAGCAGGCAATGTGGCCCAATAAAGCCCCGATCCTTGCCTGGAAGGGGAGGGGGTGCGCCTTTAGCGCAAGGCTTGTGACGCATTGCCCGCCCCCTCCGTCTGACCTGCGGTCAGCCACCTCCCCGTGCCGGGGAGGATTGGGCGCATGTTGATGCCGACCGACACGGGCGATCTCTATGAGAAGCGCAAGGGCGTCTTTCCCAAGGCGGTGGATGGTTTTTACCGCCGCCTGAAATGGGCGATCATGGTAGTGACGCTGGGCATCTATTGGGTGACGCCGTGGATTCGCTGGGATCGCGGCCCCTATGCGCCGGATCAGGCCGTGCTGGTCGATATGGCCAATCGCCGCTTCTATATGTTCGACATCGAAATCTGGCCGCATGAATTTTACTATGTCGCCGGGCTGCTCGTGATGGCCGGTGTCGGGCTGTTCCTGGTGACGTCGGCGGTGGGCCGCGCCTGGTGCGGCTATGCTTGTCCGCAGACGGTGTGGACCGACCTGTTCCAGCATGTCGAACGCTTCATCGATGGTGACCGCAATGCGCAGGTGCGGCTGGCCAAGGCCCGCTGGACCCCATCCAAGCTGGCCCGGCGGCTGGTCAAATGGAGCGTGTGGCTGATCATCGCCTTCCTGACCGGGGGCGCGTGGATCTTCTATTTCGCCGATGCGCCGACGTTGCAGCGGGAGTTCTGGAGCGGCACCGCCGCGCCGGTCGCCTATGGCACCACCGCGCTGCTGACCGCGACGACCTTCGTCCTGGGCGGATTCATGCGCGAACAGGTGTGCATCTATATGTGCCCCTGGCCACGCATCCAGACCGCGATGCTCGACGAGAAATCGCTGGTCGTGACGTACAAGGACTGGCGCGGCGAAAAGCGCGGCAGCGTCAAGAAGGCGGCGGCGCATCCGGGCGAATTTGGCGACTGCATCGATTGCGACCAGTGCGTCGCGGTCTGCCCGACCGGCATCGACATCCGCGAAGGGCCGCAGATCGGCTGCATCACCTGCGCCTTGTGCATCGATGCCTGCGACAAGGTGATGGCGCAGGTCGGGCGGCCACGCGGGCTGATCGACTATTGTACGCAGGATGATGCCGATGCGGAGAAGCAGGGGGCTAAGCCACGCCCGGTGCTCAAGACATTGTTGCGACCGCGTACCATCGCCTATCTGCTAGTGTGGAGCAGCATTGGCGCGGCGATGCTGTTCGCGCTGGGGGCGCGCACCCGGCTGGACATCGCGGCGCAGCAGGACCGCAACCCCATTTTCGTGACTCTGTCCGATGGGGCGGTGCGCAACGCCTATACCATCAAGATCCGCAATATGGAGACGCGACCCCGGCCGATGACGGTGCGGGCCGAAGGCTTGCCCGGCGCGCTGCTATGGACCGATGCGATGGCGCGTGAGCAGGCCCGTGCGACGGTGGACGTCACCGTGCCGCCAGACAGCGTGGCCAAGCTGCGCCTCTATGCCGCCGTGCCCGCCGCCGGGCCACAGCGGCAGGATTTCCGCTTCGTCCTGACCGCCACCGACCGCGAAGGCGGCACCGCCAGCGAACCCGCCCGTTTCGAAAGGCCGCAATGATGCGTAGCTCCACCCCCCGCCGTTTCACCGGATGGCATATGACCGGCATATTAGTGGCCTTCTTCGCCGTCGTCATCGCCGTCAACATGCTGATGGCGACGCTTGCGGTGCGGTCCTTTGGCGGGGTGGTGGTCGACAACAGCTATGTCGCCAGCCAGAAATTCAACGGCTGGCTAAAGGCGGCGCGGGCGCAGGAGGCGCAGGGCTGGCGCGAAACGATCGCGATCGATGCGCAACGACGGGTGCAGGTCGGCCTTGTCGATGCGGTGGGGACACCGCTGTCGGACGTGGGTGTCACCGCTACCGCCGCACATCCGCTGGGCCGCGCGCCCGACATCGCCTTATCGTTCCGCGAGGCTTCACCCGGCCGGTACAGCTCGGATCGCGCGCTGCCTACCGGGCGCTGGCGGTTGTCGCTTACCGCTGCTGACCATCATTTCGTCCAAGAGATCGACTGATGGCCAGCCAAGCCCTGATCCCGCCCGCAACGGACACCGAAACGGACATAGGCACGACGCAGATCAGCCTGTTCGCGGTGCCGGGGATGCATTGCGCGGGCTGTATCGGCAAGATCGAGAATGGCCTGGCCCGCACCCCCGGCATCGCGTCGGCACGGGTCAATCTCTCGGCGAAGCGCGTCACCATCCAGCACGATCCCACGCTCAGCCCGCCCGACTTGCGCGCTGCCATCGCCGCGCTGGGTTTCGAGGCGGAGCCGCTCGCCGATCCCGGCGTCGATGTGGCGGCGGCGGAAAACCGCATGCTCATCCGCGCGCTGGCGGTTGCGGGCTTTGCCGCGATGAACATCATGCTGTTGTCCGTGTCGGTCTGGTCCGGGGCGGAGGGCGGCACGCGGCAGATGTTCCACTGGCTGTCGGCGCTGATCGCGTTGCCGACGGTGGCCTATGCGGGGCGGCCCTTCTTCCGCTCGGCCTGGGCGGCGGTGCGGCAGGGGCGGACCAATATGGACGTGCCGATCAGCATCGGCGTGGCTCTGACGACGGGCATGAGCGTCTATGAAACCCTGATCGGCGGCGAAGATGCCTGGTTCGACGGGGCGGTGATGCTGCTCTTCTTCCTGCTCGCCGGGCGCTGCCTCGACAGCCTGATGCGGGGCCGGGCGCGTGCTGGTGTTGCCGCGCTGCTCAAACAATCCGCGCCGGGTGCGATGCTGCTGGACGATAGCGGGCAAAGCCGTTGGGTCGCGGCGAGCGCGCTGCGGCCCGGCATGATGATGCTGGTCGCCGCGGGCGAAAGGCTGGCCGCCGACGGGCGCGTGATGGAGGGCGACAGCGGCATCGACATCGCTTTCCTGACCGGGGAGAGCGCGCCGGTGCGCGTGCGTCCGGGCGATTTGGTGCAGGCCGGCGCGCTCAATATCGACGGGCCGATCCGCGTCGTGGTGACCGCCGCCGGGCCAGACACAGTGATCGCCGACATCGCCCGGCTGATGGAGGAAGCGGCGCAGGGCAAGTCGCGCTATGTCCGCCTCGCTGATCGGGCGGCGCGCTATTATGCGCCGAGCGTGCATCTGCTGTCGGCGCTATCCTTTGCCGGGTGGATGATCGCGGGTGCGGGCGCGCATCAATCGCTGCTGATCGCGGTCGCCGTGTTGCTGATCACCTGCCCCTGCGCGCTGGGGCTGGCGGTTCCGGCGGCGCAGATTGTTGCTTGCGGCGCGCTGATGAAGCATGGGGTGCTGGTCAAGGACGGTTCGGCGCTTGAACGGCTGGCGGAAGTGGACGAGGCGTTGTTCGACAAGACCGGCACGTTGACGCTCGGTCGCCCGGTGCCGCGCGATCTGGCGGGACTGGCGGCGGAGGACCGCGCCGTCGTGCTGGCCCTGGTGCAGGGGAGCCGCCATCCGTTGAGCGTTGCGCTGCGCCAGGCTTTGGAAGGCGAGGGTATCGTCCCGGCGGCGCTGACCGACCTGCGCGAGCAGGCGGGCGAGGGGATGACGGGCCGGTTGGGCGATGAGGCGGTGGCGCTAGGCCGTCCGCGCAGCCTCATCACCTTGTTCGATCTGGCGGCGGAATATCGGCGCGGCGATCGTGCCGTCCTGCTGCGCTTTACCGATGCGTTGCGGCCCGACGCGGTCGAAACGCTCGCCGACCTGCGCGCCATGGGCCTCAAAACGCTGATCGCCAGCGGCGACCGGCCAGAAGCCCTGACCGAGATTGCGCGCCAGACCGCGACCACCGCGATCGGCCATCTGCGCCCGCAGGACAAGCTGGCGCTGATCGAACGGTTGCGCGCGTCGGGTCATAGGGTGTTGATGGTCGGCGATGGGCTGAACGATGGCCCCGCCCTTGCCGCAGGCCATGCCAGCATGGCCCCCGCCTCAGCGAGCGACGCCAGCCAGCTGGCGGCGGACGCGGTGTTCCTGGGCGATCGGCTGGCCCTGGTGGCGATGGCCGTGCGCGCCGCGCGGCGGACGGTGCGGGTGGTGAAGCAGAATTTCGCGCTGGCGATCGGCTATAATATCTTTGCCGTGCCGCTGGCGATCGCGGGCCATGTCACCCCGCTGGTCGCCGCGGTCGCCATGTCGACCAGCTCGCTGATCGTCATCGCCAATGCGCTGCGGCTCAAGGGCGCGGCGCGATGACCGGCCTCACCGTCCTCATTCCCATCGCCCTGTCGCTCGGCCTGCTTGGCCTCGCCGCCTTTTTCTGGGCATTGGGCAGCGGCCAGTTCGACGATAGCGATGGCGCAGCGGCGCGCATCCTGATCGACGATGACGAGTGATCAGCGCCCGACGAGGATGAAGGGTGCCCAGATATAAGGCTGCGCCGCGCCGGGGCGGTTCGACCGCATCAGTTTCAGTATCGCGCGTTGCAGCGCCACCGCGCGGGGCAGGCCACGCTCCGCCCCCTTCACCGTTTCCAGCGTGACGAAGGCGCTGGCATCGTCACGCACCGGCCAGTGCGAGACGAGCAGCGAACCTGCGCCCGCATAGCGGAAGGCCTGTGCCAGCCCAGAATAAGCGGGGGCCTGCGCACTGTCGCCCGCCGCCGTGTTGCAGGCGGACAGGATCACCCAGTCTGCGCCGATCCGCATCGCGGCGACTTCGGACGCGGTGAGCAAGCCGTCCTCGCCGGTCGCGCCGGGGGCGGGGGGCGAGAGGACCAAGGCGGGCTCGGTCACGCCCTCCATCTGCCCGCTCACTAGGCCATGCGTCGCGAACAGGATGACGCCATAGGTGGACAGGTCGAGCGCGCGCAGGGCGCTTTCGCTGGCCGCTTCGCCCAGCATCAGGGTCGCGCCTTGCGCGCCATAGCGGCTGGCGACGCCGCGTACTTCGTCCGCCGATCCGGGCAGCGGCGGCAGGTGCGAGAGCGCTTCGCCATCGGCCGCGCCGCCCCGGTAATATTGGTTCGCGGCCATCAGCGTGGGGGCAGGGGTGGCGTTGGCCGCCGCTGGAAAGGGCAGGGGCGCGCCGACGCCCAAGAAGCGGGATGCGGCGACTTGCATGGGGCGCTTGTCCGCCTCCATTGCGAAGGAGGGCTGCACCGCCAGCGCATAGCGGCGGATCAGCCAGGGCGTGTCGCGCTCGACGGCGGCGACGGGCCGCTCAGGCAACAGTGCGAAGGGCAGGGAGGCGAAGGCACCGGTCGGCACGATCCGCAGCACATGCACCTTGCCCAAGGTCTCGCGGATGGCGGGGGTGAAGATCTGGCTATAGAGCGTATGGGCGGCGGGCAGGTCCATGCCGCCCGGCGTCATCGTCGCGCGCAGCCGATCGACCAGCGCGACCATCGCGGCGCGGCTCATCACCGTGCGTTCGACCCGCGCGCCGGTGCGGCTGATCGCCAGCAGATAGACATGACCAAAGGCGGGCGTGACCGCCAGCAGCGCCTCATCCTTGCCAAGCCCTGCCTGCACCTGCGCCAGATCGGGCTTCACCCCGCCGCGCGCCTCGGCCCAGCGGGGATAGTCGCGGCTGATCGCGGCGCGCAGGCCGGTCACTTCGGCATCCAGCCGGTCGCGCGCGCTGCGGGTGGCGGCGACATCGCCTGCGGTTGCCAGTGCCCGCAGCAGCGCGCGGTCGGCGGTCTGCAGCGCGCGCACCTTGTCCTGCAACGCCCGGACCCGCTCGCCAAGCGTCGGATCGGCGACCAGCCTTTCGGTGACGAGGCGGTTGGCCTGCGCGATCTTCGACCCCGCCAGGATCGCCATCGCGTCGAGCGCCAGCGCCGTATCCTG
>NZ_JPPQ01000069.1:2146357-2164711 GCF_000743655.1 Sphingobium sp. ba1
CGGCGGCCAGGGTGGTCGCGTTCATCTTGGCCGCCCCGCAATGGCGCGCAGCGGCGGACATCAGCACGACCGCATAATCAGCGAAGCTTGATAATCTCATGCCAGTTGCGAACCATTCTTAAATCGGATCAATATCGTCCGATTGGCATTTGGTCCTCTCAGGCTTCGGAATCAAGGGCTAATTAGGATAGGCGGTTGAGCATCGCCACGTCGCTGCCCAGCGAACGGCGCAGCAGGGTGAGCTGGGCGACGGCGGAGGGCTCGTTCTGCAACTGGTGCGGGGTCAGGCCGATGAAGTGCTTGATTTCGCGGATACAATGGGACTGGTCGTAGAAGCCCGCCTCCTCGCATAATTGCTGCCAGCTTTCGCCATCCAGGGCGATTCGCGCGGAACAGCGCAGCGCGCGATATTTGCGCGCCAGCAGCTTGGGCGGCGCACCATAATATTTGTTGGTGAGGCGCGCGAGCTGGCGGGGAGAGAGTTCGGTGGCTTCGGCCAGCGCCTCGATTCGCGGCGATCCTTCGCCCATCAACCAGCCATCGACCGCATCGAGTAAGGCCCAGGTGGTGCCGCGCAGCGGTTTGACCAGGCGGCCAAGCGCGGCCCAGCACCGCGCCGCGATCTCGTCGGCCTCCGTCTCGTCGATCGCCCGCAATTCCGCGAGCAGATCGGCATGGTGCGCACCGCCGACCGCCGCCAGATCGCACAAGCGGTCGGCCAACAGACTGGCGTCGCCGCCATGGAGCGATTGCCACCCGGCGGGCAGGAGGGAGATGCCGACGACCCGGCTGGGCCGGTTTAATTCGAAGCGGGTCGCACCCATGGTTGGGCCGAGCAGACAGACGTCGGGCGTCGGCATCACGACGTCGTCCTGAAAATGATAGTTGCCGCCGCCCGACAGCATGAAACGCAGCTGTGGCACGTCAGCACGGGTGGCGTCGCCATAATGATCGGCGTCCACGGTGAACAGATAAAGCGAACCGAAATAGGCACGCAATTGTTCAGGCGGCGCGAAATAGCGCAGCCGCACCGGTCCCTGCGCGGCGGCCACTGTATAGGACAGCGGACCCCCTTCGTCCGGCAGGGCGACTGCGCCCCCGGCCATTCCGAATTTGTGCAACCCCATTTTTTTCACCCCAAGGGGTTTACTATGCGCCAACTGCACCCGCGCGCAAGTAACATGGTGAAAGAACTGTTACTTTTCTGCCTCGCTACTGCACTGCACATAAAAATGACCCGGCGATTTTCATCGCCGGGTCAGGAAAAGGTCTCATCGGCTGGAAGCCGTCGAGCCTTCGGGTCGCAGGGGTGCTTTACGCCGGAATCGCCGTAATATTATTGGATGAATCAGACATTCCACTGCCCTAAACCGTCTCATTCATGACGTTTCCTGTCATGATATGTCACTAACAGGCGGTTGTGGCGCTTTGGCCACAGCGACTCGACGTGTCGGCGCGACGCTGGCATAGGCACGTCCCATGTCCTATCGTCTGATCCGCCCGCTGCTGTTTGCGCTCGATGCCGAGCGTGCCCATCATCTCTCCCTTGCTGCGCTGCGGATGATGCCGACACGCGCGCCGCTGGCACCCGATCCGATGCTGGCGACCATGGTGGCGGGCATCCGCTTTCCCAATCCGGTCGGATTGGCGGCGGGTTATGACAAGGATGGGCGGATCGCGCACAAGATGCACGGCCTGGGCTTTGGCTTTGCCGAACTGGGAACGCTGACGCCGCTGGCCCAGCCGGGCAATCCGCAGCCGCGCCTGTTCCGGCTGGTCGAGGACAAGGCGGTGATCAACCGGTTCGGTTTCAACAATGGCGGGCAGGGGGCGGCGGCGGATCGTATCGCGCGCTATCGCCGGCCGGTCGGCGACGGCCCCGTGATCGGCATTAATATCGGCGCGAACAAGGATGCGGCCGCCGCCGGGCGGGGCATTGCCGACTATGTCACGGGCGTCACCTGCATGGCGCCGCTCGCCGATTATCTGACGGTCAACATCTCGTCCCCCAATACGCCGGGCCTGCGCGCGCTGCAGGATCGCAGCGCGCTCGACGCCTTGCTGAGTGCCGTAATGGCCGCGCGCGCGCAGGGAGGCCCGCCCATTTTCCTGAAGGTCGCGCCCGACCTGGAACCGGCCGATGTCGAGGATATCGCCGCGGCCTGTATCGACCATCGGGTCGATGCGCTGATCGTGTCCAACACCACCATCACCCGGCCCGCGCTGCGATCGGCCCATGCCGGCGAAGCGGGCGGGCTGTCGGGTGCGCCGCTGACCGACCTGTCGCTGGCGCGGCTGCGCGATTTCCGTCGCTTGCTGGGCGATCGGTTGCCGCTGATCGGGGTGGGGGGCATCGCGACCGGCGCGCAGGCCTATGCCCGCATCCGGGCGGGGGCGTCACTGATCCAGCTTTACAGCGCGCTGGTCTATGAAGGGCCGTATCTGGCGCGGCGGATCAACCGGGAATTGAAGGCGTTGATGGCGCGTGACGGCGTGGCGACGATCGCTGATCTGGTGGGTATCGACGGCTGATCCGTCCAAGGGGCTGGAAAGGGTTGCGATCGGCAACTCCCGCTATAGGGTAAGCCCCATGACATGTCGTTTCACTGGCCTGCTGGCCCCTTTCGCCCTACTTGCTCTGGCTCCGCTGCCCACCGTCGCGCGTGAGCCGGTATCGACCAATGCCACTGTTTCGGCCGCCGATCCGCGCGCGGCGCAGGCGGGGCAGGAGATATTGCGCAAGGGCGGCAGCGCCACCGACGCCGCCATCGCCATGATGCTGACGCTGAACGTGGTCGAGCCGCATAATAGCGGCATCGGCGGCGGCGGTTTCCTGATGCATCATGACGGGGAGACCGGGCTGCTGGAATCGATCGACGGGCGCGAGACGGCACCGGCCGCCGCCCGGCCAGACCGGTTCATGGGGGCCGATGGCCAACCGCTATCCTTCCGCAACGCCTGGCCGGGCGGCTATTCGGTCGGGGTGCCGGGCAATGTGCGGCTGGCGTGGGACGCGCATCGCAAATGGGGCAAGCTGCCCTGGGCCGACCTGTTCCAGCCCGCCATTCGCGCGGCGGAAGAGGGCTATGAAGTGCGCCAGCGGCTCGACACCGCGATGAAGGCGGTCGCGGGGGTGTGGGCCGACTTCCCTGAAATCCAGAAATATTTCTGGATCGAGGGCAAGCCCGCGCCGATGGGCACGATGCTCAAAAACCCGCCGCTCGCCGCGCTGTTCAAGCGGATCGCGGCAGAAGGACCAGACGCTTTCTACAAGGGCGAAAATGCCCGCATCCTGGCGCAAACCGTCACCAATGCGCCCAAGAACCCGGTGCCGATGACGGAAGCGGACATTGCGGGCTATCAGACCAAGTTGCGCAAGCCCGTCTGCGGCAAATATCGCGTCTATACCGTGTGTGGCATGGGGCCGGCTTCGTCGGGCGGCGTCACCGTGCTGGAAATATTGGGCATGGTCGAGCGTTTTCCGCTCGGCACTTGGGGCAAGGATGATCCCCGGTCCTGGCATGTCATCGGCGAGGCGATGCAACTCGCCTATGCCGATCGCGGCACATGGCTGGGCGACCCGGATTTCGTGTCGGTGCCGCTGACGGGGATGATCGATCCCGCCTATCTCAAGCAGCGGTCGGCGCGCATCCGTTTGAACAAGGCGCTCAACGACTATCAGCCCGGCACGCCGCCTGGCGCGCAGCCGCGCACCGCTTCGCGGCCGCAGCCCGAAAGCGGGACAAGCCATTTCGTCGCGGTGGACCGGGATGGGGACATCGCCGCCTGGACATCGACGGTCGAGAGTTTCTTTGGCAGCCAGTTGATCGCGAATGGCGTGATCCTGAACAATGAACTGACCGATTTCAGCTTCACCGCGGAAAAGGACGGCGCGCCGGTCGCCAACCGGGTCGAGCCGGGCAAGCGGCCGCTATCGTCCATGTCGCCGACCATCGTCTATGATGAGGCGGGCACGCCCGTCTTCACCGTCGGCGCGGCGGGGGGCAAGACCATCATCATGCAGGTGGCCAAGGCGCTGATCGCCCATTTCGACTGGGGCCTGTCGGCGCAGGAGTCGATCGCGCATGGGCTGATCTACTTCAACGGCGAAGGGCTGGTGCTGGAACAGGGCACGTCGCTGGAGGCGATGAAGGCACCGCTCGAAAAGCTCGGCCATCGCGTGTCGCTGTCGCGCATGGGGCTTAAGGCCAATGCGGCCGAGCGCCTGCCCGATGGCCGCTGGCAGGGCGCGGCCGATCCGCGCAGTCCGGGCGTATCGTTGCAGGAGTGAGGGCCTTCCTCCCCTGGCAGGGGATGTGGCTGCGCGTAGCCCTGACGGAGGGGTGTCACGCTCTCGATAGGGTGACACCCCTCCACCACTTCGTGGTCCCCCTCCCCTTACAGGGGAGGATTTAAGGGATTTGGCAAAAAAAGAGGGCGGCTCACAGGCCGCCCTTTTCCGTTTACTTTTTGGCGAACCAGGCCGTCAGCGCGGGCTTCAGGCGGGTGCGGGTTTCGATGCGGGTGTTGATCGCGGCGATGGCGCGATCGACCACCTTGCGCGATTCCGGCGTCAGAAATTGGGTGGCATAGGCGTCCAGCTTGGTCGCCATCGCCGGGTCGGCCGATCCGCCGCCCAGCCGCGCGAGCGCCTGGCTGCGGGCCGAAACGTCGATCAGCCCCTCATATTGCGCGCGGTGCGCCAGCACATAGTCGACCGCCAGCATCGGATGCTCATAGCCCACTTGCGAAATGATCGCGGCGCTGGTGGTCTTGCCCGGTTCGTCAGTCAGCGCCAGGTCGAGCGCCTGGCGGGCGAGCTTCTCGTCCTTGGCCCCGCCGAGCAGCGCGTAGAGCGTACTTTTTTCCAGGTCGGTCTTTGCGCCCTTGGCCAGCGCGCGCAGCCTGTCCCAGGTCGCCTGATCGGCATTTTTGGCGATGATCGCCATCCAGACGTTGCGCAGCGGGCCGTCGAGGGCGGCGGGATCGCTCGCCAGTGCGGCGAAGCGGCGATTGGCTTCGGCGACCACGGCCTTGTCACCCATCTCGCCCAGCGTTCCCACCAGCGCCGAGCGCAGGACGGGCACCTGCGGATTTTCACCCGGCTTGGCATCATAGCCGATGCCGGTCAGCACCGGTGTCAGCTTGGCCGACGTGTAGGCTGCGACCTTCGCCTGTCCGGCCTGATCGCCCTCCAGCATCGCATAGGCGCTGTCCAGATAGCCGGGCACCTGCGCCAGCACGGCAGGGGTGGCGGTGGCGGGCACGGCGTCGATCAGGTCGAGCGCCAGGCCCATCGGCTGATACCCGCCAAGGCCCAGCTGGAAATTATCGGCCAGCAAGCCGGTCTGGTCGATTGCGGGCAGCCTGGTGAAACCGGCGGCCAGCGCCTCGACATTGGCGGCGGGGTAGAGCGAGCGATAATAGCCCGTCTGCCCGGCATTGACGACATAGGCGCTGCAGCCCGGCAGCGTCATCTGCCCCTTGCCCTGCAGGATCAGCCGCTGTGGCGCGCCGCCGATGGTCTGCGCCATGACGGGCACGTTCCAGCTCAAGGGGGTCTTGTCCTTCTTGTCGCGGCTGAACTCGCCTTGGCTCAGCGTCAGCAGCGTGTTGCCGCCCTGGCATTGCGCGCTATCGACCTTCACCAGCGGGATGCCGGGCTTCGACGTGAAGTCATGCGCGATCGACACCAACCCCTTGGCGCCTGCGCCCTCTACCGCCTTCCACAGGTCGTCGGTGACGGTGTTGCCATAGGCATGGGCCTTCATATAGCTGCGGATGCCGGTCTTCCACACATCCTCGCCGGCATAGCCTTCCAGCATGGTGATGACGGCTTCACCCTTCTGATAGGTGATGGCGTCGAACGCCTGGTTCACCTGATCAACGGTGGTGATCTTCTGAACGACGGGGTGGGTGGTGGCGAGCGAGTCGAGGCTCATTGCCGCCTCGCGACCATCGACGCGGGTCAGCAGCATTTGCCAGTCGGGCTGCAACTTGTCGGTGACCTTGGTCGCCATCCAGCTCGCAAAGCCTTCGTTCAGCCATAGATCGTCCCACCAGGCCATGGTGACGAGGTCGCCAAACCATTGATGCGCCATTTCATGCGCGACGGTTTCATAGATGCGGCGCTTGGTCACCTCCGACGTAAAGCGCGGATCGACGAGCAGGGCGCGCTCGAAGGTGAAGATCGCGCCCCAATTTTCCATCGCGCTGAAAAACTGGCTCTGGCCGGGGCCAGCGACATTGTCGAGCTTGGGCAGCGGATAGGGGACGCCGAAATAATCGTTGAAATAGGGCAGGATCGACACCGATGCGTCGAGCGCCAGTTGCGCCTTGCCCGTATTGCCCTTGCCGGTAATCACGCCGATTTCGGTCGCGCCGGACATCTTGGTCGCGCGTTCCAGTTCGCCGAGGCCGAAGAAGAGCAGGTAGGACGACATTTTGGGGCTGGTGCCGAACGTCACCTGCGTCTTGCCGCCGCCCAGATCCTTGGTCGATGTGACCGGCATGTTGCCGACGGCCAGTTCGCCGGTGGGGATGATGGCAGACAGGTCAAAAGTCGCCTTGTAGCTTGGCTCGTCCCAGCTCGGCACGAAGCGGCGCGCGTCGGGCGCTTCGAACTGGGTGAAGAGCGCGCGCTTCGCTGCGCCGTCATTGTCGGTATAGTCGAGCGCGAACAGGCCGTTCGCCTGGGTGTTGATGACGCCGGCATAGGTGATGGCGAGCTTATAATTGCCGGGTGCCAGCGGCTTGCCGAAGTCGAGCGTCACCGTCTGTGCATCGGCATCGACCTTGGCCATGCCCTTGATTGCCTTGCCCTTGGCAGGCGTCAGCATGACATCGCCAAAGGTCAGGTCGGCGGCGTTCAGCACCAGCGTCGGCATGGCCGTGCTGACGGCGACGTCGATCGTCACCTTGCCGGTGAACTTCAGATTGGCGGCGTCGGGGGTGACGGTGATCGCATAATGGCTGGGCACGGCGCCGCGCGGCAATTGGGTGGTGATCCCGGCAGCGGGGCCGGCAGGAGCCGTCTGCGCCAGCGCGGGCGTGGCAAGGGCGATGGGGGCGGCGGCCAGCAGCAGCGGCAGGATTTTGGCGAGGGACATAGGCTTTTGAGACTCCGACACGTCTTGACGGCGCGGCCACATGGCTCTGCGCCCTGATGCAACGCGGGATCAACCGTTTCGCTGCGTCGGTCAAGCGATGTAATGCTATTACAACGTCGTTGGTCGAACCCGAACGCCCGTTGGTCGGCGGGTGCCTACAGCATCCGCCGCATCACATTGTCCTTGAGCAGATAATGATGCCGCAGCGCCGCGCCGATATGGAGTAGGATCAACGCCGCCCAGATGAAGCCCATAATCTCATGCCCTTCGCCCGCCAGATCGACGATCAGGTCGCCCTTGGTCACTGGAAATTTGGGGACGTCGAACAGGAAGAACCAGTTCAAGGGTCGCGTGCCCGCCGACGTCATGATCCAGCCCGACAGGGGCAGCACGATCATGAAGATATAGAAGAGCGCGTGGGTGGCGTGCGCCGCGCCTTTTTCCCAACTGGGCATGGCGACGGTCAAGCGCGGCGCGGGATTGGCCAGCCGCCAGACGATCCGCACCAAAGTCAGCGCCAGGACGGTCAGCCCGATCGACTTGTGGATCGGGATCACTGCCCAATCCTTGGGCAGCGCATCATGGCCAATGCCAAGCACCAGGGCGAGGATGATGAGCAAGGCCATGGCCCAATGCAGGGCGCGGGCGACTCCATTATAGCGGTCCATGGCAGCGCTTCCTTCTGTTCGTTTCCTAACCGTGACGATTGGCGACCAGATTGTCCACCACCGAAGGATCGGCCAGGGTGCTGGTATCGCCTAGCGCTTGCGCGGAGACCTCGCCTTCCGCAATTTTACGTAGGATGCGGCGCATGATCTTGCCGGAGCGGGTCTTGGGCAGGCCGGGCGCGAACTGGATGACATCGGGGGTGGCGATCGGGCCGATTTCGCTGCGGACCCATTTGACCAGCGTCTGGCGCAATGTGTCGTCCGGCTCGATCCCGGCATTCAACGTGACATAGGCATAGATGCCCTGTCCCTTGATATCATGGGGAAAGCCGACCACCGCCGCTTCGGCGACGCTTTCGTGCAATACCAGCGCGCTTTCGACCTCCGCCGTGCCCATGCGATGGCCCGATACGTTGATGACGTCATCGACGCGGCCCGTGATCCAATAATAGCCATCCGCATCGCGGCGCGCGCCGTCGCCGGTGGTATATTTGCCGGGATAGGTGGTGAAATAGGTCTGGAAGAAGCGGTCATGGTCGCCATAGACGGTGCGCATCTGCCCCGGCCAACTGCGCGCGATGACGAGATTGCCCTCGGTCGCGCCTTCCAGCACCTGCCCCTCGGTATCGACGATCTGCGGCAGCACGCCCGGCATGGGCAAGGTGGCGGAACCGGGTTTGAGGTCGGTCGCGCCCGGCATCGGCGCGATCATCGCGCCGCCGGTTTCAGTCTGCCACCAGGTATCGATGATCGGGCAGCGGCCTTCGCCCACGATACCATGATACCAGCGCCATGCCTCCGGGTTGATCGGTTCGCCGACGGTTCCGAGCAGGCGGAGCGAGGCGCGGCTGGTCGCCTTCACATGGGCGTCGCCCTCCTTCATCAGCGCGCGCAGCGCGGTGGGGGCGGTGAAGAGGGTCTGGACCTGATGCCGGTCCACCACTTCCCACATCCGCGCCGGGGTCGGCCAGTTGGGCACGCCTTCATACATCAGCGTCGTCGCCCCGTTCGTCAGCGGGCCATAGACGATATAGCTGTGCCCCGTGACCCAGCCGATATCCGCCGCGCACCAGTAGATGTCGCCGGGCCGATAGTCGAAGCAGAGTTCATGGGTGAGCGCGGCCCAGAGCAGATAGCCCCCCGATGTGTGCAGCACGCCCTTGGGCTTGCCGGTCGATCCCGACGTGTAGAGGATGAACAGCGGGTCTTCGGCCTGCATGGGTTCGGGCGGGCAGTCGGCCTCGACGCTCGCTGTCGCCTCATGCAGCCACAGGTCGCGGCCTTCCGCCATCGTCACCGCGCCGCCGGTCGCCTGCACGACCACGACATGTTTGACGCCGGGGCAATGGGCGAGCGCGGCATCGACATTGGCTTTCAGCGGCACGGTCTTGCCCGCGCGGCGGCCTTCGTCGGCGGTGATGACCAGCGTCGAATCGCAATCGATGACGCGGCCCGCCAGCGCTTCGGGCGAAAAGCCGCCGAACACCACGCTATGCACCGCGCCGATCCGCGCGCAGGCGAGCAGGGCGATGGCGGCCTCCGGGATCATCGGCATATAGATGGTGATGCGGTCGCCTTTGCGCGCGCCAGCGCTTTTCAGGACATTGGCGAAACGGCACACTTCTTCATGGAGTTGGCGATAGGTGTAGCGGCGCGGTGCCTCGTCGGGGCTGTCCGGTTCCCACAGGATCGCGACCTGATCGCCGCGCGTCGCCAGATGGCGATCGATGCAGTTGGCGCTGACGTTGAGCACCCCGTCCGCGAACCATTGGATGCCGAAATCCGCCTCGGCAAAGCTGCTTTCGTCGCTTTTGGTCGGCGGCGTGATCCAGTCGAGCCGGTGGGCACGCTCCAGCCAATAGTCGTGGGGCGCCTCGATCGAACGCGCATAGTCGGCATCACGCGCGGCCCGGTCCATGAGCGCGCTGCTGGCCCAGTCCCCCGGCACCGGGAAGAAATCGTCAGGCATGGGGGCATCCTTTCCATCGCGTAATCATTATCGCAGTCTCTTCTATCGTCCCGCCCGGCGGATCGGAAGGTCGGACCATGCCGTTTCTTGCCATGCTTTTGGACGATATGACCGAAATTGTTGAGGCGGCTTCCGCCATTTTGCCGCTTCCCCCCCGACCCGCGCGCGCCTAACAAGGATCGCCTATGTGGCTGCTTTATCAATTTCCGCTTTGCCCCTTCTCTCGCAAGGTCCGGCTGCTGCTGGGCGAAAAGGGGATCGGCTATGATCTGGTCCGCGAATCGCCCTGGGCGATGCGCGACGAATTTCTCGACCTCAATCCGGCTGGCACCACGCCGGTCATGGCCGATCATGACAAGGGTCTGACCCTGATCGACAGCCAGGCGATCTGCGAATATTTCGAGGAAACGGTGGAAAAGGTGCCGCTGATTTCCGGCACCGCCGCCGGGCGCGCTGAAGTGCGGCGGCTGACCGCCTTTTTCGACCAGAATTTCTATGGCGACGTGGTCGGCCCGCTGCTGCACGAACGGATGAAGAAACGGCTGATCGAGCGCGCGCCGCCCGAAGCCCGCATCCTGCGCGAAGCGATGAAGCGCGCGAATGTGCATATGGATTATATGGACTATCTGCTCGACCATCGTAGCTGGATGGCAGGCGGTACGCTCAGCCTCGCGGACATCGCGGCGGCGGCGCATCTGTCGGTCGCGGACTATCTGGGCGGGATCGACTGGCAGGGGCATGAGCCGGTGCGGCGCTGGTATGCCGGCTTCAAGTCGCGCCCGTCCTTCCGCCCGCTATTGTCCGAGCGGATGGAAGTGATCGCGCCGCCGCCCCATTATGAAAAGCCTGATTTTTAAGAGCGTCTGGCAATATTATGGTCGGCTTGCCGCCGTCACGAACGGCTGGACGATGCTGAAAACGTCGCCCGCGGACCGAAAGCAGCCTACCCCTTCTTGTCCTCGTCCACCATGTCGGATGCCAGTTCCAGCCCCGCGCGGCCATGCGCGGCGGTGTGGGCGGGGGCTTTGGGATGGGGGACGTCGATGGGTTCCTCGACCTCCAGCATTCCTTCCCATTTGGTGATGACCGACGTGGCGATGGCGTTGCCCAGCACGTTGGTTGCGGTGCGGCCCATGTCCATGAAGTGATCGACCGCCAGGATGAAGGCTACGCCCTCGACCGGCAGGTCGAACTGGCCCAGCGTCGCGGCGACCACCACCAAGGATGCGCGCGGCACGGCGGCGATGCCTTTGCTGGTCACCATCAACACCAGCAGAATCGTGATCTGCGTCGCGATCGGCAGGTCGATGCCATAGGCTTGCGCGATGAAGATCGTCGCGAAGGTCGCATACATCATCGAGCCGTCGAGGTTGAAGCTGTAGCCGAGCGGCAGCACGAAGCTATAGATGCGGCGCGGCACGCCGAACCGATCGAGCTGTTCCAGCATCTTGGGATAGGCGGCTTCCGACGAGGCGGTGGAGAAGGCGATCAGGATCGGTTCGCGGACATAGCGGATCAGCGTGAACATCCGCTTGCCCAGGAACACCGATCCCGCCGCGAACAGCAGCAGCCAGAGGCAGAAAAGCGCGATGTAGAATTCGCCGATCAACTCGCCGAACGTGACCAGCACGCCCAGCCCTTCGGTGGTGATCACCGACGCCAAGGCACCGAACACCGCGAAGGGCGCGACGCGCATCACATAGCCCGTCACCTGCAGCATCAGTTCGACCATCGCCTCGATCACGCCCACGATGGGTTTGCCCTTCTCGCCGATCGCGGTCAGCGCGACGCCGACGAACAGCGAGAAGACGACGATCTGGAGGATCGAATTTTCCGCCATCGCGCCGACCATGGACGTCGGAAAGACATGGAGGATGAAGTCGCGGAAATTGAGCGATTCGGTATTTACGCCCGATTCCGCACCGTTGCGGACCAGGTTCAGCCCTTCGCCCGGTGCGAAGAAATTGACGAACACGAGGCCCAGCGTCAGCGAAATCAGGCTGGCGATGACGAACCAGGCAAGCGCCCGCCCGCCGATGCGCCCCAGCGCTGCGCTGTCGCCCATATGGGCGATGCCCGCAACCAGCGTGGAGAAGACCAGCGGCGCGATGATCATCTTGATCAAATGCAGAAAGATGTCGGCCAGCAGGTGGAAATAGCCCGCGACCTGCTTGGCCAGCGTTTCGTCGCCACCCACCCACAGGTTCGCGGCGAACCCTACGATCACCCCAAGGACCATGCCGGTGAGGATGAAGGCCGTCAGTCTGTTGCGCATCTATTCCCTCATGAGCCGCGCGGACGCGGCTCGCAATATTATTACAACCGTCAGGGAACACCTAACAGGCGCATCGACCACCCGCAATCGGCGTGCGGCCCCCGCCTTGAGATAGACGAACAAGCTGCCGCTTTCCGCGCCTCGGTTCATCCCAAAGGGCGCAATCCGCGACTATCAGGGGTAGAGCAGCCCTTCGGTCCAGCCCGCATCGTCCCGTGTGAACAGGCGGCGTTCGTGCAGGCGATGTTCGCGGTCCTGCCAGAATTCGATGCGTTCAGGGGCGAGGCGGAAGCCGGACCAATGCGGCGGACGCGGCACCGGCTGGCCCTCGAACCGCGTATTGGCTTCTTCGAACCGGGCCATGAAGATTTCGCGCGAGGGCAGGGGGCGGGACTGGTCGGAGGCCCAGGCCCCCAGTTGGCTGTCGCGGCTCCGCGTCGCGAAATAGGCATCGGCCGTGGCATCATCGACTGGCCCGACGGCCCCTTCGATCCGTATCTGTCGCCGCATCGATTTCCAGTGGAAGAGCAGGGCAGCATGGGGATTTTCGGCCAGGTCGCCCGCCTTGCGCCCTTCGAAATTGGTGTAGAAGATAAAGCCATCCGGTCCATGGCCCTTCAACAAGACCATGCGGACGGAAGGACAACCACGCGCATCGGCGGTCGCCAGCGCCATGGCGTTGCTGTCGTTGATTTCGGTTTCACGCGCCTGGCTGTACCAGTCGTCGAACAAGGCAAAAGGATCGATCATGTCCCACTGTCTAGGCGGGCGATGGGATAGTGTCGATACGGGCTATTGCGCAACTTGAACCGACGCGCCGCTTTCGCCACATAGGACGGCAATTCCCTGTCCCAGAACAAGAGGCACCAGAGTATCGATGGCTGATCCCTATTCCACCCTTGGCGTTGCGCGCGGCGCGACCGAGGCAGAGATCAAGTCGGCCTATCGCAAGCTGGCCAAGGAACTGCACCCCGACAAGAATAAGGACAATCCCAAGGCGTCGGAGAAATTTTCCGCTGCCACCAATGCCTATGATCTGTTGTCCGACAAGGACAAGCGCGCCCGCTTCGACCGGGGCGAGATTGACGGCGATGGCAATCCGACCGCGCCCTTCGGCTTTGGCGGCGGTGGCGGTGGCGGCGGTTTTCGCGGCCAGCCGGGCGGCGGCTTCGATCAAGGCGGCGCGGATTTCGGCGATATTTTCGAAGGCTTGTTCGGCGGCGCGGGTCGCCGCGCAGGTGGCGGCGGTTTTGGCCGACAGGCGCCGCCGCCCAAGGGCGCGAATGTCGCCTATCGCCTGGCGGTGCAGTTCACCGATGCTGCGACTTTGGCGCCCCAGCGGATCACGCTGCAAGATGGCAAGACCATCGACCTCAAACTGCCCGCCGGGGTCGAAACCGGCACGCAGATGCGCCTGTCGGGCAAGGGGCAGGCGGGGCCGGGGGGCGCAGGGGACGCGATCGTCACGATCGAGGTGAAGCCCCATCCCTTCTTCACCCGCGATGGCGACAATGTCCTGCTCGATCTGCCGATCACGCTCGACGAGGCGGTGAAGGGTGGCAAGGTCAAGGTGCCGACTGTCGATGGCGCGGTGATGCTGGGCGTGCCGACGGGTGCGACGTCGGGCAAGACGCTGCGGCTGCGGGGCAAGGGCTTTACCGGCAAGGACGGCGCGCGCGGGGATCAGCTTGTGACCCTGCAAATCGATGTGCCCGCCGATGATCCCGCGATCCGGGCGCTGGTCGAAAGCTGGCAGGACAGCCGACCCGTGCGTGCCCATCTCGGCGTTTGAGGCGTTAGGGGGCGGATGCCGCTGAATTCGCCCTATACGCCCGAATCCCGCCGCCATATGGCGGCACGGACACGCGCCCATTTCCATCGCCATATGAAGCGGGTGCGCCCCGGATCGCAAGCGTTCGAGGTGATGAAGCGGGTCGCTGTCGGCACCTATAGCGATGGCTTCATTCACGCCGGGAATCTTGCCTATCTCTCGCTGATGACGCTGTTTCCCTTTTTCATCGTCGCGGCAGCGGTGGCGAGTATCTTCGGCCGCACCGAAGATGGCCTGGCCGCGGTCAACGCCTTCCTGACAACGGTTCCACGCGGCGTCGCCGATGTCGTGCGCCAACCGATCAGCGATGTACTCAATGCCCGGTCCGGCCCTTTGCTCTGGCTGGGCGGCTTCGTGGGTCTGTGGACCGTCGGCAGTCTCATCGAAACCATCCGCGACATATTGCGCCGTGCCTATGGCACCAAAAGCACCAAATCCTTCTGGCATTATCGGCTGAGCGCGGTCGGCATCACTTTGGCCAGCGTCGTGGCCGTGATGTTCGCCTTCTCACTCCAGGTGGTGATCACGGGCATCGACCAGTTTCTGACCCATCTCCTTCCCTGGGCCGATGATGCCATCGCGCTCGTTGCGTCGGCCAAGCTGGTGCCAATGGTGGTCGTCTGCGTGGCGCTCTGGTCGCTGTTCGTGTCGCTGACGCCGACATTATATAAGGATCGTCGCTTCCCCAAATGGCCCGGCGCGGTCGCGACGTCGCTCTGGTGGTATGGCACGACATTGCTCTTGCCGCCGACCCTGTCGCTGCTGGGCGGCTATGACCGGACCTATGGCAGCCTGGCCGGCGTCATGATCACGCTCATTTTTTTCTTCCTAGTCGGGCTTGGCGTGGTAATTGGCGCGGAATTGAATGCGGCGCTGGCGGAATTTCCCGAAGAGGAAGTGGCCTTGCTGCCCGAAGACCAAGGGAACGGAACGAAGATATGAACGGCTTGATGGCGGGTAAACGCGGCCTCATCATGGGTCTGGCGAACGACAAGTCGTTGGCTTGGGGCATCGCCAAATCCTTGCATGAACAGGGCGCAGAGATGGCCTTTTCCTATCAGGGCGACGCGCTCGCCAAGCGGGTCCGTCCTTTGGCGGAGCAGGTAGGATCGGACTTCCTGATCGATTGCGACGTGACGGACATGGACAAGCTCGACGCCGCCTTTGCGGAGATTGAGGCGCGCTGGGGCACGCTCGACTTCGTCGTTCACGCGATTGGTTTTTCGGACAAGAACGAGCTGCGCGGCCTCTATGTCGATACCAGCCTCGACAACTTCCTGATGACCATGAACGTGTCTGCTTACAGTTTCGTGGCAGTCACGCGCCGCGCCCGCGCGCTGATGCCCAATGGCGGTAGCATCCTGACGCTCAGCTATTACGGTGCGGAAAAGGTCATTCCCCATTATAATGTCATGGGCGTGGCCAAGGCGGCGCTGGAAACCAGCGTCAAATATCTGGCGATGGATCTGGGTCGCGAAAATATCCGCGTCAATGCCATCTCGGCTGGTCCGATCAAGACGCTGGCGGCCAGCGGCATCGGCGACTTCCGCTATATCCTCAAATGGAACGAACTGAACGCCCCGCTGCGTCGCAATGTGACCATCGAGGATGTCGGCGGCGCAGGCTTGTATCTGCTGTCGGACCTGGCCAGCGGCGTGACCGGCGAAATCCACCATGTCGATGCAGGCTATAATGTCATCGGCATGAAAGCCGAAGACGCCCCCGACATCGCGCTCGACAAATGAGCGTCAACACTTTCGGTCGCATGTTCCGCTTCACTACCTGGGGCGAGAGCCATGGTCCGGCGATCGGCGCGGTCGTGGACGGCTGCCCGCCCGGCCTGCCGCTCAGCGAAGCGGACATCCAGCCCTGGCTCGACCTGCGCAAGCCCGGCACGTCCAAATTCACTACCCAGCGTCGCGAGGCGGATGAGGTTCGCATTCTGTCGGGGGTGTTCGAAGGGCGGACGACCGGCACGCCGATCAGCTTGATGATCGAGAATACCGACCAGCGCTCCAAGGATTATTCGGACGTCGCCAAGGCCTACCGTCCCGGCCATGCCGACTATGCCTATGACGCTAAATATGGCTTTCGCGACTATCGCGGTGGCGGGCGATCGTCGGCGCGGGAAACCGCCTCGCGGGTCGCGGCAGGCGCGGTAGCGCGCGCGGTCATCCCTGATGTCGATATCTTCGCCTATGTGAGCGCGATCGGCGGCGACGCGATTGATTATGATAATTTCGACGCGGCGCAGATTGGCCAGAATCCTTTCTTCTGCCCTGACCCGGAAGCGGCCGTCCGCTGGGAAAAACTGGTGGACGATGCTCGACGCGATGGCTCCTCACTCGGCGCGATCGTAGAATGCGTCGCCAGTGGCGTTCCGGCCGGTTGGGGCGCGCCGCTCTATGCCAAGCTCGATAGCGAACTGGCCGCCGCGATGATGAGCATCAACGCGGTCAAGGGCGTCGAGATTGGCGACGGGTTCGCGGCTGCCAGCCTGCGCGGCGAGCAAAATGCCGACCCGATGCGTCCCGGCCCCGATGGACCGACTTTCCTCGCCAATCATGCCGGTGGCATTGCGGGTGGCATCGCCACGGGCCAGCCGATCAAGCTGCGCGTCGCCTTCAAGCCCACCAGTTCGATCCTGATCCCGGTCGAAACCGTGACGCGCGATGGCGCGGCGTCCGACATCATCACCAAGGGCCGCCATGACCCCTGTGTCGGCATCCGCGGTGTGCCCGTGGTCGAAGCGATGATGGCGCTGGTGCTGGCCGACCAGAAATTGCTTCACCGCGCCCAATGCGGGGAATGACGCGCCGAACCGACCGTAAAAAAACGAGACGACTCACTTTTGTTACGATAGAATGACGCCATCGCCTGTTCGACGGGCAAGCGGCAGAGCGTAAGCCTGGGGAGCGTCACCACGTATTGCGTGGATTGACGGTCAAAACGTCCCCTGACCGCCGCGACACGGGCCAGCCATGCAACCATGGCTGGCCCATTTCGTTTCAGCCCGGCAAGATCAGCGGCCAGCGCCAATCTTGTTGGGGACAGGGGCATCATGCATTTCATCACCGCGCTGCTGGGCGTGTATCGGGCTGAAATCGGCTTGGCGGTTCTGGCCGCCATGTTCATCGCTTTCGTGCGCGAACGCTATTCGCCTACGGTCATCGCGGTGGTGGGCGCTTGCGTTTTCGCGCTGCTCGGCATGCTGGATGAAAAGGCGATGTTTTCCGTCTTTTCCAACAGTGCGCCGTTGACCGTCGGGGCGATGTTCATCCTGTCGGGCGCGTTGATCCGTACCGGTGTCATCAGCCGCGTCGCCGACCTTATCATGACGCGCGCGGAAAAGCATCCCCGGCTTGCCCTTGCCGAAGTGGCGATCGGCACGATCATCCTGTCGGCCTTCCTCAACAATACGCCCGTGGTCGTGATCCTGATCCCGATCATGTTCAAATTGGCGCAGGCGACCGGCTATCCGGTCAAGAAGCTGCTGATCCCGATGAACACCGTCGCGGTGCTGGGCGGCTGCCTGACGCTCGTCGGTACGTCGACCAACCTGATCGTCGCGGGCATTGCCGCGGACCAGGGCATGGCCCCGTTCGGCATTTTCGACATCACCCTTTATGGCCTCGCTGGAACCCTGGCAGGCGTCGGCGCGCTGCTGCTGCTGTCCTTCCTGCTGCCAAGCGACCCGCCTACCATTGCCGGAGAAAATGGCGGTAATGTGCAGGATTATCTGACCGAATTGGTGGTGCCGCAGGATAGCGATCTGGTTGGCCGGGACGTCAGCACGCTCGGCATGTTCGGGCGGTCGGTCAAGCTGCTCGGCATCAAGCGCGGCGGTGACATTCGTCGCCGCGAGCTGATGGAAGAAGAACTGCATAGCGGCGACCGGCTGATCGTCCGCGCCGATGGAGCGGCGATCATGACGCTGCGGGAGGCTGGTGACTTCGACCTCGGCATTGCCGCCGATTCGCGCACGTCGGGGCAGGAGGGGACGGTCGTCGAGGCGATGGTCGCGCCCAGCCATCCTTCCATTGGCGAACGGCTGGCGGATATTCCCTTCCTCCATGCGCTGCGCGTGCGGATCATCGGTATTCATCGCGCGCGCCATTTGTCCGGTCCCGACCTGTCCAATACGCGGGTGCGCGGTGCCGACCGGTTGCTGATTGCGGGTAGCGACGATGCGATGCGGTCGTTGCGCGACAATCCGCATCTGATCGGTGTCGATGTCAGCCGGGTGCGCGCCTTCCGTCGCAAGAAGGCGTGGATTGCGATCGTTGCGATGGCAGGCGTGGTCCTGCTCTCGGCGCTCGACGTCATCGGCATCGGCCTGGCTGCCGTCATCGCCGTTGGTCTCATCCTGCTCAGCCGTTGCATCGACCCGGAAGAGGCCTGGGGCGCGATCGACGGCGACGTGCTGATCCTGATCTTTGCGATGCTGGCGGTCGGGCTGGCGCTCGAACAGGCGGGCAGCGTCGCCTTGATGGTCGGCTGGA
>NZ_JPPQ01000069.1:2164721-2175504 GCF_000743655.1 Sphingobium sp. ba1
TGGCTAGATAGATATTGCCCTTGAGCTGCTTGTGCTCGGAGGATTCGAAGTCGAACTCTTCGATCCGGTTACCTTTGACGACCGCGACACGGGTTTCTTCCCGGTGGCGCGCGTCGATCAGCATACGCATTGTCATTTATGATTCTCCGGCGATGGCGGTCGACGGCGCTGGGCCGGGCCACCATGCGATAGTGAAGGGACGGCCGCCTGCGCGCCGGTAAGGGCGCGGATGTCGGCATCGTCCGGGTTAGATGGAAAAACTGCGCGTCTGCTGCGTCGGCAGGGCCGGACATGGCGCCGGGCCGAACCAACCACGCCGCGACGCCCGTTGCCGGGGTCAGCGTGGATGGAAATTCATGCCTCATGCAGCGTCAACCTGTTCATAACATCGGCGCGGCGGCGCGGATCGCGCCAACCTGCCGTCTTCTTGGGCCTGCGCCGCGCCGTATGGAAAAGACGGACATTGCAGGAATGTGAATGGGTAGCAGCCAAAGCGGTAGGGAGCAACGGCTGCAGGAAATATTATGTCGCGGACACCGTCCGCCGCGCCCCTTCTGCCGCTTCATGCTGAAAATGCCGTTAACTCTCTCATTTTACCGAATCCAAGGCGGCGATGCTTAACCCGGCCTTTAGCGTGGGGACGCTGGACGGATGTAAACAGCATGAAATTTGGCTGGACGGCTGACTGGGCTGCGTTGCACAAGCGGTACATGTTTCTGAGCCTTGCCCTGGCAAGCACGATCGCCCTGTCGGTTCCCGGCAGCGCCGGTGGTATTTCCGGTGTCTTCGTGCAGAATGACCGGGTCGTCGTCCGCTTCGATGATCGGGTGAATGGCGCGTCGGCCTTCCTGCTGGACGCGCCGCGCCGGATCGCGCTGGATATCGATGGTGCGCAGGTCGGACGCGGCCATTTCGCCCCCGCCAGCAGCGCGGTGTCAGCCGTGCGACAGGGGCAGCTAAGCGAGGACACGGCGCGGGTGGTGCTGGACCTCGCCAGCCCCGCCACGCTCGACCAGGCACAGATCGCCGCCGATGGCAAATCGCTGAGCTTCGCGCTGCAGGGCGTGACCGACAGCCGCTTTCGCAGCGAAGTGGGCAAGGGCCGCATGCGCTTCGACGCGCCGGCCGAGATGGCGGCCCGCCCGCAAAGGCGCCTCCATTCGATCACTGTGCCGATCCCGGCGGCGGCACGCGGCGTCTCGCTGCCCTCAGTCGAAGGGTCGCGCGATGGTGCGCGGCCGCTGGTGGTGATCGATGCTGGCCATGGTGGCCATGATCCGGGTGCGATCAACACCGACATGGGCAAGCGCGAAAAGGATGTGACGCTGGCGATCGCGCAGGCGATCCGTGACCAGCTCGTCAAATCGGGCCGGGTGCGCGTCGCGCTGACCCGCGACGATGACAAATATCTGATTCTGCAGGAACGCTATGGCATCGCGCGCAAACTGGGCGCCGACCTGTTCATCTCCATTCACGCCGACGCGGCGGAAAATACCGAAGCGCAGGGGGCGACTGTCTATACCCTGTCGGAAACCGCGTCCGACCGCGAGGCGGCACGGCTGGCGGCACGCGAAAACAAGGCCGACATCATCAATGGCGTCAATCTGGGCGGCCAGTCGGGCGATGTCTCCTCGATCCTGATCGACCTGACCCAGCGCGAATCGCTCAACATCTCAGCGAGCTTTGCCCGGCTGCTGCAGCGCGAAGCCGCGCCCTATGTGCCGTTCCGCAGTAGCTATCACCGCTTCGCGTCGCTGATGGTGCTCAAAGCGCCCGATACGCCGTCGATCCTGTTCGAGACCGGCTATATCAGCAATGCCGACGACGCTGCGTTTCTGTCATCGCGCGAAGGGCAGTCCAAGATCGCGCGCGGCGTGGCCCGCGCGATCGAGGTCCATTTCGCGCGGAAGCTGGCGATGCGGAGCGGCACGGCGGGCGGTTGATCTTCCCCGACACGGGGATCGTTGCGAAATGCGGATCGCATACGAATCATCGTCATTCCCGCGAAGGCGGGAACCCATCTCCCACCTTATCATCTTGATTTTAGCTCCGGAGATGGGTCCCCGCCTTCGCGGGGATGACGTAAAACTCTGTGGGTGATGAATTTCGCGGTGATCCCGGTACCGAGGAGGGTGACCGTTTGCGCAGCAAATGGTGGAGGGGCGTGCCGTGGGGCAAACCACCTCCGACGCGCTGCGCGCGCCACCTCCCCGCGAGCGGGGAGGAACATCGTTCTCGCGATCCATACTGGCATTGCCCGCAATTTGACCCTAGAGCCTCGTACCCATGGAAGAGGCCAGCCCCGATACCGCCCCGTCATCCTTTGCCTATCGCTTGCGTCGCGACGCCAGTGGCGCAGGCGGCCTGCTGCGTCGCTTGTGGCAACGGCGGCTGGTGCGCTGGGGCACGATTGCGCTGGGCGGCTTCCTCACCGCTTTGCTCTTGTTCTGGCTGATCTTCGCGCGCGGTCTGCCCGATGCGGCGACGCTGCTGGAATATGAGCCGCCGCTGCCGACCATCGTGCGCGACATTAATGGCCAGCCAGTCCACAGCTATGCCCGCGAACGGCGCGTCCAGTTGCAATATAGCGATTATCCGCCGCTGCTGATCCGCGCCTATCTGGCGGCGGAGGACAAGACTTTCTTCGAACATCATGGCGTCGATATTCCCGGCTTTGCAGGCGCGGTGGTCGATTATGCGAGCAAGCTCGGCTCCGGCCAGCGCGCACGCGGCGGTTCGACGATCACCCAGCAGGTCGCCAAGAATCTGCTGATCGGCGATGAATATTCGCCCACGCGCAAGGTGAAGGAGATGATCCTCGCCTACCGCATGGAAAATGTGCTGAGCAAGCAGCAGATCCTCGAACTCTATCTCAACCAGATATTCCTCGGCCGGAATGCCTATGGCGTGCAGGCGGCCTCGCGCGCCTATTTCAACAAGGACGTTGCTGACCTCGCTCTGCATGAAATGGCCTATCTGTCGATCCTGCCCAAGGGTCCGGCCAATTATCGCCCCGAAAGCGAAAGCGGCATGGCGCGCGCGCTCGACCGGCGTAACTGGGCGCTGGGCGAGATGGTGAAGAGCGGCTGGATCACGCCTGCACAGCGCAATGCGGCGGCGGCGCTGCCGCTCGGCACGGTCGCCATGCACAGTTCCAGCTTCGACGCGCGCGCGGGCGGCTATTATATGGAGGAAGTGCGTCGTCGTCTGATCGGCTTGTTCGGCGAAAAGGCGGAAGACGGCCCCAACAGCGTCTATGCCGGTGGCCTGTGGGTGCGCAGCCCCTATGATCCGGTGGTGCAGGACAGCACCGCCAACGCCCTGCGCAACGGCCTGCTGCGTTTCGACGCCGGGCGTGGTTGGTCGGGTCCGGTCGCCAAGATCAAGATCGACAATGGCTGGGAACGCGAACTGGCGGCGAGCTATATCGACGTCGATTATGCCGAATGGCGCGTCGCCGTCATCATCAGCCGCACCTCTTCGGAAGCGCAGATCGGCTTTGCCGACGGCAGCACCGGAACTCTGCCCGCAAGCGCGGCGCAAATGGCCTATCGCAAGAGCGGTGGCCCGGCCTTTTCCGCGATGCAGCCCGGCGACTTGATCGTCGTGGCGCGCAATGGTGCCAATTGGGCGCTGCGCAACATTCCCGAAGTGTCGGGCGGCATGGTGGTGGAAGAGGTGCATTCGGGCCGCATCCGCGCGATGCAGGGCGGGTTCGATGCGCGCCTTTCCTCCTATAACCGCGCGACGCAGGCGATGCGCCAGCCCGGATCGACCATCAAACCCTTCGTCTATGCCGCCGCACTCGACAGCGGGATGACGCCTGCCTCGATCATCGTCGATGGCCCCTTATGCGTCTATCAGGGCGCTGGCCTGGGGCAGAAATGCTTCCGCAACTTTTCCGGCGGCAGCGCCGGGCCGCAGACGATGCGCTGGGGGGTGGAGCAATCGCGCAACCTGATGACCGTGCGCGCCGCCAGCCAGACCGGCATGGAAAAGGTCGTGCGGACCATCAAGGGATTGGGCATCGGCGATTATCAGCCCTACCTCTCCTTCGCGCTGGGCGCGGGGGAAACGACGGTGGAGAAGATGGTCAACGCCTATGCGACGCTGGCCAATCAGGGGCGGCAATTCCCGTCCAAGGTGATGGATTATGTGCAGGACCGGCGCGGCAAGGTGATCTGGCCCGAACGCTGGCGACCGTGCGATGGGTGTAACATGGCGAACTGGGACGGCAAGCCGATGCCCCGCTTCGGCATGGAGGGCAAACAGGTGATGAACCCGATGACCGCCTATCAGGTCGTCCATATCACCGAAGGCGTAGTCCAGCGCGGCACCGCCACGGTGTTGGCGGACTTGAAGCGCCCGCTGTTCGGCAAGACCGGCACCACCAACGGCCCGACCAATGTGTGGTTCGTGGGCGGATCGCCCGACCTCGTCGCGGGGGTCTATATCGGCTATGATCAGCCGCGCAGCCTGGGCGGTTGGGCGCAGGGCGGCCGCATCGCCGCGCCGATCTGGAAAGCGGCGATGGCCCCCATCCTGGAAACGATGCCCAAGACGCCCTTCGTCGCCCCGGCTGGCATCCGCATGGTGCCGATCGACCGGCGATCGGGCAAGCGCGTCTATGGTGCCTGGCCGACCAGCGAGCCCAAGGCCGCGGTCATCTGGGAAGCGTTCAAGCCCGAATCGGAACCGCGCCGTACCATCCGCAAGGAGGAGGCCGAGGCGCAGGCCAAGGTCGCCGCCGCCAAGGCCGCGTCCGGCCAGCGCCGCCAGCGTACCGACAGCGACTTTTTGCAGGATCAGGGCGGGATCTACTAAGGGTGCGGCGGGACAGCCGCGCCCGACAGATTGCGCGCGTCATTTTGGCGCTGGCCTATCTGGTGGCGGGCGTCGCGCATTTGCGGTCGCCGGGCGGGTTCATCGCGATCACGCCCGACTGGGTGCCCTTCCCCGCCACCGTCGTCTGGTTGACAGGGATAGCAGAGATTGCAGGCGCGGTGGGCTTGATGCTGCCGCCGCTGCGCCGGGCGGCCGGTATCGGCCTGGCGCTCTATGCGCTGTGCGTATGGCCCGCCAATATCCACCATGCGCTGGGCGACATTTCGCTGGGCGGGGTGCATCTGAGCTGGTGGTATCATGGACCGCGCCTGGCACTGCAACCCGTCATCATCTGGTGGGCGCTATGGGCGGGCGGCGTGATCGACTGGCCGTTCGGGCGGCGGCGCTGATCCGACCATCGTGTGATTGTCTTTTGAGGTGAGCGGCTTACTGTACCCTCTCCTGACCGACGATCACAAGAGAGAGCGATGACCCGGCATCTTCCCTGGATAGCGTTGGCCATTGTCGGCGCGGTGGCGCTCAGTGTGGTGGCCGTATCGCGCGGCGAGGCCGTCAATGCGCTGTGGATCGTCATCGCTGCGGTCAGCAGCTTCCTGGTCGCCTATCGCTATTATGCGCTGTTCATCGCGCGCCATGTGATGCGGCTCGATCCGTCGCGGCCCACGCCTGCCGTGCGCCGTGCCGACGGGCTGGACTATGTAGCAACCGATCGAACCGTCTTGTTTGGTCATCATTTCGCGGCGATCGCGGGGGCGGGGCCGCTGGTCGGGCCAGTGCTGGCGGCGCAAATGGGCTATCTGCCCGGCACACTCTGGATCATCGTGGGCGTCGTGCTGGCGGGCGCGGTGCAGGATTTCATGGTGTTGTTCATCTCCATGCGCCGCGACGGCAAGTCGCTGGGCGAACTCATTCGCATGGAAATGGGCCAATGGGCCGGGACGATCGCCCTGATCGGCGCCTTCATGATCATGGTCATCATCCTCGCGGTGCTGGCGCTGATCGTCGTTAAGGCGCTGGCCGAAAGTCCGTGGGGCATGTTCACCGTGGCGGCGACCGTGCCGCTGGCGATGTTCATGGGCGTCTATACCCGCTGGATTCGGCCGGGGCGGATCGGCGAAGTGTCGCTGCTGGGCCTCGTCGGGCTGCTCGCTGCGATCGTTTATGGGCAGGCGATTGCCGCCTCGCCGGTCTGGGGACCGATCTTCACCTTTACGCCGGTGCAATTGTGCTGGATTTTGATCGGCTATGGCGCCGTGGCGTCGGTGCTGCCGGTATGGCTGTTGCTTGCGCCGCGCGACTATCTCTCGACCTTCCTCAAGATCGGGGCGATCGCGGCGCTGGCCATCGGCATCGTCATCATGGCCCCGCCGCTCAAAATGCCTGCGCTGACCCAGTTCGTCGATGGCGGTGGGCCGGTCTGGGCAGGCGGCCTCTTCCCCTTCCTGTTCATCACCATCGCCTGTGGCGCGGTGTCGGGTTTCCATGCGCTGATTTCCAGCGGCACCACGCCCAAGCTGATCGCCAGCGAAGCCCACGCCCCGGTGATCGGCTATGGCGCGATGCTGATGGAGGCGTTCGTGGCGATCATGGCGCTGGTCGGCGCGTCGATTCTGGACCCCGGCATCTATTTCACGATGAACAGCCCCGGCGCAATCATCGGCACGGATGCGGCGAGCGCGTCGGCCGCCGTCACGGCGATGGGCTTTCCTATCTCGGCCGACCTCATCACGCAAACGGCCAAGGATGTCGGCGAGCATAGTATCATTTCACGCACCGGCGGCGCGCCGACGCTGGCGGTGGCGATGGCGGAAATCTTCAGCCATGTCGTCGGCGGCCCGGCGATGAAGGCCTTCTGGTATCATTTCGCCATCCTGTTCGAGGCGCTGTTCATCCTGACCGCGGTGGATGCGGGCACCCGCGCCGGGCGCTTCATGCTGCAGGATCTGATCGCGCTGGCCGTGCCGTCCTTCAAGGAGAGCAAGAGCCATGTGCCGGGCGTCGTCGCGACCGCGCTAACGGTCGCGGCCTGGGGCTTCTTCCTGTATCAAGGCGTCACCGATCCGCTGGGCGGGGTGAATACGCTGTGGCCGGTCTTCGGTATCTCGAACCAGATGCTCGCCGCGATCGCGCTGATGCTGGCGACAGCGGTGCTGTTCCGCATGAAGCGCGACCGCTTCGCCTGGGTGACGATGATCCCGACCGCCTGGCTACTGGTCTGCACTTTGTCGGCGGGGTGGCTCAAACTCTTCTCGCCCGATCCCAAGCTCGGCTTCCTCGCCCATGCGGCCAAGTTCGGCGCGGCGGCAGACAAGGGCGAAGTGCTTAGCCCCGCCAAGTCGATGGCGGAGATGGAGCGCATCATCTTCAACGACCGGATCGACGCGGCGCTGGTCGCGCTGTTCCTGGCCGTGGTCTTGTCGCTGCTGGTCTTCACGATCCGCACCTGCCTCGCCGCGCGTCGCAGCACAGAGCCGACCGCGCAGGAAATCCCGGCGCAACTGGTGCCGACGGCATGAGCGGGCTGCTCGACACGCTGCGCCGGACCGCACGGCTGATGGTCGGAATGCCCGACTATGACGCGTATCTGCGGCACTGCGAGGCGCATCATCCGGGGCAGCCGGTGATGGACCGCACGGCGTTTTTTCGTGACCGGCAGGAAGCGCGCTATGGCGGGAAGAATGGTGGGCGGTGCTGTTAGGGGAGTGTCTGGAAGCGCTCATCTGTCCCCATGCAAAACGCGATGTCGCCAGGCCAATTTAAGACTATGAATGCCGTGTCGGTAGCAGCAAACGACCTGATTGACTGGATCGCGGATCGCGATGGACTACTGATCGCTGCCTGGACGCCGCAAGTAATGGCGGCTTTGAATTGGGAGGCGCCCTTCGCAGAAGCTCTCGCTGGGGAACTGCACGCTGCGATGCTTACAACAATGCTTCGAGGAGGCTCAGAATCTAACTTCTTTGATTTGGTCACTCACATCAATATCGGCTTTGGAGCCGGTGTTGAACGCTTGCTGGCCGAGCGCTTCTTCAGGGTCTCGCTTAAGCTCGCGCGGGCGGCAGCGCGCGCTCAGCGGGACCAGCAAGCCCGCGCAGTGCTCCCATTTAAGTACGGCATCGTGGTAGGTGATGCGCGTACCGATCCGACACATCTCCCTTTAAGTAAAGTCATTCTGCCTTGGGATCATTCCTTTTGGATGCGTTGGCAGCCTCCTCTTGGAATGGACTGCCGGTGCGCAACTAATAATATGACGCACAGCCAAATGAAGCGCTCAGGCAGAACTCTCACGACAGACGCGGAACTATCGCTAATCGAATCACAGCTTCGCGATTCATGGCCAACCGAGTTTTTAATGCTGCTCGATTTTCGACGCCGGGAAGGGCCACTTTAATACAGCAGTGTCCTACCACTTGCCGTCATGCCGGGATTGACCCGGCATCTATTGGCTCGACGGTATGGCGTCATTGAGGGGGTGAGGCTCATCGACCCCGGATCAAGTCCGGGGTGACGGCATTTGGGGGCGGTTTCGTTCTTCAATCTGCCTGCCCTGTCTCCACCCTCCCCTCACCGCATCCGGTTGAATCCCGCCACCATGCCTGCCGTGATCGACAGCGCAATTTCGGCGGCGCCGATCGCGCCGATATCCAGCCCGGCCGGGCCATCGATCCGCGCCAGATCGTCCGCGCCAAAGCCCATGGCCGCGAGCCGCTCCAGCCTTGCCGCGTGGCTTTTGCGGGAGCCTAGCGCCGCGATGTAGCCGGTCGGCGCGCGCAACGCGGCGGCGAGCGCGGGGTCGTCGATCTTGATGTCGTGGCTGAGCGTGACCACGGCGGTCGATTCGCCGGGGAAGTGCGCGGCGATGGCGTCGTCGGGCCAGCGGTCGTCCAGTTCGACGCCGGGGAAGCGTTCGGCGGTGAGGAAGCGGCCGCGCGGGTCGATCAGGACCGGGGTCACGCCGATCGCCTGCGTCAGCGGCACGAGCGACTGGGCGATCTGCACCGCGCCGACGATCAGCAAGCGGCGGGGCGGATCATAGCGGTTGAGGAACAGTCCCTCCCCGCTCCCTTCCTGCGTCGCGCCGGTCGTCAGGTCGGTCGCCAGCGTGACGGCGCGCCCGCGCGCGTTCGCCGTGTCGATCCGGTCGAACAGGTCGGGGAGAAAGCCATCCTCCCCCACCGGCTGGACCAGCACCGCGATCTCGCCGCCGCAGGGCAGACCGACCTCCCACGCATCGCCATCGGCCACGCCATAGGTTTCGACATGCGCCGCGCGGCCTGCGATCACTTCAGTGGCGCGTTGCAGCACGTCGGTTTCGACGCAGCCGCCGGAAATACTGCCTTCGAACCGGCCGTCTTCATGGACGATCATATGGCTGCCGCGCGGGCGCGGGGCTGATCCCCAGGTCGATACCACCGTCGCTAGCGCCAGCCGCGCGCCGCGCCATTCCAAGCCCTTGCGGATCACCGCGCCATTGTCGTTCACACCGATACTCCTTTGGCGCACAGATAGGGTGGTCTCACCACCTACACCAGACGCCTGCCAGTCCACACGACGCGGCCGACGATGTCCACCAGCGCCGGGTCGATATCGGCCCAGTCGGGATAATGGACATTGTCGCTGACCACGCTGAACCGGCCCCGCAGTGGCCCCATGGCGATTCGCTTGACCATCAGCACGCCGTCGAGCCGCAACACATAGACGCCGTCGCGCAGCCGCAGCGCATCATCATCATGATCGACCATGATGTCGTCGCCGTCGCTAAGCGTCGGCGCCATCGATTCGCCATCGACGCGGATGATCGACACGCGCTGCGGCCGGACGCCCAAGTGCCGCAGCCAGTGCGCGTCGAACGCCATCACGCCCGCCGCGCGTTCATCCTCGTCCAGCGTGCCGCCGCCCGCCGACGCGCCCAGCGCCAGCCGGGGTACGGCGACCACGGCCGGCACGCTGCGCATCCGGCCGGACGTTGCCGACAGGGGCGCCGCCGCTGTCCCGCCCAGCATCTGTTCGGGTACGCCGAAATAGCGGGCCAGCACGCGGCGATCATCCTCATCCAATTTGCGCGGCGTCCCGCGCTTGATGAACTGCTGGATATAGGCGGGGTTGCGGCCGATCAGCCGGGACAGATCGGCATAATTCTCCCCCCGATCGGCGATCAGCCGTTCCAGCGCGATACGAGCGTCCTGCGATTCATCCATGATCCGTCCATTACTGATAAGATTTTTCCTAGACAAGTAGGAAATTGGCTTTGAGATAGGAATATACCTAACGGCTCGCGCGGGGCGAGTCGCCATGACAGGGGAGATTGAGGCCGATGCTGTTGCGCATGATCGAGACATTCCTTCGCCGCCACGAGATGCCGCCCGCCACCTTCGGGCGGGCCAGCGTGCGCGATCCACGGCTGGTCTTCGACCTGCGCGGCGGACGCGAGCCGGGCGAACGGATAAAGAGACGTGTAGAACATTTCATGAACACATATCGCAGGAGCAGCGGCCAATGACAAGCATCGATCCGCATGTGCGCGCGGGCAACCTGATCCGAAATCAAGCAATAGGAAAAGGCACGGCCGACCCCCTGCCCCGCCTGCTGGCCCAATTGCTCGCGCGGGCGGGCGACAATGCCCGCGTCGAACGGGCAGTGAGCCGCCCTTGGGCCAGCGCTTTGTTCGAGGGGCGACGCCATGTCGTGCGGCTGGCGATCAGCGGGGCGGAGGCGCAGGCGAGCAAGGCGCGCCTGCTCGATGGGATCAGCGAAGCGCAATGGGTGTTGCCGCGCCATTTCGTCGCTGACATCTGCGTCGATGCAGAGGGCGACAGCGCCGACGGCCTATGGGTGGAGCTGTCGGCGCTGACGATCGAGGAATGGTAGGAGAGTTAGCGCGCCCGGCCGGTCATGCTGCGCAACGTGCCCAGCGCGGCGCGCAATGCGGCGTCGGTGT
>NZ_JPPQ01000069.1:2175514-2208004 GCF_000743655.1 Sphingobium sp. ba1
AATGCGCTCAACGCGCCGCTGTCGATCGAGCTGTACGGCCGCGCGATTGCGGGCATGCCGTCCAACATCCGCCTGCTGCCGGACATTGCGCCCGCACCCGCTTGGGCAACAGCATAACAACAGGAGAGAATGGATGCCGATACCCACGACGCAGGAGATAGCGACATTTCTGACCAGCCAAGCCATCATGTTCAGCGAAGGCCGGATCGATGATTTCATGGCTGCCTTCCGCGCGATAGCGCCGGGCGGGTTCAAGGTGCAGGATCCTGCGACGGCCCCGGTGGAGGCGGGGTGGGACAAGCTGGAGGCGCTATGCGACCAGTTTCTCGGCTGGCAGTTGGTGGTGGAGGATGTGAAGGTCAGCGGCAACGAAGCGGTCATCTACGTCCGCAACGAAGGTGTGCATGACGGGCATCCGATGAAAATCTACAGCATCGAACATTATGTGTTCGGCGACGATGGCAGCCTGCTTGCGCGCTATTTCCATCCGATGCAGTAGCAGGCCATGTCCGAGACCACATCCGTCCCGCCCGCCATCGACCCGCGCAGCCGGGCGGCGGCGTTGCGGCGGGAACGGATGCGCGACCGGCTGCTCGACACGGTATTCGACCTGTATCAGCCGGGTCAGGCGAACGGCCATCTGGTGATCGACGACGTGATCCAGGCGGCCGCCGTGTCGCGCGGCAGTTTCTACAAATATTTCGAATCGCTGGAAGCCGCCGTCGATGCGCTGGGCGAGCGGCTGACGGCGGGCATGATCGGCGATTATCGTCGGCTGTTCGATGACGATGACGCCCCGTTGCTGCGCGCGGTGGGCGGCGTGGCGATCACAATGTTGCGCGCCTGGCATGATCCGCGATGGAGCGGCTTTACCTGTCGCGTAGATTATGTCAATTATTTCGAACGCGCCAGCAGCTTTGACCTTATGGTCCGCGATGTGCTCGACGATGCCCGGCAGAAGGGGCAGATGGATTTCGCTTCCAGCGACATGGCCGTCGACCTTATCGTCGGGGTCACGATCGAAGCGCGGCGGCGGCTGATGCGGGGAGGCATGGCGCCGCGTTCCTATATGGACGAAATGCTCTTGCGGACTTTCAGGGCGCTGGATGCTTCGCCCGTCATGCTGGCTGCGGCGTTCGACACGGTGTGGCTACGGCTGGCGCGCGACGGGCCGAGTCTTGAGTGGTGGTCCGTGGGGCAGGGCGTTCCGGTCGGCTAAAGCTGGCTCGTCCCGCCGAACGATCAGGAATCAAGCGGCGTCCAGCATGGGGTGCCTGCTTTTTCCAGCGGCCCGCACTGCGCCACGCGGGTCGCGCCATTGTCCGCGATCAGGATCATCCAGTCGCCGGTGTCGCCGCAACCAATGGCCCAGACCGCATTGGTGCCGATGTCGCCCCGAAACAGCGAACGCTTCGTACTTGTACAGACCTCGCCTGCATCATGCATCAGCTTGGCGAAGGATTGCGTTCGTCCAGGCGCATCCCTTTCCTCGATCGCATTGCTGTAGCGGTTTCGGCTGCTGCCAGTGCGATGCGCTTCGGCGATGGCGATGGATGCGCCCAGCGTCGCGGCAATCACGCCGGTGGGGACCAGCGTCCATACCAATGCCCGGCGCAGGTCGCCGCCGCTATGGCCACATGCAATGCAGCCGGTTCCAAAGCCATCGATCGGCGCGCGACATTTCGGGCAGTTCATGACTCCGCACTAGCCTGCATCCCTCTCGCTCGACCCTATCCCTCGACAGGCGCAGTTCGGGCTGGGCGCAATCATTCTATAGACTATGGAATTGCCCAACCTCCCACCGGCCATAGCGCCGTCTTTGCCGCCATCGGGCGGAATGATGGGGGAACCGTTGCGTTCGCCCTCCACCCTGCGGCAGGCGGTGGTCGATCGCCTGCGCGACGCCATCGTGTCCGGCACTATCGCGCCCGGCACCTTGCTGCGCGAAACCGCACTCGCCGCCAGTCTGAACGTCAGCGCCACGCCGATCCGTGAGGCGCTTGGCACGCTGGCATCCGAAGGATTGGTGGAGATCGAGGCGCATAGGTTGAAGCGCGTCACCCCGATTGATTTCCCCGCCACCCGCGACCTGTTGCGCGTGCAATGGGAATTGTGGCGGCTGGGCTATGCCTGGGGGATGGGCTATATCGGCGCAGGGCGAGCAGTCCTGCTCGATCAGGCAATCGCTGACTATCGCACGGCGCTGGACGGGGACGACCATGCCGGAGCGATTGCCGCTGGGCTGGATTTCCACACCATCTTCATCACCGCGTCGGCGAACCGCGAACTGCTGCGCTCGACCCTTGACCGGCGCGGTCTGATCGCCCGCTTCATCCTGCTGCATGGCCTCCAGACGCTGACGACGATTGGCCTGGAACAGCATCAGGCGATCTTGGCGGCGTTCAAGGCGGGCGACCATCCCGGCGTGCTGGCCTGCCTCGATCGCATGGCCACGCGCCTGATCGCCATCGCAGATGCAGGCTGCCCGGCCGCATCCGATCACCCTTCCCGATAAGCAAGAAAGACACAGGACATGGATTTCGAACTGCCAGAGGAATATCGTTCCTTTCAGGACATGGCGCGGCGCTGGATCGACAAGGAAGTGCCCAAGGAATGGGCGCGCGCGCTGGAAAAGGACGAACACAACTACCCCTTCGCGCTGTGGGACAAATTCACCGAAGCGGGCTTTCACGGCATCGGCATATCGGAGGAGTATGACGGGCAAGGCGGCGATGTTGTCATGCAGATGCTGCTGGCGCGCGAACTGGCCCGGTCGCTGGGTGGCCTCGCCTGGATCTGGGGCATCACCAGCTTTGCCGGGTCGAAATCGATCGGCCTTTATGGGTCGCCCGAACAAAAGGCGAAATATCTGCCGCTGATCGCCACCGGGCAGTTGAAGGCCGCGATCGCCTTTACCGAGCCGAGCGGCGGCACCGACCTGTTGGGCGCGATGACCACGACAGCCGAACGGGTCGAGGGGGGCTGGAAACTCAATGGCGAAAAGATCTGGTCCTCCTCCGCCCATGTCGCCGACTATCTGCTGGTGATCGCGCGCAGCGACAAGGACGCTGAAAAGAAGCACCAGGGGCTGACCCTGTTCTGGGTGCCGATCAACACAGCGGGCGTGAAGATCACCCCGCTCGCCAAACTCGGTATGCGCTCGATGGGCAGTTGCTCGGTACATTTCGAGGACGCCTTCGTCGCCGACGAACAGGTGCTGGGGGAACCGCACAAGGCCTGGTACATGCTGCTGCCAACGCTCAACAATGAACGGATCATGGTCGGCGCCTTCTGCCTTGGCGTCATCGACGGCGTGTTGGAAGATGCGCTCGATTATATGAAGCAGCGCAAGGCGTTCGGCGGGGTCATCGGCCGATTCCAGAGCTTGCAACATTATGTCGCCGACATTGCGACCATGCAGAAGACCACCGAACTAATGCTGCATTTCTGCGCCGACAAACAGGCGCGGGGCGAAAATGTCGGGGTGGAGGCCAATATGCTCAAACTCATGGCATCGGAAAACGCCAATGCCGCCGCAGACCTGGGCATCCAGATATTGGGCGGGATGGGCTATTCCGCCGAAACCGACATGCAGCGTTACTGGCGCGACAGTCGACTGTGGCGGATCGGCCCTATCACCAATGAAATGGTGCGCAACGGCATCGCCGAAAGCCTAGGGCTGCCGCGTTCCTTCTGAACCCCGGCCCTTCTGAAAGACAGGTGAAATGGCGGGGGCGGGCGCGCAGTCTCCCCGTCGATCAAGGAGACAGACGATCATGATGTTCCCCCCGCAACCCATTCCCGACCATGTGCCGGCCGATCTGGTCAAGCCCGACTTTCCCTTCATCTTTGGCATGACGACGGACCGCGATCCGTTCGACGATATGGCGATGGCGGTGCATGAAGGCCCCGACATCATCTATGCGCCTCACGCCTATCCGGGCGGAACCGCAGCCTGGGTGCCACGGCGCATGGCGCATCTGCGCTCCATCTACCTGGACACCGAACATTTTTCGTCGACCGATTTTTCCCCCTATTCCAAACTGGTCGGCGGCAACTGGATCAATTCGCCCGCTGAGTTGGACCCGCCCGCCCATGGCCCGTTCCGCCAGATGGTAAACCCGGCCTTCACGCCCAAGGCGATGGCCGCGCTGGAGGGCAAGATCCGTCAATATGCGATCGAATATATCGACGCGTTCGCCGCGCGCGGTTCGTGCGAATTCATGAGCGAGTTCGCGTTCGAATTTCCGATCAAGGTGTTCATGGATCTGATGGGGCTGCCGCATGACCGGGTAGCGGAATTCATGGAGTGGGAACAGAACCTGCTCCACAATCACGACCTCGCGCAGATTGCCGAGGCCACACGCAGCGTGCTTGATTATCTGGGCGGGGAGATTGACGATCGACGCGCCAATCCGCGCGACGACCTTATCAGCTTCGGGGTGCAGGGTCGGATCGGCGATCGGCCACTGACGCGGGATGAACTGCTGGGCTTTATGTTCAACCTGTTCATCGGCGGGCTTGATACCGTCTCGACCAATATGGGTCTGCATTTCCGTCATCTGGGCAGCGCGATGGAGGATCAGGCGCATCTGCGCGCCAATCCGTCCGACATCCCGCATGCGATTGATGAACTGATGCGGGCCTATGGCGCGGTCACGACCTTTCGCACCTGCATCAAGGAAACGGAGGTCGCCGGCGTGCGCTTCATGCCGGGGGAAAAGGTCGCGATGTCGACCACGCTCGCGGGCCGCGATCCGGCCGAGTTCGATGCGCCGACACAGGTGCGGCTAGACCGTAAGCCACGCCATGTCGGCTTTGGCTTTGGTATCCATACCTGTGTGGGCATGCATCTGGCGCGGCGGGAATTACGGATCGCGATGGAGGAATTTCTCGCCCGCATCCCGCAATTCCGTATTGCGCCGGGTCACACGGTCGAATGCCATCTGGGCATGATCCAGCCCGTCGCACTCCCGCTGGTCTGGACTCCTGCCGCCTGATCGATGGCGGGCGTTCGTCTCGCGACGGACGCCCTACAGGTCCAGGCAGGCTGCGTCAAAATCCAGGCGCGGGTTCCGCGGATGCAGCGCTTCGGCTCGGCCATAGCCGATATTGCACAGGAAATTGGCTTTCCACCGTCCATCAGGGAAAAATTCACTGTCCACGCCCGCCGCGTCGAAGCCCGACATCGGCCCGCAATCCAGCGCCAGCGTTCGCGCCGACATGATGAGATAAGCGCCCTGCAAGGTCGATGACCGCGCCACCGTCTCGGCGATCAGCGCATCCTTCCCCTCGAACACGCTCCGCATGTCACGGGACGGGAACAGGGTAGCATATTCCTCGTAAAATCGCGTGTCCCCGGCGATGATGACGGTGCAGGGCGCCTGCGCGACCTTATCGACATTGCCCGCATTGATGTGTGGCATCAGCCGCGCCTTCGCCTCCACCGAACGAATGAAGACGAACCGTGCGGGATTGCTGTTCGCAGTCGTCGGCCCCCATTTGGCCAGATCGTAGAGCGTGCGCACTATCGCGCCGGTAACGGGCTGGTCGGTCCAGCCATTATGGGTACGCGCCTGCCGGAACAGCCGGTCCAATATGTCGGTCATGGCATCCCCCAGCCCGCTGCTTCGCGGGCAATTATGTCGTCCGCCTCCCTGCCAAGCGCCTCCCGGTCTGCCCGCTCCCACACCCGATGATCGCCCCGCGCATAGCCGCACCCATTGTCGCGATAGAGCAGCGCATCGATCACATGGTCGCGCAGCTTGTCGATCTGGCGTACAACTCGCCCGGGCGTTCCCATCACGAGTGAATGGGGCGGCACGATGGTATCAGGCGGCAGGAAACAATGCCCCGCGATGATCGATCCATGACCGATGACGCACCGCTCCATGATCGTCGCGCCAACCCCGATCAGGCAGGCCGGTTCGATCGTGCAGCCATGCACCACGGCGCGGTGGCCGATGGTGCAATAATCGCCGATGACGGTCGGATCGTCCCAGCCGATATGGACCATCGCATGATCCTGCACGCTTGCGCAGCGGCCCACCGAGACGAACGCCCGCTCGCACCGGATGACGGCATAGGGCCATAGGCTGCAATCCTCACCCAGCCGCACGTCGCCGAACAGGCGAACGGTCGGATCGACATAGGCGGGGGACATCGCGATCATCCTGCAACCAACAGCAGCGCCGCCCACTCGGTCGAGCGGGCGGCGCCGAGGGTCAATAGGCGCCCGGCGGCGAAATCGGGTCCGCACCAGTCAAGGCGCGACCGAAGATTTCGTAGCCTATGGTCGGGATATTCTGGATATGCCGTGTCGCCATCGACACGTCGCGCCAATAGCGATTGATCGGCTTGTCCAGCGCGAAGGCCGAAGACCCCACCTGGAACATCAGCGATTCGCTCGCCCCATGAACCAGTTCGATCATCTGCGCGCCCGCTGCCCGGTGCTTGGCCTTCTCCGCCATAGTGAATTCCTCGCCCAGGCCGACCCGGTCGAGCTTAGCGGTCAGGTCGAACAGGATCAGCTTGGCCGTGTCGATCATCGCGGCGGCCTCGCCCAGGTCGCGCATATAGGCGCCGGAACTTGTGCGCGGACCGATGATGGTGGTCAGCACCGGCTTCTTGGGCGCTTCTGCCCTCACGATTTCCAGCATCGCCTCCACTGCGCCGATCAACTGCGCGATGCCGGTCGTGCGTACGACCGGAACGGCGGGCAGCAGGTCGGACGGCGCACCGAAATGGCGCTTGGTCGGGTCGATCTGGCCGGTTCTCTCGGTCATCAGCGCCATCTGCGCGTCGGGAATGAACACGTCCTTGGCGATCGCGGTGTCGGACCCGGTGCCTTGCATCCCCGACACGAACCAGCTGTCCTCGATCGTCATGGCGTCCATCGGCAGGTAGCACATGTTGATGCCCGGAACGACGGGACCGTCATAATCTTCCAGCACCACGCCCTGCTGCGCCCAGGTCGACTGGCGTGACCCGGACATATAGGGCCATTTGCCATTGATGATCCAGCCGCCATCGACCTTGCGCGCCTTGCCGGGCGGGTTGTACGCGCCGCACACCGTCTGCGGACGGTCGGCGAACACCGCGTCCTGCACGCCATCAGGGGCCAGGCTGGTGATCCAGCTGGTGCCGTTGATGATCTGCATGACCCAGCTGATCGCTGGATCGCCTTTCGCGATTTCGATCTGTACGCGGCAGAAATCGGTCGGGGACAGGCCAAAACCGCCCAGACGCTGCGGCACCAGTAGGCGCAGGAAGCCTTCGTCCTTTAACATCTGGTCGACCGCCGGGGTCGGGCAGCGGCGTTTTTCGCCGTCAGGCGCTTCGCTCTGAAGGAAATCGCGCAGGCTGCGCGCCTTTTCGACCAGCGCGTCAGCCACGCTCTTGTCGGCGAAGCCGACCTTGGTGGTGGATTCTAACTTTGCCAGGGTAGCCATCAATTCATCCTCTCTTATGTTCGGCATGGTGGCCGGCGATTTGCAGCGCCCATTTGCACAACCGGTCGGGCGCCCCGTTCCAGATGGCCAGCCATTGCGGCGTGGCCGGAATGATGAGGGTGCTCAGTTGCAACCGCACCATCGTGTCGCAGAAAATGTCGCGGTCCAGGCGGCTGCCCGTCAGCATCTCGAAATGGTCAAGTACCGGGTCCAGCGCCTGCTGCACGGCGGCCTTGTGGCGGCTGAAATGACTGCGCAGGAAATTGAGGTGGAAGGCCGGTTCGACCTCGAATATGCCGTCTGGCGACCGTTCGATGGTGAAGCGGCCGTAAAAGCGCATCACCGCGCGGAACCGCTCGATCGGATCGGCTATGCCTTCGCCCGCCTCGATAATTCCCTTTTCGAAACTGCTGCATATATATTCGCTGACCGCCGCCAGCACGTCCTCCTTGGACGTGAAATAGCGGTAGAGCGTGCCGCGCGACACGCCGCTCGCCTCGCTGATGTCGCTCATCGACAGGCGCCGCGCACCGATGCTTCCGATCGCGCGCAGCGTGCCATCCAGGATTTTCTGGACGCTGCCGGATTGATCGGTGGCGACGATATCGCTCCAGTCGGTGTGCGGCATCAATTTCATGTCTGGGCTTCCATCTCGGCAAGATTGTGCGGAACGCTCACATAGCCGGGCAGATGCTGCCCGCCATCCACGTTGATCAGCTCGCCATTGACGAAACGCGACATGTCCGACGCCAGGAACAGCACCACCGGGCCGATATCCAGTTCCGGGTCGCCCGCGCGCTTCAACGGATTGCTGGCGGTCGCCATGTCCAGAAAGCCCGGCACGTCCTGCACCAGTTGCGCGAAAACCTGGCCCATGCCGGTCGGCGCGATCGCATTGGTGCGGATGTTGAACCGCCCCCATTCCACCGCCGCACTGCGGGTCAGGCCCATGATCGCGCCCTTGTTCATATTATAATCGGCATGCAGCCAGGCACCGGTCTGCGCATCGATCGAATAGAAGTTGACGATCGACCCGCCGCCCCGCGCCTTCATATGCGGGAAGGCCGCACGCATCGCCCACCAACTGCCCCAGGTGCCGATTTCCAGCGTGCGCTTGAGCATCTCGTCGGTCTTCTGTTCCAGCAGGACGTTGTCCGACAGCAGCGAGGCGTTGTTGACGAGAATGTCGATGCCGCCAAATTCGGCGACCGCGCGGTCGATCATCGCTTCCGCATCGGCCTTGACGCCGACATCGGCGGACATGCCGACGGCGCGCATGCCAAACTCCGCCGAAATCTCTGCCGCTACCGCTTCCGCCGCCGCGCCGTCGCGCCCGGTGATGAGCAGATGCGCACCCTCCCGCGCCAGGCAGCGGGATATGCCATGGCCCAACCCCTTGGCCCCGCCGGTGACGATCGCAACCTTGTCCTGTACCAAAGCCGTCACGCCGCAACTCCCATTAGTGGCTCGCTCAGGGCACGGTCCATGTCCATGCGTTCCTGGCAATAATCCTGTGTGAAGACATAGCCGCGGACAGCGCCATCGCCGTCGCGGAACAGATATTTCAGGCCCATCGCGTCGTTCGCCGCTTCCTCCCACGCACCCGCCACGCCCTGCGGCGTGGGCAGCAGCACGACGGGGCAGGCGGTCGTCTTGACCTGCACTGACAGCGGGGGAAAGCGAATGTCGGTCGGCGTGCCTAGCGCACTGGGCGCGATCGCGCGCGCGGCGGCCATGATCGGCGTGATATAGGCGGCCAGACCGCTGGGATATTGGGCACAGTCGCCGATCGCGAAAATGTCCGGATCGCTGGTGCGACCGGTCTGGTCGACCAGGATGCCGCGCTCCACGATCAGCCCGGCATCCTGCGCCAGTTGCACGTTCGGACGCAGGCCGACGGCGGACAACACCACCGCCGCCTCCACGACCAGCCCATCGTCCAGTTCCGCGCGGATGCCACCTTCCGCCTTGTGGATCGCCATCACCTTGCGGCCCAGATGCCATTCCACGCCCTTGGCGCTCAGTGTATCGCGGATGCGCGCGCCCACGGCGGGCGGCACCAATTGCGCCAGTGGGTGACCGAGCATGTCGACCACGACCGGCCGATAGCCGGTCGCCGCCAGGTCATTGGCAAATTCCGTGCCCACAAGCCCGCTGCCCATGATGAGCACGCGCGCGCCGTCGGCCAATTTTTCACGAAATTCCCGATAATGGTCGATGCTATTGACCGCCATCGCCCGGTGGGCCGCATCGCCGTCAATTGGCGGCCGTATAGGGTCCGCCCCCAGCGCTAGCACCAGCCGGTCGTAAAAGATCGGCCCGCCGGTGGTCAGCACCGCCTTGTCCTGCCGGTCGATCGCCTCGACCACCCGACCGGCGCGCAGGTCCAGCTTCAACTGCGTCGCCATTTTCTCCGCCGCCGTGGTGACCAGCGTATCGGCCACCTTGCCCTTGGCTAGTGCGGTGGACAAAGCGGGCTTGGAATAGAAATGTCCGTCATCTTGCGTCACCAAGGTCAGCCGGGCGCCCGGTGCGAGTTTGCGCAACTCACGCAGGACCCCATAGCCAGCCAAGCCGCTGCCGATCACCACGATATGGGGGGAGCCTGTCATTGCCATCACCCCGTCAGAGGAAGATCGCGAAGTTGGACATGCCCAGCGTCGATTGATCGACGATAATTTCGCGCACGGCCAGCTTGTAGGCACCATCGACCAGCCGCCACACGTCCCGCCGTTCGGCCGTGATCGACTCGTTTTCCGGGTTATCGAACCGGCTGCGCTCGACGTACAGATAGCTCACAACTTCATATTCGCCTGCCGTCTCGCACTGGGCAATACGGACATTGGTGACGAAGCGGCGCGTGCGCGATGGCGGATCTTCCGCCCAGGCGCTTTTCGACAGGCGCCCGGTCCGCATCAGGATCGACGCATAATTCTCGTCGAAATGCTTCATCGTGCGCACGACGTCGCGGTCCTTGTTGGGACCGTTGCGGGTCAGGCGCAGGGGCGCTGTATAGACCAGATCCTGCTCCAAATAGGCGACCCAGTCGTCGAACCGGCGCTCGTCAAGCGCCGCCGCCTCGTCATACAGGGTTTCGAGCAGGCGGTTATAGACCTCCGAACCCAACGGCACGCGCTGGGTGGATACAAGCCCGCGCATGACGCTCGTCTTGTCGATCGCGGCGGTCGCGTAGTTCACGGTCATGTTGTGATCCTCTCTCTTCGCGTCGCTCAGGCTTCGGCCATCAGGTCATAATAGGCCGACCACCACGCCCATTGCGTGTCGTCCTTGGTAAAGCCAGGATATAGATCACCCCCGCCGACCCAGCCTTCGGGCCGTTCATGACCATGGAGCGCCTGATATTTCAGCGTCATGGTCTTGCTCATATGCCCGCGCGAATTGCGCATGATCTGCGGCCATGTGTCGGCGTCGTCCTGCTCGATCGTGCCGGACGTGCCGGTGGACCAGATAGCGTTTTGGAGCATGTCCCGCTTTACGTCCTCCGGCGCATCCTTCTCGGCGAAGATGAAGTTGATGAACTCCACCTTGTCCGGCCCGCGCGGCACATAAGTGTGTAGCGAAAGCGCGCCCGACGCGCCGCCATCCATGCGCGGCGCAAAGATGAAGGCGATCAGGATATTGGGGAACATGCCGCCGACCTGCGGAGGGATGGTCGCCAGCTGGTTGACCTGCGCTTCCGACAGATTCTTGAACAGCTGCGGGATCATGTCCTTGGTCACGCCCGGCGGGGTCAGCAGGTTCAGCCGCTCCTCGGTCGTCTTGCCCTCGAAACTGATGTCGGCAAACATCTTGAAGGTCTGCGCCGCTTCCAGGCAGCGCAGCGTGTGCCCCTGCGGCACCGAGATATCGACGCCATACATGCCGGGCGCGGTGTCGTAGATCGACTCGGCCGTGCCGCCCATGATGCCGCCTTCCATCAGCGACCGGTGCAGCGTCAACGTGTGGAAACCGTCCGAACCCGACTGTTCGCCGGGGATCTTCCAGTTGCACGGCAGCACGAAGCGCTGCGGGGGGCCAAGCATTTCCAGGCCATTGTCGGTGCGGCAGAATAGCTGGTCGAGATAGAATTTCGCGTCGCCCAGATAATCCTCGAACGACAGATCTTTGCTCCATGTCGCAAAGATCAGCCCGCCATAAAGATGTACCCGCGCCTTTTTCAGGCCCAGTTCGTCCTTGCTGTGGCGGTTGCCGTGCATCTGTTCCTTTTCGATCGGCGCGCCGATGAAGCTGCCGTCGGAACGGAACGCCCAGCCATGATAGATGCAGCGATGCGCTGCGGCATTGCCCGCTTCGGCGGTGCACACCTTCATGCCGCGATGTGGACAGACGTTGAGCATGACGTGCACTTCGCCGTCGCGTGCCCGCGAGACGATCACATTATCCTCGGCCATGTCGCGCATGACATAGTCGCCCGCCTTGGGAATTTCCGACTCATGGCCCAGCAACAGCCAGGTCCGCGCGAAGACGCGCTCCATTTCCAGTTCGTATAGTTCCTTGTCGTTCATCACCCGCAGCGACACTTCGTTCATGTCGCGGTTGATGAGGTCGTCGAGCGTGGTCCCATCGCTCAGAGTCAACCCGGCCTTGTGCAGCATCTTCCTCTCCTCGGAAAATCCATCGTGAATCACGTTATACATATTGAACTAAATCTGTTCAAGCTGTAATGTTGTGTCATAAGGAGAGGATGATGAGTCAGACGTTGAAGGTGGTGATCGATAAGGCAGCCTGCTGCGGCTATGGCGTGTGCGCCGAAATCTGTCCTGAAGTGTACAAGCTCGATTCCAACGGCATCGTTTTCGTCGATGATCCCATCGTGCCAGCGGGTCTGGAGGAGCAGGCGCGCGAAGGGGCGGAGGCCTGTCCCCAGGCGGCACTTGCTGTCGTCGACGCCTGATTGGCTGCTGCGCATCCCATGGCGAAAGGCTCTGCCCGCTGAGCCGATGAGGCACCCGCCGATGGGTAGGTTCCTCGTCGCGCGTCGCTGCGGCAGCAGCGCGGCCATGGGACGCCAGGGAGAATGGAAGATGACTGACGCTAGAGACATGCTGTTCACGCCCGTCAATGTGGCGGGCCTGCGCCTGCGCAACCGCTTCGTCATGGCGCCGATGACCCGCAATTTCGCACCGGGCGGTGTGCCGTCTGACGGGGTCCCCGCTTATTATCGTCGCCGTGCGGAAGCGGATGTCGGCCTGATCGTGACCGAAGGCATCGGGGTGGATCATCCGGCCGCCCTGGGGCGCGAATCCATGGGCGGCGGCGCGTCTCCGCTCCTGCATGGCGACGCAGCGATGGCACGCTGGCGCGCCATCGTCGCGGGCGTCCATACTGCTGGCGGGCTTATCGTCCCGCAATTATGGCATCAGGGTGTCATCCGCGTGCCGGGCACCGGCTATGATCCGCACGCCCCCTCCGCCCGGCCATCGGGCATCTGGGGGCCGACCGACAGGGCGATGGTACCGCCCGATTATCTCGACGCGGTGCGGGAACCCACGACGCCGCTGACCGACAGCGAAATCGGCGACATCATCGCCGCCTTCGCCCGCAGCGCGGCCAACGCCCGCGCGGTCGGCTTCGATGGCATCGCGCTGCATGGCGCCCATGGCTATCTGATCGACAGTTTCCTGTGGCACCGCACCAATCTGCGCGATGACCGCTGGGGTGGGGATGCTGCCACCCGCGCGCTGTTCGCAGCGGAAGTCGTACGCGCCGTCCGCGCCGCGACTGCGCCCGACTTCCCGATCATCTTCCGCTTCTCGCAATGGAAATTGCAGGATTATGACGCCCGCAGCGCCCAGACGCCCGATGAACTGGCCGCCATGCTGGCCCCGATCGCGGACGCCGGTGTCGACATCTTTGACGCCAGCACCCGCCTGTTTTCGACCCCCGCGTTCGAAGGGTCGGACATGGGCCTTGCCGGATGGATCAAGCAGCTGACTGGCAAGCCAGTAATCGCGGTCGGTGGCGTCGGCCTCAGCAAGGATCTGCAATCCTCCTTCGCCCAGCCAACGGTGATGACCGATAATCTGGATTTGGTGGCGGACCGCATGGCGCAGGGCGAATTTGACCTGATCGCCGTCGGCCGCGCGCTGCTGATGGACCCCTACTGGGTCCGCAAGATGCGCGATGGCAGCGCGGTCGATCCGTTCCGGCTGGAGGCTTACGCCACGCTGGATTAATGCGTGTCCGCGGCGGCATAGACCTGAATCCGCGCCATATTGGTGCGATCCGACTGCGCCGCCATGTACCGCACGGCATTAGCCACGTCGCCGGGCTGCATAGCGGGGATGAAACTGTCCCAGGCGGGCTGGCCGCGCGCTTTCATATCCTCGAAAATCTCCGTGCTGGTGGTGCCTGGCGCGACAATGCCGACCTTGACCCCGCTGCCCGCCAGCTCGACGCGCAGGCAATCGGTGAACGCCTCCAGCGCCCGCTTCAGCCCGCCATAGACGCCCACTCCCGGCGCGATGATGTTCGCGCCGATGCTGGATATGTTAATGATCTGGCCAGTGCCCGCCGCCTTCATCGACCGCCCGAACAACGTGCAGGTCCGCACCACCGCTTCATAATTTAGCGCGATCATCGGTCGTAACTGGTCCAGGTCGAACTGATCGATCGACGCGGCATGAAGGATGCCGGCATTGTTCACGAGGATGTCAGCGCGCCCGAACTGCGCCATCACCCTATCATGCAGCCGCTGAGGCGCGTCCGCCTCGGCCATGTCGGCCACGAAGGGCAGGCAGTCGGCGCCAAGGTCCTCCGCCAGCGCCGCGAGCCGATCCGCCCGGCGCGCCACCAGCACCAGCGTCGCACCCGCGCCCGCTAACGCATGCGCCGTAGCTGCGCCGATACCCGACGACGCACCGGTCACGATCGCGATCTTCCCCGTCAAACTGGTCATGGCATCTCTCCTTCATCCATTGTCAGACGAGGCGGATCAGCCGCTTGCCGTCATTTTCGCCACGGTAAAGCCCCGCCAGCGCATCCCGGCAGGCTTCGATTCCGTCCAATATCTCTTCCCGCCAGGTCAGGCGGCCCTCGCCGATCCACGCGCGCAACTGGGCTACGGCATCGCCATAGCGGTCCATATGGTCGAAGATGACGAACCCCTCCATCCGCGCGCGCTTGACCAGCAGATGGCGCTCGACCCGCGGCCCTTGCGGCCAGGGTTCCCAGCGATCGATGGACGCAGTGCCGCACAGCACGACCCGGCCCTTCATGGCCAGATGCGACAGCACCGCGTCGCTGATGGCCCCCGCCACATTGTCGAAATAAATGTCGATCCCCTCCGGCGCGATCTGCGCCACCGCCGATCCCACATCTTCCCCGCGATAATCGATCGCGCTGTCATAGCCGAAGTGCTCGACGCATCGCCGCGCCTTGTCCGGGCCACCCGCGATGCCTATCGTGCGGCACCCCAATATACGAGCAATCTGCCCCACCGCTGATCCGACGGCCCCGGCGGCCGTGGACACCAGCACAGTCTCACCCGCGCGCGGCTGGCCGATCATCGTCAGCGCCAGATAGGCGGTGACGCCGTTGATCCCTAATATGCCCAACGACGCGCGCATTTCCGCTGCGCTGGTCCGCTGCACCACCTGGTCTATCGAAACGCAGGCATAGTCCTGCCAGCCAAACCAGCCCGCGACATGATCGCCGATCTGATAGGCCGCGTCGCCCGATGCTACCACCTGTCCCGCGGCCAGCGCGCGCATCACCGATCCGATCGGCACCGGCGCGGCATAATTGCCGCGATCGGCTATCCAGCCGCGCATCGCCGGTTCAACCGACAGATAATGATTGCGCACCAGTATCTGGCCGGGACCGGGCTGGTCGATCGGGCCGGGCCGGATCGCGAAATCGGCTGCCTGCGCGATGCCGGTCGGCCGTGCGACCAGAATCACCTGGCGGTTGGCATCACCCATCCAGCCCGGCCTTGACCATCGTGAATTTCCGCCGGGATATGCGCCATCCGGCCGATGTGCGGATCAGGCAATCGTCATAGTAGCCGGTGGCTCGATGAGTCACGCCCTGGATCTGGTCCATCAGGATGGCGTCAACATAGCTGCGCGCGACGATTTCGTCGTTACAGCTTTCCACCACGATATTGCTGATCCGGTGCAGCGTCGCGCCCATATGGCGGTGCGCGCCTTCCATATATTCGGTGATCTCGCGCGGCCCGCGCCAGCGGCCGAAGCGGCCATAATCGGCTTCGCAATCCCGTGCGAAGCAGGTGCGGAACAGCGGCCAGTCGCGCGTGTCGATCCCGGTCGCATAGCGCATCAGCAAATGGTGGATCGCCCGCTCGTCATCCGCCGAAAGCAGCGCCCTGCGCGTGAGGCTGCCATGTGCCGCCATTCTGATCCTCCCTCATGTCGTTGGACAACATAGGAAAGGGACGGCGGATCTTGCCCGCCAAACGATAGGATCGAGCCGACGGCCGATCATTTCTTTGGCAGGGCATAGGCAATCAACTGGTCGCTGGAACCAGACAGCATCGCGCCGTGGCCACCGGCCGCGATCACCACGAACTGGCGCCCGCTGGCGTTGGACCAATAGCTGCTGGGCGACGCATTGCCGCCGGCGGGCAGGCGCGCTTTCCACAGCAGGCGGCCGGTCGCTGTGTCATAGGAGCGGAACGCATGTTCCTGGGTCGCGCCTATAAACGTCAGCCCGCTGGCCGTCGCCACCGATCCGCCGATATTGGGCACCCCCATCGGAATCGGCACGAAGGTCGGCAGCGCCAGCGGCCCGCTGTCGCGCGACGTGCCCAGCAGGCGACTCCACACCATCTTCCCGGTTTTCAAGTCCACGGCATTGATCCGGCCATAGGGCGGCTGCTGGCAGGGAATGGCAAGCGGCGACAGGAACGGCGCGATCTGCGCGGCATAGGGCACGCCCTGTTGCGCCGCGGGGCCACCGACATCGCCCATATGGACGGCGTTCATCGGCTTGATGCCGCGCCGGTTGGCCTCTGCGCGCGGGATCAGGCGGTTATAATTGCCGACCTGGTTGTTGTTGACGATCATCAGCGCGCGCCGGGGATCGACCGAGACCCCGCCCCAATCGATCCCGCCCAGATAGCCGGGCCAGGTGATCGTCGGATGCTGCGTCGACAGCGGCGTCATGTCGCCATCGAACCGCGCCTCCCTGAACCGGATGCGGCAGATTGCCTGGTCGATCGGGGTCAGCCCCCACATGCCCTTTTCCGTCGGGCGTGGCCCGGTAAAGCTGGGGATGCCGACCGAATAGGGCTGGGTTTTCGACAGGCGTTCGCCCGGCACCACCCCCTGGGGCACGGGGCGTTCCTCGACCGGCAGGATCGGCTTGCCGGTCGCGCGGTCGAGGAAGAAGATTTCGCCGCGCTTGGTGGGCTGGAGCAGGCCGCGCACCCCGCCGGGCAGGTCGATCAGCGTGGGCTGGGCCGGCACGTCATAATCCCACAGATCATGATGCGTCGTCTGGAACGACCATCGCACCGCGCCGGTCATGCCGTCCAGGGCAATCACCGAACTGGCGTAGCGATCATCGTTGGCCGTCCGGTGCCCGCCGAAATAATCGGGCGTGGCGTTGCCTGTCGGCACATAGACCAGGCCCAGCGTCTCGTCCGAACTCATCGGCGCCCAGCTATTGGGCGTGCCGGGCGTGAATGTCGCGCCGGGCGCCGGCAGGCCATGGTCGTCGGGGCGGCCGATGTCGAATGCCCAGGCGAAATCGCCGGTCACTGCATCGAAAGCGCGAATGACGCCCGACGGCTCCCTGATCTTCTGCCCGTCCGTTACCCAGCCGCCCAGCACCAGCCGCCCGCGCACCAGGGCGGGGGGCGAAGTGACGAAATAATAGCCCTTGTCCACCTGGCCCAGCCCTGTCTTCAGGTCGACCTGTCCGCCGCGCCCGAAACCGGGGCAGGGCCGCCCAGTCGCGGCATCCAGCGCGATCAGCCGCGCGTCGAGCGTGGCGGTGAAGATGCGTTCGGCGCAGGCCCCCGTAGCGCCGGGCACTCGATAATAGGTCACGCCCCGGCACACCAGGCCATAGACCCCGGCCAGGTCGGTCTTGGGATTATGCCGCCACAATTGCCGCCCGGTTTCCGGGTCCAGCGCGATCACGTCATTATTGCCCGCGCACAGGAACAGGCGGTTACCGACCTTGATCGGGTTGACCTGAAAGGCGGTGCCCTGTTTGCCGTCGCCCACCTTGCCGGTGCGATAGGTCCACGCCGGTTGGAGGTTGCCGACATTGGACGGGCTGATCTGTTCCAGCGCGGAATAGCGCGATCCGCCTCGGTCGTTGCCATAGGCGATCCAGTCACCATCGGCCGCGCTGGCGGGGGCCGGACCCCATATCCGACTCGCCGCGGCAGGCGTGCGATCGGCCCAGAAGGCCAAGCCGACGCCAGCCACCACGATCAGCGCCAGCGCGGGCCACAGCACACGTCCGCCCGGCAACGGGGCGGATCGCCCGACGTGGCGCCGATAATAGGGGGTCAGCATATAGAGGCCAAGGCACAGCGGCATGGCCAGGCGCGGGGCCAGCGCCCATCCGTCCAGCCCTACCTCCCACAAGGCCCAGGCGAGGTTCGCCGCCAGAAAAGCCCAGAACAAAGCGATCGACAGCGGAGCTCTCCGCCAGCCGAGCAGCGCGACGACGACCATGACCAGCCCGGACAGCAGATACCAGGGCGATCCGCCGAGCATCAGCAAACGCCCACCAAGCCATGCAAGCGAAAACCCCGTCACGACAAGCAGGATCAGGAAGGCGGCATTAAGGAAGCGTTGCATGAAGGCACCTTGGCGCACGGGGGCAGGGAAGGGGGCGACGGATGCGATCAGGCAGGCAGTTGTGCGGTCAGCCAGTCGGGCACGTTCATGCGATAGCATTTCTGTTCGTACAGGCGGCTGATCCGCCATCCCGCAGGCGTGCGGACATAATCATGGATATACCACAGGCCGAAAACCAGCGTCTCGGCGTTCGTGCCATCGCTGACGGTCATGGGATTGATGCAGACGGTCTTGGTCTGCGCGCGGTCGCCATCGATGTTGTAGCGGGTGGTCGATACCCCGTGCTGGAACGCCAGGATCGGCGTCAGGCTGCTCGCCAGAAACTGTTTGATCTCGGCCAGGCTGCCCGAAACGCCGACCATTTCGGAATAGTCGATCACCGCGTCGGCCGTGAAATACTGGTCCAGCGCATCCCAGTCGCGGCTGTCGACCGCGTAGCAATAGCCCACGATCAAATCCTGTATTTCGAACCGGTCCGACATCTCCTGCACGGTCAGCATCACCCACTCTCCTTCATTCTATAGAATGATTGGTCGCACAGGCCGGTTGGCCAGCCGCCTTTCGTTGGGTAGGTGTCGAAGGGATAGCGACAGGGGATGAGGCGTTACCGCAGGCACATGTCAGCGGGCCAATTTGCCTCAAGCATTTATCTAGGAGAGTATAAATGGGTCTAGCCCCGTTCACCGAAGCCGATTTCGTCCTGTCCGCAGAGACACGGGCTGAAATCACCGCCGGGCTGACCGACAGCCAGGCATATATGGTCAATCACTGGATGGACCTGCACGAAGTCATTAATCGCGGTGACTGGGACGGCATGGATGCCTTCTTCAATACCGACACCATGACCTATGACAATCCAAACCGGCCGGACCTGGGCACCTATCATGTCTGGAAAACCTCGCCGCAGGGCCTGTACACCACTTTCCCGCCCAGCATCTATCGCACGATCAAGGCATGGGGCCGGGGCGAGGATGAAATCTGCGTGCTGTGCCATCATCATGGTAAGCATACCGGCGGTCCCTATATGGGCGTCCAGCCGACTGGCAACGAACTCAACGTCCTGTGGTTCTCCTGGCTGCGCTTCCGCGACGGCAAGATCGACCATATCTATTCGATCTCGGACGTGCTGACGATGCTCAAGGATCTGGAAGTCATCAAGGTGCCGCAGCCGGTCGACCCGTATAAATAAGCAAGCGTGGCCCCGGCCGCCTTCTGGGTGGCCGGGGCAATATCTTCATCAGCCGATGGCACCGATATGGTCGATCCACCGGTGCAGCATCGTCCAGCTTTGCAGCCGGGTCGATGCGAAATTATGGCAATGGGCTGCTTCCGCCAGCGTCGTCAGCGTGACATGGCGCGATCCGCAATACTCCGCCGGTTCGGCATGGGGTTCAGGGCTTACGTCGATGTCGGCAAAATGCAGATAGACCGGCGCGGCGATCGCGGCAGCCTCCGCCGCAACGCCGCCGGGCATGATGGCCAGCCGCCCATAGCTGTTGGGCGTCAGCGACGCCCGCGCATCGTCGGCTGCGATCACCGTTTCGGGCACGTCTGCTGCATGGAAATAGCCGTGCATCGCCGCGCGATTGGCCGCGCCATAGCCTGGCCCTGCCACCTGCGCCCCGATGGCGGATTGCACCTCGTCCGACATGGCCAGACCAATATTGGTAAAGCCAAGTACCGCGACCTGATCGAAACTGGCCCATTGCGCCTGTTGCACGATCGTCAGCATTCCGCCCATCGAATGGCCGATGCCGGTTATCCGCCGCGTGCGCCCCGCGATATGCGCGCCCCATTCCCCGACCTCCATCCGTTCCAGAACCGCCGCCAGCGCCAGATGATGCGCTTGTGCGCCGACATGGGGTGTCAACACATCTTCCCGGCCCGGCTGGCTGCTCTCGCCCATACCCAGCGCGTCCAGCGCCAACACCGCCTTGCCCTGTGCCAAGCAATGATCGACGAAACTATAGCCCGGCCATCCATCAATCTGCGCATCCCAATACCAGCGGCTATAGGTGCCGCCATGCAGGCAAACGAGCAGGTCGATCGGGCCATCGGGCAGTCTGTCGGGTATCGCCAGTGTTGCCGCGATCTGGATCGGTTCGCCGAAATCGACCGCGGTTTCGACGTTCAGGGACAGTGTGAACTTCGGCATGGATCGCTCTATCCGTTCAAAGGCTGAAGCCGCCATCGACGATCAATGTCTGGCCAGTAATGTAGCGCGCGCGCTCCGACGCCAGGAAGGCAACGGCCTGCGCAATATCCTCGCCATCGCCAAAGCGCTGGAGCGCGATCCGCTTGCGCTGCGCTTCCCAGATGGCGGGCGTGTAGAGGGTGGTGAGAAATTCGGCCCCCAGTCCCGCGTTGATGATGCCGGGCGCAACCATGTTCGCGCGGATGCCATAGCGGCCTTCCTCTTTCGCAATGGCGCGGCCCAGCGCCTCGATCCCCGCCTTGGGCACCGAGGACAGGGCATCGCCCGGCGGGAAGCAATAATTGGCGACCGACACCACCGATACGAAATTGCCGAAACCCTGCACGCGGAAGTGGGGCAGCGCGGCGGCGACGATGCGGGTAAAGCCGATCAATTCGACCTCGATCACCTGCCGCCATTGATCCTCGCCGATCTGACTGACGAAGGGTTGGGCAATGTCCACACCGCTGGCGAAAATCACCGTTCCTATCGCACCGAACCGCGCCTTGACGTCGGCAAAGCCGCTCTGGATGCTGGCCATGTCGGACAGGTCGGCATGGACGGCAATCGCTCGGTCCTGGCGTCCGCGCAGCGTGTCGATCACCGCGCGCGCCTTGTCCGCGCTAGAGCGGTAGCCGATCGCCACGCCATCCCATTCGTCCGCGAGTCGACGACAAATGATGCCGCCTAGCCCGCCCGTACCGCCGACGACAAAGGCCGCACCCCGGTTCATAGCGGCAGATACGTGGTCAAATGTCGGAGCAGCCGTTCGGCAAAGGCGTCATTATGGTCGCCGGTGAACATATGGCCCACGCCATGCGCGACCTCGACCTCCAGTTGCGGGGTCAGCGCCTGAAACTGGCGGACACTCTCGTCCGACACGATCTCGCTCAGTTCCGCCTTCACCAGAACGACCGGCGTGGTGACGCGCATCGCGGCTGCCACCAGCGCTTCGCCTTCGGATGGCGGATGCAGAAATTCCTGCGAAGTCGTGCGCGGATCCCAGTGCCAGAACAGCCGCTCGCCATCTGTTCGCATCGCCTTGGCCAGGCCCGACACATCGGCCACACGTGGCTGGCCCAGATGGCGGTGCAGCGCATCGGCGGCCTCGTCCAGCGACGCGAAGCCCGCTTTACTGGCGCGGAAGAAACCGCGTATCTCCTCCACTCCGGCGTCGTCGATATGCGGCGCAACGTCGGCCAGCATGATGAGGCGCACGCGATCGGGATGGCGCGACCCGCCGACCAGCGCGCACTGGCCGCCGCGAGACGCGCCCACCAGCGCGACGGGGCGGTAAAGCGCCATCAGGATCGCCTCGACATCGCGGCCATAGGCTTCCAGCAGATAGTCGCCATCGCTGGCCCAATCGCTGTCGCCATGGCCCCGCAGGTCGAAGGTCAGGCCATAATAGCCCGCCTGTGCCACCCGCCGCGCCGATCCGGCCCAGGACCGCCGACTTTGCCCGCCGCCATGGAAGAAGCATACGGGCGGCGCGGTCGGGTCGCCATAGGCGTCCGCGACCAGGGTGATGCCGTCGCCCGGCAGGCTGATCCGGGTCGCGGACATCATGCCGGGCGCTCCGTGCTTATTCGGCGGCGATCGGCGGCGCGATTTCGGCGAAGCACTCATGTTCGCCGGGACCGGCATAGGCGAACTTGCCCGGCGCATGGTGCCATTTGCCGTCATTGCGGCTCTCGTAGGGCGACGCCACTTCGATCATCGCGCCATGCGTGCTCTTGTGGCCGATCCAGCTCCACTTCTGCCAGGTCATGTCGGGGTCGTTATGGGTCTGGCCGCCACCGGGCAGGTGCAACCCTTCGGCCCGCAGCTTCTCCATGGCACCTGGCACATCGTCGGTCGAATAGCAGAGGTGATGGACATGCTCGCCCACCTTGTCCAACCGGTCGCCCATCGGCGTGCCGGGGGCGGGCTGGATGAACTGGATTTCCGTGCCGCCGTCATTGACGAAGGTCGCCCATTTCATGCCCGCGTCCGCACCGCTGGAAAATTCGTCATATTTAACCAGGCGCTTTTCCAGGCTGGCTGGGTCCAGCACGCGCAGGATCTTGGTCCAGTCCACGATCGCGGTGTCCAGGTCGCGCACGACCATGCACACATGGGCAAAAGGTCCGCTTGGCATAATCTTATCTCCTCGGAATTTTTAGATTTCTATCGTCGCCGTGCCGGAATTGACGGTGCCCCGTCCCTCGACATCCAGCGTGAATGCGCAGGTGATGCTGTTTCCCTCGATGGTCGCGACCGTGCCGGTCACGGTCGCGCGGTCGCCGCCATAGACATTGTCCAGAAAGCGCGAATCCATCGCCTTGATCCGCCCGCCGGGGAAAGCGCGCATCAGCATGTTCATCATATAGGCGACGTTCGCCGGGCCCTGGTTGATGACTCGGTCGCCCAGCCCCTTGGCCTTCACCACCTCGACATCCAGATGGATGGGGTTAGGATCGGCCAAGAAAATCGCCCATTGCTCCATCGCTTCGGCGCTGACGCTCTCGATCGTGAAGGGCGGCAACGTGTCGCCGACGGCATAGCTCATGCGGCAAACTCCTTGCGCGGCAGCACCCAGACATTATGGGTTTCCAGAACCTGCATCCCGTCCAACAGATGCAGGCGCAGGCGATAGGTCAGCACGTCCATCACGCCCAGCTTGCGGCTGCGCTTGCGGATCAGGCTCAATATTTCGCCCGTCACCTTGTAGCTTGTCCCGACCATCAGCGGCGCGTCGAACTTGACGCCGCTGCTGCCCATCATCGGACCGTCATCGACATCGAACTGGCAGGCTTCGCACACGCCCGCGACGGTCTTGCCCATCGCAACCTGCGTGGCGACATAATAATAGATCGGGTGGGCAGTGCCGTCGCTGGCCGGTTCGATCCCGGTGGATCGGCACAGCGCGGCATTCTCTTCCGCGCTGATCGTGAAGACCGTCGTGCCGTCCAGCGATATGCCGGCAGCGTCGGGAGCGGGGGGCAGGGTGTCGAGATCGCTCATGGCTGGTCCCTAATAAGAGCGCGGCAGGCCGAGGCTTTCGGCGATCGAGTTGCGGACCATCTCGTTGCTGATCGGCGTCATCCGCAAAATCCGGTGATCGCGCCAGTAACGCTGCATGTCGGTTTCCGCCGAATAGCCCATGCCGCCCAATATCTGGATGCCAAGGTCGGCGGCCTTCACCGCATTTTCCGTCGCGACCATCTTGAGCATGTTGGCCTCGACGCCGCAATTCATGCCATTGGACTGCATCCACGCGACATTGTTGAGCAGCAATTCGGTAGTCTTCTGCCAGGTCGCGATATTCGCGACATAATGCTGCAACACCTGGAACCGCCCGATGATGCCGCCAAAGGCCTTGCGCTGGAGCATATAGGCCAGCGCATCTTCCAGCACCCCGTCGATCGCGCCCAGGCATTGCGCGCCGACCATGATCCGCTCATTGTTCAGCGTCGGCAGCATCGCGTACCAGGCCTGCCCCGGTTGCCCCAGAACGTCCGCATCGGGGACGAACACATCCTCATAATGGACCTCGCACGACCCCATCGCGCGCATCCCCAGCTTGGGCAGCAGCGACGCGGTGATGCCCGGCGTCTTGGCATCGACGAAGAACATGGTCAGGCCGTGATGCTTCTTTTCCACATTCTTGTCGGTGCGGGCCAGGACGAGCAGGCGGTCGGCCGCCTTCGCGCCGGTCGTCCACATCTTCGCCCCATTCAGTTTCCAGCCGCCATCCACCTTTTCGGCATGGGTCTTCATTGCGCCCAGCACATCGGTGCCGCCATCGGGTTCGGTCATGGAAAGCGACACGCGCAGCTTGCCCTGCGCCATCGGCCGCAGCCAGCGGTTCTTCTGTTCCTCGGTGCCGACCGCACTGATCGTCTTGGCCCCGCCAAAGGATGTCAGGCCCCACACCCACAGCAGTCCGCCAGCAGTCCGCGCAAATTCGCGCGCGAAGATCATCTGCATCATGACGTCGCCGCCCAGGCCGTCATATTCCTCTGGTATGCCGATGCCGAAGAAGCCCTGCTCGGCAATCTTGTCCCACAGCGCGTAGGGGTAATTTTCCTCGTCGGCCTCCAGCGCGCGCATCCAGTCCTTGGGCGCCTCTACATCGACCCAGCGGCGCACGATGTCGCGAAACGCCTGCTGCTCCTCGGTGAGCGAAAAATCCATTGTCTTTCCTGTTCTCTTTGCCCGACTATTGGGCACCTGTCAGGGTCTTTGAGAACCTATCCTCTTATAGGGTCGAACGATTATAAAATTGAAACAGTTGATCCACCATCATGCCCAAATGGGCGGGAATGGGATTTTGTTCGACTGGGTCTCCAGTTTCACCGATGGTATTGATGGCAATACCCAATGGTGTCGGCCAGCCGCGCAAGGCATGAGTTATGACACGCAACTGTTGAAGTGTGGCGACCGCGGCTTGCCACCCCGCCGCCGTGGCAATGCAGCCGACCGGCAGGCCGTCAAAATAACAACGATCATCCCGATTCAGATCTTCAACATAATCCAGCGCATTTTTCACAAAGCCGGAAATCGCACCGTGATAACCGGGTGATCCTAAGATGACTGCGTCAGCGGACCGCAGCGTTTCGACATAGGCGCTGGCAAGCTCAGATCGAACTGCATTTTCCGGCGAATAAAGCGGAAAGTTGATGGCATCGCCAGATAACAATGTCGTTCGCGCACCTCGTGTCTCGGCAAGGGCTAGTGCTTTGCGAAGCGCGCGCTCGGTTGAAGAGAAGGCGCGCAAGGTGCCGCCAATAGCCACAAAATGAAGTTGACCCATATTAGATCGACAATCCTCCTTCGACCGGAATGACCGAACCGGTGACATAGGCACCCGCGCGCGACGCCAGATAGATGGCCGTTCCGGCCAAATCTTCCGGCGTCCCCACGCGCCCGCGCGGCACCATGCCCTCCACCATTTTGCGCATCTCGTCCGACGCGATCACCGTCATCTCGGATTCGAAAAATCCCGGTGCGATCACATTGGCGGTGATGTTGTCGCGGCCCAGTCGCTTGGCCAGCCCCTTGGCCAGCCAGTGGATTGCGCCCTTTGACGCTTGATAGGCGTAATTTTCTTTCGGCCCGACCTTCAGCGCGCCCACCGAGCCGATATTGATGAGCGAAGCTGGCCGCTCCGCCGTGCCGCCCGCGCGCAACAATGGCAGGAATTTCTGGAGGATGAAGAAAGGCGCCTTCAGGTTCAGGTCGATCACCTGGTCCCAGTCGTCCTCGCTATAACCGTCAATCGGTGCATCGGCCATCGTCCCGGCATTATTGACTAGCATGTGCATCGCGTCTTCGCGCGCAGCCACCTGCGCCACCAGAGCGTCGATCCCAGCAAGGGTCGACAGGTCGGCGGTCAGGCCGATGCAGGTGCCACCGGTTACCTCGCTGATCGCCTGCGCTGCCGCCAACACCTTGGCCTCGGTTCGGGCGCAGATATAGACCTTCGCCCCGGCCGCGGCGTAGCCGGTGGCAATATGGCGGCCGATGCCGCTCGACCCGCCCGTGACAAGCGCAACGCGGCCCTGCACGGAAAAAAGCGCGTCGATATTCATGGCGCGCCCTTAGAGGCTGCGATCTTCAGGATCAGGTCGACCGTCCCTTCGGGATCGCCCACCAGCAGCGCATGATCACCCGGATGGTCGTGGATCGTCCAGCCCAGCGCCCGCGCGCGATGATGCATCGCGGTCATGACGGTGATGGCCGCCGCAATATAATCGACAGGCTTGGTGATCGTTTCAGCCCCTATAGGAATGACACAGGATGTCGCCCGCATCGGCTGGTCGGTGAGATTATCGAGCAGCCATTGCTGCCGGTCAGCGTCCATCAGATGCGGGTGCGTCTTGGCCGCGTCCCGCTGCATCACATCTACGCCAGAGCCTATCGGCCCTTCGCCTGCCTCCAGCATCGCGTCCAGGCCAGCGAGTTGGTCTTCGGGTACATAGCCCATCAGCGACGCGATGCGCTCGCCTGAATGGGGCACGATGGCGTCCAGATAAATGACGCTGGCGATGCGGTCGCCCGCTTGCGCGATCACGCCCGGCGCCACCGTCCCGGCATAGCTGTGCGCGACCAGCACGACATCATGCAGATCCTCATAATGCAGGACGTTGACAATATCCTGCACATGGACCGTGTTGCCGACATGCCGGCCGGTCAGGTGCGCGCGCTCGCCAAAGCCGGTGAAGGTCGGCGTATAAACCCTGTGCCCCCGCGCTTCGAGCAGCTCGCGGACATATTTCCAGGTCCAGCCACCCATGCCGCCGCCGTGGAGTAAAACAAATGTGGTCATGGCAGGTCAGCCTCCGCAGGTTCGGTGTTCTGGATGAATTCGGGGAAGGGGTCCGGCCCCCACAGGAACATGCTATCTTCGGGCGCATGATTGGCTGATGGCCATTCGACGTCATGGGGAATGAAGTCGATGTCGGCCGAATATTCGCTGAAACTGCCCCATGGGTCACGGACATAATAGAAATAATTGGCCCCCAGCACATGCTGGCCCACGCCCCAGTTGGGACCATAGCCCGCCCGCGCCATAGTCGATCCGCCAAGGCCCACTTCCATAACGGAGCTTACGTCCCAGCTATTATGATGCATCCCGCGTCGGTCCGACAGGACGAGTGCGAGCAGATGATGGTCGCTGCCATGCACGCCGTGCAGAAAGGCGACGCCCGGCTCGCTCTTGTCAGACAGGCGCAGGCCCAGCGTCTTTTCATAATAAGTGATGGCCGCGTTCACATCGGTCGTGAAGATCGCGAAGTGCGACAGGCGACGGGGATGGACCTTGGGTGCCTGGCTGTTGAGGATCGCGCCGGACTGACCGGGCGGGGCGCTGGCAAAGGAGAAATGGCTTTTTTCGGCCGGCGTCGCCTTGTCGGCCGGGCGGATATTGATCGGCAGGCCATCAAAGCCGCTGAACCAGATGCCCTGCGTGTCCGCACTCGTAGGCGCGTCGATATAGGTGACGCCACAGGCATCGAGATGCGCGGCAAACGCATCCATCTCGTCGGCATAGACGCCAAAGCTCAGATAGCGCAGTTGCTTGGCGCCCGCGCCCTGCGTGATGACGCCCCAGCGATGAAGATTGCCCTGTGTGAAAAGATGCAGCCTGCCGTCGCTCTCGCGCACGTCCAGACCAAAGAGGCTGTAGAAGCGGCGCGCGTCCTCCAGATCCGGGACGGCCAGCGCGAAATGGTCAATCGAATGGACGCCCAGTACATTGGCGCGCCGCCCGGCGATGCTCTTGTCGTTCATCCTGTCCTCCTTGGCATGTCGGGCGGCGGATCGTGCCGCCGCCCTTTCGCTGCTCAGGCCGCCTTAATCGGGTTGACCAGCAGGCCGATTTTCTCGATCTCCACTTCGCACACATCGCCATCCTTCATGAACAGCGGGGGATTGCGCGCCAGGCCGATGCCGGACGGCGTCCCCATCACCAGCACGTCGCCCGCCTCCAGCGTGAAGCAGGTCGAGAGCAGGGCAACGGTATCGACCACGTCGAACACCATGTCGGACGTGTTGGCGCTCTGTACGGTCTGGCCATTCAGGCGCGTCTCGATCTTCAGGCCCGCGCCGCCCGCGGGCAGTTCGTCCGCCGTCACCAGCCATGGCCCGAACGCGCCGGTATCGTCGAAATTCTTGCCGACGGTCCATTGCGGGGTCTTCAGCTGATAATCGCGGATCGACCCGTCGTTGAACACTGAATAGGCGACGATGTGCGACAGCGCGTCTTCCTTGGCGATATCCTTGCCGCCCTTGCCGACGACTGCGACCATTTCGGCTTCATAGTCGAGCTGGTCGGAGCAGGGCGGCTTGATGATGGGCGCGCCATGGCCGATCAGGCTGCTATTGAACCTGCCGAACACGGTCGGGAATTCGGGCACCTGGAAACCACCCTCTGCCGCATGGTCTTTATAGTTCAGGCCCAGGCACAGGATCTTGGGCGCCTTGATCAGCGGCGGCAGGAACGTCAGATCGTCGATGGCAACATCCTTGCCGCCTGCCACGACCGCATAGCCTGCCTGCGTCAGCGCGCCGCCGCCCTGCGCGATCAGCGCGTCGAGATCATAGAGCGCGGCATCGCCGAACAGCGCCTTGACGCCCGCGCCGGTATCGACCGCCAAACCGGTCTGCCCATTTTTCGAAACCTTAGCCAAACGCATGATTCTATCCTCCTGATACCCTGCCACCGTGAGGGCCGCCGCCGTCCAGGTCAACATGAAATATATTCTGATAACCGAAATATACTATTTGTATTTGCCTCTGGTTTCAAAACTGCTATGGCTTTGGCGATGATGAAGAAGCTGAGCCTGACTGAGCGGGCCTATCGCCAATTGCGGGACGATCTCCTGACGTGCCGGCTGGTGCCGGGCGATCGGATCAATATCAAAGACGTGTCCGACAATCGCGGCTTCAGCCTGGGCGCGGTGCGCGAAGCCCTGTCGCGCCTGACGTCCGAAGGTTTCGTGACGCAAGACGATGCGCGGGGCTTTCGCGCGACGCCGATTTCGATCGGCGACCTGATGGATCTGGTGACAGTGCGCAGCGATATAGAGGGGCAATGCCTGCGACGCGCCATCGCACGCGGCGGGCTGGACTGGGAATCCGCGATCGTCAGCGCCGCCCATCGCCTCAGCAAGACGCCGACCCGCGATCCCACTGATCCTGCCCGCCTGAACGAGGATTATGCCGACGCCCATGGCGCATTCCACCATGCTTTGGTGGCCGCCTGCGACAGCCCCTGGCTGCTGCGGATGCGCGACTGGCTCTACGCGCAATCGGAACGCTATCGCTACCTGACCGTCCCGCTGGCGACCGGCGAGCGCGACTTGGTCCATGAACATAGCGATATCGTCACCGCGACGTTGCGCCGCGACGCCGATCGGGCGGTCGCGCTGCTGGGCGATCACTTGGTGGCGACCGCCCGCCTGCTGGTTGATGCACAGGACGGCGCGATGCGCCTGCCGGGCCAGAAAACACAGGTGCGGGCGGCCTGACCCCATCCTAATTCTGCCGCTTCTGCCCGGTGCCGCCACCACTGGCGGGCATCAGCATGTTGCTCATCCCGCCATCGACCAATATGTCGATGCCGCTGATGTGCCCCGCATGGGGCCCGATCAGGAATAGGATGGCGTTGGCAACATCCTCCGCCACGCCCAGCTTGCGCAGCGGTATGGTCGCCTCGCGCTGGTCGCGCCTCGCCGGGTCGTCATAGCCTGCTGCCGTCATCGGCGTATAGGTCGGGCCAGGGGACACGGTGTTGCACCGAATGCCGTCCGGTCCCCATTCGATGCTGAGCTGCCGGATCATCATCAGTAACGCGGCCTTGCTGCACGAGTAGAAACCTAGCGCAGGCGTCGGCGCGGTGGCGGACATGGATGCGGTGGCCACGAACGCCCCGCCGCTGGCCTTGAGATGCGGATGCGCCGCCTTGGCCAGCAGCCAGGCGGACCGTGTGTTAATCGCGAATATACGGTCGAAGTCGCTGGCGGGCAGATCAATCAGCGCCCCGCCCATGATGATTCCGGCATTGCTGATGACTGCGTCGATCCCGTCCATATGCGCCATTGCCGCCGCGACGATCCGGTCGCCGCAATCCAGCTCGGCTAGGTCGACCACGCAGGTCGCCGCCGCCGGTCCGATCGCATCGGCTACGCTCTCAAGATTGGCGGCATCCCGATCGGCCAACAGCAACTGATGCTCGCCCGCGATTACGCTGCCTGCGGCCAGCAATTGCGCGCAGGCCCGCCCGATGCCGCTCGCCGCGCCTGTGATGATGACCCGCATTCAACCTCTCCTATTTTTCTGCCTTGTCAGTCGCTCAGGCCTAGTTCGGCCATCAGCGCCGCGCGCAGTTTGAACTTCTGGATCTTCGACGCCGACATCGGCCATTCGTCGATAAATCTTATGTGGCGCGGCACCTTGAACGACGCCAGGCGCGATTTGGTGTAGGCGATCAGTTCGTCCGGCTCCACCGCGACGTCGCCATCGCGCTCGATATAGGCCGCCGGAATCTCGGCCAGCCGATCGTCGGGCAAGCCGATGACCTGCGCCAGCCGCACGGCTGGGTGGCTGGCCAGCACCGCCTCGACCTCGGCCGCTGCGACATTCTCGCCACCGACTTTCAGCATATCCTTGAACCGGCCATGGAACATCATATGGCCGTCCGCATCGATCGATCCGATGTCGGCGCTATGATACCATCCGTCCACGTCGATCGCTTCGGCGGTCTTTTCCGCGTCGCGATAGTAGCCGTCGAACAGATTATAGCCCCGGATCAAAATCTCGCCCCGCTCGTCCACGCCCCGTTCCGCGCCGGTATCGGGGTCGACGATCTTCATCTCGATCCCGGCGAGCGGGTAGCCCAGTTTTCTGAAACCCATTTCCGGGTCCATAGCTGGACCGCCAGTGGTGACGATGCCGGTCGCCTCGGTCATGCCCATGGTGCCCACTTGCAGCATATTTGGGGCCTTGTCGCGATAGGCCTGCCCAACCCGGTCCGGCATGAACGCAAAGCAGCTATTTTGCAGACGGACGGATGACATATCCGTCTTGTCCCAATCGGGGTGAGCAATCATCGCCTGATGGAAAGTGACGAAGGGCAGGAACATCATCGTCACCTGCTCCGCCTCGATCTGGCGCAGGCTTTCCCCGGCGTCGAAATGCGGCTGGCCGATAAAGGTGCCGCCTACATCCATCGCTCCCAACATGCACAGCATCGCCGCGATATGGAACAGTGGCAGCGGCGACCAGGCCCGCTCGTCAGGCTGGAAGCCCCAGCGATAGCGCGCCAGATTGTTCGCCTCGCGCGTCACTGCCTCATGGCTGAGCAGGCACCCCTTGGGATTGGCCGATGTGCCGGAAGTGTAGAGGATCATCGCGGTATCGCGCACCCGCACGGTCAGGCGCGTGTCGTGGATGTCGCTTTCGCTGACGCTTTGTACCGCCGCATCGAACCGGGCCTGGTCGACGAAGCCGGGCGCGGAACGCCCGCCCAGCATGATGATCTGCGTCAGCAGCGGCGTGCCTGCAAGGGTCAGGGCAGCGGGATCGGCCGCTGTCGGTAGGTCGGGAAAGGCCTCCACCAGCCGCGCGCCGAAATCGACATGCTCGGTTACCAAATCATTGGTCACGATCGCGCGCAGATCGGCATTTTGCGCGACATAGGCCATTTCCGGCGCCTTGTAGCGCGCGTTCATCAGCACCGACACCGCGCCACACATCGCGTTGGCGAACAGCGCCTCGACAAATTCTATGCTGGACGGCAGCAAGATGCCGACATGGTCGCCGCGCCCGATGCCCAGCGCCTTCAGTCCGCGCGCGCGGTTAATTACGCCAGCCACCACATCATCATAGCTTTTGCGTTCGCCCGGAAATACCAGCGCCTCCTTGCCGCCGCCCTTGTCCCACCCCTTCATCAGCAGGTCGCCCAGGGTTGTCGCAGAGATGCGAATTGCGGCGCTGTTCTCGCCCTTGATGCCCACGAAAGCCCGCTCCTAATACCCGTAGATCCCGATTGGCCTTCAGATTGCAGCGTGCGTCCGTCCATGCGCCTTTCGTTGGATAGGTGCGGACAGGGCCGCCCACGCCAAGAGCGGACACAGCAAAATATCGGATCACGGATCGGGAATTTACGATGGAAGCCTATATCTACGATCATGTTCGCACGCCGCGCGGCAAGGGCCGCCCGGATGGCGCGCTGCATGAGATAAGCTCGGTCGAAATGGCGACGCAGTTGCTCAAGGCGCTTCAGTCGCGCAACAATCTCGATACCGCGCTGCTCGACGATGTGATCATTGGCATGGCACAGCCTGTCGGCGAACAAGGCGGGGTATTGGCGCGTGCGGCGGTGTTGCAGGCAGGCTATGCCCAGACCGTCGCGGGGCAGCAGATTCATCGCTTCTGCGCCACCGGCCTTGACGCGGTCAGCTTGATCGCTGCGCAGGTTCATGCCGGGATGATCGACGCGGGTATCGGCGGCGGCGTTGAGTCGATGAGTCGCACGGTGATGGGCTATGACTCCGGCGCC
>NZ_JPPQ01000069.1:2208014-2218810 GCF_000743655.1 Sphingobium sp. ba1
CAACGATGATGGATATTCGTTTCGATAGCACCACCGTTCACTATCCCGACGGCACATGCGCGCTGGATGGTGTGTCCTTCACGGTCCCTGCGGGGCAATTTTGCGTCGTGCTGGGCCATTCGGGTGCCGGAAAGTCCACCCTGCTGCGCACCGTCAATGGCTTGTCCGCCATAACCGGCGGTCGCGTGGTGGTGGGCGGCAAGCCGGTCGATCGCAAGACCCTGCCCTTCTTGCGTCGCCGCATCGGCATGGTTCACCAACATTATGGCCTGACCGCCAGGGCCAGCGTCGCCACCAATGTCATGGCCGGCGCGGTGCCTGCCATGCCCTTCTGGCGGGCGCTGTCGGGCTTTTATACCCCGGCCTTGCAGGACAAGGCCTGTGCCCTCATCGCGGCTGTCGGCCTGGACGAAGCGCATCTTGCCCGCCGTGCCGATCGGCTGTCGGGTGGCCAGCAACAGCGCGTCGGCATCGCGCGCGCCTTCATGCTGGACCCTGCCATCATCCTGGCCGACGAACCGGTCGCCAGCCTCGATCCCCGGCTCAGCCGCGAGGTGCTGGATCTGTTGCGGACGCAGGCGCGCGAACGGGGCGCGACCGTGCTGTGCAGCCTACATCAGGTCGATCTGGCACGCGATTATGCCGACCGGATCGTCGCCCTGCAGGGTGGCCGGGTCGTGTTCGACGGCCCGCCCGCGATGTTCGACGACTATGACGCCAAGCGCATCTATGCAAAGCAGGATGCCTCCGCCCCGGTCCAGGCGGTGCTGGCATGACCGCGCAGGCGCCCACCCGCTGGTCCTACCCGCGCCCCTATGGCAGCGGCACGATACTGGCGCTGATCGGCGCGGCCCTGCTGCTTTGGTATACGGGCCAGCGCGTCGAAATCGGCCGGATGGTGATGATGACGACGCAGGCCGTTGCCGTGCAATTCGGCCTGGCCGAGCAATCACAGGTCGCCGACGGCCTTGGCAACGCCATCGGCCAGCTCGTTCCCATCCAGCTTTCCGAGCGGCAGGAGATCAGCCGGATCGAGGGTTTCGATCCAACCGACCTGCCATTCCTTTCCCATGTCGAGGTCGTGGAACGTCGCGTGGAAACGATCAATCCGCAAACGATGCGGATGGAAAGCCGCCCGGTCCGAACGACCTATCTGGTGCAACCGCTGGGCTATGTCTGGCTGGTCGCGGCCAAGATGCTGGAGACGCTGGAAATCGCGCTCTGGGGCACGATCGTCGCCATTCTCATCGGCTTTCCGCTGGCGTTGCTGGGCGCGCGCAACATGATGCGCTTTGCGGCCATCCGCATGATGGCGCGCGGCATCATCGGCTTTTGCCGCGCCATTCCCGAACTGGTCAGCGCCCTGTTTCTCGTCATCGCCTATGGTTTCGGCCCGATCGCGGGCATATTGGCGCTTGGCCTCTATGGCGCAGGTTTCCTCGGCAAATTCTATGCCGACGATGCCGAAAATGCCGACCCCCGGCCACAGGAAGCCCTGACCGCCATCGGCGCGGGCAAGATGTTGATGTGGCGCTATGCCATCCTGCCCCAGGTGCTGCCCCAATATATCGCCTACACCCTCTACATCCTCGACCGGAATGTCCGCATGGCGACCGTAATCGGGCTGGTGGGTGCGGGCGGCATCGGTCAGGAACTCAAGGGCCGCTACGACATGTATGAATATGGCCATGTCGGCACCATCCTGATCGCGATCTTCATCGTCGTTCTGCTGCTGGATCGCAGCGCCGGACGGCTACGCAAATCCCTTTTATAACCCCCCATCCTATCGATCGGAGCGGCCATGTCCCTGAAGAACAGACGCGATTTCCTCAAGACCGCCAGCGTGGCGGGGACCATGGCGGCCATACCGGGCAGCATCGGGCGGGCACTGGCCATCGCGCCCAAGCGCGTGACCGGCACGATCAAGGACGTGAAGCATATCGTCATCCTGATGCAGGAAAACCGGTCCTTCGATCATTATTTCGGCACGCTCAAAGGGGTGCGGGGTTTTGGCGATCGCCATCCCATCCCCCTGCCCGACAATCGCCCGGTCTGGTGGCAATCCAACGGCGCGCGCGACCTGCCGCCCTTCCATCTGGATACGGAGCGGACCAACGCACTCAAGGTGCCGGGCACCCCACACAGCTTTTCCGACGCGCAGGCCGCCTGGAATCAGGGCAAATTCGGTCTGTGGCCCAAATATAAGACCGATTATTCGATGGGCTATTACAAGCGGCAGGATATTCCCTTCCAGTTTGCGCTCGCCGAGGCCTTCACCATCTGCGACGCTTATCATTGTTCGGTCACCAGCGGCACCGACCCCAATCGCATCGTCTTCTGGTCCGGCTCCAGCTTCGATCCCGCCATCGCGGCCAAGGGCGTGAATTGCCGGGACACGCATTCGGAACCCAATAATCTGCGCTGCTGGATCAAGGGCGCACTGCCGGAGCCTGGCTACACCTATGCCGGCAATGCGCTGGAATGGGCGACCATTCCCGAAGTGCTGGAGGCGGCCGGGGTCGACTGGCGCATCTATCAAGACCCTAACGACAATTGGACCGGCGCGATGCATGGCGGCCTCGCCTTCAAGGGGTTCCGCGATGCCAAGCCGGATTCTGCCCTCTATCAGCGCGGCATGAGCGCCTTTTCGCTCGAACAGTTCGCCAAGGATGTGAAGGACGGCACGCTGCCTGCCGTAACCTGGATCTTGCCGCCCAAGGAGCGATCGGAACATCCCAGCGCCTCCACCCCGATCGAGGGTGCGGCCTTCACGGCGGAGGTTCTGGACGCGCTCACTGCCAACCCGGACCTGTGGAGCCAGACCGTCTTCTTTCAGACGTTCGACGAGAATGACGGGTTGTTCGACCATGTGCCGCCGCCCGCGCCGCCGTCCTATAATCGCGACGGCACGATGGCGGGCAAGGCGACGCTCGACCTGGCGGGCGAATATTTCGACGATCATGAGGATAAATATACGTCGCGCGATGACGATGTGAGCGGCACGACACGGCCCTGGGGGCTTGGCCCGCGCGTGCCCATGTATGTCGTTTCGCCATGGAGCCGGGGCGGCTGGGTCAACAGCGAGATATTCGATCACACTTCGGTCGGCCAGTTCCTCGAAAAACGCTTCGGTGTCACGATCCCCGGCATCAGCCCATGGCATCGCGCTGTCTGTGGCGACCTGACCAGCTGCTTCGATTTCAGCCAGAGTAGCGATGCCACTTTCCCCGACCTGCCCGATGTCAGCGCCGCCAGCGCGATCCTGGCCGATCATCTTGCCCGTCCCAAGGCGCTGCCGCCGCGCGCGCCGCAGGACATGTATCAGGAAGCGGGTATCCGCCGATCGCGCGCCCTGCCCTACATCCTCCACGTCGATGCCGTCGCGACGAAGGATGCTCTAACCCTGACATTCACCAATGAAGGACGCGCCGGTGCCGTCTTCCACGTCTATGACAAGCATAGGCTGCATCAGATCCCGCGCCGCTACACGGTGGAAGCGGGCAAATCGCTGAACGATCAATGGGCCGCCAACGATCAGGGCCGCTTCGACCTCATCGTGCTTGGTCCCAATGGCTTCGTCCGGGGCTTCACTGGCGATCTGGCGCAGGCCGCCGCCGCGCCGGTCCTCACCGCCCGTTATGATGCGGCGGGCAAGGCCATGCGCCTGCGTCTCGCGTCCGATGGATCGACCCCTGCCAGCGTCACATTGGGCAAGGATGCCTATGGGGTTCAGGCCGACCGGGCGGTCATGGTCATAGGCGGCAGCAGCACCAACGAACGCTGGCCGGTGGCGAAGAGCGAAGACTGGTATGATCTGACCGTCGCCATGGCGGGCATGGACATCCACCTGGCCGGACGGGTCGAAACCGGACGCCACGGCATCAGCGACCCGCTCATGCGGGCCTGAAGCCGAGCAAAGGCAAAAAAGGGGGCTGGCCGAGACATCGGCCAGCCCCCTTTTTCATGACCAGCCTACAGGTCGGCGACGCGCATCTCTATCTCGGTCGAAACGGCGGACTTGGCATCATATTGGTCCGCGACCACGCGATAGGCCGTGGTCCAATGTTTGCCGTCCACCTCGAACCGGCAATAGCCCCGCTGACGGCCATTATAATGGCGCACATGCGGGTTATCAGCGCGCGATTGCTCCATCGCCCCAGCCCATGGACATTCCGATGCGATCGACGTTCCGGCAAATTCATGCCCGATCCTGCGGGATTTGGCGTTTAACGGCTCGGCATGCATCGTCATGGCCGCCGCACAATGCCAATCGCCGCTGATCGCCACAGGATTGGCCACGCCATCGCCCAAAACATCCAGCAACTGCTGACGCGCGACAGGATAGCCATCCCAACTGTCGAAGTTCACCGCGGCAGGCTCTGGCGCCTTATTGTAGCGATAGGGTGACAACCAGCATTGAGATGCCAGTACGTTGAACGCCGCGTCCGATCGATTCAGCGCCCCATAAAGCCATTGTTCCTGCGTCGCCCCCAGCATCGACCGGTCGGGACGAGCCGCTTCCGCGCACGGCACTTGCCCCGGAAAGCCATCACCGCACACCTGATCGGCGCGAAACTGGCGGGTGTCGAGCAGATGCACCTGCGCCGGGCCAAAGCGATACAGACCATACATCTGCAGACTGCTCTCGATCCCGTCGATGATCGGCGGCTTTTCGATCGGCATATGCTCATAATAGGCCTTCAAGGCGGCCAGTTTGCGGACCTTCCATTCCAGCGGCGTCTGCGCTTCGGGATCCTGCGGCGTATCGCCTGCCCAATTATTGTCGATTTCATGATCGTCCATGGCGACGATCCACGGGCTGGCCGCCCGCGCCGCCTGGAGCGCGGGGTCAGAATTGTAGAGCGCATAGCGGTTGCGATAATCCCAAAGGCTCACGATTTCCGCGCTATTATGCTGACGCACGGTGCGGAAGACGCGCTGTTCTCCGGCCAGATCGACGCGACGCTCGCCCAGCGGGCTGATACCCCCTTCATAGATATAATCGCCGACATGGATCACGCAGTCCGGCGCCCAGGCCGCCATATCGGCAAAGGCGTTGAAATAGCCGCTCTGCCAGGATTGACAGCTGGCAACCGCCAGCTTGACCGACGGATCGCGGCGATTGCTGGTGCGGGTCCGGCCGATAGCCGTCTCGAACGCACCCACCGTAAACTGATACCAATATTCGCGACCCGGCTGCAGTCCCTCGATCAGCGCATGCACCGAATGGCCTTCGCTCGCGCGCGCAACAGCCTCACTCTCGCGGACAAGCCTGCGCTGTTCCGCATCGGCCCAGACCCGGTAGCGGACCGGCACGTCGCTCGACGGCATGCCGCCGCCTTTCAGCGGGTCAGGCGCAAGCCGGGTCCACAGGATCACACTGGTATCACGCGGCGCGCCGGACGCGATGCCCAGTGTGAACGGATTCACCTTGATCTGCGCGCGCACCAGGGACGATGTTAGAAGCGCGGTGGCGGTCGACGCTCCCAGAAACAGGCGACGTGTGAGCATATGGAATCTCCCCTGCAGACAGCGGATGCTGGCCAAGAGTGAAATATACTCAATATCATTGCATATTTATGTGAGAATTATACATATCCGTGCATGGAGTAGGATCTGATTTGTTCCGCTATCTCCTATGTCGCCAAGCCAAAATGGGGTCGGACCGGCGAACGCGCCTAGTGTATAATGCGGGCAAAGGCCGCCACACCGTCGATCGTCGGCGCGGGTAAGGATGTCGGTTCGACGGTTGGCAAAGACGGTGCGCCATCGCCTGCGAATATTGCCTCGATCGTGCGGACGCAGAGCGCCACGCCATCGTCGGCGAGCATATACCAGACCTGCTTGGCCTCCTTGCGGTTCTGCACCAGGTCGGCGCGGCGCAGTTCGGCCAGTTGCTGGCTGAGCGCTGGCTGGCCGATGCCCGTGATCTCGGCGATCTCGCCGACATTGCGTTCGCCGCGCAGCAGGCAGGACAGGATCATCAACCGCTGCGGCTGGGCGAAGACCTTGATCTTTTCAGCGGCCAACGCCGCGGCGTCGCGATCCACATAAAGCGCGCTCATGCGGACGCCTCGAACCGGCAGAACCAGTCGGGTGCTGCATCGGTCCCGTCAGCGGCGGGCAGCAATAGCGGCTGACCGTCCGTCCAGCCCTCAGGCGTCAGGCTGCTTGCGCCATCGACCCGCTGCAACGCGCGCAACAGGCGCAGCATCTCGTCCACCGAGCGGCCGACATTATGCGGATAGCAGGTCGTCGCGCGAACGACCCCCTGCGGATCGATGAAGAAGGTCGAGCGCATGGCCATGCTGTCGACGGCTGAGTCATCGATCATCCCATAGGCGCGGCCGACCGCCATGCTGGGATCTTCGATGATGGGAAAGTCGATTCCCACGCCGAACAGATCGCGCAGCGCGCGGACCCAGGCGAGATGGGCATAGAGGCTGTCCACCGACAGGCCGACCAGCTTGCAATCGAGCGCGTCGAAATCCGCCTGACGCCGCGCCAGCGCGGCGAACTCAGTGCTGCATACCGGCGTGAAATCGGCGGGGTGCGAAAAGAAGATCACCCATTGGCCGCGCAGCGCCGAGAGTTGAAAATCGCCCTTGGTCGATCGGGCACGGAAATCAGGGGCCATGTCGCCGATCCGCACCGGCCGCCGTCCATCTGTCATCACTTCGTTCATGCCTGTCGTCCTGCAATCCTGGCCACCATGAGGCAACCCCTTGACGGCCTAGCTCTATACATATACATGATTCATGTAAATATGAAACTAAAGGAAAGTCGCATGTCCGACCCCGCATTGACCAAAGCCCAGACGCAGATCCTCGCCGCCCGCGAAGGCGTGCCCGTGATCAAGTCCTTCTTCGATCCGCCGACCTTCACCGTGACCTATGTCGTGCATGACGCGCAGACGCATCGCGCCGCCGTGATCGATAGCGTGATGACCTATGATCCCGCTTCCGGCCGCACGAATGTCGAATCCGCCGATCCGGTGATCGCCTATGTCGAGGCGGAGGGGCTGACCGTCGATTGGCATCTGGAAACCCACGCCCATGCCGATCATCTCTCGGCGGCTCCCTATCTCCAGCAGAAGCTGGGCGGGAAGATCGCGATTGGCGCGCATATCTGCGAGGTGCAGCATATGTTCGGCAAGCTGTTCAACGTCGGCGCGGAATTTCCGCGCGATGGATCGGACTTCGACCATCTGTGGGCCGATGGTGACAGTTTCGCAATCGGCACCCTGTCGGTCACCGTGCTGCATGTGCCCGGCCACACCCCGGCCTGCGTCGCCTATGTGATCGGCGATGCGGTATTCGTGGGCGATACCATGTTCATGCCCGATTATGGCACCGCGCGCGCCGACTTCCCCGGCGGCGACGCGCGCACCTTGTTCCGGTCGATGCGCCGGTTGCTGGAACTGCCGCCCGAAACCCGGCTCTTCCTGTGCCATGACTATCTACCCGCAGGCCGCGACCATTATGTCTGGGAAACGACCGTGGCGGACCAGCGCCGGGCCAATATCCACGCCCATGACGGCATAACCGAAGACGAATTCGTCGCCATGCGCGAAGCGCGCGACCGCACGCTGGACATGCCGCGCCTGATCCTGCCCTCGGTTCAGGTCAACATGCGCGCGGGCCATCTGCCGGTCGCCGAGGATAATGGCGTCGCCTATCTCAAGATCCCGGTGAACCAGCTATGATCCCCGGCTTTCCCGATGCGCAGCCGGTGGCGGGCCTCATCGGCGGGCTGATGATCGGCGTGGCGGCGGCGATCATGCTGCTCGGCCTCGGCCGGATCGCGGGCGTCAGCGGGCTTGCGGCGCGGGCCGTTGGCTTCACGCAGGGCGGCGCACCGCGCAGCGTCGCCATCGCCTTCATCCTCGGCTTGCCATTGGGTGCGCTGGTCGTGGCGCTGCTGTCGGGCGGCGTCCCGGCCAGCTACCCCGCGCCCGCCCTGCTGATCGTTGCCGGCCTGATCGTCGGTTATGGCACGCGGCTGGGGTCAGGCTGCACCAGCGGCCATGGCGTATGCGGCGTGTCGCGCCTGTCGCGCCGCTCGCTCACCGCCACCGCTTTGTTCATGGGCAGCGGCTTTGCCACCGTGGCGATCCTCCGTTTGGCGGGACTTTTGTGATGCGGGTCATCCTTGCGCTACTGTCCGGTTCGCTGTTCGGCGCGGGCCTTGCCCTATCGGGCATGGCCGATCCGATGCGGGTGCGCGCCTTTCTCGACCTGTTGGGACCGTGGGATCCGACGCTGGCCTTCGTCATGGGCGGCGCGATGATCCCGATGGCGCTTGCCTGGATGGTGCAGAAGCGGATCGAGCGCCCCATTGCCGATCAGCAGTTCAACCTGCCCGAAACCAGAGGGATCGACGGCAAACTTGCGCTCGGCGCGATCCTGTTCGGCATCGGCTGGGGCATAGGCGGCCTGTGCCCCGGCCCCGCCCTCGCCAGCCTGGCGCTCGCCCCGGCGGCGGTCGCTCCCTTCGTGCTGGCCATGCTGGGCGGCATGGCGCTGCACCGCGTCACGTCAAGACCATAACCGGCACGCCGGACCAAGGAGGATCATCATGGATATCAAGCGGCTGACCCCAGCCTTCGGCACGGCCCCGCAACTGACGCCGCACGATGTCGAACAGGCCGCGCGCGACGGATTTCGCGCGATCATCTGCAACCGCCCCGATGGCGAGGAGGATGGCCAGCCGACCGCTGCCGACATCGGTGCGGTTGCCAGAGCCGCTGGCCTCGCTTTCGCGCACATCCCCGTAACCCCCGGCGCGATGACCGATGCCGATGCGCAGGCGATGCGCCACGCGCTCGATACCCTCCCTGGCCCGGTGCTGGGCTATTGCCGGTCAGGCGCGCGCGCCGAAAAACTGGCGGCGATGGCGGACGCACTGGTCGCCGGACAGGACGCCACCCCTTATGATATCCTGATCATCGGCGGCGGCAGCGCCGGGATCGCCACGGCCGCCAGCATCCTCAAGCGCCGCCGGGGCATCCGCCTCGCCATCGTCGAACCGAGCGACGATCATTATTATCAGCCCGGCTGGACGATGGTGGGCGCGGGCGTGTTCGACAGCGGCTTTACCCGGCGTAGCGAGGCGCACCTGATCCCGAACGGCGCGACCTGGATCAAGGGGTCGGTCAGCCATTTCCAGCCCGATGACAAACAGGTGCTGCTCGATGACGGGCGGCGGATCGGCTATGGCGTGTTGATCGTCTGCCCCGGCATCAAGCTCGACTGGAACGCCATTCCGGGCCTCGCCGATGCGCTGGGCCATGATGGCGTCACGTCCAATTATCGCTACGATCTGGCCCCCTATACCCATCGTCTGGCCAAGGCGTTCAAGGGCGGACGCGCACTCTTCACCCAACCACCCATGCCGATCAAATGCGCAGGCGCACCGCAAAAGGCGATGTATCTGTCCTGCCACCGCTGGGAAAAAGCGGGCGTGCTGGCGCAAAGCGACGTGCAGTTCCACACCGCCGGTCCAGCGCTGTTCGGGGTCGCCGCCTATGTCCCGGCGCTGATGGACTATGTCGATCGCTACGGCATTCACCTCAATTTCGGGTCGAAGCTGGTGGAGATTGATGGCCCGGCCAAGACCGCCATTTTCGAGCAGGCGGACGGCGATGGCGTCAAGCGCGTGGCGGAACGCTATGACATGATCCATGTCGTCCCCCCGCAGGTCGCGCCGGACTTCATCCGCAACAGTCTGCTCGCCGCCCCCTCCGGCTTCGTCGCGGTGGACGAGGCGACGCTGCGCCACCCGCACTACCCCGATATTTTCGCGCTCGGCGATGCCTGTTCCGCATCCAATGCCAAGACGATGGCCGCCGCGCGCAAGCAGGCGCCGGTGGTCGCGGTGAACGCGCTGGCCGCGCTTGATGGCCATCCCCCGGTCGCGGCCTATGACGGCTATGGCAGTTGTCCGCTGACCGTGGAGGCCGGCAAGATCGTGCTGGCCGAGTTCGGCTATGGCGGCAAATTGATGCCCAGCTTCCCCAACTGGCTGATCGACGGCACCCGCCCGTCACGCCTGTCCTGGCTGCTCAAGGATACCATCCTGCCGCCAGTCTATTGGCATGGAATGCTCAAGGGCCGCGAGTGGATGGTCAAGCCCCAGCCGATCGAGTCGCAGTCATGATGGACCTGACCCAATATCTGCTGGGCGGCCTGTCGGGCAGCCTGGTCGGCTTCGTGCTGGGCCTGGTCGGCGGCGGCGGGTCCATCCTGGCCGTGCCGCTGATGGTCTATCTGGTCGGCGTGCCCAACCCGCATGTCGCCATCGGCACCAGCGCGCTCGCCGTTGCCATCAATGCCGCGACGGGCCTGGCCAGCCATGCCCGCGCCCATCATGTCAAATGGCGCTGCGGCGGCATCTATGCCGCAGCGGGCATCGTCGGTGCGCTCGCCGGATCGACCTTTGGCAAGATGGTGGATGGCGACAAATTGCTGGCCCTGTTCGCGCTCGTCATGCTGCTGGTCGGCGTGCTGATGCTCAAGGGGCGCGGCAATGCGGGTAATCCTGGCGCGGAATGCAATCGCGAAAAAGCGCCCAAGGTGGTCGGCTATGGCCTTGGGTCGGGCTTGTTTTCCGGCTTCTTCGGCATTGGCGGCGGTTTCCTGATCGTGCCGGGCTTGGTCGCCTCGACCGGCATGCCGATGCTGATGGCGGTCGGCACGTCGCTCGTCGCCGTTACGGCGTTCGGCCTCACCACGGCCGCCAACTATGCCTCTTCCGGGCTGATCGACTGGCCGCTCGCCGCGGTGTTCGTGGCGGGT
>NZ_JPPQ01000069.1:2218820-2233880 GCF_000743655.1 Sphingobium sp. ba1
CAGCGCGGATTGATGGCCCGATGTCACATTGCCATCGACCCAGGTCGTTGGGTCGATCAGCGCGCGAATGGCGGCGATGCCCGGCGCATCGAGCAGGTCAGGAATGGCGATCAGCATGGAATTAAGGGGCTTCCGTTAATCAGGATCGGGTCGCAGGACGAAGGGGATTTCGACAAGGCCTCGCACCCGCATCGGTTGACCATCACGCAGCGTAGGTTTCCAGCGCCAGTGCTTCACCGCATCGCGTGCGGCGTTGTCGAGCCGGGAAAAGCCGCTGCTTTGGCTGACCATGATCGTTTCGACCGTCCCATCGACCCCCAGGATCAACTGGAGGACGACCGTGCCCTGCTCGCGCTTGCGGCGGCTCTCGATCGGATAGCGGGGCGGTTTGCCCGACACCATCTGCGTCCCGATATCGCCACCCTGAATGAGGCTGGGCGGGGCGGGTGGCAGGGCGGTCGGCGCGGCCGGGCCAGCGACGGCCACAAGAGTCGGTGCGGGGGCGGAAACGGCCTGTGGCGCGAGGGATGTCTGGACAGCCTGGGGCATGGGAACGGGCGTCTGCACGATCGGCGGCGGGGCGATGACCTCATGTGACGATGGTTGCGGCGGCGCTGCCGAGGCAGAGGGAGGCGGGGGTGGCGGCGGTGCGAGGTTGACGACAGTCAGTTTTGCTTCCTGCACGCGTATCACATGGCTGCGCACCTGGATCAGCATGCCGATCAACAGGGCGTGGACCAGAATGATAACCATAATCGCCGGAATATTGGGCTGCCTGCTGAAACCATAGGGATCGCGGGCGGCAGTGTATATCGTTGGCGAAACGAGAGGGGCCGATGGCACCGGAGGACGGTCGGCGAATGTAGCACTGTCATCGTCCGTCATGGGTTGAATTGCAGCGTGAAGCATAACAGCGCCCCCCTTTCCATCCGTTGCTCGGTCTTGAATAGGGCAATGACTAATGCGAATCAATCGCGACTTTGACCTCGTGCGAATGCGGGCGGACGGCGACCTGAGGAGAGGGTAGATCGCCGTCCGTCCTTCCCCGACCGGGACAGTGTCGGGGTATGCGGGATCAGAGCTGGTAGTTGAGGCTGAAGACAGCCGATCGGGTCGGTGCGGGTTGCGCCCAGCTGCCGCCGACGGCATTGCGCACCGTCGTCACATATTTCTCGTTCGTGAAATTCTGAACATTGACCTGCGCCTTGAGCCGGTCCGTGATCGGATAGTTCACCATGAGCCGGTGAATGGTATAGCTTGGTACGGAATAGCCGACATAAGTGCCCGCCGTCAGTTGGGCCAATGTCGGTTGATTGAGCAGGAATTTACCCTGGTAGGTCAGCCCATAGCCCAGTTCCAGACCGAAATCGAAGCGGTAGGTGGTGAACAGGCTGCCGGAATGTTTGGGTGTATTCGTCAGCGCATAGCCCGCCGTCGGATCGATAAATGCCGCACTGTTGGCGCACGTACCCGCTGTCGGATCGGTCGCACCGGGATTGGCCAGACAGAAGTCGGACACACCCTGTTTGATCTCGCTCTTGAGATACATATAATTGGCCGAAATGGTCCAATTGCCGGTGATGTTGCCCGATGCGCCGAGCGAAAGCCCCTCGACCCGCTGGTGGCCATCGGTCGCCTGGTCCGGCAAGGTCGGGTCGCCCGACACGACCTTGATCTGGTCGCGATCGTTGCGGAAGATGGCGGCGGTCAACAAGAGCTTGGCATCGAACAAATCGGCCTTGGCACCGATCTCATAATTTTTGGTGGTTTCCGGCTCAACGTTGCAGGTCAGCGCGGCACAGGAGCCATCGACCGATACTTTCGAGGGCAGTTTGGAGTTGCCATAGGCAACATACAGGCTGGTGTTGGGCGTCGGTTTCACCACGGCACCGATCCGATAGGAAAACAGATTGTCGTTCACACGGAACGGGCCGGTGACGGCATTGATGGCGCCGAGATTGGCCGCACCTGGCGTTGTCACATAGCTGAACGAACGGTTGAAGCCCTTGGCCTTTTCGTACCGGACGCCACCATTGATCTCGAAAAAGTCGCTAAACTTGATGGCGTCGAATAGATAAGCGGCATAGCTGGTCTGCTCGCCGACATTATTGCTGGCGAGGATGAAGTTGACCGGCCCGGTGTAGATATTGCTGCCATAGGTGTAGCCTGCCGGACCGGAGACGACTTCGCCGGGATTGGATATGCTGACGAGCGGAAAGGCGGGGGTGGAGCCGTCTGCATTGCGCGGCAACGTGCCCTGCTTCTGGCGATATTGCTCCCACATGGCCGATGCGCCCAGCACCAAGCTGTGGGTAATCCCGGCGGTTTCGAAATCGGCACTGATGTCGAACTGATTATAGGCGGTCCTGTTGGAGATGAGCCGTTGCACGCCGCGTCCGCCGGTCGGCAGATAATAGCCTGCAGGAACGCTGGTGGTGACGCCTCCGCTCGTCACGGTGCAGGGCGCGCTGGCACCGTTGATATCCATCGGCTGCAAATTGGTGGACAGGCAGAATGTCCCGTTGGGTTGGCTGGTAACGGTATTCTGCTGGATATTTTCATAGCGCGTGAGGTTGCGGATCTTCAACTTATCGCTGAATGCATGGCTGAAAATGGTTTGCAGGCTATTGGTCTTGCTGTCCTGCCGGTCGAGATTGGCAAAGCCATAATAGCCGCTGCGGTCGAATTCTTCGAGAAATCCGCCATTATTGGCATAATAGCGAAGGCCATATTGCGGCATCGCCTTGTCATCCAGATGCTCGGCCTGAATGGTCAGGCTGGTCGGGCCATCGATGCCGATGGTGATGGCGGGCGCGATGCCCCAGCGCTTATAATCTTCGACATCGCGGCCGGGTACGTCATTTTCATGATAGACCGCGTTGATCCGCACCGCGATCAGGTCGTTCAGGCGCTTGTTCGTGTCCACGGTCGCTCGGTAATAATTGTCCGTGCCGATACCTGCGCTGAGCATCGTCTGATCGTCCGCCAGCGGCCGCTTGGTCACCAGATTGATCGTGCCGGCAACCGAGCCGCCGCCGTTCATGACCGAATTGGCACCGTTGGTCACTTCGACCTGCTCGATATTGTAGACCTCGTTGCGGTTGAGGAAGGCACCCGATCGCACACCGTCGATGGTCACATCATTCTTGGCATCCTGACCACGCAAGATGATCCGATCGCCATAGCCAAACCCACCTTCGCCCGCGCCGAAGGTAATACCCGGTACGGTCGAAAGAACATCGCGTAGCGTCAGCAGATTTTGCTGCTGGATCGTAGCCTTGCCGATGACCGTGATGGTTTGCGGCGTGTCAAGCAGGGGGCGCACATATTTGGGCGATTCCGCCTTTTCGACTTTGACTGCGGATTCGTCGATGACCGTGTCGGTGACGGTCATGCCGCCCAGACGCTGGCCCGATGTGGCCTCTTGGGCCTGTGCGGCCGTGGCGAAGGCCATTGCGCCGACGCAGGACAAGGCCAGGAATGATGGCGTGGATGTGGTGTTGGACATGGAATGTTTCCCCCTGATTGCTGACCGGGGAATTATTGAGAACGTTTCGCAGAGTCAATGCTATTGCGAATAATTATCTATCAAGGCGCGCGGCTGATGCGCGTGCGGAATCATAAGAACGATATCGTGGAGGAGGCGCGGTCGCTATCGAGATTGCCGATGCGTATACAGGTGGGCCTATGGTGGGGCGGCGGAGGCGATCAAGCAGGGTAGGCCAGTTGCCGATCGCTATGCGCGCGTGACGTGCAGGGTCGTTCTGCAGTCATTGACCGCAGGGCAACCCTGGCTGATTCATGTGACGCTGCCCAATCGGCCTGATCACTGGATCTACGAGACATGGCGATTGGGCATATGCTTCGCCTGCGGACAGGCGTGATACCCAATCGTTAGAGTTCGCTGTCCATCAATTTGGGGAAGAAGCCTTCATGCGCGGCGCGCAGGTCGGTGAGGGCTACGCCCGCTACTGCGGCTCCACCAACGGTGCCGATGCGGACGGCGCCGGGCACGTCTATGTCATTGGCCGTCGTCAGGACGTAACGGCCCTGATCTTCGCCAAAGGCAGACGTAGTCGTGAGCGCGAGGTCAAGTGTTGCCCCGATCTTACCCGCCAAGGCCATTTCGGCGATAGTGACGATCAGGCCGCCGTCGGACACATCATGGACCGCGTTGGCGGTGCCCGAAGCGACGAGGGCGCGGATGGTGTCGGCATGGGCGCGTTCGGCGGCCAGATCGACCTTGGGCGCTTCGCCTGCTTCGCGACCGGCGATTTCGCGCAGCCAGATGGATTGGCCAAGATGCGTGCCTTCTCCGCCGATCAGCCAGATGGCGTCGCCTTCATTCTTGAATGCCACCGTCGCCATAGCATCCACATCGGCCAGCAAGCCGATCCCGCCGATCGCAGGCGTCGGCAAGATGGCGCTGCCGCCGCCGGTCGCCTTGCTCTCATTATAGAGCGACACGTTCCCGCTCACGATCGGGAAGTCCAAGGCCCGGCAGGCATCGCCCATGCCATCCAGGCAGCCCGTCAGTTGCGCCATGATTTCGGGGCGCTGCGGGTTGGCGAAGTTGAGGCAGTTGGTCACCGCCAGGGGCGTTGCGCCGACCGCGCTCAGATTGCGATAGCATTCGGCGATCGCCTGCTTGCCGCCTTCATAGGGGTCGGCATAGCAATAGCGCGGGGTGCAATCTGTGCTGATTGCGATGCCCTTTTGGCTGCCATGGACGCGGACGACTGCGGCGTCGCCGCCGGGGCGCTGGACGGTGTCGGCACCGACCATGTGATCATATTGTTCCCAGATCCAGCGGCGGCTGGCGATGTCGGGGCTGCCCATGAGTTTGAGCAGGTCCGCGCCGATGTCGGTGCTTTCGGGAATGTCGCCGAGCGGCTTGACGCCCGACCAGGCCTTATAGTCTTCCACCGGCATCGACGGGCGATCATAGAGCGGCGCATCATCGGCCAGCGGGGCGAGCGGAATATCGCACACGGTTTCGCCATGATGGACCAGCACCATGCGGCCGCTGTCGGTGACTTCGCCGATGATCGCGAAATCCAGTTCCCATTTGTGGAAAATGGCTTCGGCAAAGGCTTCGCGGCCCGGCTTCAACACCATCAACATGCGCTCCTGCGATTCGGAGAGCATCATTTCATAGGCGGTCATGCCGGTTTCGCGCTGCGGCACGGCGTCCATGTTCAGCAGCAGGCCGACGCCGCCCTTCGACGCCATTTCGACGCTGGAGGAGGTGAGGCCAGCGGCACCCATGTCCTGAATAGCAACGATCGCATCGGACGCCATAAGTTCAAGGCAGGCTTCGATCAGCAGCTTTTCGGTGAAGGGATCGCCGACCTGCACGGTGGGGCGCTTGGCGTCGGCGTCATCGCCGAAATCGGCGCTGGCCATGGTTGCGCCATGGATGCCGTCGCGCCCGGTCTTGGAGCCGACATAGACGATGGAGTTGCCCACGCCTGACGCGGCGCTGTAGAAAATCTTGTCGGTGTCGGCGATGCCCACCGTCATGGCGTTGACCAGGATATTGCCGTCATAAGCGGGGTGGAAATTCACCTCGCCGCCGACGGTCGGCACGCCCACGCAATTGCCATAGCCGCCAATGCCGCGCACCACGCCAGAGATCAGGTGGCGCATCTTGGGGTGATCGGGTCGCCCGAAACGCAGCGCGTTCATGTTGGCGATCGGCCGCGCGCCCATGGTGAACACGTCGCGCAAAATGCCGCCGACGCCCGTCGCCGCGCCCTGATAGGGTTCGATATAGGACGGGTGGTTGTGGCTCTCCATCTTGAAGATCGCCGCTTGCCCATCGCCGATATCGACCACGCCGGCATTTTCGCCGGGGCCGCAAATCACCTGCGGGCCAGTGGTCGGCAGCTTCATCAGGTGGATCTTGGAGGATTTATACGAGCAATGCTCCGACCACATGACCGAGAATATGCCAAGTTCCGTCAGGTTCGGCGCGCGGCCGATCGCCTTTAGAACGCGGTCATATTCTTCCGGGCTGAGGCCATGTTCGGCGACGATTTCCGGGGTGATCTGGGTGGCGGTGCTGGACATGCCGCGCCTTTAGCGGCCGCGTGGGCGGAGAGCAATGGCGGCGTGCATGCTTTGGTGGACATGCGTCGATCGGGCGGGAGAAACGGGATAAGAGGTGGCCGCGCCGCTTCCGCGCTTACCTGCTGCCATTACGCGCAGAGGGGCAGAGAAGTCAGGGGCGTGTCGGCTTTCTCTGGATGGCGAGAAATGGTGGGAAGCGGACGCTATCGCTTCGACCGGAACAGGCGACGCTGTGCTTCATTGATTGAGCCTTCGTCCCAATCGATCTCGCGCCGAGAGACAGGCAGGTATTCACGGCGCGACGGCTCATCGTAGATGAGGGTGGCGTGGATGCCTTGAGCCTCTCTTTTCAAAATTGGACGCTCCCAAACGCGAGCGAATATCTCGTCTGCCACAACCTCACCAACCCGGTCGATGACATCCTCGATTACCTCAATCTCCTGCCCATCAGGAAAAAGGATCGCAAATTCTTCATCTGTGGCTTGGAACACGCTAAAGGTAGCGTTCAGGGCACCATCGACGGTCAGGATATTCTTCATAGACCCACAATAACAATAAACGCTGACGTCCGCTATTGCGGCGATTGTCGCCATACGTCTCGATCATCGCTGGCACGACCGGAATGGTGGTTAGCTGTCGTTCCGTTATTGGGTTATAGAGCCGCATGACTGACCGCACGATGCTCCTATTCGACTATGAGGAAGTTCACGGGCGAACGGTGAGCGCGGTAGTGGGACGCAGAGATGGGCCTGCCGGTTGGGTTTCTATTGCCATTGTAATCGAAAATCGTGCCGTCGTGCTTCGGGTTGATCCCAACACCGATGAGGTCGTCGTAGATCTGGAAGACGCCTCCGATCTTGCGAGCGACTGGGTTGAAGTCGCGGAGATTGCACACGCCATCAGTTCTGAGCTCGGATGGTGCTGGATAGGCCGGAACTACCTCGGCTACCTCGACATGTTCACCTTGTCATTTTGCGGCATTGACCCGCAAATCTGCTTCATTGGCGAGGCCTCCACGATCACGATTAAGCACATCATCGCAAGCCGTTGAACGTATGTAGTTGGGCGAAACCCCCCAATGCGCAGACAAGAAAAAGGCCGGACCGTTAGGGGCGGTCCGGCCTGGAAATGGTTGGAAGGATCAGGTCGCCTTAAACGTGGCAGGCCTGCGCGCTCTTGCCAGGAACGGTGATGGTGACATTGTCGCCCGAACCGTCGATGGTGTAGCCGCCCTCGGCGGTGAAGGGCTGACCGGCTTCGGCCGCCTTCAGCGTGGTGGCTGCGCCGCCCTTTTCGGTGCGCAGCAGCGCGGTCTTGTCGTCGCTCATATAATCGACGAACAGCAAGCTGTTGTCCTTGCAGCGGAACTGCTTGTTGGCCTTGACCGACGGCGGCAGCTCGACGGGTGCGGCGTTGGCGAGTTCCGCAGCCATCGGGTCGGCGGGGCCGCCCACGACTTCGGGTTCGTCATTCTGGTTGCAGGCGGACAGCAAGCCAAGGCTCGCGGCGGCGATCAGGGTGATATAAGATTTCATAGCGATCCTTTTATGTGCGTGTGCAGCATGATGCGTCAACGCAAAACTGCGCTATTCCCGCCATGCGCTTGATATGACGTCATGCCGCAGTGCCGTCAGTGGGGTGTCCGAACCATAAGGCATATGCCCGATTGTCCGCTGCGGGCTTGACCGGGCGAGCGGTGGCGGTCAATGCAAGGGCATGGCCACCGACAGCAGCACGCAAGCCCCGGACCCCACCCAGCTTTCGTTCGAGGATGCGTTACGCGCCCTCGAATCGATCGTGCGCAGGCTCGAAAGCGGCGATGTGCCGCTCGATGAGTCGATCTCGCTTTATGCCCAGGGGGAAGCGTTGCGCAAACGCTGTGCCGACCGGTTGCAGGCGGCCGAGGCGCGGATCGCCAAGCTGACGGTCGACGCCAATGGCGCGGTGACCGGCGCGCAGCCGTTCGGCGCGGACTAAGCGGCATGGGGGGGGATGTTTCGTCGGCGGCGTTGCTGACCAGCCGATCGCGTGATGTTGCGGCGCGGATCGACCATGGCTTCGACCTGCTCTTGCCCGTGCCCGACGATGCGCGCGCGCGCCTCTATGAAGCGATGCGCCATGCCGCGATCGGTGGCGGCAAGCGGCTGCGCCCCTTGCTGGTCGAAGCGACCTGCGACCTGTTCAACATCGCGCGCGAATCGGCGCTGCGGGTCGGCCTGGCGGTTGAGTGCATCCATGTCTATTCGCTGATCCATGACGATCTGCCCGCGATGGACGATGACGATATGCGCCGCGGCAAGCCGACCGTCCACAAGGCCTTTGACGAAGCCAGCGCGATTCTGGCGGGCGATTGTCTGCACGATGTTGCCTTCGAAATCCTGGCCGACGAACAGACTCATGCCGACCCGTTTGTCCGCATCGACCTCGTCAGGGCGCTCGCGCTGGCGAGCGGCCCGGCGGGCATGGCGGGCGGGCAGATGATGGACCTGGAGGCGGAGAAATCGCGCTTCGACCTCGCCACCGTCACGCGCCTGCAAAATCTCAAGACCGGGGCGCTGATCGCCTTCTGTGTCGAGGCGGCGGCGATCATGGCGCGCATCCCGGTGGAGGCGCGCACCAGCCTGCACGGCTATGCCCGCGACATTGGCCTCGCCTTCCAGATCGCCGACGATCTGTTGGATGTCGAGGGCGACGCGGATCTGGCAGGCAAGGCGCTGGGCAAGGATGCGGCGGCGGGCAAGGAAACCTTCGTGTCGCTGCTCGGTGTCGATCGCGCACGGGCGCAGGCGCATATGCTGGTCGATCAGGCCAAGGCGCATCTGCACGGCTATGGCGCGGAGGCCGACCTGTTGCGCGCCATCGCCGACTATATCATCGAAAGGGACCGCTAAGCCCCATGAGCAAGCAGCGTATCGGCGTCTACCCCGGCACCTTCGATCCCATCACCCTGGGGCATATGGACATCATCCGGCGCGGCGCGAAGCTGGTCGACAAGCTGGTGATCGGGGTCACGACCAATATCGCCAAATCGCCGATGTTCTCCGACGAAGAGCGGCTGGACATGGTGCGGCGCGAATGTGCGGGAATCGACGCCGACATCGTCGTCATCGGCTTCAATTCGCTGCTGATGGATTTCGCCGAATCGCAAGGGGCGAGCGTCATCGTGCGCGGGCTGCGCGCCGTTGCTGACTTTGAATATGAATATCAGATGGCGGGCATGAACCAGCAGATCAATGCGCGCGTCGAGACCGTGTTCCTGATGGCGGACGTCTGCCTGCAACCGATCGCGTCGCGCCTGGTCAAGGAGATCGCGCTCTATGGCGGCCCGATCCACAAATTCGTCAGTCCCGCCGTGCGCGATGAAGTCGTGGCGCGGGTCGAAAAGATGGGCCGCAAGGGCAACGCATAACGCCGCTCAGCTTGCGTTCAGTTGCCAATCGCGATCAGCGCGCTATCAGGGCGGCTTGGCCCTATGCCCATAAGATCAAGGAAGTCTGCTTCATGCGTTTCACCTGCGCGCTCAAGACCATGGCGATCGGTGTCGCCCTCGCAACCTCCGGCTTTGCCTATGCCCAGGGTGCGCCCGGCGGCGGCGGGGGTGACGAAGCGAAGCGGGCCGAGGCCGCCGTGCGCGCGCAGGACAATGCCAAGTCGCTGGAAACCGACCTGACCCCCAAGCTGCCGCCCGCGACCGTGCCGGCCGATCCGCAGAATATCTGGGATCTGGACCTGTCGACCGGCGGCCGCGTCCGCATCCAGTTGCGCCCCGACATCGCGCCTGCGCATGTCGAGCGGATCAAGGAGCTGACGCGCCAGGGCTTCTATAATGGGCTGAAATTCCACCGCGTCATCCCCGGCTTCATGGCGCAGGGCGGCGACCCCAAGGGCGATGGCACCGGCGGATCGCAGCTCCCCGACCTCAAGGCTGAATTCAACCCGATGCCGCATCTGCGCGGCACCCTGTCGATGGCGCGCGCGCAGAGCGAGGACAGTGCCAACAGCCAGTTCTTCATCGTTCTGCTGCCCCGGATGCAGCTCGACAAGAAATATACCGTCTTCGGCCGGGTGATCGAAGGCATGCAATATGTCGATGCCATCGCGCAGGGCGAACCACCCGCCAATCCCAGCACGATCCTGCAGGCCTCGATCGAAAGCGACGGCAAGCCGCCGGTGACGACGCCGATGCCCGGCATGGCGGCCCCCGCTGCGCCCTCGATCACCGCGCCTGCACCGGAACAATAATAGGCCACAGTTCCCCGTTCGCTTCGAGCGAAGTCGAGAAGCGGCTCGCGCAGCAGCGCGCCTGTCTCGACACGAACGGTCACTGGCTGATCACACGAAACAGATAGACCGATGCGCGTAGACCTGTTCGACTTCGACCTCCCGCCGGAAAATATCGCGCTGCGCCCCGCCAGCCCGCGCGATGCCGCACGGCTGTTGCAGGTGCCGGGGGCAGGGGACTTTGCCGACCTGACGGTGCGCGACCTGCCGGGCTTGCTGCGCGCGGGCGATGTCCTGGTCTTCAACGACACCCGCGTCATTCCCGCCCAGTTGGAAGGCACGCGCGGCGAAGCGCGGATCGGCGCGACGCTGCACAAGCGCCTGGGCCTGCGCCAATGGCAGGCCTTCCTGCGCAATGCCAAGCGGGTGCGGGATGGCGACCGGATCGACTTTGGCGCAGGCGTCACCGCGATCGCCGGGCCGCGCGACGAAGATGGCGGCGTGACGCTGGACTTCGAAGGCACCGAGCCGGTGGAAGTGCTGCTGGAACGGGCCGGACGCATGCCCTTGCCCCCCTATATCGCCAGCAAGCGCGCGACCGACGAACGCGACGTCAGCGATTATCAGACCATGTTCGCGCGCGAGGATGGCGCCGTCGCGGCCCCCACCGCCGCTCTGCATTTCACGCCGGACCTGATGGCGGCGCTGGCCAAGGCCGGGGTGCTGACGGAAACGCTGACGCTGCATGTCGGCGCAGGCACCTTCCTGCCGGTCAAGGCCGACGATACCGACGACCATCGCATGCATGCCGAATGGGGCCGCATCGAACCCGCCACCGCCGACCGGCTGAACGCCGCGCGCGGGGCGGGCGGTCGCCTGATCGCGGTCGGCACGACGTCGCTGCGCCTGCTGGAAAGCGCGGCGAGCGCAGACGGCATCATCCACCCCTTCGCCGACGAAACCCGCATCTTCATAACCCCCGGCTACCGCTTCCGCGCCATCGACGGGCTGATGACGAATTTCCACCTGCCCAAATCGACCCTCTTCATGCTGGTCAGCGCCCTGATGGGCCGCGACCGGATGCAGGCCGCCTACGCTCACGCCATTGGCAGCGGTTATCGTTTCTACAGCTATGGCGACAGTTCGCTCCTGCTGCCCTGATCCGACTCACTTCCCCACGAACAAAAACCCCACCGCGCCCATGATGCAGGCGAAGGCGGCGAGGTGGCGCCAGTGGAGCGGTTCGCCCAGCACGGTGACCATGAAGCCGCCGAAAATGACTAGCGCGATCGCTTCCTGCGCGACCTTGAGCTGCCCCGCGCTCCAGCCATGGGCATAGCCGATGCGGTTGGCGGGCACGGCAAAGCAATATTCGACCAGCGCGATGCCCCAGCTGATCAGGATGACCAGCAGGATCGGCTTCTCCATCCCGCCCTTGAGGTGCCAATACCAGGCAATGGTCATGAAGACATTGGAGATGATCAGCAGGGCGATGGTCGGCATAGGGGCCTCTTGTGGAACGGGCCAACGCTTTGGCACCGCGCGCGGCGGCGGCGCAAGCGATCGTGCAAAAAGACCGTTGCAAGCGCCAAATCCCTCGCCTATAGGCAGCGCTCCTTTGGGGCCTTAGCTCAGCTGGGAGAGCGCGTCGTTCGCAATGACGAGGTCAGCGGTTCGATCCCGCTAGGCTCCACCAACCCCTCCCTTTGGGGTTGCTCGAAGGACTTTACCGCCAGCGCCCCGCGCGCCTAAGGCGGTCTCATGACAGAATTGGAACAGCGCAGCCGTCCGGCTGCCACCGTCGTGATCGTGCGCGACCGGGCCGATGGGCCGCCGGATATATTGATGATGGAACGGGCCAGCACCATGGCCTTTGCCGCTGGTGCGCTGGTCTTTCCCGGCGGCGCGGTTGATGCGGAGGATCATGATCTGGCCGCGCGCATCGACCATGGACTGGAGCAGGACGAAGCCGCCGCGCGCATCGCCGCGATTCGCGAGACGATCGAGGAAGCCGGGCTGGGCGTTGGCTTGCATGGCGTGGTGGACGCGGCAACCGTGCTGCGTCTGCGTGACGGGCTGCAGGATGGCGTGCCCTTGCGCACTCTGCTCGACCGGCATGACCTAAGCGTCGCGTTCGATGCGCTGACGCCCTTCGCCCGCTGGCATCCCGCGCCCTTCGATCAGGCGACGCGGATATTCGACACGCGCTTCTACATCGCCCGCGCGCCGGACGGGCAGATGGCCACCGTCGATACGACCGAAAATGTAAAGCTGTTCTGGAGCGGCGCGGCGGCCACGCTGGCGCAATGCGATGCGGGGGAGGGGAAGGTGATCTATCCGACCCGGCGCAATCTGGAGCGGCTGGCCCTGTGCGCCAACTATGCTGACCTCGTCGCCCATGCGCGCGCCTATCCTGTCGAAAAAGTACGGCCCTGGCAGGAGGAGCGGGATGGCGAGCGGCATTTATGCATCCCCGATCATCTGGGATATCCGGTCACGTCGGAACCTATGGCGCGGGTCAGGCGTGCTTGAGCCATGCGCAAACTTCATGTGACCCTCCGCCGCCTCGTCCTGCTCGCCGTCCTGCTGTTTCTCCTGCTGCTTGGCTATGCGCTGGTGCGGCAGCGGCCGCAGGACATGCCCTGGACCGACCTGGACCTCAGCCAACCGATCGGCATGTTCACCGGGCGCAAGCTGACCGCGCTGACCGGTGACGCCGCGCAATGCCGCGCGCTGCTCGACCGGGCGGGCGTCGATTATGTCGCGGTGGAGCCGGGCGGCACCGACCAGTGCGCCTATGCCGATGCGGTGCGATTGCGCGCGGAAAAGGACGCGATCGCGCTGGCCCCGGCGTCGGTCGCGCCGTCCTGCCCGGTCGTCGCCGCGCTCAAACTATGGGAGTGGCAGGTCGTGCAGCCCGCCGCCCAGCGCATCTACGGCCAGTCGGTACGGTCCGTGCGCCATCTGGGCAGCTATAGCTGCCGCCGCATGTATGGCCGCAGCGAAGGCGACTATAGCGAACATGCGACCGCCGATGCGCTCGACGTGGCCGGTTTCACCCTGGCCGACGGCCGCAGCATCAGCGTGCTGCGCGATTGGAAAGGTGAGGGCGAGGATGCGCAATTCCTGCGCGCCGTGCGCGACGGGGCGTGCGACCTGTTTGCGACCGTCCTGTCACCCGACTATAATGCCGCGCACCGCGACCATTTCCATCTCGACCAGGCCGAACGCGGTGCGACCGGATGGCGGGCGTGCCGATAAGCCTTAGCCCCGTTTACTGCCCGAACCCCGCATCCCGCGCTAATGCCACGGCTTCGCGCGCCGCCGCCAGCAGCGCGCCGCTCTTGGCCTCGCATTCGCGCTGTTCATAGTCGGGGTTCGAATCCGCAACGATGCCCGCACCCGCCTGCACATGCATCACGCCATCCTTCAACACGGCGGTCCGCAGGACGATGCAACTGTCCATATTGCCGTCCGGCCCGAAATAGCCGACGCCGCCCGCATAAGCGCCGCGCGTTTCGGGTTCCAGCTCGGCGATGATTTCGCAGGCGCGCACCTTGGGCGCGCCGGACACGGTGCCCGCCGGAAAGCCCGCGAATAGCGCGTCGAGCGCGTCCTTCTCTGGCGACAGGCGGCCGACCACGTTGGACACGATATGCATGACATGGCTGTAAAATTCGACGGTGTAGCTGTCGGTCACGGTCACGCTGCCCGCCGTCGCCACGCGGCCGACATCGTTGCGCCCAAGGTCGAGCAGCATCAAATGTTCGGCCCGCTCCTTGGGATCGGCGAGCAGGCTTTCGCGGTTGGCGGCATCCTCCACGGCGTTCTTGCCGCGCGGGCGGGTGCCTGCGATCGGCCGGATCGTGACTTCGCCATCGCGCGCGCGGACGAGGATTTCGGGGCTGGAACCGATCAGCGCGAAGCCGGGCAGGTCGAGATAATAGAGGAAGGGCGACGGATTGATCCGCCGCAACGCGCGGTAGAGGGCGATCGGCGGCAGGGTGAAGGGGCTGGTGAAACGCTGTGCCAGCACGACCTGAAAAATATCGCCCGCAACGATATATTCTTTGGCGCGATCGACCATGGCGGCATAGCGGCCCGGCTCCAGCACCGGGGTCACCGCAACGTCGGCAATGTCGGCCGGAGCGGGGGCGGCCGGGATCGGCGCAGCCAGCCGCGCGGCGGTGGCCTCGATCCGCTCCAGCGCCTGCGCGATGGCGCGATCCGCGTCGGCAAAACTGCCCTTCCACACCGGCGCGACCAGATAGAGTTGGTCGGCCAAGCGATCGAAGATCAGGATGACGGTCGGCCGCACGAACAGCATGTCGGGCAGGTCGATCGGATTGGGGGCAGGGCGGGGCAGTTTCTCGACCAAACCCACCGTCTCATAGCCGAAATAACCAACCAGGCAGGCCAGCGCCGCGGGCAATGCCGGGTCCATCTCCGCCCGGCATTCGGCAACCAGATCGCGCAACGCATCCAGCGCACCCGCCTCCAGCGGCGCAAAGGCGTCGCGGTCGGTCGCCCAGTGACGGTTGATCGCGGCGCTCTGCCCATGGGCGCGAAACACCAGGTCGGGGGCCAGGCCGATCAGGCTGTAGCGGCCACGCACCGCGCCGCCTTCGACCGATTCGAGCAGATAGTCGCCGCGATCGGCCTCGAACAATTTGAGCGCGGCGGAAATCGGCGTGTCGGTGTCGGCAATCTGCCGCCGCCACACCAGCGCGGACTCGCCGCGCTCCAACGCCGCCCGCGCCGCTGCGT
>NZ_JPPQ01000069.1:2233890-2238884 GCF_000743655.1 Sphingobium sp. ba1
GGCTTGGGGCATCAGCGCCAGCAGGCTGACCGCCAGACCCATGCCGATATGTCTCGATTGTTTCACAGCCTTGTCCCTTGTTCGACAAGGGCGCCAGCTATGGCGGTTCAATGACTCTTTAATGACAGATTTTATCGGTTTTTATGACAGTAGCGACATGGAAATGTCACATATCTGGCGGCACCGTCATAGGTCAGGATGCAAAGAGATCGCCCTGCCGTGGCCGGGTGGTGGGGCGCCTTGCCAGGGGCGGCGCGCTGACCAGCGCGCGGGCGCGTCCGGTCAGGGTATAGACCGCTTGCCGCTGCGCGCCGCGGTTCAAATGATCGACGCGAAACCCTTGATAATGGCGTTTGAGCAATCCGGCCTTCACCAGTTCGGACACCGCGCGGCTGAGGTTCGTCTTACCGGAGGTCCGGACGCGGATACGTACTTCATCCTGCACCAGCGCCTCGTTCGTCGTCGCGTCGCCGGTCAGCCGCTCTTCCTTGCGCAATTCGTCCCTGACACGTTCGACCAGCGCCATCCGCCGGGGGTCGCGATGGCCCATGGGGGTCAGCGCATCGCACAACCAGTCGCGCAACGACACCAGGCTGTCGTCCACCCGCACCAACGGCCCGGCGCTGCCATCGGGTCGCGCCACGTCCGCGATCAAGGTCAGCAGCATGAAGGCATAGCGGGGACGCGAACAGCAATGCGACAATTGGTCGAGCAGCAGCGAGACATCGCTGCCGCCGGCTGCACGGGAGGGAAGGGGGGCGTGAAACATAAGGTGAATCAAGCACAGTGCAGCGCTCCTGTGAATCCCTAATTTCCGCCGAGGCGCACTTTGTCGCGCGTGACACTTTGCCCATCGGTAAAGTGTCACGCGCGAGACTTTGCCAGAGGGCCACCTTTGCCGCCTAGCGTTGGAGGTTCAGGTGACGGGTGAAGAAACGCGCCATGACGTCGAACGCCTCGCGTGATTCAGGCAAGGCCGGATCGTAGAAAAAGGCATGGCCCAGGCCATCCCAGATATGCAGGTCGGCATCGACCCCGGCCTTCACCAGTTCCTTATGCGTGTTGACCGCCGCGCTCATCTCGAACGCGCGCGTTCCCGTGATCACCAGCGTCGGCGGAAACTGCGCCAAGGTCGCGGGGGACTCGATCGGGGAAACGAAGGGATCGGACAGGTCGATATCCTTGAAATAGGCGCGACTATCCTCGCGCTGCGCCAAGGCCTGGAACGGGCGCCCGAACGCACGGCTGTCACCGCCCCACCGTGCATCGGCCGACGCACAGAAGATGCCGATCGCCGCTGGCAGGGGCAGTTTGTCGCGCACCAGCGCCGCGATCGTTTCCGCCGTCAGCAATCCGCCTGCCGAACAGCCGAATATCGCGATATCCTGTGGTTTGTGGGTCTTGAGCAATGCGCGATAGACGGTCAGCACGTCCTGCGTTGCGGCCGGGTAGACATGTTCGGGCGCCTGCCGATAAGTGATGCTGACGATCTCCACCCCGGCAAGACCCGCAAGCGGGATGGATTCGATCATGCCCGTTCCCGGCGCGGCGCCCATGACGAAGCCGCCACCGGGCAGATTGAGCAGGATCTTGGTCCGGTTCGCCTGCGGGACACCGCCTGCCGGTGTCGCGCGAACGGCGGGGACGCCTGCGATCTCCGTCTCTTGCGTGGTCACCTTGTACATCTGTTTCAGCGCATCAATGCGTGGCGCCATGAGCTGCGGCATACGCGCGCGCAACGCACCAGCCTGACCGGCCGCGACGGCGCGCATCATCGGTTCTTCGGGGTCGGACGGTGTCCGCGGCAGCGCCTTCTTCGCCGCCTCGCTCAGATAATCCGACGGCGGCAAGCGGAAGGACGGCACCACGACCGTACCGTCCGGCTCGATCGTGCCGGGTCCGCCCACGGGTGGCGTCTGGGCAAAAGCGGCGCCGATACACAGCGCACAAGCCGAAGTGGCCAAGAAAACCGTTTTAATTCCGTTGGATAGTCTGGACATGCTCATCTCCTATGACTTATGTTATGAAACATAACATACAGACTTGAGTGGGGAGGGCAAGCAGACTATTGAAACCTATGTCCGTGTCGCTGTCCGCTTTATCCGATCTGGTCGATCCGCTCGACACTCTGCTCAGCTATCATCTGCGCCGCACCACCACGGCGGCGACCGCCGCTCTGGCGAATATGCTTCAGCCTCTGGAACTCAATGTCAGTGAAGCGACGCTGCTGCTGTTCCTAGGCGCGAACCAGGGCTGTACCCAAAGCGACATCGGCCGCGCTTTGCGCGCCCAGCCCGCCAATCTGGTGCCGCTGATCAACAAACTGGCGTTGCTCGGCGCGCTGGACAAACAGCCGGGGAAGGGGCGGGCGATCGCCCTGTCGCTGTCGGACGAAGGCCAACAGCTCCATGCAAAAGTGCAGCAGGCTTTCGCGCGCCATGAAGAGGCGATCGGCCGTTCCATACCACCGGAACGCCGGGACGAGATATTGGCGCTACTCCGCCAGGTCTGCCGCGACGCCTGCCACCCCTGATCGATCATTCAGCGTCGGGTTCCACCCACTTGGTGGTCAGTGCGCGGGGTGAGAGATATTTGGTGGTGGTCCAGCCGCCATCCACCACGATCGTCTGCCCATTGATGAACCCCGCGCCCGGCGAACAAAGAAAGGCGATCGTGCTGGCGATATCCTCGACTTCGCCCAATCGGGGGAAGGGCGTCGTTTCGACATTCACCCGCTTGAACATCTCATCGTCGAACCGGTGCCGCACCATGTCGGTCATGGTGACGCCGGGCGCGACGCAATTGGCGCGAATACCGCGTGGACCATAATCGCAGGCGATATGCTGGGTCAGCGCGCCAAGGCCGCCCTTGGCCGCCGAATAAGCGCCGCCCCGCCGCCCGCCGATCATCGCATAGGTCGAACTGACATTCACGATGCCACAGCCATCCCCCATATGGCCAATGACTTCGCGACACAGGCGGAACGGCGCGCGGAGCATCAGCCCCAGAAAATAGTCGAGCGTTTCGTCATCGGTTTCATGCAGCGGCTTGGGGCTGCCTGCACCGGCATTGTTTACCAGGAAGTCGATCCGGCCGAAGCGGTCGAGCGCCAGAGCGACGATGCGGGCAGGCGCATCGTCGGCGGTGATATCGACCGAGAGCGTCGCGATCCGCGTCGGATCGCCGATCACCTGTTCCAGCGTCGCCAGCTTGTCCACGTCGCGCCCGACCCCCACGATCGCCATGCCGGCCTCCGCCAGCATCTTGGCGGTGGCAAGACCAATGCCGCTGCCCGCCCCGGTGATGATCGCAACCTGCATCGTTCATGTCCCTCTATCTGTCTTGAGCCTTTCCTATCGCGCCAGGACCGTCATCGCGAACCGCTGGAGCGATGCCTTGTCGGCCTGTCTTGAACGGGCGGATGCACCGGGTAACCCATCGGCGCGACAACCAGACGAGAAGGATAGGGCCATGGCAGAGCTACGTTTCGACGGGCGCGTCGCCGTCATCACCGGTGCAGGTCGTGGCCTGGGCCGCGCCTATGCGCTGTTGCTGGCCGCCCGCGGCGCGAAGGTGATCGTCAATGATCCGGGTGGCGCGATCCGGGGCGAGGGCGGCGATGCCGGACCCGCAGCCGATGTCGTGGCGGAGATCGAGGCCTTGGGTGGTGAAGCGATCGCCTGCACCGAATCGGTCGCAACGCCCGAAGGCGGCCGCGCCATCATCGACTGCGCGCTCGACCATTATGGCCGCATCGATATGCTGATCCATAATGCGGGGAATGTGCGCTACGGGTCGATGAAGGAATTAAGCCAGGATGATTTCGACGCCGTCCTAGACGTCCATCTGCGCGGCGCTTTTCACGTTGCCCGGCCCGCCTTTCCGATCATGTGCAGCGCGGGCTATGGCCGGATCGTGCTGACGTCTTCGATCGGCGGGCTCTACGGCAATGCACATTGCGTCAATTACGCCATGTCCAAATCCGGCATGATCGGCCTCAACAATATTTTGGCGCTGGAGGGGGAGGCGCAGGGCGTCCGGTCCAATATCATCGTGCCCGGTGCCGTCACCCGCATGGCCGATGGGATCGACGTGTCGGCTTATCCGCCGATGGGGCCTGAACTGGTCGCGCCCGTCGTCGGCTGGCTGGCGCATCAGGATTGCTCGATCACCGGCCAGATGCTGGCCTCGATCGCGGGGCGTATCGCGCGGGTTTTCGTGGCGGAAAGCAAGGGTGTTTATCAACCCGACTGGTCGATCGAGGATGTCGGTAGCCAAATCGACGCCATCATGGACAGCGCCGATCCGCTCGATTTCGGCCTGCACGGCCATGTCGACCATATCCGCTACAGCTTCGAACGGGCCGTAGCGGGGGCCTGAGGATCAGGTCGATACGCTAACCCGCTCCAGGCGGGGCGAGAGCAGGTGGACGGCGGCTAGCGCAACGAAATAGGCACTGCCCGCGACGGCAAAGAGCGGCGTGTAGCTGCCGATGCCGTCGAGGATATAGCCTGCATATTTGGCCATGACCATGCCGCCGATCGCGCCCACGGTCCCACCGATGCCGACCACCGACCCAACGGCACCACGCGGAAACAAGTCCGATGGCAGGGTGTAGAGATTGGCCGAGAAAGCCTGATGCGCGGCCGTGGCGATGCCGATTACCAGCACGGCAAGCCAGAGATTATCGATCGACTGTGCAAAGAAGATCGGCAGCACGGCAAAGGCGCATAGCAACATGGTGAGTTTGCGCGCCGCGTTGACGCTCTTGCCCGCCTTCATCAGCCTTCCAGACATCCAGCCGCCGAAGATGCTGCCACCGTCCGAGAGAAGGTAGATGGCGACCAGCGGCGGCCCGAAGCTGATGAGATCAAGACCATAGCGGGTGCCGAGATAGCCGGGCAGCCAGAAGAGGAAGAACCACCAGATCGGGTCGATGCAGAATTTGCCGATGGCATAGGCCCAAGTCTCCTTGATCGTGATGAGCTTGGCCC
>NZ_JPPQ01000069.1:2238944-2249516 GCF_000743655.1 Sphingobium sp. ba1
GGGCGCTGCTCTGTCGGTCGAGTCGGTATCCGCTCTGTGGTTGTCGGCTTGACCGGTTCGGGCGGGGGCGGATCAAGCAGCGGAACGTTTGTGGTGATGAGCGGCGGCGGCGTGAACACCGTGTCGATCATCTCTTGAGGGATCATCAGCCAGACGCCGATCGCCAACACATGGACCGCAATCGCCCCACCGATGCCGAACGGCGTCCCCTTGCCGCCCTGATAGCCTGAAGGCGCTGCTATTGCCGCCTCCGTCCGCTGGTTGCCCGTCGCCTGAATCGCCAATTTGCGCATCGCTCGACTCCTCTCCACACCGCCCGCCTTTGGACGGATCATGACATGTTACATCATATTTCTATGATATGTTGCAACATCATTTTATTGAGTCGCTGGAGAAGCTGTCGGGAAGGGTTAAAGCGCCACGTCAATGGCATGCAGGATCAGCCCGACAAGGCCACCGACCAGCGTGCCGTTGATGCGGATATATTGCAGGTCGCGGCCGACCGCGCCTTCCAGCCGGTTGGTGATGGTGCCCGCGTCCCAGCCGCGTACCGTATCGCTGACCAGCCGCACGATCGCATCGCCATAGGTCGCTGTCGCCCCCACCGCCGCGCGGCGCACGAAGCGGTTGATGACCAGCCGCAGCCGCGCCTCCTCCTGCAAAGTGCCGCCCAACTGGCGCAGCGCTTCGCCCAGCCGTCCGGCCATCGCCTTGCCGGGATCACGCACCGCCCGCAACAGGCCGCCGCGCGCCTGTTCCCACAGCCCGTCGATCCAGCGCTGCATGGCGGGATTGTCGAGTATCTCGTCGCGGATTTTCGCCGCCTTGGCCTGTGTTTCCAGGTCGAATTGCAGGTCGAAGGCCAGTTTCGCCATGCCCTCTTCCGCCTTCAAGCGCAGCTCATGACCGGGGTCAGCGGCCATTTCCGCTAACATCTTGCGCAGGCCGTCGATGATCGCATTGGCCAGATTTTCATCCAGCCCGGTCCAGCGCAGCACTTTGCCCGCCTTGTCATGCACCATCTGGCGGATCAGATGGTCATTGGCTTCCAGCGTCTTGTCGGCCCAGTGGATGATGCCGTCCATGACCGGCGTGTGGCGGCCGTAGCGCATCGCCGCCTCGATCGCCTGACCGATCAGCGGGCCGACATTGATACCGCGCAGCCGCTGGCCGATCGCGCCCTTGACCATGCCGCCCAGTCGTTCCTGGTCCAGCGCTTCCAGCATGTCGGCGATCAGGCGGGACGCGCCCGCGCGGAGCCGCCCGTCGCCTGCCGAGGGACTGGCAAGAAAGCGGCCTGCCGCCGACGCCACATCCATCGTCCGCATCCGCCGCGCGACGACGGCGGGCGTGAGAAAATTGTCGCGCAGGAAGACCGCCAGCGTCTCGCCGATCCGGTCCTTGTTGCGCGGGATGATCGCGGTGTGGGGGATGGGCAGGCCGAGCGGATGGCGAAACAGCGCTGTGACCGCAAACCAGTCGGCTAGGCCGCCCACCATCGCGGCTTCGGCAAAGGCCTGCACGAAACCGATGGCGGGATGGATATGGACAGTGGCCCGCGCCGCGATGAATATCGCCGCCATGACCAGCAGCATCGCGGTCGCGAACATTCGCATGCGCCGTGCGGGATTGGGCAGGGTGTCACCGGTCGACCGGGAGGCGCGGAGCAATGTCATGGCTGCTTAACGGTTACGCCGCCGTTTCGTTCAGGCAAAGCTCTAATCCATCCGGCTATTCTGCAGGCAGGGCGACTCCCTTGTCATCGCCCGGCTTGTAGGTGAGCAGCCCCCGGCCGAGGCGCGGCCCAACCCAGCTTTCGAGCGCGACGGCCAGGCTGAAGGTAGCCGGCACGATCACCAGCGTCAGCACGGTCGACAGCAGCAGGCCGCCGATCACGGTGATGCCCATCGGCGCGCGCCAGGCACCATCGCCCGACAGCGACAACGCTGTGGGCACCATGCCCGCCACCATCGCCACTGTCGTCATGACGATCGGCTGGGCGCGCTTATGCCCGGCGTCCACGATCGCTTCGAACTTGGGCACGCCCTTGTCCATTTCCTCCAGCGCGAAGTCGATGACGAGGATCGAGTTTTTGGCGACGATCCCCAGCAGCATCAACAGGCCGATGAACACCGGCATCGACAGGGGCTGTCCTGCGACATGCAGGGCGAGCGCCCCGCCCAACGGCGCGAGCAATAGCGAGCCCAGATTGACGAAGGGCGGCATGATCCGCTTGTAGAGCAGCGTCAGCACCGCCAGCACGAGCAGGATGCCCGACGCCACGGCGATGGCGAAATTGACCAGCATTTCCGCCTGCCACTTGGCATCGCCGGCGTCGATCTTTTGCACGCCCTGAATACGGCCTTCGTTGATCGCCTTCATCAGCGGCAGAGCGTTGATCTTCTTGGTCGCCTCACTGGTCACGACGCCCGGTGCCATGTCGGCCCCGACGACGATGCGGCGGATCTGGTTGTAGCGGCGGATCTGCGTCGGCCCGGCGCCGAAGGTGATGTCGGCCACCACCTTGAGCGGCACCGATCCGCCATTGACGGTGGGCACGGGCATATTTTCGATCGTGCCGAGATCCTTGCGGCTATCCTCCGCAATCGCCACGCGGATCGGAATCTGGCGATCGGCCAGCGAGAATTTCGCGCTATTCTGGTCGATGTCGCCGATCGTCGCGATACGGATCGACTGGCTGAGTGCAGCCGTCGTCACGCCCAGGCTGGCCGCCAGGTCGAGCCGGGGCTTGATGATGATCTCAGGCCGCTGCATGTCGCCCTGGACGCGCGGCGCGCGCAATTCGGGGATGCGGGCCATTTCCGCGACCAACTGGTTTGCGACCTGCTCCAGTTTCACGGGATCGTCGGACCCGAACATCATGATGATGTCGCGGCCAAAGCCGCCGCCCGACTGCGACTGGAAATTCACCCGTGCGTCGGCGATCGTTTGGAACTTGGGCGCAATCTTGCGCTCCCATTCGACCGACGTCATCGGCCGATCCTTTTTCAGCGTCAGGAAGATGTCAGCATTGGTGGTTTCGATATCGGCAAAGGCGGCATCGACCACCTTCGTATCGGCCGCCAGCATATCGGCGACCTTGCGGGTAATCGCCGTCGTCTGCGCCAGGGTGCTGCCCGGCACGGTTTCGATCTTCACCTGGCTGAAATCGGTGTTGGTCGTGGGCTGGAACGTCATCGGCAGCGTCGCGAAGGCGATGATGGTCGCGATGAAGGCCAGCGCGCCAAAGCCGACGGTCCACATCCGATGATCCAGGAAAATCGCCGTGAACCGCCGCCAGCCACCGCGCGCGCGGTGCGCGATGGCCCGCCGCTCGTCGAGCGACCAGCGCAGCACGCTCATATAGCGGTCCATCAGCCAGCCTTCGCCATGGCTTGCCTCGCCATGGGCTTTGAGGAAATAGGCCGCAATCATCGGCGTGATAAGGCGCGCGACAGCCAGACTCATCAGCACCGCGACCACGACGGTCATGCCGAACTGGATGAAGAACTGTCCCGAAATGCCCGGCATCAAGGCGACCGGCAGAAACACCGCGACGATCGCCATGGTGGTCGCCAGCACGGCAAGGCCGATCTCGTCGGCCGCGTCGATCGACGCCTGATAGGCGCTTTTGCCCATGCGCATGTGGCGCACGATATTCTCGATCTCCACGATCGCGTCATCGACCAGCACGCCCGCGACCAGGCTGAGCGCCAGCAGCGAGATGCCGTTGAGCGTGAAGCCCATCATGTCCATGAACCAGAAGGTCGGGATCGCCGAGAGCGGGATCGCCAAAGCGGATATCATCGTCGCCCGCCAATCGCGCAGGAACAGGAAGACGATGACGACCGCCAGCACCGCGCCCTCGATCATCGCGGCCATGGCCGAATGATATTGGTCCTTGGTGTAATCGACGCTGGTATAGAGCTGCTTGTAGGTGACTTTGGGGTTCTCCTTGCGCAGCTTGTCCAGCTGAACCATCGCGTCGTCATAGACGGTGACGTCCGACGAACCCTTGGCCTTTTCCAGGCTGAAACTGGTGACCTGCCGCCCGTTCATCAGCGCGAGGCTGCGCTGTTCGGCATACATGTCACGCACGTCGGCAATGTCGGCCAGTTTGACGGTGCGGCCGCCGGTGATGGCGATCTGCGTCGCGCCCAGATCGCGCGCATTGCGCGCGTTGCCCAGCACGCGGATCGACTGTTCGGCCCCGGCGATTTCGGTGCGGCCGCCCGCAGCATTCAGATTGACCTGATTAAGTTGCTGATTGACCTGTGCAGCCGTGATGCCGAATGCCTGCAATTTGGCGGGGTCCAGGATGACGCGGATTTCGCGGCTGACGCCGCCGCCGCGATTCACCGCCGCCATGCCGCTGACCGACAGCAGCCGCTTGGCGACCGTATTATCGACATACCAGGACAATTCCTCCAGCGTCATGTCGGTCGCTTCGGCGCTGAAATAGGCGATCGGTCCGCCGTCGATATCGACACGGGTGACCTGCGGCTCCAAAATGCCGTCGGGCAGATCGCTGCGGATCTGGTCAACCGCATTCTTCACGTCGTTGACGGCGCGATCGACGGGCGTGCCGATCTGGAACTGGACATTGGTCAGCGACTGGCCTTCGGAGGCGAAGGAGGTGATTTCGTCCACGCCGCTGATGCCGCGCACCGCCGCCTCGATCCGTTGCGTGACCTGCGTTTCCAGCTCGGTCGGGGCAGCGCCGGGCTGGCTGACGACAACACTGACCGCCGGGAAGCTGATGTCGGGATTATTGTTGACGTCCATCCGCGTGAAACTGACGATCCCCGCCAGCAACAGGGCGGCGAACATCACCAACGGCGTCACCGGGTTGCGGATCGCCCAAGCGGATATATTGCGAAAACTCATGACGGGCTTTCCCTCGCCGGACGGATAGCCGTCCCTTCCAAATCCATCCAGCGCGGGCCGTGGTCGGCCGCGCCAGCCCTAACTGCCCTTGATCGCTTCCGGCTTGACCTTCTGCCCCGGTGTCAGGAAGGCCCCGGCCGATGTCACGATCTTTTCCGTGCCCGTGATGCCTGTGGTTACCGCAACGCCCGCATCGGATACCTGGCCGACGGTCACGTCGCGCCGTTCGACCATATTCTTGCCGTTGACGACATAGACATAATTGCCCTTGGGATCGCTCTGTACCGCCGATTCCGGCAGCAACGGCGCGGTCCCGGATCCGCTGGTGATCGTCACAGCGGCAAAACCGCCGGGCCGGATCGCGGCATTATAAGGAATGGCGACGCGGGCGATACCCTGCCGCGCGGTCGGATCGACCACTGGGGATACCTGCCACACGCGTCCGGCGAACTGGTCCTTTCCGCCGATCGGCGTCACCACGGCGCTGTTGCCGGGGCGCAGCGTTGCAAGGTCGCCCTCGGCCACCTGCGCCTGCAATTCCATCTCGCCATCCTTGGCCATGCGGAACAGGACGCCGCTGCCTGAGCCTACGATCTGGCCCGGTTCGACCGCACGGGTCAAGATCAGGCCCTTGGCGGGCGCGCGAATGTCAAGGCGCCCCGTCCGGGCGCGCTGTTCGGCCAATTGCGCAATCGCGACATTGACGCGCGCTTGCGCCGCATCCCGTGTCGCCGTACGTTGATCAATGTCGGCCGCGCTGATGAACCCGCGCCCGACCAGCGCCTTGGCGCGATCGAGCTGCGCCTGCGCCAGTTTCGCATCGGCGCGCGCCACTTCGACCTGGGCCGCGAGCGAGCGGACCTGTTCGACCTGTACCGAGCGTTCGATAATGGCGAGCGGCTGACCCGCGCGCACCCAATCGCCCGGCTGTACCAGCACGCGGCTGACCATGCCGCCTTCGCCGATGACGCCTACCGGCATTTCGACGCGCGCCGCGAGCGATCCCGTCGCCGTGACGGTGCGGGCTACGGTCGATTGGCCGGGGCTTGTTACCGTTACCACCGGCACCTGCGCGCTTGGCGCGGGCGCAGCTGCATCGCCGCCGCGCATGGACATCCATATCGCCACCGCAATCAGTATCAGCGCGACCACGCCGCCCACGATCAACAGCTTCTTGCGTCCGTTGCGTGAGTCGTCGTCGCCAAGGACAACCGTCGAGTCGCGCAAGACCTGGGTTTCGTAATTCATGCCGATTCCATCTTTCCGGCCTTCGCCATCCAGCGACTGTGTTATATGAATATAGCACCTGCCTCAACCCCCAATATCACGGGGTCGGGCGCAAGGGCAAAGCGATAATGTATCGGCACGGGACGGTGGATAGCGGATGCCGGTTCGTTACGCCTGCTTAGTATATTGCCAAGCGAACCGGACTGTGGCGCTATATCCACGCGGGGCACGGGAGAGGAGCGCGCCATGGACTTGTTGGGATGGATCGTCATCGGCCTGTTGGCCGGGGCACTTGCGAAGCTGATCATGCCGGGGCGCGATCCTGGTGGCTGCATCGTGACGATGTTGCTGGGGATCGCCGGGGCGCTGCTGGCCGGATTCATGGGCAGGCTGGCGGGCCTTTATGCGCCGGGGCAAAGCGCCGGGTTCATCGCCGCCGTGCTGGGCGCGATCGCCATATTGATCGTGTATCGTTTCTTGGCGGCCAAGCGATAGCCGCAGCACCCGCAGTCATAAAAAAGGGCCGCGCTTCGGATGAAGCGCAGCCCTTTTGACCGGAAGGTCGGGTTGGGCGCGTTAGCGCACCGAACCGCGACGGACCAGATTGATGATCGCCAGCAGAATGATCGCACCGACCAGCGACACGAGGAAGCTGTAGAGCGTAACGCCGTCGTTGATCGAACCGCCGCTGAAAATCAGACCGCCGATGAAAGCGCCGACGATGCCGACGACGATGTTCAGCAGGATGCCCTGCTGTGCGTCAGTGCGCATGACCATGCTGGCCAGCCAGCCAACGACGCCACCGATGATAAGCCACAGAATGATGCCCATGATAATCTCCTTGAACCACGCCCCCTGCGGGTTGGTAGCTGTTCAACGGGGCACAAGGCTTCTCGTTCCATCGCACAAAAATGATTCCGCCCCTGCAACCATCGCGGCTTTGCACCGTTAGGACGCGCCCGCAACGGAATGCAAAAAGGGCCGCCGGAGCGATGCTCCGACGGCCCCTGCCAATCCCGTCACGCCGACTGGCGCGAATTCAATATTTCTGCTGCCGCTCATAGAGAGACTTATAATATTGGATGCGCGTGACGCGCAGCCCGTGCATGCCCGACCGATCGACGGCGCGCTGCCAGCCGGCAAACTCCTCCAGCGTCAGATTATAACGCGCGCATGCCTCGTCGACGGTCAGCAGGCCGCCATTGACGGCCGCGACCACCTCGGCCTTGCGCCGCACCACCCAACGGGTCGTATCCGCAGGCGGCAGACTATCCAGCGTCAGGGGTTCTCCGAGCGGCCCGACGACCTGGGCAGGCCTGATTTTCTGGTTCTCGATCATTCTTAACCCTCAACTTGCGGCATTTGGTGTTGCAAAATCCAACGACGGAACCCTGTTTGCGCTTCAGCCCTGAACATCGACTAAAGCGCCACGGTAAACGCCATCTTCATCTTACTTGCCCCCCGGCTAGACGGCTCGCGACGAGCGGATTGAAACTTCCCGCGAGACGAACGGCCTCGATCATGCCGCCGGAACGTGGCGCAAACACTGCCGCCAGTTCCTGGACCCAGTCTTCCTCTTCGCCCTGCCCCCGCAGGACGCCCGCAACCGCCTGCGCCGTCGGGCTGGCCGCCTGTGCCGCCGCGCAAGCGGCTCGCAGGAACGGCCAGACCGGCATGCGCGGTCGGTCCAGGGCTCTGGCATGGACGGGTTTAAGCCCGCTTGCCCGAAGGAAACTAAGGTCCATGCCCTCTTTCTAGGTGGCAATGGATAAGGGTCCGTAAACTCGGACAATCGCTTCGTCGCATAGCGCGGCAGGCTATCGCATCACTCGCCACTGGCACCACGCGCGCGCCGAGGGTATAGGCGCAGCCATGCAGCCAGAATTTCAGTTAGCCCAGCCGCTCGACGCGCGGCGGATCGTCGTTGCCATGTCTGGCGGCGTGGACAGTAGCGTCGTCGCCGCGCTGGCCGCGAAGACCGGCGCGGAAGTCATCGGCGTGACGCTCCAGCTTTATGATCATGGCGCAGCGGTGGGCCGCACCGGAAGCTGCTGCGCGGGCCAAGACATACGCGACGCGCGCGCCGTCGCCGACCGCATCGGCATCGCACATTATGTGTTCGACTATGAAAGCCGCTTCCGCGATTCGGTGATCGCCGACTTTGCCGACGAATATATGGCTGGGCGCACCCCCATCCCCTGCGTGAAGTGCAATATGGGGGTGAAGTTCACCGATCTGTTTCAGATCGCGCGCGACCTGGGCGCCGATTGCCTCGCCACCGGCCATTATGTTCGCCGGGTCGAGGGGCCACAGGGCGCGGAACTGCACCGTGCCGCCGACCCCGCGCGCGACCAGAGCTATTTCCTGTTCGCCACGACGCAGGCACAGCTCGATTATCTGCGCTTTCCCTTGGGCGGCCTGCCCAAGCCGATGGTCCGTGAAATCGCCGCCGAACTGAGGCTGGCGGTAGCGTTGAAGCCCGACAGCCAGGACATCTGCTTCGTCCCCGACGGCGATTATGCGAAAATCGTGCGCAAGCTGCGCCCCGACGCGGATGAGGGCGGCGATATCGTCCATATCGACGGTCGCACGCTTGGCCGTCACAAAGGCATGATCCATTACACCGTGGGCCAGCGTAAGGGACTGGAAATCGGCGGCCAGCCCGACCCGCTCTACGTCATCCGCCTGGATGCGCCGGCCAAGCGCGTGATCGTGGGGCCAAAGGCGGCCCTGGCGGTATCGGGCGCGACATTGAGCGACATCAACTGGCTGGGTCGTGATTTTGCCGGGCCGTTGACGGCCAAGGTGCGATCGATGGCGAAACCCGTGCCCGCGCGGCTGGTGGACGGGCAATTGCTGTTCGACGCCCCGGAATATGGCGTCGCGCCGGGACAGGCGGCGGTGCTCTATGATGGCGACCATGTGCTGGGCGGCGGCTGGATTGCCAGCACGCAGAGCGCGATGGCGGAGGCTCTATAACCCTCTCCCTTGACGGAGAGGGATGCGTAGACTTGGCAGCTTGCTGCCCTAGTCGTAGCTGGGTGAGGGTGTGCCGACCTAACGATAGCGCACCGCCACCCTCATCCAACTCCGCCTAACCTCACTCCGTTCGGTAAGGCTCCATATCCTTCTCCCTCAAGGGAGAAGGAGTATGCCCCCCCAAATCCTTGCCCTGCCCCCCGCGCCCGGCTAAGGCCCGCGCGTCATGACTCGCACCCTCACCTTCGCCATTCCCAAGGGCCGCATCCTCGATGAAGCGCTGCCCTTGCTCGCCAAAGCCGGTATCGAGCCGGAGGCGGAGTTTCATGACAAGAAAAGCCGGGCACTGCGCTTCGCCACCAACCGCCCCGACGTGTCGATCATCCGCGTGCGCGCGTTCGACGTCGCCACTTTCGTCGCCCATGGCGCGGCGCAGATCGGCATCGTCGGATCGGACGTGGTGGAGGAGTTCGACTATTCCGAACTCTATGCGCCGGTAGACCTCGACATCGGCCATTGCCGCCTGTCGGTCGCCCAGCCCGCCGACGCCGCCGATGAAGATGAAGCCGCTATCAGCCATGTCCGCGTCGCGACCAAATATCCGCACCTCACGCGCAAATATTATGAAGCGCGCGGGCTGCAGGCGGAATGCGTGAAGCTCAACGGCGCGATGGAATTGGCGCCTTCGCTCGGCCTGTCGCGGCGGATCGTCGATCTGGTTTCGTCGGGCGCAACGCTCAAGGCCAATGGCCTTGTCGAAACCGACATCATCATGCCGATCTCCGCCCGCCTGATCGTCAACCGCGCTGCCTTCAAGATGCGCTCGGCTGAATTGGCGCCGATGGTCGAGGCGTTTCGCCGGGCTGTGGGGGTGCGGGATGCGGCTTGAACAAAATATAATCCTCCCCGGCACGGGGAGGTGGCAGGGCGAAGCCCTGACGGAGGGGGCGGGCGACCGTACCAAAGCGCCGATGCATGGGCGAGGGGCAATCCCCCTCCACCACTTGCTTCGCAAGCGGTCCCCCTCCCCGTGCCGGGGAGGATTTTACTTATCATGACCCAACGCCTCGCCACCACCTCGCCCGACTTCGCCGCCGCCTTCACAACCTTGGTCGATGCGCGCCGCGAGGCTGATGAAGATGTCTCGCGCGATGTCACTGCGATCCTCAAGGCCGTGCGCGCGGGCGGCGACGCGGCGCTGGCGGACTATACCCAGCGCTTCGACCGGCACGACCTGAACGTCAGCGGCTGGGCAGTTACGCCCGCCGAATGCCGCGCCGCGCTCGAAGGCATTTCCACCACCCTGCGCGATGCGCTCGAACTCGCGGCCGCGCGCATCACCACCTATCATGAAAAGCAGCGTCCAGTGGACAGCGACAGCGTGGACAGCGCGGGCGTGCGCCTTGGCGCGCGCTGGAGCGCGGTCGACGCGGCGGGGCTCTACGTCCCCGGCGGTCGCGCCGCCTATCCCAGTTCGCT
>NZ_JPPQ01000069.1:2249526-2285642 GCF_000743655.1 Sphingobium sp. ba1
CAAGGGCGACAAGGAGCAGGCGGCGGCCGTGTTGGCCTGGCCGACGGCAGGCGGCTTCACGCTGCAAAAGGAAGCGCGTCAGTTGGAGATATTGACCCAGATATTCAACGATCGCCTGTTCGACCGGCTGCGGTCGGCCGAGGGGGCTGCCTATTCGCCGAGCGTCCAGAATAACTGGCCTTTCTCCTATGATGCGGGCGGCTATATATTGGTTACCAGTCAGGTCCGGCCCGATCGCGTCGCCTATTTCTACGATGTCGTCAAGAGCACCGCCGCCGATCTGGTGAAAAATCCGGTCAGCGAGGATGAGTTGCAACGCGCTGTCGCGCCTATGCGGCAATTGCTGACGCGCGCCAGCACCGGCAATGCTTTCTGGATGAACCAGATGGAGGGCGCGACTCATGATCCGCGCTATGTCGAAGCGATGCAGCGGATGGGCCAGGACATGCTGACCGTGACCGCGCCGCAGTTGCAGGTATTGGCGGCTAAGTATCTGGTGCCGGGCAAAAGCTGGTCAGCGGTCGTCCTGCCCGAAGGCGTGGCGGCGAAATAAAGGGGCTGCCGCTGATTTTCCTTGCGGTTTTGCCCAGTCCGTCGATAGCCGCGCGCTGGTATATACGGCTTGGGACAGTATGACGTGAGCCTTCGGATCATTCTTTCGGTCGAAGCGCTCGAACCCCGGCTGTCGGGTATCGGGCGCTATAGCTGGGAATTGGCGCAGCGCCTTCCGCCTCTGGACGGGGTGGATAGCGTCCGATTCTATCGCAATGGCGAATGGATCGCTGATCCCGCTGCCCTGCTTTTGGATATTCAGGTCGGCCAGCGTCGCAACAAGGTGCAACGCTGGCTACGCAAGCATAGCAAATGGGCGCAGAATTTGCGCGACGCCACGGTCATGCGAACGCACCTTTTCCACGGCCCGAATTATTTTCTGCCACCGGGCGGGGAGGGGGGCGTGATCACCGTCCATGACCTGTCCATCTTCCGCTATCCCGAAACCCACCCGGCCGAGCGATTGCGACAGTTTGAGCGCTATTTTCGGCTTTCGGTCGAACGGGCGGGGCATATCATCACGGATTGCGAGACGACGCGGGCGGAAGTGGCGGACTTTCTCTCGATCGATCCGGCACTTGTGACGGCGGTGCCGCTGGCGGCCAGTCCCGACTTTCACCCACGCACGAACGATGCGATCGCGCCCACGCTGGCGCGCTATGACCTGCAGCCGCAGGGCTATGCCCTGTGCGTTTCCACGGTCGAGCCGCGCAAGCGGATCGCGGAATTGCTGTGCGCCTGGGAGAAATTGCCGCCTGCCGTGCGGAACCGCTGGCCGTTGATGGTGACCGGCGGGGCTGGCTGGCTGAGCGATGCGGTGCAGGCGCGGATGGAAAAGGGCGGGCGCGAAGGATGGGTGCGCTATCTGGGCTTCGTGCCCGACGCTGATCTGCCGTTGCTTTATGCGGGGGCGGCCCTGTTCGTTTATCCTTCAGTCTATGAAGGCTTTGGCCTGCCGCCGGTCGAGGCCATGGCGAGCGGGGTGCCGGTGGTTGTCGCCAATGCGTCCTGCCTGCCGGAAGTCACCGGCGGCGCGGCGATGCTGGTCGCGCCGGAGGATGTCGATGATTTCGCCCGGCGGCTGGAACAGGCCCTGGTCGATGACGGCTGGAGGGCGCAGGCGCGCGCGGACGGATTGCGTGTCGCGGCCCGCTATAGCTGGGATCGTTGTGCACGCGAAACGGTAGAGGTCTACCGCAAGGTGCGGTGATGGATCAGTTGATCGCGCGGAGCGCCGCGATGATCATCCGTGCCGACAGGGTGGCGGTGGCGGCGGCGCTCAGTTGCGGTCGCGACAGGCTGCGATGGCCCAATCCGAACATGCAGGCCAGTACCACTTCTTCCGCGCCCTCCAGCGCTTCACCCGAAAGGTCAGGATTGGCCGCGCAGGCGAAATCGCGGATATAAGTCCGAAACCGCATGCACATATTCGCAATCGTATCGCCGACGGCGGGGTTGCGGAAACTCTCGGCCAATATGTCGAAGGACAGCGCTTCGTTCTTTTCGTCGATCGTGTGCAGCAGCAATTGTTCGAACGTCTGTTCGATCGACAACAAACCGGCATGTAGCCGTTCGCGCAGGATGGCCATATCGTCGCACCATTCGTCGGCGTCGGCATGGACAAGGGCTTCGATAATGTCTTCCTTGCCCTTGAAGAGCCGATAGATCTGGCCGACCGACACTTGGGCAGCGGCCGCCAGTTCTGCCATGGAGGTCTGGTGGAACCCATGGCTGTCGAACAGGTCACGGGCCGCCGCCAGAATGCGGGCCTTGCCGGATTTCTCTATGTTCACCACGCTCTTGCCATGCTGCACCGCAACCAATTTCTGCTCCCCTGCGATTTTGTCTCTTGAATATCCTGTGGCACGAACCTAATTGCGGGGCAAGCGGAATGAACGTTCATTCCGAATGGATATCTACATCGGAACGGAATTTAGGCGATGCACAAGGGGACATTCATCGGGTTGCTGGCGTGTGCGTCGGCATTGGCGCTGAGCGCGTGCGGGGAAAGTCCGCCGCCAGCACCCCCGCCACCGGCCGTCGGCGTCGTCACGCTGAAAACCGAGTCGGTGCCGTTGGTGAATGAGTTGCCGGGCCGCATCGTGGCTTTGGAAATAGCGGAGGTACGTCCGCAGATCAGTGGCGTCATTCGCCGCCGCCTGTTTACCGAAGGCGCCATGGTGCGCGCGGGGCAGCTGCTGTATGAAATCGAGGACGCGCCCTACCGCGCGGCGCTGGCACAAGCGCAGGGCTCGCTGGCCCGCGCCAACGCCGCCATCCGATCGACAGCGCTGCAGGCGCAGCGCTATAAGGATCTTGTCGGCGTGAACGCCGTGAGCCGCCAGGAATATGACAATGCCGATGCGGCAGCGCAGCAGGCGCGTGCCGATGTTGCAGCGCAGCGTGGCGCGGTAGAGGCCGCCCAGGTCAACCAAGGCTTCACCCGCATCAAGGCGCCGATTTCGGGCCGGATCGGTCGGTCTCTGTTCACGCCCGGCGCGCTGGTTCAGACCGGCCAGGCCGATCCGCTGGCAACGATCCAGCGTACCGATTCGGTCTATGTCGACATGACGCAGTCCGCCGCCGAGATCATCGACCTTAAACAAGCCATGAAGCGGGGCGGCGTCAGCGAAGCGGACGGCGCGCGCATCCAGTTGCTGCTGCCCAATGGCAGCACCTATCCGATCGAGGGACGGCTGCAATTTTCCGAAGTGTCGGTTGATCCGACATCGGGCGCCGTGACGCTGCGCGCGACCTTCCCCAATCCCGACGGCATGTTGCTGCCGGGCATGTATGTCCGCGCCAAGCTGGTCGAAGGGCAGCAGAGCGAGGCGATATTGGCACCGCAGCAGGGCATCACCCGCGATGCGCGTGGTCGGGCCACGGCGATGGTGCTGGGGAAAGACAATAAGGCCGAGATGCGCCAGGTTCAGGTAGCCCGCGCGGTGGGCGACAAGTGGATCGTCACCAGCGGGTTGAAGCCCGGCGACAAGCTGATCGTGGAAGGGCTGCTCAACCTGCGCCCCGGCACGGTCGTCACGCCCGGCGCACCGCAGCAGGTGACGGCGGCGCCGGGTGCGCCGCAGGGATCGAAGCAGGGCGGGGCGAACTAAGCCATGGCACGCTATTTCATCGACAGGCCCATCTTCGCATGGGTCTTAGCCATCGTCATGATGCTGGCGGGCCTGCTTGCGCTTCGCACGCTACCCGTAGCGCAATTCCCCGAAATTGCCCCGCCTTCGGTCGGCATTTCCACCAGCTATCCCGGCGCGAACGCGCAGACGCTGGAAAGCACGACGACGCAGATCATCGAGCAACAGCTCAAGGGCATCGACAATCTACGCTATTTTTCCTCTACCAGTGACGGCGCGGGCAACCTGTCCATTGCCCTGACCTTCGAGCAAGGGACGGACGCGGACATTGCGCAGGTGCAGGTCCAGAACAAGCTGTCGCAGGCGACGCCGCTATTGCCGCAGGAAGTGCAGCAACAAGGGCTGCGCGTCACCAAATCGACGTCCAGCTTCCTGCTCGTCATGGCGGTCTATGCCGATGATGGCATTCATGATCAGCAGGATGCGGGCGATTTCGTCGCATCGACCCTGCAAGATCCCATCAGCCGTGTGGAAGGCGTCGGCGATACCCAGTTGCTGGGCGCGCAATATGCCATGCGGGTGTGGCTCGACCCCTATAAGATGGCCAATCTGGGCGTGACGACCGGCGATGTGAAAGCCGCGATCCAGGCCCAGAATGCCCAGGTTTCCGCTGGCCAGATCGGCGGCACGCCGTCGCCGAAGGGCCAAGCGCTCAACGCCACCATCACCGCCCAGTCACGCCTGCGGACGCCCGAACAATTCCGCGCGATCCGTCTGCGCAGCAATAGCGACGGCGCGGTCGTGCGTCTGTCGGATGTGGCGCGCGTGGAATTGGGGTCGGAAAATTACAGCTTCGGTGCGAAGTTCAATGGCCATCCGGCCGCCGGCTTCGGTATCAAGCTGGCCCCCGGTGCGAACGCGCTGGACACGGTGGAAGGCGTCAAGGAACAGATCAGGGCGCAGTCCAAGAACTTCCCGTCCTGGGTCAAATATGATTTCCCGGTCGATAACTCGACCTTCGTCGCCCTCTCGGTCGAGCAGGTCATCCATACGCTGATCGAGGCAGTGTTGCTCGTCTTCGTCGTGATGTTCCTCTTCCTCCAGAATTGGCGCGCCACGCTGATCCCGACCATCGCCGTGCCGGTGGTGCTGTTGGGGTCGCTCGCCATCCTGAGCGCGGCCGGTTTCACCATCAACACGCTGACCCTGTTCGGCATGGTGCTGGCGATCGGCCTGCTGGTCGATGACGCGATCGTGGTGGTCGAGAATGTCGAGCGCCTTATCCAGGACGAGGGGCTCAGCCCCAAGGAGGCGGCCAAGAAGTCGATGGACGAGATCAGCGGCGCGCTGATCGGCATCGGTCTGGTCCTGTCGGCGGTGTTCCTGCCGATGGCCTTCTTCGCTGGATCGACCGGCGTCATTTTCCGTCAATTTTCGATCACCATCGTCTCTTCAATGATCCTGTCGGTGCTGGTCGCGTTGATCCTGACGCCAGCCTTGTGCGCCACGATCCTGAAGCCTGCGAAGCATGGCCATGCCGACAAGAAGGGCTTTTTCGGTTGGTTCAACCGGACCTTCGACAAGGGCGTGAAGGGCTATGGCCGCAACGTCGAAAAGATCGAGCATCGTTGGGGCCGCAGCATGCTGGTCTATGCCGCGATCGTCGTCGGGATGGTCTTCATATTCCTGCGCTTGCCGAGCGGCTTCCTGCCGGAGGAGGATCAGGGATCGTTGATCAGCCAGGTCTCCTTGCCTGCCGGTTCTTCGCTGGAAGAGACCGAACGCACGCTGGCCAGAGTGCGCGACCATTTCCTCCAGTCGGAAAAGGATAATGTCGCGGCGGTCTTCACCATTTCGGGCTTCGGCTTCGTTGGCCAGGGCCAGAATGTCGGCATCGTCTTTGCCCGGATGAAGGACTGGTCGGAACGCAAGGGTTCGGACAATAGCGTCATGGCGGTTGCCCAGCGCGCGAACATGGCGTTCAGCAAAATTTCGTCGGGCATGGTCATCGCTTTCGTGCCGCCTGCTGTGCAGGAATTGGGCAATGCCTCCGGCTTCGACCTGCAATTGCTCGACAATGCCAATGTCGGTCATGAAAAGCTGTTGGAGGCGCGCAACCAGCTATTGGGTATGGCGATGGCCGACAAGCGGCTGGCGCAGGTGCGTCCGAACGGGTTGGAGGATACGCCGCAGCTCAAACTCAATGTCGATCAGGCCGCGGCGGGCGCGTTGGGCATTGCCCAGGCGGACGTCAACGACACGATCAGCACCAATATGGGCAGCAGCTACGTCAATGATTTCATCGATCGTGACCGGGTGAAGCGTGTGTTCGTGCAGGCCGATGCGCCGTTTCGGACATCGCCCGATGCCATCGGTGCGTTGCATGTGCGGGGCAGCAGTGGCGTCATGGCCCCCTTGTCTTCGTTCGTGACGACCGAATGGACCCAGGGTCCGGCGCGTCTGGAACGCTTCAACGGCGTGCCGTCGATGAACATCATGGGTGCGCCTGCACCTGGCGTCGCAAGCGGCACGGCGATGCAGGCGATGGAAGAACATATCGCCAAATTGCCGCCGGGCATCGGCTATAGCTGGAACGGCATTTCCTATGAAGAACGGACGTCGGGCGGGCAGGCAGGCTATGTCTATGCGCTGTCGCTGCTGATCGTCTTCCTGTGCCTCGCGGCGCTCTATGAAAGCTGGTCGGTGCCGATCGCGGTCATGCTGGTTGTGCCGTTGGGCGTGCTGGGTGCGGTCATCGCCGCGACGCTGGCGGGCCTCAACAACGACATCTATCTGCAGGTCGGTTTGATCACCACCATCGGCGTGTCGGCCAAGAATGCGATCCTGATCGTGGAGTTCGCCGAAGAGAAGATGCGCGAAGGGCTGTCGCCTGCGGCGGCGGCGCTGGAAGCGGGCAAGCTGCGCCTGCGGCCGATTCTGATGACCAGCTTCGCCTTCATCTTCGGCGTGCTGCCCTTGGCCTTGTCCAACGGCGCGGGTGCAGGCGGTCAAAATGCGATCGGTTGGGCCGTGGTCGGCGGCATGTTGTCGGCGACGGTGCTGGCGATCTTCTTCGTCCCCGTCTTCTTCACCGTCGTAAAGCGGCTGTTCCGCGAACATAAGACTCATGAAGCGGCCGACGACCGGGCAACGCCCGCCGCGCCGCAGGAGGCATGATCATGCATAATATAAAGGCGCTGGGCGCCATCACCCTGTCGCTGGCGCTCGCCGCGTGCGACATGGCCCCAAAATATGTGCGGCCGCAACTGGCGGTCCCGACTGCTTCGCCGCAGGGACCAGCCTACGGTGCCGACAACGGCGCGGCGATCATTCCGGCCGATACGGCGTGGCGCGATTTCTTCACCGATGCGCGGCTGGCGCGGGTGATCGAGACCGCGCTGGCCAACAACCGTGACCTGCGCATTGCCCTCGCCAATGTCGAACAGGCGCGGGCGCAATATCGGGTGCAGCGCGCAGACCTGTTGCCCGGCGTTTCGGCGGGCGGCACCGCAACCTATCAGGACTCGCCCTTTTCGCTGGCGGGATCGGGCCGCACGGATTTGTATCAAGCACAGGTCGGGATTTCCGCCTGGGAAGTCGATCTGTTCGGTCGGGTACGGAATCTGAGCAAAGCGGCGCAGGAGCAATATTTCGCCAGCGTCGAAACGCGCAATGCGGCGCAGACCGCGCTAATCGCGGAGACGGCGACTGCCTGGCTTACCATGGCGGCGGATCAGGAACGGTTGCGCATCGCCCGCGACCTGGAACAGGCATTCGGCAAGACGCTGGAACTCAACCGGGCGCGCTTCGCCAAGGGCATCGCATCCGAACTGGAAGTGCGTCAGGCGCAGACCAGCTATGATGCGGCGCGGTCGACCATTGCCGAAACGACGACCTTGGTCGCGCAGGACCAGAATGCGCTCAATCTGCTGGCCGGAACGACAGTGCCTGCGACCGACCTGCCCGAAGGGTTCCCGACGGCGAGCGCGACGATCGAAAATCTGCCGGCCAATATCGCGTCCGACGTGCTGCTGCGTCGCCCGGACATTGCGTCAGCAGAGCATCAATTGCTGAGCGCCAACGCCAATATTGGCGCGGCGCGGGCGGCCTTCTTTCCCAATATATCGCTGACGGCGGCATTTGGTTCGCTCAGCCTTGGCCTGTCCAATCTGTTCGGGTCGGGTAGCAGCTTCTGGTCGGTAGCGCCGACCGCCTCTTTGCCGATCTTCGACTTCGGGAAGAATAAGGGCAATCTCGCCTATGCCAAGGCGACCTATGACGCGATGCTGGCGACCTATGAGAAGAGCGTCCAGACGGGCTTCCGCGAAGTCGCGGATGCGCTGGCCCGGCGTGGCACGATGGGGGAGCAGCTTGAGGCGCAGACGTCGCAGCGTGATGCGGCGCGGGTCGCCTATACGCTGTCGGAGGCTCGGTTCCGGGCGGGGGTCGATGGCTTCCTGACGACGCTGGATTCGCAGCGGGCCTTGTCCAATGCCGAACAGAGCCTGCTCACTACGCGGCTGACGCGCGCCTCCAACATGGTGGAACTCTACCGCGCCATGGGCGGTGGTTTGAAGTAATAGCGGCCTGTCAGGTCGGGGATCATCGGGCGGGACAGAATAATCTGTCCAACCGGCGGGAATAGCGCCTATGATTAAGGTCATAGTTATTGCGGATATGTAGCAGCGCCCATGACCCCTGACCTCGACGCCATTGTCGGCGATATCATCGCGATGATGGCACAGGCGGATGAGCGTGGTGCCGTCGCATCCTACATCCCCGAACTGGCCAAGGTCGATCCCGCGCAATTCGGTATCGCGATCGCCACCGCCGACGGACGGATGATTTGCGGTGGAGATGCCGACACGGGCTTTTCCATCCAGTCGATTTCCAAGGTCTTCGCGCTGACCCTGGCGCTCGGCAAGGTCGGCGATCAGCTATGGCAACGGGTCGGGCGCGAGCCGTCGGGCAATGCCTTCAATTCGATCACCCAGTTGGAACATGAGCAGGGGATTCCACGCAATCCCTTCATCAATGCGGGGGCGATCGTAGTGACCGACATCAATCTCGGCGGGCATGAGCCGCGCGTGGCGATCGGCGAAATGCTGCGCTTTCTGCATTATGTGAGCGGCGACGACAGTATCGCGATCAACGAAGCCGTGGCTGCGTCCGAAACCGCGACGGGGTTCCGCAACGCGGCGCTCGCCAATTATATGCGCGCCTTCGATAATGTCCGCCATCCGGTCGATCTGGTGCTGGGCAGCTATTTTCATCAATGCGCGATCGAGATGACCTGTCGCCAACTTGCTCTGGCGGGGCGCTTCCTCATGCTGGATGGGCAGCATCCGGGCGGTGGCAGGGTGGTGCCACCCCGCCGGGCGCGGCGGATCAATGCGCTGATGCTGACCTGCGGCCATTATGACGCGTCGGGCGACTTCGCCTTTCGCGTCGGCATTCCCGGCAAGTCAGGCGTGGGCGGTGGCATCATGGCAATCGTGCCCGGCCGCGCCTCGATCGCCGTCTGGTCACCGGGCCTGAACGCCAGCGGCAACAGCCAGATCGGCACGGCGGCGCTGGAGGAATTGGCGCGCCGCACCGGCTGGTCGGTGTTCAGCCCGCCCGTCGCGTCCGATTAAGCAGCCTCTTCGTCCGGACGAAGGCGGCGCAGCTTAGGCGCGGTTTCCATTTGCGCCGCTTCCTTGATCCCCATCCGCAGATCTTCGCGGGTCTGGTGGATCGACGCGATCACTGGCCCCATCGCGACGCCCAGATCGACCAGCGCGGTTTCGGCCAGTTGCAGCGAGCTTTCCAGCGTTTCGGGAACGGCATCGCTTGCGCCTGCGCGATAGAGTTGCGCGGCGTGATCGGTATCGCGGGCGCGTGCGATGATCGGCAGGTCCGGCACCCAGCCGCGCACCCGCTGGGTCACACGCACCGACAGCACAGGATCGTCCATGGTCAGGATCAGCGCACGGGCATGACCCAGCCGCAGTTTGTCGAGCATCTCCACGCGCGACACGTCGCCGAACAATATGGGATAGCCTGCCCGTCGCGCTTCGGCGACAACGTCGGGGTCCGATTCCACGACGATGAAGCGCTGCTTATGGGTCTTGAGCAGATCGCACACCATGCGCCCGACCCGGCCGAAGCCGATGACCACGGCGGCTGCTTCGGCATGATCTTCGGTCGGATCGACGCGATCCTCGCCCAGCGCCATTTCCAGCCGCCGCGCGACATCATGGCCGATCCGCGCCAACAGCGGCGTGATCGTCAGGCCGATCGCGGTCACGATCTGCCAGAAGGCGGCGGTGGAGGGCAGGATCAGTTGCGCCGCCGCCGCGGTCGACAGCACGATCAACGTGGTTTCCGACGGGCTGGACATCAGCACCCCGACCTCCAACGCAGTGCCCTTGCGCGCGCCGGAGAAATAGAGGAGCGCCGAGGTCACCAGCGTCTTGGCGAACACGACGCCAACGACCGCCATCAACAGACTCTGCCAGTTGGCGAGGATGACGCGCAGGTCCAGGCTCATGCCGACGGTGATCAGGAAGACGCCGAGCGCCAGCCCTTTGAACGGCGCGGTCATCACCTCGACCTCGCCATGATAGTCCGTCTCGGCAATCAGCAGGCCCGCGAGCAAGGCGCCCACGATCGGCGAGAGGCCCGCGAGCGAGGTGGCGAGGCTGGAGACGATGACCACCAATAGGCTGGCTGCCAGGAACACTTCGGGGCTTTTGGTGCGCGCCGCCTGACTGAACACATGGGGCAGCAGGAAACGGCCCATCACCAGCATGAAGGCGATGGTGATGCCGCCGCGCAGCAGTGTGTCGCCCATCGCACCCCACGCCCCGTCCGGGCTGGCGGCAACGGACGGCGCCAGCGCACCGAGCATGAAGATGATCGGGACCAGCGCCAGATCCTCGAACAACAGCATCGAAAAAGCGGCGCGCCCGACAGCGCTCTGGGTGCCCACCATCGGCAGCACCACGGCGGTGGATGAGAGGGCGAGGGCCAAGCCGAGGCCTATCGCGCCAGCCGTGGGCTGGCCGAGCAGATAAAGACCAGTGGCGATCAGCACGGCGCTCAGGATCAGTTCCGCCGCGCCGACGCCGAATACCTGCGTTCGCATCGTCCATAATCGGCGGAAACTCAGTTCCAGCCCGATCGAGAAGAGCAATAATATGACGCCCAACTCGGCAAAAGGCTCGATCGCCTCCTGATTGGAGATCGTCACATGATAGAGCCAGGGATATTGCCCGACGAGCGCACCAAGGCCGTTCGGCCCCACCGCCAGCCCGACCAGGATGAAGCCGATCACCGGACTGATGCGAAAGCGCGAGAAGCCGGGAATGACCAGGCCCGCTGCGCCGAGAATGACGAGAGAGTCGCTGAAACTGTGAGGATTTATTGCGCCAACCATGCGCGCACCATTGCGCCAAGTCGGCGCAATATCCAGTCTTTTGGTTGAAAAATCGCGATGCAGCGCAGCATTTGCCCTGTCCGCAAATGTTGCGCCTAATAGCTTTCGTCACCGCATTGGATTCGTCCGGTGCCACGATTGTCCACGGTGCAGGCGGGTTTGCCGGCGACGGTCACATCGCCCGACCCCGTCGATACCACCTTCGCGGTCACCTCGGCGGTCAGGATGATACTGCCCGGCCCGTCATTGGCGACGCTCGCCTGCCGCGCGCGCAGCCCTTCGGCGGCGACCGCCCCTGGTCCGTTTACCCGGATATTGGCCACGCCCGTCCGACCGCCAAGCGTCGCCCGACCGCCGCCCGCCAGCGCCACGTCGATCCGGTCCAGCGCGACATCGGCCACGCCGACATCGCCATTGCCGCCCAGCACGATCTGGCCCTGCAATCCCTTCATCCGGTCGACCGTCACCGAACCGCCACCCGTCAAAACGATGCGATCGATCATGCCCGTGGACAGCCGCAAGGTCGCCGCGCCGCCGCTCTTCTCGCCCGATCGCGGACGCGTCATGGTGACGATCAACAGCCGCCCCGACACATCGACCTTCAACCGGTCGAGCGCGCCCTGGTCGCCCTCCGCGCGCGCGGACGCGCCGCTGCCGGTCTTGACGACCACGGTCACGGGCGCATCCACGCGGATCGCATCGAAACTGGTGATGGTAAAGCCGCGCGTCGCGGCCTGAGCGGGCAGGGCCAACGAGGATAGGCCAAGCAGCAGGGGCATCAGCAAAAGGGGGCGTGGCAAAATCATCTCCCAGATCATGGTCTATTGGTAAGGAACACAGTTCGTTAGCGGTTCCCACCCCCTTGTTCGTCTCACCAGTTAGGGCAAGATAGCGCCTGGTTCATAGAGGAGCATCCCGTCATGCGCGCGCTTTTTTCTGCTCTCCCGCTTCTTTCGCTGGCCTTGTCCGCGCCGGTGCTGGCGCAGGGGGATGACGGCGCGGCCTGGTGGGCGCATGTGCAGATATTGGCCGACGATGCGATGGAGGGGCGGGGGACCGGTACACCGGGCTATGATCGCGCCGCCGACTATGTGATCGGCCAGTTCAAGGCGCTTGGCCTCAAGCCCGCTGGCGTGGACGGGTATAAGCAGCCCGTCGATTTCGTGGAACAGCGAATCCAGTCCGACCGTAGCAGCGCGGCGCTGGTCGGGCCGGAGGGGGAGGCGCCGCTGGCGGTGCCGGGCGATCTCATCTTTTCCGGCGGCGGCGGGCCGGTTCCCGAAAGCATCGACGCGCCGATGGTGTTCGCGGGCTATGGCCTGCATCTGCCGGAAGTCGGCCATGACGATTTTGCCGGGCTGGACCTCAAGGGCAAGATGGTGGTCGTCCTGTCGGGCGGGCCGACGACGATTTCGGGCGCGCTCAAATCCCATGCGCGGTCGGAGCGGGCGCAATGGCTGGCGGCGCAGGGCGCGGTCGGCATGATCACGCTGGTCACGCCGAAGCAGGTCGAGATACCCTGGACGCGGCGGGTGGCGCTGGCTGGTGCGCCGGCGCTTTATTATCGCGATGCGGCGCTGCGTGAGACGCGGACGCCGTTCCTGGGCGCGCAGCTTGATCCCGCCAAGTCCGATCCCCTATTTGCCGGGTCGGGACAGGATTTCGCAACCATCGCTGCCGCCGCTGATGCCTCCGCGCCAGTGGCGTCCTTCCCGCTTGCCTTCCGGCTCAAGGCGCAGGTTGATGCAACCCGGCGCGACCTGTCCTCGCCCAATCTGGTCGCGGTCCTGCCGGGCAGCGATACGAAATTGCGCAACGATTATGTCGTCATGTCCGCGCATCTCGACGGCTATGGCATCGGTACGCCGATGAAGGGCGACGCCATCTATAATGGCGCGTTCGACAATGCGTCGGGCGTCGCCAGCCTGCTGGAAATCGCGAAGGCGCTCAAGGCCAGCAAGGTGAAGCCCAAACGGTCGATCCTGTTTGCCATCGTCACGGCCGAAGAGAAGGGCCTGCTTGGATCACGCTATTTCGCGCGGCGACCGACCGTGCCGCAGAAGAGCATCGTCGCGAACCTCAATTTCGACATGGCGCTGCCCATCTTCCCGCTGACCAGCGTGACGCCGGTCGGCTATGACCAAAGCTCGCTGGGTGGCGTAGCGCAGGCGGTGAGCGCGGCGATGAACCTGCCGATCACGCCCGATCCTTTCCCCGATCGCAACGTCTTCATCCGCTCCGACCAATATGCCTTCATCCGCGAAGGCATCCCCGCGCTCTTCTTCAAATATGGCTTCAAAGCGGGCACGCCCGAAGCCGAAACGGAAAAAGCCTGGCGTGCGAACCTCTATCATTCGCCGTTCGATGATGTGGACCAGCCGGTGATGCCTGCCGAAACGGCGAAACTGAACGCCTATGTGACGGCGGTAACCTTGCAGGTGGCGAACGCGGCGGAGCGACCGACGTGGAATGAGGACAGCTTCTTCAAGCGGTTTGAGAAATAGGGCGCTGGGGGGATGACCTCCCCCCAGCGATAGACTTTACTTCTGGAAACCGGCGATGATCTTGAGTTCGACTGCGTCGCCGACGACGGGCACGGCATAGCCGAGACCAAAATCGCTGCGCTTGATCGAGCCGGTGGCGACGAAACCGACATTTTCCTGCTTGTTCATGGGGTTAGTGCCCGCGCCGTAAAATTCGGCGTCCAGCGTTACGGGCTTGGTGATGCCCTTGATGGTCAGATTGCCGGTGATGGTAGCGCCGGTGCCTTCGGCCTTCACGCTGGTCGAGACGAATTTGGCGGTCGGAAATTTGGCGACATCGAAGAAGTCGGCCTTGAGCAGATGTTCGTCCAGCTTGGCAACGCCGGTCTTGAGATTGGCGATCGGCACGTCAATGCTGACGGTGGAGGCCGACGGGTTCGCCTTGTCGAGCATCAGCGTGCCAGTCGGTTCGGCGAACACACCGACATTATTGGTGAAGCCCATATGGTCATAGGCGAAGACGATTTGCGTATGGCCGCCATCGACCTTGTAGCTGCCGCCACTGACCTTTGCGACATCCTTGCTTCCCGGCACCTCGGCTGGGGCCTGCGCGATGACGACCGTGCCACCGGCAATGGCGATGAGAGCGGCGGCGGAAATCAGATATTTTTTCATGAGGTAGACTCCAGAAACGATCAAGGGACGCCACCACAATAGGTCGCGCCCCTAACAAGTTCCAGAGCCGTAACGGGAAACGGATCGTTCCCGATAAAACAAGTCTTACCGGCTAACCGGTCACCGATCCAAGAGGGTCAAGCGCCATCATCGTTCAGCGTATGGCGTCCTTGCCCGCTGTGCCGACCGACTCGATGTCGCGCCCGACGCCTTGCACCGTGTTGCAGGCCGAAAGGGCCAGCAGCAATCCGGTCATCATCAGGCAAAATGCGGGGCGCATCATCTCATCACTCCAATTGCGTTGTCGCGATCCTCTATAGCCGAATGGCGACGGCGGGAAGAGCGATTCCGCGCGCTCCATTTCGGCACCCGCTTGACAGGGACAGCCTGCAATGCCAATGGCCGCTTCCTCCTTATAGGGGGCGCGTAGCTCAGTGGTAGAGCACACCCTTCACACGGGTGGGGTCGCAGGTTCAATCCCTGCCGCGCCCACCATGGCTTACCCGCCATGACAGGACAGATTATTTCCCGGCATTGATCTTTTGATACGCAGCTTTAATCCTGCGGTCCTGATCCGGCGCGTGCGCGCGCCGAGCCGAAAGGATGTCGATGCCCCCTTATCTGAAAGCCAGTGCCGCGCTTTGCGCTTTGCTGTTGAGTTCCGCTGTGTCCGTGCAGGCGGAGGAAAAACTGACGCTGGAACGTGTGTTTGCCAGTCCCGACCTCGCTGGACCGCAGCCACGCGCGCTGACATTGTCGCCGGACGGGACGCTTGTGACCCTGCTCAAACCGCGCGCGGATGAGAAGGAGCGGCTCGACCTGTGGGCGATCGACACCGCTACCGGAGCGGAGCGGATGCTGGTCGATTCGAAGAAGACCGGCAGCGGCGCGGCGCTGAGCGAAGCGGAAAAGATGCAGCGCGAGCGGGATCGCAGCGTCGCGGGCAGTAGCGGGATTACCAGCTATGACTGGTCGTCCGATGGCAAGACCATCCTCGTGCCCGTCGATGGTGACCTCTATCTCGCCGCGCTGGATGGACAGGTGACACGGCTGACCGACACGCCCGATGGCGAGTTGAACGGCGTGGTCAGTCCCAAGGGGCGCTTCGTATCCTTCGTACGGGGCGGCAATCTGTTCGTGCAGCCGATCGGTGGCGCGGAACGGCAGATCACGCAGGGCGCAAGCGATACGGTGAGCTGGGGCGTGGCCGAGTTCGTCGCGCAGGAGGAAATGGACCGGCGCACCGGCTATTGGTGGTCGCCGGACGAGGCGATCATCGCGGTCGCGCGGGTCGATGAAGCCCCGGTCGGCATCGTCACCCGCACCGCGATCGGCGGGGAGGGGACCAAAGTCTATCAACAACGCTATCCGGCTGCAGGCACGCCCAACGCGCTGGTCGATCTTTACGTGATGAAGCCGGATGGTTCGGGTCAGGTGAAGGTCGATCTTGGCCCGGATTCGGACATCTATCTGGCGCGGGTCAACTGGTCGAAGGATGGCCGCACCCTCTATGTCCAGCGGGAAAGCCGCGACCAGAAGCGGCTCGATCTGCTGGCGGTTGATCCAGTGACCGGCAAGGGCCGGGTGATCCTTACCGAAACGGCGAAAAGCTGGGTGAACCTCTCCAACAATTTCCGGCCACTCACCGACGGGAGTTTCCTGTGGTGGTCGGAAAAGACAGGCCATGGGCATCTCTACCATGTGCGCGGGAGCAAATGGACGCCGCTCACCAGCGGCAAGTGGGACGTGCGCGACGTGGTGGGCGTGGATGAGAACAAAGCCCTCGTCTATTTCACCGGCAATCGCGAAACGCCGCTGGAACAGCAACTTTATGTCGCACCGCTGACGAAGGCCGGGGCGGCGCGGGCGTTGACGCGCAGCGGCTGGTGGAATGATTCGGTGATGGACGGCAAGGCAAGCCGGATCGTCGTCAGCCGCCAGAATAGCGACCAGCCAAAACAGGTCTATCTGGCCGATAACAGCGGCAAGCAGTTGCAATGGTTGTCGGAAAATGCGCTGACGGGAAGCCATCCTTATGCGCCCTATGTCGCCAGCCATGTGAAGACGACATTCGGCACGGTGAAGGCGGCGGACGGCACGACGCTCTATACCAAGATCATGACCCCGCCGATCGAGCCGGGGAAACGCTATCCGGTGTTCATGATCCATTATGGCGGTCCCGGCGGCGGGCGGCAGGTGACCAATAGTTGGAGCGGTGCGCTCAACCAATATCTGGTCGACCGAGGCTGGATCGTCTTTGCGATCGACAATCGCGGGACACCCGATCGCGGCAAGGCGTTCGAGGACCATCTCTATCGCGCGATGGGCACGGTGGAGGTCGAGGATCAATTGGTCGGCGTCGAATGGCTCAAGGCCCAGCCCTTCGTCGATCCACAGCGGATCGCAACATATGGCTGGTCCTATGGCGGCTATATGTCGCTGAAACTGCTGGAGAAGGCGCCGGGCGTGTTCGCTGCGGCGATCGCTGGCGCGCCGGTGACAAAATGGGAACTATACGACACCCATTATACCGAACGTTATCTGGGCCAGCCGCAAGATACACCCAGCGCCTATCCCGCGTCGGGCGCAGTTGATGAGTCGGTCAAGATTGTCGATCCGCTGCTGCTGGTCCACGGCATGTCCGACGATAATGTCGTCTTCGACAATGCCACCGCGCTGATGGCGAAGATGCAAGTCGCGGCGGTGCCGTTCGAGATGATGGCCTATCCCGGCCAAACCCATCGCGTCGGCGGGCCGGGCATCAGCGTGCATCTATGGCGCACGATCGAGGATTTCCTGGCCCGTCGCGGGATCGCGCCCTGCCCATGACAGGCGTTTTGCAGGTCGAGGACGTAAAAAGCCTACAGCAAGCCTTCAATGCGCTGCAGGCAGGGCAGGCTGTCACTGCCGAGCGGATGCTGCGGGCGATGGCCGCGCCGCTGCGCAATCATCCTGACGCGCTCTATATCTTTGCGTCTGCACGCCGTGCCCAGGGTGACATGGCAGGCGCGCGGATGGCATTCGAAGCTGCACTGAAAGGCGGGGCGACCAACCCGCAGCTTTGGAACGCCTATGGCAATCATCTGCATGATATGGGCGACGGGGCTGCAGCCATAGCCGCGCTTCAACGGGCAGTGGCCGTGCAACCCCGTTATGCGGAGGGGTGGATCAACCTGGCGATCGTCGCGACCGATCAGATGCAATTCGGCATCGCCGAAGAGGCGCTGGATCAAGCTGCACGAATTGCACCGCAGGATGATCGCATCCTGCACGTGCAAGGGGCGATGGCGCAGGCTCAGGATCGACCTGAGGCGGTGGCGGCGGCGTATCGCGCTCTACTCGTAAGAAAGCCATCGGATCTTCGCGCATGCTATAATCTCGCAACGGCGCTCCGGGCGTCCGACGATCGCGCCAGCGCGCTGGAGGCGATCGAGCGCGCCATCGATGGCGGGTTGGACATCGCGCCAGCGCTTACGCTTCGTGCGCATATCCTCGCGGAAATGGGGCGCTTCGATGAGGCTGTAGCGCAATATCAAGCGGCATTGCGTCGTTATCCCGATCATGTCGATGCCCAGGACACATTGGCTAGGCTATTGCCTCAGATTGGACGCGCGGCCGAAGCGTTTGACGCTTTCGATTTAGCAATCGAACAGCAGCCACGCCATATCCAACTGCTATTGGCAGGCATCCGCGTCGCCATGGATATTCGCGATCATGACCGGGCATTGGGGCTGATCGACCGCGCGCAGCCCATGCTGGATGATCCCGATCAGCTAAGCGTGGTCCGCATCCGGGCGTTGGGGCTGGCTGGACGGCATGGGGACGCAATCGACTTGGCCCGAACCCTTGCTGCTGCCGATCCCGCCCGCGCCGGTTTGCAAGCCAATCTCGCCCAGCTGCTCTTGGCGCAGGGTGACCCCGACGAGGCGCTCAGTCATGCGCTGCTTGCCACCCGACATGCGCCATTGGACCAGACGGGGTGGGCACTGTTGACAGTCATATGGCGCCTGCTTGAAGATGAACGCGAGCATTGGCTGGCGGGCTATGACCATTATGTTCGTGACCTTGACATTGGCACGCCGGATGGCTGGAGCAACCAATCGGCCTTTCTTGTAGACCTGCGCGAATCGCTTGAACGCTTGCATGTGACCACCGCCCACCCGGCCGACCAGACATTGCGCGGCGGCACACAGACCCGCGGTGATCTGTTTGATCGCCGCAGATGTCCCGTGATCATGGCGCTCAAGCGACAGTTACACCGTTGCACGCAATCTGCGCTGGCGGACTTGCCCAATCAACCGGGTCATCCGTTGCTAGATCGACGGACCGGCGACATACAGTTTTCCGGCTCATGGTCGGTGCGTCTGCGCGAAAATGGTCGGCATGTGCCCCATATCCATCCTCAGGGCTGGATCAGTTCAGCCTTTTATGTGGCGCTACCCAATGATGTTCCGGCGGAACATCGGTCGGGTGAAGGCACCATTTTGTTTGGCGTGCCCGATGATGCCCTCAACCTGACCGCGCTACCGCCTCGACGGGTGATACAGCCGCAAGCCGGTCGGCTGGTACTGTTTCCCTCTTATCTATGGCACGGCACTGCACCCTTTTCGGGACCGCAATCGCGGCTCACTATCGCCTTCGATGCGCTGCCAGCCTAACATCAGTTATCGCCAGGCGTGGAAGATCGCCCGGCGGTAACGGTCCTTGCGGCGCAGCGGCATGGCCCATTTGCGCCAGCCCTGATTGTCGAGCGCTTCGGGCAGCACTTGAAAACGGCTATAGCCGAAGCGGCGACACATTTCCTGCAAGGCCAAGATGTTGGGCGCCCAGAAATTGGTGGGGTCGCCATCCAGCTCCAGTTCGGTGAACAGGCGCATCGCGGGCACCGGCTCGTGGCGCAGCGCCGTCACCGTTTCGATCACCAGATGATCGCGGCTCATCGCGGCGGCGGCTTCGAGCGTGCGATAGGGGTCGGGCACATGGTAGAGGACGCCCAGCAGCAGCACCATGTCGAACTGGCCGAGTTCGTCCGCCTTATGGTCGGCTACGTCGAGGTCGAGTGAGCGTATTTTGGATTCGAAGCGGGCATGGGCATGGTCGAAGCCGCGCTTGTCGCCCCACCCCTGGCCTGACCAGCAGAAATGGTCGGTTGCCATGACTTCCGCCGCGCCGCGCTGTTCCGCCTGAAACGAGAAGAAGCCATCCCAGGCCCCGATGTCGAGCACGCGCTTGCCCGCAAGCGGCGCGATGAAAATCTGGTCGGCTTCTTCCTGCAGCGAGGCCAGTGGCTTGATGCCATCGGCGCGGCTGCCATCGGGGAATGCGAAGCTGTGAAACCAGCGGTCGGGCAGGGGTGGCAGCAGCTCTGACTGCATCGATTACAATCCGTTTTTCAAGGAGGATGAAGGGCGGCACAGAGGTACGACGCACTGGATATTGCGCCCGCTATCGAGTGGACAAGCCCTTCTTTCTGGACAAAAGGCCCAGTATCGCTATGGCGCGCACTCCGCAAGATTTGCTTTGGAGTGGAGAGTTTAGTCATGGGTTACAGGGTCGTCGTCGTAGGAGCCACCGGGAATGTGGGCCGCGAAATGCTGACCATTCTCGCCGAGCGCGAGTTCCCGATTGACGAGATCGCGGCCGTCGCTTCCTCGCGTTCGCAGGGACTGACCGTTGATTTCGGCGATAGTGGCAAGACCATCAAATGCCAGAGCATTGAGCATTTCGACTTCACCGGCTGGGACATCGCCCTGTTCGCGGTAGGCAGCGGCCCGACGGCGCAATATGCGCCCAAGGCAGCGGCAGCCGGTTGCGTCGTGATCGACAATAGCTCGCTCTATCGCATGGACCCGGACGTTCCCTTGATCGTGCCGGAAGTGAATCCCGATGCGATCGATGGCTATAAGAAGAAGAACATCATCGCCAACCCCAACTGCTCGACCGCACAGATGGTCGTGGCGTTGAAGCCGCTGCATGACGCCGCCAAGATCAAGCGCGTCGTCGTCGCGACCTACCAGTCGGTGTCGGGCGCGGGCAAGGCGGGCATGGACGAACTGTTCGAGCAGAGCCGCAACATCTTCGTCGGCGATCCGGCCGAGCCCAAGAAGTTCACCAAGCAGATCGCCTTCAACGTGATCCCGCATATCGACGTCTTCCTGGACGATGGTTCGACCAAGGAAGAATGGAAGATGGTCGCGGAAACCAAGAAGATCCTCGATCCCAAGATCAAGCTGACCGCAACTTGCGTGCGCGTTCCCGTGTTCGTCGGCCATAGCGAAGCGATCAACATCGAGTTCGAGAATGAAATCTCGGCCAAGGAAGCACAGGACATATTGCGTGAAGCGCCCGGCATCATGCTGGTCGATAAGCGCGAGGATGGCGGCTATATTACTCCGATTGAATGCGTCGGCGATTTCGCGACCTTCATCAGCCGCGTGCGCGAGGATTCGACCGTCGAAAATGGTATCAACTTGTGGTGCGTCAGCGACAATCTGCGCAAGGGCGCGGCGCTGAACGCGGTGCAGATCGCTGAATTGCTGGGCCGTCGCCACCTTAAGAAGGGCTGATAGCTCCACCTTGCCGCTATGCTATCATGGTGATAGCATAGCGGCATGGGCCAAGTTCTTATCCGCAACCTCGATGAACAAGTCATCGCTGCCTATCGTGAACTGGCGGTACGCAATCAGCGTTCGTTGGAAGCTGAGTTGCGCGATGCGTTGACGCGCGGTCGGCCGATGACCGGTGATCGCCTGAACAGCATGTTGACCCGTCTTGAAGATATACGCGCGATGACGCCCCGGAATGTACGGCAGACACCGCCTGAGGAACTTCTGCGAGAAGATCACGCCGACTGATGCTCATCGTTGACACGAGCGTTGCTGCCCGTTGGGTCATTGGCAGCGATGATCCTATTCTGTCGAATGAAGTCAGTATTGCTCTTACTCTTTTGCCGCGTCGACTGGTTGCGCCCGACTTGCTGATGGCCGAGTTCGCCAACGTCATGTGGAAGAAGGTGCGAGCGCAGGAAATCGGTTCCGCTCAGGCCAGGGAGGCGGCGGCAGTGCTGCCCGACATCGTCGAACTGATCCCGACAGCGGGCCTAGCCGATCGCGCCATGGACATAAGCCTGCAACTGGACCATCCGGCCTATGATTGCTTTTTCCTGGCCGCGGCACAAATGCTGGAAACCATCGTCATTTCGGCCGACAGAAAGCTGGTTCGCCGTTGCGCTGATACGGCATTTTCGGGCCTGATTGCGGGCCTGACGGATCGTCCGTCCTGGCAGGCGTAGCGAGGCCTGGTCTTGATCGCACTCTTGCGCCGCGCCGACTGACGCCATATCGGCAACCCGCCCCAGCCAAAGGACCATGCCATGACCGACCTCCCCATCGAACGCCATGATGTAAAGGGTTTCGACGGCCTGCCGATCGCGGTTCATGTCGTGGGCGAAGGACGAGATCTGGTGTTGATCCACGGCTATTTCTCCAATGCCTACACCAATTGGATTCGCTATGGCCATGCCGCCAAGCTGGTGGCGGCTGGTTTCCGCCTCATCATGCCGGACCTGCGCGGGCATGGCGAAAGCGGCAAGCCACATGATCCCGCCGCCTATCCGGCCGATGCGCTGACCGATGACGGTCTGGCGCTGATCGAACAGATGGGGCTGACCGATTATGATCTGGGCGGTTATTCGCTGGGTGCGCGGACCACGGTGCGGATGCTCGCGCGCGGTGCGACGCCGCGTCGGGTGATTTTGGCGGGTATGGGGTTGCGCGGTCTGGTGCAATCGCTCGACAATGGCGGCTATTATCAGAATGTGCTGACCAACCTCGGCACGTTCGAACGCGGCACGTCGCAATGGATGACCGAAGCCTTCCTCAAGACGACCAAGGGCGATCCAGTCGCGCTGCTCCATATCCTCAACACATTCGTCGATACGCCGGAGACCACTATCGCCGGGATCATGCAACCGACCAAGGTCATTTGCGGGGCAGACGACCAGGATAATGGCGTGGCGCAGGAACTGGCCGATATTCTGCCCTATGGCAGCTATGCCGAGATTCCCGGCAACCATATGAATGCCGTCACCCGTAAGGAGATGGGACAGACGATGGTCGATTTTCTCACCGCTTGACGGGATCGCACCGTCAGGCCACTTTCCCCTCATACGCCTATGAGGGGACTCCCATGAAAATCGCCGTCTCGATCGCCGCGCTTGCGGCCGCTCTTTTGATATCGCCCGCCATGGCGCAGCAGGCTCCCGCGCCCACGGAGGCCGAGGCCGACGCCTTCCTCGCCAAGGTGGAAAAGGCGATGTTCGACCATTCGCTCATTTCCAGCCGGGCCGCCTGGATCAATTCCACCTATATCAGCGACGACAGTGACGCCGTCGCCGCCTATTTCGGTGCGATCGGCACCACCATGACGGTCGATTACGCGCTGGAAGCGGCCAAATATGCGACCGCACCTGGCCTGTCGGTGGAAACCAAGCGGCGGCTCGACCTGCTGCGCACCGCACTCACTTTGCCTGCCCCGACGATGCCTGGCGCAGCCCAACAGTTGAACGACCTCTCGACCCGGCTTCAATCCACCTATGGCAAAGGCAAGGGCACGCTGAACGGTCAGCCGATCAACGGCAGCGACATCGAAGAAAAAATGGGTTCCAGCCGCAATCCGCAGGAACTCAAGGAAATGTGGTTGAGCTGGCATGATAATGTCGGCGCGCCGATGCGCGGCGATTATGCCAAGCTGGTCGATATCGCCAATGCGGGCGCGAAGGAATTGGGCTTTGCCGACACCGGCGCGATGTGGCGGTCGAAATATGACATGCCTGCCGACGATTTCGCCAAGCTGACCGACAAGATTTGGGCGGAGGTGAAGCCCCTCTATGACGAACTGCATTGCTACACCCGCACCAAGCTGAACGAGACATATGGTGCGGAGGTGCAGCCCACGACAGGCCCGATCCGCGCCGACCTGCTCGGCAATATGTGGGCGCAGGAATGGGGCAATATCTATGATGTGGTGGCGCCCGCAGGCGCTGGCGACCTCGGCTTCGATGTCGGTGACCTGCTCAAGGCGAAGGGCTTTGTCGAAACCCGGCCCGATCAGGTGGACAGTCCCGACACCCCGGAAAAGCAGCGGCGCGGCTATTGGGAAAAGCAGATGTTCAAGATCGGCGAGGGCTTCTATTCCTCGCTTGGGCTGGAGCCGCTGCCTGCGACCTTCTGGGACCGCACCCAGTTCATCAAGCCGCTCGACCGCGAAGTCGTGTGCCATGCGTCGGCTTGGGATCTGGACAATAAAGACGATCTGCGCGTCAAAATGTGTACCAAGATCAACAGCGACGATTTCGTGACCATCCATCACGAACTCGGCCATAATTATTATCAGCGCGCCTATAACAAGAATCCCTATCTCTATCTGGACGGGGCCAATGATGGCTTCCATGAAGCGATCGGCGATTTCGTCGCATTGTCGATCACGCCCGATTATCTGGTGAAGATCGGCCTTCTTGATGCCGCCAAGATGCCCGGCGCGGACAAGGATCTGGGGCTGCTGCTGCGGCAGGCGATGGACAAGGTCGCGTTCCTGCCCTTTGGCCTGCTGATCGACAAATGGCGCTGGGGTGTGTTCGACGGGTCGATCCCGCAGGACCAGATGCAGAAGGGATGGACCGACCTGCGGTTACAATATCAAGGCATCATCCCGCCTGCGCCGCGCGATGAGACGAAGTTCGATGCGGGTGGCAAATATCATATCCCCGGCAACACGCCCTATACGCGTTATTTCCTCGCCAGAATCCTGCAATTCCAATTCTACGAAGCAGCGTGCAAGCAAGCGGGCTGGAAAGGGCCGCTGCATCGCTGTTCCTTCTATGGTAACAAAGATGTCGGGGCGAAGTTGAACGCCATGCTGGAAATGGGAGCGTCCAAACCCTGGCCCGATGCACTGCAAACTTTTACCGGTACACGCACCATTTCCGGCAAGTCCATGACCGCCTATTTCGCGCCATTGCAAAAATGGTTGATCCAACAGAATGAAGGCAAGTCTTGCGGCTGGTAAAAGCAGTCGAAACTTCTTAGGGGCTGGTCTTCATGGACCCGGTTATCATTGTCATTGCTTTGCTCATTTTCACCAGTGTCATTATGGCACTGGCGATGGGGGTGGCGTGGTTGCACTTTGGGCGGCAACGTCATGTGCGCAGCTGGGCGCTATCCTATGTGGCGGCAACGGGACAGTGGCTGGCCAATGCGGGTGGCGCTGCCCTTGGCAGCGGCAGTTTGATGGCCCTGACGTCCTGCCTGATCGTGGTGAGCGGATCCTTGATGCTCGTGGGCGTCCGGCAACGATCGGGGAAGCCGGTCCCTTGGCGCGCGCTGATCCTCTGTGGTGCCGTCGTGGCCACAGGCGGCAGCTATGTGGCGTTAATCGGTGACCGGTCGCTCCAGGGCATCGTCGTGCCATCTTATGTCGGCCTGTTAATGCTGTGTTCGGCGATCGCACTTTGGCCCCGCAACCGACGTTTCAGCGCGCCGGAGATGGCCTTTTTCAGCATGAGCCTCATCCTCGCGCTGTTCGAAGCCGGGCTGGTTGCCAGTGCTGCAACGGATTTGGGTCGGGCGCCCGGTGAGGGGATGGCCCTGTATCGCGCTTTGCTTGGGCTGGGGTTGCCGTCCATCTATGTCGGTCTGGGCGTCGCGGCTGTCATGGTGGTGGCGGGCGACCTTGCGCATCAATTGCGCCGGCAGATGCGTCATGACCCGCTGACCAATGTGTTGAACCGGCGCGGACTGGACGAATCCGCAAGCCGCGCGATCGCCCATGCGCACCGGCACCAGCGGCCCTTGGCGCTGGTGGTTTGCGACCTGGACGGGTTCAAAGCGTTGAACGATGGGCACGGGCATATCGCCGGAGATGCAGCATTGTGCGGTTTCGCGCAGTTGCTGACCAATGCGGTGCGTCGCGGGGACATCGTGGCGCGTCTGGGTGGCGACGAATTCGGCCTGCTGCTAGTCGAGACCGACGCCGCGGCGGCGGCCGATGTCATGGAGCGTGTGCGCGCGGAAATTGGCTGCCTTGTCGTTCCAAACGCACCCGAAGCCGCGCTGCGAGCCAGTTTTGGGGTGGCCGAGTTGCTCGCGTCCGACCAAAGCCTGGAGGATATGGTCGCGCGCGCCGATACGGCGCTGTATGATGCCAAGAAGGAAGGCAAGAACCGCGTCGCCATTTGGCGCGCGGCTGCCTGATCGTCGGTCCCCTGATCAGCGAAACGGCGGCTCGTTGAAGGCGCGCAGCTTGCGGCTGTGCAGCTTCGCTCCCTCCTTACGCAGCAATTCGCAGGTCATCAGCCCGACGCGCAAATGGCCCGCAATCGCTTCTTCATAGAAGCGGTTGGCCTGTCCCGGCAGCTTGAGTTCGCCGTGGATCGGCTTGTCGGACACGCAGAGCAGCGTGCCGTAAGGGACGCGGAAGCGATAGCCCTGCGCTGCGATCGTCGCCGATTCCATGTCGATCCCCACGGCCCGCGACAGGCTGAATCGCAGCGCCGAACTGGAATAGCGTAGTTCCCAATTCCGATCGTCGGTAGTGACCACAGTGCCGGTGCGCAGGCGACGGCGGAAATCTTCCTTGTCGCCGCCGCCCAACACCGCTTCGGCCGCGCTCGCCATCGCGACCTGCACTTCGGCGATGGCCGGAACCGGGATTTCCGGCGGCAGCATCGCGTCCAGCACCTTGTCGTCGCGCAGATAGGCATGGGCCAGCACATAGTCGCCGATCCGCTGGCTGGGACGCAGACCACCGCAATGGCCGATCATCAGCCAGGCTTCGGGGCGAACCACCGCGAGGTGGTCGCAGATCGTCTTGGCATTGGCCGGGCCGACGCCGATATTGACGAGGGTGATGCCGCTGCGATCCGGCGCGATCAGGTGATAAGCGGGCATCTGATGCCGACGCCAGGCGCTGTCGGCGATCATCCGAGCGGGATCGGCGGTTTCGGACGTGACATAGACGCCGCCCGCCCCCGACAGGGCGGTAAAGCGGCTGCCTTCGCGCTTTAGCTCGGCACAGGCCCAAGCCACGAATTCATCGACATAGCGATGATAGTTGGTGAACAATATGTAGCGCTGCACATCCTCCGCGGGCGTGCCGGTATAATGTTTGAGCCGCGCCAGCGAGAAATCGGTGCGCAACCCGTCGAACAGCGCCAAGGGCCGGTCGCCATCGGAATTGGGAATAAACAGCCCATCGGCAATCTCGTCGCCAATCTCGGCCAGTTCGGTCGCCGGAAAATGCCGCGCGAGTTCGGTCGGCGGCGTGCCATCGAGCGCGCTGATGTCCAGCCCGTCCAGCACATAGGGGAAGGGGATTTGCTGGGTGCTGAGGCCCGTCTCCACTTCGACGCCATAATCGCGGACCAGCAGGTCGATCTGTTCGGCCAGATAGTCGGCGAACATCGCCGGGCGGGTGATGGTGGTCACATAGCGGCCGGGCTTCGACAGGCGCGCGAACGATCGGCCGGGCGGCGGCATGTCGCTTTCGCCATGATAGATGATCCGCAGTTCGGGATAGCAGAAAAGCCGTTCGCTGCGCGCGGTGACGGCAGGCACACTGCCGTCGCGGGCGTAGGCGCGCATGGCCTCACGTAGATTTTCGATGGATGTCTGATAGATGTGGTCGAGTTGCGCGACCGTCGCCTTGCCGATGCTCTGTGTCATCGCCCCCTGTTACCGCCTTTGCGTGACGGAAGGAAGACGCTTGCTGCAACAAAGGCGCGCTGGATGTCCAGCGCGCCTTCGCAACGATCAGAGCTGGCCCAGCATATGGTCGGCCGACGAAACCTTATAGTCGCCCGGTTCCTCGACATTCAGTTCAGCAACGACCCCGTCCTTGACGATCATCGAAAAACGCTGGCCGCGCGTGCCGAGGCCGAACTTGCTGCCGTCCATCGTCAGGCCCACCGCCTTGGCGAAATCGCCATTGCCATCGGCCAGCATCGTTACCTTGTCATCGGCACCGGCAGACTTGCCCCACGCACCCATGACGAACACGTCGTTGACGGCGGTGCAGGCGATTTCATCCACGCCCTTGGCCTTGAGCGCATCGGCCTTTTCAACGAAACCAGGCAAATGCTTGGCCGAACAGGTCGGGGTGAAGGCACCCGGCACCGAGAAGATGGCGACGGTGCGGCCCGCAAAATACTCGTCCGAAGCCACGGCTTCGGGGCCGTTCTGGGTCATCTTGGTGAAGGTCGTGCTGGGCAGGCGTTCGCCTGTGGCAATGGTCATGGTCATATCTCCTGGCCTTGTGTCGGGCGGGAGGTCGGGCTTGCCGGTCCGACTGTCAAGGGGAGGGGCGTTATGCAAGCCGTCCTTGGCAATGCTGTGCGTGCGGCTATAGTCAAACCTATGGACCAGTCGCGCTTCTATGGTGGGCATTTCCTGCTCGCGCTTCCCGGCATGGACGACATGCGCTTCGATCATTCGGTGATCGCGCTGTGCGTGCATGACGAACATGGCGCGCTGGGCATCGCCGTGGGTGAGGAAATGGAGGAGGTGCGGCTGCGCGATCTGCTCGAAAGTTTCGATATTGACGGTAGCGGCGTGCCGGATAGGCCCGTGCTGCGCGGCGGCCCGGTCGAGCCGCGCCGAGGCTTCGTGCTGCATTCGCTCGACTGGGCGGGGCAGGACATGGTGCAGGTCGATGATCGCTGGGGCCTGTCGGGTTCGCTCGATATCTTGAAGGCGATCGGCGAGGGGCGGGGGCCAAGTCGCTATCTCGTGGCGCTGGGCTATGCCGGGTGGGGTGCTGGCCAGCTGGAACAGGAGATGACCGGTGAAAGCTGGTTCCTGGCGCCAGGCGACAAGGATCTGCTGTTCGAAACGCCTGCGCGCCGCAAATGGTCGGCTATTTTCGCGGCGATGGGCATCGATTCGTCGCATCTGGTGAGCGGTGCTGGGTCCGCCTGAGCGCCATAGGCGATAGGCACATAAAGACATCTTTATATTGCATTGCCATAAGGCCCGCCGCTTGGTAAAGCCCGGCCCATCGTCGCCGCCCGGCTCACGTCAGCGGTGCCAGCCTTTATTTGACTGACGGAGATATGCTCGTGGCCACCGTACCCGCTGCCAAGGCGCAGGATTATGTGATTGCCGATATCGGCCTCGCGACCTTTGGCCGCAAGGAAATGGATATTGCCGAAACCGAAATGCCGGGCCTGATGGCGCTGCGCGAGGAATTCGGCGCGTCGCAACCGCTCAAGGGCGCGCGCATCACCGGATCGCTGCACATGACGATCCAGACCGCCGTGCTGATCGAAACGCTGACCGCGCTGGGCGCGGAAGTGCGCTGGGCGACCTGCAACATCTATTCGACGCAGGACCATGCCGCTGCCGCGATCGCCGCGTCGGGCGTGCCCGTCTTCGCGATCAAGGGTGAAACGCTGCAGGAATATTGGGACTATGTCGAGCGCATCTTCGACTGGCACAATCATGAGTCCGGCGTCTGCAACATGATCCTGGACGATGGCGGCGATGCCACCATGTTCGCGCTGTGGGGCGCGCGGGTCGAGGCCGGTGAAGAATTGTTCACGCCGTCGAACGAAGAAGAAGAAATCTTCTGCGCGGTGCTCAAGCGCGTCCTTGCCGAGCGTCCGGGCTGGTTGACCAAGACCGTCGCCAGCATCAAGGGGGTGTCGGAAGAAACCACCACCGGCGTCCATCGCCTTTATGAACTGGCCAAGAAGGGCAAGCTGCCCTTCCCCGCGATCAACGTGAACGACAGCGTCACCAAGTCGAAGTTCGACAATCTCTATGGCTGCAAAGAGTCGCTGGTCGACGCGATCCGTCGCGGCACCGACGTCATGCTGGCTGGCAAGGTCGCCTGCGTCGCGGGCTTCGGCGATGTCGGCAAGGGCTCTGCCGCTTCGCTCCGCAATGGCGGCGCGCGCGTTCTGGTGACCGAAGTCGATCCGATCTGCGCGTTGCAGGCGGCGATGGAAGGCTATGAAGTCGTGACGATGGAAGAAGCAGCGCCCCGCGCCGACATCTTCGTCACCGCGACCGGCAACGAAGCCGTCCTGACCGTCGACCATATGCGCGCTATGAAGAATATGGCGATCGTGTCCAACATCGGCCATTTCGACAGCGAGATCGAGATTGCCGGCCTCGCCAACATGAAGTGGACCGAGATCAAGCCGCAGGTCGACGAAGTCGAATTCCCTGATGGCAAGAAAATCATCGTCCTGTCGAAGGGCCGTCTCGTTAACCTGGGCAACGCCACCGGCCATCCGAGCTTCGTGATGTCGGCCAGCTTCACCAACCAGACGCTGGCGCAGATCGAGCTTTGGACCAAGAGCGAGCAGTACGGCAACGACGTCTATGTCCTGCCCAAGCATCTGGACGAAAAGGTCGCCGAACTGCATCTGGAAAAGCTGGGCGTGAAGCTCACCAAGCTGAGCCAGCGCCAGGCCGACTATATCGGCGTGCCGGTCGAAGGCCCCTACAAGCCTGACCACTACCGTTACTGATAATTGGCGATCCTCCCCTTGTAGGGGAGGTGGCTGGCCATAGGCCAGACGGAGGGGTGTTGCCCTATCGATAGGGTGACACCCCTCCGTCAGCACTTCGTGCTGCCACCTCCCCCGCAGGGGGAGGATTTCGTTTGATTTGCTTTATCAAGCCCTGCCGTCATTCTATTATCAATTCTTTGCATCCCCGCTTCCCGCTGCGCCCGACTTGCGATAGTCGGGGCGTAATTATGTACAGGGACAGGCAGGTTCGGCGAAAGGGAGAGATGGCGTCATGATGACGCTCAGTCCCCTTGCCGCCATCATATTGGGTGTCGTGCTGGCCTTATGGTTGGTAGCGGCTGTCTGGGCGCTTGCCAGCGGACAGCGGATGCGGCGCGAGGGTATGCAGGCGCAGGGCAAGTTCGATCGGCTTGCCACGCTGCTGGCGTCCGCCCCTGCCGCGCCGGTCATCATTCACCCCGACGGACGGATGGAAGCGGCCGATCGCCTCGCCAAATGGCTGGGCAAGCCGCGCGTGCCGAACTTCGCTTCCGAACTGACGGCTGCCGACGGCGGGCTGGAGCCTGAGGATGCAGCGGCGCTGGCGGGTGAGATCGCGTCGGCGCAGCGTGCGGGCAAGAGCTTCGCGCTGCCGGTGCGCGGCGTGGGCTCCTCGCGATTGTTGCTGATACGTGGTGCCCCCGCCGGGCCGGAACTGGCGTCCAATGGCGGCGTCGTGCTGTGGATATTCGACGCGACCGACAGCCAAGCGGAAATTCGCTCGCTCCAAAGCAAGGTCGAACAATTGAGCGACGCGCTCGAAGCGCTGGCGGGCCTGGTCGAGGCGGCGCCCTTCCCGATGTGGCATCGGACCCCGGATCTGCGCCTCAGCCTCGTCAACAGCGCTTATGTCGCTGCCGTCGATGGTGGTAGCGCCCATGACGTCATCGCCCAGGGCATCGAACTGGTCGAGCCGGTAGCTGGCCTCTCCGCGCAGGCCGCCGCCGCCGATGCCGTCGCGCAGGATGAGCCGGTCGCACGCATGGTGCCCGCGACGATCGATGGCGAACGGCGGACAATGCGCGTGGTCGACGTGCCGCTCGGCGTAGCGGGCGTCGCGGGCTATGCGGTCGATCAGCATGAACTGGAACAAGCGCGGGTCGAGCATCGGCGGCTGGAAGCGGCGCAGCGCGACTTGCTTGATCGGCTGTCGGCCGGTGTCGCGCGCTTCGGGCCTGACCGGGCGCTGAGTTTCTGGAACCAGCCTTTCATCAGCCTGTTCGCTCTGCATCAGGAGCAACTGGCCGACTCGCCCCTGTTCGAGCGCGTATTGGACCAGATGCGTGACGCGCGGCGCATCCCGGAACATCGCGATTTCCCCGCATGGCGCGCGGAGCGGCGCGACTGGTTTCTGTCGCCTGATCCGCGCGAGGAAAATTGGCTGTTGCAGGACGGCACCCATTTGCGCGTCTATGCGCAGCCCTTGCCCGATGGTGGCCTGTTGCTGATCTTCGAGGATCGCACCGAGCAGGTGCAGTTGTCGAGCGCGCGCGACACGTTGCTGCGGGTGCGGACGGCGACCTTCGACAATCTGTTCGAATCGATCGGCGTATTTTCATCCGACGGACGGTTGCAGATGTGGAACAGCCGGTTCCGCAGTATCTGGGGCGCGACCGAGGAAATGCTGGCCAAACATCCCCGCATCGACGACCTGATGCGCGATGTACAGGCGCGGCTCGCCAAGCCGCAACAGGCCAATCTGGTCCGCGAACTCGTCCGCGCCGCCACGATCGAGCGCAAGCAGCGCGCAGGCCATGTCGGTTTCGCTGATGGGCGCATCTTCGAATTTGCCGCCATTCCGCTGCCCGACGGTAATGCGCTCTTCACGATGCTCGACGTGACCGACAGTCGCCGGGTCGAACAGGTGCTGCGCGATCGCAATGAAGCGCTGGAGCAAGCGGACCAGGTCAAGACGGCCTTCGTCACCAATATGAGCTATGAACTGCGCACCCCGCTCACCACCATCGCTGGCTTTGCCGAGATGATGAGCGCGGGCTATGCGGGCGAACTCAGCCCATCGGCCAAGGACTATGTCGACGGCATTCTTCAAAGCACGGGTCGCTTGGCGATGCTGATCGACAATGTGCTGGACCTGACCCAGGGTGAAGCGGGCACCTTGCCGATTGAACGAGCGCCTGTCGATCTGGCGGCGGTGGCGCGGGAAAGCGCCGCACGGCTGGGTGCCGATGCCAAGGCCAAGGGCATTGACCTCGCTGTCTCGCTGGAAAACAGCCTCGGCGTGGTGCAGGGCGACGCGCGGCGCATCGGCCAGGCGATCGACCATCTGCTCGACAATGCGCTGGCCCATTGCGGCAAGGGCGCGCGGGTGCTGCTCCACGGTGACGGCGGGGCGGACAAGGCGCGGATTGTGATTTCCGACAATGGTCCCGGCATCCCGACGGCGCAGCAGGATGCGATTTTCGATCCGACAGCGCGCGCGGGGCAGGCGCGGGCCGGAGGACGCGCGGGCATCGGCCTGCCGCTCGCCCGGCAACTGGCGCAGGCGCATGGCGGCACGTTGCAACTGGTGTCGGAGGCAGGGCAGGGGACGATGATCGTGATCGAATTGCCGCGTGGCTGACCGGACCATCCGTCTGGCCGACGAAGCGGCGATGCTCGACCTTGGCCAGCGCCTTGCTGCCCAAGCACGCATCGGCGATGTGATCGCGCTCTATGGCGGGCTGGGCGCGGGCAAGACGACGCTGGCGCGCGGCATTCTCGAAGCGTTGGGGCTTGAAAGCGAGGCGCCCAGTCCGAGTTTCGCGATCGTCCAGCCCTATGATGTGCCCGAAGTCCGCCTGCCGGTCGCCCATGTCGACCTCTACAGGCTGGACGACGCGCGGGAGGCGGACGAGTTGGCGCTCGGCGATTATCTGATGGACAGCCTGTTGATCATCGAATGGCCCGACCGGCTGGGCGATACGCTGTGGTCCCATGCGCTGCGATTGACCATTGCGTTCGACCCGGATGGCGGACGGCGCTTGACAGCGGACGTGCCGGACGCTTGGACGGAGCGATGGTCACAGCTATGATCCCGCCCGCCGCCGCGCCCGCTTTCCTCGCCCGCGCGGGGTGGGGCGACGCCGCCATCGTTCCGCTCGCAGGCGACGCCTCCTTCCGCCGCTACTTCCGCGTCATCGACGATAGCCGCCGGGCCGTTTTGATGGATGCGCCCCCGCCGCACGAAGATCCCCGCCCGTTCATCGCCATCGCTGAACATCTGCTGACCGACGGCTTTGCCGCGCCCCGCATATTGGCGCGCGACCTGGACGACGGGCTGGTGCTGATCGAGGATTTTGGCGACCTGCGGGTCAAGGAGCATCTCGACGCCCGGCCCGGTGAGGAAATGGCCGTTTATGCCCGCGCGATCGACCTGCTCGCCGACCTGCACCGCCTGCCTGCCGCGCCCGTGCCTGCCTATGACCGCGCCGTCTATCAGCGCGAGGTCGGATTGCTGACGGAATGGTATTGCCCGGCGATCGGCCTCGCGGTCGATCAGGACGCTTATGTCGCAGCCTGGGATGCCGTGCTGCCGCTGGTCGAGCAATCGGCCAGCCCGACCGTCACCGTGCTGCGCGACTATCATGCCGAAAATATCATGCTGATCGACCGGGCGGCATCGCATGGCCTTGGCCTGCTCGATTTTCAGGACGCGCTCGCCGGGCATCCCGCTTATGATCTCGTCTCGTTGTTGCAGGATGCGCGGCGCGATGTGCCGCCTGCCGTCGAGGCGGCTATGCTGGCGCACTACAAGGCCGTGGCGACCCCGCCCGCCGATTTCGATGCGGCCTATGCGGTGCTCGGCGCGCAGCGCAATGCCAAGATCATCGGCATCTTCACCCGATTGTGGCAGCGGGACGGCAAGCCGCGTTACCTCTCCTATCTGCCGCGCATGTGGGGCTTACTGGAGCGCGACCTCGCGCATCCCGCGCTGGCTCCTGTAGCGGACTGGTTCGCCGCCAACATCCCGACCGACAAGCGCCATGAGGCGCTCACGGAGTTTGCGGCGGCATGATCAACACGGCGATGTTGATGGCGGCGGGCCTTGGCAAGCGGATGCGCCCACTGACGGCCACCCGGCCTAAGCCACTGGTCAAGGTGGCAGGTCAGCCGCTGATGGATCATGCGCTCGACCGGCTGGAAGCGGGCGGCATCCGCAAGGTGGTGGTGAACGTCCATTATCTCGCCGACACGGTCGAGGCGCATCTGCGCGCGCGCAAAAGCGGGGCGGAGTTCCTCATCTCGGACGAGCGCGCCAAATTGCTGGAGACGGGTGGTGGTCTGGTCCACGCCAAGCCGCTGTTGGGCGACAAGCCCTTCGTCTGCGCCAATAGCGACAATCTGTGGATCGACGGGCCGCAGGATACGCTGGCGCTGATGCAGCGCCATTGGGATGCCGACCGGATGGATGCCCTGCTGCTGCTGGTGCCGCTGGCGCGGGCCAACTGCCATAGCGGGCCGGGCGATTTCCACATGGACGCCAATGGGCGGCTGACCCGACGCAAAAGCGCGCATGTCGCGCCCTTCGTCTTTACCGGCGTACAGATCCTATCTCCGTCGCTGCTGGTCGATCCGCCTGCCGACGTCTTTTCCACCAACATCTTCTGGTCCCGCGCGATCGCGGCCGGGCGGCTCTATGGCGTGTCGCACCAGGGCCTCTGGTTCGACGTCGGCACGCCGCAGGCCATTCCCGTGGTCGAAGCCATGCTCGCCCATGGGTGATCGCGGACAGCCAGCACTCTTCACGATCCCGGCGCATCGCGCCTTCGCCGACGCGCTGGTCGCAGGCATCATGGCGCGGCAGGGGCGCGATCCGCTGGCGCTGTCGCGGGGGATGATCCTGTTGCCCAGCAATCGCGGCGTGCGGGCGGTAGCCGACGCTTTCGTGCGCGCGTCAGGCGGTGGATTGCTGCTGCCCCGGCTCATTCCGATCGGCGACCCGGACATAGGGGAGCAAGTCGGCGGCGCGCTCGATCCGCTGGGCGAGGATGATCCCATCGCGCCCGCAATCGCGCCGATGCAGCGGCAGATGATCCTAGCCCGTCTGGTGCAGCAGGCACAGCCCGGCATCGATGCCGGACAGGCGCTGAAACTGGGGCAGGCACTGGGACAGGTGCTGGACCAGATGCAGGTCGAACGGCTGACCCCTGACGCGCTGCGTAAGCTCAGCCTTTCGGACGAACTCTCCGGTCATTGGCAAAAGTCTTTAACCCTGTTCGAGATTATCATTGCGCGTTGGCCGGCCGAACTGGCGCGGCTTGGCTGCATCGATCTGGTCGATCGGCGCAATCGCCTGTTCGATCGGCTGGCCAAACGCTGGGCCAACGCGCCGCCCTCTGGCTTCGTCGTGGCGGCGGGTATTTCAACCACGGCCCCTGCCGTTGCAGGACTGCTGCGTCGGATCGGCGAGATGCCCGGCGGCATGGTGGTGTTCGCCGGACTGGACCAGCATATGGACGATGCCGCCTGGCAAGCGATCGGCCCGTTCGATCCCGACCCGGTGACGGGCCGCGCGCCTGCAGGGCATGAGAGCCATCCCCAATATGCGCTCAAGCGCCTGCTCCATGCCATGAGCGCGACGCGCGACGATGTGGCGCAATGGCGCTGGGGCAGCGAGCATGATGCGCGAGCGGTGCGCGGGCGCAATATTTCCAACGCGATGCTGCCGCCAAAGCTCACCAGCGGCTGGCGCGACCTCAAAACCGCCGACCGCTCGCTCGCGGGTGTCGAGGCGCTGGATGTCGCGACGCCGGGCGAGGAGGCGCAGGCCATCGCCATCGCCCTACGCGAGGCATTGGAAACGCCGGGCCGCACCGCCGCTCTGGTCACGCCCGACCGGCAATTGGCGACGCGCGTGTCCGCGCATCTGCGCCGCTGGGGGATAGAGGCGGACGATTCGGCAGGCCTGCCGCTTTCGCGCCTGCCGCCCGGCACGCTGCTGATCGCGATGGCGCAGGCGGTGGCGGAACGCTTTGCGCCGGTTGCGCTGCTGACGCTGCTCAAACATCCGCTGGTGATGCGCGGGACGGGGCGGTTGGCCTGGCTGGAGGGCGTGCGCGGCCTTGACCTGCTGCTGCGTGGCCCCCGCCCGCAGGCCGGGCTGATCGGCATCGACCAAACATTGCGCCCGCGCGAGGATGAGGACCGGCAGGGCACCCTGCGCGCACAGGTGCGCGACTGGTGGCCGCAGGCGCGCGCGCTGCTCGAACCGCTGGAGCGCGCTTTTCTCGCAACGCCTGACCTGTCGGGCCAGCTTGCCGCCATCAGCGAGCAGGCGGGCGCGCTGACGGGCGACGCGATCTGGGCCGGGCACCAGGGGCAGG
>NZ_JPPQ01000069.1:2285652-2290445 GCF_000743655.1 Sphingobium sp. ba1
GACGGCTGCAGCCAGCTCGTATGGCTGAATTGCAAGCGACGAAATTCGAGATCGCGGACGGGTTCGTCATAGCTGCCCGCGATCGACAGCAGATGTTCCAGCCGCGGCAGGACGACGTCAATTTGGCTCATATCCTCGCCCGGCCGGGGCTTGTAATAGAGTTGCCCGGCCTTCGGATCGACGAACCATTGGCCCGGCTCCCGCAGGAAGGCGAGGGCATTCACCAGGAAGAGGCGCGCGACTTCGGCCGATACCGGTCGCGCCATCGTGTCATAGCCGACCAGATTATTGCGCCATCCCGGTTGCTGCATGATGATCCTGTCGCCTTCGATACGGTCGACCATGGCATGGCGATGGGTGAACCAGCTCATGCCTTCCACTTCGATGCGGCTCTGACCGGGGAGTTGCGCCAGAAAGCGCCAGGCCGCATCCTTGATCTCCAGTCCCCAAGGATGGAAAGCGACGGCGGTCCGCGGGATTTCGACCGAGGCGCGTGGCGCGAGTTTCCCCGCGACGGTCAATTGCCGGGGGTCCGTGCCCGCAGGAACGCTGGCCGCCCAGATATTCCGCTGCTGGTCGACTTGCCGCCAGCCGGTGACCGGTTGACCGCCCGACAGGATGGCGCGTGTGCCCGGCGCGCCCTCCCACCGCACCGTATAGCCATTCTGACCGCCGTCTCCGGCACTAAAGCGCAAGGGGGCGTTCAGGCGGTAGGTTCCCGCCGCCAAAGAGACCGTCACATCATGGTCGCGGTTGAGGCTCCGCACCGCCTTTTGCGCGCGGACCAGCGAGGCAAAGGGCTTGCGCGCCGATCCATCGCCGTCGTCCGACCCCTGCGGCGACACATGCAGGATGATCGGCGTCGGTGCCGGGCGGTTCGGGATGACGACCCGGAAATGCCTGTCTTCGGGGCGCTCAGATGGGGCCACGCGGGGAATGTCGGGCATGGCGGGTAGTTGCGTCATCGCAGGACCGCTCGATCCTGCCGAGATGGCGAACAGACATAACCACCGCATCCGCATTCCTAGCATCTCCATCCTTTATCCAACGTCAGCGTCTAGGCGCGATCGTCGCAATCGGCCAAGGGTAGCAGCTCAGCGGCCGCAGCCATAGGCGTGAATGAGGCCCTGTCAGAGTAAAAGGGGAAAACGCAGCCTGTGATCCGAATGGGGTTCAGGCTTCGACTGTAGCGAAGCCAACCGTCCTTCAACTCGCCCCACCGATCGCCCCCGGTGTCAGGATGAGCGTCAGGAGAATGAGGGCGATGCCGACATATCCCCAGGCGCCCATGCCCTGCCAGGCGATCTTCAGGCTGCCCGCGTCGGATCGCGAAGATCGGGCCAGCCGCATCGCGTAGATCATCGTGCCGGTGACGGCCATCGCCGTCAGCAGCGCGCCGAACAGGAACCAGAGGACTTTGGTCCACAGGCCGCCGAAGGTGCCGAAATGTAGCGGATCGGCCATTTCGGAAATGCGCTGATGCGCGCTCAACGTGCGGCCATCCAGCTGCGCGACGACGCGCGATGTCGCCGGATCGACGACCACCGCATTGGCGCGATCGCGCACCAGCCAGGCGGAGGACTGGCCGAGGAAGATGACGCCATTGTCGGGCGTGAAGCGGATTTCCCGAATATCGAGCGCAGGATCGGCGCGGCGCGCGACGGCGACCAGCCGGTCCAGCGCGGCCCCGGTCGGCATCGCACCAGCCGCCACTTCCGGTAATTTGGGCACCTTGGCGTTCCCGCCCAATGTCTCCACCAGATACCATAGGCCCGTCAGCGTGATCAGCGCCACGAACCACAAGCTCCACAGGCCCATCAGGCGATGCAGGTCGCCCGTCATCCGCCGCCCATCGCCGCCGCGCGGCGCTCGAAGAAGCCGCGCCACCATTTCTTGTAGGTGACGATGCCCGACACCAAAGAGGCCGCCAGCAGCAGGGCGAGCGAACAGACGATCGGTATGCCGATCTTCGTCGGCAGCATCAGGTGGCGATGGGCCTGCCGCAGGAAGCGGTGGACACTGGCCCATCCATGCCTGCCTGTAACCTTTGCCGTCCACGGATCGATATAGACACGGTCTGGCGCGCCCTTGCCGCGACTGACCCAGGCTTCGACCGCAAACCAGGGGTCGATCGGCGCATAGAGGGTCTGGAGCCGGGCATCGGGCGCGGCGCGGGCCGCCGCCTGCGCCAACGCCCCCCAGGATGCGACGGGTTCCGACCGGGGCGATACCCGCATCGCGGGCGTCGCCAGCCAGTCGATTTCATGCGCGAACACGGCGAAGGTGCCCGTCGCCAGGATGAAGGTCAGGAAGATCGACAGTTTGAGGCCGATCCAGCTATGCACCACCCACCAGAGCGATCGACCCTTTTTCACGCGCAGCTGATCCATGGTCAGAATTGAAAGCGCAGTTCGGCCAGGAATGTCCGCGGCTCGCCCGGAAAATGCCCGCTCTGCGCCGAAAAGCCCGATGCGGCATAGACCTTGTCGAACATATTATCGACCCGCAGCATCAGTTCGGCAAAGCCAAGCCCCTTGGTGATCGATGCGTCGAAGATCGTATAGGGTTTGACGGTCTGCCCCGACAGGCTGATGCGCTTCGACACATGCTCACCCCCCACCGCAAAGGCGGCGTCGATCGCCGGCACCTGATAGCGGGTCCAGAAGCCGACCTTATGCTTGGGCGCATTGGCGAAGCGATTGCCGACGGCGTTGGTGATCGCCTGGCCCGCGATCGTGCCGGTGATCTTCGTGTCATTATAACCATAATTGACCAGCGCCACCCAATTGGCGGTAATGTCGGTCGACAGGTCGATCTCGAACCCCTTGCTCGTCACCTCGCCGATCGGACGCAACTGGTCCTGGCCGTTGACAGGCGGCAGGCTGGTATCGGCTTGGAGGATATTCTTGCGCACGATGCGGTAGGCGGCCAGATTGGCCTGGAGCCTGCCGTCAAACAGGTCGGTCTTGATGCCGCCTTCAAACTGGTCGCCGGTGACAGGGGCGAAGGGGCCACCGACATCGCCATTCTGGCTGGCGGCCGTTTGCGGCTCGAAACTTTGCGACCAACTCAGATAGACGGACACATCCTTGCGCGGCTTGTATATCGCGCCGGTGCGGAAAGTGATATCGTCATCCTCATAAGCGGCGGCGTTGACAACCGCGTCCTCGAACTTGTCGTAGCGCACGCCACCGACCAGCATGAAGGCATCGGTCAGGCTGATCTGGTCCTGCAGATAGGCACCCTGACGCTTCGTGCGCGTATCCGTGACGGTAAAGGGCAGCAAAGCGGCCCGCACCACGTCGCGCGCGCTGTTGGTATAGACGGGATTGCTGAGGCTGAGCGGCGTCACGCCTGCGCGCAAGATGCGCGAATTCAACACGCTCGTTTCGTCATACCAATCCGCGCCGGTCTGGAACTTATGCTCCATGCCGAGCAAATCGACCCGCGCCGTCAGATTGGCCGAAAAGGACAGGCCATCGACGTCACGGATCTGATCGCGAAACTCGCGTGCGACCAGGTCATCGCTGCCAGCGACCAACCCGCGCGGCTCATGATATTGCTGCGTCTCGGTCGCCTTGAAATAGCGCACCCCCGCGTCGAACGTGACCCGCTCCCCGATCGCAGTCGCATAACGCGCCTGATAGGCCTGCGACTTCAAATGCAGAAAATCGGTAGGTTCGTTGGCATTCCAGCGAATGTCGGTCAGGAAATTGCCGTCATCGTCGGTCAAAATGCCGCGCAGGCGGTTCGCTTGGAGATCATTGTCATAGACCGTCGCCTGCAACGTCAGCTTGCCGCCCTCATTGGTCTTGATCGCCAGGCCGCCATCTCCGATCAGCGACACATTCTTCGTATTGCGCCGATAGGGGTTCATCGCCTCGTAAAAGCCGCCGAGGCGGTAGGTGACGATCCCGTCCTTGTCGATCGGGCCGGTCGCTTCGGCTGATATGCCGCGACGATCATAATTGCCCGCCGTCGCGACCAGGCGCATGGCGCTGATATCGCCGGGCACCTTCGACACATAGTTGATGATGCCGCCGGGCGAACCAGGGCCGAAGAAAAGCCCTGCCGGTCCCTTCAACACTTCCACCCGTTCGATATTGAAAAGCTGGGGCACGGAAAAGCCGATGAACGGATTGCCGCGCATCCCGTCGTAGAAGGACTGGTCCTGGCGAAAGCCGCGGAAGGTGACGCCTGCATAGCTAAAGAAGCTGACACCCGAAATATTGCGATAGATGTCGGTCGCGTCGCGCGCGCCTTGATCGGCAAACAGATCCTTGTTGATCACCTGCAAGGCCTGCGGAATGTCGAGCGGGTCTTCGGCGCTTTTGCCGACGGTCGTAGTTTCGGTGCGGTAGAGGCGCTGCGCGCGGCCCGTCACGATGATCTGATCGCTATCGGCCATGGCTGCATCGGGTGCCGCCGCAGGGGCATCCTGTGCGGAAGCCACCGACGCCCAAGCCGACAGGGAAACAGACGCAAACAGCGCCACGCGGAAAATGGACAAAACAACCCCCATATCAGTTTCGCTAATGATAGTGATTCGCGATAGTGGATTTGAATGCTAAGAGCAAGCGGCCAGAGTCCGTTTTACGCATCGCGCCAACGGGACGGTTTACCCATTCCCGTAGGCGCGATGCCGCAAAGCGACCGGAAACGCTGGGCACCACGCGAACCGCCCTGTGGAACGAGGCATTGGAAGCTAAGGCCTTGAAACGCTTGCCGGTGACCCTAGCCTCTCTTATTCACCGGGCTGCTGCGTGATGGCTTAATCCGGGACGGGGTGGCAG
>NZ_JPPQ01000069.1:2290455-2299129 GCF_000743655.1 Sphingobium sp. ba1
CCGGTCGATGCTGTGATCCTTGAACTGGACGGACAGTCCTTCATGCGCCCGGTCTGTCTTAGCAACGACCAACAGGCCCGATGTATCCTTGTCGATGCGATGAACGATGCCGGGACGGGCCACACCGCCGATGCCCGACAATTGTCCGGCGCAATGATGGAGCAAGGCGTTGACGAGCGTGCCATCGAGATTGCCCGCGGCGGGATGGACAACCAGCCCAGCGGGCTTGTCCACCACGATCAGGTCGGCATCTTCATGGACGATGGTGAGCGGGATATCCTGCGCCACCGCATCCAGCGCCACTGGGGCGGGGAGGGTGACGGCGAAACGCTGCCCGGCTGCGACCTTGGCCGAGGCGCTGAGTTTCACAGTCTGGTCCGTCGCGCGGACATGTCCCTCGCCGATCAGTGCCTTGATCCGTTCGCGCGAGAGGTCGGGCAAAAGGTCGGCGAGCGCACGGTCGAGCCGCTGGCCATGCTGGCCCGCGTCGATAATTGCTTCGATGATGGAAACCCCCGCGGCCATTGGCTAGGGATGTAGGCATGAGCGTGACTATTTCAAGCCTGTTACGGGACCGGATCGTTGCGGTGGCAGCGGCGGACGATGGGGAAATCTGTGGGCTTTTGCTGGGCCAGGCCGGGCGGATAGAGGCGATCGCCCCGGCGGCCAATGTCGCGGCCGATCCGGCGCGCCATTTCGAACTGGACCCGGCGGTGCTGATCGCCGCGCACCGGGCGGCGCGGTCGGGTGGGCCAAAAGTGATCGGCCATTATCACTCGCACCCGTCGGGCGTGGCTATACCCTCCGCCACGGACGCGGCCTGTGCGATGCCCGATGGAACGCTGTGGCTGATCGTGGCTGGCGAGGCGGTGCGCCTGTGGCGCGCGCAGCCAGGGCAGGGTGGGGCGGTGGCGTTCGTGGAGGCGCTGCTCGACATAAGGTGAGGGAAAGGCGGCGAGCCGGGGTTGCATCACGCGGCGGGGCAGCGCATTAGCCGTGAGAGCCTCCTTTCCTGACCACTATCCGGCGATCCAGACCCCGCATGACCAACCCGACCGACAGCATCGAATTTGCCAGCCTGCTCTGTTCGCGCCTGTGCCATGACCTGCTCAGTCCGGTCGGCGCGCTCAACAATGGCCTTGAGCTGATGGCGGACGAGACGGACCCGGAAATGCGCCAGCGCTGCCTGGAGCTGCTGGGCGACAGCGCGCGGACGTCGGCCAACAAGCTTAAATTCTTTCGTCTGGCGTTCGGCTCTGCGGGCGGGTTCGGCGATGTGGTGCCGCCCCATGAAGCGCGGGTCGCGATCGAGGGCATGTTCGTCACCACCGGCCGCGTGAAGGTCGGCTGGATGGTCGATGAACAGATGCTGGGCAAGCTGGCGGTCAAGGTGTTGCTCAACCTGGCGCTGATCGCGGGCGATGCGCTGGTGCGTGGCGGGCAACTCGACATCGGCGCGGAAGTGCGGCCGGGCGTGACCGAAATCGTGGTGCGTGGCGAAGGACCAAAGGTCGTGCTCGACCCCGATCTGCGCGCGGCGCTGGCAGGCACCTTGCCGATCGAGGGACTGGCATCGCGGACAGCGGCAGCCTGGATGGTGCGCGCGCTGGTGACTGGCGCGGGCGGCGAGATCGCCCTGTCGCCGCCGGGTGATCCCATGCTGCTCTTCGGCGCGTCGATACCGGGCTGAGGCGGGCGGCGCGCGGCACCTGCCGCGCGAACTGACGAGGCGCGGCGCCCATAAGCTATCATGCGCCGGGGCCGAGCAATCCCGTCTGCGTGGGAACATCTGACTATCTGAAAAATGGTAGCGGAGGAGGGACTTGAACCCCCGACACGCGGATTATGATTCCGCTGCTCTAACCAGCTGAGCTACTCCGCCCCTTGGGGCCTCGCAAGGCAACATGGCCCTGCGGTGAGGCGGCGCTATACGCAGCGGCGGCGGGTCGGTCAACGGGGCTTTTTGCGATTATTTGCGCCGCACGCCCCAACCCGCTGGCAGCGCCATCGGATAGCCCGCCATCGCGCCCGAATCGATCGCGCCGATCGCCGCGCTTACCATCGGCCCAAGTTGCGTCATGTCGGGATTATGGCCCGCGCCCGGCACCGTCAGCATGGCGGCAGGCGCACGCGCAGCAGCGAACAGCGCGTCGGCCTGCGCCATGTCGATCCGGTCGTCGGCGGTGCCCTGTATCATCACCAACGGCGCGCCGATCTTCGTCACCGCGTCCAGATTATTCCATTTGTCGGGCAGCAGCAGGCCGACCCCGCCGGGCGCCGATTCTTCCAGCTTGTCGAACGTCGAAAGGGTAACGACCCCCGCCACCCTCACCGTCGCCGCGACATGCAGGGCCACCGCGCCACCCAGCGAATGGCCGACCAGGAACAGCCGCGCATCCGGCCCGACCAGATTGCGCGCCGCCGCCACGAAGGCGCGCCCGTCCGCCATCAGCCCGGCCTGCGTCGGCGTGCCGGGATTGCCACCAAAGCCGCGATAGGACACCACGACCACATGGTCGCCCTTGCCCGCCAGATGTTCGGCGTAACGCGCGCCGATCCCCTGATGCGATCCGCGGCCATGGAAGAAGAGGATGACGTCACGGTCGGCCGGGTCGCCCGGCCAATAATAGCCAGTGAGCGCCAGCCCGTCCTCACTCCGCACCGGCAGGGCCACAGGCGTCGTCTGAGTCCATTGCGCGACCTGCACCGGCGCGGCGTCGGCGCGGTAAATCTGTTCGCGCACGTTGGAGGCGCAGGCGGTCAGCGCCAGCAGGGCGGCCAGCGGTCCGCCGATCATCCTGTTCATGCGCCGCATTCTGCCCAATCCGTGCCCCGGCGCAAGGAATATTGAAATCCGCGCAGCCCGTGTCATTTTTCTGTTGCAATCCCTTTTGGGCCACGTCCTAATGTTGCGACGCACAACCGGCCGTCCTGGCCGAGGGAGGAACGTCCACTTGCCCTTCCACGAAATGTTTGAGCCTGATGGTTCGATACGCGCCTGTTACGCCGAAGTGCAGAAATGGGTGGAACGAACGGGCATATCCGGGCTCAACCGTCGGCTGGATGAGGCAGAGGCGATCTTCCGTCGTATCGGCATCACCTTTGCCGTTTATGGCGAGGGTGGCGATCCGGAACGGCTGATCCCCTTCGACCTGCTGCCGCGCATCTTCACCGCGCAGGAATGGCGCGTGCTGGACAAGGGCATCCGCCAGCGCGCCCGCGCGCTCAATGCCTTCCTGCACGATGTCTATCATCGCGGCGAGATTGTGAAGGCTGGCATCATGCCGGCCGACATCATCTACAAGAACAGCGCCTATCTCGCTGAAATGGCGGACTTTTCCCCGCCCGGCAAAGTGTACAGCCATATCGTCGGCATCGACATCGTCCGCACGGGGCCGGGCAGTTTCGAAGTGTTGGAGGATAATTGCCGCACGCCGTCGGGCGTCTCCTACATGCTCGAAAACCGGGAGATCATGACGCGCATGTTCCCCGAACTGTTCGCCGCCGGGATCGTCGCGCCGGTCGATGACTATCCCGCCGAACTGCTCAAAAGCCTCAAGGAAGTCGCGCCGCCCGCCTGCAAGGGCGATCCGGTCGTGGTCGTCCTCACCCCCGGCTCGCTCAACAGCGCTTATTATGAGCATAGCTTCCTCGCCGACCTGATGGGCGTCGAACTGGTCGAGCCTGCCGACCTGTTCGTCGACAATGACCGGGTGTGGATGAAGACCACGCTGGGGCCAAAGGCGGTCGACGTCATCTATCGCCGCATCGACGATGAATATCTCGACCCGCTCGTCTTCCGCGCCGACAGCCTGCTCGGCGTTCCCGGCATCTTCAACGTCTATCGCAAGGGCGGGGTGACGCTCGCCTCGGCCCCCGGATCGGGCATCGCCGACGACAAGGCGGTCTATATCTACGTGCCGGAGATGATCCGCTTCTATCTCGGCGAAAAGCCGATCCTCGACAATATCCAGACCTGGCAATGCGGCAAGCCCGACGAATGCGCCTATGTGCTGGAACATCTGCACGAATTGGTGGCCAAGGAAGTCCATGGATCGGGCGGCTATGGCATGTTGATCGGTCCCAAATCGACCAAGGACGAGGTCGCCGCCTATGCCGACCGCATCCGCGCCAATCCCAAGGAATTCATCGCCCAGCCGACGCTTGACTTGTCGACCGTCCCGACGCTCGGCCCCGCCGCCGTCGTCGGCCGCCACGCCGATTTCCGTCCCTATTGCCTGGTCGGCAAACAACTGCGCCTCGTCCCCGGCGGCCTGACCCGCGTGGCCCTGACCGAAGGGTCGCTGGTGGTCAATTCCAGCCAGGGCGGCGGGGTCAAGGACACCTGGGTGTTGCAGGATTGATGATGGCCACCCCGTCCATTCACCCCACACGTCATCCCCGCGCAGGCGGGGATCCATCTCCGGGCCTCACCCCATGCGGAACGCTTGGGAGATGGGTTCCCGCCTGCGCGGGAATGACGGAAGAAGAGGGCATGACCAAATGCTGAGCCGGACCGCCGAAAATCTCTTCTGGATGGCGCGCTACATGGAGCGGGCGGAGGCCACCGCGCGCCTCCTCACCATGGGCCAGCGCATGGCGATTCTGCCCGGCGCGCATCATCGCGACGAATGGCGATCGGTCGTCCGCGCGGCAGGCTGCGGCCACCAGTTTCCCGAAGGATCGACCGTCACCGAAAGCGACGCCGTCGCCTATCTGATGCTCGACCTCGACAATAGCAGCTCGATCCGCTCTTGCCTCGCCAAGGCGCGCGCCAATGCCAAGTCGGCCCGCACCATGTTGACGCAGGACATGTGGGAAGCGCTCAACGATGGCTGGCGCAAGCTCGACAGCTATGATGTCGGCGAAGCCCGCCAGCAACTCCCGGCGCTCATCGACTGGGTCAAGACCCGCGTCATGACCTTCCGCGGCGCGACTCATTCCGGACAGTTGCGCAACGAAGGCCACGATTTCCTGCGCTGCGGCTCGGCGCTCGAGCGGGCGCAGATGACGCTGCGGCTGCTCGACGTCAAATATTATGTCCTGCTGCCCGAAACCGAAGTGATCGGCGGCAATCGCGACCATTATCAATGGACCTCGGTCCTCTACGCCCTGTCCGGCGCGCGCGCCTATCATCATGTCTATGGCGGCACCTACACCCCTTGGCAGATCACCGATTTCCTGATGCTCAACCGCATGTTCCCGCGCAGCGTCGCCTTCTGCTATGACCAGCTCGCCTATCGGCTCAACCGCCTGTCGGGCTGGCATGACAAGCGCGGCCCGTGCAACGACACGATCGAACAGATGGTCAGCGCGCTGGAACAGCTCGACAGCGGCGAAATCTTCCGCTTCGGCCTGCATGAAACGGTGCAGCAGGGGCTGGCGATGACCAACCAGTTGGGCATCGAAATCGCCCAGACCTATCATTTCGGCTGATCGGGGGAGGGGGCGCTCGCGATGAAATTGCTGGTCCGGCATCAGACCATCTATTCCTACGATCCGTCGGCGGGGCGGGTGGTGATGCGGCTGAAACTGATGCCGGTCGACACGCCCGCGCAGACGGTGCTGGACTGGAAGGTCAGCGTCAATGACGCCCCCGTCACCGGCTTTCACCGCAACAGCAATGGCGAGATGGAGGCGCTGTGGGTCCGACACGATCAGCTCGGCCAAGCGGTGATCGTCGCTGAAGGCCTGGTGGAAACGCGCGAAACCCATGGCGTCGTCGGCGGCCCGATCAGCCGCGTGAACCCGCTCTATTTCCTGCGCGACACGCCGCTCACCCGCGCGTCCGACGCCATCGCCGCCATGGCCCTGGCACTGCCCGACGGCAACGGACCGCTCGCCCGGCTGCACGCGCTGGCCGCCGCCGTCACCGACGCGGTCACCTATCGCGCGGGCGTCACCACATCGGCCACCACCGCGGCACAGGCCTTCACGCTTGGCGCAGGCGTGTGCCAGGATCATGCCCAGATCTTCATCGCGGGCGCGCGCGTCCTCGGTATCCCCGCCCGCTATGTGTCGGGCTATCTGCTGACCAGCGAGGGCAATGAACTGCACGAAACCCATGGCTGGGCCGAAGCACTGGTGCCGGGCCTCGGCTGGGTCGGTTTCGACCCCTCGAACCGCGTCTGCGTCACCGAACGCTATCTGCGCGTGGCGAGCGGCCTGGATGCCGATGACGCCGCGCCGATCCGGGGCACCATCATGGTGGCTGGCGATATCCTGATTGACGCGGACGTCCGTATCGCGCAGGCGGATGACGGGATCGAGGAACGGCAGTTGCAACGGCAACAACAGCAAAACAGTCCGCCGCCCGGTCTACAGGGTTGAGTCAGATATTTCGGGAGCCTGCGGGGAATGACCTATTGTGTGGCGGTGCGCGTGGACCAGGGACTGGTCATGCTGTCCGACACCCGCACCAATGCGGGCATGGACAATATCGCCCGCTTTCGTAAGAGCTTCACCTATGTCGTGCCGGGTGAACGGGCGATCACGCTGCTCTGTTCGGGCAATCTGTCGATCACCCAGGGGGTGAAGGCGACGCTCAGCAAGGCGATAAAGGACGCCAAGCTCGATCCTGAGATCGAAACCATCCTCAATTGCAGCACCATGTATCGCGTGGCACAGATCGTCGGCGACGCCATGCGCGCGATGCAGACCCGCTATCGCGAAAGCATCGAAATGGGCGGATCGGGCGCCAGCGCCTCGATCATGATCGCGGGCCAGCGGCGCGGCGGCAAACCGCGCCTCTATCTCGTCTACTCCGCCGGCAATTTCATCGAAGCGACCGAGGACACGCCCTTCTTCCAGATCGGCGAGCATAAATATGGCAAGCCCATTCTCGACCGCATCATCGCCCGCGAAACCAGCCTGGAGGATGCGACCAAGGCGGTGCTGGTCTCGATGGACTCGACCCTGCGCTCCAACCTCTCGGTCGGCATGCCGCTCGACCTCGCCGTCATCCCCACCGACGCCTACGACTTCCGCGTCCGCACCCGCATCGAAGCCGACAATGAAGAATTCGCCATGATCTCCCAAAGCTGGAGCGCCGCCCTCCGCAAAGGGTTCGAGGATCTGCCCAACGTCCTGGATTGAGCGGGGCAGGGAATAGCCTGATCCGAAATTAGCGCTGCGACCATTGTCTCGCCACGCCGGGCGGCTTATCGCGCCTTCCATGAAGATTCTGGTCGATGCCGATGCCTGCCCCGTCAAGGAAGAGATCTACAAGGTCGCCTTTCGCCATGAAGTGCCGGTGACGATCGTCAGCAACAGCCCGATCCGTATCCCCACGCACGACCTGCTCGACAGGGTGGTGGTCAGCGACGGCTTCGATGCGGCAGATGACTGGATTGCCGAGCGGGCGGACGCGGGAACCGTCTGCATCACCGCCGACATCCTGCTGGCTGATCGCTGCCTCAAGGCGGGCGCGGTCGTGATTTCCTCCAACGGCAAGCCTTTCACCCACAGTTCCATCGGCGCGGCCATCGCGACCCGCGCGATCATGGCGGATCTGCGCGCAGGCGGCGATCAGATTGGCGGACCACCGCCCTTCAGCAAAACCGACCGATCGCGCTTCCTGTCCGCGCTGGATGAGGCGCTAGTGCGCCTCAAGCGGGGCCGATAATGGCGGATTGGGACGCGATCATCCTGGGCGCGGGCGCGGCGGGGATGATGTGCGCGGCGACGGCAGGCCAGCGGGGCAAGCGGGTGCTGCTGGTCGATCATGCCGACCAGCCGGGCAAGAAGATCCTCATTTCCGGCGGCGGCCGCTGCAATTTCACCAACATCCACACCGCCGCCGACCGCTATCTGTCCGCCAACCCCCATTTCGCCAAATCGGCACTGGGCCGCTATAGCGCGCAGGATTTCATCGCCCTCGTCGACCGCTATGGCATCGCCTGGCATGAAAAGACGCTGGGGCAATTATTCTGCGACGGCTCCGCCAAGCAGATCGTCGCGATGCTGGAGGAGGAATGCGCCATCGGCGGCGTCACCGTGGCGCTGGCGCAGCCCGTAACCGATGTCGCCCATGGCGACGGCGTCTATCGGGTCAAGCTGGGCGCAGTCGACCATCGCGCCCCAGCCTTGGTGCTGGCGACCGGCGGGCCGTCCATCCCCAAAATGGGCGCAACCGGCTTTGCTTATGATGTCGCGCGGCACTTCGGCCTCGCCATCGTCCAGCCACGCCCCGCGCTCGTCCCCTTCACGCTGGGCGAAGAGGACGCACTGTTTCAGGCACTGTCGGGCGTGTCCGCCCCCGTGGAGGTGCGCTGGAACAAGACCCGCTTTCGCGAGGCAGCACTCTTCACCCATCGCGGCCTGTCGGGTCCGGCCATGCTCCAGATCAGCAGCTATTGGCAGCATCGCACCCCCATCCATGTCGATTTCCTGCCCGACATCGATGCCGACTGGCTCCTCCAAGCGAAACGGGACCGCCGCCCCCGCGCTTCCTTACGCAAGGTAGTAGGGCAGGCGCTGACCGAAAGGCTCGCCGACGCGCTGCTTGAGCGGGTCGGACTTGAAGGCGAAATGGGCAACCTCTCCGACAAGGCGCTGCGGCAATTGGGCGCCCGCCTCCACGACTGGCCCTTCGCCCCGACCGGGACGGAGGGCTATGCCAAGGCCGAAGTGACCGTCGGCGGCATCGCCACCGCTGCCCTGTCGTCGCGCACGA
>NZ_JPPQ01000069.1:2299139-2303411 GCF_000743655.1 Sphingobium sp. ba1
GCAGGCGCCGCTTCATGCGGCTGGCGAATACGGGGTGGCCGTCGGTGGGATTCGCGCCGATCACCAGGATCACATCGGCCTGCATCACGCTGTCGAAATCTTGCGTGCCGGCCGAGGTGCCGAAGGTCTTGCTCAAGCCATAGCCGGTCGGCGAGTGACAGACGCGCGCGCAGGTATCGACATTGTTGTTGCCGAAGCCCTGGCGAATCAGCTTTTGAACCAAAAAGGTTTCTTCATTGGTGCAGCGGCTGGACGTGATGCCGCCGATCGAACGGGTGCCATATTTCGCCTGGATGCGGCGAAATTCACTGGCGGTATGGGCGATGGCCTCGTCCCACGATACTTCGCGCCAGGGTTCGCTGACCGACGCGCGGATCATGGGATTGAGGATGCGGTCCTGATGCCGGGCATAGCCCCAGGCAAAGCGGCCCTTGACGCAGCTATGGCCGCGATTGGCCTTGCCGTCCTTCCATGGCACCATGCGGACCAGTTCCTCGCCCCGCATTTCCGCGCGGAAGGTGCAGCCGACGCCGCAATAGGCGCAGGTCGTGACGATGGCGCGATCGGGCGTGCCGACCTCGACGACCTTTTTTTCGATCAGCGACGCGGTCGGGCAGGCCTGCACACAGGCACCACAGGAGACGCATTCGGAGCCGAGGAAATCCTCGCCCTGCGACGCGGCGACCTTGGAGTCGAACCCCATGCCCTCGATGGTCAGCGCGAACGTCCCCTGCACTTCGTCGCAGGCGCGCACGCAGCGGGAGCAGACGATGCATTTGCTGGGATCGAAATCGAAATAGGGGTTCGACTGGTCCTTCGCCTGGCCCATATTGGTCGCGCCGTCATAGCCATAGCGCACATCGCGCAGGCCGACCGCACCGGCCTGATCCTGCAATTCGCAATCGCCATTCGCGCCGCAGGTCAGGCAATCGAGCGGATGGTCGGAGATGTAGAGTTCCATGACCCCGCGGCGCAGCTTTTTGAGCCGCTCGGTCTGGGTGCGGACCACCATGCCTTCGGCGACCGGCGTGGTGCAGGAGGCGGGATAGCCGTTGCGGCCCTCCACCTCGACCAGGCACAGGCGGCAGGAGCCGAAACTCTCGACATTGTCGGTCGCGCAGAGTTTCGGGATGGAGCCGCCGAGCAGCGAGGCGGCGCGCATGATGCTGGTGCCTTCGGGCAAGGTCACGGCCTGCCCATCGATGGTCAGGGTGACGGACTTGCTGGTGGCGATGGCCGCCGGGGTGCCATGGTCGGTTTCGCGCGTGAATGTCATTCCGCAGCCTCCTGAACGGACTTGGCCAAGCCAAAATCCTCTGGAAAATAGTCAAGCGCGCTCAACACCGGATAGGGGGTGAAGCCCCCCAGCGCACAGAGCGAGCCATATTTCATCGTATCGCACAGATCGCGCAGCAGGTCGGATTGCGCGTCGACAGACACATCGATCCGGCTGGGCGCGCGCGAGTAGAGGGCTTTATCCAAATACCCCTCCCCCGTTCGGGCTGAGCCTGTCGAAGCCTTCCCCTGATCCTTCAAGAAGGAAAGCCCTTCGACAAGCTCAGGGCGAACGGTGTGAGACGTATCGCGCATCCCAATAATCCGATCGACAATCTCCACCCCGCGCGTCGATCCGATGCGGCAGGGCGTGCATTTGCCGCAGCTTTCCACCGCGCAAAATTCCATCGCGAAACGCGCCATATGCGCCATATCCACGCTGTCGTCGAACACGGTGATCCCGGCATGGCCGATGAGGCCCCCGGCTGCCGCAAAGGCTTCATAATCGAACGGCAGATGGAACATGCTGGGCGGGAAATAAGCGCCGAGCGGCCCGCCCACCTGCACCGCGCGTACCGGACGACCGCTGGCGGTGCCGCCGCCGATATCGTTCACCAGTTCGCCCAGCGTGATACCGAAGCCAATCTCATAGAGGCCGCCATGCCGCACATTGCCCGCCAGTTGCACAGGCATCGTGCCGCGCGACCGGCCGAAGCCGACGCCCGCATAGGCCTCAGCCCCTTCCGCCAATATGAAGGGCACGGCGGCGAGGCTCAGCACATTGTTGATGACGGTCGGCTGGCCGAACAACCCTTTGAGCGCGGGCAAGGGCGGCTTGGCGCGCACCTGTCCGCGCTTGCCCTCGATCGAATCGAGCAATGCCGTCTCTTCGCCGCAGACATAGGCCCCTGCCCCCTCGCGCACTTCCAGCGTGAAGGGGGCGATCAGATGCGCCGACCGCTCGATCGCCAACCGCATGGTGTAGATGGCGAACGGATATTCCGAGCGGATATAGATATAGCCATGGTGCGCGCCGACGGCATGGGCGGCGATCGCCATACCCTCGATCAGACAATAGGGGTCGCCCTCCATCAGCATCCGGTCGGCGAAGGTACCGCTGTCGCCCTCGTCCGCGTTGCAGACGATATATTTCGCGTCGCCGGGCGCATCCAGCACCGTCTGCCACTTGATGCCGGTGGGAAAGCCAGCACCACCGCGCCCGCGCAGGCCCGACGCCTTGACCGCATCGACCACCGCCTGCGGAGCAAGCGCGCGCGCCGCGTCCAGGCCTTTCCATCCACTTGTGGCGGCATAGTCGTCCAGGCAGACGGGGTCGATCACGCCGCAGCGGGCAAAGGTGAAGCGCTGCTGCCCGGCAAAGAAAGGCAGCGCGTCGATGCGTCCGAGCCGGTTGGGGTGGGTGCCGTCCAGCACCGCCGCCACATCGCCCGGCCCCACCGGGCCATAGCCGATGCGGCCGTCCGCCCTCTCGACCTCGACCAGCGGTTCGATGCTGAACAGCCCGCGCGATCCGGTGCGGATCACGTCGCATCCGGCTTCGGTAAAGGCGTGGGCGACATCATCCGCGCCCAGCGCGACCGAGGCCATATCGCGGCTTACATAGATTTTCATGCCGCCACCTCCGCCGCGATCCGCTCCAGCGCCGCACCGTCGATCCGCGCCACCGGGCGGCCATCGACCAAAGCATTAGGCCCGATCGCGCAGAGACCCAGGCAATAGACCGGCTCCAGGCTGACCGCGCCGTCGCCGCGCGTCTGCCCCATCGCCACGCCCAGCCGCTGCGCCGCCGCCGCCTCGATCGCCGCACCGCCGCGCGCCTGGCAGCTTTCGGCGCGGCACAGTTTCACGACATGGCGACCCTGCGGCGTGCGGCGAAAATCATGATAGAAGGTGACGACGCCATGCACATCGGCACGCGACAGGTTCAGCGCTTTGGCGATGACCGGCACGACCGCATCATCGACATGCCCGGCCTCTTCCTGCACGGCATGGAGCAGCGGCAATAGCTGGTCGCGCGTCGCCCCATGCTGCGCCGTCCAGCCTTCGATAAACTCGTCCATCCCGATACCCTGCCTCTTGGCCGCAATTTTGCGCCATAGTGGGGCGGCGGGGCGCGTCGGTCAAATCGAAGCCAGCGATGCTTGATAGGGATACTCTATCAAGCATCGGACGCGCCCACATCATCCTCCCCCGGCGGGGGAGGTGGCTGGCCGCAGGCCAGACGGAGGGGTGTCACCTTATCGAGAGGACGACACCCCTCCGTCACGCGCTTCGCGCGCGCCACCTCCCCTTGCAGGGGAGGATTGTTCTGCCCTAAATCGTCGTAAAGCCCGGCGGCAATCGCAATTCCCGCGCGACGGCCAGCACCGCTTGCGCCAATGGCCCCATCGGCGCGCTGTCCGACACGATGACGCCGACTCGGCTGCCCTCCCCCATATCGGGCAGCGGCGTGGTGTGCGCCCAGCGCAGCCCGTCCAGCAAGGCGGCATGGCTGTCGGGAATGATCGAACAGAGTCGCCCCTGTTGCACCAGCCCCAGCAACGCGACATAGCTGTCCGCCGTCACCAAAGGCCGCAGCGCCAGCCCGCGCGCGGCCAGCCGCGCATCCAATATCCGCCGGTTCTGCATCCCCTGATGCAGCAGGCACAGCGGCAGGCCGGCCAAGTCCGCCCGGTCGATGACGGCAGGGATCGGCACGCCGTCCACCGCGCTCACCAGCATTGCGCGCTCGACATAGAGCGGCACCGACAAGGCATGGGCGGGTGGCTCGAAATCGAGATAGGTGAGGCCTGCGTCCAGCTCGAACGCCGCCAGTTCGCGCTCGATCTGGCGCGATGTCAGCGCCCGCACTGAAATATTCAGCCCCGGATAGCGCGCCAGCATCGCCGTCGCGAGGCAACCGATGGCGGGCATGGCGGCGGGGATCGCGCCCAGCCGCAGTTCGCCCCGCAACGGCCCGCGCGCGGTTTCCGCCGC
>NZ_JPPQ01000069.1:2303421-2306893 GCF_000743655.1 Sphingobium sp. ba1
ACGGCCTTGGCGATGAAGATGGCGATGGCGGTGCCGACCGAGGCCCAGACAATGGAGACGACCACGGCGATGATCTGCGTCATCACCTGGGCGCCCATGGCGGTCGAACCGTCGCCGGGGCCACCCAGGAAGGGCTGGTAGACGATGCCGGTGCCAATGGCGCCGACGATGCCGCCCACACCATGGATGCCGAAGGCGTCCAGGCTGTCGTCATAGCCAAGCTTGGGCTTGATGACCGACACGAAGTAGAAGCAGATGATCGAGGCAAGGGCACCCAGGACGATGGCACCGAAAGGCCCGGAATTGCCCGCAGCCGGGGTGACGGCGACCAGACCGGCGATCACGCCGGAGCAGAAGCCGAGAGCCGAAGCCTTGTGACCATGGGCCTTTTCAGCGAGCATCCAGAACAGCGCCCCTGCCGCGGTGGCGACGAAGGTGTTGATCATGGCGAGCGCCGCCGTGCCGTCGGCTTCCAGTTCGGAACCCGCGTTGAAGCCGAACCAGCCAACCCAGAGCATGCCGGTGCCGATCATCGTCATCGTCATGCTGTGCGGGGCCATTGGCTCTTTGGGATAGCCGATACGCTTGCCAAGGATGAGGCAGGCGACCAGCGCGGACACGCCAGCGTTGATATGCACCACGGTACCGCCGGCAAAGTCCAGCGCGCCCATGTCGAACAGCAGACCGCCGCCAGCCCAGACCATGTGGGCGATCGGGAAATAGACGATCGTGAGCCAAATGGCGGTGAAGAGCATGACCGCCGAGAATTTCATGCGCTCGACCACCGAACCCAGGACCAGCGCAGCCGTGATGGCGGCAAAGGTCATCTGGAAGCTGACGAACACATATTCCGAAATCACTTCGTCGGAGAAGGTGGCTGCCGTGCTGTCGGTGGTGACGCCGACCAGGAACCATTTGCCCCATGAAATGAAGGCATTACCTTCAGGACCGAAGGCCAGGCCATAGCCGTACATGACCCAGATGAGCATGGCGAGGCAGGCGGCCGCGCCGATCTGCGTCATCGTCGCCAACATATTCTTCGACCGGGTCAGGCCGCCATAGAACAGCGCAAGGCCCGGCAGGATCATGAGCAGAACGAGGACGGTCGACGTCATCATCCAGGCGTTGTTGCCCGGATTGGGCACGGCTGCGGCGGGTGCCGCTTCGGCGGCTTCCTGCGCCCAGGCAGGCAGGGCGGCGAAGAGCGACAGCCCCGCTGCCCCCGCCATCCCGCAAAGTTTCTTGGAAAAGGTCATCATTCCCCCCTTCTTACAGCGCGGTTTCGCCGGTCTCGCCGGTGCGGATGCGCACGGCCTGACCGACATCGAGGACGAAGATCTTGCCATCGCCGATGGCACCCGAATTGGCGGCCGCCTGCGTCGCTTCCACGACGCGCGGTGCCAGGTCGTCGTCGCAAACGACCTCGACCTTGATCTTGGGAACCATGTTGGTGGAATATTCCGCGCCGCGATAAATTTCGGTCTGCCCCTTTTGGCGACCAAAGCCCTTCACTTCGCTGACCGTCATGCCTGCGATGCCGAGCGAGGATAGTGCCTCGCGAACATCGTCGAGCTTGAACGGCTTAATGATAGCCATGACAAGTTTCATGTCGCCCCCTGTTACTGGTGTGCGGGGACATACTCAGCAAGAGGCGTGCCAACTTGCTAATGGCGCGTTAATACGGGCTTAGTGTGCGGCGCGACGAAAAGTAGCGCCAAAAAATTGAGCAGCGGCGCGCGCCTGCTCAAAAAACAGGCAGCATCAGCCTACCATTGGCCGCCTTCCGCGATGGCTGCCTCCTCATCGGGCAGCGTGGTGCGGCCGAGGGCGGCATTGCGGTGCGGGAAACGGCCGAAACGGGCGATGATCGCGTGGTGATCACGCGCAAAGCCGAGCCAATGATCGTCGCCTGCCCCTTCGAACAGGGTCAGCGCCGTCTCCTGATCCTCCAGCGCCTCGCTATGCATGAAGGGCATGTAGAAGAAGAGCCGCCCGGTGCCGCCGATCTGAATGTCATAGCCATGGGCGATCGCCCCGCGCGCGACATCGCGGGCCAGCGGATCGCTGGCGAAGGCCTGTGCGGTATCGCGGAACATATTGCGGGGCAGTTGGTCGAACAGCAGGATCGCCGCCAAAGCCTCATCGGCGCGGTCGAGGAAGGCTTCGGGCGGCAATGCCTGTTTTTCCTGCCACAGATCGCCGAAACGGGCGATGCAGCGCTGGTCCAATGCGGAGTCTTTCTCCCACCATCCGGCCTCGCCGACTTCGTTGAACCAGAAGTCGAGCAGGGCTGCGGCCCAGTCGGCGGTCACGGCATCATGGCTGTCGGTGAGCATGTTCATACCGACCTATACAGACGAGCGGCCGATCCGGTTCCACCATAGGCCGCTTCTGGCGATCAGGTCGCCGTGCCGCCTACCGTCAGCCCCTGCAGCAGCAGCGTCGGCTGGCCGACGCCCGCGGGCACGCTTTGCCCGCCCTTGCCGCACATGCCGATGCCTTCGTCCAGCGCCCAGTCATTGCCGATGCCGACCACCTTGGTCAGCGCCGTGGGGCCATCGCCGATCAGCGTCGCGCCCTTGATCGGGTCGCCCAGCTTGCCATTCTCGACCTTATAGGCCTCAGTGCAGGAGAAGACGAACTTGCCCGACACGATGTCGACCTGGCCGCCGCCGAAGCTCTTGGCGAAGATGCCGGTCTTCATGCGCGACAGCAGTTCTTCGGGATCGTCCTGCCCGCCCTTGATGAAGGTGTTGGTCATGCGCGGCATGGGACCATGGGCATAGCTTTCGCGGCGGCCATTGCCGGTCGGCTCGACCCCCATCAGCCGGGCGTTGAGCCGGTCCTGCATATAGCCGCGCAAGATGCCATCCTCGATCAGGATGTTCTCGCGCGTGGGCGTGCCTTCATCGTCGATCGAGAGCGATCCGCGCCGGTCGGCGATCGCGCCGTCATCGACCACGGTGACGCCGGGCGCGGCGACGCGCTCGCCGATGCGGCCGGAAAAGGCGCTGGTGCCCTTGCGGTTGAAATCGCCTTCCAGGCCATGGCCGATGGCTTCATGCACCAGCACGCCGGGCCAGCCAGGGCCGAGCAGCACGGTCATCTCGCCCGCAGGCGCGGCGACCGATCGCATATTGACCCGCGCCTGGGCCAGCGCCTCGTCGATCGCGCGGTTCCACACGGCCGGTTCCATGACCTGATCGTAGAGATAGCGCCCGCCAATGCCGAAGCTGCCGGTTTCGCGACGGCCATTCTCTTCCAGAATGACCGATACATTGAGGCGCACGAGCGGGCGGATGTCGGTGGCGGTAAAGCCGTCGGCGCGGACGATTTCGACCACGGACCAGCTGCCCGCCAGATTGACCGACACCTGCGCGACGCGCGGATCACGGGCGCGGGCGGCGGCGTCGATCGCGGCGCACAGCGTCACCTTCTCGGCGAAGGGGACGATCTCCAGCGGATTGGCATC
>NZ_JPPQ01000069.1:2306903-2322297 GCF_000743655.1 Sphingobium sp. ba1
TCGACCCGCTTGCGTTGCGCCTCGCAATTGGCTGCCTTCTCGGCCTGCAACCGGCTGATCACCTGCTCATAGGTGCCGGGGTTCGGATAGCGGGTGAGAAAGCGGTGCAGGCCAACGCGGCCCGCCGGGTGCATCGAATGCTTGCCCGATGACGCGAACAGTTCGAGCCGATCGCCGCCGGGGACATTGGCCAGCCCCCACTCACGCAGCGCGTTCGATATATCGACCCAGCGCCAGTGGTTGCGCGCTTGCCATTCGCGCAGGAGTTGGCGGGTGGCGTGGTTGGAATGGTCCATGGGTTGCTCCTATGATCCAGCTACGATGCTCAGTGCCTCGGCGGCGGTCAGGTTCTTGTTGTTCGTCAGCCAGCGATATTCCGTGGCCTGTTCGGGCGTCATCGCGTCCAGATGCTTGCGCCTGCCCCGCACCATGTTCGCCGCTGCCATCGCCCGATATTCAGGGGTGATGCTGGCCCGTTTCGCGCAGGACCGGCACAATGGGCGGTGCTTGCGGTAGCCGGGTTTGCGGTGCGCGCATGGGGTGGGGTGGGCGCGGGGCATTACTGCTCGCTCCAATCTTCCGCGCCATTGAAGCCTTCACCGGTTTCGCTATCCGGCTTGCCCTCGTTCGGCGTCAGCATGTCGCGGCGAACGTCATAAGCGGCGATGACCTTGGCGTGCAGGTCGGGCCGGGTTGCTTCCAGTCTGGCCACCGATTTTGCGCCAGCGGTTATGTGCGCCGAGAGGCCCTCCAGCGTGTCGATCTGGCCGAGCATGGACATGTGTTCGTTTGCCCAATTTGCAGCGGCGTTGGGGTCGGGTTGGCGTTGTTGCCGCTGTTCCTGAACAAGCGGCAGTATCTTGACGCCAGCCTTCTTGCCCTTCGACTTCATGACAACAACGACCGTTTCTTTGTCGATGTCGCTCATATGCGAGATACGGATTCCACCCGTCGCCAGCCCGCCGAACTGCACACTGTCATCGCGGTAGAGCGTCATGGACTTACCGACATATTCGTTGGCATAGCGGCCCCAGACACCCATCAGGATGCGCCGTATCGTCTTGCACGGCTTGAACGGCTTGCCGTTGTCGCCATGGTAGAAGATGGACACCGGCTGATCGCCGTCATTCCCGGTCACGCGCGTAATGGTGATGGTGCGGGGCGCGCCGATCAGGTCATCCGCGTTCAATTGGTCCGACTTCGCTTCCACGAATTTGGACATGTCGATCATGTCGTTCACAGTATCATCTCCATTTCTTCCCGCCGTTCGGTCGGGGTGAGGCTGTAGCGCGCGACGGTGGTCTCATAGATCGCCAGCTTTTCAGCCAGCTTCCGTTCAAATTCACCGGCCGCATTGATTATGGCGTCCCGGATTTTGTCATCGGGATGCACGCGAATGACTGCTGTCGGCAGCCCGCCGCTGTATGAGATAAAGTCGATCCACTGGCGCTTGGCGACAAGCATCCCGGTCTGATGTTGCATCAGATAATCGGCGGGGATCGTCTCGCACATGTCGATCCCCATGTTCTCGATGATCGTCTGAACCTGGAATTTTGCGCGCCGGGATTTTGCCTCGATCGCGCCATCGTCGCCAACCAGTCCATCCGGCGAATAGCCAAGCGTGAAGCCCCATTCATCGTTGGTGATGAAGCTGCATTGCGTGACCTTGGCGTGCTTTTCCTCATACTCGGCCCGCGCATAGATTTCGTCGGTCTGGCCGCGCAGCATGTCATCGCTGATATATTTCGGCTCGACATATTTGGTGACGCGCTGGGCAAGCAGTTCGTAGAGGTGAGCGCGCTCCTTGTCGTTGTTCGCGACCTTGAGCGTCGGCGTGATGATCAGCTTCATCTCGCTGGCAGTCAGCAGCCCGCACCGCGCCTGCAACCATGCCTCGCTGCCCTGCTCAAACTGATCGTGGATGACCATGCCGCGCTTGCCACCATGCTCCTTTTTCGGAGCCGCAGCCTTCGCCGGTTGGTGATCCGGGTTAGGCGCGTCGGTCCGTTCACGGTCGAACGCATCGAAAATATCGTCCTGCTTTGGCTCGACATAATCGATGGCGAAAGGGTTGTCGGTCATGATCAGAATACCAGCGAGACGTTGGGGACATCGCCCGCACGGATCAGCAGCACGATCTTCTTGGCGGTTTCTTCGTCGGCACCGCACGTCATGATCGCTTCCTTGGCTGCGCGCATGACGGACGTGCGGTGCGCCTTGTCGGCATCCCGCTTGGCCTGTGCAGCGGCGGCGGCTTGTTCCTCCGCAATCCGCGCCTTCTCCTGCGCGGCAATCCGGTCACGCTCTGCCTGCGCCTCCGCAAGCTGGCGTGCATGTTCGCGGTCGCGGGCGTCCTGTTCGGCCTTGGCGGCTTCCTGGGCTTCACGGGCAGCTTGCTCGGCGGCTTCGACCTTGGCGCGTTCGATGCGCTCGGCTTCCGCCTTCTGTGCCGCGATCTGGCGCTCCTGTTCACGCTGGGCGCGTTCGGCGGCTTCCTGAGCGGCGCGTTCGGTCGCTAGGCGTTCGTCTTCGATGCGGGCGGCTTCCAAGCGTTCGGATTCTGCTTTCTCGGCTGCGATCTTGTCAACCTCCGCACGCGCCGCCGCTTCATCGCGCAACCGCTGCAATTCGGCTCGGTCGGCCTCTTCCCGCAGCAAGCGGGCAAGCGCCTCCTTCAACGTCGCCATCGCAGCATCCTTGGCGGCTTGAGCGACTTCAAGCCGGTCCCCGAAAACCATCGGGTCCAGTTCTATCGCCCAAACCTTGGTGCCGCGTTCACGAACGGAAATGCTGTCATCAATCAGGCTTACGTGCGCCAGATCCCGCAAATCCTCGATAATGGATTCACATTGCGCAACCCGCGCCTTTTCCGCCTCTTCCCATTCGGTTAGCGGCTTGCGAACCGACTTGGCCAGCTCGTCCAGCGTCTCACGGGCATCGCGCCGGGCGGCATCGACCACGGCAATCTTCGACCGCGCTTCCTCGTTCAACTTCTTGCCAGCATCATCGATCGCGGTTTTCGTGCGCGTGATTTTGAAGGCAAACGATTTGATGGCATCACGGCCCTTCGCGGTCGAAACGTCCGGCTCGAAAGCGGATATCTCCCGCTTAATATGGGCGAACAGGTCATCACGCTTGGCGCTGTCTACCAGCACAAGCGCGGGCGTCTGCGCAACGATGACGGCAATGTCGCCGCTGGAAATGCTATTCTCAATTATCGGCGAACTAGCCATCTCAATAACCTCCAATATTCGGGCACATGATCAGCGCGATCGTCCCGACAAAAATGATTGCCACCGCGACTAGGAACATCTGCCAGACGGTAAGCTGTTCGCAGATGACGGACGGCTCGCGCGGTTCGTGGGGTGGGGTGCGGAGGGTCATTTGTTGCGCTCCGCCAGCTTGCGCAGCGTCCGCAGATCAGAAGCGATCTGGTTTAGCGGCCAGCCAATCCAAAGGATTGTGATGATCCAGAGTATGGATGCGATGTCGCTCATCACACCTCCCCCGTCGCGGCGGCTATGGCTTTGGCGTGGCGAGCCAAAACCGCGCAGGACGCATGTTGCGTGCGCCACCGGCCTGCGTGCCGCTCGAAGTGGCCTTCGCCAATAGCGACAGGCAAGCCGCAACGGTAGCAGGTGCCAGGATGCTTGTTCCTCACGCCACAGCCCTCCCCTTTCCCGCGTCGATCCGGCTGGCGTCGATCAGCGCGTCATCATACCCCCGCCCCAACGAAGCCCGCTCGACATGAAAATCCACCGCCGCAATTGCAGCATCGATGCGCGGGCCGTGACCGTTCGGGCCAAGCATCCCGCATGTGTGGCGACATTCCGCGCCCTCGATCAACCAGCCGAGATACTGGACGCAAAGGCCACGCGCGCCGACAAGCTTGTTGTCGCAGGCTTTGGCAACGGTCGGGAATATGCCGCCGCTGTTCGCGCGCAGTTTGGACCGGGCCGCATCGATCCGGGCGATTGTGTCGTGGATCAGCGATTGGGCGCGGGTTAGGGTCGGCGCTTGGGGTGCGGGCTGCATCATCATCTCCATCGTCCGTCGAGCGACTGGCGCTCTGTGGTGGTGGGGAGATATTGTGCTATGTTTTGTAGCGTGTCAACACGATTTGTAGCGTGACGCTATCTTTTATTTATCGGGCCATTCTTCATCTGGCCACCAATCCGTATCCAGCGAGGCTGGGGGTGGCCACGGCGCGGCGCGATCGTCAAAGATTGAGGGCAGGCTCGGAACGCACCCGACGCCTGCGCGAATAACCGCCCCATATTGCTCAGGGCGCTGGAATATGGCGGTGACGATTTCTTTGGACATGATGCCGCCGATCCATGGCGCGCGCTCAGCGGTCAGATAGCCGATCTGGATATCATGGGCATAGACAGCGATGGCATGAGGATCGAATGGGTTATTCGGTTCCGGCACTAGGTCGATCGGATCGCCGGGTCTGCATAGCGATATCCCAAACCGTCGGGATGGGCCTCGCTTGTTTGGGTGCTGCACGCCGACGACAGCTAGGGAGAGTTGGCGCATTTAAGCGACCTGCATTCTCAATTCTTTACGAATAAAATTGAGCATTCCACCCTCATCGCCACGAAAAACAGGCATCGGCAAGTGCCTATTCTGCGCTCTTTGCCATTTCATGCGGCTGACGCTTTTCATCTCGCGGTCCTCCAACACCGCCATAATGGCAACGTCAGCGCCGGGATAATCTTCTAACTCGCGCCAGGCTAATAGCGCCTCGTTCAGTTTATCGGTATTGTTAACGAGATAGACCGCTCCCGTGCGACCTCCATTACGTGGCTTTAACACTATGTCGGCAGGAAATTCTCCCAAATCGTTGGCTGGCGCTATACCCTCAAAGACCTCAACGGAATCGCCAAATTTTGCCCCAATAGCTGCCAGAAAATCCTCGCGGAATGCTGAACGAACGCGTTCACGCGTAACCAAAGCAAGGTCGCGAACGCGGATCAGAGATGAGAGGAAGCGCACAGACCTGTCCGCCGCCTGTTCGCGAGGGAAGTCAGACGATCGGATCTCAAAAGTTTCGCGATCCCAGTACGCGCCGCCGTCGGCGAGTATCGCGTCTAGCATCGTACCGCGACTTCCACTGTCTATCCGGATGTCGCTCGCAATCAGAGTTGAAAGATAGTCACCATCATCTTCGATGCGGAACCCGTCCGGGGTCTCGACCAAATAAAATGCAATCTTGTCCCCGGAATTATCTTGGAAAACCGAACTCACCGCGTAGCCGGACGGAACTGGATGCACCTCTAGCCCTGCGCAAAACGTGGCGCACAATTCCTTTTCGAGCGCCTGATGTATCACTGGTAAAGTGGCCCCATGTCGTCTTTGATGCGAAAGAATCTGCGCGCATTCTCCCAGAAAGTCGAGAGCGTTTGCGCGTTGATGCGGCGATGCGCCGCCTTCACGGGCGGCACACGAACGAGATCATTCATGCCCGACGGGCCCTCCTCTACCCCACCTCTCACGCAATGCGAATGAACGTGGAGTCCTGGGTGGCTGCCGTGATCCTCATATCTAGCCACAACAGAATGCCCAGATTCAGTCTTAACTATTAACACGCACTTCCAATTGCCGCGTGAAACATTGACTGTTGCCACCAGCCAAAACTCCATATCCCCGCTGTTCGCTTTGGCGGACCGCCATTGCCAGCTTGGACCGTGAGGCTTGCTTTTCAGATAAATTGGGCAAAGCCGAGGAGGAAGATCGCCCGTCTTCCACCGAGTGTCATGTGCTTGAACCTTGGCCGCGCGGATCAGCTTCCTTATCTGCATATTATTAAGCCTTCCGCACTACCGCCACGGCGCGATTCATAGTTCCCGCCCAAACCAAATAACGCGCCCGACGATGTGAAGATCTGCTAGATCGACCTCCTGATCGCCAACATTGTGGTTGTCCGACTTAATTAACACCCGGCCTTGTCCGACCATGCGCAGGCGCTTAATCGCCGCCGCGCCGAATAGTGAGATGGCGTAGATACCGTCCTGCTTGTTGAGGTTCCGCTGGGTCGTATCTACTAGCACCACGTCGCCGCCCAGCAGCGTCGGGAACATACTTTCGCCGACGCCCTTTCCCATTTTTAGGCAGTCGAACTCCGTCCGCGTGATGCTGCGAAGGAAGTTTATATCGACGTGCATCGGCATCTCTTCAACATAATCGTCAACCGTTGTGCCAGGCCCCATTGAGAACGAAAAATCTAACACTTGAATTTCTACAGTGCCATCTTCCGCAAATTTGGTTGGTGGATGCGCGCTCCGTTGCTCGGTTGCTATCGTAGACTTTGCAGGCGTCTGCCCGCCGTCGAGTAGCCACTCGGCCGTCACGCCAAGCTTTCTAGCAAATGTGCCAGCGTATTTGGCGTAGCCATTTTGCCCATTTTCGTATGCTCGGTAGGTGGTCGCATCAACGCCTACCGCCTTTGCGAAATCTGATTTCTTAGCGAAACCTGCGTTCTCGCGTGCCCAAGCAAGGCGATCGTGCGCCGAATCAAGATTCTGGTCATCCATAAATGACCAATTGCACGGCAAGGCGCTACAAATCATGTTGCACCATTTCGCTACGAATGATAGCGTCCTTCGACATGGAACATAGCGATACCATCGACACATTAGGAGGCGCGAAAGCCGTTGGCGACGCGTTGCGAGGCCGGGGCGTTCCGGTCGCTGACGTTACTGTGCGGTCTTGGTCGCTGAAAGGCCGAACGATCCCAGCAAAATATTGGGCGCACATTGCCGCTATCGCCAGAGATCAGGGCAAGAGCGTCTCATTTGAGACGTTGGCTCAGGCTGTCGCAGCATGAGCGCTCAGTCCAATATCAAGCGAGTGTCCTTGTGGATCGCCTCGCAAGCTCTTCCCGCATTCATACTTGCGTCGTTCTTCTACGCGCTCGGCTATCGCAATGGTCATAGTGAAGGCCGCATCGAAATGAAGTGCGCCATTTTGGCCGTCGTGGAACGCCTTGGCGAGGCCACGCCTGCCCCGGGCACAATCACGCTGGGCTGCGATACGCGCCCTGCCCGCACCCACGAAGCAGGGAGCGCAGCAGCATGAGCGAATGGCTTCCCGGCGACCGCGCCTATTGCAGGCACAACCTCAGCGCGCGCGGCATTGTCGAGCAGGGCCGCGTCTACACCGTTTCGCGCGTCATCCCAGTCCCGGCTCATGTTGGGTGCGGGTTGGTGCTTCAAGAGGTTGCGCCCCCTGCCCCCAATCTCGGCTTTTGGTCGGGCCGCTTTGTTCGCCTTGTGCGCGGTCATTCGAGCCTCCGGCAGATTGATGCCGCCCGCGCCCCGAAAGGAGCCGTGGCATGATCGGGTGGCATCTCGACTTTTTCGAATGCTTGGCCGGAGACGGTGAAACCGGGCCATCCGTTTGCAAGATTGGCGGATGGGTCAATGATCCATTCGGCATCGATCGCAGGCGCTATTTCGACCCTGTGACCGACGAATGCCAAAGCGGGTGGATCATTACGCATCTGCCCACGGGATATTCGGCAATGGGTGTGGTCGGCAGTCGGCACCTTGCTCAAGAGGTCGTTGGCGAACTGCTCACTATCTCCGACTGGGATTTCGTGGATGTGGTGGCTGTGAAAACCGTTGCCCCTGCCGTTCGTGAAATAATGGACCGCCGTCCAGAAGTCAGGAACCCGGCTCATTTCGATGTCGCGCTCTGGCTCGAAGGGGGCAAGGCCTAAATGACCATCACCCGCGCCCCAACCCGCACGATCGCCGACCTGAGCGACGATGAGCGCCGGGTTATCATTGCCCGACACACAGGCTGGGAGAGCGCCTCCGAAGGGCTGCTCGCTCATGTGTTTCGCGTGCCGGTGCAGGCGATTGTTGCTGTTTTGAGGGAGGGGTAAGCTGTGCGTATCCTGATCGGCTATTCCTGCTGCCCCCTCACCCGCGCCGCTTTCGAGCGGGCCGGTGCAGAGGCTTGGACGTGCGACCTGCTGCCCGCCCGCGACGGTTCGCAACGGCACTTGCAATGCGATATTTGGGACGTGGCGCATGATCGCTGGGATGCTGCGGTATTGCATCCCATGTGCACCAATCTCACGGTCAGCGCCGCTTGGGCTTTCGCTGATCCCGATTATGACCGCTATCCCGGCGTCGGATACCATCAGCGCGTCACCCCGCAGACGTTGACCGGCGCGGCGCGACGTGACGCCCGCGATCGCGACATCGACAATTTCCGCCGCTTGCTGGCCCTGCCCTATCCCAAGGCAATCGAAAATCCCGCCGCCTCCTTTGTCAGCAAGGCAATCCGCCCGGCTGATCAGATTATCCAGCCTTATGAATTTGGCGACGATGCCAGCAAGGCGACCGGCCTCTGGCTCGACCGGATGCCAAAGCTGCGCGCGACCGGACGTGTTGACGGCCGCATGGTCAATGGTCGCGAGCGGTGGGCGAACCAGACGGATAGCGGTCAGAACCGCGTTTCTCCCGGCGCTGATCGCTGGCTCGAACGAAGCGCCACCTATCCCGGCATTGCTGCTGCGATGGGCGCGCAATGGGGCCGCACCTCGCCCGCAACCCACCCCTCCCCCGCGCCACCGCTGGCCGCGATCTCTGAGCCGGTGGGTGGTGGTGATTTTGTTCATGGAGCAATCAATAATGACCGCGCCTGATAATGTATTGCAGCGCAGCATAGCGCTGACACAAACTTCTATGCTGTCTGCGATCTCCAGCATCGTGTCCGGCATTCAGGCCGACACGGGAGAAACCGATCAGGATACGGCTGATCGTGTCGGCGTTTCGGCTGGCACGATCGCCAACGCGCGCAATCGCAAGGCTTCGCTGTCGATGCTCACCATCATGAAGATTGGCGAGGTCTACGGCCTGGAGCGTCTGGCCCCGTTGTTCCACCTGATCGGCGGCAAGCTGGCACCGGAAGCTGCTATCTGCACCTCCGACCATGACCTGCCGATTGGTGCAGCGCGGGGGCAAATGTTCCTCGCCAAAGCGCTTGCTGATCAGGTCATATCGGATGGCGAGATTTCCGAAGGCGCTGGCGATATCGAAGCGGCCGGGCAGGTTTATGACGGCCTGCGTTACCGGCTCAATTTCCTGCGCGCCAATGGCTTGGTCTTTACCAAGATCGGCGGTGGCCAGTGACCCAAAACCGCAGCACCGCCGTCATGCAGCGCCGGGTCGAGGCCCACGATTCGCTTGACGATTTTCCGACGCCGCCATGGGCAACGCGGGCGCTTTGCGAGTGGCTTACCAACAATCAACTTCGCCGCCTGGACAATCTGTCTTGCCGCGAACCGGCCGCCAATCGTGGTCACATGGTTGCGCCGCTGCGTGAGTATTTTGCCAGCGTCGATGCCTCCGACATCTTCGATTATGGCGCTGGTTTCCCGCAAGCCGACTTTCTGTTCGGCCCCGCACCGGCAAGCGTCGATTGGACCATCACCAACCCGCCTTTCCGTCTCGCTGAGCAGTTTATTGAGCGGATGCAGGCCACAAGTCGCGAAGGTTGCGCCGTCATCGTGCGCGCCGCCTTCTTGGAGGGCCAGGGCCGCTATGAGCGCCTGTTCGCGAAGAACCCGCCGTCGCACGTCCTGCAATTCACAGAGCGGGTGGTCATGCACAAGGGGCGCTTGGCTCCCGAAGGATCGACCGCGACAGCCTATGCTTGGCTCGTTTGGATGGGGGATTCCCATTCGACCCGCCTTAGCTGGATCGCGCCTTGCCGTAAAAAGCTGGAACGGGCCTCTGACTATGAGGTGGCGGCGTGATGCGCGCATTCTTCTCCCGCACCGGCACCCGCACAACGCTGAGCGCTACCAAGCGCGCCCGGTGGGGAATGCTCATTTCGGCGGCGGGCGTTTGGCGGACAGAGGGCTTTGACGTCTGGGTTGGTGATAACGGCGCTTGGACCGACCATATGCAGGGCCGTCCTTTTGATATTAAGCGCTTTGTCAGGTTCGTAGGCTGGATATGCGCGCAGATACGCGCTGGCAACCCGCCTCACTGGATAGCCTTGCCTGACATCGTAATGGGCGGAATTGGGTCGCTCGACCTTTCGGTTCGCTGGCTGCGTTGGCTGCGCAATGTGCCTGAGTTGGCCGATCAGCGCTTCATGCTTGTGGTGCAAAACGGCATGGAGGCCTGCGCCGCTACGCTGACCCGTCTGCGCCGAATCGTCGGGCCTATGGTGGGTATATTCGTCGGCGGCGACACCGATTGGAAGCTCCGGACGATGGGGTTCTGGCGCGCGTTTACACACATGCTTGGCGCGATCCTGCATGTTGGCCGTGTGAACAGCGCGCGACGCATAGAGGCCTGCGGTAAGATCAGCGCTGATAGCTTCGACGGTTCGAGTGTTTCGCGGTTTCCTAAGACCCTGAAAGAGTTGGAGCGCGCCCGATACGGCGCTGTTCTGGCGCAATCACAAATCGACATCGAAGATTATTTGAGGGAGGCCGCATGAAAGCCATCCGCCGCGCAATGTGCCAGCTCCGTTTAGAACGAGCGTTGGCCCGCCGCCTCAATAGCATGGATCAGAAGCGCGCGTTCGGATTGGGTTATAGTAACTCAACTCGGGTGATGGGCGACCGCGCTAGTTTGCCGGTGGCATCATGACCCTGACCCACCAAGCCGCCGTGGACGAAGCCGCGCGGAAGGCGCGGCGGGCGAACGCCTGCGATGTGGTCGCGGAATTGAACGCGATCAATCGCACGCGCGCCCTGACCACCGAGGAGGCCGACCGTCTGACCCGCGCGATCTATGCGACGCGCAAGGTATCGGAACGCCAGCGCTATTACTGGACCAGCGAAATGGACCGCGAATTGCTGGCCATGTTGGGGCGCAAGATGGCGTTCAAGGTCATCGCCGCAACCCTTGGCGTCACGCTCAAGGCGGCGGAAATGCGGGCATGGCGGCTGCGTCGTTCGGGAGAAATTGCATGAGAACGGACAATTACCGCCACTGGACGCCCGACCTTGATGGCCAGCTTATGGATGGCATCGCAAGCGGTCTGTCTATCGAGAAGTCGGGCGCGCGTCTGGGGCTGACCAAGGGATCTGCGATCGGGCGGTTTAATCGGATTAAGCAGCAGATGGGATGGCAGGCGACGTGATGCGCGTCCTTCGCCAATGGATCGCCAAGCGCCGCCTTGCCGCTGATCTCGCCCGCCGCCGCGCCGACAACGCGCAATGGGCCTCCAATCGCCAGCGCCAGCTTTCTCCGGAACGCCGCGCCCGCATCGCTACCATTATTCAAACGGGAGTTCGACCATGAGTGACAATGTAGCCGCCGACCAATTGCGCCTCCTGATCGAGCGTATCGAGCGCTTGCGTGAAGAAAAGAAGGGCCTGGCCGAAGACGAGAAAGACGTTTTTCTAGAGGCCAAGTCCACCGGCTTTGACGCGCCGACGATGCGGGCCATCCTCAAATTGCGGGCGATGGATGCGCACAAGCGGCAGGAGGCTGAGGCATTGCTCGCCACCTATGCGGCCGCGCTCGGTATGCAGCTTGGGTTTGATATCTGACCATGCTGATCACGATGCCCCTGCCCCCCAGCCTGAACAATGCGTTCGCCACCGTGACGATCAAGGGAAAGTCGCGGCGGATCATTTCGCGCGAATACAAGGCATGGAAAGAGGCGGCGCAGGGGCCGGTGATCGACCAATGGGAAGCGCAGGGTAAACCGAAGATCGGCAAGCCCTACGCCCTGCATTATCGCGTCAATATCGACCACAAGAGCGATATCGGAAACCGCGAGAAATGCGCCACCGATTTGCTGGTTGCGACCATACCGGGCTTCCCTGGCGATCAGTGGTGCGACCGTATCACGATTGTTCGGGATAGGTCGGTTGTGGGTGCTGTGGTGGAGGTGGTTGCGCTGTGAGTGCCGCCATCACCACCATAGAGCGTGCATCGGCCGTTACGGGGATTCCCGTTGCGGATCTGCGCGGCCCTTCGCGTGTACGCGACATTTGCCTTATCCGTTGGGCTGCTATGACCGCCATGCGCCGCAAGGGCATGACCTATCCCGCAATCGGGCGGGCCATGCACCGTGATCATACCACCGTCATCAACGGCGTCCGTCAGGCCGGCAGATATGCGGCCCGCGATGCTGAATATGCTCAGTTTGTGGATGCGCTGTCATGAATTTGAACGTCGCCGCTTTGGAAGTGCTGGTAGCCAAAGGACTGTCTGCACAAGACATCCTTGAGGTCGCGCGCGCCCTTTCGGTTAAGTCTGACCCGACTGCGGCAGAGCGCCAACAGCGCCGTCGCGATCGCTTGAAGGGTAACGCCGAAACGTCACGCCGTGACGTCACGCGTGACCCCCCCAATGATATATATTCTAACCCCCCAGAACTTACCCCTAATGATGATAAATCATCATTAACCCCAAAGCCGAAAACGCGAAAAGCCGCGACTGGCGATGCTTTGCCGGAAGGCTGGACCCCAGCACTGACCCCGGCAGCCCAGCAAATCGTTGATGGCTGGCCCCCCGGTTGGCTCGACGCGCGGCTGGCGGAATTTACCGACCATGCCGCCGACAAGGGCCGAAAATCGAAAGATTGGCAGGCTGCATTCCGACAATGGCTCATCAAAGCCGACACATGGGGAAGACCACGAAATGGAAACGATCGGCAAAGCAGCGCTAACCGTAATCGCGGGCGGGATGGATTCCTCAACGCCTGCCACGAAGCCGCAGATGCCCAAGCCCGCCATCCGTTTGCCGGAAACGGTTGATGAGGCGAAGGCGCTCAAGGCTTGGGCTTCATCCCAGGACGATCGCCAACGCCCGGCATCGCCGCTCCAGATCACGAAGCACCTGACGTTTCTCGCCGCGACGCTGCCGAGCAAGGCGCAGGACGATGACAGCGGCAAGATGCGTTTCGCGGTCTATTCCAGCATACTTTCCGAATACAGCAACGATGCGCTGGCCTACATGGCGCGCCGGGCCTGCGCGGAACTCGATTGGTTTCCGACGCCTCGCCAGTGCCTGGCGCTGATTGACCAATACCGCCCGCCCATCAGCGAAAAGGATATCGCGCTCAGCCTGTGCCACCAGTTTTTTCAGGGCCGGTTTGAGGACTTCATTTCGGATTTGAAGCTGGGATTGGCGACACAGGATTTGGTCGATGCGGTTCCGTTGAAGTGGCGACAGATCGCCATGGAGCAGGGCTATCTGCGCTGGATCAGCGAGCAGAACCAATACGCGATCCGCCGCAAGGTGCTGAGCGCATGATATGCCAACAAACCCCGGACGTAATCCCTTCGCTGGCAACGAAAACCCGCCGCTCGTTGACGTGCGCTATCGCTGTGGCGTTGTCGCCCGCTGCGTGCGCCCAGATCAGCGACGGTGGAAGCCATGGCCGGGCGGCGTGGTCTGCGCTTGGGATATCGTTTCATGGCGGCCCGCGACCGGCAAGGATTACGAGCTTGTTTGGCCCTGAGCGCGCCATGGGGCGGTTTGATCGAGGGAGAGGGTGATGAGCAGCGGCAATAAATCCATCATTTCCAAAATCCCAGCGAGGGAATGGCGCGGGCTTGTGCCTGCGATGGAAGGTGGGCGGCTCAAGGTCGCGCTGATCTGTCACCTTTGCGGCACGACCGATCATTGGACTGCTGCCCAGATGGTTGGGCCTCAGACTGCATTGCCCAAAGTCATCCAGATGGGGTGGCGAGCAGACGGCAAGGTCACATGCCCCGCCTGCATCGCTGCCAAACGCAAGAAGCCCGAAGGAAAGGTTGTTCCAATGAAACTCGTCACCCCCGTTGCCACTGCTGGCGATGTCGATCTTGACCAGATGAAAAAGCACAAACGCCTCGTTATTTTGGCGCTTGAAGATTATTTTGATGAGGCTTCACGTCGCTATCGCGAGGGCAAGACCGACAAGGCGATTGCAGACGAGTTGGACCTTTCGGACGCTTTTGTCGCCAAGGTTCGTGAAGAATTTTACGGGGCCATTGCTGAACCGGAGGACGTAGCTGCGTTCCGCGCTCAACTCGATGCTGCCAAGCAGCTTTGCGCTGACCTTGAGCGCCAGCTTTCCGGTCTATGTCAGCGTAACGGGTGGAGGGTCTAATGGATTACATCATGCACAATTCGCCAGTGGCGAATGACGACTGGAATGTCATTTGCGCAACCCATCCGGCGCAACTCGGAACATACATGCGGTGGCCTAATGCTGACTTCACCGACGCTTACAAGGAAAATGTCATACTTTGGGCGGTGATGGAGCATGGATGGCTCGCCCCGATCACGATGGGTGGTGCGTGGGGTGGCGTCGATCATGGCGCTGAAAACAGATTTATTCAGCACCCGGATGGCAGTTGCGAAGGCGTCGGTGGTGATGCTTGGACCGACCTGAAAGAGGCTCTTGAATTTCTGAAAAAGCATCGCCCCGGACGCGCCGCCAACGCGCCCAATGACTGACGCAGTGATGAGGGGGATTTGAGGATGCCAGTCGCTGGGGAAACGGTGGGCTACCGACCAAAGCCTCAGGACTTTCGGGATAGTTACATCCGCATGGGGTTCGGCGATGAGCTGCGGGAGTATTACCGGACGAATTACCGGGCGCTGCGTCGTTGGGTGGATGAAGAGGGATATCAGGACTTGCACGATGCGCGGCGGGATTACCTCAAGGCTACGAAATGGCCGAACGGAGCTCCAGGCAATCGCAAGCGGCGTTATGTGCTGGGGCAGACTTTGGTGAGTAAGCGGAAGGTGGAGATATGACCCCGAAACAGCAGCGCTTTGTCGAGGAATATCTGATCGACCTGAACGCCACGCAGGCGGCGATACGGGCGGGATATAGCGCCGATACGGCTCATTCGATCGGACATGAGAACCTTAGCAAACCTGAAATTGCCGCTTCGATAGTCGAGGCCAAGGCCAAACGGTCGCAGCAGACGGGCATAGACGCCGCGTGGCTGCTGAAACGCCTTGCCGATGAGGTTGTGGCCGACCTGAACGATTTATACGCTGAGGATGGCCGTGTGAGGCCCGTGAAGGAATGGCCCTTGATCTGGCGACAGGGCTTAGTCGCTGGCATCGACGTTGAGACGATCGGCGAAGGTGCGGGCCATGTCACGAAAATCAAGATCAGCGAGCGGGTCAAGCGCCTGGAACTGATCGGCAAGCATATCGACGTGCAGGCCTTCAAGGAGAAGATCGAGCATAGCGGCGCAATGACGCTGAACGTGACGGAAGAGGATGCTGGGCTGTGACCGGGGCATGGGGTTTTAACTTTTGGCACTGGCGCATCATGCTCAAATCGCCGGGTTGGCCTATTCTTTTCAGTGAGCGCCATCGTCGCGGCGTTCATGTTCTGCCGCTTGCTGGCGGGTGGCGGATAACGGCTAGACATATCGGTCTGTGACCGCCCGCCTAACCCC
>NZ_JPPQ01000069.1:2322307-2329404 GCF_000743655.1 Sphingobium sp. ba1
CAGACAGGAGAAGTCATCGCATGTCTTTAGGCGAGAGCCGCCTGCAAGGCTATGGCTTCTCCGCGTCCGGCGCATCCACCGGCACGGCGGGCGGGATGACAACCGGCGGCGGCGTGACGCGCACCTCGACCCGGCGATTCTTCGCCCGGCCTTCGGGATCGTCGCTACCATCCTCCTTGGCATTGGGCGCGATCGGCCGGGTTTCCCCCAGAGCGACCAGCGTGATGCGCTCGGCCACCACGCCCTTTTCGAGCAGATAATCGCGCACCCGCTCGGCGCGACGGCGGGAAGCAACACGATTATCGCCATCGGTGCCCAGCGAATCGCTATGCCCACGCAGCGCGACAGTCCCGCCCGCCTGCATTGCTGGGGTCGTCATCAGCGCGTCCAGAGCGGCCTTCGCCCCATCGTCCAACTGGAGCGACAGGGCACCGAAGCCGATCAGCAATTCTTCCGGCTCGATCTTGGGTTCTTCCACCGTGGGCACGACTTCGGGGCGCAGGATGGAGCGTTGCGGCTCGACCATATTGTCCGCGCCATTGTCCGCCACGCCATTGTCGGCGATCACGTTATTGGCAGCCTCCTGCCCAGCGGGCGGCTGACACGCAGCCAGGCTCGCGCACAGGAGCAGCGCGGTTGGGGCCAATTTGGTCATTCTTCCTTTCCTTTCGATCGGATCGGGGCGGGCGGCACATAGGACAGGATGGTGTCGCCGGGCTGGGGCGTGGGACGCGACGCATGGGAGAAGAAACGCAGCGCCCCGGTCCGGCGCACCAGCAAGAGCATGTCGCCCTCCGGCGGCAAGGCGGCGCGGGCCGCTTCATAATCGAAATGTTCGCTGATCTTCGTCTTGCGGAAGGTCCAGCCTTGCTCCTCGCGTTCCACAATATCCTCCACGCCATGGCCCGACGTGAAGAGCGTCCGGCCGCGCAGCGATTCGGGCAAGGTGCGTGGGTCGTCATCATCGCTGGCGTCGCCCAGCTGATAGACATTATCGCGCCCGATCTCCGGCGCGAATTCGTTGCAGACGAGCGCGTTATAGGCCTCGTTGCCAGTCGCGGCGGCCAGCACCTGAAACTGGGTGAGGTCCAGCCGTTCCTCGGTGGCTTCGGACAAGATTTCGCCATGATAGGTGGGAATGCCCTTGTGCCGGGCCGGGGCCAGCCGCTGCCAGCTATTGTCGGCGATCGTCACGGGTATGTCGATCTGGCGCAACTGATCGGCCAACCCCAGACTGAAAGGCGTCGCACCGACGATCAATAGCCCCTGTTCCGATGCGCCGGTCACCTTGAGCAGCCGCGCGACCGCCTTGATCGAAAAACCGTGGAAAAGGATCGTCGCAATGACGACGGCAAAGGACAGGGTGACCAGGATCGAACCGTCGCCATAGCCGAGCCGGTCGAGCCGCAGCGCGAACAGGCCGGAAATGGCCACGGCGACGATGCCGCGCGGCGCGATCCACGCGACCAGCAGCCGCTCGTTCCAGGGAACGGGGGAGAAGGCAAGGCTGAGAAGGACCGTGGCTGGCCGTACCAGGAACAGCAGCGCCAGCAGGAAACCGATGAAGCGCCATTCGAACTGGCGCAAAACTTCAAGGTTGAGCGAGGCGGAGAGGATCACGAACACGCCTGAGATCAGCAGGACGGTGACATTCTCCTTGAATGGCTGAATGTCGCGCAGCGAATCGAAACGCATATTGGCAAGCGCCACACCCATGACGGTGACCGCCAGCAATCCGGTTTCCTGCTGGATCATGTTCGATCCGACAAAGACACCGATTACCGCGACCAGCAATATCGGTGCCTTGAGATATTCGGGCACATGACCGCGCGGAAAGGCCCAGCCGATCGCACGGGCGGCAAGCCAGCCGATCAGGCCTGCGATGACCGCAGCACCCAGCAGCGACAAGATGACCGACGCCAGCGTCCCGCCCTCGCCCGCCCGACGCAGATATTCATAGGTCACGACGCCAAGCAGCGCCCCGACCGGATCATTGACGATCGCTTCCCATTTCAGGATGGCGCGCGGCCGCGCCGCGACGTTGGACTGACGCAGCAAAGGCAGCACCACGGTCGGCCCCGTCACCACCAATATCCCCGCAAACAGGATCGCGACCGGCCAGACCAGCCCCGCGACGTAATAGCAGGCGATAGCGCCCAATACCCAGCCGATCGGCGCGCCGAGCAGGACGAGGCGGATCACCGCGCCGTCGGTCTTGCGCAATTCGCGGAAGTTGAGGCTGAGGCCACCTTCGAACAGGATCAGCGCGACCGCGATCGACACCATGGGTTCGAGCAGCTCGCCGAACACATGTTCGGGGTTGATGATGTGGAGAACGGGGCCGCCGATGACGCCCGCCGCCAGCATCAGCGCAATGGCAGGCCAGCCGGTGCGCCATGCGATCCACTGCGCGCCGATCCCCAATATGCCGATAAGCGCGATGGAAAGGGCCAGTTGCTGCATGGCGGGCACGATAGACAGACAGCGCGGCCGCCGTCACCCCCTGATATTTTTAACCGGTCGGGGAACCACCGGGCGGCGGGACGAAAAATGGGCCGATCGAGGACCGGCCCATCCGTCTTTCATCAGGGCTGCGGCTGCGCCGGGGCAGCCGGCGCGGCGGCCTGAATGCGCTGCTGAAGCGCGGGGTCGGTGGCGGCAGCTTGACCGATCTGGTTGAACTTTTCAGGCGGCAGGCCCGACGCCTGCAACGCGGCGAGCATCTTGGACTGCTTCTCGGCGGCCGGGATCGACGCATCCGCCTGGATCTTCGTCACTTCGGTGGCAGCAGCGGCAAATTGCTGGATGTCGCTGTCGCTAAAATTGCTGGCTCCGGCGGCGGGTGCTGCCGGGGAAGCTGGTGCCGCAGGGGCAGGCTGCGTGGTCTGCGCCGCGAGCGGGGCAACCGCGAAAAGAGCGGCCGATGCGAGGCCAGCCTTGAGGGCGTGGGAAAGGGTGAGGCTCTTCACAATGCGTCTCCTTGAACTGATAACCCGTCAGAAACTGTGGACAACGCATCGGCATGGGAAGGCCCGTTCCGTCGAGCCGTGGCATAAGGCGGACGACGTTCGGGTTCCCGACAGTTCGTCCTTTTTGAACAACGGGCCGTCAGCCGCCACTATCGTTGCGACCTTGCAACAAGTTTGCGCCGACTCCGAAAACCGGGGTCGGCGCACGCTCGTCATCACCAGATTTTGACGCGCTCCATGGGCTCCAGATAGAGCTTGCCACCCGGCGCAGGCTTGAACGCCTCATACCAGCTATCGAAATTGCGCACGATATCGGCGCGATATTGCGACGGCGCGTGCGGATCGGTGACCAGCCGCTGGCGCAGATTGGCCTCGCGATAATTGCGCCGCCACACCTGCGCCCAGCCCAGGAAGAAGCGCTGGTCGCCGGTCATGCCGTCGATCACCGGCGCGGGCTTGCCGCCCAACGAGGCATGATAGGCATCGAGCGCGACCGCCAGACCACCCAGATCGCCGATATTCTCGCCCAGCGTGAACGCCCCCTTCACATGCGCGCCGGGGAACGGCTCATAGGCGTCATATTGGGTGACCAGCTTGTCGGTCAGCGCCTTGAAATTGGCGACATCGGCGTCGGTCCACCATTGGTTGAGCTTGCCGGTCTCGTCATATTTCGCGCCCTGATCGTCGAAATGATGGCTCAGTTCATGGCCGATCACCGCGCCGATACCGCCATAATTGACCGCCGGGTCGGCGTTGGGATCAAAGAAGGGCGGTTGCAGGATCGCGGCGGGGAACACGATCTCGACCATGCCGAAATTGGCATAGGCGTTGATCTCCATCGGCGTCATGCCCCATTCCCAACGATAGATGGGCTTGCCCAGCTTCCCGATATTATAGTCGAAATCGAACTGATTGGCGCGCATCGCATTGCCCAGCAGATCGTCGCGCTGGATGGCGAGGCCATCATAGTCGCGCCATTTGTCGGGATAGCCGATCTTGGGGGTGAAGGCCGCCAGCTTCTTGTGCGCACGCGCCTTGGCGGTGTCGCTCATCCACGGCAGGCCGTCGATGCGACGTCCCATGGCGGCGATCACATTCTTGACCAGCACATCCATCGCCGCCTTGGTTTCGGGCGGGAAATATTGCGCGACATAGACTTTGCCGACCTCTTCGCCGAGTGAATCCTTGAGGAAATCGACGCCCCGCTTCCACCGCGCCTCACGCTCTGGCGTACCTGACAGGGTGGTGCCGTAAAAGGCGAAGTCGGCATTGGCAATGTTGTCGGGCAGTTTGTCGGCATAAGCATGCAGGCTGCGCAGCAACAGCGCGTCCTTCAGCACGGCGATCGGCGTCTTGGCGATCAGCGCCGCCTCGCCGGTGATGGCGGAGGGTTGGGCGACGAGCAGGTCGGTCGGCGTCAGGCCATTCGCCTTGAAATAGGCGGCGAAGTCGAAGCCTGGCGCGGCCTTTTGCAGGGCGGCCAGCGTCAGCTTATTATAGGTCTTGTCCGCGTCGCGGCTGTCGATCTGGGTCCAGTGGACCTTGGCCACTTCCGTCTCGAACGCCATCAAGGCGGCGGCGCGCGCCTTGGCGTCTGTTTCACCCGCCAGCGTCAGCATCGTCTCCAGATGCGCGACATAGGCGGCGCGGATCTTTGCCATTTCCGGCTTTTCATCCAGATAATAGTCGCGATCGGGCAGGCCCAGCCCACCCTGGCTCATCGACAGAATATAGGTTTCGGGGTCTTTATCGTCCTGCCCGACATAGAATCGGAACGGGCCGCTGATCCCGGCGCGGGCAGCCTTGGCGGCGAGCGTCGCATAGCCCGCCTTGTCCTTCACGCCCTTGATTTCGGCCATCCAAGGCTTGATCGGGGCCAGCCCCTTGGCTTCGACCGCAGCGGTGTCGAGATAGCTGGCATAGGCCGCACCGATCTTGCTCGCCGGATCATCCTTCGCCGCGTCCAGGATCGCGCGGGTGCGGGTGCGCGACAATTCGTCGAGCGTATTGAACGCGCCATAGTTGGACTTGTCGGCCGGGATCGGCGTGTTTTTCGCCCAAGTGCCGTTCGCATAGTCGTAGAAATCATCGCCGGGCTTCACCGACAGGTCCATGCCGGCCGCGTCGAAGCCATAGCTGCCATAAGTGGGCTTGGCCGGGGCCGAAGCCGGAGCGGTTGTGGCGGGCTGTTGCGCATGGGCGATACCAGCGGTCAGGGCCAGTGCGGAGGCGGCAGCGCCCAGAAAGAGGTGTTTCATCAAAGCATCCCTTGCTTGAAGTGGGCGCATCGGACGCGCCCGGCATGACGGGGACTTGAACGCCTGTCCAACAAGCCTGTCCATGTCGTTGGTCGAATATTATCAGCCGTTGAAAGGATCGGAAAGCCGTATGTGCGCCGCGAACGCTTGCGCCAGCGCAGCCGGGCTCAGCGGATCAAGCAGCGGCAGGCGGCCAAGGCTGGGCACACCCGCCAGCAGCGGGATGATCCGCTCATTTTCCGCATGCGCCTCACCGATGAAGGCGATGCCCGCGATCGGCACGCCGCGCGCCCGCAGCGCCTCGACGCTGAGCAGGCTATGGTTGATCGTGCCGAGCGCGGTGCGCGCGCACAGGATGACGGGCTGGCCCCAATGGGCGAACAGGTCGGCCATCAGCAATGTCTCGCTGATCGGCACGAGTACGCCGCCCGCGCCCTCGACCACCAGCGGCCCATCGACCTGCGGCAGCGCCAGCCGGTCCAACGCGATCGTCACCCCGTCGATCCGCGCGGCAAGATGCGGCGAGGCGGGCGTCGCCAGCCGATAGGCTTCAGGCAGAATATGCGTGGCGGGCAGGCCGGACAGGCGGGCGACCTCTTCCTTGTCGCCATCGGGGTCGACCCCGGCCTGGATCGGCTTCCAATAATGCGCGCCCAACGCAGCGGCGAGGCCAGCGGCAAAGACCGTCTTGCCGATGCCCGTATCAGTGCCGGTGACGATAAGGACGCTCATCCCACGATCCTTTGCAATTCACGGCCGAGCGCGGCGATGTCGGCGCGGCCGACATTGAGAGTCAGCGATAGGCGCAGGCGGCTGGTGCCCGGCGGCACGGTTGGCGGGCGGATGCCGCGCACGTCGAACCCAGCGTCCTGCAAGGCCGCCGCCGCCGCCATGGTGCGCGCATCCGTGCCCAGGATGACCGGCACGATCTGGCTGCGCGGTGTGGGCAGGCCGAGCGGCGCGCAGATGGCTTCGGCGGCATCCTGCCGCAACGTCTTCAACCGATCGCGCAGGTCGCTCGCTTCCTCGATCCGGTCGAGCGCGGCGGACACCGCGACCGCCATCAGCGGCGAGGGCGCGGTAGAGAAGATGAAGGCGCGGGCGCGGTTGATGAGATAGTCGATCTGCAGCCGCGGCCCGCAGATCAGCGCGCCTTCCACCCCCATCGCCTTGCCGCAGGTATGGAGCGTGACGACATTGTGCAGACCGTCCAGCCCGGCCGAAAGCCCGCGCCCGCCCGGCCCGAAGACCCCGGTGCCATGGGCTTCGTCGAGCAGCAGCATGCCATGATGTTTCGCCGCCAGCTTGGCGAGATCGGCGAGCGGGGCGAGGTCGCCGTCCATGGAATAAAGCGTTTCGACCGCGATCCAGATGCGGCCCTTGCCCCCTTCGGCGCGGAAGGCGGTGATCAGGTCGGAAAAGCTTTGCACGTCATTGTGGCGGGCGAAGACGGCGGCGGCCTTGCTCATGCGGATGCCGTCATGCGCGCTCGCGTGGATGAGTTCGTCCGCGACGATCAGGTCGCCGCGCTGCGGCAGCGTGCCGAACAAAGCGAGGTTGCCGACATAGCCATTGGCGACGAACAGCGACGCCTGGGTGCGGAAGAAATCCGCCGCCTTGGCCTCCAGCCCTTCATGTTCGGGCGCATTGCCGCGCAGCAGCCGCGATCCGCCCGATCCCACCGGCACGCCCCTTGCAATCGCATCCGCCACCGCCCCGGCGATGATCGGATCGGCAGCGAGGCCGAGATAATCGTTGGAGGCAAAATCGCGCCCCGACCGGGGCATCAGGCGACGCAACCGCCCGCGCGCGTCCAAAGCGGCAAGCTGTCTGGCGAAGGGTTCGGCGGTCATGGGGCGCGCTATAGGCC
>NZ_JPPQ01000069.1:2329414-2368901 GCF_000743655.1 Sphingobium sp. ba1
ATAAAGGATCGGGGAGGATGATCAGCCGCCCGGTTCCGCCAGCGCGATGTCCATGTCGGCAAGCGCCAGGCGCAGCAGTTCGGCCATGCCCGCGCGAGCCGCCGCCGTGTCGCGCGACGCGATCGCCTGATAGACGGCGCGGTGGTCGGGCAGGGGGTCGCGGGGTAGCAATTTCTTGCGATGCTTGAAGGTGGTGGTCCAGCTGACCGCTGCGCCGACCGAACTGGCCAAAGCCTCCAGCGCGTCATTATGCGTCGCCGCCAAGATCATATTGTGAAAGCGCTGGTCAGCGGCCCGGCCTTCGGGGGTGGAGAGGCCGTAGCGGCCCATTTCCGCGAGCGCCGCTTCCATCACCGCCAATTGATCGTCGGTGCGGCGGCGCGCGGCGAACTCCGCTGCGGCCGGTTCGATGACGCCGCGCAACTCGAACAGGTCACGGATGAAATTGGCATCCGGCTCGCCAGCGAACATCCAGGCGAGCATTTCAGGATCAAGCACGTTCCAGCGATTGCGGGGCAGGACGCGGGTGCCGGCCTTGGGGCGGCTTTCCAGCATACCCTTGGCGATCAGGATGCGGACAGCCTCGCGATAGGCGGTGCGCGACACACCCAGACGGTCGGACGCCTCGATCTCGCCCTCGAACAATTCGCCCGGTCTGTGCTTGCCGGTCAGGATGGCCGTGCCCAGGTCGCGGGCGATCGTCTGATGGATGCGGAGCGTGCTTTCGTCCGATCCGAACTTGCGCCCGCTGCCCAAAACCTTGCTCCCTTATCAGTCCTCGAACACAGCCGTAGGACAATGTCGGCCGCAAAGGAAGGCATCGGCGACAAGACGGAGCGGGGCAATATCGGCGTCGATCGCCCGGTCAGCCACCAGAGCGACGAAACGGCGATACATGGCGGGATATTCCTCGTCAGGGGCCTTGAGTTGAACTTCACCGTCCAGCCGCAGGGTGTTGCCGCCTTCGGACAGGAGCAGGCTGCCATTGTCGGTATCGACCGCGATGTCCCAGGTCTGCGGCCCGGTCTGACGCCAATCGAACACGGTGTCGATTGGTGCGCCCGACGCGGTCGCCATGGCGAGCGTCGCGCCGATCGGGGCGTCCTTGTTGGAGGGCACTTCCAGATTGGCGGACAGAACGGTGACGGGTTCGGGCACGATTTCGGTCAGGATCGACAGGGCATTGATGCCCGGATCGAACACGCCAAAGCCGCCCGCTTCCCAAATCCAGGGCTGGCCGGGGTGCCAATGGCGAACATCCTCGCGCCACTGGATCGAAATCCGTTCGATTTGGCGCAGCGCGATCCAGGCCTTGGCCTGCGCCACGGCGGCGGCGTAGCGGCTGTGCCAACTGGCGTAGAGGGTGACATTCTGCGCCTTTGCCAGCGCGATCAGCGCCTCGACTTCGGAGACGGTCGCGCCGGGCGGCTTTTCGAGGAAAACATGTTTCCCCGCCAGCAACGCCTGCCGCGCGGCATGATAGCGGGCCTGCGGCGGCTGGCACAGGATCACGGCGTCGAGGTCCGGTTCGCCCGCCAGCATCGCGCCGAGGTCGGGGTAATTATTCACCCCTTCCCCCTGCGCGTTGCGGCTGGCGACGGCGACCAGATCGATGCCGTCGGTCTTTTCCATCGCGGGCAGGTGCTGGTCGCGCGCGATTTTACCCAGCCCTACCAGACCTGCCCGGATGCTCATGCAGCGGCGACCAGCTTGCCATCGACGCGGCGCGTCAGGCCGAGCGGATTGGCGTCCTGCAAGGCGGCTGGCAGCAGGGCGTCGGGTACGTCCTGATAGCAGACGGGGCGCAGGAAGCGCATCATCGCCAGCGTGCCGACCGACGTCGAGCGGCCATCGGCGGTCGACGGGAAGGGACCGCCATGCACCATCGCATGGGTCACTTCGACGCCGGTGGGCCAGCCGTTGGTCAGGATACGGCCGACCTTGCGCGACAGCACGGGCAGCAGCTTGGCGGCGTCGGCATTGTCGGCTTCGGTCAGTTGGAGCGTAGCGGTCAGCTGGCCTTCGAGACCGGCGATGGTCGCGATGACTTCCTCGATGCTGCTGCATTTGATCAAAACGGACGACGAACCGAACACTTCTTCGGCCAGAAGCGGGTTGGCCCCGAAGGTTGCCGAGTCGGTCGCGAAGAAGGCGGCCTGGCCACGGTTGCAGCCTTCCGCTTCGGTGCCGCGGGCGACGGTGGTAACGCCATCTGCGCCGGACAGGGCAGCAACGCCCTTTTCATAGGCTTCGTGGATGCCGGGCGTCAGCATGACTTGTGGCTGGGCACCCGACATGGCCTGGGCTGCGGCTGCAACGAACTTGTCGAGGTCCGGGCCGTCAAGCGCGATGACGAGGCCGGGGTTGGTGCAGAACTGGCCCGACCCCATGGTCAGCGAGCCGACGAACGCTGTGCCCATGGCTTCGGCCCGTTCGGCGAGAGCGCCGGGGAGCAGGACGACCGGGTTGATGCTCGACATTTCGGCATAGACCGGGATCGGTTCGTTGCGTTCCGCCGCGATCTTCATGAGCGCAACGCCACCACCGCGCGATCCGGTGAAGCCGACCGCCTTGACGCGGGGATCAGCGATCAGGGCGCCACCCAGCGCGCGGTTGGCGCCGGGCAGGTAGGAGAAGACGCCTTCATGCAGGCCACAGGCCTTGACCGCTGCCTGGATGGCGCGGGCGACCAGTTCGCCGGTGCCGGGATGGGCGCTATGGCCCTTGACGATGACAGGCGAACCAGCGGCGAAGGCCGATGCCGTGTCACCGCCCGCGACCGAGAAGGCGAGCGGGAAGTTGGACGCGCCGAACACGGCGACCGGGCCGACCGAATGGTTGACGCGGCGCAGGTCTGCGCGGGGCATCGGCGCGCGGTCGGGCATGGCGGGGTCGATCGTGGCATCGAACCAGTCACCAAGGCGTACATAGCTGGCGAACAAGCGCAACTGGCCGACTGTGCGGCCCCGCTCGCCTTCCAGACGGGCGCGCGGCAGGCCGGATTCGGCCATCGCGGTTTCGATCAGCAGGTCGCCGATGGCGACGATATTGTCCGCGACGGTTTCCAGGAAAGTCGCGCGGGCGTCGGGTACCAAGGTCGAAAAGCTATCGAACGCGGCATCGGCCAGCTTGGCGGCTTCTTCGACTTCGGCGGGCATGGCGCTGGAGAAGGCGACGTCGCCCTTTTCGCCGGTCGCCGGGTTGATGGCGTAGAAAGTCTCTCCGCCCTGACGCTCGTTTGCGCCGATGAGGATGGCTCCGTTGAACATGGGATTCTCCTGAAATTGGTTCATGATGCTGTTCCCCGGCGCGGGCCGGGGAACAGGGAAGGGATCAGTGATTGTCGCGCGGCAGGCCCATGGTCTGGGCGATGCGCTGATATTTTTCTGCGCCTTCGAGGATCGCGCCGGTATCCATCTGGCCAACGACCGACCGCTGGATTTCCTGCCACGGCGTTTGCGACGCGGGATATTTGAACCCGCCAGCGGCCTCCAGCTTTGCGCGGCGTTCCGCCAGTTCCTCGTCCGAAATCAGCACGTTGACCGTGCCGGTGTTGAGATCCATCCGCACCCGGTCGCCGGTTTCGAGCAGAGCGAGGCCGCCCATGGCCGCCGCTTCGGGCGAGGCGTTGAGGATCGACGGGCTGCCCGACGTGCCCGATTGGCGACCATCGCCGATGCAGGGCAGGGCCGAAACGCCCTCGGTGATGAGATAGGCAGGGGGACGCATATTTACAACTTCGGCTGCACCCGGATAGCCGATCGGCCCCGCGCCGCGCATGAAGAGCAAGGTCTGATCCGTGATGCCGACCGAGGGATCATCGATGCGGTGATGATAATCTTCCGGCCCGTCGAACACGACCGCCGGGCCTTCAAAGGCATTGGGGTCTTCGGGATTGGACAGATAGCGGTCGCGGAATTCCGGGCTGATGACGCTCGTCTTCATGACGGCGGCGTCGAACAGATTGCCCGACAGGACCAGGAAGCCCGCATCCTCGACCAAAGGCTGGTCGAAAGGACGGATGACCTTTTCGTCTTCGATTTCCACGCCGCGGCAATTGTCGCCCATGGTCTTGCCATTGACGGTCATCACATCCTCGTGGATCAACCCCTGTGCGATCAGCTGGGCGACCACGGCGGGGACGCCACCGGCGCGATAATAATCCTCGCCCAGATATTCGCCCGCAGGCTGGAGGTTGACCAGCAGCGGGATTTTGTGACCGACCGTCTCCCAATCCTTGAGCGGCAGGTCGACGCCGATATGGCGGGCGATCGCGGCCAGATGGATCGGCGCATTGGTCGATCCGCCGATGGCGCTGTTGACCATGATCGCATTGTGGAAGGCATCGCGGGTCAGGATGTCGGAGGGCTTCAGATCCTCCGCCACCATCTCGACGATGCGCTTGCCGGTCAGATAAGCGACTTCCTGGCGATCGCGATAGGGGGCGGGGATCGCGGCCGATCCGGGTAGCATCATGCCCAGCGCTTCGGCGAGCGAGTTCATGGTGGAGGCGGTGCCCATCGTGTTGCAATAGCCGGTGGACGGGGCGGAGGAGGCGACCAGTTTGATGAAGCCTTCATCGTCGATCTTGCCTGCTGCGAGCAATTGGCGCGCCTTCCAGACGATGGTGCCCGAACCGGTGCGCTCGCCCTTGAACCAGCCGTTCAGCATCGGGCCGACCGACAGCGCGATGGCGGGGATGTTGACGGTGGCGGCGGCCATCAGCAGCGCCGGTGTGGTCTTGTCGCAGCCGGTGGTCAGGATCACGCCATCGAGCGGATAACCGTACATGGCTTCGACCAGGCCGAGATAGGCGAGGTTGCGGTCAAGGCCGGCGGTCGGGCGCTTGCCGGTTTCCTGGATCGGATGGACCGGAAATTCGAGCGCGATGCCGCCCATTTCGCGGATGCCGTCGCGCATGCGTTCGGCCAGGACCATATGATGGCGGTTGCAGGGCGACAGGTCGCTGCCGGTCTGGGCGATGCCGATGATCGGCTTACCGCTGCGCAGTTCGTCGAGGCTGAGGCCGAAATTGAGATAACGCTCCAGATAGAGCGCCGTCATGTCGATATTGTCGGGGTTGTCGAACCAGGCGCGGCTACGCAGTTTGGGGGCGGAGTTGGACGAATCGCTCATTGGGGCATCCTGACGAGAATAAGGCATGGCGCTTTTTGCGCGCTCGCCATTCCGATATACTCATACAAATACAGTTTCAAGCGTGCATGCGACCGATGCCGCAAATTTGGCGTCGATCCGGGGGTCGCACCGCCCTTCGCGTCACCGACCTGATGGCTGGCCTGCCCATTTGTCCAGCGCATGCGCTCTTGAAACACGCCAGGCATCGGCGCATGGACCGGCCATGACCGCGACCTTCCCCCGATCGTCCGCCGCGCCTGCGCCGCGCGCCATCGCCCGCTGGCTGCTATCGGTAGCAGCGCTTGTGTTCCTTATGGTCGTGGTCGGCGGGATCACCCGCCTGACCGAATCCGGCCTGTCGATCACGCAATGGAAGCCGATCACCGGGGCCATTCCCCCGCTGACCCATGAACAATGGATGGAGGCGTTTCGCCTCTACCAGCAGATCCCTGAATATCAGCAGATCAACCGGGGCATGAGCCTCAATGATTTCCAGTTCATCTTCTTCTGGGAATGGGCGCATCGGTTGCTGGGGCGGCTGATCGGATTGGCCTTTGCTGTGCCCTTGCTCTGGTTCGCGTGGAAGCGCGCCATTCCGCAGGGCTATGGCTGGCGGTTGGTGGCGCTGCTGGCGCTCGGCGGATTGCAGGGCGCGATCGGCTGGTGGATGGTGCAATCGGGCCTGTCGGAACGCACCGACGTCAGCCATTACCGCCTGGCGGTGCATCTGCTGACGGCGCTGTTCATCATCGGCGGGCTGGTGTGGACCGCGCTTGACCTGTTGATGCTGGCGCGGGACCGCAATGCGCGCCCGGCGACGCTGCGGCCCTTTGCGTTGGTCGTGCTGATCGGGCTGTTCGTGCAATTGCTGTTCGGGGCGTTCACCGCCGGGCTGAACGCGGGCTATGTCGCCAACACCTGGCCGCTGATGAATGACCGCTTCGTGCCCGACGGCATGGCCTGGATGGGGTCGCTATGGGCGACGCTGTCGAGCGACCCTTATCTCGTCCATTTCATCCATCGCTGGTGGGCCTGGGGTGCCGCCATCCTGGCCATCATGCTGGCGCGCCGGGCCAAGCGGGCTGGACAGCGCGGCGCGTCGATCGCGATCAATGCCAGCATGGGCACGCAAATCCTGCTGGGGATCGCCACGGTGATAAGCGGTATCGCGCTGCCGCTCGCCGTGCTGCATCAGGCCGTCGGCGCGATCGTCGTGGCGGCGCTCGCCTGGGGCGCGCACAGCATCGGACGACGCCGGGGTTAGAGCGTCAGCCTCAGGGCTTCGGCGCGCTCGCCGCATTGGCGGCGGCTTCGGGCGCGGCGGCCGGTGTCGCGGCGGGCAATAGTCGCAGGCTCCGCAACAGCGCGTCCGAAATGCTCTGATATTGTTCGCTCAGCATTTCGGGATAGACGAAGGTCGCCGTCACGATCGATCCGTCCGGCTGGCGCAGCAGGCGCACAGCGACATTATTGCCTTCGCCGTCATTGGCGGTGCCGCGATATTCATTGTCGCCGATGAAATCGCCATCGACGCCCTCGGCCCCGTCGCTGACCGCCTCGACAATCTGTTGCAGCGTCTGGTCGCCGTCATTCTTCTGCCAAAAGACGCGCACGTCCGCGCCTGCGCCAGGGTCTTCATAGACCACGCCATCGGCGTTGCTGGCGCTCTCATCCTTCACCCAGCCTTCGGGCAGCGTGACGGAAAAACCGCGCGCGGCATTCACATAATCGAGCGATTCCAGGCCTTCGTCGCTCTGCTGCGTGGCGAGTGCTTCTGCCGCGGCGGCATTGGCGGCGGCGGCCAATTCCTCTTGGCTCGGCATATCGGCAACCGGCTCGGTGCGGCCGCAGGCGGCGAGCAACAGGAAGGGCAGGCAAGCGGTAAGGGGAAAACGGTTCATGCGCGATCCAAAGCATAGGCGCGGCGATAATTCAACGACATTGCCCAAAGGGAGGCGACAGGACGTCATGTTCACCGGTCAGGCGGCGCTGTCGATGCCTAGTTCGGCCAGTTTGCGGTAGAGGGTCGATCGGCCGATTCCCAGGCGTCGGGCGACCTCCGTCATGCGCCCGCGATAATGGCCGATGGCAAGGCGAATGACGTCCGCTTCGATGTCCGCAAGCTGGCGGACATGGCCGTCGCCTTCGAACAGGGTGATGCCCGCGCCGTCACGATGCGGCTGATTGGCGGCGCGCGGGCGGATGGACAGGCGATCGAGCGGGTCGCTCGCCTTGATCTGAGCAGCGATCTGCGGGAAATCCTGCGGCGTCAGGGCATCGCCTTCGCACAGTACAGCCGCGCGGAACAGGGCGTTCTGAAGCTGGCGGACATTGCCGGGCCAGCAATGCTGCATCAGCAGCGCGAGCGCATCGTCGGTGAGGCCCAGGCCACGCAGACCCGGCTGGGCGGCGATCCGCGTCAGCAGGTGGCGGCACAAAGCCGGAATGTCGCCCATGCGTTCGCGTAATGGCGGAATGGTAAGCTGGACGACGTTGAGGCGATAATAGAGATCTTCGCGGAAGCGTCCCGCCTCAATCTCTTCGGCCAGTTTTTTGTTGGTGGCGGCGATGACGCGCACATCGACATGGATCGGGCGGCGCGCGCCGATCGGCTGGACTTCGCCATCCTGTAGTACGCGCAGCAATTTGACCTGCGCATCCATCGGCATTTCGCTGACTTCATCGAGGAAGAGCGTACCCATGTCGGCGCTGGCGAATTTGCCGACATGCCGGTCGAAAGCACCGGTGAAGGCACCACGCTCATGGCCGAACAGTTCCGATTCGACGAGGTTGGCGGGGATGGCGCCGCAATTGACGGTGACCATCGCCTGCTTGTGGCGGGGGGAGGCGGCGTGGATGGCGCGCGCGATCACATCCTTGCCGACGCCGCTTTCGCCCTCGATCAAGACGGGCACGCGGGCGCGCGCTGCCTTGGCCGCGATGGCAAGGGCCGCGCGGAATTGCGGCGCGGACCCGACGACATCCTCGAAGGAGAGCGGGGCGGTGATTTTTTCCGTGAGCGGGCGCAGTTCGCCGTCGCTGCCATCGGTGAGCGTGGCATTGAGTGCGGCGAGCAGGCGTTCGGGCGCGATCGGCTTGGACAGATAGTCGGTGGCCCCGGCGCGCATGGCATCGACCGCAACGGCGACATTGTTATGGGCCGTGAGGATCAGGATCGGCAGCGCCGGGCGACGGGCACGAATCTCGCCGACCAAGCCGGCTGGCTCATAATCCGGGCTCCATTGGTCGAGGATGATCGCATCAAGCTGCATCCCGTCCTGCGTGCCGAGCATCGCGATGGCGGTTTCATTGTCGCCTGCAAAGATCGTGCGCCAGCCTGCACGCGCCGCGAGCGCCGATACCAGCCGCCTTTGCGCCGGTTCGTCGTCGATTAGCATCAGCATCGGTATGCCGTCGCGCGCCATTCGCACCCCTCAATTGCAACAGGCGACCGACGATAGGGACGCGGGGTAAAGGCGCGCTTAACTGCGAAAGATTTTCTTGGCCTTGGGCGGGTTGAGGGGGGGGCAGGTTGCGGATAAGAGGTTGGCCTGATTTTACCACAATAGGGAGACCCAGCATGGCCACGGACGGAAATATCAAGGATGCGACCCAGACCTATTCGGGGTTTGTGGGGCTGATGAAGTGGGGCACGATCGCCTCGGTGGCGGTGGCCGCGATCGTGGTGCTGCTGATCTCCAGCTAAGCACGGCGCGACGTACAGGGAGGGGATGCCATAATAATGAAAATAGCAGTGGTGAAAGAACAGGCAGCGGGCGAAGCCCGTGTTGCCGCGACGCCGGAAACGGTGAAGAAATTTATCGGCCTTGGCGCGCAGGTCGCCGTCGAGGCGGGGGCCGGGCTGACCGCGTCGATCGCCGATGCCGATTATGCGGCGGCGGGCGCGACCGTCGCCGATCGAGCCGCGACGGTTGCAGGCGCGGATATCGTGCTGGGCGTGCAGGGGCCGGATGTGGCCAGCCTGTCCGGCGTGAACCCAGGTGCCTGGATCGTGGCAGGGCTTAACCCGTTCGGTGACCGGGCACGGGTCGATGCCTATGCGGCGGCCGGCTATGAGGCGCTGGCGATGGAGTTCATGCCGCGCATAACGCGCGCGCAGTCGATGGACATTCTCTCGTCCCAGTCGAACCTGTCGGGCTATAAGGCAGTGCTGGATGCTGCCGCCGAATATGGCCGGGCCTTTCCGATGATGATGACGGCGGCGGGCACTGTGTCGGCCGCGCGCGTCTTCATCATGGGTGTGGGCGTGGCAGGCCTGCAGGCGATCGCAACCGCCAAGCGGCTGGGTGCGCAGGTCAGCGCGACGGACGTGCGCGCCGCGACCAAGGAGCAGATCGAGTCGCTGGGCGCCAAGGCGATCTTCGTCGAGAAAGTCGCGGGCATCGAGGGTGAAGGCTCTGGTGGCTATGCCACCGAAATGTCCGACGAGTATAAGGCCGCGCAGGCCGAACTCGTGTCCGCACATATCGCCAAGCAGGATATCGTTATCACGACCGCGCTCATTCCGGGGCGGCCCGCGCCGCGCCTGATCAGCGACGCGCAGATCGCGACGATGAAGCCGGGCAGCGTGATCGTCGATCTGGCGGTCGAGCAGGGCGGCAATGTCGAAGGCGCGGTGCCCGGCGAAGTGGCCCTGCGCCACGGCGTCAAGATCGTGGGCCACCGCAACGTGCCGTCGCGACTGGCGGCGGACACGTCCGCTTTGTTCTCGCGCAACCTGTTCAACTTCCTGTCCGCCTTCTGGGACAAGGACAAGGGAGCGCCGGTGCTGGACGAGGAAATCGGCAACGCCATCCGCCTGACGCAGGGCGGCAAGGTCGTGAACGAGCGGTTGTTGGCGAGCTGATGGCGAATTTTGCCCCTATAATCCTCCCCCATGGGGGGAGGTGGCAGGGCGAAGCCCTGACGGAGGGGTGTCACCCTATCGATAGGGTGACACCCCTCCGTCACGCTGCGCGTGCCACCTCCCCTTACAGGGGAGGAATATAGGTGCTGCAAGGCGGCGATGTCGGCATGTCGAGGGCCAAGTCTCTCAGGCAGGCCATGTCGCTACCCGAAGTGTTGCTGTGGAATGCGTTACGCGATCAAACTAATGGCCTGAAATTTCGCAGACAGCATCCATCTGGTCCTTATGTGGCAGACTTTTACTGCCATGAGGCCCGGATGATCGTTGAAGTGGACGGCGAAGCCCATAATCGCGGCGATGCCCCACAAAGCGATGCAATTCGCGATGCTTGGTTTGCGGAACGCGGCATTCATGTCCTTCGCATACCCGCCATCGCAATATTGAATGATCTGGACACAGCCGTCGCCGGGGTAAAGGTGATGGCCAAAGAGAGAATAGGGGAGGACTAGAATGGACTTTATTTCCATCCTGTCGGTTTTCGTGCTGGCGTGTTTCGTCGGCTATTATGTGGTGTGGTCGGTGACGCCCGCGCTGCATACGCCATTGATGGCGGTCACTAACGCCATTTCATCCGTCATCATCGTCGGCGCGCTGGTCGCGTCGGCGGAGGCGGGGAGCGCGGCGGCCAAATATCTGGGGCTGCTCGCGGTGGTCTTTGCATCGGTCAACATCTTTGGCGGCTTTGCCGTCACGGAACGGATGCTGGCGATGTACAAGAAGAAGGAGCGCAAGTGATGCATGAGATCGCACAGATCCCATGGGGCGTGAGCCTCGCTTATCTGGTCGCAGGCGTCCTGTTCATCCTGGCCCTTCGTGGCCTCTCCAGCCCGGCCACCAGCCGTCGCGGCAACCGTATGGGCATGATCGGCATGGCGATTGCCGTCGCCACCACGCTTTATACCCATGATGTGGTGAGCCTGCCCGAAATCATCGGGGCTATCGTCATCGGCGGCGGCATCGGCTTCATCATCGCACGGCGGATCGCGATGACCGACATGCCGCAGCTTGTCGCGGCGTTCCACAGCCTGGTCGGCATGGCCGCGGTGCTGGTGGGCGCAGCGGCGTTCCTCAACCCCGGTGCGTTTGGGATTCTGGATGCCGTGACGGGTGAAATCCATGGTGCCAGCCGCATCGAAATGGGTCTGGGCGTCGCCATCGGCGCGATCACCTTCTCCGGTTCGGTGATCGCCTTCCTGAAGCTCAACGGCAATATGTCGGGCAAGCCGATCATGCTGCCGGGGCGGCATGTCATCAACCTGGGCACGCTGGCGGCGATATTGGGCCTGATCGCCTATTTCGTGACCGATCAAAGCCCCTGGATCTTCTGGACCGTAACGGCGCTCAGCTTCATCATCGGCTTCCTGCTGATCATCCCGATCGGTGGGGCGGACATGCCGGTCGTGGTGTCGATGCTCAACAGCTATTCGGGCTGGGCTGCCGCCGCGATGGGCTTTACGCTGGGCAACAGCGCGATGATCATCACCGGCGCGCTGGTGGGATCGTCGGGCGCGATCCTGTCCTACATCATGTGCAAGGCGATGAATCGCAGCTTCATCAGCGTGATCGCGGGAGGCTTCGGCGCGGAGTCCGGGCCTTCGGGCGCAGGTGGGCCGGTTATCGACCGTCCCTACAAGCGCGGCTCGGCCGAGGATGCTGCCTTCCTGATGAAGCAGGCCGACAGCGTCATCATCGTGCCGGGCTATGGCATGGCGGTGAGCCAGGCCCAGCATGCGCTGCGCGAGATGGGCGACCTGCTCAAGAAGGAAGGCGTCAGCGTCAAATATGCGATCCATCCCGTCGCGGGCCGTATGCCAGGGCATATGAACGTGCTGCTGGCCGAAGCGAACGTATCCTATGACGAAGTGTTCGAGTTGGAGGACATCAACAGCGAGTTCGGCCAGTGCGACGTCGCCTTCGTCATCGGTGCGAACGACGTCACCAATCCGGCGGCCAAGACCGACAAGACGTCGCCCATCTATGGCATGCCGATTTTGGACGTCGCCAACGCCAAGTCGGTGCTGTTCGTCAAGCGCTCCATGGGCGGAGCGGGCTATGCCGGCGTCGACAATGAAGTCTTCTACATGGACAACACCATGATGCTGCTGGCCGATGCCAAGAAGATGGTCGAGGAAATCGTCAAGGGGCTTGCCCACTAAGCCGGGCTTCCCCTAACCATCATGGGGACGGCCGGGCGACCGCTCGGCCGTCCCTTTTTCATTGCGGGGCAAGAACATCAGATGCGCAAGATCGGCCTGATCGGGGGAATGAGCTGGGCGTCCACGGCGCGCTATTATCAGATCATCAACGAAGCGGTGCAGCGGACCCAGGGCGGGCTGCACAGTGCGCCATTGGCGATCGAAAGCCTGGACTTCGCGGCGGTGGCGCAATGCGTGTCGGACGACGATTGGGATTGCGCGTCCGTCCCGCTGGTGACGGCGGCGCGGCGGCTGGAGGCGGCCGAGGCGCAGGCGCTGCTGATCTGCGCCAATTCGATGCATCGCGTCTATGACCGGGTGCAGGCGGCTGTGTCGATTCCGGTCATTCATATCGCCGACGTGGTGGGGCAGGCGATGAAGCGGGACGGTATCACTACCGCCGCGCTGCTCGGCACGCGCAATGTCATGATGGAGAAATTCTATCGCCAGCGGCTGGTGGGCCATGGCATGTCGCTACTGCCGCCCGATCCTGCGCTGGCCGACCGCATCAATCACATCATGTATGAAGAATTGTCGGCGGGGCGGATCAACAAGGATTCGCAGCGCTTCATGAAAAGCGCGCTGACCGACATCGCCAAGCAGGATGTGCAGGCGGTGGTGCTGGCCTGTACTGAGTTGGAACTGATCGTCGACGTGAAGGCCAATGTGCTGCCAATCTACGACTGCACCAGCATTCACGCGATGGCAGGCGTGGATTTTATCTTGGGGGAATGAAGCGGGGCGGCGCACCGCGCACCGCGCGGCGTTAGCGGAAAATATCGGGGAACAGCGTCGTCATGGTCTCGATGCTGGGGCTCAGAATATGGGCAGGGTCCATTTCAAGCGGTATGGCGACGAAGTTCCAGACGCGCGCATCGACCAGCTCTGCGACGCTGTCATAGGCAAAGCCGAACAGGTCGAAAATGCGATAGCCCCGGCTGGTAACGAAGTTGAATATGTCTTCGGGCTTATAGTTGAAATAGCGCGGTGAACTGACATCCCATTCGAAGGTGATGATGGGATGATGTTTGAATATCTTTTCGGCACCCAGGAAGGCGTGATATTCGGCACCCTCGATATCGAATTTGGCAAAGCATAGCATGGCCGCGACATAATCATCGACCATGCTGTCGATGGTACGGACTTCGACCTTGATCTCCTCGACGTCTCCCGATGCAAGGATGGCACGGTTGGCGAGGCCGCTGAGGCCGGAGTCATTCATCTTGCTGAAGTAGAAGCTGGCCTCGCCCGCTTCGTTGGATACCGCGCACTGATGCAGCGTCAGGCGCGGGCGGAGATAGGCGCAATGCTGGTCCACGGTCGCCATGGTGCGCCGCGCCAGTTCGGGCGCGGCCTCGAACCCGATGACATGGCCGGCTTCGCCAACGGCCTCGCCCATCTGCATGAAATGGCCGCCATGGTTGACGCCGACATCCAGCATGGTGTCGCCGGGGCGGGCATGCGTCACATACAGGTCGCGGATCAGACCTTCCATATCGGGCCAGGCACCACCGTTCGCTGCCACCAACTGGTCTGCAAAACTGTGTCGATCCATCCGACCGGCGATGGAACTGGCGAACATAGAAATAGGCCTTATTATTGTAGGTCAGCCTTCAGGCTGTCGAGCGGGGCCTTCTTCACGCTGGTCCGAAACTTGTCAACGATCGTTCCGGCTCGCCCGTTTCGGCTCACCGCGTTGGCGTCCAGGTCTGGGTTTTGCACAGGAACGCGATGCAACCCTGGACCTTCAAGGTGCCATTGGGGTTGCGGTTGATCTTGGACTTGTAGCTTTTGCCACTTTCGGGATCGTAGATCGTCCCTTTCCAGATGTCGCCCGCATCGGAAAAGCCGGTCAGCAAGGGCAGGCCCACCAGCGGGCGCGAACGTAGCGCAGGATCGCTGTTTTCCGCGTCGGTGTGCGGACGGCCGGGGGTGGGTTTGAGGATCTTTTCGATCTTGCCGCACAGGCTTTTGCCGCACGGTGCGATGTGGACGATCGCCTTGCCATCGACGGTGGTCCAGCGGCCGGTCACGGGCTGAGCGGCCTGGGCGGGCAGGGCCATGACGGCGGCCAATGTGGCGATGGTGAATGCGATGCTCTTCATGCGATCCTCTCTCTTTGTCTTGGGACCAGAGATAGGCGGGATGCGCGGTGCCCGCCACCGCCATTTATGGCGGAAGCAGGCAGTTTGGCGCGAAACGCTACGGCATCGCGCAGCGCGTGGCCGCAATTTTTTAGAAGGCCTCGCTGATCGAGCAGGCCGCCGGACCCAGGATGACGACGAACAGGGTCGGCAGGATGAAGAGGATGAGCGGCACGGTCATGATCGCGGGCAGGCGTGCCGCCTTTTCTTCCGCGCGCATCATGCGATCATGGCGGAATTCGGCGGAGAGGACGCGCAGCGCGGAGGCAAGCGGGGTGCCATATTTTTCGGTCTGGATCATGGTCGTCACCACGCCCTTGACTGCATCCAGCTTGACGCGCGTCGCGAGATTTTCAAACGCCATGCGCCGTTCGGTGAGGAACGACAGTTCGATCGCGGTCAGCTGAAATTCGTCGCCCAGTTCGGGATAAGCCTTGCCCAGTTCGCGTGCGACCCGGTTGAAGGCGGCATCGACGGTCAGCCCCGCCTCGGCGCAGATGACCAGCAGGTCGAGCGCATCGGGTAGCCCCTTGCGGATGGCGGCCGAACGCTTCGTTACCTTGTTGTCGATGTAGAGATCGGGTGCCTTGTAAGCGAGTATCAGGGTGATGGCGAAGGCGAAAAAGCGCTTCAACGGTCCCCATTCCGGCTGGATGCCGACGACATAGAGCAGGGTGACGGCAAGCCCGCCGATGATGATCGGCATGAACATGCGGCCGAAGATCACAGCGACGGCAAGATCCTTGGACCGGATGCCGGCCTGGGCCAGGCGGATCTGGGCGTCCTTGAGCTGGTCGTCCTGCAAGACCTTCAGGCTCGACAGGAAGGAGCGCATATTGTCGGTCGTCTGGTTCTTCTTGACCAGGCTGGCCCGGCGCTTGCCGGTGGACGCGGTAATGCCCGCCTTCAACTGTTCGCGCCGTTCATTGAGCGCCTTGACCCGCTTGGCCATCGGATCGCGCACCGTCATCACCGCATAAAGGGCAAAAAGCATGGCGAGCGTCGCCAGCGCGGCCAGCAGGGTGCCGACGTCAGTGGCCGTCAGGCCAAATAAGGTGCCGACTGGGGCAGGGGCGTCCATATCTTTTCTCCCGTCCCGATCAGATTTCGAAATTGACCATTTGCGCCATGATGAACGCGCCGATGCCCATCCAGCAGAAGCCACCTATGCCCACGACCTGCATCAGCGAAAGGCCAAAGAGGCCCGCCGGGTCCGGTGTGAAGAAAGGGCTCATATAGTCGAAGTTGATGTAGCAGATCATCCCGAACACCAGGAAGGGCAGGGCGCCGATGATATAGGCCGACGCCTTGGATTCCGACGACATGGCGCGGATCTTGAGCTTCATCTGCGCGCGCTGACGCAGGACCGTCGCCAGATTGGACAGGGTTTCGGCCAGGTTGCCGCCGGTTTCCCGCTGGATCGACAAGGTGATGACGAAGAATTGAAATTCAGGCGTGCCCAGGCGATCGGCGGTTTCCTGCAACGCCTGTTCCATCGACCGGCCGATCTTGATCCGTTCGGTGATGAGCTTGAACTCTTCGCCCACTGGTCCCGGCACTTCGCTCGACACGATGCCCAATGTTTCCGCGATCGGCAGGCCAGAGCGCAGGCCGCGCGTCAGCAGTTCCAGCGCATCGGGGAATTTGGCGGTGAATTGATTGACCCGCTTGGTGATCAGGCGACCGACCCACCAGTGCGGCAGGCCAAGGCCCGCAGCCAGTCCGAACATCAGCGCCATCAGCGGCGGAAAGCCGCGTAGCATCAGCAAGGCGGCAAGCCCCAGGAAGATGAATGCGCTGGCCGTCATATATTGGCTGAGCGTCCATTTCTTGCCGGTCATCACGATCCGCTTGGTCAGATTTTCCGGGTTGGGGATGAGCGAGACCAGCATCTTGGTTTCGATGGTGGTGGAGCGGTTGGAAATCGCCTTGCGCATGCGCGCTTCCAGCAATGCTTCGGCCGAATCGCTGTGACGGCCGCGGATCATCGCGACGCGGCGCTTACGCGCCTTTTCCGGTGATGGACCGGCAAAGGCGATGACGGCGAGGCCCATGAGGGTCGCCATCAACACCATGATCAGGATGAAATTGCCGTCCATTATCTACCCCGTCCTTCATGGGCTGCCGTCGCCACCGGGCGACCTGCGTCGTCAATCTTCCAGCGCGGCGGCCTTGTCCTTGCGTCGCGACGGCATCATGGCCCTGAAGTCGATCTTGCCGAGCAGGGAGTCGCCCTTTTTCGCGGCAGATTTTCCACCGGATTGGGCAGGGTCCACCTGCGCTGCACCCAATATCTCTTCGAGCAGGCTGGAACAGGCTGCCCCAACCTTGCTGCCCTTGGCGGTTTCGGCCAGCGTTTTGCCGAGCTTTGCCGCCTGCGATGCCACGCGCAGGTCGAAGGGAATGAGGACATCGACCTTGCGCTCGATCGACTGTTCAAAATCCTTGCGGCTGATCTCCGGCGATCCAGGGTGGACGCGGTTGGCGACCACGATGACGCGGCTGTTGGGCGCGTTCGTCTTGAGCCAGGACAGAATGCGGATCGTGTCGCGCGCTGACGCCAGCGTCAGTTCGGTCACGACCATCGTGACCTGAATCTCGCTGATCAAATGAGGGTGCTGAATCAGCATGGCGCGCGGCAGGTCGATGACGCTGCATTCGAAGACCGAGCGGAACTCTTCCAGCAATTGGTAGAAGGCACCACCATCGGTCAGCATCGGCTGGCTGATGGGGGCTTCGGCCGAGAGGATCGCCAGCGTGTCGCTGGCGCGGACCATGGCGCGTTCGATGAACAGACCGTCGATCCGGCTCGGATTTTCGATCGCGTCGGTCAGGCCACGGCCCGGCTCCAGGTCGAGCGCGAGCGCATCGGTGCCGAAATGCACGTCTAGGTCGAGCAGCGCGGTCTGGCGCTTCTTCTTGTCCGACAGCAACCAGGCAAGCGAGGTCGCGAGGCTGGACGCGCCGACGCCGCCGCGCGTGCCGATGACCGCGACGGCCATATGCGGCCGGTCCGGCGTCGCATCGCGCGGGGCCATGAACACGGCCTGTGCATTGGCCAGGGCATCGCGCAACTGGTCGGCGCCGAACGGCTTGAGCAGATAATCCTGAATGCCGCTGGCAACGAGATCGCGATAGAGGCGCACGTCGTTGACCTGGCCCGCCGCGATGACGACGGTGCCCGGTTCGCACACTTCGGCGAGGCTGTTGATGTCGTTGAGCGGGTCGCCGCTTTCGGACATGTCGACGAATAGGATCTGGGGCGAAGCGGTGATCGACAGGCTCTGGACCGCATTGCGCATCCCGCCCTTGTTCACTTTTTCAGGCGCCCAGCCCATTTCGGCCGCCACGGCGCGAACCATGTCGAAGCTATGATCGTCGCAGACAAAGGCGTGGAACGGATCGCGTGGACCAGCCGCGCCGGGTTTCCAGGGTGCGTTCATGTTACTCGCCTCCTCCGGCTTGCATTTCCTTAAGTTCGCCAGCACCGGTCGGCGGCTTTTCGCGATATGTCGTGATGGCGCGGTTGGAGGTCGCCGTCCGCAAATTGCTGTCGGTGCCCTGGCCCCGGACCAGATCTTCGGGATTGGCGACCATCGCCGCCAGATTGCTGTTGACGCCACAGCCATAATTGCTCGACGCGCCCAGGTTCATTTCGGCTTCCTGCTTGGCCGACCAGTCGGGACAGCCCGGCACGGTTGCCGTGGCGCGGCGCACGACCAAGCGGAGCATGCCCTGCGGCGCGACGCCGGCCGCTGCCGAACTGTCGGTGCCGACCAGCAGGCCCCGGCGCGCCGCCACGTCGGCGATGCCGTCATGCAGGGCGGGACCATAATAGCCGTCCGATACGATCGCCACTTGGTCGCCATAGCTGAGGCCAATGGAGGTGAACCAGTCGTCCAGGCGACGGGTTTCGGCGGGCGTCAGCATATCGCCAGCGCCAGCCTGCACATCATAGGTGTAGGCGGCGTAGCTAACGACCGGTTGATGAACCGAATCGACGCTGCGGTTCTGGCTATCGGTCACGCAGGCTGTCAGCGGTAAAGCCATCAGGGCCAATACGGCCAGGGACTTGCGCGATAGACGGGGCGGGAGAGGGGAGGTCATGTCGTTCGTCCTTCCGTCAGAAACTGAAGCCAGGGGCGGCCGCGCCGGATTTCCCGGCCTTGCGGCTGTCGGCGCTGGCAACGACCGGGGCCGGGGTCGCCATCGCCTGCGGGCCGGGGGTCGGCACGCCGCCACCAGGCGCGCGGGTCGGCATCGGCGCGCGAGCGCCGCTGACGCCGTCATGCCCTTGTTGCAGGAACAGACCTTGCCCCACATCCGCGTTACGGAAGCCATCGGTCGGCAGGCGCACGTCCGATGCGTTCATCGGCTTCACCAGATAGGGGGTGACGACGATGACCAGTTCGGTCTCGCTGCGCTGGAATTGGCGCGATTTGAACAGGCTGCCCAGGATCGGGATATTGCCGATGCCGGGCACCTTGTTGATGCCGTTGCTCGTTTCATTGTTGAGCAGGCCAGCAATCATGAAGGCTTGGCCCGACCCCAGTTCCACCGTGGTTTCCGCGGTGCGGCTCTTGAGCGCGGGAACATCGGCATTCAGCGTGAAGTCGAGTGTCGACACGGTCGGGCGAACCCGCAGCGAAATGCGTCCATCGGCCAGCACGGTCGGCGTGAAGGCGAGTTGCACCCCGTACTGTTTGAACTCGATGCTGTTGCCCTGCTGACCGTTGTTGATCGTGTAGGGATATTCACCGCCCGCCAGGAAGCTGGCGGTTTCGCCCGACAGGGCGGTCAGATTCGGCTGCGCCAAGGTGCTGGCAAGGCCGCTCGATTCGGCCAGATCCAGCGCACCGGCTATATCCAACCCCAGGATGCGGGCGACGCCGCCGAGGCTGTAGCCACCATTAATCGGAGTGTTGAAAGTTCCCCCGCCATTTTCGTTAAACTCAACGAAATCGCGGGTTCCGCCGCCGACAAAACCGGCTGTGCTGCCACCGCTTCTGTCGATTGAGCTGAAATTCGTGCCGATCTTGTGCCCGACATCCTTGGCGACTTCGGCAATCTTGACTTGCAGCATGACCTGCAACGGCGTCGCCATGCGCAGGCGGCTGACCACGGTCACATCCTTGCCGACGAAAGCCTGCGTCAGCCGTTCGGCTTCGGCGGCGTCTTCGGGCGCCTGGATCGTACCGGTCAACAGGACCATGCCGTTCATCTTGTTGACCGCAACCTGCGCGCCGGGCATCGCCAGACGCAGCATGTCGTCGATGCTGGTCAGGTTGTTGCCGACCCGCACCGTGCCGGAAAACAGCACCTTGCCATTGGTGGCGGTGGCAAACACCGTGGTTTCCCCCGGCTTCTTGGCGATCAGATAGAGCTGGTTCTGCGAGCGAACATGCACGTCGACCACATTCGGGTCGCCGATCACCACATCTGACATCTTGGCCCCCAGATTGACGACCCGGCTGCCGCCGACCGACATCAGGATGGCATTGTCCTGCGCGCTGGATGGCGCTGCGTTGACGGCCGTGCCGGGAACGGCGGTCGCCAGGATGGCAAGGCCGATGGCGATGGCCGGGGCGGCCAGCGGCTTGACCGCGATGCGCCGTGCGAAGCTGTGAATGGTCTTCATCTTACTTCCCCCCGACCGGAACTTCGGTCACGCTGGTACCGCGGGCCACGCGGATGACTGGGCCTTTGAAGGCGACCGTGCCCATCGGTGCGCCATTGGCGGCGACCATCGGTGGCATAGGCGCTTCGGCCTTGGCGGGGACGGAACTGCGCTGATAGCGCGAGACGTCGGCGCCGGTGGAATAGGTGGCACCACGATCGACCGGGCGCGACGCGAGCTTGGCAAGCAATGCCTTTTCAGCGTTCGGGCTGGCCCCATCGGGCAGTTCGACATCCGTACCGGCAATGGCCGCGTCGAGGTCCGAGGAGTTGTCGGCCAGCGAGCGCAGCGACAGCGACAGGGAGCCGACCGTCTGAGCGACCGCGATCTTCTCGGCGATCTTGGGCGTCACTTCGATCGTGACGTTGGAATAGGTCTGCACCACCGGCTTGCCATCTTCACCCATGGCATCCATGCGCTGGTCGGTGGCCAGGACGCGGATGTTGCGCAGGATGGTTTCCGACACGCGGAGCGGTTCGCCATCGCCGCCGCCCGCAACGCTTTGCGTCAGGACGAGGTCGATGCGGTCGCCCGGAAAAACGAAGCCTGCAACCGAACTTTGCGCCGAAACGGGCACCGTCACGGCGCGCATACCAGCGCCAAGCGCGGCGGCGAGGAAGCCCCGATCGCCCGGCTTGACCAGGCCACCCTGGGTCAAGGGCTGCCCGGCGGAGATGGCGGTGCGCACGACGCTGCCTGCCAGCTTGACCGGATCGGCCTGTCCCTTGAGATAATAGGCCTGTTCGATCAGATCCTTGGGCCAGGGCTGGAAGCGGAAACTTTCCGCGTCGAGGATGGTGCCGACGGGCAAGGCCTTGGTCGCAACCAGCACATGGGGCTGATCCGCTTCGGTCGGCATCGACGAGGCGGTGGCCTGCGGCGTGCTCGAAGAACTCAACATGTTGCGTGCAAGCAAGGCTGTAGTGACTGCTATGATAAGCGCCCCCACCAGCAGCACGATCTTCTTGGCATCCATGACGAAATTCGCCTCCCTCAAGCGGCTACACTGCCCCCAGTGCCCTACTCATCCCGTAAATTGGTTAAGATATCGTTGGCCAAGGTAGCAGCCACAAAGCGGCGAGTGAGATCGCCACGCCATAGGGTATTTCGGGCTGGCCCAGCCGCCGGGTCATGCGGTGATGGATCACCGTTATCAGGGTGACGAGACCGCCCAGCAGCGCCATCAGTACCAGCAGCGAGATGACCGCCTGCCAGGGAAACCAAAGCGCCAAAGCGGCGAGCAGCTTGACGTCGCCGCCGCCCATCATGCCCATCGAAAACAGGGCGGTGAAGAGGATGAAGACGATGCCGCCCACCAGCAGTTGCACCGCGACATCGGGCCACAGGTTGAGGCCGCAGGCGATCCACCAGAGCGGTGCGAGCGCGGCGATGACGGAGTTGAGCCGGTTGGAAATGATCCGCGCGCGCAAATCGGTGATCGCCGCCGCAATCAGCAGCGCGCCCAGGGCGACGATCAGCGCCAGCCGGAAATATTCCCCTAACATGGGCACTATTCCCTAGACCTGATGACTTACCAAACCGTAACCATGCGGTTCATGGATTCGCCCCTTTCTCCGGCTCCGGCCTTCGACACACCGGTTCTGGACCGGCGCGCCTGGCCGATGGGCGGGCGGCTGGACTATTGGACTGCGCCTGACGGCTGGCCGATTCGCCGTTACCAACTGGGCAGCGGCGCGCGCGGCCGCATGCTCGTCATGGGCGGGCGCGGCGACATGATCGAAAAATATCTGGAGGTCATTGCCCATTGGGCAGCGCGCGGCTGGGCCGTCACCAGTTTCGATTGGCGCGGGCAGGGCGGGTCGGGGCGTCTGACGGATGACCCGTTGTGTGGCCATATCGCCGATTTCGCCGACTATATCGCTGACCTGCGCGCCCTGGCCAACGACTGGCGGGCGCAGGGTAGCGGACCAAGCGCGATGGTGGCGCATAGCATGGGCGGGCATATGCTGCTGCGGGCGCTCGCCGAGGGGATGACGCCACCCGATGCAGCGGTTGCCGTTGCGCCGATGCTGGGCCTGCACAGCGCGCCGCTGCCACGCTGGCTGGCGGTGATGGTCGCACAGGGGATGATCCGGCGTGGCAAGGGGCGGCTGCGCGCCTGGACGCAGAAGGAGGATTCGGAGCGGCAGCGGCGGATGCGGCAGAAGCGCCTGACGCATGACCCGGAACGCTATGCCGACGAACTATGGTGGCGCGACCATAGTCGCGAGATTGCCCTGGGGCCGCCAAGCTGGAACTGGGTCGCGCAGGCGCTCGAATCGACGCGGGCACTGAGCGAAGGCGATGGCCTCACGCAGATCGACGTGCCTTTGTTGATATTGGCGACGCGCGTGGATCAGCTGGTGTCCACGCCCGCCATCCGGGCGGCGGCGGCCCGCATTTCGGGTGCGCAACTGCATGTCTATGGGCGCGAGGCGGCGCATGAAATCCTGCGCGAACTGGACGGGGTACGTCTGGATGCGCTGGGGCGGATCGATGCTTTTCTGGATGAGGCCGCCCGGTGAGCCTGCCCGATATCGTGATTGTCGGTGGCGGGATGGCGGGGGCCAGCCTGGGTGCGGAACTGGCGGCGCATGGCCGCGTGCTGGTTTTGGAGATGGAGCGGCAGGCGGGCTATCATGCGACCGGCCGGTCCGTGGCCTTCTGGGAAGAAACCTATGGCGGCCCGGCGGTCCAGCCGCTGACCACGGCATCGGGACCAATGCTGGCGGCCCCCGATCCCGACTTTCATGACGGCAGCTTCCTGTCGCCGCGCCGCACCCTGCATATCGGGCGGGCTTCGGATGAAGCGGCGCGCGCTGCGCTGATCGCGGATTTTGCGGGCAGGGTGGATTTGCAGCCGGTCGATCCGGCCGCCTATGTGCCGGGACTAAGGCCCGACTGGACGCTGGGCGTGATGGAGGCGAGCTGCCGCGATATCGATGTCGCGGCGCTGCATCAGGCATGGTTGCGGCAATTGCGTCGGCGCGGGGGGGCGATGCAACTGGGCGCGCGGCTGATCAGCGCACGGCGCGAGGGGAGTGGCTGGCGGATCGAGACAGCGGACGGGCCGCTGGCCTGCGGCTTGATCGTCAATGCGGCGGGTGCCTGGGCGGATGATGTCGCGCAGGCCTGCGGCGTCGCGCCGGTCGGGATCACACCGCTGCGGCGGACAGTGGCGCAATTGCGGGTGCCATCCTTGCCTTCGCCCGACCTGCCGTTGGTGATGGATCTTGGCGGTGGCTTTTATTTCAAGCCGGAAGGGCGCGACCGGGTGTGGCTGACCCCGCATGACGAAGTGCCCTCGCCACCCTGCGATGCTGCGCCGGAAGAGATGGCCGTGGCGCAGGCGGTGGCGCGGTTCGAGGCGGTGGTGGACTGGCCAGTGGCGGGCATCGAGCATCGCTGGGCTGGCTTGCGCAGCTTCGCGCCCGATCGTGCGCCGGTCTATGGCTTCGATCCCGACATGCCGGGCTTTTTCTGGTTCGCGGGGCAGGGCGGTTTCGGCATCCAGACGGCACCGGCTGCTGCGATGTTTGCGGCCAGCCTGATCCGGGGTGTGGCACCGCCAGACCCTCTCGCGCCAATCGATGCTGCTACCTATGATCCGGCCCGGTTTCGATCGTCAATCGCGCGGCTTGTGCTTTGAAATCAGATAGCGCCATACGCCGACGGCGTTGATGACGAGCAGCGCGACATTCTGCCAGCCAATCCCCTCGCTATCCTCGGCCAGAAAGCCCCAGCCAATCAACGCGATCGAGCTGGTGACGAACAGCACAAAGGCCCAGCCGGTGATCCGTCGGCCAAGGTTCAGTGAGACGATCAAGGCTGCCAACGTGGCGGCACCCGCGCCATAATATTGCAGGGTAGTAAGGATGGTGTCGGACATGGATCTTTGAACGCCGGGCCAGCCGCATGGTTGCGATCAGGTAGGCAGCGGCCTAGGCAGGCGCGCATGATCGCCAGCATCGACCCGTTCCACGCCATCGCCATCAGCCGCGAAGCCCATGCCCTCGAAGCGCAGGGCCGTTCCATCCTGCATATGGAATTCGGCCAACCATCGACCGGCGCGCCTGCCGCCGCCATCGCCAGGGCGCATCATGTGCTGGACACCGATCCGATGGGCTATTGGGAAAGCCCGACGCTCAAAGAGCGGATCGCGCATCTTTATGCCGAACGGCATGGCGTGGCGGTGGAGGCCGAGCAGGTGCTGTTGACCTGTGGCGCGTCGCCGGGTCTGGTGCTGGCGCTGACCAGCCTGTTCGCGCCCGGCGCGCGGGTGGCGACGGCGCGGCCGGGCTATGTCGCCTATCGCAATACGTTGAAGGCGCTCTATCTGGAGCCTGTCGAGGTCGGATGCGGCCCGGCCGAACGCTATCAGATCAGTGCCAAGGCGCTGGCGGCGATCGATCCAGCACCCGACGGACTGATCCTGGCCAGCCCGGCCAATCCGACCGGCACCATCATTCCCGCCGACGAACTGGAACGGATCGCGCAGGTCTGTGCCGATCGCGGCATTCGCATCGTGTCGGACGAAATCTATCATGGGCTGAGCTTTGGCGAGCCAGCCCATTCGATGCTGGAATATGCGCCCGACGCCGTGATCGTGAACAGTTTTTCCAAATATTTCAGCATGGCCGGGTGGCGGCTTGGGTGGATCATCGTGCCGCCCGCGCTGATCGACGCGGCGCGGGCGCGGATGGGCAATTTGTTCCTGACGCCGCCGGTACTGGCGCAGCAGGCGGGGCTGGCGGCATTCGATTGCGCCGATGAGTTGGAGGCGCATGTCGAAACCTATCGCCGCAACCGGCAATTGCTGCTCGACGCGCTGCCCGCGCTAGGGCTGGCCCGGATCGCGCCGCCCGACGGGGCCTTCTATATCTATGCCGATGTCGGGCATCTGACGCAGGACAGCCTGGGCTTTTGCCAGCGGCTGTTGCGCGAGACGGGGGTGGCGACCGCACCGGGGATCGATTTCGATCCCGTCGACGGGCATCGCTTCATCCGCTTCAGCTTTGCGGTGTCGACCGACCGGGTCGAGGATGCGGTCGCGCGAATGATCCCCTGGTTCGCGGCGCAGCGCCGCGCTTAGCTGCGCGTCCGGTCGAACGTCGCCATCTCATAGGCGATCGACGCTTCGACCAGTTGCTCCCATAATTCAGCGATGATGTCGGCGGGCGCGCCCAGCCGCTCCGCCTCGGCGCAGGCATTGGCGATGACCTGCGCCTTGCGGGCTTCGTCGCGCACGGCGCTGCGATCGGGCTTGATGCGGGCGGCGGCGCGCATATGCGCAAAGCGCTCGGCAAGCAGGGCGACGAGCTGGCGATCCAGCGCATCGACGCCCGCACGCACCTGCGCCATGCTGCTATAGTCTTCAGGGTTCATGAGTGCCGGACTAAGCCGCGCGTCCAGCCGTGTCGAGGGTTGACATGCCCGGCCCTTCTCTCCATAGGCGCGCCTTCGCGATTGGTCCCGCATCCCGGTGAAGCGGTGGCCCTGCCCCTGAGTGTTTCGACGCAATACGGACGTAGGCGATACCGGGGTAACGTTGTTAGCATATCGAAGGAATTATCATGACGAAGCGCACAAGCGCCAAGTATAAACTCGACCGTCGCATGGGCGAGAACATCTGGGGCCGTCCCAAGTCGCCTGTCAACAAGCGCGAATATGGTCCGGGTCAGCACGGCCAGCGTCGTAAGGGCAAGGTGTCCGATTACGGCATCCAGCTGCGCGCCAAGCAGAAGCTCAAGGGCTATTATGGCGACATCACCGAGAAGCAGTTCAAGAAGAACTATTTCGAAGCGAGCCGCATGAAGGGCGATACCGGCCAGAACCTCATCGGTCTGCTGGAACGCCGCCTGGACGCCGTTGTCTATCGCGCCAAGTTCGCGCCGACCATCTTTTCGGCCCGCCAGATCGTTTCACACGGCCACATCTATGTGAACGGCGTGAAGTGCAACATCGCGTCGCGTCTGGTGAAGCCGGGCGACGAGATCACGCTGGGCAAGAAGGCGCAGGAAATGGCGCTGGTGATGGAAGCACAGGCCCTGGCCGAGCGCGACATCCCCGACTATGTCGCACCCGACGGTGCCGCCAAGGTCAGCTATGTCCGCGTACCGACGCTGGACGAAGTGCCCTATCCGGTGAAGATGGAACCGAACCTGGTCGTCGAATTCTATTCGCGCTAATCGGTTTTCCGACAGACTTACGAAAAAGGGCGGTTCCGCAAGGAGCCGCCCTTTTTCTATCTGGGGCTATTTCCCCGCCGCCAGCAGGAAGTCGGCGCTCTGCTGGAGCATGTCGGCGCGCGCATCGCTGTCGTTCAGGCTGTGCGCCAGCCCGTCATAGATGACCAAGCGGCTGCGCTTGCCCGCGCCTTCCAGTTTGCCTTGCATGATTTTTGCCTGGCTGATGTCGACATTGCCGTCGTTTGTGCCGTGAAACATCAGGACCGGGGCGCGGAACTGCGCGGCATGGCTGGATGGCGAAGCGTCTTCGGCCTCCGGGCCAGTGCCCATGCGCTGCTGCTGAACGAGGTAACTGCTGTCATATTGCGCGCGGCGCAATCGATCGCCGAAATCCGTGACGGGCGCGATGGCGACCACCGCCTTGAACAGATCGGGGTCGATGACCTGCGCCTGCAGCGCCGCATAGCCGCCATAGGACCAGCCCGCGATGGTCAGCTTCGCCGGGTCGGCAATGCCCTGTGCCACCAGCCATCGTCCGGCGTCCACGACGTCGCCGATCGCCTTGCGCCAGGATCGATAGCCATTTTGCATCAGCCATTGTTCGCCAAAACCATAGGAACCGCGAAACTGCGGCTGGATTACGGCGAAGCCTCGCGCCGCATAATATTGCACCAACCAGTCGAAACCCCATTCGTCCCGCGACTCCGGGCCGCCATGGGGCAGGACGATGGCGGGCAGACCCTTGGCGCTTTCTTTGCCGGGCGGCAGCGTCAGATAGGCTGGGATCGTTACCCCATCAATCGCCTTGAAGCTCGTCGATTGCATCGTGGCGAGCTGGCGGCCCGCTAGTTCGGGACGATCCGGCATCAGGGGCGACAATTTGCGCGCCGTCCGGTCGAACAGATAATATTGGCCCGGATCGATGTCGCTGCCGGCCCACACCAGCACCCGTTGTCCATCGCTGCTCATGTCGCCGATGTGAACGGCCTTGCCACCCAGCGCCTTACCCAATGAGGTAACAAGAGAAGCTGCGTCTTTGTCGAAATACACGGCTTCGCGATGCTCCAGCACATAGCTGACGCCCACGACCCGGCGCTCCCGCCCGACGCGGATCAAACCGGCGACATCGACTTGCGGATGGGCGAAGACGACTTTCTTTTCCTGCCCAGGGTCAAGCGCGATCGATACGAGCGCCCTACGCCCGTTGGTCTTTTCAAAGCCATAGGCAATATTCTGCTGCGGCTCGACCGCGAGAGGATAGAAGCCGCTATAGTCGCGCACGTCATAGGTGGAAAGGTCGTCCCAGCCTGATTTGCCTAGCGGTCTGTAAAGGAATTTATAGGTGCCCCTGGCATAGCCCGTGCCCTTATTCTCTTGCAGCCCCATGATCCGGACAGTGCCGGTACCATCCGAAATATAGTCGATCGCCAGTTTGGCCGGTGTTTCAACCCGCTTGCCGCTGCCACTGCGGGTATCGATGCGATCGACACCGAGCCCCTCCAGCCGCTTTTCCACAAGGCTGCCGATCTTGGCTTCAGGGACATAGGATCGGGTCATCAATATCGCGCCGTCTTCGCCGGGCAGCAGATCGACGATGTCACCCCCGCGAAAATCGGCATGCAACGCATTTTGGCCCCGCCGCTGGCTCAGCAGTTTGGCGTTGCCGCCGGATGCATCCACCGCGAAAATGTTGCTGAAGCCATAGACGTCGTCGGCATAGCGGCTTTCGCCATAAATCTGGCAAGCTAGGCGATCGGTCGCGACCCAATCGCAGCTGGAGAGATATTCCGGTTTACCGGTGGTCGTGGCCGCCACCGTCAACTCCGCACCTTCCTTGGCCTCCAACACATAAGCGCGGCTCGTTCGTCCTGGCCCCGCCGAAATCAGTGCGATTTTCTGGCCATCGGGCGAAATGCTGGCGGAAATCACAGTTTCGCGCGCGCCAAAGGCCTTGGCGAGGGCATCAGGCGGGGTTTGCGCCAGCGCAACCGGCGCGGTTCCGGTGGCCAGCGCCGCCATGATCACTGCCTTGCGAAATCCGATCATGCCCATTCACTCCCCCATTGCCCCAGTAACAAATGGCTAGGCGAGCGCTGCAGACTTGGCAACGGCCTTGCTTGCCCTGTGTCCCGCACAGTGGCATCACCCTGCTATCACAAGAATAAAGGGTGCCTTTCATGCGTAGCTCCATCGCGGCGATTGCCGCCGTTCTCGCCCTTTCCGCCTGTGCCACCGATGGCATGGATGCGCCGCCCGCGTCGGTCGCTGCGGCACCCGATGCCGCCGAGCCATCAATCGATACGATGAAGCGGCTGGTGCAGGAAATGTCGTCCGACGCCTATGAGGGCCGCGCGCCTGGCTCTGCGGGCGAGGAGAAGACGCTGGCGCTGCTGGTGGCGGAGTTCAGCAAGCTGGGGCTGAAGCCGGGCAACAAGGGCAGCTGGTTTCAGGATGTCCCGCTGGTCGAGATCAATGCCAAGAATGTGTCGCCGCTGACTTTCATGGGCGGCAAGAGTGCGGTCAGCGCCAGCTATGGCCCCGAAATGGTGGTCGGCACTTATCGCACGACCCAGCCCAGCATCGCGGTCAAGGACAGCCCGGTCGTGTTCGTGGGCTATGGCATCAACGCCCCCGAAAAGGGGTGGAACGACTATGCGGGCGTGGATGTGAAGGGCAAGACCGTCATCATTCTGGTCAATGATCCCGATTATGAAGCGACGGGCCTGACCGGGCCGTTCAATGGCCGGGCGATGACCTATTATGGCCGCTGGACCTATAAATATGAGGAAGCCGCGCGGCAGGGCGCGGCCGCCGCGATCATCGTGCATGATACGGTGCCCGCCGCCTATGGCTGGAACGTCGTGCAATCGAGTTGGACCGGCGCGCAGCATGTCGCTGACAGTGCGGATGGCAATGCCAAGCAATCTTCGGCGATCGGCTGGATTCAGAAGGACAAGGCGGCGGCTTTGTTCGCCAGCGCCGGGCTGGACCTGACCGCGCAGATGGCAGCCGCCAAGCAAGCCGGGTTCAAGGCGGTGCCGCTGGACGCGGTCAAGGCGTCGGTGTCGTTCGACAACGACCTGCGCAAACATAGTTCGAAGAATGTCGTCGCGCTGTTGCCCGGCAAGACGCGGCCGGACGACTTTGTCCTCTACAGCGCGCATTGGGACCATCTGGGCCGATGCCAGGCCGCGCCCGATGGCGATGACATCTGCAATGGCGCGGTCGACAATGCGACCGGCACGGCGGCGCTGGTGGCGCTGGCGGAGGCCAATGTAAAGGCGGGGCCGACCGATCGCAGCCAAGTGTTCCTGGCGGTGACGGCCGAGGAATCGGGGCTATTGGGGTCGGCCTATTATGGCAGCAATCCGGTGGTGCCGTTCAACCAGACCGTTGGCGGAGTGAACATGGATGCACTGTCGGTCGCAGGGCGCGCCAAGAATGTGGTGGTGATCGGCAAGGGCAAGTCGCAACTCGACGCCTATCTCGACCGCGCCTTGGCCGCGCAGGACCGGGTCGCGACGGTGGAGCCGACGCCGGAGAAGGGCTATTATTATCGCTCCGACCATTTCAGCTTCGCCAAGCACGGCCTGCCGATGCTCTATTTCGAGGGCGGCGAGGATCTGGTCAATGGCGGCACGGCGGCGGGCATGGCCGCAGCGGAAGATTATACCAAGAACCGCTACCACGGGCCAAAGGATGAATATGATCCCAATTGGGACTGGACCGGCGTGCTGGCCGACCTGAAGCTCTATTATACGGTCGGGCGCGATCTGGCGAATACGACCGACTGGCCCAATTGGGTGGATGGCGACGAATTTCGCGCGATCCGCGACAAGGATCGGGCAGGGAAATAGTCAGTCAACAAACCTATATTCGTTTCGAGCGAAGTCGAGAAACGCCGGCACCGCGCTTCTACTTCTCGACTTCGCTCGAAGCGAACGGCGCTTTTGGACCTATTCCCCGGCCGGGGCATAGGTCCAGTTCTGCGCCCGACTGCCATCCATATTCGCCGTTTCCGCCATGAGCAGGCGACCCTCGCGCCAGTAGCGGATTCGTTGCGGATAATCATGGGCAGGATTGGCAAAGCTGATGTCGCGCACCCCTTCGGCTATCGCAGGGAAGATGGTTGCAGGACCACCTTCGGGGGCGCCGTGGAATGCGAGCGATCCGTCGGCTGCGCGAACGATGCGCATCACTTCCCAGGATTGCAGCTTTTCGCCGCGCCCGGTGCGCCCCACGCCGATCATCACGCCGCCGCGTGGCAGCGTCCACACTTCCTCGCTCCAGCGATCGTCGCGCTTTTGCACCCATTCCCCGGTCAGCCAATCGGGCAATTCGCCTGCGCTGCCGTGGACGGGCAGCGCTATCAACAGTGCCGCTATGATCGTCGAAACTCTTCTCTTCATGGCTTCCGCCCTCTGTCCAGACCCGATCCGGCGCGCTATGGAACGCGCCTAACGCCCGCTATCACGGATCGGCCTTTACGCCGAGTAAGGACGACATTGCATGACTTTCCGTATGCCTGCCGAATGGGCACCGCACGACTGGACCTGGATCGGCTTTCCGACCAACGCGGATGAATGGCCCGGCGCGTTCGATGCGGCGCGGGCCCAGATAGCGGCCTTTGCGAGCGCGCTCCACGCTGAAGGACGTGGCGAAGAGGTGCGGCTGGTCGTCGCGAACGAGAGTGATGCCGATGCCGCGCGGGCCTTGGTCGCGCCCGGCGTGTCGATCGTCGTGCAGCCGCTGGGCGACGTCTGGCTGCGCGATACCGCGCCGATCGCCGTGCTGAACGGCAAGGCGCGGGCTTTGGTCGATTTCGGCTTCAATGGCTGGGGCGGGAAATATCAGATGGCGGGCGACGAGGATATCGGCGCACGGCTGGCGGCGACCACCGGCTTGCCGACATCGACGCAGCAGTGGGTGTTCGAGGGCGGGGCGGTCGATACCGATGGCACTGGCCTGTTCGTGACCACCGAACAATGCCTGCTCCATCCCAATCGCAACCCGGACCTCGACCGGGGCAAGATCGAAACGCTGCTGGCCGGGAGCCTAGGCCTCTCCGACATGCTCTGGCTCGGCGATGGATTGCTGAATGACCATACCGATGGGCATGTCGACAATCTGGCGCGGTTCGTGGGCGAAGGGCTGCTGGCACTGCCGATCGCGACGACGGAGGACGATCCCAATGCGGCGATCTACGCCGATGCACGCGCGCGAGCGAGCGCCCATGGCGTTACCGTGGTGGACATGCCGTCGCCGGGGCGGGTGATCGTCGATGGCGAGGCGATTCCCGCGAGCTACATGAATTTCTATGTCGGCAACGCGGCCGTCATCGTGCCCATCTATGGTCAGCCCAATGATCAGGCGGCGCTAGATACGCTGGCCCCCTTCTTTCCGGGGCGGGATATTGTCGGGCTGCGCAGCGATGCCATATTGTCAGGCGGCGGCAGTTTTCATTGCTGCAGCCAGCAAATGCCAAGTGTTTAACATCAACCGTTCGGGCTGAGCGAAGTCGAAGCCCGCGCCTGAGCGCAAGCGAAGGCACCTCGCTATCGCTCGGTGGAGCCCTTCGACAGGCTCAGGGCGAACGGAGAAATAGACGACATGACCAAAGTAACCGTTGCCGCGCTCCAGCTCAGCTTTTCGGACGATATGGGCGAGAATATCGCCAAGGTGGCCGAGCATGTGACCAAGGCCGCCGCGCGCGGCGCGAAGATCATATTGCCGCCCGAATTATTCGAAGGGCCGTATTTCTGCCGGGTCGAGGACGAAGCGCTGTTCGCGCTGGCGCAGCCGACCGACAGCCATCCGGCGGTGCAGGAAATGCGCAAGCTGGCCAAGGATCTGGGCGTCTATATCCCGACCAGCTATTTCGAGCGCGACGGGCAGCATCATTATAATTCGCTCGCGATGATCGATGATCAGGGCGAGATCATGGGCGTCTATCGCAAGAGCCATATTCCCGACGGGCCGGGCTATGAGGAAAAATATTATTTCCGCCCCGGCAATACCGGCTTCAAGGTGTGGCCGACCCGCTATGGCACGATCGGTGTCGGCATCTGCTGGGACCAATGGTATCCCGAATGTGCGCGGGTGATGGCACTGATGGGCGCGGAGATGCTGTTTTATCCGACCGCGATCGGATCGGAACCCTATGATGCGGACCTCGACACCAGCCGCATGTGGCGGCGCGCGATGATCGGCCATGCGGTCAGCAATTGCATGCCGGTGATCGCCGCCAACCGGATCGGCGAGGAGGATGGCCAGCGTTTCTACGGCCACAGCTTCATCAGCGACGAATGGGGCGACCTGATCGCCGATGGCGATGCCAAGGATTTCGGTGCGCTGGTGGCGACGCTGGACCTAGCGCAGGCGCGCACCCATCGCGCAGGCATGGGCTTCTTCCGCGATCGGCGGCCGGAGCTGTACGGGCGGATCGCGCAGGATATCTGACGCGAGGCAGGCGTCAGCGGCGGAAGCTCTCCGCCGCGGCGCAGGCGAGCTGGTCGGCGCGCTCATTTTCCGGGTGACCGGCATGGCCCTTGACCCATTGCCAGGTCACTTGATGCCGCGCGGTGGCCTGAACCAATAGCTGCCAGACTTCGGCATTCTTCACCGGCTTGCGATCAGCGGTCTTCCAGCCATTTTTCTGCCAGCCGAAAATCCATTTGGTGATGCCGTCCATCACATATTTGCTGTCGGTATAGAGCGTCACGCGGCAGGGTTTGCTCAACGCATTGAGCGCCTCGACCGCGGCCATCATCTCCATCCGGTTATTGGTGGTCTGCGCCTCGCCGCCCGATATTTCCTTTTCCTTCGCGCCAAAGCGCAGCACCGCGCCCCAGCCGCCAGGGCCGGGATTGCCCTTGCACGCGCCATCGGTGAAAATCTCTACGGTCGGCAGGTCAGTCATGCTGTCTCCTCCGATCGCGTCGAAAGAGGCGACCGGATCAAGGGTTATGCGCCGAGCAGGTCGGCTGCATCGGCGTTGGCGTAGAAGTCGAGCCTGCGCAGATAGGCGAGCGGGTCTTTGCGCGTGACCAGCGCATCGGCCGGCGTGTTGATCCAGTCATAGGCGCGGGTCAGCAGGAAACGCAGCGCCGCGCCCCGGCACAGGATCGGGAAGGCAGCGCGTTCCGCATCGGTCAGCCCGTGCGCTTGGGCATAGCCCGCACCCAGCGCCGCCGCCCGGTCGCCAAAGAAGGTCGCGCCGTCATGGCTGAACGTCCAGGCGCTATGGGTGATGGCCAGGTCATAGGCGCGGACATCGGTGCAACTGAAATAAAAGTCGATCAGGCCCGTGACCCGATCGCCCAGCATCAGCACATTGTCGGGGAACAGGTCGGCATGGATGACGCTTCGCGGCAGGTCGGCTGGCCAGTGGGCGTCGAGAAAAGCCAGTTCATCAACGACCCGTGCGGCGAGGCCGGGGGCGATCTGGTCGAAATCCGCGCCGCATTTGCGCGCCAGATCATGCCAGCCCGCCTTGTCGAGCGCGTTGGGGCGCTCGCTCGCAAAGCCGTCGGCCGCGCGATGCAGTTCGCCGAGCGCCTGGCCCGCCGCGCGCGATTGCGCCGGGGTCGGCTCGGTTACGGAAATGCCGGTCAGGAACTCGATCAGGCAGGCCGGGCGTCCCGCCAACTGCTGCAATCGCTGGCCGCTGCGATCGGCGATGAAGCGGGGGACAAGGCAGCCGCGCGCGCCCAGATGGTCGAGCAGGTCCATGAAGAACGGTAGGTCAGCCTCATCCACCCGTTTTTCATAGAGGGTGAGGATGTAACGATGGCCCGAACCATCCGCGCCGGTGGTTTCGAGCAGATAATTGCTGTTTTCCACCCCTTCGGCGATCCCCTTGGCGGAAACGAGGCGGCCTGCGTCATAGCGGGTGAGGAAGGCGTCGATTTCTTCGGCCGGAACCTGCGTATAGACGGCCATGGATCAAACCGCCTCCAACCCGCGCGGCAATTTGAAGGCGATGCTTTCGCGCGCGGTTTCGACGATTTCCTCGGTCACTTCATAGCGCGCCGCAAGGCCATTCACGACTTCGCGCACCAATATCTCCGGCGCGGACGCCCCAGCGGTCAGGCCCAATGTCGTCACCCCGTCGAGCCAGTCGAAGTCGATTTCATCGGCGCGCTGGATCAGCCGGGCGCGGGTGCCTTCGCGCTCGGCGACCTCCACCAGTCGCAGCGAGTTGGAGCTATTGGGCGCGCCGATGACATAGAGCGCATCGCAACGAGGCGCGATCGCCTTGACCGACGTTTGGCGGTTGGACGTGGCGTAGCAAATGTCCTCGCCCTTGGGCGCGGCGATGTCGGGGAAGCGACGTTGTAGCACGGCGACGATCGCGGCAGTATCGTCCACCGACAGCGTCGTTTGCGTCAGGAACGCCAGATTGTCGGCATCGGTCGGCGCGAACGCTTCTGCGTCCTCGACCGTTTCGATGAGCGTCATCGATCCATCGGGCACCTGGCCGAATGTGCCGATGACTTCGGGATGGCCCTTATGCCCGATGAAGAGGATGTGGCGGCCTAGTTCCACCTGCCGTTCGGCCTGGCGATGCACCTTGCTGACCAGGGGGCAAGTGGCGTCGAGATAGGACAGGCCACGCTCCTCCGCCTTGGCCGGGACCGCCTTGGGCACGCCATGGGCGGAAAAGACCACCGGCACGCCATCGGGCACCTGGTCCAGTTCCTCGACGAAGATCGCGCCCTTCGCCTTCAGGCTATCCACCACATATTTGTTATGAACGATTTCATGGCGGACATAGACCGGCGCGCCATAGGCTTCGATCGCCTTTTCCACGATGATGATGGCGCGGTCGACCCCGGCGCAAAAGCCGCGCGGGGCGGCGATCAGCAGGGTCATTGGCGGGCGGGCGGCGGTGGGCTCGGTCATGTCTTCGCGCTTAGGCGAATGTAAGCCACGAGGAAAGCCGCTTCCTTCCGGTTGCGTGGGCGACGGCGGATGGATAAGGAAGCGCGATGCTTTCGGCCGATGGGCCATGCCAAGGATTATCTGCCTGTGCCAAGGAACGTCTGTCTGTCTCGTGTCGCCCTGACTGCCATGCTGGCTTTGACCCTGGCGGGCTGTTCGCGCCGGGGAGAAATCGATGCGTCCGGCGGTATCGTCGCAGTGCGGTCTGCTTGCCCGGTGGCGGCGGTGCCGGCCTATACCGGTGACATCACGCTGTTCAACCCGGCCAACAGCACCGATGCCTCGGCGATCGACGTGGTGGCCAACATCACCGACCTGCGATCGACCTGCACCGATGGCGCGCAATTCTACACTGAAGCGACCTTCACCGTGAATGCCCGGCGCAGCGATGCGAGCGCGGCGCGGCAGGTGACGCTGCCTTATTATTCCGCCGTGGTGCGCGGCGGCAATGCCGTGGTCGCCAAGCGGGTGGGCCAGGTCACGCTCAATTTCGCGCCGGGCGACTATCGCGCCAGCGCGCAGGCGAAGGCCGCCTCCTATGTCGAGAAATCCTCGGCCACGCTGCCGGCGGACATTCAGGCGAAGATCGTCCAGAAGCGTAAGGCGGGCGACGCCGACGCCGCGATCGATCCTTTCGCCCAGCCCGACGTCAAGGCGGCGCTGGCACGAACCAGTTTCGAACTGCTGGTCGGGTTCAACCTGACCCAGGATCAGTTGCGCTATAACGCGACCCGTTAAGGGCGAACTTATTATGCCGTTCGCCCTTAACTAGGTCGAAGAGGCGGTCTTTCCCGAAAAGGGAAGGACAGGGATGGAAGCGTTCCCCGGCGAAAGCCGGGGCCCAGTCCCGCGCCCTGAACTGGACCCCGGCTTTCGCCGGGGAACAAGGGGAGAACTCGTGGTAGAGACCCCGCTGTTTTCGAGGAAATGTCCGTGTCCCTTTACACCCGTTTTACCGCCCATCTCGACGCCGTGCTGGACGCGCTGGAGGCCGATGGCATTCTGCCCGCTGGCCTCAACCGCAAGCCGGTAACGGTCGAGCCACCGCGCGACCCCAGCCATGGCGACATGGCGACCAATGCGGCGATGGTGCTGGCGAAGCCTGCTGGCACCAATCCGCGCGCCTTGGCCGAAGCGATCGTCGCGAAGCTGCAAGCGCTCGAAGAGGTCGAAAGCGCCTCGATCGCCGGGCCGGGCTTCATCAACTTGACGCTGACGGATGCGACATGGCGCGCGGAACTCGCGGCGATCCAGACCGATGGCGATGATTATGGCCGGTCCGATGTCGGGCAGGGCGTCACCGTCAATATCGAATATGTCTCCGCTAACCCGACAGGCCCCATGCATATGGGCCATTGCCGGGGCGCAGTGGTGGGCGACGCGCTTGCCACGCTGCTGGAATATGCCGGGCATAAGGTGATCCGCGAATATTATATCAATGACGCGGGCGGGCAGGTCGATGTCCTCGCCCGGTCGGCGCACCTGCGCTACCGCGAAGCGCTGGGCGAAACGATCGCCATCCCCGAAGGCCTGTATCCGGGCGATTATCTCGTCCCGGTGGGCCAAGCATTGGCCGCCGAATATGGCGATCGGTTCGTGGATGCACCCGAAGCCGACTGGCTGGTGACCTTCCGCACCTTCGCCGTGGCGAAGATGATGGACATGATCCGCGACGATCTCGCGCTGCTCGGCATCCATCATGACATCTTCTCGTCCGAGGCGGAGTTGCAGGCGGCGGGCAAGCCGGAGCAGGCCGAAGCCTGGCTGCGGGCGCAGGATCTGGTCTATGATGGCGTGCTGGAAGCGCCCAAGGGCGAATTGCCCGACGATTGGGAGCCGGTCGAACTGCCGCTATTTCGCTCGACCAAATTTGGCGACGATCAGGATCGGCCGATCAAGAAGTCGAACGGCAGCTGGACCTATTTCGGCGCCGACATGGCCTATCATTATCAGAAGGCGCAGAGCGCGGACCAGTTGATCGACATTTGGGGCGCGGACCATGCCGGGACCGTCAAGCGCATCCAGGCGGCAGTCGCTGCGCTGACCGAGGGCAAGGCGCGGTTCGACGTCAAGCTCATTCAGATGGTCCGCCTGCTGCGCGATGGCGAGCCGGTGAAGATGTCCAAACGCGCGGGTAATTTTGTGACGCTCGCCGATGTCGTGGGCGAAGTGGGCAAGGATGTCGTGCGCTTCACCATGCTGACGCGCAAGGCCGATGCGCAGATGGATTTCGACTTTGCCAAGGTGGTGGAAGCCTCGAAGGATAATCCTGTCTTCTACGTCCAATATGCCCATGCGCGCATTTCTTCGCTCGGACGGCGGACGCAGGAGGCGGGGATTGCACTTCCCGCAGCCGACCTGTCCCTTCTTGGGACGGCCGAATTGGGCCTGGTCAAGCTCGCCGCGCAATTCCCGCGCGTGGTGGAAGGGGCAGCGCAGATGCGCGAGCCGCACCGTATTGCCTTCTATCTCAATGACTTGGCGTCCGCTTTCCATGGCTGGTGGAATATGGGTAATGACGATCCGCGCGCGCGGGTGATCCTGGCCGACGATCCGGCGATGACGGCGGCACGGCTTTCCCTGGCGCAGGGAATAGGGCAGATTATCCGCAACGGCCTCGCCCTGATGGGCGTGGTCGCGCTGACCGAAATGCAGTGAATGAAAGCGGAGTGAAGTGACGATGAGCGACTATGGGCGCGGTCGACTCGATTTCGACGATGAGGACCGGCTGCCCTGGCTGGAGCCTGCGATCGACGATAGCGACCCGGAAAGCCTCTCGCCGTTGCGTCTGCTCGGCTTGATCCTGCTCGGCCTGATGCTGGTCGGCGCGGTTGTCGCCGGCGTGTGGTGGGTGCAGAATCGCAACGGCGCTAATCTGGCCGGTGAAGGGCAACTCATCGCCGCGCCGCCGCAGGACTATAAGATCGCGGCCAATGAAGCCGATGCGCGCAAGTTCGATGGCGAGGGCGATGCCAGCTTCGCCGCGAGCGAAGGCGTGGCGCGCGACGGACGGATCGACCCCAGCCGCGTGCCTGAAACGCCGATGGCCAAGGGCACGCCTGCGCCCACCGGCACCAGGCCGGTCGTGCCGGTCAAGCCTGCGCAAAGCGTCTCCGCGCCCGTGACCGACGGCACAAGCAACACGCCCGTTGCCGCCACCAAGGCCGCGAGCGGTGGCGCGATGATCCAACTGGGCGCCTATGGCAGCGCGGCGGGTGCCAAGGATGCGTGGAGCCGCCTGTCCAAGCGCTTCGCCTATCTCGCGCCACTCGCCATGACCGTCGAACCGGCCCAGGTCGGCGGCGGCACCGTCTACCGCCTGCGCGCCAGTGCGGGGGGGCAGGCCAGCGTGATTTGCGGCAAGCTCAAGGTAGCGGGCGAAAGCTGCCTGATGGTCAATTAGGATTGGATAAAGCCCTTCGACAGAAGGGCCGCACATCGTTACCGTCGACGCCATGAAGCCTGTTATTTTCGGCCTGTCCGGGCCAGTCCTGACTCCTGACGAGCGCGCCTTCTTTGCCGAAGCGCAGCCCGCAGGCTATATCCTGTTCAAGCGCAACATCGTCGATCGGGCGCAACTGCGCGCGCTGACCGACGATCTGCGCGCTTTGCATGGGCGCGACGATGTGCTGATCATGATCGATCAGGAAGGTGGTCGCGTCGCGCGGATGGCACCGCCGGTCTGGCCAGCCTTTCCACCCGGCGCCGTGTTCGATCGCCTCTATGACGTCGCGCCGTCGAGCGCGATCGCGGCGGCGCGGGCCAATGCCCATGCTATCGCCCTGACGCTGGCGGAAGTCGGCATCACCGTCGATGCGCTGCCCTTGCTGGATGTGCGGCAGGAGGGCGCAAGCGACATCATGGGCGACCGGACGTTGGGAGCCGAACCGATGCGCGTGGCGGCGCTAGGCCGCGCGACGCTGGAGGGGCTCGCGCAGGGCGGTGTGGTCGGCATCGTCAAACATATGCCGGGGCATGGTCGCGCCTTGGTCGACAGCCATCTGGAACTGCCGGTGGTGAAGGCCGACCTCAATGCGCTGGAAACCGACCTTGGCCCGTTCCGCACACTGAACTGGGCACCGATGGGGATGACGGCGCATGTCGTCTATACCGCCTGGGATGCCGAACAGCCTGCCAGCCTGTCGCCCAAGGTGATCGGCGGGATCATCCGCGATTCCATCGGCTTTGACGGCCTCCTGATGTCCGATGATCTCGATATGAAGGCGCTGGATGGCAGCATCGCGGAACTGGCCGCAGGTGTCGTTGCGGCGGGGGGC
>NZ_JPPQ01000069.1:2368911-2380816 GCF_000743655.1 Sphingobium sp. ba1
GTTAATTTCGTCGCCGGCCATGATGTTCAGCCGGCGGACGTTCAGGGCCTTGTAGCCCTCGAACGTCGCGTTCACCGGGTCGGTGTCGATGCACAAGGGTGTCTGCCCCTTGTCCATCTTGTACTGCGCAATGATCGCGGCGATGGCCGACTTGCCGACCCCGCCCTTGCCCTGCAAAACCATGTGAATTTTCGCCATTACAGTAGATCCTTTTTGTCCGGTGTTGGGTTGAAGGTGAAGCCGGTCGGGGCCGCAGCGGGGGCCGGCTTTTCAGCCTTGCCCCCCTGCTTCGGCCGCCGTGGCTCCGGCGTCTTGGGTGCCGGCGCGGGTTCCGCAGCCTTGGCCTGCGGTGCGGGCACATCGGCGGGCTTGGCCTTGATGTGCCGCCTGGCGTGCGAGCGGAACGTCTCGTAGGAGAACTTGACCTTCCCCGTTTCCCGCATGTGCTCCCAAATGGTGACGAGCGCATAGCCGGACGCTAACGCCGCCTCGACATCCGCCCTCACCGCCAGGAACGCAACCGCAGCCTCATCACGCCGGCGCTTCTTGGCCGCGCGGGATTCAACCCACTCGGCCAGCTCGTCGGTGTAGCTCTTTGGCATCGTCTCTCGCCTGTCCCCTCAGTTCAGTAATTTCCTGCATTTGCCTGTTTCCAGTCGGTAGATATTCCACAAAACAGCAGGGAAGCAGCGCTTTTCCGCTGCATAACCCTGCTTCGGGGTCATTATAGCGATTTTTTCGGTATATCCATCCTTTTTCGCACGATATACAGGATTTTGCCAAAGGGTTCGTGTAGACTTTCCTTGGTGTATCCAACGGCGTCAGCCGGGCAGGATAGGTGAAGTAGGCCCACCCGCGAGCGGGTGTTCCTTCTTCACTGTCCCTTATTCGCACCTGGCGGTGCTCAACGGGAATCCTGCTCTGCGAGGCTGGCCGGCTACCGCCGGCGTAACAGATGAGGGCAAGCGGATGGCTGATGAAACCAAGCCAACCAGGAAGGGCAGCCCACCTATCAAGGTGTACTGCCTTCCAGACGAACGAAGAGCGATTGAGGAAAAGGCGGCGGCGGCCGGCATGAGCCTGTCGGCCTACCTGCTGGCCGTCGGCCAGGGCTACAAAATCACGGGCGTCGTGGACTATGAGCACGTCCGCGAGCTGGCCCGCATCAATGGCGACCTGGGCCGCCTGGGCGGCCTGCTGAAACTCTGGCTCACCGACGACCCGCGCACGGCGCGGTTCGGTGATGCCACGATCCTCGCCCTGCTGGCGAAGATCGAAGAGAAGCAGGACGAGCTTGGCAAGGTCATGATGGGCGTGGTCCGCCCGAGGGCAGAGCCATGACTTTTTTAGCCGCTAAAACGGCCGGGGGGTGCGCGTGATTGCCAAGCACGTCCCCATGCGCTCCATCAAGAAGAGCGACTTCGCGGAGCTGGTGAAGTACATCACCGACGAGCAAGGCAAGACCGAGCGCCTGGGTCACGTGCGCGTCACGAACTGCGAGGCAAACACCCTGCCCGCTGTCATGGCCGAGGTGATGGCGACCCAGCACGGCAACACCCGTTCCGAGGCCGACAAGACCTATCACCTGCTGGTTAGCTTCCGCGCGGGAGAGAAGCCCGACGCGGAGACGTTGCGCGCGATTGAGGACCGCATCTGCGCTGGGCTTGGCTTCGCCGAGCATCAGCGCGTCAGTGCCGTGCATCACGACACCGACAACCTGCACATCCATATCGCCATCAACAAGATTCACCCGACCCGAAACACCATCCATGAGCCGTATCGGGCCTACCGCGCCCTCGCTGACCTCTGCGCGACGCTCGAACGGGACTACGGGCTTGAGCGTGACAATCACGAAACGCGGCAGCGCGTTTCCGAGAACCGCGCGAACGACATGGAGCGGCACGCGGGCGTGGAAAGCCTGGTCGGCTGGATCAAGCGCGAATGCCTGCCGGAGCTGCAAGCGGCGCAATCCTGGGAGGACCTGCACCGCGTCCTGCGGGAAAACGGGCTTAAGCTGCGCGAGCGCGGAAACGGCTTCATCTTCGAGGCCGGCGACGGCACGACGGTCAAGGCCAGCACCGTTTCGCGCGACCTGTCCAAGCCGAAGCTCGAAGCCCGATTCGGGGCATTCACGCCAGCCGAGGGCGGCGAAGCCCCCCGGCGGCGGGAGTATCGAGCGAAGCCGCTCAAGACCCGCATCGACACCACCGAGCTATACGCCCGGTATCAGTCTGAACGCCAGGAAATGGGGGCCGTGCGCAAGGGCGAGCTGGACACGCTGCGCCGGCGTCGTGACCGCCTGATTGAAGCCGCGATGCGCAGCAACCGGCTGCGCCGCGCCGCTATCAAGCTGCTGGGCGAGGGGCGCATTGCAAAGCGACTGATGTACGCGCAGGCGCACAAGGCTCTGCGCGCCGACCTGGACAAGATCAACCGCGAGTACCGGCAGGGCCGTCAGGCGGTCCAGGAGCGCACGCAGCGCCGCGCGTGGGCCGACTGGCTCAAGGCCGAGGCGATGAAGGGCGACGACAAGGCCCTGGCCGCGCTGCGCGCACGCGAGGGCCGCAGCGACCTCAAGGGCAACACCATCCAGGGCAGCGGCGAGGCCAAGCCGGGCCATGCGGCCGTGACGGACAACATCACGAAGAAGGGAACCATCATCTATCGCGTCGGCAGCAGCGCCGTCCGCGACGACGGCGACCGCCTGCAAGTCTCGCGCGAGGCCACCACGGACGGCCTGGACGCCGCCCTGCGCCTGGCAATGGAGCGCTTCGGCGACCGGATCACCGTCAACGGCACAGCAGAGTTCAAGGAGCGGATCGCGCAGGCGGCCGCCGCTGGCCGTCTGGCAATCACCTTTGACGACGCCGCCCTTGAGCGCCGCCGTCAAGAACTACTGACGAAGGAGCAAGCACATGAGCAACCCGAACGAAATGACGGACGAAGAGATCGCGGCGGCGATGGAGGCATTCGACCTGCCGCAGCCAGAACCACCCTCAACGCCACAGGCGGCGACGGCGACCGACGGGACGCTCGCGCCGTCAGCGCCGGCGGAACCGTCGCACTCCGCAAGCCCAACGTTGGACGCATTGGACGAAAGCCGCCGCCCCAAAGCCAAAACCGTTTGCGAGCGCTGTCCCAACTCGGTGTGGTTCGCATCGCCGGCGGAGCTGAAATGCTATTGCCGCGTGATGTTCCTGGTCACGTGGAGCAGCAAGGAGCCGAACCAGCTCACGCACTGCGACGGGGAGTTTCTGGGCCAGGAAGAGGGCTAAAGCCCGAACAGATCGCGGCGGCCGAGAAATATGTTGCCGAGCGCGAGCAAAAGCGGCTAAACGGCTTCGATATACCGAAGCATGCACGATATACTGATTATGTTGGTGCGCTGTCCTATGCAGGCACCCGGAACGTCGAGGACCAGGCGCTGGCCCTGTTGAGGAAAGAAAACGACGAGATTCTGGTGCTGCCCGTCGATAAGGCCACGGTGCAACGCATGAAGCGCCTCGCCATCGGTGATCCCGTCACCGTGACCCCGCGAGGCTCCCTTAAAACTACCCGAGGTAGGAGTAGATGAAGAACCGAAACAACGCCGTGGGGCCACAGATACGGGCGAAAAAACCGAAGGCCAGCAAGACCGTTCCCATCCTCGCCGGCCTGTCCCTTGGGGCAGGCTTGCAGACCGCGACGCAATATTTCGCCCATTCCTTCCAGTATCAGGCCGGACTTGGCTGGAATATCAACCACGTCTACACGCCCTGGTCGATCCTTCAATGGGCCGGCAAGTGGTACGGCCAATATCCCGACGATTTCATGCGCGCGGCCAGCATGGGTATGGTCGTTTCGACCGTGGGCCTGCTGGGCACGGCCGTCACGCAGATGGTCAAGGCGAACACCGGCAAGGCGAACGACTATCTGCACGGTTCGGCCCGCTGGGCCGACAAGAAGGACATACAGGCCGCCGGCCTGCTGCCCCGGCCGCGCACCGTCGTCGAGCTGGTGTCAGGCAAACACCCGCCCACTTCCAGCGGCGTCTATGTGGGCGGCTGGCAGGACAAGGACGGCAAGTTCCACTACCTGCGGCACAACGGCCCCGAGCACGTCTTGACCTACGCGCCGACGCGCTCCGGCAAGGGCGTCGGCCTGGTCGTTCCGACGCTGCTTTCCTGGGCGCACAGCGCCGTCATCACCGACCTGAAAGGCGAGTTGTGGGCGCTGACCGCCGGCTGGCGGAAGAAGCATGCCCGCAACAAGGTCGTGCGCTTTGAGCCGGCATCCGCGCAGGGTAGCGCGTGCTGGAACCCGCTCGATGAAATCCGCTTGGGGACCGAGTACGAGGTTGGCGACGTGCAGAACCTTGCCACCCTGATCGTCGATCCGGACGGCAAGGGCCTGGAATCGCACTGGCAGAAAACCAGCCAGGCGCTGCTTGTCGGCGTCATCCTGCACGCGCTCTACAAGGCTAAGAACGAGGGTACGCCGGCCACCCTGCCGTCGGTGGACGGCATGCTTGCCGACCCGAACCGCGACGTGGGCGAGCTTTGGATGGAAATGACCACCTACGGCCACGTTGACGGGCAGAACCACCCTGCGGTCGGCTCTGCGGCCCGCGACATGATGGACCGCCCGGAGGAAGAATCCGGTTCCGTGCTGTCCACCGCCAAGTCCTACCTGGCCCTGTACCGCGACCCGGTTGTGGCCCGCAACGTCAGCAAGTCCGACTTCCGCATCAAGCAACTGATGCACCACGACGACCCGGTAAGCCTGTTCATCGTGACGCAGCCCAACGACAAGGCCCGTCTGCGGCCTCTGGTGCGCGTCATGGTCAACATGATCGTCCGGCTGCTGGCCGACAAGATGGACTTCGAGAACGGCCGTCCTGTCGCGCACTACAAGCATCGTCTGCTGATGATGCTCGACGAGTTCCCCAGCCTGGGCAAGCTCGAAATCCTGCAAGAGTCCCTTGCCTTCGTCGCCGGCTACGGCATCAAGTGCTACCTCATCTGCCAGGACATTAACCAGCTCAAGAGCCGCGAAACCGGCTACGGCCACGACGAAAGCATCACGTCGAACTGCCACGTGCAGAACGCCTACCCGCCGAACCGCGTGGAGACGGCCGAGCACCTGTCAAAACTGACAGGCACCACGACCATCGTGAAGGAGCAGATCACGACGAGCGGCCGCCGCACGTCGGCGCTGTTGGGCAACGTCTCGCGGACCTTCCAGGAAGTGCAGCGGCCATTGCTGACCCCCGATGAATGCCTGCGCATGCCGGGGCCGAAGAAGAGCGCCGACGGCAGCATTGAAGAGGCGGGCGACATGGTTGTGTACGTCGCCGGCTATCCCGCGATCTACGGCAAGCAGCCGCTCTACTTCAAAGACCCGATATTCCAGGCCCGCGCGGCCGTACCGGCTCCGAAGGTCAGCGACAAGCTGATCCAGACGGCCACCGTCGAGGAAGGGGAGGGGATCACGATATGAGCCGCTTCCAGCGCCTCACCAAGTACGTCGCCATCGGAGGCGGCGCGGCCTTGTTGCTCGCCGGCGCGGCCTATCTCGCCGGCGCGAAGGTCAACACCACCAAAAGCATTCCGGTCGGCCTGTACTGGAAATCGAATGCGCCGGTGGAGAAGGGGGCTTACGTCATGTTCTGCCCGCCGCAAGTCGGCGTGTTTTCGGACGCCAAGGAGCGGGGCTACATCGCCGGCGGTTTCTGCCCCGGCGACTACGGCTACATGATGAAGCGAGTTTTAGCCGCTAAAGGCGACGAGGTTGCCATCACCGACGCCGGCGTGCGCGTGAATGGCGGGCTGCTGCCTCACAGCGCGCTCATCAAGGCCGATCCATCAGGACGGCCGCTGCCTCGTTATCAGTCCGACAGCTACACCCTGGGGACCGCCGAGGTTCTGCTTATGTCCGACGTAAGCGACACGTCTTTCGACGGCCGCTACTTCGGGCCTGTCAATCGTTCGCAAATCATCACCGTCATCAGGCCGGTTCTGACCTGGTGAGGGTAGGGGGATATATGCAATTTGAACGCCTTGTAATCGCTGAAAAACCGGAGCTGGCAAAAGCCATCGTCGAGGGCCTGGGCGGCGGCAGCCGCAAGGACGGCTATTACGAATGCGGCTCCGACCGCGTGACCTGGTGCTACGGTCACATGCTGGCCTTGCTAGACCCGGAGGACTACGACGAGCGCTACGCCAACTGGAACATGGCCGACCTGCCCATCGTCCATATTCCCTGGCGCAAGAAACCGTCCGGCGATGCCGGTGCGAAAGCTCAGTTCAAGACCATCCTCAGCCTGTTGAAGCAGGCGAAAAGCGTGGTTCACGCCGGCGACCCGGACGACGAAGGCCAGCTTCTGGTCGATGAAATCCTGGAATACGCCAACTGCCGTCTGCCGGTGCAGCGGCTGCTTATCAACGACAACAACGTGAAGATCGTGCGCCGGCAGCTCGCCGCGATGCGCGACAACCGCGAGTTCGCCGGCCTGTCCGCTGCGGCCGAGGCCCGCAGCGTCGGCGACCAGCTATACGGCTTCAACATCACGCGCCTGTACACGCTTGCGGCACGCGCGAAGGGCTATCAGGGGCTGTTGAGCGTGGGGCGCGTGCAGACTCCGATCCTGGGCCTTGTCGTGCGCCGTTGCCGCGAGAACGCGGCCCACCAGAAAACCTACTACTACCTGGTGAACGGCCAGTTCGAGGTCGAGGGCATTCAGTTCCCGGCCCGTTACCAGGTCGCCGACGGCGATCCGGTGGACGAGAAAGGCCGCCTCAGCAACAAGGAGCACGCCGAGGGCATCGCGGCCGCCGTGAGCGGCCAACCCGCCCGCATCGTGTCCGTGACCACCAAGGCGAAGGAAGCGGCTGCGCCGCTGCCCTACAACCTGCTGAAACTGCAAATGGACGCCTCGCGCAAGTTCGGCTTCAAGCCGGACCAGGTGAAGGACATTACGCAGGCCCTGCGCGAGAAGCACAAGCTCATCACCTACAACCGTTCCGACTGCGAATACTTGAGCGAGGAACAGCACGGCGATGCGCCGGGCGTGCTGGCGGCCATCGCACAGACGGCCCCCATGCTGGCCGCTGCTGCGCAGCGCGCCAATCCGACGATCAAGAGCCGCGCCTTCAACTCGTCCAAGGTTTCCGCGCACCACGCGATCATCCCGACCGAAAGCACGGCCGACCTGTCGAAGCTCACCGATGCCGAGCAGAAGATTTACCTGCTGATCGCGCGCGCCTACGTCGCGCAGTTCTGGCCGAAGCATCTGTATGACCAGACCGACGTGCTTGCCCAGGTCGGCGATCATCGTTTCGGCGTGCGCTCGAACGTCACCACGTCGCCGGGCTGGAAGATTCTCTACAAGAACGACGCCGGCAACGAGGACCTGGAAGGCAATGCCGACGACATTGAACAGGACCTGCGCAAGCTGCGTGACGGCCAGGCCGGCACCTGCACCGATGCGAAGGCCGAGCAGCAGGAGACGAAACCGCAGCCGCTGTACACGATGGAATCTCTGCTGTCGGACCTTACCCGCGTTGCGAAATACATCCGCGATGACCGCCTGCGGAAAATCTTGATCGAAAAGGACAAGGGCAAGCAAGGCGAGCACGGCGGGATCGGCACGCCGGCAACGCGAGACTCCATCATCGCCACGCTTTTCGAGCGCGGCTACCTGGTGGAGAAGGGCAAGCACATCGTGTCCACGCCGACCGGCGAAGAGCTGTACGACGCACTGCCCGACACGGCCAGATTCCCCGACATGACCGCGCTCTGGCATGAGCAGCAGAAGGCCATCCAGGCCGGCGAGCGCGACACGCTGTCGTTCGTCAACGAGCTGATGGAATACATCGGCGCCGAGGTCGCCAACATCAAAGACAACGGCCTCAACATGAAGATCGACACGCACCCTTGCCCGTCCTGCGGCAAGCCGCTGCGACGCCTCAAGAAGAAGGACAAGAACGAATACTTTTGGGGCTGCACCGGCTTTGCCGACGGCTGCAAGTTCGCGTGCGACGACAAGGGCGGCAAGCCCGTCCCGCGCGAGGCCCCGAAAGTCTCCGAGCTGCACAAGTGCATGGCCTGCGGCCACGGCCTTTCCCGTCGGCCTGGCAAGAAGCGCGGCATGTTCTGGTGGGGGTGCAGCAACTTCCCGACGTGCAAGCAGACATACCCCGACCTGAAAGGCAGGCCGGACTACAGCAAAGGCCGTAACGGCACCAACCAGGAGTGAAAGCGATGAATGATCCCAAGACCGTGCAGCAGGACGACTTTGCGCCGTTCGACGATACCGCGAACGCCGCCGCCGCCCTGCGTGAAAAGCTCGCCGATGCGATGACGCCCGGCTTCCAGGTCGAGTTCGACCCGGAAGAAGCGGAGAAGGCCGGGGCCTTCCCCGAGGACGCCTTGAGCGAGCAGGACGCCGCCGAGAGCGACATTGACCTGGTGGACGCGACCGTGCCCGAGGACACGACGACCGCGGCCGCCAATGACGGGAGGTAATTGGCTATGGCAGAGGTCAAAAAGCCGTTCCACGAGCAGGTTGCCGAACGCCTCATTGAGCAACTGAAAGCCGGCACTGCGCCGTGGCAAAAACCGTGGGAACCGGGCATGCCCGGCTCCTTCATCCCGCTCAACCCGACTACCGGGAAGCGTTACAAGGGCATCAACGCGATTCAGCTCATGGCCCAGGGCCATGCGGACCCGCGCTGGATGACCTACAAGCAGGCCGCTGCCGCCGGCGCACAGGTGCGTCGCGGCGAGAAAGGCACGCCGATCCAGTATTGGAAGTTCAGCGAAGAGCAGACCAAGACCGACGAGCAGACCGGCAAGCCGGTCCTCGATGCCAACGGCGATCCGGTCAAGGTGACGGTGCAGCTCGAACGCCCGCGCGTGTTCTTCGCCACCGTGTTCAATGCGGAGCAGATCGACGGCCTGCCGCCGTTGGAACGCAAGGAACAGACTTGGAGCGCCGTCGAGCGGGCCGAGCACATCCTTGCGGCGTCAGGTGCCACCATCCGCCACGGCGAGCACGACCGCGCGTTTTATCGGCCGTCCACGGACAGCATCCATCTGCCCGACAAAGGCCAGTTCCCGAGCGCCGACAACTACTACGCAACCGCGCTCCATGAGCTGGGGCACTGGACCGGCCACCCGTCGCGGCTGGACCGCGACCTGGCGCATCCCTTCGGGAGCGAGGGGTACGCCAAGGAAGAGCTGCGGGCCGAGATTGCCAGCATGATCCTGGGCGACGAGCTGGGCATCGGCCACGACCCCGGCCAGCACGCGGCCTATGTCGGATCGTGGATCAAGGCGCTACAAGAGGACCCGCTAGAGATTTTCCGCGCGGCCGCCGACGCGGAGAAGATCCAGGATTTCGTCCTGGCGTTCGAGCAGAAGCAAATTCAAGAACAAACGACCCAGCAGGCCATCGAGCCTGCGCAGGGGGCAACTATGGAGCAACAGCAAGACCAGGTGGCACGACCGGCCATTGCGCCGGCCGACGAGCTGATCGCGCAGACCCTGCGCATGTACCGCGCCGGCGCGGAGCCGGCGGAAGGCAACCAATCGCTGGCCGCGCTGACCGAAACCACGCTGGGCTTTGAGCTGCCTGCCGATTGGACCGGCCGCGTCCAGGTCCAGGCCAACGTCGAGGTCGAGCACGACGGCGAACGGTCCGTGGTGCCGGCCGGCGACCGAGAGCCGGAGTTTTGGGGCGTCTATGCGAACCATGCGTGGGGCGGCCACCAATGGCTTGCCGACTTCGCCGGCCCCGACGCGCAGACCAATGCCGAAGCGCTCGCCGACCGCCTGGCCGTGATCGACGCTTACGCGACGGCCAACGAGTACGAGCAGGCCGCGAAGTTCGCCCGCATCCATGAAGAGCGAGTTCGCCGCGATCCCAACAGCACCGACGAGGACCGCGTTGCCGCCAAGGAGGCGCGCAAGGCCGCCGAGGGCACGGCCATGCTGCACGACGAGGACCTACAGCGCCGGATCGCCGACTACGAGCGCGAGCAGCAGGAAATGGCCCAGGCCATGAACGCCGCCGAGCAGCCGGCGGCCGCTCAAGCCCCCGCCAAGCCCGAGCGCGCCTACTTGAACGTGCCGTTCAAGGAGAAAGACGAGGTGAAGGCCCTTGGAGCGCGCTGGGACCGCCAGGAACGCGCCTGGTACGTTCCGGCAGGGGTTGACCCTGCCCCGTTCGCCAAATGGGCGCGCGAGGGCGCTACAGCGGCCGTAGAGGCCCGCGCCGAGGCCCAGCCTACCCAACCCACGGCCGAGCGCCCCAACGCGGCCCAGGAGCGCGTCTACCTGGCCGTGCCCTACGGCGAGCGCCAGGTTGCCAAGGCGGCCGGCGCGCAGTGGGACAAGGTGGCCAAGTCCTGGTACGCCGGACCGAACGCCGACATGGGCAAGCTGCAACGCTGGCTGCCGGACAACGTGCCCACCCAGCAATCCCCGGCCGTCACCCCCGAAGATGAGTTCGCGGAGGCCCTGAAAAGCATGGGCTGCGTCGTCACCCCAGGCGGCGAGCACCCCATCATGGACGGCAAGAAGCACCGCATCGAGACCGAGGGCGACAAGAAGGGCGAGAAGTCGGGCTTCTACGTCGGCCACCTCGACGGCCACCCGGCCGGTTACATCAAAAACAACCGCACCGGCGTCGAAATGAAGTGGAAGGCCAAGGGCTACGCCCTGGACCCCGCCGAGAAGGCCAAGATGCAGGCCGAGGCGGCGGCCAAGCTGGCCGCGCGTGCCGAGGAACAAGAACGCCAGCACGAAGCCACGGCGCAGCGCATCGGCCGCCAGGCGCAAAGCCTGGTTCCCATCACGGAACCGACGCCGTACCTGCGCGACAAGGGTCTACAGGTGCACGCCGGCGTCCTTACCGACCAGGAGGGCCAGAAAACCTACATCCCGGCCTACGACGCCGACGGCAAGCAATGGACCATGCAGTACATCCAGGAGGACGGCACCAAGCGCTTCGCCAAGGACAGCCGCAAGGAAGGATGCTTCCATGTCGTCGGTGGCATGGATGCGCTCGCGGCCGCGCCGGCGCTGGTGATCGGCGAAGGCTATGCCACCGCCGCCACAGTGGCCGAAGCGCTGGGGCACGCGACTGTCGCCGCGTTCGATTCCGGCAACCTACAGGCTGTTGCCGAGGCCCTGCACGCGAAATTCCCGGACAAGCCCGTTGTGATCGCCGGCGACGACGACCGCCAGGTGCAGATCACCCAGGGCGTGAATCCCGGCAGGACGAAGGCACAGGAGGCCGCCAAGGCGGTCGGCGGCAAGGCCATCTTCCCAATCTTCGCGCCGGGCGAGAACGCCTACCCGAAGGAGCTGCCGCCGATCACCCCGGAGAACTACCGCAACCATTTGCACGCTGAAAAGCGCCTCGCGGACGCGGCGGCCGGCAAGGTCCAGTTGAGCGAGGCCGACACGGCCAAGCTCAAGGAATCGCTGTTGAACGATGGCCAGCTCGCCGCCCTGTCGAACATGAAGAAGCACACCGATTTCAACGACCTGTCCGAGCGCAGCAGCCTGGGCAAGGACGGGGTTGAACGCCAGGTGAGAAGTGCTGTCGGCAAGGTGCTTCTCGACGAGGGCCAGCGGCAGAAGGTGCAGCAGCTCAAGCAGCAAGACATCGAGCAGCAAGAACAGCGGCAACGCCGCGCGAGAACCTACTAAGGAGAACTAGAGCGTATGAACAAAGTACAGATCGGGGCACCACGCACATCGGCAAGCCCTGGCGTCATCATGAAACCCGAGGGCAGCGTCAAGATCGCCGTCATGAACGGCAGCCGCCAGGTGGACCAGGTAGTGAACGGCGAATGGCTGGCTCTGTTGCAAAAATCGTGAAGCTTGAGCATGCTTGGCGGAGATTGGACGGACGGAA
>NZ_JPPQ01000069.1:2380826-2393406 GCF_000743655.1 Sphingobium sp. ba1
TGGCCTATCTGCTGCTGCTCGCCGGAGGCCTCGCCATTTTCGCGCTCGCCATGCGCTGGGACATGAGCGATCGGACACGCACCACGCGCCGCGCCGATGTCGCCTTCTGGCTGCACCTGACCGCCGCACCGATGATCGCCCATTCGCTGTTCAATCTGCTCGGCGTGTTCCGGGGCGACGACATCAGCATCGGCAAGGCGGTCGTCGTGATTTTGCTCTACATTGCCTTCGGCCTGGTCGGCCTCGCGATCGACCGGCGCGCGCTTCTCGTGTCGAGCCTCGCTTATGTCCTCTTCGCCCTCTACGCCCTGTTCAAGCAGGCGGGCGCGGTTGAACTATCAGCCGCCTTCACCGCGCTGGTAATCGGTTCGTCGCTCCTGCTGCTCTCGGCACTCTGGCACAATGCCCGCATTCTTGTGGTGGGCACTTTACCGCCGTCTCTGACCAACCGCCTCCCCTACGCTTGATCCACCCCCTCCCGCCAGCGGGAGGGGCAGCGAGACTTACCGAGCCGAAGGCGAGGTTAGTCGCAGCGGGGTGGGCCAACGCCCACCTTACCCCTCGACGACCCGCATCAATTTCCGCTCCACCGGCGCCAGCACATTCTGCAGATCCTGCCCGCGCTTGAGTATTTGACCACCCTCCCCCACCAGCACCCACATGCCCTGCCGATGGCGCAATGCCGGGCGCTTTTCGATCCGATATTCGGGGCGCTCGGCGGCGCGGCGAAAGGCGCTGAAGATCGCGGCCTCGCGCCCCATGTCCATCGCATAGTCGCGCCAATGCCCGGCGGCGACCATCCGGCCGTAGAGGTCCATGATCCGCTGCAACTCCAGCCGTTCGAACCCCACCTGGCGTTCGGTCGGCCCCGTCCCTGGATGGGGAAACGGCGTCACATTGCTCATCAGGCCCGGTCACGCTCCTGAAACAGGCTGGCGTCATCGGGCAGCGACGGCCGCTGCTTTTCGACCATCAATTCGGCCAGCCGCTTCTGCAACTGCTCGACCTCGCACTGCAGCAGTTCCAGCTTCTGCTTTTCGGGATCGAAACAATCGGAGCAAGGCGTGCCATAGGGCATGAAATCGCGCTGATAGGCCGTGACATCGACCAGCATCGCCCGCGCCGGAATGCCGACCATGGTCGCGCCTTCGGCGACATCCTTGGTCACCACGGCATTGGCACCCACGCGCGCGCGCGCGCCGACCGTCACTGGCCCCAATACCTGCGCGCCCGACCCGATGATCACGCCGTCGCACAAGGTCGGGTGCCGCTTGCCCGCAATCCCGTTCGCCGGGTCGGTCCCGCCCAACGTCACATTCTGGTAGAGCGTCACATCGTCGCCAATCTCCGCCGTCTCGCCGATCACGGTAAAGCCATGGTCGATGAAGAAGCGCTTGCCGATCTTCGCGCCGGGATGAATGTCGTTCCCGGTCAGGAAACGCGACAGATGGTTGACCAGGCGCGCCATGAAATAGAGCCGCGCCCGATAAAGCCGATGCGCAATGCGATGATAGCCGAGCGACCAAACGCCCGGATAGAGCAGGATTTCCGCGCGGGAGCGGGGCGCGGGATCGCGGCTTTTCACCGAATCCAGATAGGAAATGAGATTGCGCAACATGAACGCGCCCCTGCCTGACAAAAACTGAACCTGTCGGCCGATATAGAGAAGCGGGACCATTATTTCCAGTGACGCCGCAAAGAGCCGGTATCCGCCCGCAAACGCAACCTTGCTTTACAAGGAACGATATGCCTATCATCTAAGTAGACAAAAGTGCCAAAGGGAAACGGATGATCGACGCCTTCATCGCCAATTTCGGCGACATATTGCCCTTCATCCTGATCGGCTTCGGCGCGCAGATGATCGATGGCGCGCTCGGCATGGCCTATGGCGTGATCTCCAGCACGCTGCTGCTGGCGCTTGGCGTACCACCCAGCCGCGCTTCGGCCAGCGTCCATGCCGCCGAAACCTTCACCACCGGCGTCTCGGCGATCAGCCATATCCTGCACAAGAATGTCGACTGGCGATTGTTCGCTCGCCTCATCATCCCCGGCGTCATCGGCGGCGTCGCAGGTGCCTATCTCCTCTCCAATATCGACGGGGCGGTCATCAAGCCGTTCGTCCAGGTCTATCTGGCGTCCATCGGCGTCTACCTCATCTGGCGCGGCTTCCATCTGCCGCCCAAGGCGCGCGATCCCAAATGGGTGGCCCCGCTCGGTCTGGTCGGCGGCTTCATGGATGCGACGGGCGGCGGCGGCTGGGGGCCGGTTGTCACCTCCAATTTGCTGCTGCAGGGGGCCAGCCCGCGCCACACGATCGGCACGGTGAACAGCGTCGAATTCATCCTCACCCTCTCGATCAGCATCACCTTCCTGTTCCATCTCGGCTGGGAAACCTTCACCACCTATACGGTCGGATTGCTGATCGGCGGCGTGGTCGCGGCCCCCTTCGGCGCGATCCTTGCCCGCCGCGTGGCCCCCCGCGTCCTGTTCACGGCGGTCGGCATCATCCTGACGCTAACGTCGCTGTTCGGCGTCGCCAAATGGCTTGGATTTATCGGCTAAGGAACTTATATTCGACTTTCTGATCGAGGAAGCCGATAAATGTCCAGTTACCTGCCCACCCTCAAACAGCTGCAATATCTTGTCGCGCTCAAGGAACAGGGCCATTTCGGCAAGGCCGCCGAAAGCTGCTACGTCACCCAATCCACCCTGTCGGCCGGCATCCGCGAACTGGAATCGCTGGTCGGCGTGACGTTGGTCGAACGCACCCGCCGCGTCGTCCGCTTCACGGCACTTGGCGACCGCATCGTCGCCAAAGCCCATCGCGTGTTGCGCGAGGCCGAAGAACTCGCCGCCATCGCCGAAGCATCCGGCAAGCCGCTGACCGGCGAATTGCGCATGAGCGTGATCCCGACCATCGCCCCCTTCCTGCTGCCACGCATGCTCCCCCGCCTGCGCGCCGACCGGCCCGAACTCAAACTCTATCTGCGCGAAGAAACGACCCAGGCAGGCGTCGAATCGCTGCGCCATGGCAATGTCGATTGCGTGCTGATGGCCTTGCCCTTTCCGATCGGCGAACTGGACAGCGAAATCCTGTTTCAGGACCGGCTCTTCGTCGCCTTCCCCCATGACGAACCGGTCGACCTGCCCGAATGGATCGGCCCGAACATGATCGATGAAAGCAAATTATTGCTGCTGGAGGATGGCCATTGCCTCAAGGATCATGCGCTCGCCGCCTGCAACCGCCCCGAATTGCGCGCCAGCGCGACGATGATGGGCACGTCGCTGCACACCCTCATCCAGATGGTCGATAATGGCCTTGGCGTCACCATGATCCCCGAAATGGCCATCGCAGCGGGCATATTGGAACATACGCGCATCGCCGCTCGCCCGCTCAAATCCGAACGCGCCTGGCGCGACATCGCCCTCGTCTGGCGCAAGAACAGCCCGCGCGAGAAGGAATTTCACCTGCTCTCCGAAATCCTGCGCGATGCCGCCGCGCTTAACTGCCGCCTGCCCGAAGCCGCCTAGCTCTAGCTGTCCCAGCCCTGCGCTTTGACCGCATCCTCGTCGCGCGCCGCCACCCACTGAGTCGCGCCGCCCCCAAAATGCTCCTTCTTCCAGAAGGGCGCATCCGACTTCATCCAGTCGATCAGGAAGGCGCAGCTTTCCAGCGCCGCCGTGCGATGGCGCGCCGCCGTACCGACGAACACGATCCGCGCACCCGGCTCCAGCCGCCCGAAGCGATGGATGACGCTCACGCCCAGCAAGGGCCAGCGCCCCATAGCCTCATCGACGATCCGCCCGACCTGCGCCTGCGTCATCGCCGGATATTGTTCCAATTCCAGCGCGACCAGCCCGTCGCCGCCGCGCACCACGCCGGTAAAGCTCGCTACCCCGCCGCCGCCCAAGGCTTCGAGCGCCGCCAGCTCACCGCCGACATCGAAATCCTCCGCCTGGATCGCGACCCGCTTCATCCGCCGGTCACGGGCGGAAACAGCGCCATTTCCTTCGCCTCGCCGATCAAACTGTCCATCGCCACGAACCGCTGATCGACCGCCGCGCGCAACCGTGCGGTATCGCCCAGCGCCTCGGCATAGCCGCCCCCCCGCGCCGCGAGCATCGCCACCAGATCGGCAACAGTCATGCCTGGATCAGGCCGCTCGACCTGCTCCTCATCACGACCGATGGCCTCGCGCACCCAGGCGAAATAGACGATCGACAGCATCGCCATCGCCTCAGTCCATATGCCGGATGCCGACGCGCAGATAATCCCAGCCCGTGATCAATGTCAGGATGGCGGCGACCCACAGGGTCACGATGCCCACGGTCTGCACGAACAGCAAATGCGGCACCGCCCCCGCCAGGATCAAAGCGCCCAATGCCACGATCTGGCACGTCGTCTTCCACTTGGCCAATCGCGACACCGGCATCGACACCTGCAACCCGGCCAGAAATTCGCGCAGGCCCGACACCGCAATCTCACGCAACAGGATGACCATGGCCGCGATGATGTGCGGCCCGGCAATATCGCGCGTCGCCGCCAGCATCAAAATGACCGCGCCGACCATGATCTTGTCGGCGATGGGATCAAGGAAGACGCCCAGTTTCGACACCGTCCCCTGCGCCCGCGCCAGATAGCCGTCGAAATAATCGGTCACGCCCATCAGGCAGTAAAGACCGAAGGCCAGCGCATAGCCGGTGGTCCAGCGCGCGCCCATCTCCGCAGGCCAAAGCAGCGCGACGAGCAACGGCACCGTGACGATACGCGAAAGCGTGAGCAGATTAGGCAGCGTCAGCATAGCCGCCGCCTGCCACAGTCGGGCGCGGCGCACAAGCCAGACAGCATATCGACCTCCATACAAGGGGCATTGGACAGGGACGCCGCCAACGGCTAGACCCCGCCCCGGTCGCTAACGGGAAAGAAGACGCCCCTATCCATGCAAGCCTCTCTCAGGCTCTTGAACAAGCGCCGATTCCTGCCGCTGTTCGTCACCCAGCTGCTCGGCGCGTTCAACGACAATCTGTTCAAGAACGCGATGGTGCTGTTCGTCGTGTACCAGGTCTATAATGACGAGCGTTCCGAAACCTGGTTCAGCGCGCTGGCGACCGGCCTGTTCATCCTGCCCTTCTTCCTGCTGTCCGCCCTGTCGGGGCAACTCGCCGATCAGCGCGACAAGGCGCTCATCATCCGCTGGGTAAAGGCGGCCGAAATCCTGATCATGCTGGTCGGCGCGGTCGGCCTCGGCCTCATCTGGAGCGGCATCGGCGTGCATACCATCGCCATCCCGCTGCTGCTCGCCGCGCTGTTCGCCATGGGCATCCACTCGACCTTCTTCGGCCCGATCAAATATGCGATCCTGCCCCAGCATCTCCATGATGAAGAAGTGCTGGGCGGCACCGGCCTGGTCGAGGCAGGCACCTATATCGCGATTCTGGCCGGCACGATCCTGGCGGGAATCATCCCGATCGAGGCGGCGGCGGTGTGCATCATCATCACCGCGCTGGTCGGCTATGTCGCCGGGCGTCAGGTGCCACCGGCCCCGTCGCTCCTTTCCGCACAGCCGATCGACTATCATATCATCCGCTCGTCGGTCGCGCTGGTGCGCGGGACGATGCATATCCGGCGGCTGTTTCTGGCGATCATGTCGATCAGCCTGTTCTGGGCGGTCGGATCGATCCTGTTCATCCAGTTTCCCCCCTTGGTCAAAAATGTCCTGACCGCCGAAAAGGCCGTCGCCAGCCTGTTCCTCGCCATCTTCTCGATCGGCATCGCCATCGGCTCGGTGGCGATCAACCGGCTGCTGCGTGGTCATGTGTCGGCCAAATATGCCCCTGCCTCGGTGATCGGCATGGGCTTGTGCATCGTCGCCTTCCATTTCGTCTGCGCCGTCTGGCCGCCTGCGCCCGAAGGGCAGATGCTCTCGCTGCAGGGGTTCATCGCCCACCCGCTCGCCATACCGCTCTCGCTCTGCCTGCTGGGCGTCTCGACCTTCGGCGGCATGTTCGTCGTGCCGCTCTATGCCTTCCTGACCACCACGGTCGAAAAATGCGAAGCCGCCCGCACCGTGGCGGCGAACAATATCGTCAATTCAGGGGCAATGGTGGTGGGATCGCTCTGCGCGATCGGCCTCAGCATCGCTGGCATGTCGGTGGTGATGCAATTGCTGCTGGTCGCGTTCCTCACCCTGCCCTGTGCGGCGATGGCGTGGAAACTGCACAAGGCCTGCGACGGCCCGCTGTGCCATTGAACCAGGCAGCACCCCGGCACCGACCGGGGTCCAGCGCCGCCCCGGCTTTCAGCGCTTCAGGAAATGAAGCTGTAGAAAGCGGTGAAGAAGGCGCAGAAGCTCAGTCCAAACAGCTTCCAGTCGCTATCGTCGTCCACCGTGCGCGCTTTGCTCTTGGGCATCTTATCCATGACGCGCAGCACATGGGCGGGGAGGCTCTGGCGAAAGGGGTGCCGGGCCGATTCTGTGGTGAGGACGAGGGTTCGGTTTCTCATGATGTTGGGTTAACGCATTATTTACCATTTGTGCCATCGCTTATGACGGCCAATTTGCGCCTGTCCCGCTGCGGGACAGGCTTGACTGTATCATCTGAATAACACAGCATGGCCGCACCGATGACCGAGTCCGCCCCCGCCGAACCGCCAGCGCCGCCCCGCGAATTCGGTGCCGGGCCGCCCAGCGCCTTTGCTCCGCCCACGCCATGGCGGCGACGGTTGCAGATCGTGGGCTGGATCATGGCGGCGGGCCTCGCCTTGCTGATGATCGCCATCGCCTGGCTCGCGATCACCGCGCCGCTGTCGCAATCGCTCAAGCCCATCGCCCCGCCCAGCCTCAGCCTGATGTCGGCGGATGGCCATCTCATCGCCCGGCGCGGCGCGGTGATCGATACGCCGGTGACGATGGCGGACCTCCCCGCCCATGTGCCCCAGGCGTTCATGGCGATCGAGGATCGCCGCTTCGCCAGCCATTGGGGCATCGACCCGCGCGGCATCGCGCGCGCGGCCTGGCATAATCTCTGGTCGGACGGCTCGTCGCAGGGCGGCAGCACGATCACCCAGCAGCTCGCCAAGGGCGTGTTCCTGTCGAGCGACCGCACCATGGGGCGCAAGGCGCGCGAAGCGATGATCGCGCTCTGGCTGGAGGCCTGGTTGACCAAGGACCAGATCATGGAACGCTATCTGTCGAACGTCTATTTCGGCGATAATGTCTATGGCCTGCGCGCCGCCGCCCGCCATTATTTCAATCGCTCGCCCGACCGCCTCACCATCCCGCAGGCCGCGATGCTGGCAGGGTTGCTCAAAGCCCCCTCGCGCCTCGCGCCCACCAGCAACCTCAAGGGCGCGCGCACCCGCGCCGCGCTGGTGACGCAGGCGATGGTCGATGCGGGCTATCTGACCCAGGCAGAGCGCAACGCCCTGCCGCCTGCCCGCCTCAACGTCCATGATGTGCCCGACGCCACCACCGGCACCTATTTCGCCGACTGGGTGCTGCCCCAGGCGCGCGACCGGGCGGGCGCGGTCTATGGTGAGCAGAAGATCGAAACGACGCTCGACTGGCGCATCCAGCGCCTCGCCGAAGCTGCCGTCCGCCGTGCGCCTTTGGGCGGCGCACAGGCCGCGCTCGTCGCAATGAAGCCCGACGGCAGCGTCGTCGCCATGGTCGGCGGCAAGAATTACGGCAAGAGCAGCTTCAATCGCGCGGTGCAAGCGAAGCGCCAGCCCGGATCGACCTTCAAGCTGTTCGTCTATCTCGCCGCCTTCCGCGCGGGCATGACACCCGAAGACATGATCGACGACACGCCGATCACCACCGGCAGCTATCGTCCGGCCAATCATGGCGGCAAATATCGCGGCCGCATCAGCCTGCGTCAGGCCTTCGCCGCGTCAAGCAATGTCGCCGCCATCCGCCTCACGCAAAAGGTCGGCGTCGATGCCGTAATCAAGGTCGCGCGCGACCTGGGCATCACCGCGCCCTTGACCGGGGATTTGAGCCTCGCGCTCGGCACGTCGGAAATCCCGCTGATCGAACTGGCCGAAGCCTATGCGGCGGTCGCGGCCGGGGCCTATCCCGTCCTCGCCCATGGCCTGCCGCCCGAAGAACGGGGCTGGTTCGAACGGCTGATGGAGCGCCAGCGCTCCTTCGATGACGACGAACTGGCGATGATCCGCGACCTGCTTTCTTCCGCCGCCAATCGCGGCACGGGCAGCGCGGCCGCCCTGCGCACCAGCACCTTCGGCAAGACCGGCACGACGCAGGACAGCCGCGACGCCATTTTCGTGGGCTATGCGGGCGGCCTGGTCACCGCCGTCTGGGTCGGCAATGACGATAACAAGCCGCTACCCGGCGGCGCAGCAGGCGGCGGCATGCCCGCGCGCATCTGGCGCAACTTCATGAGCGGCGCGATCAACGAACCGGTCGCGGATGCGCCCGAAGAAACCCAGGACGCTGACCTCGTCAACGCCATCGCCAACATCACGGTGGAAACCGGCATCGGCAATGTCGGCGTGGGCGTCGATGAGGACGGGATGACTGTCAACATCGGCGGCAGTCAGATCCGCCTGCCTATCGACGAACCTGCCCCCGGCGTGCCCGACACCCTTCCGCCGCCGACCGTCCCCACAAGGCCGGACAGCGAAGCGGACAATGTCCCATGATGACCTGAACTAGCGCCGTCCCGCCAGATAGTCGTTCAACACCTCATGGAAATAGCGAACCCGCGTTTCCTGCGCGCTGAGGTAAGCGTCGCCATAGCCGCGCGAATGCATTCCCCGCTGCATGCCTTCGGCCAGCATCATGTCCTGATAGACGATCTGCCCCTCAATCTCCGGCACGCCCCGGCCATTGTCGAAATCACGCCAAAGCATGTCCGCTTCGCTGAACGGTTGTGGCCCCGCCATGATCGATTCCACCTCCGTCTGCCCCGCCACCGGAAAGGCCATGCACCATAGATCGAAGGTGCATTTCCCCGGATCATCGGCATGGGGTTCGGTGCGGAAGAACAGGATATTGTCGGGCAGGAAGGAAATGGTGACATTGGGGAAGATCACCGTATGCGGACTGTCCGTGATCTGCTCATCGTCCATATGTTCATAATGGAGATAGGCCCGCTCGCGCCATAGCCGGCGCTTGGCGGCCTTGAGGTCCAGCCACCCCTGCATCGCCTTGGTCTCATAGTCCGGGTAGCTGTCCGGGTCGATGTCCCACTGGCGCAAGATATGGTCGAACGGATGCGGCACGCCGTCGGGCAGCCGGTCGCTGAGCGATGGCCGCATCGGCTGGACAGTGCGTCCATGGCCTGCTGGATACATTTCATGCCGGGCGGTATCGACATCCTGGTCGATCCATGGCGGCACCTGCGGATGAGCAGTGCGAGTATGATAGCTTTCGGAAAAATTGTCGGTCGCGAACTTCCAATTGGTGTTGAGGTTGATCTTCATCCAGAACACCCGGACACCCGTGTCCATCGGGTAATTTTTGTAAAGCTCCGGTATCGGCGCAAGATAGTCGAGCAGGTCGGGCGCGGCATCATCCATCGTGTACCAGACGAACCCGCCCCAGATAGCGCAGCGCAGTTCCTTGAGCTTCAACTTGCCGCAGGGGTTGCCTTGCGGAAAATCATTCGGATCCTGGGCATATTGGAGCACGCCGTCCTTGCCCCATTTCCAGCCATGATAGGGACAGGTGAAGGCCTCGGCAAAAGCGCTGCCATCAGTCAGGCGCATACCGCGATGCCCGCAGGCATTGTAAAAGGCCTTGATGCTCCCGTCGTCCTGCCGGATGCAGATGACGCTTTCATGCCGGAAGTCATGGACGACATAGTCGCCCGGCTCCTCCAACTCCGCCGTCCGCCCAGCGACATGCCAGATCCGGGTCCACAGATGGTCCCATTCCTGCTGCATGAATTCGCGACTGGTATAGCGGCCGCCGCTGATCGGATCACCGCGCAGCGCGGCGGGATCGCGACCGTCCATGGTCAGCGGATGAATGGCGGGCTGTTCCATGCTGCTCTCTCCTGCTGGCGTTCTTGAACATAAGGGATAGGCGTCATGGCCTGCCCCGTCGCCTTGCACTTCTGTCAGGCGGCACGGGCTGGCACTTGTCGCAGGTGGGGCGGGACGATGTTAGACCGCATAAGAGCGCGCTATAATCGATGGGAGATGGTCACATGGATGGCGTCGAGACATTGCTGGCGATCGAGGCGATCAAACAGCTCAAGGCCCGCTATTTCCGTTTGATGGACAATAAGGACTGGGCGGGGCTACGCGACGTCTTCTGCGACGACGCCCTGTTCGACGCACGCGCATCGCTCAGCATCGACGGCAAGGGCGACGAAGGCCGGGCGGCGGAAAGCAATGATTGGGTCTATGAAGGCGGCGACACCATCATCGCCTTCATCCAGGCCGCGATCGGCACGCAACGCACGGTCCATCATGGCCATTGTCACGAAATCGAGGTCATCGGCCCTGATGATGCGCGCGGCGTGATCGCGATGGAGGACCAGATTTGGGATGCCAGCGGGACCAGCATGACCCTGCACGGGTGCGGCCATTATCATGAAGACTATAAGCGGGTGGATGGCCGCTGGCGCATCCACCGCTCGCGCATTTCACGACTGCAGGTGACGATCGGAGGCTGAGCCTTTAGCCGATCATCATCAGGCTGGCATTGCCCCCAGCCGCGGTCGTGTTGATCGAGGTGGAGACTTCCTCCAGCAACCAGTCGAGGCAATAGCCGCCTGCTGTTTCGGCATGGACCGGCACGATCCGGCCGGGCAGATCAGCAGCGGCCTGGACCGCAGCGGCGACGCGCTCGGCGTCTCCCTCGACCAATATCGCGGCAATGGGCGCATTGGCCTCTGCCGTGAAATGCGAGGCCACCTCCGGCGGCAGGCTTGGCGGGACCGTCATGCCCTGCACCGTGGCGCTGTTGCCGGTGGCGAGGATCGCGGCCATCTGACGGAACAGTCCGGCGCGGGTGGCAGGGCGCAGCAGCATGGCCCCACGCGGATGGAGGGTGTAGAGATTGCGCTCGCCGACCGGCCCCGGCAGCGTCATTTCGACGCCCAGCGCCGACGCATCGCCTGCCCGGCGCGCCTCGCTTGCGGCCTCGCCATAGCCCTGCGCATCGAGCCAGTCGGCAAAGCCATGGAGCGGCGTTTGCAGGCGGCTGACCCGCGTTGCCAGCATCGGCGGCGTGGTGACCAGCCGCCCCAGATAGAGCGGCCCGCCTGCCTTTGGCCCGGTGCCCGACAGGCCACAGCCGCCAAAGGGCTGAACCCCCACGATCGCGCCGATGACGTTGCGGTTGATATAGATATTGCCGACCTTCACCCGGCGCGTGACCCGCGCGATCGTCTCATCCAGCCGGGTGTGCAAGCCGAAGGTCAGGCCATAGCCGGTGGCGTTGATCGCATCGACCAGCGCGTCCAATCCGTCGCGACGAAAGCGCAGGACATGGAGGACCGGACCGAAGACTTCGCGATCCAGGTCGGCCAGGCTGTCGATCTCGATGATGGTCGGCGCGACGAAGGTGCCGTGCGCGGTTTCGGGCGGTAGCGGGCGTTGATCCACCGTCCGTCCCATCGCCCGCATGGCGTCGATATGGGCGTTGATGCCCGACTGGGCTTCGGCCGTGATGACCGGGCCAATATCGACCTTGAGCGCATCAGTGCGACCGAGGCTGAGTTCGGCGAGCGCGCCCTTGAGCATCGTCAATGTGCGATCGGCGACATCCTCCTGCAGGCACAGGACGCGCAGCGCCGAGCAGCGCTGGCCCGCGCTGTCGAAGGCCGAGGCGATGACGTCGGCGACGACCTGTTCGGCGAGCGCCGATGAATCCACGATCATGGCATTTTGCCCGCCGGTTTCGGCGATCAGCGGGATCGGTCGCCCCTGCGGCGACAGGCGGGTGGCAAGCTGGCGCTGGATCAGGCGCGCGACCTCGGTCGATCCGGTGAACATCACGGCCCCGGTCTGCGGCGCGGCGACGAGCGCGGCCCCGATCGCCCCATCGCCCGGCAAAAGCTGGAGCGCGTCGGTCGGCACGCCCGCAGCATGGAGCAGGCGAACGGCCTCGGCGGCGATGAGCGGGGTTTCCTCGGCGGGTTTTGCCAGCACGGCATTGCCCGCGACCAGCGCGGCGGCGACTTGGCCGGTAAAGATCGCCAGCGGGAAGTTCCAGGGGCTGATGCAGGTGACTACGCCGAGCGCCTGCTGCTCCGGGCCGAAGGTGGTGCGGGCCTGCTGCGCATAATAGCGTAGAAAGTCGATCGCCTCGCGTACTTCGGCGATAGCGTTGGGGATGGATTTGCCCGCTTCGCGGACGATGAGGCCGAGCAGGATCGACATGCGCACCTGCATCGCGTCGGCGGCGCGATCAAGCGCGGCGGCACGATCGGCGACCGGCGTGTTGCGCCATAGCGATGCGGCCGCCCGGATCGCTGCGGCGCGGGCATCGTCCACCGTTGCTTCGACCACGGTGCCGACGATATCGCGATGATCGGCCGGGTTGCGGACGGGCTGCCCCTCGCCCGCCCCGCCTTCCGGTGCGGCGGTCCAGTCCAGCGTCGC
>NZ_JPPQ01000069.1:2393416-2399672 GCF_000743655.1 Sphingobium sp. ba1
CAGAGGTTGGCCGGTCGTTGCGGTGTAGACGTTGCCGCGCATCAGCCAGTCCATGATGGTCATGTTGCTGTCCGCGCTCATCGGCGTGGTGGCGAGATAGGTATAGGCGTCCACGGGCAGCAGGACCGTGTTGGCCATTTCGACGCGCTTCGAGACGGAATAGACCGACGTGAGAGCTTCGTTGATATCGCGCAGGATCTGGATGGGCGACTTTGCCGTCCAAAGCCGCGACGAACCGGTGCCATCAGCCGCCACATTTGCAGCCGCCACATCGCCGTTGTTGAAAAGGCCGGTCATGCCCTTCGACGTGTCACCCACGCGCACAAGGTCATCGATGAACTCTTCATAGGCGCGGCGGGCACGGGCGGCGCGCTCTGTGTCGAGCGAAATGCCCAAGCGCGAGGCGTAACCCAATTCTTCGGTCGTATAGCGGTAGCCGATCGCCGCCATCTCGATCTGGTGGGTGTGGCGGGTCAGGTTGACATCCGCGTTCGGCACGTCCTTGCTCAGGTGGTTGAACCACTTGGCCTGCCCCGTTCCGTCCATCGAATAGAACTCGATCGTCTTGGCATATTCGCCAGCGGTCGTATCGATCGACAAAAGCTGAGGATACTGAATATCCTCATACTTCGTGCGGAAGATTTCACTTTCGATGACGGCCGCGCGCTGAGACAGGAAGCTGAGAGCGCCCTGGGCATCGTTCAGAAAAGGATTGTCCATTGCTACCCCCTATTACTTGATGCGAACCGGCACAGTGCCAGCCGCAGTGATCGTTGCATCGAACGTCGCGCCGACGATCGCTGTGTTGTCAGTGCTGACATCGGTAAAAAGGCCTGCACTGGTGACATAGACAGCATCGCCCTTATCGACGGCCTTGGATGCCGCAACGGCGATCACGCCAAGACGGCACAGGGGGATTTCATCACCTTCCTCGAAGGTATCAGCCACCGCGCTTTCAACCGTGATGTCGCGGATCGAAATACCCTCGAACAGCGCGGAAGGAGTTGCGGTCACGCCATTGTCATCGGTGCCAGCAAACAGAGCCTTGCCGAACCCAACCGCCGTGGCGTCTTCGAGCGTGCGCGACGTGCTGTTATGCAGTTCCTGGTTGACGATCTGCCCGACCACATAGGCGGGCTGGCGGGACGTGTAAGCGGTCTGAACGGCGGCCATTATGCGGCTTCCTTCTTCTGGCCAGTCAGGCTGGCGATATAGTCTTGGCGGGCGGCATCGCGCATCTGGCGAGAGTCACCGATGACAACCGGCGAACCCAACGGCTGCACGGCAGCGTCCGCCACCTTCGCATCCTTGGTCAGCGCCTCGAAAGCGATAGCGACATGATCGGCGGTATAATCCTTCGCCGTCGCGCCCATCGCCTTGTCCACAACCGCCTTCATGATCGCGGCTTCGTCCATGGCGTCGGTGACGGTCACGCCCATTGCCTTGGCCTTGCCTTCGATGACGGCGAACTGCTTGCCCGCGTCGCGAAGCTGCTGGAGCGTCGGCTTGGCGGCTGCTACATCGGCAGTCAGCTTGGCGATTTCCGCGTCTTTGGCAACGATGGTGGCGGCATCGGCCACCGACTTCGCTTCCAGGCCGGTGACTTTGCCGGTTGCGGCATCGCGCGCGGCGATCAGGGTGGTGATGGTGGCCATTGCCGTATCGGCGTTGGACACATCGACGGTTAGCCCGTCGATCATGATGGTCTTCACGGGCTTCTCCGTTTTGGTGAGGGAATCGAGAATGTTGGAGGGGAGGGCATCGCAGACGGCGGCATCGCCAATGCGACAAGTTGAACCTGCGCGGCCGAATTTGACGCGGGCCACATGATTACCGTCCGTGATTTCAGCCTGACGCGCTTGGCAAATCGTGCCATCGGGGGCCTTGAAGTCTCCGAACTCGATGCGCGCGCCATAGCCGTTAGAAAGCTCTACGGTGCCCGCTGCGGTGTCCGCAATCGCTGCTTCGTCCATCAGCAGCAAGTCGAACGCCAGATGCTCCCCATCCCGCAATGCGCCCATGATCACGCCATCAGCGTGCTGCTTCCAATTCTTGGAATTGACAGGCTCGGCAGGGTGCCCGGTGGTGATCGGCTTACCGATGAAACTGCGCGCGGCGCGCTTATCAAACACAGTGCCTTCGTCGCGAAGGACGTTGACAATGGCCTGATCACGCAATCCATGCGTGTTGTCGGGATCGACTTCGCGGCCGGTATATTGATAGACGCCCGTGCGCGCAGCTTTGGCGCGAACAGCCAGGTAGCCTTCGGCGGTGCGGCGTGGCGCATCAAGGACAAGTTGGTCTGCGAACAGCATGGCCCGCACGATAGGCGGGGCAAGGGGGTGGGTTTATAACCCTCAGGGATTAGGCGGGTGATGCGGAAACGCTAGTCGAACGTGATGACCGCTTGCCCCCGGCAGCCACAAAACGGAAGCTGACCAGGCCTGTCCTTGGGTGCCGTTTCGTCCGTATATTCCTTGCCGTTGCGGGCGACGTGATCGGCGCGCGGATGGAGCTTGCCACTATGCCGCCAACGCCAGGCATCAATCCCCGCCTCTCGCCGCCGCTCATCCGCCAGCGATGACGTGATCTTGCTGAGCTGATCACTGGCAATCCTCACCGAGCGCGCCCGCCCCATATCCGCAGCCTCACGGACCGACTTCGCGACCTCACGCGCTGGCGTCCGGTTGCGCAGACCATCGAAAACCGCGTTGCTGATCCGCTGGCGCGCCTGATCGCTCACATCACGAATTAAGCTGGTATTCCACTCGATCGCCGTCTCGATTGGCGCACGCATGTCACCTGCGCCGATCATCGTTTGCAGATCCACGCCGGTTGCGCTCAGGACTGCCCCACGCCATTTCCCACGCTGCCATTGCTCGACGCGCAGTGCCCAATCCCGCAACCCCGGTGAAAGCAACAGCACAAGCCGGTCAATGGCAGCAGCCGCGCCGTCGATCTCCGCGCGAACGTCTGCCGGGCTGTCCTGGGTGATTTCGGATAGGGTGCGGGTGTACGCGGCTTCGATGCGGGGTAGCGCGTCGGTCCATGCGGTGATGACGGGGAGGTACGAACCTCTGAACAAATCGGTCGCCAGCGTGGATGGCGGGACGATATCGCGCAGGACTATGGAGGATCGGCGGATGTTGCGGGTTCGTCGTGCCATCTGGGCCAAGTCGAAGCGGGGCACAGATTACCGCCGCTTGATAGGTGGGGGTGGGCTTCCAGGAGGCGGCGGCGGGAGCGGGCGCAAAGGCAAGCTGTTAGCCTGCGCCATGCCCCGGACATCAATCTTGAAAGACGATCGCCGCCTAAGGCTAACCGCCTCCGCGCACAGGCCCACGATCGCGATCGATTGCAGAATATCTAGGATGATATGCGCGTTCACTCGCCGCCCTCCGCAGACTTCCCATCATTCGAAGCACGGCGGGCGGGCGCGCCACTTCCAGACGCCCCGCCACCACCGGCTAGATTTGGATCAACCTCCCTTCCCGCTTGAATTGCAGATGGATCATCATCGCCTCCATCGTTATCCGGCGACAGGCCGAATCTCTCGGATTCAGGGATGGCAGCCAAGGCCTGTTCAAGACCCGGCATAACCTCGCGTTCAACCAGCAGGTTTTGCAGCGCTTCGGAAAACGCGCGCTCAGGAATCGCCCCGGTGTTCTGGACCTTCTCGACCACCTCCATCAACACCTTGAACGTGTCCGTCTGTTCCTTTTCGGTCGGGACGGACAGCGGCGCAAACGCCCATGTGACCTTGGATGCATCGACGCCTGCCGATCGCAGCAGGAACGGGTCTAGCGCTTCCAGGCAGGGGCGCGTTTCGAGCTTTTGGCCCGAAACAACAGCACGATTCCAGTTATCCATATCGTGCTGACCGGTCGCGTTCATCCCCGCAGGCGACCGCCCCATCAACCGCGTAAACGGAATGTCCGCAACAGCCGCCACGCGCTGATCGAAGGCGTCCATCATCGCCGGGATGCCGGTCCAGTTTATTTGGTAGTCATCGATTTGCTCACCGGGGTCATTCGGGCCAGCGCCAGAGCGGTAAAGGACCGCGTTCAGGCTACTCTCACCCTCTGCGATGACTGCAATGCGCTTATTCAAACTCTCTTGGTCGCGACTGTCCAAATCAGGGATGCCGAACCGCAGCAGCTTGGCCTTGCGGACCAGCGCCGAAAACCATGCCTGGGTATCATCGGAGCGCGTGACCTCGGTATAGACCCGTAGCAGCCGGGAATCGCCCCAGAATGACTCTTCCAGCGATACAGCGTGGCCAGCGGGGAGACGCGCACCACGAAAGCAGATGACGCGGCTTGGATGAATTGGCGTTGCGCCGACCTCGCCACCGTTCATCGTCCACATCAGCGGCTCGCCATAGCGCGGTGATGCCAGGTCATTAACCCAATCCTTGCCGGTGATCTGCCAGCGGGAAACCACGTTCAGGGCGACGATGCCACCCTTCGCAATCATGGCGGGCGTCAACGGGCTGGAATGGTCGCCAGCGGTGATGATGACGATCGCGCCACCACCGATGCCGCGTAGGACTTCGGCCTCTTGCGCCTTGCCGATGAGATTTAGCCGTTTTTCCTCGGCCTCGATTGCGGTGATCTGATCGGCATCAGCTTGCCAGTCGCGCCATTCGCGCACGCGGTCCTCTGCCGGGATGGCGATGACCTTGCGCATCATCCCCGACTGCATGTAGGCCGCGACCGCAAGCTGATGCGAGAATATCCCGCCAAGCCCGGTTGCAGCGCCGCCACGGTTGAAGGGGTTTAGGCGCGATGCAAGATCGATCGCGCCCCTCAGACTGTCGGTGATCCACGCCATGGTTGCGAGGGTAGGGCTGTGGTGGGGTGCGGTTTATAACCCTCAGAGTAGGGCATCCATGTTGTAGCTACCCTTGCCCAGCATTAATTCAGTCAGCGCCCATACCAGCGCATCGGCCCGGTCGGGCGAGTTCTCACCCACATACCCCCCCGCCGTCATGTTGCACATTTGGTCCTCAAGATCGGCGAAGATGTCGCAATGGCTGACCTTGCCCTGCTCATAGAGGGCTGAGATAGGTTCAGCCCGCACCACCTTGCCCCGCGTCGCGTTCACGTCCTTGTAAGCCGCCTTTTTGTCGGCCGTTGATACCGTGAACCGCACCATATCCCCGCCGAAATTCTTTTCCCCGACGATCCGGTCAGCATCCCAACGGTGATACATATCCACCGCGCGCCGCCCCCAGCCTTCCGGCGATAGCTGGCACGTCGCGTCCTGTAGCACATAGGCCCGACCATCGACGCCCAAGGCTGCAACCACGATGCCGATGTCATCGCCGCCGCCGTCGCCCTTGGTGCCAGACGGATCGACCGCGACCACGATACGACGCAACCCGATACCCGCGCCGTTTTAGCGCACCACAGGCTTATCCTTGACCCATGCCAGCGACGCGCGGAATCGATCGATGCCGGGGATGACTGCGCCGTCATCGGTCTTGCGGTCCTCCAGCGCCCATAGCGCCCCGTTGACCTCGCTGGCCCATTCCCCATCCTTGAACCGCAGGCGCTTGGCAGCGGACATGCCGTCCAGAACCTCGAAATACTCCTCAGGCAGGTTGTCCCGGTTGTCATCGGGGTTGATCTTCATCTCGACGTAATTGTCTGGATCGCTCAACGCCTCCTTGGTGCCAGGCTTCATCTTGGACCTGAACAGCACGAACGACCAATGCAGTTTGCTTGGCGGGTTGCAGTCGAAATAGGCCTTGAGCGACAAGTATTCGCGACCCGTTGCCTGCGCTATCGCTGGATCGAGCGGGCACTTCTGCGCCAGTCGGGACATTGCCGTCTCGATGCTACCCCATGGAATTTGGCTGCTCTCGTTGAAATACAGGGTCGCATATTCGGCACCAAGGATCTTCTCGACGCGCTCCTTGTCATCCAGGCCCGCAATCCAGATTTGCGAACCGTTGGGCAGTTCGACGTAGAAATCCGTCTTGTCGAACCGCACGCGCAGGGTCGGGAAGCATAGTTTCAGCACCTTGGGAAGCGTGTCGGCCCATATGCTGGTTTTCGCGTGGTTAAACCGGAAGCGGAATATCGCATGGCGCGATGCTGGCGCGTTGATGGCGCGCTGCACGATCGCCCGGCAGAGCAGGAACGTCTTTCCGGAGCGCGAACCGCCGCGCAGCATGATGTTGCGGGCGGGGGAGGCTAAGAGGCGGTTGGCTTCGCGCTGGCGTGGGGTTAGGCGGGCGGTCACAGACCGA
>NZ_JPPQ01000069.1:2399682-2414740 GCF_000743655.1 Sphingobium sp. ba1
CGCCTGCCTGATCCTTCCACCTTCATCGCCGCCGGGGCCAGTGCCGAGGTGTTCCGGCTGGGCGAGGGGCGGGTGTTGAAGCTGTTTCACGACGGGATCGACTCCAGCATCGTCGCGCGCGAATATGCGATCGCGCGGGCGGTGCAGGCGAGCGGGCTGCCGGTGCCGCGCACTTATGGCGTGCAGGAAGCGGGCGGGCGGCAGGGGATCGTCTATGCCGACATGGCGGGGCCGGACCTGCTCGCCTATATGGCGCGCAACCCGCATCGCGGGCGCTGGGCACTGGGCGAGATGGCGCGGTTGCAGCAGCGGATTTCGGAATGCCATGTGCCGACGCTGCGCAGTCGCAAGGCGATATTGCGCGTGGACATAGAGGCGGCACCGGTGGGCGAGCGGCTGCGCGCGGCGGCGGTCGATCGGCTGGACCAGCTGAACGAGGGCGATGCGTTGTCGCATGGCGACCTGCACCCCGCCAATCTGATCGTGACCGAGGAGGGGCTGGCGGTGATCGACTGGTCGCGCGCGGCGCGAGGCATGGCGGCGACCGATGTGGTGCGGACGGAGATGGTGATGCGCTTCGGGCCGGGCGGCGATGTCGGCGGCGAGGGCGGCGCGGCGGTACTGGGTTGGGCGGCGGCGAAGATGCGCGATGCGGCGAGCGCTTATTATGTGCGGCGGCACCGGGCGCTGACCGGGCTGGACCCCGAAGCGCTGGCGGCGTGGCGGGCGCTGGTGGCGCTGGCGTGGATGCGGCAGCGGGCGCCGTCGCGCGAAGCGGCGTTCGAGGCCTATCTGGTGGAGGCGTTGGAGGTGGCGGGGCTGCCGCCGCTGGAGCGGGACGCGGCGCCCATGTCGTTGGTCGGGCCTGATTGACGGTTGATCCCCCGCCCATGCCGCCCAGCGGGAGCGGAGGGCCGATTATCGAACGGACGGCGCATCGGGCGTGCGCTGCCCTATAATGGCGGTAAGTTCAGAGACGGTTCAGCCCTGATGGTGTCGTCTCCGGCCTGACAGTTTATCCTGATCCCGGTGTGCCCGACAGCAACCTGGATACGCCCCCGGCCATCCCTTGCGCCGGGGGCGTTTTCTATTGTCCCTCCCATCGTTACGATTCGAGCTTTCCCTTACGGCACATGTCGTTCGTGGCGGCGCGAGATGTCGTTCGTCCTGCGGTTGGTCGGCGCGATTTTGCGCTTCGTCGGTGCAGGCGTCGTTCGCCGATGACGCGGGCTGCCGGTCGAAGCGGGCGGGCATCGGGCGGGGCGCGGGGCTAAACAGAATGGGCGAACGGGGCAGGACGCCGACCCCAAGACCCCGGCTCCCCCCGTTCGCACCCCGGCCCGCCGCGCAGCCCCCCATTTGGCGGCGGACCGGCCAAACCAGATTTTTAAGGAGATAGATGATGTTCCGTTCGACCCTGTTTGCCGCCGCCGCTTCCGCCATCCTGTTCGCCAGCGCCGGTGCCGCTTCCGCCGAGGATTTCGCGTCCAATGGCCGCACCAGCCCGGTCTATCATGGCGACCTCGACCTATCGAACCCCGCGCATCAGGCGCAGTTGCGCAGCCGCATTGCGCGTGCCGCCAAGCGGGTGTGCGCCGCCAGCGACCTCGCCACCGAGCAGGCATGCGAGGCCAAGGCGATCGCCCGCGTCGAAGCGCCGATCAGCGCGGCGATCGCGCGGGCCGAGACGAGCGAGCGCTATGCCGATGCGCGGGGCAAGGACGGGTTGCCGCTGGTCGCGAACTGATTGGTAGCGCGACGTGATAGAGAGAAGGCCCGGTGAATTGCCGGGCCTTTTTTGTGTTTCGGCATCCTCCCCTGGTAGGGGAGGTGGCAGGGCGTAGCCCTGACGGAGGGGTGTCACGCTATCGTGAGGGTGACACCCCTCCACCGCCTTCGGCGGTCCCCCTCCCCTTACAGGGGAGGATTGGTTAGCGGCCGGTCATGGCTCTGGCGTTGGCGAGGAAGGTGCGGCCGATGCGGATTTCATTGCCGTCGGCGAGCGCCGCGAACCACACGCCGCTGCCGTCATGGCGCAGGCGGGCGATATGGTCGCGGCGGACGATGTGGGAGCGGTGGAGGCGGACGAATTGCTGCGGGTCGAGCCGTTCCTCCAGGCTGCTGATCGTCTGGTGGAGGAGATAGCTGTGGCTGCCGACATGGAGGCGCATATAGTCGCGCTCCGCCTCGATCCGGTCGATCTGGTCGGTGGCGATGCGGATGAGTTCGGAGCGGTGTGGCACCCAGAATTCCTCGGCCCAGTCGGGTTGCGCCTCGGTCGAGATGGCGGGGGCGTCGGTGGGGGCGAGGCTGCGCGCCGCCTCCACCCGGTCGATCGCGCGGGTCAGCCGGTCATGCGCGACGGGCTTGAGCAGATAATCGACGGCGGCCAGATCGAAGGCTTCGACCGCGAAGCCTTCGAAGGCGGTCACGAAGATGATGGCGGGGCGCAGGCCCATGCGGCTGACGGCGCGGGCGACGCCGATGCCGTCGAGCAGCGGCATGGCGATGTCGAGCATGACGAGGTCGGGCTTGAGCGCTTCGATGAGGCGCAGCGCGGCTTCGCCGTCGCTGGCGGTGCCGCAGACCGTCAGGCGCGGTTCGCGGGCGCACAGCATCTGCAACCGCTCGATCGCGAGCGGTTCGTCATCGACGATCATGGTGCGGATGGACATGGGGATCAGCAACTCTGACGGATGATGGGGAGGGTGATGAGGACGGAGAAGCCGCCGCCTTCGCGCGGACCATAAGCGATGCGGCCCTGATCGCCAAAGCGCGCGGTCAGCCGGTCGCGCACATTGGCGAGGCCGATGCCGCTGCCGCGATCGGCGTCGCCGGGCGGCTGGTCGCCATTATCGGTGACGTTGATGTGGAGCAGGTCACCATCGGCGCGGGCGGTGATGCGGATCTGCACCGGGCTGGACGTGCGCGACACGCCATATTTTATCGCATTTTCGACCAGCGGCTGGAGGATGAGGCCGGGGACGCAGGCGGTCATCAGGTCGGCGGGAATGTCGATGACGCTCGTCAGCCGTTCGGGGAAACGGACACCCTCGATATCGAGATAGAGCTGTTGGAGATGGACTTCCTCCGCCAGCGGCACGTCGTCGAGCGGATCGCCGGTCAGGCTGGTGCGGTAGAAGTTGGAGAGCGACAGGATCATCTTTTCCGCTTCGTCGGGCTTGTTGCGCATGACGAGGGTCGAGAGGCTGTTGAGCGTGTTGAACAGGAAATGGGGGTTCACCTGATAGCGGAGCGAGCGCAGTTCGGCCTGCTGCGCGGCGCGTTCCAGCCGGGCGGCGCGGCGTTCGGTGCGGTGGACTTCGCTGGCGTAGGACAGAGCGAGGTAGAGCGCGGCCCAGGCGGAGAGGAAGAAATAGCGGCTGATCGCATCCTCGACGATCTGGATCAGCGCGAAATGTTCTTCGCTGCGAAATTTCATCCGGTCGCCATCGGTGAAGATGTTGACCGGGTCATAGACGTTGAACATGTAGAAATTGGCCGATGCCATGGCGAGCGCGAAGGGCGCGGCAAGCGAGAAGGCGGCGACGACGCGGACGCTCAAGGGCTTCGTGTCGAAGCGGCGCAGCATCAGGTAGAAGATCCAGGTGGTGACGATGCCGATGACGGTGACGATGGCGCGGCGGGCGGCCAGCTCATAGGGGGCATCGAAGCCCATGACCGTGGCGCGCAGCGTGACCAGCACGGCATAGAATAACCAGAAGCCGAGAATGGAATAGAGCGCGATCGCAGGCGAAATGCCGCGTTCGCCGTCGTCGGGCGCATATGTCATGGCATCCTGTTTACGCGCGCGTGGGCCGCTTGTCGCCCCATCGCGTGGCTGCTGGTCGAAGCGGTTGGCGCGTTGGTCGAACGGCGCGTGGGAACCGGGATGCGGCCCGGCCCGTTGATCGGGGGAGATGCCTGTGTGGCATCGAGGAGGAGAGACGCATGACCCCAACTGATCATTCCCAGACCAAGACCCACGAGCAAGCCGAGGCGACGCGCAGCAGCGACGCGCAGGACCATGTTCGCGACGCCGAGGAAAAGCTGGACGAGGAATTGGAGGATTCGATGGACGCATCCGATCCGCCGTCCAGCACGCGACCCGGCGACAAGGGCGAACCCGTGCCATCTTCGGGCTTTACGCCGGAGGATTGATGGTTTTTCGATCCGAACGATGATAGAGTTTGCGGGCGGCAGGTGAAGCCATCGCCGCCCGTAACGAGAGGAGCCTGCACCCCATGCCGACATCCGCAACCCCCGCCGTCGAGCGCATTGCCCGCGTCCTGGCCGGACGGCATCTGAGCCATAATGGCGAAGGCAGCGATCCGCATGCCGCAGGGGCCGTGGACGCGGCGTGGCAGGACCATGTCGAGGACGCCTATGCCATATTGCATACGTTGCGCGAACCGGACGCGCAGATGGCGCAGGCAGGCGATGTGGCGGTGTGGCGCTGCATGATCGGCGCGGTGCTGGCGCGGCGACCGGGAGCGTAACGGGCGACGCGACCAAATGATGATTGTCATCCGATTTACATGTTGCGCTGCACAAGGAAATCTGATCCCTTGTGAACGGCGGCGGAACAGGCGCTTAAGCCTTCAGCAACTATAGAGGGCGCATGTTCTGACGATCGACTACGGGTCGGAGGGCATGAACATGGGTACGAATGCAAAACCTGCGGACGGCGCCATTACCTTGGCGGAACTGCGCGAGTTCGCGAGCTTCTCGTCTGCCACGCAACGCTATATTCGCCGGTCGCTCGACATCGGCCTGCATCGCCGCGACGCGATGAAGCTATGGTCGCGCGACATGGTCGAGGAAGCCTCCATCCGCGCGCAGGCGCGCATCTATGGGCGACTGGACGAGATCAAGGCACGGGTGCCCGACGATAGCGGGTTGGAGAAGGTGGAGCCGTTCATGGCCCCGCTGGTGACCATCTCCGCCTTTGACCTGGGGCAGGACCGGCTGGCCAGCTTTTCCTCCTATCGCTTCTTGTATGAGCGCTTGCTGGGTGCGGGCGCGCGGCCCTGGCTGCCCGGTGCTTTCTGCGCGGCGGCGAGCCTGCCGCATCTGCATCCTGAAAAGCGGCGCATCTTGTTGCAGTCGATCAGCGAGGCGGCGGCGACGGCAGCGGGCTGGTCCAATCGCGAGCCGAGCTTCTACCCCGAATGGGTCGAGAAGGTCGATCTGAGCAAGGCGAACTGACACTGGACGTTGATGCCCGCATCCGGGGGGAAGCGGGGATTAGCGAAACCGACGGCGCAGCGGACATGGTTCGCTGCGCCGTTGATGTATGGGAGGGCGGCCTGGTCCAGCTCGGCCGTAGGGGAGCAAAACGATGCGGATGATCGGCAAGATGATAGTCGTGGCTTCGATCCTGGTCGGGGCAACGGTGCCCCTGTGGGTTGGGGCGGCCCCTGCGGCTGTCGTGCGCGATGTCGGCGTCGGCGATCCGGAGCGGCGGGCGGTGCTGGATGCGTTGCGGCCAGAGATTGCGCGCGATCTGGGGCAACCGGTGCAATTTGTGGTGCGGACCTTGCGCGTGCAGGGCGACTGGGCCTTCGCCCATGTCGTGCCGCAGACGATGGCCGGTGATGCGATCGATTTCACCCGGACGCGCCATGCCGAGCGCTTGCGCGCCGGGATGTTCGACGGGCCGGATGTCTATGCGCTGTTGCAGCGGACAGGCAGCGCGTGGCGCGTGCGCGATTTCGTCGTGGGGCCGACAGACGTGGCCTATCTGGCATGGCCGGACGCCCATGGCGCGCCGCCCGCGCTATTCGAGGTCACGGACTAAGCGCGCGGCTCAGCGTTTGCGATAGCGGAAATACCAGACCTCATGGCCCAGCCGCCGGGCCTTGGCCTCGTAGCGAGTTTCGGGCCAGCCGCCGGGGCGGGTGAGGAAATCCTTGGGGTCGCTGGCCAGCCAGTCAAAATCGGGATGGCCGTTCATCACCATCAGCGCCCAGCGCAGATAGACGGGATGGTCGGTGCCGAAACGAAATTCGCCGCCAGGCTTGAGCTTGCGCGCGATCATCGCGACCGGGCCGGGGTTCATCATCCGGCGCTTGGCATGGCGCGCCTTGGGCCACGGGTCGGGATGGAGCAGATAGACGAAGCTGAGCGATCCGTCGGGGATGCGGTTCAGCACGGTCAGGGCATCGCCCATATGGACGCGGACATTGCCGAGCGCGCCGTCGCGGATATGGCCAAGCGCGGTGACGACACCGTTCAGGAACGGCTCGCAGCCAATGAAGCCATGGTCGGGCAGCAGGTCGGCGCGCCAGGCCATATGCTCGCCGCCGCCGAAGCCGATCTCGAAATGGAGCGGGCGGTCATAGCCAAAGAGGTCGACGGCGGTGATCGGGCCTTCGTCCGGCACCGACACGGCAGGCAATAGGGTATCGACCAGTTCCTGCTGCCCCTGGCGCAGCTTGTGCCCCGACTGGCGGCCATAGAGGCGGTTGAGCGTGGTCGGATCGCCGGGTTTATGCGCTGTCATGGGGCGGCCGCTTAGCGGGCGCAGACGCGCGGGGCAAGGGTCAGAGGCCGAGCAGGGGCCAGAGGACCATGCCGAGGCCGATCAGGCTGACGAGGAAGATCAGCGTGCGGATCATCGGGATGCCAAGCGCGTAGACGGGGAGATAGGCGAGGCGCGCGCCGAGCCAGATCCAGGCGCCGAGCGCGGTCGTGTCGCTGGTGCGGTCGGCGAGGACCACGCCGATCAGCGCGACCATGGCGATCGGCAGGGTTTCCTGAAAATTGGCCTGGGCGCGGGTGAGGCGTCCGGCGAGGGGATGGAGCGGCGGGAGCTTTTCGTCGCGCGCGCCCATGTTCCAGCGCGGGCCATATTGTTTGGTCTTGAAATGCGCCGCTGCGAAGATGTGGACGAGCAGCAGGACCATCGACCATGCCAGTATCGTCAGTTCGACAGCCATAGCGCGCGCCTCCATTGGGATAAGGGGCGCACGCTATGGCATTGCGGCGGGCGCGACAAGCGCTGGATGCGGCGCGCGCTTAGAGGCTAAAGCCGACGCGGGCGATCAGCCGGTCGCCGGCATGGGAGCGGACGGGGCCATCGATGCTGCTGCCGGCATAGCGGATGCCGGCGAACCATTGGCCGCGATACCAGTCGAGCGCGACGCCATGGTCCCAATAATTGCCATCGGGGCGCAGGCGGGCGGCGGCGAGGGGATCGCGCACTTTGCCGGACGAGCGGCCGACATGGCCCGACAGGGTGAAGGGCGTGCCGGGGACGGCGACGGCGGCGGCGGCGGAGACATAGAGATTGTCGCCGCCGATCGCCGATTGGCGCGGGGCATAATGAGCGGCGATGTCGACGCTGGCCGGGCCGATGAGGAAGCCCGCCTGTGCGCCGACTTCGCCATAGCCCTGATCCGAGGCACCGGGGAAAAGATGATAGCGGCCCTGCGCGGTCAGCCGCCAGCCGCCGATCTGCTGCGACCAGCTTGGGCCGATGTCGATCGCTGCGTCGGCGCCGCCATGGCGGGCGCTGCCCCATAGGATGGTGGCTGCGCCATCGAGGCTGAGGCCGGAGGTGACGGGGACGGACAGGGTGCTGCGCAGCACTGGATCGCCCTCGCTCCAGCTCAGGCCCCGGCGGCGTTCGTCGCTGGCGGCTTCGATCGTGGCGGAAAGGCCGCGGTCCTGCGCGACCGCGGGAAGGGCATGGACGGCGAGCCCGAACGCTGCTGCCCATGCCACCCGCATTCTTGTGGGATCAGTTCGACGCAAGCGCGCGCACCGAATCCAGTTCGGCCATCAGCGGCGCGCGATCGCGCTCCGCCATTGCGACCAGCGTCGATTGGATGCGATCGCCATGCTGGGCCAGCACCCGCTGTTCCAGCCGGTCGTCGCGTGCGCAGGCACCGGCTTCGCTGCCGGAAAAGCGCGTATCGCTGGCGAGGGTGCGGGCGAGGGCGGGGCCATGGTCGAGCTTGCGATCGACGACGACCGTTGCGGTCCACTTGCACCGCTGCATGTCCATGCGGTTGGGCGTCTTTGCGCCCACGGTACGCGCTTCGACATCGGCGCGGGCGGTGTAGAGCGCCTGCATCGACGTGCCATGATGATCGAGGGTTACGCTATGCGTGGCGGCAGCGGCCGCCAGCGCGATGAGAGTTAGGCTCATTATCATTCTCCTGCGTTGCGGCGTCGGGCTATATTGTCCGATCACCTGCCGCGGATGTAGGTCCGCACTGTTGCCCGTTCATTGCCAAAGGGCAACAAAGTCCTGCCTGATCATGCCGCAGCCTTGGCCAGTCCCTTCGACAATTGCAAGGCGCCGTTGAGCCGCGCGGCGGAATCGGCCCAAGCGCGGTTGACCACGATCTTGCTGTCGGGACGCAGGCGGGCTACGCCGTCGAGCCGCTGGACATAGGCGATGAGGCCCGCCGGATTGGGGAAACTGTCTTCGAAGAAGCTGACCAGCGCGCCCTTTTGCCCGACATCGATCTTGGCGATATTGGCCTTCACGCAATTCTGCTTGATCTCGATGATCTTGAGCAGGTTTTGGGTTGGCGCAGGCAGCTTGCCGAAACGGTCGATCAGTTCGGCGGCGAAGGATTCGAGCGCTTGGCGGTCCTCCAACTCGTTGAGGCGGCGATAGAGACCCATGCGCAGGTCGAGGTCGGGGACATAATCGTCGGGGATCATGATCGGCGCATCGACGCTGATCTGGGGCGAGAAGCTGTCGCGGCGGATTTCGAGGCCGACGCCGCCCGCCTTGGCGTCCATGATCGCTTCTTCCAGCATCGATTGGTAGAGTTCGAAGCCGACTTCGCGGATATGGCCCGACTGTTCGTCGCCGACGAGGTTGCCCGCGCCGCGAATGTCGAGATCATGGGAGGCGAGCTGGAAGCCTGCGCCGAGCGTGTCGAGGTCGGACAAGACCTTCAAGCGCTTTTCCGCTGTCTCGGTGATGATGCGGTTGGCGGGCGTGGTCATATAGGCATAAGCGCGCGTCTTGGACCGGCCGACCCGGCCGCGCAGCTGATAGAGTTGCGCCAAGCCGAAGCGGTCGGCGCGGTGGATGATGAGCGTGTTGGCGCTGGGGATATCCAGGCCGGATTCGACGATGGTGGTCGAGAGCAGCACGTCGTAGCGCTTGTCGTAGAAGGAGGACATGCGTTCCTCCACTTCGGTCGCCGACATCTGGCCATGGGCGACGACGGCCTTGATTTCGGGGACTTCGTTGCGCAGAAACTCTTCGATCTCCGTCAGGTCGGCGATGCGAGGGACGACGAAGAAACTCTGCCCGCCGCGATAATGTTCGCGCAATAGGGCTTCGCGGATGACGATGCCGTCCCAGGGCATGATATAGGTGCGCACCGCGAGGCGATCGACCGGCGGCGTCTGAATGACCGAGAGTTCGCGCAGGCCCGACATCGCCATTTGCAGCGTGCGCGGGATCGGCGTGGCGGTCAGGGTGAGGACATGGACGTCGGTCTTCAAGGACTTCAGCCGTTCCTTGTGGGTGACGCCGAAGCGCTGTTCCTCATCAACAATGACGAGGCCGAGCCGCTTGAAGTCTATACCCTTGGTCAGTAGCGCATGGGTGCCGACAACAATATCGACCGTGCCGTCGGCGAGGCCCGCTTTGACCGCCTTCGCCTCCTTGTCGGTGACGAGGCGGGAGAGGCGACCGATATTGACGGGGAAGCCGCGGAAGCGTTCCTCGAACTGCATATGATGCTGGCGCGCGAGCAGGGTAGTGGGGCAGATGAGGACGACCTGCATCCCCGCCATCGCCGCGACGAAGGCGGCGCGCAGGGCGACTTCGGTTTTGCCGAAGCCCACGTCGCCGCAGACGAGGCGATCCATCGGCTTGCCCGATCCCAGATCCTCGATCACGTCGCTGATCGCGCGGTCCTGATCCTCGGTTTCCTGATAGGGGAAGCGATCGACGAAGGCGGGGTAGCCCGCGACATCGGGCTCGGCGACGGTGGCGGCGCGCAGCGCGCGTTCGGCGGCGGTCTTGAGCAATTCACCCGCGATTTCGCGGATGCGCTCCTTCATCTTGGCCTTGCGCCGCTGCCAGGCTTCGCCGCCCAGCTTGTCGAGGCCGACGCCGTCGCTGTCCGATCCGTAGCGGGAGAGGACTTCGAGATTTTCGACCGGCACGAACAGCTTGTCGCCGCCCGCATAGCTCAAGGCGACGCAATCATGCGCGGTCTTGCTGACCGGAATCTGGGTCAGCCCTTCATAGCGGCCAATGCCATGGTCCATGTGGACGACAAGGTCGCCGGGCGACAGGGTGGCGAGTTCCGCGAGGAAGGCGTCGGTATTCTTCTTGCGCTTGGCGCGGCGGACGAGCCGGTCGCCGAGCATATCCTGTTCGGTCAGGACGGCGACGTCGGGCGCGTCGAAGCCATGGTCGAGCGGCAGGACGGTTAGCGTCACGCTGCCATTGGCGGCGGTGCCGAGTGCTTCCTGCCAGCCATCGGCGGCGGCGAGGCGCTTGACGCCATGGTCGAGCAGCAGGCCCGACAGCCGTTCGCGCGCGCCGCCCGAATAGCTGGCGATCACCACCTTTTTCTTGGCGCGTTGCAGCGCGGCGATATGTTTGCCGACCGCTTCGTAGATGTTGATATTCTGCGCGCGTTCGGGCGCGAAGTCGCGCGGGCCATCGACCGCAAAGTCCAGCACATCGGCGCTGGCGGGTTCGTGGAAGGGGGTGGTGGCGTGCATCGGCCGGGTGGCGACGGCGGCGTTCCATTCGGCGGTGTCGAGATAGAGCAGGTCGGGCTTCAATGGCCGATAGGCACCGGGGTCGGAGGTTTTGGCCTGCACCCGGTTGGCATGATAGTCGCGGATCGCCTCGAACCGGGCATCGGCGGCTCCGGCGACGCCATGGTCGCGGATGATGACGGTGTCCGCGCCGATATGGTCGGCGAGCGGGACCAGCTTCTCTTCGAACAAGGGTAGCCAATGTTCCATGCCCGCGAGGCGTCGGCCTTCGCTCACCGCCTGATAGAGCGGATCGCCGGTGGCAGTCGCGCCGAAGGTTTCGCGGTAGCGGCTGCGGAACCGCTTGATCGTTTCCTCGTCCAGCAGCGCTTCGGAGGCGGGGAGCAGGGTGAAGCCGTCGATGCTGCCGGTGGTGCGCTGATCGGCGGGGTCGAAGCGGCGGACGGTTTCGATCTCGTCGCCGAAAAAGTCGAGGCGGAGCGGTTGCTCCTCGCCGCCCGGAAAGAGATCGACAATGCCGCCGCGAATGGCGAACTCGCCGCGATCATGGACGGTGTCAGTGCGGACATAGCCATTGCCCTGGAGCATCGCGGCGAGGCGCGTGATCGCGATCCGCTCCTTGGGCGCGAGATGGGCGACGAGTTGGCGCACGCGGAAGGGGGTGAGCGTTCGCTGCGTCATGGCGGCCAGAGTCGTGACGACCAGTTGCGGTGCCTTGGGCGTGGCTTGTAGCGCGTGCAGGCCTGCTAGGCGCGCCGAGGCGGCGCGCAGCGAGGGGCTGGCCCGGTCATAGGGCAGGCAATCCCAGGCAGGGATTTCGATGATCGCGATCTCCGGCGCGAAATAATGGGCGGTGTCGGCGATGGCGCGCATCTGCTGCTCATCGGCGGCGATGAACAGCGCGCGGGCCTGACCCGACCCATAGGCCGCGCGGGCGATGTCGGCGAGCAGCCAGGGCTGAAACCCGGCGGGGACGCTCGACAGGGTCAGCGGGGCTTTGGCGCGGAGGATGGTTTGGAGATCGGTCATTGTCACTACTCGTCCCCCTCCCGCTTGCGGGAGGGGTTAGGGGTGGGCTGGTCGAACAGAGGTAGAGCAGGCCCACCCCCGGCCCCTCCCGCAAGCGGGAGGGGAGCAGGTCAGTTCTCGATCTTCACGAAGTCGAGTTTCAGGAATTTGTCCATCATCGGGCCTTTCCATGCGTCGGGCACGGGGATGGTGCCGAGCGCCCAGCCGATGATGTCGGCATCCTGTTCGTCCATGAAGCGTTCGAACCAGGCGATGTCTTCAGCGTCCCATTCGGCATGATAGCGTTCGAAATAGCCGCCGACGGTATAGTCCGCCTCGCGCGTGCCACGGTGCCAGGCGCGGAATTTCATGCGGCGCATCTGGGGATTGTCGTTCACAATTTGTTCCTTTGGCGGGCACGCGGAAAAAGCCGATGGGGTGTTTGTATGACCGACCCGGCTAAGCTAGAGCGCAGCAGATAGACATGCGACCCGATATTCTCAATCCGCTCTTTGCCGAAATCTCTGTCCTTAAGGGCATTGGCCCGGCGCTGGCCCGCCCGCTGGAGCGGCTGGGGCTGGCGCGCGCGGTCGATATCGCCTTTCACCTGCCGGTCAGTTGGGTCGACCGGCACCTGACCGACGAACTGAACATGGCCGATGCGGGGCGGGTGATCGGCATCGAATTGACGCCGGTGGACTATAAGGCCAGCGGCGGCGCGCGCACCCCATTTCGGGTGCAGGCGACCGACCGATACGGCAATTATGTGTCGCTCGTCTATTTCGGCAAGAATAGCGGTTGGCCGCGCAAGCTGTTGCCGCTGAACGAGCCTAAATTCGTGTCGGGCAAGCTGGAAAGCTATGGCGAGACGCTCCAGATCGTGCATCCCGATGTGCTGCCGCCAGAGGAAGCGGGCAGCGTTCCTGCACGCGAATCGGTCTATGGCCTGTCCGACGGATTGACCAACAACCGGATGCGCGATCTGGTGGCGCAGGTGCTGGCCCGTGCGCCGGACCTGCCCGAATGGATCGAACCCAGCCTGCTGGCACGCAAGGGCTGGCCGGGGTGGCGCGAAGCGCTGGCGCGCATCCATGCCGATCCGTCCGACGCCCAGGCGCGCGAGCGGCTGGCCTATGACGAGATTTTGGCGGGGCAGTTGGCGTTGATGCTGGTGCGGCAATCGTCGCGGCGGCGGCGGGGCGTGCCGATTGCGGGCGACGGGCGGCTGCGGGCGATGCTGAAATTGCCGTTCGCGCCGACCGGGGCGCAGCGGCGCGCCTTCGGTGAGATCGAGGGCGACATGGCGCAGGCGACGCCGATGCTGCGCCTGCTGCAGGGGGATGTGGGGTCTGGTAAGACGCTGGTGGCGCTGATGGCGCTGCTCAATGCGGTCGAGGCCGGGATGCAGGGGGCGATGCTGGCCCCGACCGAAATATTGGCGCGGCAACATTATGAGACGCTGCGCAAGATGGCGTCGGGCTTGCCAGTCGAGATCGCTATCCTGACCGGGCGCGACAAGGGGAAGGTTCGCGAGGCGACGTTGATGGGGTTGGCCGATGGCAGCATCGACATATTGGTCGGCACCCATGCGATCTTTCAGGAAAAGGTGCAGTATAAGGCGCTGGGGCTGGCTGTGATCGATGAGCAGCATCGCTTTGGCGTGGCGCAGCGGATGATGCTGGCGAACAAGGCGGCGCAGGCCCCGCATCTGCTGGTGATGACGGCGACGCCGATTCCGCGCACGCTGACGCTGACCTATTATGGCGAGATGGAAGTGTCCAAGCTGGACGAGATGCCGCCGGGGCGGCAGCCGATCCAGACGGTGGTGATGGCCGCGACGCGACTGGACGAGGTGGTCGATGCGCTGGCCCGCCATGTGGGGAGCGGGGGGCAGGCCTATTGGGTGTGCCCGCTGGTCGAGGAAAGCGAAACCAGCGATCAGGCAGCGGCCGAGGCGCGGGCGGAATCGCTACGGCTGCGTTTTGGCGAGGCGGTCGGGCTGGTCCATGGCCGGATGAAGGGGCCGGACAAGGATGCCGCCATGGAGGCCTTTGCCGCCAACCGGACGCAGATATTGGTCGCGACCACGGTGATCGAGGTCGGCGTCGATGTGCCCAATAGCAGCCTGATCATCATCGAGGGGGCCGAACGCTTCGGCCTGGCGCAGTTGCACCAGCTGCGCGGGCGGGTGGGGCGCGGCGACAAGCCGTCGGTCTGCCTGCTGATCCGGGGCGGCGGGCTGGGCGAGACATCGCGCGCGAGGCTGGCGTTGATGCGCGAGACCAATGACGGTTTTCTGATCGCCGAGGAGGATTTGCGGCTGCGCGGCGCGGGCGAAGTGCTGGGCACGCGGCAGTCGGGCGAGGCGGCGCTGAAGCTGGCGACGCCCGAACATATGGCCGCGCTGATCGACCCGGCGCGCGATGACGCAAGGCTGCTGATCGATCGCGACGGCGGGCTGGACAGTGCGCGCGGGCAGGCGGCGCGGGTGTGCCTGTATCTGTTCGAGAAGGATGCGGCTGTGGGGTTGTTGAGGGGGGGGTGAGGGGTCGCGATTATTGCCCACTCCCGTCTTCGCGGGAGAGGCTACGGAGACTTGGCAGCTTGCTGCCCTAGTCGCAGTCGGTGAGGGTCTTCTTCGCTAGGGTTTGCCAGACAGTAAGACAGACCCTCACCCAACCCTCTCCCGCGAAGGCGGGAGAGGGCTAAGAAAAGCAGGCCGCCGGCTGAGCGCGACGGTGGGTTGCAGCGCGCGCGAGCGGGCGGGGAACTCCAAACCTTCGGCAACCATGCTGCGCTTGCGAAACAATCGGCCTACTGCCGCGTTTTTGCGGGATGGACCTCAGCCTGACCCATATCACATCGACCGCCGCCGTTTCGATCGCGCTCGCTGTCACCACTGCCTTTCTCGTTCACTGGGCGCTCTACGCGATCGCGTTGCGGCTTGTGCGGCAGCGGATGGACCCGGTGTTGTTGCCGGCGCTGTTTCAGCCGACGCGGTGGCTGGTGGTGTTGCTGGCGCTGGGGGCGGGGGTGCAGCCGCTGGATCTGGGGGCACGCGTCGAGGGGCTTTGGTCGATCGGATCGAAGATGGTCTTCGCGCTGCTGGTTGGCTGGCTGCTGTTCCGGCTGATGCGCGCGACCCGCGTGATGATCGAGCGCAGCGCCGATATCAACGCCGAGGATAATCTGAAAGCGCGGCAGCGCCACACCCGCGTCCGCATCCTCTATCGCATCGCGCAGAGCGTCATCGCGGTGCTAGTGATCGCGATGATATTGATGGCGATCCCCGGCGTGCGGACGATCGGCGTGACGCTGGCGGCGTCGGCGGGTCTGG
>NZ_JPPQ01000069.1:2414750-2422217 GCF_000743655.1 Sphingobium sp. ba1
GGCGCGGATGGCGCGGATCGTGGCGCAGATCAATGCGCTCAAGCCTGACCTCATCCTGCTGGGCGGCGATTATATCGGCGATGCCAAAGGTGGCGCGACCTATGATGCGCGGGCGAGCATCGCGCCCTTTGCGGGGCTGCGCGCGCCTCTGGGTGTCGTCGCGGTGCTGGGCAATCATGACAGCCGCAGCCAGAAGAACCAGCGCGCTTTGAGTGGCGCGGACTGGCAGGCGGCTTTTGCACGCATGGGCATCACTTTGTTGCAGGATGGCGCGGTGCGGCGCGGGCCGCTGGCGATCGGCGGGTTGCAGGATGTCTATACGCGCAGGATCGATTTGCCCGCGACGCTGGCGGCGATGGCGCGGGTCCGTGGCGCGCCGCTGATCCTGTCGCACGGGCCGGATGTGTTTCCCGCTTTGCCCGATGCGCCGTCGCTGACGTTGGTGGGGCACACCCATTGCGGGCAAGTGGCGCTGCCCTTTGCGGGGATCGTCTATGTGCCGTCGAAATATGGCACGCGCTATGCCTGCGGCCTGTATCGCGATGGGGCGAGAACGATGATCGTGGCGGGCGGGGTCGGCACCAGCGGATTGCCGATTCGGATGCTCGCACCACCGGACATCTGGCTGATCACTGTCCGGCCACAGTGAGACGCCTGTTGACATGATATCATGATATGATATCAATCTATCATCATGCGTTTCCTGGCCGATATTCCCGACGAAGACGTCAAATGGCTCGACCAATTGGCGCGCGAGCAGGGCAAGTCGCGCGCGGCGGTGCTGCGGGAGGCGGTTTCGGCCTATCGCCCGCAAACGTCGAAAGATTGGCTGCAGCAGGGCTTCGGCGCGTGGGCGCGGAATGGCGTGTCGATCGATCCCCACGAATATGAACGTGCGCGGCGGGCGGAATGGACACGACCCTGGGACGATGATTATGACGAAGTCCGCGCCGCATCGCCTGAATATTTCACGGAAGAAGATGATAAGGAGCGGGCGCATTATCTGGCGCTGACCAAGAAGGCGGCCGAGACGCACCCAAAGAACAGCGCATGAGCGGTTACAGCCTGGACGCCAATATCGTCATCGACGCTCTTTTGAATCACGAACCCGCGCATCGCGAACTTTCCCGCATAGCCGATAGCGGTGCGCGCATGTGGCTCAGCCGCATGGCGTGGATCGAGATATTGTCCAAGGGGAATGAAACGGCCGTGCGTGAGGTGCTGATGTTTTTGGCACAGTTCGGCCTGGACGAAATTGATGACGAGATATCGCATCGGGCGGCTGCGCTGCGCCGTGAACGGGCAAGGCTCAAATCGCCGGACGCCATCATCCTGGCCACGGCGCAATTGCGCGGCCGCGTGCTGGTGACACGAAATACAAAGGATTTCCCGGCAGAGATGCCAGGTATCCGCGTTCCCTACACACTCTGAAAGGCTCTCCGGCACATGTGCGGCATTATCGGTATCATCGGCAGGGACGACGTGGCGGAGCGGCTGGTCGATGGATTGAAGCGGCTGGAATATCGCGGCTATGACAGCGCGGGCGTCGCCACGGTCCATGATGGCGCGATCGAACGGCGGCGGGCGGAAGGCAAGCTCGCCAATCTGGTGACCGAATTGCGCGACGAGCCGCTGCCCGGCACCACCGGTATCGCTCATACCCGCTGGGCGACGCATGGTGCGCCCACGACCAGCAACGCGCATCCCCATGCGACGCGCGAAGTGGCGCTGGTCCACAATGGCATTATCGAGAATTTCAAGCCGCTGCGCGCCGAACTGATGGCGCGCGGGCGCATTTTCGACAGCCAGACCGATACCGAGGTGGTTGCGCATCTGGTGAGCGAACTGGTCGAGCAGGGCGTGTCGCCGCGCGATGCCGTTGCGCGGGTCTTGCCGCGCCTGCACGGGGCCTTTGCGCTCGCCATATTGTTCCGCAGCCATCCCGACATGCTGATTGGCGCGCGGCTGGGGTCGCCGCTGGTCGTGGGTTATGGCGATGGCGAGACCTATTTGGGGTCCGATGCGCTGGCGCTGGCGCCGTTGACGCAGCGGATCGCCTATCTGGAAGAGGGCGACTGGGTCGTCATAACCAAGGACGGCGCGGAGATTTTCGACAAGGATAATCAGCCAGTCGAACGGCCGGTCACGCTGTCCGGCGTGTCGGGGGCGATGATCGACAAGGGCAATCATCGCCACTTCATGCAGAAGGAGATTTTTGAGCAGCCGGTCGTCGTCGCCCAGACGTTGCGCGCTTATCTCCGCCGGATGGAGAATGAGGTCGCCATGCCCGACATGGATTTCGACTTGGGGTCGGTGAAGCGCATCACCATCGTCGCGTGCGGCACCAGCTATTATGCCGGACTGGTCGCCAAATATTGGTTCGAGAAATTCGCGCGCGTCGCCGTAGATATCGATGTGGCAAGCGAGTTCCGCTATCGCGACCCGGTGCTGGAGCCGGGCGGGTTGGCGCTGTTCATCAGCCAGTCGGGCGAGACGGCGGACACGCTGGCGGCGCTGCGCCATGCCAAGGCGGAGGGGCAGATCATCGCGGTGGTGGTCAATGTCCCCACCAGTTCGATGGCGCGTGAGGCCGACCTGTTGCTGCCCACCCATGCCGGGCCGGAGATCGGCGTCGCTTCGACCAAGGCGTTCACCTGCCAGTTGGCGGTGCTGGCGGCGCTGGCGGCCAATCTGGCGCGGGCCAAAGGGAAGCTGACGCCGGAGGAGGAGGCCGAGATCGTCTGGCACCTGTCCGAAGCACCGGCCGCGCTCAACGAGGCGCTGAGCCGCGACGGGCAGATCGAGGCGATGGCGCATCTGATCGCGCCCGCGCGGGACGTGCTGTATCTGGGCCGTGGGCCGGATTATCCGATGGCGCTGGAAGGAGCGCTCAAGCTCAAGGAAATCAGCTATATCCATGCCGAGGGCTATGCCGCGGGCGAGATGAAACATGGGCCGATCGCACTGATCGACGAACTGGTGCCGGTGATCGTCATCGCGCCGAGTGGGCCTTTGTTCGAAAAGACCGTCAGCAATATGCAGGAAGTGCAGGCGCGCGGCGGCAAGGTGGTGCTGATTTCCGATGCGGAAGGCATTGCGCTGGCCGGTGAAGGCTGCATGGCGACGATCGAAATGCCCAAGGTCCATCCGCTGATCGCGCCGCTCGTCTATGCGGTGCCGGTGCAGTTGCTGGCCTATCATGTCGCGGTCGCCAAGGGCACGGATGTCGATCAGCCCCGCAACCTCGCCAAGTCGGTGACGGTGGAGTGAGCGAGGATATGTTCGCGTCGCCGGTCATCCCCGGCCCGGACATATTGACCGTCAGCTTCGACCATTGGGAAGGGCCGCTCGACCTGTTGCTGACGCTGGCGCGCGGGCAGAAGGTCGACCTGCGCGAGATTTCGATCCTGGAACTGACCGAACAATATCTCGTCTTCATCGATGGCGCGCGGCAATTGAAGCTGGAACTGGCGGCCGATTATCTGGTGATGGCGGCGTGGCTCGCATACCTGAAATCCTCGCTGCTGCTGCCCCGGCAGGAACAGCCCGATCCTAGTCCTGAGGAGATGGCGCTGCGCCTGCAATTGCGGTTGCAGCGCCTGAACGCGATGCGCGATGCCGCCGCGCGGTTGATGGCGCGGGACCGGATCGGACGCGATGTGTTCATGCGGCGCAAGCCCGAAGGATTGCGGCTGGTGCGCAGGACGCAATGGCGCGCAAGCCTCTATGACCTCATTCAGACCTATGGCCAGATTCGCGCGCGTACACGGCCGGTCGTTCACACCATCGCCCGGCGACCCGTGATGACGCTGGACGAGGCGATCCAGCGCGTCGGCGCGCTGGTCGGCACGGCGATCGACTGGACGCGGCTGGAGTCGTTTTTGCCCGAAGATCTGGACGGTCCCAAGGCGAAGTCGGCGCTGGCGAGCAGTTTCGTTGCGGCGCTGGAACTGGCGCGGCAGGGGCGGGTGGAATTGCAGCAGGACGGGATTTTCCAGCCGCTCTATCTGCGCGCGGCGACACCGGAGGCAGGCGCATGAATGAAGAGCCCGACGATTTCCGGCGCGCGGTGGAGGCGGCGCTGTTCGTGGCGGAAGCGCCGATGACGCCTGCGGACCTCAAGCTGCATGTCGGCGAGGGCGACCTGGCCGCGGCGCTGGCGGGATTAGCGGACGACTATGCCGGGCGGGGCGTCAATCTGGTCGAGCGCGGCGGGCGCTGGCATTTCCAGACCGCGCCGGACTTGGCGCATATCTTGCGCCGCGAAAAGGATGAGCCGCGCAAATTGTCGCGTGCGGCGATGGAGACGCTGGCGATCATCGCTTATCATGAGCCGGTCAGCCGCGCCGAGATCGAGGCGATCCGGGGCGTGCAGGTGGCCAAGGGGACGCTCGACGTGCTAATGGAGGCGGGCTGGGTCCGGCCCGCCGGGCGGCGCGAAGTGCCGGGCCGTCCGCTCATCTATGCGACGACCGTAGACTTCCTGTCACATTTCGGGCTTAGCAGCCGCCGTGACCTGCCGGGCGTGGACGATCTGCGCGCGGCCGGGCTGCTCGATCCGGTGGATTTGGCGCTGGAGGGTCTGGGCGGCCAATCCGTTCTGGAAACTGATGACGATGTGGCCTAGATAGGTCTGCTTGCTGGAGTATTGAAAATGGGTTCCTTTTCGCTGATGCACTGGGTCATTGTCCTCCTGGTCGTCATGCTGCTGTTCGGTGGCGGTCGGATTTCCGGCCTGATGGGTGACGTCGCCAAGGGTATCAAGAGCTTCAAGAAGGGCATGGCCGACGATGATGACGCCACGCCGACCAAGCCTGCCAGCCGTATCGAGGGGCAGCGCGTGTCCGAACAGGATGCGAGCGTGACCACGGAAGACAAGACCAAGGTCTGATTCGCACAATCTGGTAGACCAGTCCCATGTTCGGCATCGATTCCACCGAGTTTCTGGTGATCGTGATCATTGCGGTGATCGTGATCGGGCCAAAGGACTTGCCACGCGCGCTCTACAAGGTGGGGCAGTTGATCGGCAAGGCGCAGGGCATGGCCCGCCATTTCCGCACGGGCCTGGACGCGATGGTGCGCGAAGTCGAACTGGAGGAATTGGAAAAGAAATGGGCCGACCAGAATAAGCGGATCATGGCCGAGCATCCGCCCGAAAGCGCAGCGCCGGCGATGGAAGCGCTGGACGCGCCCGTGGCCGCTGACGAGCATCCACCCTATGTCGCGCAGTCGGCCGTGCCTGCGCCCGTGGAAGTGCCGCCGTTCGTCGCCGAATCCGCGCCCGTGGCCGCCGCGCCCGTCGCGGCATCGGATGGTCCGCCCTATGTCGCCGACGCGTCCGCGACCCCTAAGGGAGATGCGGCGGCATGATCGGCGATATTGACGAGAGCAAGGCCCCCTTGCTCGACCATCTGATCGAATTGCGCGGTCGGCTGCTCAAATGCGTCTATGCCTTGGCCCTGACCGGGGCGCTATGCTTCTATTTTTCCGAACAACTCTTCGCGATCCTGGTGCATCCGCTCAAGGAAGCTTTTGGCGATGGCGGCGGCAAGCTCGTCTATACCAAGCTCTACGAAGCCTTTTTCGTGCAGGTGAAGATCGCCTTTTTCGGGGCTTTCTGCCTGTCTTTCCCGATCATCGCCAACCAGCTTTGGGCGTTCGTGGCACCGGGGCTCTATGCCAAGGAAAAGAAGGCGCTGCTGCCCTTCATCCTGGCCACACCCTTCCTGTTCGGCATGGGCGCAAGCCTTGCCTATTTCGTGGTGATGCCGACGGCGTTTCACTTTTTTCTGGAGTTTCAGGGCAATAGCAGCGGCTTGCAGGTCGAAGCGCTGCCCAGCGCGGACGCCTATCTGGGGCTGGTGATGCAATTCATCCTGGCGTTCGGCATCAGCTTCCTGATGCCGGTGCTGCTGATGCTGCTGAACCGCGCGGGCTTTGTCAGCCGGGCGCAATTGATCGGCCTGCGCCGCTATATGATCGTGGCGGCCTTCATCGTCGCGGCCGTATTGACGCCGCCCGATGTCGTGTCGCAGCTGATGCTCGCGATCCCGCTGCTGCTGCTGTACGAAATCACGATCATGGCGATCTGGTTCACCGACCGGCGCAAGGCCAAGGGCGAAGAGGCGGAAGAGGCGGCGGCCTGAACCCGCAAAAAAAGAGGCCTGCCCCTTGGGGGCAGACCTCATTGATGCCTGGGAGGCAAATCAGAAAATCGTGCAGGTCAGTCGACAGCGCGTTCGACCGCTTCGCCGGCGCTCTGTACGTCGCGGCCAGCGCCTTCGACGGTGTTGCAGGCGGCGACCATCAGCGAACCGGTGAGCAGCAGGGCTGCAAAAATCTTCTTCGTCATAGACCGTCTCCTTGAGAAACTTCGCGACCGGTTGGTTTGCGCCATGCCGGTGACGCAGATCAGAACCCGCCGCCCGACAAAGCGTTCCGGCGGTGGAAAATATAATGATTTCAAATATTATCTTGCCCGGAAAAAGGTTGAGCCCGGAACGCGTCGGGGGGGGAAGCATTCCGGGCTCATAATATTGGACAGCAAGAGCGGGGGGCAAAAGATTTGCTGTCCTGAATATAGAACCCACAAGCCCGAAATCTGGTTCCAAACCGGGGTCAAAAATTTGCACTTTTTATCGCGCGTCTTTTCAAGGACTTTGATGGTCAACCGGCCGTTAAGATTAAAAAAGCGCGTCGGCCGTCAAGAAAGTCAGATCAGCGGGCGGCCGCTATTGCGATATTCCGGGCGGATCGTCGATTCCGGCAGGCTGTCATCGGCCTGGGGCGCAGGCGACGTCCAGCCGATCGCAGGCGCAGCCTTGGCTGGCGCTGGGGCGCTATAGGTGGGCGCGAGCAGTTCGACAGGAGCCACCGGGCGGGTAGGCCAGACGCGGCGCGCGGGGCCGGACTGGGTTTCCCGGCCCAGATAGACCGCCCGGAAGGCGGCGGGCGTGCCGTTGAAGCCGGGATTGCGATAGAAGATATGCGCGCCGATGACTGCCACGGCATGCAGGCGGGATGACCATTCCGGGCGGACGGCGAGCGTGTGATAATGGGTGGCGAGGCCGACCGGCGCATAAACGGTGCCGCTCAGCGCCTCCTGCGCGACGCGGCGGGCGCGGTTCCACGAGGCGGCCGCAGGCAGCCGCGCCATCGCGCCGTCGCAGCTGAAGGTGAACTGGCAGCGATAGTCGGTGCGTTCGGACCCTTCATAGACGACGCCGCACACGGTATCGGGCCAGAGTTGGCTGCGCACCCGGTTGAGCACGACTTGCGCGACGGCGCGCTGGCCGTCTTCCGGTTCGTTTCCGGCTTCATAATAGATGGCCGAGGTCAGGCAGTTGACCGCGCGATAGCTGTCGAGCGGGGTGAGGCCGCGAAAGATGGTGGCGGGGGCGGCCTTGACCGCATCGAGGCCCAGCACATGCTGGCTCTGCACGGTTTCGACGCCCGGCACGGGATCGA
>NZ_JPPQ01000069.1:2422227-2437240 GCF_000743655.1 Sphingobium sp. ba1
CGCTGCCCTGGACCTTGCGCGAAGGCGGCACGGCACAGGGCGGGGCGGGCGACATCGGCGTCGATGCGGTCGCGGGGATCGCCGCCATGCGCGGGCTGGCGGGTGGTTATCAACTCATCCTACCCGCTTCCCCCGGCGCACCCTATCTGGTCGTCACCCTCGTCACGCGCGCCGACGATTCCCGTGCCATCACCATCGACGCGTCCAGCGGCGCGGTGGTGCAGGATATGGACTGGCGCATGTTCGGTCCCGGTGCAAAGGCTGTCGAATGGGGCATCGCCACCCATCAGGGCCAGCAATATGGCGAGATCAACCGGCTGCTGATGCTGGCAGGCTGCCTGTGCCTCCTCGCTTTGTGCCTCACCGCGCCCGTCCTGTGGTGGAAGCGGCGCAAACAGGGGCGGCTGACCGCACCACCGCGCGCGACAGGGCGCGCGGAACGGGTCGTCGCCGCCACGATGCTGCTGCTGGGGGCGCTCTTCCCGCTGACCGGCCTCAGCATGGTCGTGGCACTGGCGGGCGAATGGCTGATCGGGAAAATGCGCCCCACCTGACGCCGCTTCCGTTTGGACCACAGAGCGACTATGGGCAGCACATGATCCGCCTTTCCGGCCTGAAACTGCCCCTCGACCATCCTGCCGAGGCGATGCCGCCTGCGATATGCGCGCGCCTTGGCCTGCAACCCGAAGAGCTGCGCGGCCATAACCTCGTGCGGCGCGGCAATGATGCGCGGCGGCGCAGCGCGATCCAGCTCGTCTATACGCTCGACGTCGATGTCGCTGATGAAGCGGACGTGCTGGCGCGCTTCGTCCATGACCATGACGTCCGCCCGACGCCCGATACAAGCTATGATTTCGTGACCCATGCGCCCGATGGCTGGCAGGGCAAGCGGCCGGTCGTCATCGGCGCGGGACCATGCGGCCTGTTCGCCGGGCTGCTACTGGCGCAGATGGGGTTCCGCCCGATCATCGTCGATCTGGGCAAGGTCGTGCGCGAGCGGACCAAGGACACCTGGGGACTGTGGCGGCGCGGCGAGCTGAACCCCGACAGCAATGTCCAGTTCGGCGAAGGCGGGGCGGGCACCTTCTCCGACGGCAAACTCTATTGCCGGGTGAAAGACCCGCGTTTCCTGGGCCGCAAGGTGCTGGCGGAGTTCGTTGCGGCGGGCGCCCCGGACGACATCTTATGGGAAGCGCACCCCCATATCGGCACCTTCCGCCTGGTCACCATGGTCGAATCCATGCGCCGCCAGATCGAGGCGCTGGGCGGCGAATATCGCTGGCAGACGCGCGTCGATGATCTGGTGCTGGAGCGGCGGAGCGACGGCTCGCAGCAATTGCGCGGCATCGTCATTCAGGATGGCAGCGTGATCGAAAGCGATCATGTCGTGCTTGCGGTCGGGCATAGCGCGCGGCCAACCTTCACCATGCTCCATGGCCGGGGCGTGCATATCGAACCCAAGCCCTTTTCCATCGGCGTGCGGATCGAGCATCCGCAAAGCTGGGTGGACAAGGCGCGCTATGGCAGTTGCGCGGGCCACCCGGATCTGGGCGCGGCGGCCTATAGCCTGGCGCATCACTGCGCCAATGGCCGCACCGTCTATAGCTTCTGTATGTGTCCGGGCGGCCGCGTCGTCGCCGCCACGTCGGAGGAAGGGCGCGTTGTCACCAACGGCATGAGCCAATATAGCCGCGCCGAATTCAATGCCAATTCCGGGCTGGTCGTCGGCATCGACCCGGCACGCGACTATCCGGACGGACCACTCGCCGGGATCGATTTCCAGCGCCACTGGGAATCGCAGGCCTATGTGGCGGGCGGCTCTTCTTATTGGGCGCCGGGACAGACCATCGGCGATTTCCTGGCCGGACGCCCGTCAACGTCCCTCAGATCGGTCACGCCGTCCTACAAGCCGGGCGTCACCCCGACCGACCTCTCGCACTGCCTGCCCGATTTCGTGGTGGAGGCGTTTCGGGAGGCGCTGCCCATATTCGGGCGGCAATTGGCGCACTATGACCATCCCGACGCGGTGATGACGGGCGTGGAAACCCGCACTTCCTCGCCCATCCGCATCACCCGTGACAAGGATTTCCAAAGCCTGTCCGTCGCCGGTCTCTATCCGGCGGGCGAAGGCGCGGGCTATGCAGGCGGCATCCTGTCCGCCGCGATCGACGGGATCAAGGTAGCTGAAGCCGTGGCGAAGGCGATCGTTGCTGCCTGACTTGGATCGGTCATCGCGCCGTCATATCGCCGCCGCCTGACCGTCGCATCATCGTCATCGCCCGGTCGCCACCCTGTCATCGCAGGCGGCTAGATACGGCGTCATGCTGACCCATATCGACCGCTGCATCCGCATTTCCCCGGCCGACAAGGCCCGGTTGCGCCTGCTCTTCCTCGCCAAACATGCCCGCGCATCCGGCCAGTCCGATGCGGTCGATGGCAACCACGCCCTCTATCATCATGAGATGCGATCGACGCTGGAGGCGATCGGCCTGCATGTTCGCGTCGCCGACAGCTATGAAGCGCTGTTCGACCGGCCCGATGTCGATTTCGTGGTCACCCTGCTCAATCGCGGCGGCTTCCAGAATAGCGAGATGCTCGCGCCCTTGTTGCTCAGCTGGCGCGCCATGCCGCATATGGGCGCAAGCCCCATATTGCGCGGCGTGTCCGACGACAAATATCTCTCCAAGCTGATCGCGCAGGCGCATGGCGTCCCGACCATGGCGGCGCAGGTCTTTCGGCGCGGCGGCCTGCCCGCGCAGCCCGGCTTTGCGGCCGAACGGCTGGTGGTCAAGCCCAACGCCTCCTCCGCCTCCTGGGGGCTGGCCATGGTCGATAGCTGGGACGAGGCGCTCGCCCATGTCGATCATCTCCAGGCCTTGGGCCATGACGCGCTGGTCGAAGCCTGGGCACCCTTGCTCGACATCGCCGTGCCGGTGGTGGGCGGCAGCGGTGGCCAGCCGTGGATATTGCCGCCGATGATGTATGTGCCCACCGACCCCCATCGCGCCCGCAGCCATGAAGAAAAGCGCGGCCTGATCGACGCGGGCGATGATCCGCTGGTGCTGGTCGAGGATCGCGACCTGCTCGCCCGGCTCGACGACCTGACCCGTCGCCTGCTGCCCGAACTATGGCCGTTCGACTATGGCCGGTTCGAGTTCCGCTATGATCCGGCGACCGGCGCGGTGCAGTTCATGGAAGTGAACCTGTCCTGCAACCTCTGGTCGAAAAAGACTATTTCGCGCTCGGCCGCGTCGATCGGCGTCGATCATCAGACGCTGGTGGAAACCATCATCGGCCATAGCCTGGAACGGCAGGGTCTGCTGACCGAAGTGCCGATGCGGGTCGCGGCCTGATGGGCGGGCGCACCACTGCGCTGGTGCTGGCGGGCAAGCGCTATGGCGCTACCGATCCGCTCGCGCTGGAAGCGGGTGTCACCCATAAATGCCTGGTGCCGGTGCTGGATCAGCCGATGCTGGTCCATGTCATCGACGCGCTGGCGGCGAGCGAGCGGATCGGCGAAATCCGTGTCGCGATCGAGGAACCGGACGTGCTGGCGGGTCTGCCGCAATTGCGCGGCCTGATCGCCAGCGGACGGCTGGTGGCGATCGGCGCGCGGCCCAATCTGGTGGATTCGGTGCTGGCGGCGGCGGACGGCGCGCGCTTTCCGCTGCTCATCACCACCGCTGACAATGTGCTGCTGACCCCGCCCGCCATAGCCGAAATGCTGGATGGCTGCGTCGCCGAAGGGGCCGACGCCGCCGTCGCCTTCGCCCGGCGCGCATCGGTGCTGGCCGCGCACCCGGAGGGACAGCGCAAATTCTACGCCTTTGCCGATGACAGCTATTCCAACTGCAACAGCTATTGGTTGAAGGACACAGCCGCGCTGGCCGCCGCCGAAACTTTCCGGTCGGGCGGCCAGTTCGTCAAGCATCCGCTGCGCATCATCGGGGCGTTCGGCCTACTCAACCTCGTCCGTTTTCGCTTCGGTATCGGCACGCTGGCGGCGACCTTCGCCCGCTTTTCACGCCGCTTCCGCCTGACCATCGCGCCGGTGATCCTGTCAGATGGTGCGGTCGCGATCGACGTCGACAACGCCCGCACGCGCGGGGTCGCGAGCGAGGTGCTTGGTCGCCGCGTCACCATCGCCCAGGCTGCGGAATAGCCTTTGCCCACGCTGCGCGCGTTGCCCGGTCGGGGCGACAATGACCTGCTTGCCGCCTATCGCGCGGGGCTGACCCGGCACTGGCCGATGCGTCGGCACCTGCTGGCACGCTTGCTCGCGGGGGCCGGGCAGGGGGGCTGGACCCCGGCCGAGCGGCATCTCCTCTCTGATGCGGTGCGGCAGCGGGGGCTCAGCATGCGCGACCGCAAGGGGCTGCACCGGCTGCTCAATCCGGGTGCCTTTCCCTTCGCCACCAATCCGCTGAAGAATAAACAGCTTTTCGCGGAGGTCGCACGGGCGGCGGGCCTGACGATCGCGCCAGCCTGCAATCCCGACCGCGACGATCTCGCTGCCTGGCTGGCAGGCGAGCGGGACATCATTGCCAAACCCAGTTTCCAATCGAAGGGGCAGGGGGTCGAGCGTTTCTGGCGTGATGAAACTTGGCGCGGTTGCGCCGGTCCGGTCGGCGACGATTTGCTGATGGCGCGGCTGCTGCGAGTGTGGCGCGATGGCGGGGTGATCCAGCGCCGCCTGCCGACCCATGCGGCGCTTGCCGACCTGTCGCCCGGCGCACTGCCCACGTTGCGGGTGATGACCTGCCTTGATGAGGATGGCGTGCCCGAAGCCTGCGGCCTCGCGCTGCGGCTGTCGGCCGGGGGCATCCGTCCGGTGGATAATTTCAACGCGGGCAATCTCGTGCTGGGCGTCGATGCCGCCGGGCGCTGCGGTCCCGCTTGGCTTGGCGGCGGCGCAGGCGCGCCAAGCGTCCATGCACACCACCCCAAGACAGGCGCGCCGATCGAGGGCTTTATCCTATCCGACCTCCCCGCCGCGATCGCGCTGGCGCTGGACGCGCATCACGTCTTTCGCACCGGCTTCACGGTCATCGGCTGGGACATCGGCTTGACCGACGCCGGGCCTATGCTGGTCGAGGGCAATTGGAACCCCGGCACCGATATCCTGCAACTGGTGGAAGGGCGCGGGGTCGCGGACATGCGGCTGGGCGCGCTGTACCGCCATCATCTCGACCAACTGCCGGCGCAAGCCTGGTGCGCCGCCCGCGCGATAGAATGGGACCGGCGGCGGGCGTGATCTGCGTCTATGTCCACGCGCTGGTCGCGACCGGCGTGGTCCGCAATGCCCGGCTGATCGCCGCCGATCTCGCGGCGCAGGGGCATCAGGTGCAACTGGTCACCGCGCTGCCGGGCGGGGAGGGAGTGTCGGGCGTCGTCCATCACGCCCTGCTGCCTCGCGCAGGCCGATCGCGCCTGTGGGAAAAGCTGCGCGCGGCATGGGCCTTACGCCGCCATCTGCGCGCCACCTGCCCGGCGCTGCTGATCTCGGCGGGCAATCACGGCCATGGCACCGTCTGGGCAGGCAGTCGCGGGGCTAGGGCCACGCAGCGCATCTATCGCATCAGCAACGACATCATGCGCGCCATCCCCGGCGCGCCATCGGGCGGCATCAGGCGCTGGGGCCGCACCGCCATGGCGCGGCTCATCGCCGCCGATGCCGCGCATCTGGTGCTGGTATCGCCCACGCTGGCAGACACCCCAGCCTTTCACGCAGCAGCGGGGGCCGGGCGGGTGAAGGTGATCGCCAACGGCATCGACGCCGCCGCCGCGCGCCAGCATATCGGCGATACGGCCCCGCATCCCTGGTTCGGTGACCCGGTGCCCGTGATCCTCGCCATCGGCCGCCTTGCCCCGCAAAAGAATTTCGCAACCCTGCTCGCCGCCTTCGCTGATCTGCGCGCGACCCGGCCGGCGCGCCTCATCATCCTGGGCGAAAGCTGCGACGATGCCTGCACCCGGTTGCGCGCCCAAGCCTCAACGCTTGGCATTGCCGACGATCTCGCGCTGCCCGGCACGGTCGCCAATGTCTTTCCTTGGCTGGCGCGCTGCGACGCTTTCGTGCTGCCCTCCTGGTGGGAAGGCTCGGCCAATGTGCTGCTGGAGGCGATGGCGGTGAATGCACCTTGCGTCGCGTCGCGGAGCGCGGGCAATGCGGCGCATTTGCTCGACGGTGGTCGCCATGGCCTGCTGGTCGATCCAGCCAATCCCCGCGCGATGGCGGACGCACTGGCGCGTCAGATTAACCCGGCGACACGCCTCCGCCCCGGCGACCGGATCGAGGCCTTCGGTCTGGAGGCGGTATCCAAAGGGTGGCGTGATCTCGTCAATCACCTGCTCGCCGGGCGATCCTGACCGCCCGGCGACAGCGCAATCAGGCGGCGTCCTGCGCTAGCGCGGCGATATGCTCCAGCACCATGTCCGCATGTTCCTGCCGACAGATCAGCAGGTCGGGCAGATAGACGTCGCGCTGGTTATACACCAGCGGACTGCCGTCGATGCGGCTGGCATGCAGGCCATGGGCCAGTGCGACGGCGGCAGGGGCCATGCTGTCCCATTCATATTGGCCGCCCGAATGGAGATAGATGTCGGCCTGACCCAGGATGATCGCCATCGCCTTGGCCCCGGCCGATCCCATCGGCACCAACTCCGCGTCCAATTTTTGCGCGATCGCCACCGCCTCGGCGGCTGGCCGCGTGCGCGACACCACCATGCGCAGCTTTTCCGGCGCAGGCGGCACGGTGCGCGGTTCATCCGTCCGCAGCACGACGCCGCCCTCATATCCCGGCAACGCCACCGCACCGATCACCGGCGCGCCGTCGATCGCCAAGCCCACATGCACGGCCCAGTCTGCCCGCGCCTCGCCATATTCGCGCGTACCATCGACCGGATCGACGATCCAGACACGCGACTGGGCGAGTCGGTCGTCATTGTCCTTCTCTTCTTCCGACAACAGCCCATCCTCGCCCCGCACTTCGCGCAGCGCGTGGCACAGAAATTGGTTGGCGGTCTGGTCCCCTGCCTTGCCCAGCGCCTTGGCACTGAACACCCCGGATTCACGCACCTCGACCAATATGCGCCCGGCTACCTCCGCCAGATGGGCGGCCAGCGCCGCGTCGCTCATCCCGCTCATGGGATCAGCCGCGCGACGATGGCATCGGCGGCTTCTTCGGCCGTCATGGTCAGCGTGTCGATATGGATTTCGGGGTCCACCGGCGCTTCATAGGGGCTGTCGATCCCGGTGAAATTCTTGAGATCCCCGGCCCGCGCCTTCTTGTACAGGCCCTTGACGTCGCGCTTCTCCGCTTCGGCGAGCGACGTGTCGATATGGACCTCGAAAAACTCGCCCGGCTGCATCATCTGCCGCACCATGTCGCGTTCCGATCGGAAGGGTGAGATGAAGGCGGTGATGACGATCAACCCCGCGTCGGTCATCAGCTTGGCGACTTCGCCCACGCGGCGGATATTTTCCACCCGGTCGGCGTCGGTAAAGCCCAGATCCTTGTTCAAGCCATGCCGCACATTGTCGCCATCCAGCAAATAAGTGTGCCGGTTCATCCGCGCCAGCCGCTTTTCGACCAGATTGGCGATGGTCGACTTGCCCGCGCCTGAAAGCCCGGTGAACCACAGCACGGCAGGCTTCTGGTTCTTGAGGTTGGCGTGGAAATCGCGCGACACGTCGGTCGATTGCCAATGGACATTCTGTGCCCGGCGCAGCGAGAAGTGCAGCATGCCCGCCGCAACGGTGGCATTGCTGATCTTGTCGATCAAGATGAAGCCGCCCAGCGTCCGGTTCTGTTCATAGGGTTCGAACACGATCTGCTTGTCGGTCGACAAGTTGGCGACACCGATGGCGTTCAATTCCAGCGTCTTGGCCGCCAGATGCTCCATCGTATTGACGTTGACCTGATATTTTGGCTGCTGGACGGTGGCGGTGACCATCTGCGTGCCGATCTTGAGCCAATAGGAGCGGCCCGGCAGCATTTCCTCGTCCGCCATCCACACGATGGTCGCTTCGAACTGGTCGGCGGCCTGGGGCGGATTGTCAGCGAGCGCAATGACGTCGCCGCGCGAACAGTCGATCTCGTCGGCGAAGCAAAGCGTGACCGACTGGCCCGCGACGGCTTCGTCGAGGTCGCCGTCCAGCGTGACGATGCGGCTGATGGTCGACGTCTTGCCCGATGGCAGAACGCGGATCGCGTCGCCCGGCTTGACCGTGCCGGTCGCAATCAGGCCGGAAAAGCCACGGAAGTCGAGATTGGGGCGGTTGACCCACTGTACGGGCATACGGAACGGCTTTTCCGCGTCGGTCGCGCTGTTGACCTCGACCGTCTCCAGATGTTCGATCAGGGCCGGGCCAGTGTACCAGGGCGTATTTTCCGACGGGCCGGTTATATTGTCGCCCTTGAACCCCGAAATCGGCATCGGGGTAAAGGCCGTGATGCCGATCGACTTGGCAAACTCGGTATAGTCGGCGACGATCGTGTCGAACACGCTCTGGTCATAGCCGACCAGGTCCATCTTGTTGACGGCCAGCACGATGTTGCGGATGCCGATCAGATGGGCGAGGTAGCTGTGGCGGCGCGTCTGGGTCAAAATACCCTTGCGCGCGTCGATCAGGATGACGGCGAGGTCGGCGGTGGACGCACCCGTCACCATATTGCGGGTATATTGTTCGTGGCCGGGCGTGTCGGCGACGATGAACTTGCGCTTTTCGGTGGCGAAGAAGCGATAGGCGACGTCGATCGTGATCCCCTGTTCGCGCTCGGCGGCGAGGCCATCGACGAGCAGGGCGAAGTCGATCTCCTGCCCCTGCGTGCCCATCTTCTTGCTGTCGGCGGTCAGCGCTTCGAGTTGATCCTCGAAGATCATCTTGCTGTCATAGAGCAGGCGGCCGATCAGCGTCGACTTGCCGTCATCCACCGATCCGCAGGTGATGAAGCGCAGCATCGTCTTATGCTCATGCACCTTCAGATAGGCATCGATATCCTCGGCAATGAGGGCGTCGGTCTTGTAGATGGGGTCTGTGGAAACGTCAGTCATGTCGGTTTCTTTCGCCGTTCGCCCTGAGCTTGTCGAAGGGCTATACTTCTTGAAGAAAAGGACTGGGCTTCGACAAGCTCAGCCCGAACGGAAGAGGAGGCTTCGTTAGAAGTAGCCTTCCTGCTTCTTCTTCTCCATGCCGGCCCCGCCCGCATCCTTGTCGATCGCGCGGCCCTGGCGTTCGGATGTGGTGGTCAGCAGCATTTCCTGGATCACCTCCGGCAAGGTCGCCGCCTCGCTCTCCACCGCGCCGGTCAGCGGATAGCAGCCCAGCGTGCGGAAGCGGATCGAGCGGTCGACCGGCACTTCGCCGGGTTCGAGCGGAAAGCGATCATCATCGACCATCAGCAACATGCCGTCGCGCTCCACGGTCGGGCGCTTGGCCGCGAAATAGAGCGGCACGATCGGCACATCGTTCAGATGGATATATTGCCAGATGTCCAGCTCGGTCCAGTTGCTGATCGGGAATATGCGGATGCTCTCGCCCTTATTCTTGCGCGCATTATAGAGGTTCCACAATTCGGGCCGCTGGTTTTTCGGATCCCAACCATGGCTGGCGGTGCGGAAGGAGAAGATGCGCTCCTTGGCGCGGCTCTTTTCCTCGTCGCGCCGCGCGCCGCCAAATGCCGCATCGAAACCATAGAGGTTGAGCGCCTGCTTCAATCCTTCGGTCTTCCACATGTCGGTGTGCAGCGCGCCATGATCGAACGGGTTGATGCCGCGATCCATGGCTTCCTGATTGCGATAGACCAGCAGTTCCATGCCGCTTTCCTGCGCCATCCGGTCACGCAGCTTGTACATTTCCTGGAATTTCCAGGTGGTATCGACATGCAGCAGCGGGAAGGGCGGGGGCGATGGGTAGAAGGCCTTGCGCGCGAGATGCAGCATCACCGCGCTGTCCTTGCCGACGGAATAGAGCATCACCGGCTTCTCCGCCTCCGACACCACTTCCCGCAGGATGTGGATGCTCTCGGCTTCGAGTCGCTCCAAATGGGTCAGGGTTTTTGCGTCCACCATGCAATCCTCGCAATCTTTGTGCGTCATCCTATGGCAGGACGCACGAATCGATGGACCTCCCAAATGGGAGGGTATAGCAATGGCCGATGCGATTGGACGATAGTGGCCTGCTGACGGCTCTGCATGAAGGGATGTTCCAGCAACCCTTGTGGCAGGATTTCCTTGAACGGCTGCGCCAGCGAACGGGCGCGGTCTACACCACCTTGGTCTTCCGCCCCATCGACGAGGATGCGATCGTCGAGCTGCACGCCGGGCCGCCGCCGCCCGCGCATATCCATAATCTGTTCGTGGAAAAATATAGGCGCGACCCCTTTCCCTATCGCCATATGCGCGAGGGGCGGGTCTATGCGCTGGCCGAACTGATCGAGGCGGATAATGTCGTCCATCAATCCTTCCTGACCGACCTGATGGTGCCGCAGGGGATGAGCGACATGCGTTCCGTCCGCGTGACCGAGCCGAGCGGTGTCGATGCCTGGCTCAGCTGTGCGGGCGGGCGCTCAATCGGCCCGGCGGTCGGCGCTCTGCTGACCGCACTCGCGCCGCATCTGCGCATTGCGTTGCGGGCTTTCGTCGCGCTGGAGCGCGAGAAATTGCGATCGACCCTGACATCCGAAGCGTTCGGCCGCCTGAATTTCGGCTGGCTGACGCTGGACGCGCGCTGCCGCATCGTCGACATGACGGCCCATGTCGAACAATTGTTCCAGCGCACCAGCCTGTTGCGGCGCGGCCGCTACGACCGGCTGACCCCGGCGTCGCCCGCGCTGGATCGCGAACTGACCGCCCTCATCAAGCATTTCGCCGCTGATCCCGACGCCCGGCCCAAGGCGCTGAACCTGAGCCGTGACCCCTGGATGGACATGCTGGTCGCGCCGATGCGGGGTGGGTCGGTCGCGACCGGATCGACTCCTGTCGCCATCGCCTATCTCAGCGGCGATCGCTGGTCGCAGGCCGACCGCTGCGATCAGCTGGTCGATCTGTTCGGCCTGCTGCCCAGTGAAGCGCGGCTCGCCTGGGTCATCGCGCAAGGCATCCCGATCAGCGACGCGGCGGAGACGCTCGGCCTGACGGTGGAAACCGCGCGCAACTATTCCAAGCGCATCTACGCCAAGACGGGTGCGCGGGGGCAGGCGGAATTGGTGCGGATCGTCCTGACCAGCGTGCTGGCTATCGCCTAGGCGATCAGACGCCAGCCCGCGATGATCAACACGATCGCCAGCAGCGACTGCAGCACTTTTTCAGGCACTTTGGACGCCAGCATCGATCCGATGATGATGCCGGGGATCGACCCGATCAGCAGGTTGAGCAGCAGCATCCCGTTGAAATTGCCGATCCACAAATGGCCGATGCCCGCGACCAGCGTTAGTGGCACGGCATGGACGATATCGGTCGCGATCAGCTTCTGCAGCCGCATCCGCAACGGATAGAGCAGCAGCAGCAAAGTCGCCCCCAGCGCACCCGCTCCGACCGAGGTCAGCGTGACCATGATGCCGAGCGCGGCCCCCGCCACGACGGTCAGCCCCGCCTGATAGCGCAGGAAACGGCTGGCAGTGTCAGTCCGGGCATGGACCGCCCAATGGTGGAACCGACCGCGGAACAGGGTGGCGATGGCGGTAAAGATCAACACGATGCCCAGGGCCGTCATGATGAAGCCGCTCTTCACCTGATGCGTATCGACCTGCGACAACAGCAATAATACGATGACCGCGGCAGGCAGGCTGCCGATGCACAGGCGGCGGATGACCTCATAGTCGGGGCCACCTTCCGCCCCGCCATGGCGATGATGGACGACCCCGCCCACCGCTTTGGTGATCGCTGCGAACCAAAGGTCCGTGCCGACGGCGGTGACCGGGGCGACGCCGAACAGCAGGATCAGGATCGGTGCCATCAGCGACCCGCCACCCACGCCGGTCATGCCCACCATGACACCAACGAACAGCCCGGCGACCGCGTGCAACCAATCCATTCCATTCCCCCGACATGGCAGCCGCGATGTTTTCACGCCCCATCGCCAAAGCCATATCCATAGGCGAAGGCCGCGAACAGCCTTTTTTGCGGGAAGCAGGTTGCGCCTTGGCACCGATGTTCCATCGGCACCGCCAGAAAGCGCGTGTCACAGACCTTTAAGATGCCCGATGTCGATTTGCGCGCCTCTATTCACGAGATGAGGCGGGCGTCATCATCACAGGGTAGCAAGAAGAGCCGAACAGGGCGTGTCGATCCGCAATTGGCTGTCTGCATCTATCAGCCAGCAATCGCCCTCTGCCCATGGCGCGCCATCGATCGTCCCGCTTCCGCCCAGCGGCGTGAACCATATGCGGGACGCGTCGGGAAGGATTACCGCCGCCCCGGCCTGCCAGTGGCGCAATTCCAGCTGGAAAGGGGCATCGGGCGGAGAAATATACCCAGCATCCTGGCCCAGCGGCGCATGAATGACTTGCCGGTCATAGGGAAGGAGATGGCTGACGGCCTCGCCTTCATCCAGATGCAATTCGCGCGGCCGACCATAGTCATACAGGCGATAGGTCACATCGACATTCTGCTGAACTTCGGCCAGCACGATCCCGGCGCCAATGGCATGGACGGTGCCTGCCGGAATGAAATAACAGTCGCCCGGTTTGACGGGCTTCCAGTCGATCAGCTGCTCGATCGAGCCATCAAGCGCCGCGGCACGAAACGCCGCCGGGCTGATCGGCCGCTTCAGGCCAATGCCCAGCCGTGCATCCGGTTCGCAATCCAATATGTACCAGATTTCTTCCTTGCCGCCCGGCAGTCCGACAGCCGTCGCTGCGGCATCGTCGGGGTGAACCTGGATAGACAACCGCTCGCTGGTGAAGATATGCTTGACGAGCAGGGGCAGATCGCCGTTGCTAACCTCATCCTCATACCAAATTTCACCGATCGGCTCTGGTCCAGACGGGCCAAACGCGACCGGCAAGTCCACCCGGCCCCATGGCTTCGCCACGCGCCGAGGTCGCAATTTGCGAGCGGCTTTTGTCAATTCCATCATGATCTAAGCTACGGTCGTTCGATTACCGGGTGATCGCATTGTCGATGGCCACGATCGGCAGTGCCGTAGAGGCAATCAGGCCGATGACCCGCTGAAATTCAGCGACGGGGTTGGTGGAGACATAGAGCACATCGCGATCATGAATGGCGAAATTCTGCATGGCGAAATAGGTGGCCGGATCGCGCATGTCGACGCGATAGACGACCGGAATGCGCCCGTCCGAACGGGGTGACACGGTTGCATTGCGATTGACGACCATCGCCGGATCTTCCCAGCGGAACACGAAGACCCCCTTTGGATCGGCGCGCCCCTCTGCCAGGCCGCCGACACGGCCCATGGCCTGCGCAAGCGACAGGCCGGTTGCCTCGAACGGCACTTCCTGACTTTGGCCCGCAGCGCCAAGCATGGTGAAGCTGTAGGGACGGAACAGCGCGGTCACGACGTCGCCTGTCTTCAGGACGATATTCTGGCGCGGATCGTTGATCACGGCGGAAAAGGGCATGGAATAGACCTGCCCGCCGCGACTGACCTGGATCGTCATCTTGTCCGACTGCTGCTTGGTTCCACCCGCTGCGGCGATGGCATCCAATATGGTTTCCCCCTTGGGGGTCAGCGGCATGCGGGTGCTGTTGGCCACTTCACCCACCACGGACACGTTGGCGCTCAGGTTGCGCAGCAAGCGAACGGCGACCTGCGGCAAATGGGCCTTGCCGCGCAGTCGCGTGATGATGTCCTGCTCTATTTGGGGCAAGGTCCGCCCGGCCGCCTGAACCAGGCCGGCAAAGGGTATGGAAATTCGGCCAGAGGGACCGACGAGAAATTCCGGCAGCGCCGTTACGCCACTGGTCTGAACCGACATGCCGGTTGGGGCACTGGTACCGAACAATACAGCAGGTGGCGCTTCCCAGATGGTGACGTTGAGGACGTCACCCGATCCCACGGTCTCGCCAACCGCATCGGAATAGCCAAGCCCGGTTGCGAAATCAGGGGTGGTGACGCGAGGCAGTTCGACCAGCGATCGTTCGTCCAGATTGATGACCTGTATGCCCTTGATTGCGGCATCTTGGTCCTTGCCGACATTGACGACCCGCCCCGTTCCTGGCCCGATTGAGGTGCAGGCGGTCGTGGCAAGCAGCGCAGCAAGTAGGCAGAGGCGGGGAAGGCGAGCGCCGTTCCGAAGATGCGACAAGCAGTTCATGAATTCTCCAAATGCCCTTCGGCTCGACCCGACACTCCTGGCACAGACCTTGGAGATGCCGTCAATTCTAACAATGGCTCACGGCCGAATGAACGCTACATATCGCTCGATCGCCCGTCTGTCACCTGATCCCCAACGCACCCACAGACGTTGTCGCTATGCCGAAGCAAGATGCTCGAACGCCTAACTCAGTCAACGCACATGAACCTGTGATGGATGCGGCAGCTAATGAGAAACAGTGCAGTCGACACGTCCTTGGGCGTTCCGTACCTAACGCCACAGGTGCGGCTTCTCAGCTCGCCGCGCCGACGCGCGCGAGCGTAAAGCCAGCCTCGGTGACTTCGGCGAGCGGATAGATGTTGCGCAGATCAACGAGCGCATTGCCGTTCATCGCACTGGCGAGGCGCTTCATGTCGAGCGCGCGGAAAATATCCCATTCGGTGACCAGCACCAGCACATCGGCGCCTTCCGCCGCTTCATAGGCGTCCTTGGCCATCGTGACGCTGGGCATCATCGGCGCGGCGACGTCCATGCCTTCTGGGTCATAAGCGACGATCCTGGCGCCCGCATCCTCCAGCGCCTGGACGATGGCGAGGCTCGGCGCATCGCGCATGTCGTCGGTGTTGGGCTTAAAGGTCAGGCCCAGCAGCGCGACTGTCTTGCCGCGCGCGTCACCGCCCAGCGCCTTGACGATCTTGCGGCCCATGGCGCGCTTGCGCAGGTCGTTGACCTGC
>NZ_JPPQ01000069.1:2437250-2444845 GCF_000743655.1 Sphingobium sp. ba1
AAGGCCTGGATCGCGCTGTTCACCGGCAGATAGGCCGCAGTCCAATAATCCGCCGCGCCGAAGGGGGAGAAGAATTCGGGCATGATCGCCCGGCGATAGGGTTCCCATTCGACCGGGATCGGCCGGGCGAACAGCCCTTCGCGCATATAGGCGGCGGCGAAGCGGGCGACTTCCTCGTCACGGGAAATGGCGTAATTTTGGAACAGGGCGTAGTGGCCTGCCCAGGCCGCTAGCCCCATAAGCAGGACAAGAGGCACGATGATGCGCGCGGTCGGGCGTGGCAGGCGGATGCCCTTCCCCTCCGCAAAGGGTGCGGCCAGCGCCAGCAGGAACAGCGAGCCGAGGAGGAGCGGAAAATCCTGATCGAGGAACAGGATGACCGGTAGGCTGATCCCCTGCCGCCAGGTGACATGCCAGACGAAGGTGGCACCCAACCAGAGCGTCAGCCCGATCGCGCCGGCCAGGAACAGGCGGCGCGCGCTCACGAAGCTGGTCGCCCCGCCGCCGGTCACGCCGCGACCAATGTCCGGTTGACGAAGATGCCGTCCATTTCGACCAGCAGCGGGAAATGGCCCTTATTATTGGCGAAGAAGGCGGACGGCACGAAAGCGCGGGCTTCGAGCCAGTCGATCATCGCGCGATAGCCGGTGCCCCCTTCATAAATGGGACGGACGCCGAGTTCGGTCTGGATGCCCAGCATCTGTGCCAGCGCATCGCCCGCGCCTTCGCACACCGACAGGTCATGGCCCTGCGTGTCCATCTTCAGGAAGGGGCGGGTAAAGCCATGCTGCGCCTTTAGATCAGGCAACACAGAGTCGAGGCGGCGGCATTGCATTTCGACCGTTTTGGTCACCTTGTTGCGATCGGCGAAGATGGCATCCTGCTCGCCCGACGGTGCTTTGAGCGAGGAGAATTGATCGGCGGCCATGATGTTGAAGCTGGCGGTGCCGTCGAAGTCGGAGAGCGCCATGTTGAAGACATGCCAGTGGCGGTCGGACGCGGCGTGGCGCTGTAGCTCGGCGAACACGTCCGGGTTCGGCTCGAAGGAGAGGATCAGCCCCTTATAGCCCGCATCCTTGCGCAGCATCGTCGCATATTGGCCGCGATTGGCACCCACGTCGAACAGGCAATCGACGGCAAAGGTCGTCAGGAAGCGCCGGAGCGCCTGGATTTCGGGATATTGATGCACCCGCCCGGCCAGCGCCAGACGCGCGGCTAGCCTGCGGTCGGACAATTCGCGCCAATAGCGGTTCATGCGCGCGCGGCCAGCACGGTTTGATAGATGTTCATCGTCGCCACCGCCATGTCGTTCCAGCTTCCCATATCATCTCCATAGGCGCGCGCCGCCGCGCCCTGTGCCTGCCTGATGGCGGCGCTTTGCACCAACGGCAAGAGCGCTGCGGCCAAAGCGGGGACATTCCCCGCCGCCGCCCGGATCGCTACGCCGTCCGGCAATTGCCCGAACATGCCCGCATCCGACGTGACCATCGCCTTGCCATGATGCAGCGCAGAGAGGAAGGCACCGCTCGAATCGATGTGGCGATAGGGAAAGACCATGATGTCGGCGCGGGCCATATGCGCGTCGAGGCGGCCTTCGGTCAGGAAGCCGAAATCGGTGAGCAGCCGGTCGGCAAAGCCTGCTTGCGCTACCTGCGCCAGGAGCGGCGCGATGTCCATGAAGGGCTTGCCCGCCAGCATCAGATCGAAATCATGGTCAGCGCGCCAGAGCGAGAGGCAGGCGTCTATCGCGAGGTCTACGCCCTTATAGGGGCGGATCGTGCCGAAGAAGAGCAGGCGGGGTTTCGTGGAGGCGGGTACGGCGGCCAGGTCGGCGGCGCTGGCGGCTGCCAGCCGCATCGGCGGGTGCGGGGTGATGTGGATGCGGGCGCGGTCGATGCCCTGCGCGATGAGGGCGGCGCGGGTGGTGTCGCCATGGACGATCAGTGCATCCATGCCGTCAAGCAGCGCGCGGTAGCCCCGGCCCTGCAGCCCGGCATCGGCATGATAGGCGTCGGCATTATGGACGGTGTGGACCAAAGCAGTGCGCCCATTGAGTCGCTTCAACATCAGACGGTCTGCGGGGGCGAGAGGGAGCCATTGGATATGGCCCACATCGGCGGCAAGGAGCGGCGTGAGGTCGCCCAGCGCGCAAGTCAGGCCATATTCTGCGGCCTTTGCCAGGCGAAAGGCACGGCCTTCGCCCAGGCGGTCGCGCAGCGCTTCGCTGCGGCGGAAGAAATGGGGGGCGTAGGCATAGTTCTGCGGCACGATCGCATCGGTGGCGCGCATGGGGCGGCCGAGCAGCGTGACGTCCGCACCCTGCCCCGCTAGCGCCGCGCAGAGGCTGTCGTCATAGCGCCCAGTGAAGAGCGACGGGTCAAGCATCGCGACCTTCATGCCCGCGCCAGCCTTTGGAGCGAGATGAGATGCAGGATGGCCGCGCCGGCGAGCGTCAGCGTGTAGAGACCCAGGAAGGTGAGGTCGAAGCCTTGGGGTGTCAGCGCCAGGGCCAAGGGCGCGCTGGCGAGCGATCCGGCGAGGAAGGGCAAGGAGCGATGCAGCAGGGTCGAGAAGCGGCCGAGCGCGCCCTGCACATAGACCGAGACACAGATGATCGTGAGCGCCGCCAAGGCCGCGACGATTAGGGCGAGTTCCGTCCGGTCGATCGTGGCACGACCGTCGAACAGCGTGGCGAACAGCCAGTCGCCGACGCCCAGCAACAGCGACGACAGCAGGACGGCAAAGACCAGCCCTGCGCCGAGCGAGCGGGCGAGCAACTGGCGCAGCCTTGCGCGGTCCCCGGCATGATAGGCGCGGGTGATGCGCGGCAAGGCGGCCTCCACGACGGCGCGGACCAGCATCGACAGGGCGCGCGACATTTTGAAGAAGAAGTCGAAGATTAGCATCGGGCGGGCGTCGGACGTGGCTATGGCGATGGTAAAATAGGGCGCATTATAGGCGATGATGTCGGAGACGGTGAAGGCCGCTGACGCGCCTATGTCGCGCAGATAATGGGCGCGGACATGACCGCCGCCGACGCGGAAGGCGAACCAGTGGCGCGCGCCCATCCCCAGTCGCCGGTGGACATGGGCGATAGCCCAGCCGATGACGAGCAGGCTGACCGCCAGTTGCAGCGCGATCGACAGGCGCGGGTCCATGCCCAGGAGGATGGCGAGCAGCAGCGTGATCGTCAGCACCCGCCGTCCGCAATCGAGCGCTTCCCAGAGGAAATTGCCGTCCACTGCCGCCAGCGCCCGCTTGGCCAGCAAGGCAGGCAGGTTGAGGCAGGCGAACAGGAAGAAGAGCAGGAACAGCAGCGGCATCGCCGTATCGAACCAGCCGAGCGTCAGCGCCCCGATCAGGATCGCCGTCCCGCCCAGCATGATGAGGCCAAGGAACAGGAACAGCACCCCCATTTCCTCCAGCCGGAAACCGCCATCCGCCTGATCCCCACCCAGCCAGTGCCGCCGCAACCGGGCGTAGATGATGCTGGTCAGGCCGAACTCAGCCGAAATGGTGAAGTTGCCGAACGCGACCAGCAGCAGGAACGCCTGAAATTCGGCCAGCGGCAACACGCGGACGAAGACGAAGGTGACGGCAAAGCCCCAGATCAGCACGAGGCCGACATTGGCGAGCTTGACCAGTGCGAGGATGCGGGCGGATGCCTCCATCCGCGCGAGGACGCTCACCGCGTCGCGGCTCCGCCGGGCTTGCGGGCGCGGAACAGCCGGTCGTCCAGTGCGTAATAATGGCGCGCGGCGACGTCGATGCTGCTGGCGTCGATTTCTTCGAGGTCGAAGCCGGCGGCGCGGATGCGGTCGGCGAAATCGGGGCCATATTGGCGCACATGATCCCACTGGCCAAAGCGGCGCTCGCGCTCGCGCGGGGGGATGTCGAAACTGCCATCTTCGGTCGGCTTGGTCCAGAGCGGCACGATCAGCCAGGCTTCGCCGCCCGGCTTCAAGGCGCGGTAGATGTTGCGTAGCACCGCCATGTCGTCGGGCACATGCTCCATCACATGGCTGGCGTAGAACAGGTCGTAGCGGTCGGTGACGGCCAGCTCCATCAGGTCGATTTGCGCCATGTTGGGGACGGTATAGCGCGACGGATCGAGATCGGCGGGCATATAATAAGCGGCGGCGGAAAAGCGGCGGACGAGGCTGGCTTCATTGGGCGCCATATGCAGGATCGCGCCTTCGGTTGGCACGGTCAGGCGGCCATTGGCGATCAGCCAGTTCATCAACCGTTCGCGCGGCGATGCGCCACATTCGGGGCAGCCCCATTCGCCATTGTCGCCATAGCGGAAGAAGCCCACCACGGTCGCGCCACAGGCCGGGCAGCCCCGCTTGCGCCGCACGCCCGCAGCTTTGCGCGCCTGGAGCGCGGTTCGGGTCAGATGCTTGCCGACGGCCTTGGCCACCCGCTGGACAGTAATCACGGCATTCTCCGCTTGGGAACAGGGGATGGGCTATACAATATCGCGGGCGTTTGACGAGGGGGGGGGGGTGAGAGGCCTTGTATATTCTCGAAGGCATCTCCTTGCAGGGGAGATGGCTGAGCACAGCGCCGACGGAGGGGTGTTGCCCTATCGTGAGGGTGACACCCCTCCACCGGCTTCGCCGGTCCCCTTCAACAGAGTCACGTGCCTCTGTTGAACCTTCCAGGGGAGGATTTTTTTCGTCAGTCCACCACCCCATCCGCCGCCGCGATGATGGGCGCGAATTTTTCGGCGGTCAGGCTGGCGCCGCCGACCAGGCCGCCATCGACATCGGCGATGGCCATCAGTTCGGCGGCATTGTCGCCATTCATCGACCCGCCGTACAATATGCGCATGCCTTGCGCTTCGTCGCCGATCCGGCTGGCGAGCGCAGCGCGCAAGGCGGCGTGCATGGTCGCTACGGCCTCCATCGTCGGGATGCGGCCAGTGCCGATTGCCCAGATGGGTTCATAGGCGATGGCGAGCCAGTCCGCCGCTGCGCCGTCGGGCAAGGAGGCGAGCAGTTGCGCCGACACCACCGCTTCGGCATCGCCCGCGTCGCGCACGTCCAGGCTTTCCCCCACGCACAGGATGACGCGCAGGCCCGCGGCCTTGGCGGCCAACGCCTTGGCCGCGACATCGCTATCGGTTTCGCCCTGGTCCTGCCGCCGCTCGCTATGGCCGACGATGGTCCAGTTGGCCCCCGCTTCGGCCAGCATCGCCGCCGAGAGGCAGCCAGTATGCGCGCCGCTTGCCTGCATGTGGCAATCCTGCGCGCCGATGAAGGCACCGCCCTTGCGTGCGTCCGCCGCGGCGATCAGCGTGGCAGGCAGGCAGAGGCCGACCTCTACCGCTGGATGCTGCGCCGCGCGCGCGCCGATGGCGGCGACCTCGTCCAACGCAGCCTGCATCCCGTTCATTTTCCAGTTGCCGACAACCAGCTTGCGCCTGCCCATCGTCTATTCCCCTTATTCTTTATTGCTGCACGTCGCCCCGCCCCCGCCGCCGCGCGCCAGTCTGCTGTGGCGTCGCGTCTCCATCGGAAGGGACATGGACTGGTCAGAGGCGATGAACGGCGCTAGCGCATTTGTCCAGTGCAAGCCTTGCCGCCGCGCGCATCCGCCCTTAAAGCGGGCCGCCATCCCGCCGCAGTTCGGATATTTTCATGCTTTCTGTCTTTCGCCGCTTCATCAAATCCCGTTTCGGGGCAGTGTTCGCGCTGCTATTCTTAGGGACGATCGCCGCAGCCTTCATATTGGGCGACCTGTCGAGCGGTCAGTTCGGGACCAGCTTTGGCGGTGGCAGCACGGCAGCCAAGGCCAAGGGCTATAAATTGACCGAAACCGAGTTGCAGGAGCGGGTGCAGCGGGTGTTCGACAATGCGCGCCGGTCCGACCCCGGTCTGCAGATCAACGATTTCTTCGCGCAGGGCGGCGCGGCGCAGGTTTATGACCAGTTGGTCGCGTCACTGGCGCTGCGCGCTTTTGCCGACGATCAGGGCATGCACATCTCAAAGCGGCTGGTCGATGCGCAGATCGCGCAAATTCCGGCGTTTCAGGACGCAGCCGGCAATTTCAGCCAGGAGAATTTCCGCAATCTGCTGGCACGCGAGCGGCTGACGGAAAAGGATTTGCGCGACGATATCAGCCGCGAAATCCTGCAGCGGCAATTGCTGACCCCGATCGGCATGGGCGTGAAGCCGACCGACAGCCTGGTCTTGCCCTATGCCTCGTTGCTGCTGGAAGCGCGGCAGGGCACGGTTGCGGCGATCCCGGCGGTCGCGTTCCTGGACGAGAAAGACCCGACCGACGCGCAACTGGCCGATTTCTACAAGCGCAACGCCGATCGCTTCACCATCCCCGAACAGCGGCGCATCCGCTATGCCGTGGTCGATGCCGAGCGTTTCGCGCAAGCCTCGCAGCCAAGCGATGCGGAAATCACCGCCGCTTATAGCCAGAACAAGGCCGCCTATGCCGCCAAGCAGAGCCGGACGATCGAGCAGCTGGTGCTGCCGACCGAGGCTGCTGCCAAGGCGATTGCCGACAAGGTGAAGGGCGGCGTATCGCTGTCCGCCGCTGCACAGGGCGCTGGCCTGGCGGTGGCGACGCTGGCCGACCAGACCCCTGCGACACTTACCACCACGGCGGGCAAGGCTGCGGTCGATGCCGCCTTTGCCGCCAAGCAAGGCGATCTGGTTGGTCCCGTGCGCGGGCCGCTCGGCTGGCTGTTGCTGCGTGTGACGGCGGTCAAGGACATTCCTGCCCGCGCGCTGGCGTCGGTGCGGGACGAAATCGTCGCGACGCTGCGGACGCAGAAGGAAAAGCAATTGCTGGCCGACTTTACCGGCAAGCTGGAGGATCAGATCGCCGATGGCGGGACGTTCGAGGAAGTGGTCAAGGATAATGGCCTCAAGCTCGAAACCAGCCCGCTGCTGCTCGCCACCGGCAAGCAGGTCGAGGATCAGGCCTATGTAGTCGCGCCCGACGTGCAGCCGCTGCTGGCGCCCATCTTTGCGATGAGCGCGGATGATGATGCGCAGATGGTGCCGATCACCCCCGACAAGCGCTATGCGCTGATCGCGCCGGGCGAGATCGTCGCCGCAGCGCCCCCGCCACTGGCCAAGGTCAAGCCGATCGTGCAGGCGCAATATAAGCTGAACGCCGGGAACGATAAGGCCAAGGCATTGGCCGAACAGATCCGCGCCAAGGTGGCCAAGGGCATGAAGTTGGCCGACGCAATTGCACAAGCCGGCGTCAAGCTGCCCGCGCCGCAGACGCTGGGTGGCAAGCGCGCCGACATCATGCGCGGCGAGCAGCGCCCACCGGCCGAAATCGCCATCCTCTTCTCGATGGCGGCGAACACGGTCAAGACGCTGCCGATCGGCCAGGATCGCGGCTATTTCGTGGTCCAGCTCAACGCGATCGAACGGGGCGATGCCAAGAATCAACCCGAATTGATGGTGCAGATGCGCGACCAGCTGGGCGAAGTGATCGGCCAGGAATATGGCCAGCAGTTCGAGCGCGCGGTCGAAAAGCATCTGAAGGTCACGCGCAATGCCAATGCGGTCGAAGGCGTGCGCAGGGCGCTGGCCGCCACCACCAGCGGCGACCAATAAGAC
>NZ_JPPQ01000069.1:2444908-2464527 GCF_000743655.1 Sphingobium sp. ba1
CTAGGGGATTATGCGCCCGCGGGCTGGAACAGATCCTTGTAGAATCCGGTCGTCTTGACCGTGACGGTGACGGGCGTGTCGCCCTTGTTGCGCCAATACCAGCCATGGGTGCCGGCATAGGGCGCGGTGAAGCTGCCCCTGGCGTTGGTTTGCTCGCGCTCTTCCCAATAGCTGGTGAACGCGCCGTCGGTCGCATCGGGGGCTTCGCCATGCATGTCGACCTTGACCGGGCCGCCGGTCGATTGCCATTCGAAGACGAAACTGTCGCCCTGCTGCATATGCGCCTTCACTTCCTGCCCGCTGTGCGGCGCGAGGGTAATGGTCATGCTGTCCTGCCGCCAGGGGGCGGTGCGGGCGATATTGTCCTTGGTCGGCAGGGTCGGTGCCGTGCTGGCTACGGGCGGGGCGGCTGCTGGCGCAGACGCACTTGGTTCGGCCACCATGGCGGTGAGGCCGAGCGCGCTGCCTACCCCGGTCGGATCGATGCCATATTCGGCAGGCAGGACGAACAGAGTCAGGATGGCGACCGCGCCGATCGCGGCGGCGCCGGTGGCCTTGGCGAGCGTGGCGGGCGGGGTTGTGATGCGCGTGGGTGGCGCGGGTTGGTGGCTGCTGGTCATGTCAGGCCCCTTTCGATCAGATAGCCGGTCAACTGAAAGCCGACGAGGACGAAGCCCGCGGTCATCAGCGCCGCATTGGCGAGGACCGCGCTGCGGCGGAAAGTGTCGGTCCTGCGCCAGAAGGTCATGGCGAGCAGGATGAAGGTGAGCGCGATGAACTGGCCGATTTCGACGCCGATGTTGAAGGCGAGGAGGTTGGGGATCATCCCGTCGCTCGACAGGGTGAGATCCTGCAGCTTGGTCGCCAGGCCAAAGCCGTGGAAGAAGCCGAAGATCAGCACCGCCGCCTTGGGATTGGGCGATATGCCGAACCAGGTGCGGAAACCGTCGAGATTGTCGATCGCCTTATAGACCACAGACAGGCCGATGATCGCGTCGATCAGGAAAGGATTGGCGCGCAGGTCGAGGATGACGCCCAGCAACAAGGTGGTGCTGTGGCCGATCGCGAACAGGGTGACGTAGGTGCCGACCTGCTTCAACCGATAGAGGAAGAAGATGACCCCGGCGAGGAAGAGCAGATGATCATAGCCGGTCACCATATGTTTGGCGCCCAGATACATATAGGGGATGATGTTGACCCCCGATGCGCCTTCGATGAAGGCGCGGTCATTCTCGTTTACGCCATGGGCCAAGAGCGCCTGACCGATGCAGGCCAGCATGAGCCCCAGCAGCAGCAGCGCGACCCGCCGCATACCGAGGGGGATGGGCAAGTGGCGGATCGCGCTGCGCATGATCGCCGCTTACTTGGTCTGGAAGGTGGTGAAGACCTTGGCACCGCTCTTGTCGACCAGCGCGACGACGATCTTGGCGCCCTTGGCGGCCTTGAAGCCGGGGGCGGATAATTTATTGCCACCGGCGGGCTTGAGCGCGGCCTGGCTTTTCTGGCCCGACGCGGTCTGCGTCAGCGTGGCGGTGTAGGCCGATGCGGGCAGCGGCTCATCCTCTTCGCTGATATAGACATCGACGCCCTTGGGACTGGCGACCAGTTCCACCATGGTTTCGCCCGACATCTGAACGAGGCCGCCATGCTGGGGCTTCATGCTGCCATGGGCGAAGGCGGCGGTTGGGGTCAGGGCGAGGGCAGCGACCGCGAGGCCGAGCTTCATCAGGTCGAGTTTCATGGGTGTCTCCTTACAGGGTAGCGACAAAAGGTGGCGGTGCGGCCTTATTCGGGCAGATGCGGCAGCACGAAGGACAGCGACGAGCGATATTCGACATGGTCGACCTTCGCCTTGTCATCGGCTGGACCGACATAGATGCCCATCAGCACGTTCAGCCCCTGGTTGCGCAGCGTGATGGTGGCGGTGCCGTCCGCGCCGGTCTTGACCGCGACTTCGTCGGGATCGTTGACATAGTCGGACATGATGGTCGCGCCCGCGATCGGCTTGCCTTCATAATAAGCCCGCACTTTCATCGGTTCGCCCATCTTCTGCGGGATGGCGGGATCGACGGGGACGATCTGGAGCTTATGCCCTTCGAACAGGGGCACGGGGCTGGTCGGCACCTTGGTCAGATGGACGGCATATTTCCAATTATGTTCGGCAAGGCTGGCGGTGGGCACTTCGTCGCGGCCCTTATTATGCCATTTGCCGTCGGGGGTCTTGCTCCACAGGCCATAGTCCATGATCGCCGCGACCGCCGCGATCGGCTCTTCGCTGTCCACGACGGGGATCGGCCCGGCGGTGCGCAGGCTGGTGGTGACGGGTGCCCAGTCAGCATCATAGCCGGTGACGGTCTTTATGAGCGGCAGGCGCTTGACCGCGTCGAGATCGTCAGCGCCGACGCCATAGATGAGGGCGATCTGCGTCGCGCGCTGGGCGAACCAGATGCCGTGCGCGCTCAAGGGGGCGGCCAGGGCCAGAAGCGCCGATCCGGCAACGGTGACAGTAAGGATGCGTGGCAGTTTCATCGATCATCTCCCGTGGCCCCGATGGCCCTGGCACACAGGCTATGTCAGCGACGGCCCGCCGGATGCCGTTTTTCAGGCGTGCGCAGGCAGCATGTGCCGGAAAAAGGCACGCGCACAGTGGATGATCGCCCGATGGCGGAAAAGGGGGATGTGGATCGTTGGAGACTTGAATGGCCCGAAGGGGCCTAATCGAGCGGTGGATCGCCCTGAGCGAGATCCATGAAATTGCGGGCGGCGTCGCGATCGGCCGCGTCCTTGAAGGCGATGTCGAGATCGGGGGCGTCGCCCATCAGGAAGAGCAGGCACCACAACGCAAAACGTCGACCCCGGTCCTTTTCCAGACCAAGGTCGACGCGCATGCGCTCGACGCCCGCTGCGATCGCTTCGGCGGGCACGGCGTCAATGTCCGTGCGGCCGAAATAGCGACGCAACTGGTCGTCAAATTGCATTTGGATCAGCCGTTCAGCTTGTCCTTGACCGCCTTGGCAGCGGTGAAGCCCAGCTTCTTGGACGCGGCGATCTGGATCGTCTCGCCGGTGGCGGGGTTGCGGCCCTCGCGCGCGGCGCTTTCCTTGACCTTGAACTTGCCGAAACCGTTGAGCGAGATTTCTTCGCCCTTGGCCGCCGCGTCGACGATCGCCGAGATCACGCCGTCGATGATCTTCTTGGCGTCCGCCTTCGAAAGGTCGTGGGCGGTGGCGACGGTGTCGATCAGGTCACTGTTATTCATAGGACGTCCTCTTCAAGTGTGATGGCACCCGCCCTAGCCCGTTCGCATCCGCCGGTCCATCGCCTAAGGGCGAATTTCGGCGCATTTCCGGTGACATATTGCCGAAAACACGCGGTTTCGGCGTGGTCGATCGGTTTGGTGGCTTGGGGCAGGTGGTTGGAGTGAAGTTTCAGGCGACGAAATTGCCGGCAAAGGCGAAGCTGTCGATCGGATTGCGGCCGCTGGGGGCTTCGCGCGCCTGCAGGGCTTCAGGCAATATCGCCTTGTCGCCCATGCGCCCGATGGCGACGGCAGCTTCGATGCGGAAACGGTCCGGCACCGCGAGTTCGTGGCGGGCGGCGTCGAAATCGACGCCCGTCATGGCGTGGGTGTGATAGCCCATCCGCGTTGCCTGCAGCGCGAGCAGCGCCCAAGCGGCGCCTGCGTCGAAACTGTGGCTGTGCGAGGGCTTGGTTTCCTGCGAGCCGGGGGCCGACGAGAGGCTGTCGGACAGGATGAAGGTCAGGACCGAGGCATGTTGCACCCAGCTTTGGTTGAACGGCAGCAGCAGACCAAGGAAGCGCGCCCAGTCGGCGCTGTCGCGATGGGCATAGAGGAAGCGCCAGGGCTGATAGTTGAAAGCCGACGGTGCCCAGCGGGCTGCGTCGAGCAGGGTATCGATATCCGCCTGCGGCAAAGCCGATCCATCGAAGGCGCGGGGCGACCAGCGGTCGAGGAACAGGGGGTCGATGGGCCGGGTGACGGCGCGAGGGTCAGTGTCCATAAAATCTCCCTAAAAGGCTTGGGCCCATATAGGATGTTTTTTGCGGCTGCGAAGGGCCAGGGATTTTGGGGCAAGGCGCTGGCGCAGGCCGCGCCGCGCCGCTAATCCTGCCTGCCGATAAGGGGGAGCGGGGCATGACGATCACGGAGACTTTTCTGCTCGCGCTGGCGCTTGTCATGGGGCTGCCCTGGCTGGTGTGGCGATTGCTGCGCACCGACAATTGGGCGCCGCTGGTGGTGGTGCAGATCGTTGCGGGCGTGCTGCTTGGTCCCGGCGTGCTGGGCGTCGCACTGCCGCACGTGCATGATTTCCTGTTTCCGCCGGGCGTCATCGCCGCGCTCAACGGCATCGCCTGGTGGGCGGTGATGATCTTCGTCTGGCTGGCGGGCATCGAACTGGACCTGCACCAGGCCTGGGTCGCGCGGCGCGAGACATGGACGACGGCGGGGCTGGCGCTGGTCACGCCGCTTGTGCTGGGGGCGCTGGCGGCCGCGTTGATCCTGACGCAGCCGGGCTGGATCGGCGCGAAGGGGCAGCATTGGCAGGCGTTGCTGGGGATGGGGATGGCCTGCGCCGTCACCGCTTTGCCCATATTGGTGCTGCTGATGGATCGGCTTTCCATCCTGCGTCAGCCGCTGGGGCAACGGGTGCTGCGCTATGCCAGCCTGGACGATATCGCCATCTGGGGCGTGCTGGCGCTGATCCTGCTCGATTGGGCGCGGGTCGAGCGGCAGGCGGGATTCCTGCTGCTGTTCCCGTTCGTCGCCTGGGGGCTGCGCGCGGTGATGCGGCGAATCGGCGGGCGCGACCGGTTGTATCTGGGGATGCTCTCGCTCGCGCTGCTGGGCTTTGCGGCGGATTGGGCCGGGCTGCATTTCATGGTCGGGGCGTTCCTGGCGGGCGCGATTTTGGACAAGCAATGGTTCGACGAGGCGCAGATGGATATGCTGCGCGACCATATGCTGTTGACGGTGATGCCGGTCTTTTTCCTGAGCACGGGGTTGCGCACCCAATGGGATATGGGCGGGTTCGAGGTGATCGGCGGCGCATTGCTGCTGTTGGCGGCCGCCGTGGTCGGCAAACTGGCCGGGGTGGCGCTGGCCGGGCGAATCCTGGGCTGGCCCAAGGGCGAGGCCGGGGTGATCGGCTGGCTGCTACAGACCAAGGCACTGATCATGATCATCTTCGCCAACATCCTGCTCGATCGGCAGATCATCACCGGGACCAGCTTTACAGCGCTATTGCTGATGGCGATCGGCAGCACGATGCTGACCATGCCCATGGCGCGCCGGGGCCTGGCGAAATTGGTGCAGCGATAAGGGAAAAATCGTCCCGGACGACCCATGGCGCGTGCAGTTCGCCGTAGCGGGCCGTCCGGGATTGCAGCGTTGCCCCACTTTGGAGAGGTATGACAACGCTGTCTCGCGCCATAAAACAGATTCCGCGCCGGGCCGCAAGCCCCTTTGCGCGCGCTCCTTAGGCGTCAGCCTGCATATTGGTGGGTCGGCAGGCCGCGCACGCCGCAATCGACTTCGAAGAAGCCGCCATCGTGCGGCGTGGCATCGTCCAGCCCGATGGTCGCCGAACTGACGAACATGCGGTCGAGGTTGGCTCCGCCAAAGCAGATATTGGTCACCTGCCGCGCGGGCAGCGCAATCGATCGGTCCAGCACGCCATCGGGAGTGAAGCGGCTGACCCGCCCGCCGCCCCAATGGGCGACCCAGATATGGCCGTCCGCATCCACGGTCATGCCGTCGGGATAGCCATCTTCCTCGGCAAAGCGGATAAAAGGCTGGCGATCGGTCGCGCCCTCCGCCGTCCGGGCGAAGCGATACATTTGCCGCTTGGCCGTGTCGCTATGATAGAGCCAGCGGCCGCAGGGCGAGAAGGCCGGGCCATTGGGCACGCGATAGTCGGCGTCGATCACGCTCCAGCTGCGGTCGGGTGCGAGCCGGTAGAGCGAACCGCGATCATGCTCCTCGGCCATGTCCATCGTCCCGCACCAGATATGCCCCTGTGCATCCGCCTTGCCATCATTCATGCGGTTGCCGGGGAAATGCGGTTCGGGGTCGCCGAAGGGCGTGATCGTCAGCGGATCGAGGCGGATGTCGGCAAAGCCGCTCTGGAAGCCGCCGACAAAGCCGCCCTCTTCGCGCTCCACCACCCAGCCGAGCGGTTCGGGCATGGCCCAGCGCTCGACCGTGCCGTCCGCAAGGGACAGCCGGTTGAGCGCCGGGGCCAATATGTCGACCCAATAGACCGCGTTATCGCGCGCCGACCAGAGCGTGCCCTCGCCCAGCGTGTCGGCGACGCCCCGTTCGATCAGACGCCAGGCCGTCATCAGCGCTTGACCGACAGCCGGTAAACCATCGCATGGCGATAGGGCTTGCCGGGATCGACCCGCGCCGAGAGGAAAGCAGGCTTGTTGGGCGCGTCGGGGAATTTCTGCGGCTCCAGCGCGATGCCGTCGCCCATGCGGTAGAGATGGCCGCCCTTGCCGACCAGCGTGCCGTCGAGGAAATTGCCGGCATAGAATTGCACGCCGGGTTCGGTGGTCAGCACTTCGAGCACCCGGCCCGACACGGGATCTTCCAGCCGCGCCGCCAGTTCGGGTGCCTTGGTCGCGCCCTTGTCGAGCGCCCAATTATGGTCATAGCCGCGGCCATAGACGATCTGCTGGTCGCGGCCGTCGCGAATGCCATCGGCGACGCGGCGGGGCGCGCGGAAATCGAACACGCCGCCGTCGACCGGCTTCAATTCGCCGGTCGGAATCAGCTTTTCATCCACCGGCGTATAGGCCTTGGCCGGAATCGTCAGCCTATGGCCGAGCGCGCCATCGGGCGACCCTTCACCGGCGAGGTTGAAGATCGCGTGGTTGGTCATGTTGACGATGGTGGGCTTGTCGGTCTTGGCGGCGAAGACAATGCCCAGATTGCCCGCTTCATCGAGCGTATAGGTGACGGTCGTATCGAGCTTGCCGGGATAGCCCGAATCGCCATCGGCGCTGACGAGGGAGAGAACCACGGTGGCGGTCGGGCCGCTCTTTACCGACACGACCTTCCAGGGCAGCTTGTCGAAGCCCTTGTCGCCGCCATGCAGCGAATTGGTCTTGTCGTTGAGCGGAAGCTGATAGCTGGTGTCGCCCAGCTTGAAGGTGCCGCCGGCGATGCGATTGGCATAGCGGCCCACGGTCACGCCGAAATAATTGGGATGATCGACATAGCCCTTGAGATCATCATAGCCGAGCAACACGTCGGCGATCTTGCCATCCTTGTCCGGCCCCGACAGCGATTGCAGCGTCGCGCCATAGGTCAGGATCTTGGCCGATACGCCAGCAGCATTGGTCAGCGTGATCGTTTCCACCGCCGTACCGTCCGCCAACGTGCCTGCGGGCGCGCGGCTGGCGTCGGCGGCCAGCGCCGCCGTGCTTGTCAGCGCCATGGCCAATGCGTATGACAGCGCTGTTTTGATGATGACCTTTTGCATGGACTTCCTCCCGATACCGACCGCCCATTGACGCGCGGTTTCGGGGAATATACTCCGACAAAATAAGCGGGCGCAACCCCTATCCGGGTCGCCCGTCCCCGGAAATGCAGTGGAGAAGGATGGATGGCAGGACCCGTAACATCAGGCGCGGGCGTCACCGCGACGCATAATCCCGCAACGCGCTATGGCCCGGCGCTGGGCCTGCTTGCCAGCCTCTTCTTCATGTGGGGCTTCATCACCGTCATCAACAACACGCTGCTGCCGCATCTGCGCAACGTGTTTGCACTAAACTATTTTCAAACCACACTACTCGAGTTCGCCTGGTTCATTGCCTATGGCGTTGCAGCCTATCCGTCCGCAAAGATCATCGAACGGATTGGCTATCAGAAGTCACTCGTCATCGGATTACTTATAATGGCGGCTGGCGCGCTGGGAATGACGCTTGCCGCCACGCTGGTTTCCTACTGGGTGACGATCACTATGCTGTTTGTGATCGCTGCGGGCGTTACATTGCTCCAAGTCGCGGCCAACCCCTATGTAGCCGTAGTTGGCAAGCCGGAAACCGCCTCCTCGCGCTTAAACCTCGTGCAGGCGATGAATTCGGCGGGTACGATGCTCGCGCCATCGTTCGGCGCGTATCTGATTCTCGGCCGATCAAAAAGCGGCACCGCGCAAGGCGAGGTCGTACTGACGCAGGCGGAAAGGCTGGCTGACGCCCAATCGGTAATCCTGCCCTATGTACTCGTCGCAATCGTGCTGGTCGTACTTGCAGTGGTGATTGCCCGATTCCCGTTGCCTGCCATGGGCAACGCGACGCAGCGCCATGACAAGGAAGAGCGCAAGAAACATTCGCTCTGGAACCACCGCAACCTCGTGTTCGGCATCCCCGCGATCTTCATCTACCTGATCGCGGAAATCGGCGTCGCCAACCTCTTTGTCATTTTCGTCAGCCAGCCAGATATTGCCAACCTTACGGCAGCGCAGGCGGGCAATTATCTTACGTTCCTGTGGGCGGGCATGATGGTCGGTCGCTTCGCTGGCGCCGCGATCATGCAGAAATTCGATGCAGGCCATGTGCTGGCGGCCTTTTCGATCGGGGCGTTCATCGTCATGATGGTCACCGTGTTCACCACGGGGCCGATCGCGATGTGGGCGCTGATCCTCGTCGGCCTGTTCCACTCGATCATGTTCCCGACCATTTTCACGCTCGGCATCAAGGGCCTGGGGCCATTGACCGAAGAGGGTTCGGGCCTGCTGATCATGGCGATCGCCGGTGGCGCGCTGGTGGTGGTGCAGGGCTGGCTGGCGGACGAATATGGCCTGCAATGGTCGTTCCTGCTGACCGCCGCGTGCGAACTGTATATTCTGTTTTACGCGCTGTGGGGGTCGAAGGTGACGAACGCCTTGCCCGATCAACAAGCCGTGGCGGAATAAGGCCAGGGTTGCACATGAGGCGCTGAAAAGGCCGGAGCGGGATGTCCGCTCCGGCCTTTTTCATGTGGTTCATGCTCCTGCGAAAGCAGGAGCCCAGGGCGGCAGGGCATGACGTTCGACACTGGGCTCCTGCTTTCGCAGGAGCACTTGATTTTAGCCGCCCATCGCGCTGGCGGTGTCTTCCAGTGTGAGGTCGACCAGCACCCCCATCGCCTCGGCCGCAGCCGCCGTGTCGCCGGCGGCGATCGCGTCATAGACGCGGACATGGTCGGGGATGGGGTTGCGCGGCAGGGCGCGGGCGCGTTGCTTATATTGGGTGGTCCAGTTGACCGCCGCGCCGATGCTGGCGGACAGCACTTGCAGCGCGTCGTTGCGGGTCGCGTTCAGGATGGCATTGTGGAAATCGCGGTCGGCCGCGCGGCCCAATTCGGTGGCCAGCGTGTGGCGGCGCATCGCGGCCAAGGCTTCCTTCATCAGTCGCAGATCCTCCTTGTCGCGCCGCTGTGCCGCCAGCCGTGCCGCCGCCGGTTCGACGATGGCGCGCAGTTCGAACAGGTCGCGCACGAACTGAATATCCGGTTCCCCGGCAAAGGCCCAGGCGAGGACTTCAGGATCGAGCAGGTTCCAGCGGGTGCGGGGCAAGACCCGCGTGCCGGCCTTGGGGCGGCTTTCCACCAGCCCCTTGGCGGTCAGCACCTGGATCGCTTCGCGATAGGCGCTGCGGGAGACTTCCAGTTCCTCGGCAAAGGCGACTTCGCCCGACAGGACGTCGCCGGGGGCATATTGGCCGGACAAGATGGCCGTGCCGAGTTTGTGCGCGATCGCGCCGTGCAACCGCCTGCCGGGGCCACGCGCAATCTTCGCCGATGCGCCCGTCTCCGCCTCATCCCCGTGCAAAGACGGATCTTCCTTCGCCATTCCTGCTCCTCTCGCCCCCCAACTATCAGGCACAACTCCGTCTATAATACAAGCATTGCCATTACCATCTTCCTGTAATATGTCGGAGTAATTCGGAGATTCACTGCCGCCCCGGCTTTGGTCGAGGTGGACGATGGCGTGTCTTCGGCAAGCGTTCAGCGCCGTCAGTGGCGCGCGGGAGGAGAGATTTTCATGACATTGCGCCTGTTGCAGCACCGTGCCCAAAGCGGCGAACGGGGCGTTATCGCCGCGCAAGGCGACAGCGCGGCCTTCGTGGTCGGCTTCACCTCGATCCGCGCTTTGGCGCTGCATGCCATCGCGCAGGGCATCAGCCTGACCGCCGCCGTGGCCGCCGCGCCCAAGGGCGACGCGGTGGACATCGCCGCCGAATTCGAAGCGGGCCGCCTGCTCGCGCCGATCGACCATGACGATGACGCGCATGTCCTGCTAACCGGCACCGGCCTGACCCATCTTGGTTCCGCCGAAGGGCGCGACAAGATGCACCGCGAGGCGGCGGCTGTCGAAAAGCAGACCGATTCGATGCGGATGTTCCTGGAAGGCCTGGAAGGCGGCAAGCCTGCCCCCGGCGAGACGGGACAGCAGCCCGAATGGTTCTACAAGGGCGACGGGTCGCAACTGGTCGGCCCGACCGATCCGCTGACCATGCCCGCCTTTGCCAAGGATGGCGGCGAGGAACCCGAATTGGCCGGCATCTACATCATCGGCGAGGATGGCACGCCCTATCGCCTCGGCCTCGCGCTCGCCAACGAGTTTTCCGACCATGTGACCGAGCGGCACAATTATCTGTGGCTGGCCCACTCCAAGCTGCGCCAGGCCGCGCTTGGCCCCGAACTGCTGGTCGGCGAACCGCCGGAGCATATCGAGGGTTCGAGCCGCATCCTGCGCGACGGCGCGACGATCTGGGAAAAGCCGTTCCTGTCGGGCGAAGGGAATATGTCGCACAGCTTCGCGAACCTGGAACATCATCATTTCAAATATGATCTGTTCCGCCGCGCGGGCGACGTCCATGTCCATTTCTTCGGCACCGCGACCCTGTCGTTCAGCGACGGCATATCGTGCCAAGAGGGTGATGTGTTCGAAATCCTCGCTGCGCCCTTCACCCTGCCGGTGCGCAATGTGCTGACGCGCGCCGCGCCGCAGGAAGTGGCCGTCAAGGCGCTCTGAAGCGATGGACCCGATCCGTATCGCGATCATCGGCATCGGCAAGATCGCGCGCGACCAGCATGTCCCGGCGATCCGGGGCAATAGCGCGTTCAGCCTGGCCGCGACCGTCAGTCCGCATGATGCCGGGCTGACGGGGGTGCCGCATCTGGCCAGCCTCGATGCGCTGCTGGCCGAGGGTCCGGCCGTCGACGCGGTGGCGCTCTGCACCCCGCCGCAGGTCCGTTATGATCTGGCGGCGCAGGCGCTGAGCCGTGGCATCCACGTCTTTCTGGAAAAGCCGCCCGGCGCGACGCTGGCGGAGGTCGAGGCGCTGAAAGTGCAGGCGGACAAGGTCCATGCGACCCTGTTCGCCGCCTGGCACAGCCGTTTTGCGGCGGGGGTCGCCCCGGCCCGGGCCTGGCTGTCCGAGCGCAGAATCGAGAAAGTGTCGATCGTCTGGCGCGAGGATGTGCGCGTATGGCATCCGGGTCAGGCGTGGATCTGGCAGCCGGGCGGGCTTGGCGTGTTCGATCCGGGGATCAATGCACTCTCGATCGTCACCCATATCCTGCCGCGCCCCTTCTTCCTGAAGGAGGCGACTTTGGTGCTGCCGGAAAATCGCGCCGCGCCGATCGCGGCCGACCTGCATTTCCGCGATACCGGCGGCGCGCCGATCCACATGGATCTCGACTGGCGGCAGACCGGGCCGCAAAGCTGGGACATCATCATCGACACCGATGCTGGCACGCTGAAGCTGGCGCATGGCGGCGCGGTGCTGACGCTGCCCAGCGGCACCGAACATGGCGAGGATGTCGAATATCCGGGGCTTTACAGCCGGTTCGCCACGCTGATCCGGGGTGGGCGCAGCGATGTCGATACCAGCCCGTTGGGCCATGTCGCCGACGCCTTCCTGCGCGGCCGCCGCGAACCGACCGACGCTTTTCACGACTGATTTCCAAATGGGAGAGGACGACATGATAAAAACCCTGCGCCGTACCACCGCCGCACTGCTGCTTTGCGCCAGTGCCCTGACGACCAGTGCCTTTGCCGACACCAATGGCAAGCCGACCACCGCGACGATCAATGCCGCAACGCCCGGTCCGGTCTATGACAAGCGCATCTTCACTCAGTTCGCCGAGCATCTGGGCAATGGCATTTATGGCGGACTTTGGGTCGGTAACGACAAGTCGATTCCCAACACCAACGGCTTTCGCAATGATGTGATCTCGGCGCTCAAGAACCTGTCGGTGCCCGTCGTGCGCTGGCCGGGCGGTTGCTTTGCCGACGAATATCATTGGCGGGAGGGCATTGGCGGCAAGGCCAAGCGCCCGGTCAAGATCAACACCCATTGGGGCGGCGTGACCGAACCCAATACGGTCGGCACCCATGAATTTTTCGAACTGATCCGCCAGATCGGCGCGGAAGCCTATGTTGCGGGTAATGTCGGCAATGGGACGCCGCAGGAAATGGCCGAATGGGTCGAATATATGACCTCGCCCGCCGGTACGCTGGCCGACGAGCGCGCCAGGAACGGGCATAAAGAGCCATGGGCGGTGCCCTTTTTCGGCGTCGGCAATGAATTGTGGGGCTGTGGCGGCAATATGCGCGCCGAATATGCCGCCGACCTGACGCGCCGCTATGCCACCTTCATCAAGGCACCGGCCGGCACCAAGATCCTGAAGATCGCGGCGGGTGCCAATGTCGATGATTATAACTGGACCGAAACGATGATGAAGGTTGCGGGCGATCAGCTCGACGCCGTGTCGCTGCATTATTACACCCTGCCCCAGGGGGGCTGGCCGCCCAAGGCGGACCCGGTGAATTTCGACGAGACGCTGTGGGCCGACACGCTGGCCAAGGCCGTCCATATGGATGAGCTGATCACCAAGCATACCGCCATCATGGACAAATATGATCCCAAGAAGCGCGTCTTCCTGGCAGTGGACGAATGGGGCACCTGGTATGCGCAGGATCCGGGCACGCACCCCGGCTTCCTGCGTCAGCAGAATACGCTGCGCGATGCGCTGGTCGCGTCCATCCATCTCGACATCTTCGCCAAACATGCCGACCGGGTGAAGATGAGCGCCATCGCCCAGATGGTGAACGTCCTGCAGGCGATGATCCTGACCGACGGCAAGAAGATGGTGCTGACCCCCACCTATCATGTGTTCGAAATGTACAAGCCCTGGCAGGATGCCACGGTCCTGCCGATCAGCATCGACACGCCCTGGTATAATAAGGACCAGTTCGTGATGCCCGCAGTCAGCGGGTCTGCGGTGCGGGGCAAGGATGGCAAGGTCCATGTCGGCCTGTCCAACCTCGACCCGACCCAGCCCAACACGGTGACGGTGAAGCTCGATGGCCTGACCGCCGGAACGGTATCGGGCCGCGTCCTGACCGCTGGCGTAATGAATGCGCACAACACGTTCGACGCGCCCGAAACCGTCAAGCCCGCGGCCTTCACCGGCGCGCAGGTGAATGGGGGGACGCTGACCGTTACCTTGCCGCCGATGTCGGTGGTGGTGCTGGACCTGCAATAAGGCGATCTGGAGGGGAGGTTCAACCTCCCCTCCCCGTTCGCCCTGAGCTTGTCGAAGGGCCGCACTTCCCTTCGGGTAAAAGTGCAGGGCTTCGACAGGCTCAGCCCGAACGGATTGGTGGGACGGAATTTTTCGCCACCCCTATCTGTGAAGAGGACAGACATTGTTCAAAATTGCTCAATTCGCCTGTCTTGCGGCGATCAACCTTGCTGGCCCGGCCGCCGCGCAGCCCGCCGCCACCCCGCCAAGCGCGCCTACGCTCAACAGCCGCCTAACCGGCGACCTGGCTCCCACCCATGATCCGGTGATCATCCAGCAGGGGGACGTCTATCATGTGTTCGGCACTGGCCATGGCCAGCGGCTGATCGAAACGCGCACCTCGCCCGATCTCGTGCGCTGGTCGGCCGGGCCGCCGGTGTTCACCGCGCTACCCGATTGGGCGAAGCAGGCGATCCCCGGCAGCGATGGCATGTGGGCGCCCGACATCAGCTTCGTGGATGGCCGCTACCGGCTTTATTACTCCGTCTCGACCTTCGGGTCTAACCGTTCGGCAATCGGCCTGGCCACCAACCCGACGCTCGACCCCAAGTCGCCCGATTTCAAATGGCGCGACGAAGGCATGGTCGTCATGTCCACCAGGGACGATGATTATAATGCCATCGACCCCAATTTCATCATCGACCGCGAAGGCCGCCACTGGCTCTCGCTCGGCAGTTTCTGGACCGGCCTCAAATTATTCGAGCTGGACCCCAAGAGCGGCAAGCCCAAGGATGCGAAGGCCAAGCCCGTGTCGATCGCGCGCCGCCCTGCACCCACCGGCGGCCCGGCCCCGGTCGAAGCGCCCTTCATCATCGATCATGGCGGCTATTATTGGCTGATGGCGTCCTATGATTATTGCTGCAAGGGCGTGAACAGCACCTATTATACCGTGATCGGCCGGTCCAAGGACATCACCGGGCCGTATCTCGGCAAGGATGGCAGTGCGATGATGGAGGGTGGCGGCACCATCTTCCTGCGCGCGGATTTGCAGGAGCAGCAGCGTTTCCGTGGCCCCGGTCACGCCGGATGGCTGCACGATAAGGACGGCAAGGATTATGTCGTCTACCACGCTTATGACAAACAGGCCAACGGTGCCCCCACCCTGCGCATCGCGCCGGTGCGCTGGGGCGCGGACGGCTGGCCCGTTGCAGATTATTGAGGATTGATCCTATGAACCACATCAACCGCCGCCTCTTCCTGGCCGGTGCCGCGATATTGCCGGCCGCCTGCGGCAAGCTGGGCGCCATACCCGTCGCGCCGACCGCGGCCGGCCCCGTGCCGGTCAATCCGCTGATCAAGCAGCGCGCCGACGCGCAGATCTTCCGCCATGACGATGGCTATTATTATATGACCGGGTCGGTCCCCGAATATGACCGGCTGGTGCTGCGCCGGTCCAAGACGATCGCGGGCCTGGCCACCGCGACCGAAGCGGTGCTGTGGCGGCATGAAAAGAGTGGCCCGATGTCGGGTTTCTTGTGGGCACCCGAACTGCATATGGTGGACGGCAAGTGGATCGTCTATTTCGCCGCTGGTCCGAGCGGCGGTGGCGAGGATGTATTCCGCATCCGCACCTATGCGGTGGTGTGCGACGGCCCCGATCCGATGGTCGGCAAATGGAGCGTGCTGGGCGAATTGCAGACGCCCTGGGACAGTTTCAACCTCGATTCGACCATCTTCACGCATAAGGGCGTGCGCTATATGGCGTGGGCGCAGCGCGAGCCGGGCATCGAAACGAACAGCAACCTGTACATCGCCAAGCTGGAATCGGCGCTCAAGCTGGGGAAGACGACCCGCCTGACCGTGCCGACACTCGATTGGGAGATCCGCGGCTACAAGGTCGCCGAAGCGCCTGCCATCCTGCATCGCAACGGTCGCCTGTTCATGACCTATTCGGCGAGCGCCACCGATGCGCGCTATTGCCTGGGGCTGTTGACGGCGGACGAGAATGCCGACCTGCTGGATGCCAAGAGCTGGGTCAAATCGCCGCAGCCGGTGTTCGTCACCAACCCGGCGACGAGCGTCTATGGGCCAGGCCATAACAGCTTTACCGTGGATGAGAAGGGCCGCGACATCCTGGTCTATCATGGGCGTGACTATGAGACGATCCAGGGGGATCCGCTGCTCAACCCCGACCGCCATACCCGTGTGCAACGGCTCTATTACACCGCCGATGGCACGCCCGATTTCGGCGTGCCGGTGGGCAATGGCCCGCTGCCCGAACGGTTCATCGCGGTGGCCGATCCCAAGCGGTTGATGGCGCATGACGGCACCCGCCTGGTCGCGGGCAACCCGGCCCTGCCCCAGACGCAGTTCCGCCAGTCGCCCGGCCGCGCCGGTGCCAAAAGCATCATGCTGTCGCCCATATCGATGCCCGATCATTATCTGGTCGCGGCCAAGGATGGGTCGATCAGCCTGGAGAAGGACAGCAAGAGCGCTGATTTCGCGCTGCGCAGCCAGTTTGTCCGTTTCGAGGAGAAGGCCAGCGACGCGCTGCGCTTCGTCGCCATCTCCGCGCCGGGCAAGGCGATCGGCACGGTTGGCGATCAGTTGCGGCTGGTGCCGAGCCGTGACGCTACGGCTTACTGGCATGCAGATTGATCTTCGATAATATGTATGACAAATAAACGGCGGGAGGGGCCGGTTTCCATCAGGAGACCGGCCCCTTAGCTTATGCCGGTATCCGATCGGTACCGTATAGCCCGTATCCTGTGGCAATAATGTGACTAGCGCCGGACATTCGTGTCGCGACGCCCGCATTTTCCGCTTGCGATTCATTTGTCGGAGCAATAATTAGTCCGAGTAATTCACGCATGGCCAAGGGCCAGCTCCAGGGAGGATATCTGACATGGCCCTCAAGCCGATCGTACTGGGTTCCGCATCGCTCTTCGCGCTGATGCTGGCGGGCGCTGCCCAGGCCCAAACCGCCCCCGCAACGCCGCAGGCAGCGCCCGAAGACGATGTCGCAGACATCGTCGTCACCGGCGTTCGCGCCTCGATCGTGGGCGCGCTCAACGTGCGCCGGGAATCGACCCAGATCGTCGATTCGATCGTGTCGGAAGATGTCGGCAAATTGCCCGACAATAATGTCGTCGAAGCCCTGCAGCGCGTGACCGGCATCCAGGTCACCGACCGCGCTGGCGGCGAAGCGGCGACCATCACCATTCGCGGCCTGACTGATCCGCTGACCACGCTCAATGGCCGCAACATCTTCACCGCTGCTGGCACATCCTTCGCGTTGCAGGACATCTCCGCCAACCTCGTCAAGCAGGTCGATGTCTACAAGACCCGTTCGGCCGACCAGCTGGAAACCGGCCTCGCCGGCCAGATCGACGTGCAGACCCGTCGCCCGCTCGACTTTGACGGCTTCACCATTTCGGGCCTGGCGCGCGGCGTCTATTCGGAACTCGCCGACAAGGTGAACCCCAATGTCGCGCTGCTCGTCAGCGACCGTTGGGAAACCGGCATCGGCGACATCGGCTTCCTGGTGAACGGCAGCTACACCCGCGCCGAATTCCGCAACCAGAATCTGCAGGCCGGTGCCATGGTGCCGTTCGCCACCGAAACGCCGCCGGAAGGGTCGGGCCTGACCCCACTGCAGCGCATTTTCCCTGGCGCACTGAACGAAAACTGGACGCCTGGTCTCGACGCGGGGCTGCCCACCGCGCCCGGATCGACGCTCAACATCAATGGCGTTGAAACCCCCTATTATCTCGCCCGCGACGCCGTCATCGCATCCGATGTCTATGGCAAGCGCGATCGCAAGGCGATCAACGCCGCGCTCCAATGGGCACCGAACGACAGCTCGGTCTACACCGCTGAAGTCTTCTACACGGGGTTCAAGGGCGAGACGTTCAACAGCCTGAACTTCAGCTTCGTCGATTGGTGGGGCAACCTGCCCGCCGATGTCGGCAACAGCTTCGAACTGTTCGAAGGCACCAACATCATCAAGTCGCGGCGAGCCGGCGCGGTCGCGGGCTTCAACAGCGGCGACCGGGCGACCAGCCGCACCGACAGCTATGTCTATGCCTTCAACGCCAAGTGGGATGTCGGTGAGCGCGGCAAGATTTCGGCCGACATCGCCTATCAGGACAGCAAGAACGAGACGAGCTTCTTTGCCATCCGTACCGATCGCGGCCCGCTCGACATCGATGTCGATTTCAACGCCGGCGGCGGCCTGCCCGCCTATAGCTTTGGCAATCAGGACGTCCTGACCGACGCGAGCAAGTGGACTGTCGGCAACCTGTTCGACAGCGGCACCAAGAATACCGGTAGCGCGCTGACGATGATGCTGGACGGCGAATATGAGTGGGACGAGGGCTTCCTGCGCCGCATCAAGGCGGGCTGGCGCTATGACAAGCGTTCGGCCGACAGCTATGTCCGCGATCAGGGTGCCGGTGCATACACGTTGCCCAACCCTGCCTATGATCCAACGCGCCCAGTCAGTCCGGCGAACCCGGACCGCATCCCCGTTCCCCTGTCTGAATTTGGCGAAGGCAGCCCCTTCACCAACGAAGGCTTCTTCGACGGCCGTGCCAATATCCCGACCAGCTGGGTGCTGGCCGATCCGCGCAGCATGGACAGGGATGGCGTGCGCAACCTGTATCGCGCCGTCGCGCCCGGTCTGCTGCTGTCTGACCAGCTGAGCTTCGGCCGCGTGTTCGGCATCGAGGAAAGCAACCTGGCCGCCTATATCGTGGCCGATGCCGAGGTCGAGATTTTCGGGCGTCCGCTGCAATTGCAGGGTGGCGTGCGCTATGTCGCGATCGATACCGACTATGAATATTTCGACCGGGGCGCGAATTTCGCCCGGACCGGCGTGTCGACCGGTTCCGACGATTTCCTGCCGTCCTTTACCGCGCGCTATGCCATCACCGACAATCTGCGCATCCGGTTCAACTATGGCCAAACGCTGCGTCGTCCGGCGTTCGGCGACCTCAATCCCAATCTGGCGCTCGGCGGCGATCTGTCGCGCATCGGTTTCGGCACCGGGTCTTCGGGTAACCCCAATTTGCGGGCGACCAAGTCGGAGAATATGGATCTGGCGATCGAATGGTATTTCGACCGCAACAGCGCCATCTATGCGACCGCCTTCCGCCGCAAGATCGAAGGTCTGGTCGTGCCGTTGACCGTTCGCGAGTTCATCCCGAACAACTATCTGCCGCGCAACGAGACCTATACCGAATTTTTCAACATCACCCGTCCGGCGAACGCTTCCGATGGCACGCTCAAGGGGCTGGAACTGGGGCTGACCTACTTCCCCTCCTACCTACCCTCCGTGCTTGACGGCCTTGGCTTCACCGGCAGCGCGACGATCCTGGATTCCGAACAGACGATCCCGGTCGTCAACAATGAAGGCGAAATCACCGGCACGGCCAAGTCCGCCTTCTTCGGCGTGTCGAAGCTGTCCTACAACGCCACGCTGGCCTATGACAAAGGCCCGATCGGCGCGCGCCTGTCCTACATCTGGCGCAAGGGCTTCCTGAACAACAATGAAGCGCGGGCCTTTGCCAACCCGATCGGCATGTGGCGTGCGCCTGAAAAGAGCCTGGACTTCCAGCTGACGCTGAACGTGAACGAAGATATCGGCATCACCTTCGACGCGGTGAACATCACCAAGGCGAAGCAGCAGAATTATTACAAGTTCGGCGATGTCGGCAATCCGACGGAGTTCAACTCCAGCACGCTGCTGATCGACCGGACCTTTGCTCTGGGTGTCCGCTTCAAGTTTGACTGAGTGCCCATGGGGCGTGGCGTCTCCTCGCTGCGCTCCATGATATGGCGGTTGTTCCGGGTTCCTCTCCAACCCCGGAACGACCGCCATTTTTGTTTGGAGCGAGGGTGGAGGGTGCGGCCATCGCGCCATTTTCCCCTTGCCCCGGCGGCGATCCCATGCACAAAGGATGCCAACTGGCGCGGGCGGTTCGCCGTCCGGCCGCAAGGATGGACCCATGCACGACGTCACCACCCAGGAACGGCCCACCGCCCCCCGCCCCCCCGTCCCGCACGAGCTGGGCGA
>NZ_JPPQ01000069.1:2464537-2470854 GCF_000743655.1 Sphingobium sp. ba1
TTCGAGCATCTCCTCCATCCGGTCCTCGGCAATGCCGGGGCCGTCATCGGCGACGACCAGGCGAATGGAGCCCGCTTCGCGCACCACCGACACATGGGCGCATTCGCCGTAGACGATGGCGTTTTCGATGAGGTTGCGCAGGGCGCGGCGGATCTGTTGCGGTCGCACGAACGCGACGGCACGGTCGCTTTCGGTCATGTCGACGGGCGATTCCAGTTCGATGAAATCTTCCACTACTGCATCGGCGAGTGCGGCGAGATCGACCTTCTGGACTGCTTCGGTGCTGCGTCCCGCGCGGGCGAGCGAGAGAATATCCTCCAGCATCCGGTTCATCTCATCGATGGTTTCGGACATGCGTGCGCGTTCCGCATCATCCTCGACCGATTCGGCACGGACCCGCAGCGAAGCGAGCGGCGTGCGCAGATCATGGCCGATCGCGCCCAGCATCCGGTCCTTTTCGTCCAACATGGCGATGATCCGCGACCGCATGGCGTTGAACGCCATGGTGAGGTCGCGCACGTCGCCCGGCCCGCGTTCGTCCACGGCATCGGCTGCGCCGGTGCGCGCGAATTGCTGCGCCGATCCGGTCAGTTGCTTCAGGGGGCGGGCGAGACGGCTGCCGATCCAGAGCAGTGGCAGGAGGACGATGACATAGAGGATGAGGGTCTGGCCGATCAGCCAGCCGCCAAAGCGGGCTGGACGATCGCCGCTACGGGCTTGCGTGACGACCCATTTGCCCGGTTCATATTCGGCCGCCAGCGTCAGCCGCTCGACGCGATGGTCATGTGGCCGCTCGCCATCGGCGCGCACGCGAATCCGTTCCCAGCGGCGCATCGGCATCACCGCGTCGTCCTGCACCACGCGCACGGTCAGGATGCGCAGGCCGATATCCTCGAACATCGCCGCTGCCCGCTTTTCGATGTCCGGGCGGGCTTCGCCGGTCAGTTGCGGCGCGCCCTGCACGAAGCGCGCCCGCATCCGCGCCGGGCCAGGCCGGCCGGGGCGATCGGGCCGGGTGTCGAGCGCGTCGACCACGCGATAGACGGCGGGCGCGGTCTGCGCGGTCAATTGCAGCCGGATGCGTTCGCGATAGAGCAGGCCGAAATTGATCGCCTGCGCCACGAACAGCGCCAGCGCGACGAGCGCGATGATCTGTCCGACCAGGCTTTGCGGCCAGAGGCGGAGGCGCTTCACAGTTTGCGCACGTCTGCGGAGAGCGTGTAGCCCCCACCCCATACGGTCTTGATCAGCGTTGGATTTTTGGGGTCCGGCTCGATCTTCTTGCGCAGGCGGCTGATCTGATTGTCGATCGCCCGGTCGAAGGCATTGGCCTCGCGCCCCTGGGTGATGTCGAGCAGTTGGTCGCGGCTCAGCACCGAATTGGGGCGGGTGGCAAAGGCCAGCATCAGATTATATTCCGCCGTGGAGAGCGGCAGCGACACGCCCTCACTATCCACCAGCGTACGCTCCTGCGTCTTGAGCAGCCATCCGGCGAAACTGTAATTGGCCCCGTCCGGCGCGGTCACGCGCTGGCCACCGGTGGCGACGCGGCGGAAGATCACCTTGATCCGGGCGACCAGTTCGCGCGGAGAGAAGGGTTTGAGGACATAATCGTCCGCGCCCATTTCGAGGCCCACGATACGATCGGTTTCTTCGGTGCGGGCGGTCAGCAGGATGACGGGGATTTCGCTGGTCTCGCGAATATGGCGGCAGAGCGACAGCCCATCCTCGCCCGGCATCATGATGTCGAGGATCACCATGTCGATCGCATTGGCGTTGAGGCGAATGCGTGCCTCCGCCGCGCTGTCGACGGCGGTGACGCGAAAACCGTTGCGCGACAGATATTGCGCCAGCGGTTCGCGGATCGAACGCTCGTCATCGACGAGCAGGAGGTGGGGTTTTTCGCTCATTGCGCCTGTCTGTCATGGGCGGGAAAAAGTTGGAAGGGCGAAGGCGTGGCGGGGGAGCCAGTCTTCGCCCTTCCGGAAGCGTTCACGAGTCCGGTTCAGGGATGGCAGGGGAATGCCGGGCCTGGACCCGTGAACGGGGGGTGTTCGATCAGTTGGCGGACGGAGCGGCGGCCTTGCGGTCCTTCCAGGCGCTACGCATCGCCTGACGCGCGGCCTTGATTTCGTCGGCGGTCACCTGGCCATCCTTATTGGCGTCGGCCTTGTCGAACATGGCCATCGGTCCGGCCATGAATTCGGCCTTGGTCACGGTGCCATCCTTGTTGGCGTCGCCGCGACCGCCCATCATCTTGCCGCCCTTGCCGGGGCCACCATGATGGCGACCGCCCCAATGGCGGCCCTCCGGCCCGCCGGGCTTGCCCGCTTCGGCGCGTTTGTCTGCTCGCTTGTCAGCCTTGGCCTCCTGCGCGGCGGCCATTTCGGCCTTGCTGATCTGGCCGTTCTTGTCGGTGTCCAGCTTGGCAAAGCGCATGTCGAGGCGCTGGGTGCGCATCGCATCGCGATCGGCTTGGGTCAGCTTGCCGTCCTTGTCGATGTCCATCTTGGCGAAGCGCGCTTCCAGCCCGGCGGTCAGTTCCGCCTTCGTGATCGTGCCATCCTTGTTGGTGTCAGCCATCATCATCATGCCGCCACCACGGCCGCCACGGCCGGGGCCATCGCCCGGCTGGGCGAAAGCGACGTGCGAAGCGGCGAGGCCGCCGACAAAGAGCGAGCCGAGCGCGACGGTTCCAAAAAACTTGCGGATCATGTCCTGTTCCTTCCAAAGCAACTATGTGGAACGACGTTTCGCCGTCCTTGAAGATGCTTATCGGCCCAACTTGTCCCGCAACTATGTCACAGCACGCATGACTTTGTCGCAACGTGTAACAGGGATGATAGAGATTTTCCCCGGTCGTCATCTCCGCGAAGGCGGAGATCCACCTCCCTACCTCGCATCGTGGGATAGCGCCGGAGATGGATTCCCGCCTTCGCGGGAATGACGAGGTTGGATGAATCCTGCTTTACTGGTCGCGTCGTCCCAGCAGGCGCAGGCGCAGGGCGTTCAGCTTGATGAAGCCCGCTGCGTCGCGCTGGTCATAGGCACCGGCATCGTCCTCGAACGTCACCACCTTTTCGCTGTAGAGCGAGTGCGGCGATTTACGGCCGACGATATAGACGCCGCCCTTGTAGAGTTTGAGGCGGACCGTGCCGGTCACCTTTTCCTGGCTATGGTCGATCGCGGCCTGCAGCATCTCGCGCTCCGGCGAGAACCAGAAGCCGTTATAGATGAGTTCGGCATAGCGCGGGGCGAGTTCGTCCTTCAGATGCGCCGCGCCGCGATCCAGCGTCACCTGCTCGATGCCGCGATGGGCGAGATGATAGATGGTGCCGCCCGGCGTTTCGTACATGCCGCGCGACTTCATGCCGACGAAGCGATTCTCGACGAGGTCGAGGCGGCCGATGCCGTGCTTGCGGCCATAATCGTTCAGCGTTTCGAGCAAGGTCGCGGGGCTCATGGCGACGCCATTGATCGCGACGCCGTCGCCGCGCTCGAAATCGATGGTGATATATTCGGGCGCGTCGGGCGCGTCCTCCGGGTTGACCGTGCGCGAATAGACATAGTCGGGGACTTCATCCCACGGGTCTTCCAGCACTTTGCCCTCGGACGAGGTGTGCAGCATGTTCGCGTCGGTCGAAAAGGGGCTTTCGCCGCGCTTGTCCTTGGCGATCGGAATCTGGTTCTTTTCGGCGAATTCGATCAGCTTCGTACGGCTGGTCAAATCCCATTCGCGCCATGGCGCGATCACCTTGATGTCAGGCGAGAGGGCGTAATAGCCGAGTTCAAAGCGAACCTGGTCGTTGCCCTTGCCGGTCGCGCCATGTGACACCGCGTCCGCGCCGACTTGTCTGGCGATTTCGATCTGGCGCTTGGCGATCAGCGGCCGGGCGATCGACGTGCCGAGCAGATAGAGGCCTTCATAGAGCGCGTTGGAGCGCATCATCGGGAAGACATAGTCCGCCACAAACTCTTCGCGCAGGTCGTCGATGAAGATATGCTCTTCCTTGACTCCCATCAGCCGCGCCTTGGCACGGGCCGGCTCCAGTTCCTCGCCCTGCCCCAGATCGGCGGTGAAGGTCACCACTTCGCATTGATAGGTCTGTTGCAGCCATTTCAGGATCACGCTGGTGTCGAGGCCACCGGAAAAGGCGAGGACGATGCGGTTGATCTTGTCAGACATGGTGGGCGACTCTTCTGTTCGGGAATGGCGCGGATGATGCGCGCGCCGGTATCAGGCAAGGGGCAAAAGCGCAACCGGAACAGGGTCGGGCGGCTCGGCCTTATTCGGGCGCGCGATCTTCCCGATAGGCCGCGTCGATGGCCGCCTCCTGCCGTGCGCGCTGGGTGTCGTCCGCCTGTCGCTGCGCCTTGGTGCGGCCGAATTTGGCGCGGTTGGCCTCGGCCTGCTGGGCCTTGTCGTCCCGCGCCTTGGCTTTGCGCGCCTGGCGCAGATTGATCACGTCACCCATCACTGCCCATCCCTATGTTGGCGATGGGCAGCATAGGGCGCATGATCGCGCCTTGCCAAGCGCCGCCTTCCCCCCGCATGAGCGGTGTTTCCGTTGTTTCGAGCCAGATATCCATGACCAGTATCCACGACGTCGCCGCCCTCGCCAAAGTTTCGATCAAGACAGTGTCGCGCGTCGTCAACGATGCGCCCAATGTCAGCGCTGAATTGCGCGAGCGGGTGCAGGCGGCGGTGCGCGAACTGGGCTATCGGCCCAACCAGTCGGCGCGACGGCTGGCGGGCGGGCGGTCGTTCATGATCGCCTATCTCTACAGCAATCCTGCGCCGGGCTATATCAGCGGCATCCAGTCGGGGGCCGCCGCGCGTTGCCGCGAATTGGGTTATCACCTGGTCGTGGAACCCATTTCGCCGGGCGGCGAGGAGCGGTTCGACGTGCTTGACCGGCTGGTGGCGGCCCTGCGCCCCGATGGCGTGCTGCTGGTGCCGCCCTTATCCGATGACGCGGCGATGCTTGCGCGCCTCGCTGAGTTGCGCCTGCCCTGCGCGCGGATCGCTGGGTCGGTGGTTGGGGCGGGCTTCAATATCCACACGCCCGAACGCGCCGCCGGACGCATGGTCGCGGACCATCTGATCGCCCATGGCCATCGCCGGATCGGCATCATCACGCCGCCCGCCAAGCATCGGTCGGCCTTGCGCCGGGTCGAGGGGTTTCGCGATGGGCTGGCCGCGGCGGCGGTGCCGATCGACGAGAGTCTGTTCGTCGACGGCGGCTTTACTTTTGCATCGGGCATTGCGGCGGGCGAGGCCTTGCTGGCCCTGCCTGAGCCGCCAAGTGCGATCTTCGCCACCAATGACGATATGGCGCTGGGCGTGCTGACTCTGGCGCATCAGATCGGTTTGCGGGTGCCGGAAGATCTTTCGGTGGTCGGCTTCGACGATACCCCGGCCAGCCTGACATCCTGGCCACCGCTGACGACCGTGCGCCAACCGCTGGAGGATATGGGCCGCGCGGTCATCGACGCGCTCGCCAACGGCCCGGATGATGCGCCGGAATTTCTGTTCACGCTAATGGAACGGGCGAGTTCGGGGCCGAAGCCGGGCTGAACCGGAAACAACAATGGATAGCGGCGCGGAACGCGCAATAATCAGAATACCAAAAGTTACCGTGCTAGCAGTAATTAGAATTGGTGATTGACTAAGCGCCTATTTCAATACAAATATTATGATATACAAAAGACTAATATTGATCCATTGCGTGTTGTTAGAAAGCCATATAAAATTATTATGAAACGGGCAAATATTCGTCAGGAATGTTTGAGAAATGCTCAGTCCTAGACCAAACGATACCGTCACGAACTTTTCTCGCTGGCGTGCCTGCGAAAATACTGTTCTCTGCTAACTTGCCCGATGCAATAGCGCACTGCCCCAGCACAGAGCCAGAACCCACATGAGCCCCCTTATTCACACGCGAACTGTTTCCTAGCCATACGTGGTGACCGATGAAAACGTCTTTAGACAGATTAATAGGTTCCTGAGTGCACGCATCAAAAATCGTGTGGCCGTCGCTAGTGCGCAAAATGACACTATTCGAAACCATACAATCGTTGCCAAGCGCTACAACATCGCCGCTTTCCGATAAAATCGTTCCGCTTTCCCATGTGCATTCGGAGCCTATCACAACAACGGAATTTGCACGGCGCACTTGTATCGTCAAACCTTTAAGGCGACAATTCTCACCAATTATTATCGCACAGTGATCACCATTGATAGAAAAAGAACATCCATCTAGCCTCTCTTATTCACCGGGCTGCTGCGTGATGGCTTAATCCGGGACGGGGTGGCA
>NZ_JPPQ01000069.1:2470864-2485619 GCF_000743655.1 Sphingobium sp. ba1
GTCGTGCAGCAGGTCGCGCCCGCATCGGCTGCGGAAAAGGCAGGCTTGCGCCCCGGCGACCGCATCGTGTCGATCATGGGGCGTCAGATCGACAGCTTCACCGACATCGCGCCGATCGTGTCGCTGCGTCCGGGTGAAGTCCTGCCCTATGTCATCGAACGCGATGGTCAGCGCACCGCCATGACGATTGCAGCGGGCGAGCGGATCGAAAAGGACCGGTTCGGCAATATCTTCCGCCTCGGCCAATTGGGCGTGATGTCCGACAAGGTCGAATTCCGCGACATCGCGCTGTGGGAGATCCCGGTGGTCGGTACATTGCGGACGGGCCAGATGTTCGTGTCCGCCATGGACGGCCTCGGCCAGATCATCACCGGACGCCGATCGGTCAAGGAATTGGGCGGACCGCTCAAGATCGCCGATGTCTCCGGCCAGGCCGCGATGATGGGGCTGTTCGGCTTCCTCACCTTCATGGCGCTCATCTCGATTAACTTGGGGTTCATCAACTTATTGCCAATCCCGATGCTGGATGGCGGGCATCTGCTGTTTTACGGGATTGAGGCGCTGCAGCGTCGGCCGGTCAGCCCGCAGGTGCAGGAATGGGCCTATCGATCGGGCTTGGCGCTGCTGATGACGGTAATGGTGCTGGTGACTTTCAACGATTTGTCGTCTTTCGGGCTGTGGAAGAGCCTGTCCGGCTTGATCGGTTGACGCGCATCGGGCAGGGAAGCCCGGTTTGGCGACGTCTGTTGCGGCGGAAACAAAATTTTTCGAGTTTTTGAGGTGATGCGGGTGACAGCGATGAACAGCAGCAAGAGGCAGCGCCCGGTCGTGGTCGCCCTGTTGGCGACGACGATGATCGCAGGTCTGTCTGCGCTCCCGGCCATGGCACAGGATGCTGCCGCGCCCGCGCCCGTGGTTGCGCCCGCGTCGCTGCCCGCAGCACAGGGCACGATCAGCAGCATCACCGTCACCGGCACGCAGCGGCTCGAATCCGGCACCGTCCTGTCCTACACCAAGCTGCGCATCGGCCAGCCCTACAGCCAGGAAAGCCTCGATCAGGGCTTGCGCGACCTGTATGAGACGGAATTGTTCGCCGACGTCCAGATCCGCAACGACAATGGTGCCCTGACCGTCGAGGTGAAGGAAAATCCGGTCATCAACCGCATCGTGCTGGAAGGCAATAAGCGGCTGAAAGAAGACAAGATCCGGCCAGAAATCAAGCTCGCCCCGCGCCAGATCTATACCCGGTCCAAGGTGCGCGCCGACGTCGCCCGCATCGTCGAACTCTATCGCCGTCAGGGCCGTTTTGCCGCGACGATCGAGCCGAAACTGGTGCAGTTGGACCAGAACCGCGTCGATATCGTCTATGAGATCAGCGAAGGGCCTAAGTCCAAGGTCCGCCAGATCAACATCATCGGCAATGAGAAGTTCAAGGACGGCGCGCTGCGCAGCCAGATGGTGACCAAACAGTCGCGCTGGTTCCGGCTCTTCTCGTCAGGCACCAGCTATGATCCCGATCGCTTGGCCTATGACCAGCAGAAACTGCGCCAATATTATCTGACCGAAGGCTATGCCGACTTCCGCGTGATTTCGGCGGTCGCCGAACTGACGCCGGACAAGCAGGACTTCATCATCACCTATGTGGTGGAAGAGGGCGAGCGCTACAAGTTCGGCGACGTGAAGGTCGAATCGGACATTCGCGACCTGTCGGGCGATGGCCTGACCAAGCGGCTGCCGATGAAGAAGGGCGATTGGTATAACGCCAAGCAGGTCGAGGATACGGTCGATACGCTGAGCGAGACCGCCGGCCTGTTCGGCTATGCCTTTGCCGAAGTGTCGCCGGACTTCAACCGCGACAAGGATACGCTGACGATGGGGATTAATTTCCGCATCGCCAACGCACCGCGCGTTTATGTCGAGCGCGTCGACATCAACGGCAATACGCTGACGCAGGACAAGGTCGTCCGTCGCGAATTCCGTCTGGCCGAAGGGGATGCGTTCAACAGCTTCCTGGTCAAGCGGTCGAAGGACCGGATCAATTCGCTCGGCTATTTTCAGGAAAAGCTCGACATCGAGCAGAAGCCGGGCTCCGCGCCCGACCGCATCGTCCTCGAAACCAACGTGCAGGAAAAATCGACCGGCGAATTGTCGCTCTCGGCGGGCTTCTCGTCGCTGGAACGCTTCATCGTGTCGGCCTCGATCACGCAGCGCAACTTCCGCGGCAAGGGCCAGGAACTGCGCACCTCGGTCAACTATTCGGCCTATTCCAAGTCGATCGAACTGGGTTTCACCGAGCCCTATTTCATGGACAAGAATATCGCGCTGGGCGGCGACATCTATCGCCGTGACCTCAACAGCTTCCGCTATCTGACCAGCAACACGCGCGACACGACCTATGAGAATACGTCGACGGGTATCCAGTTGCGTGCGGGTGTGCCGATCACCGAATATATGTCGCTGGCGCTGCGCTATCAGCTCAATTTCGATGATACGACGCTGGACGAAGATACTTATTATTCGGACACGGACGGCGACGGCACGCGCGAGTGCGATCCCCTCATCGCGGGTCGTTATCTGTGCGATGCGATCGGCAAGCGCACCACGTCGTCGCTTGGCTACTCGCTGATCTACGACACGCGCGACAACCGCATCCGCCCGACGCGCGGCCATAACGTTGTGTTGAGCCAGGATTTTGCCGGGCTTGGCGGTAACGTCAAATATATCAAGACCCGGATCAACGGCTCCAAATTCTTCCCGCTGGGCAGTGGCTTCATCTTCTCGGTCTCGGCCGAAGGCGGCTATATCCACAGCCTGGAAGGCGAACGCCGCGATGCAACCGGCGAACTGGTCGAAAAGGTCCGCCTGGTCGATCGCTTCTTCCTGGGTGAACCGCAGTTCCGTGGCTTCGACATTCGCGGTGTCGGCCCGCGCGTAAAGCGCTTCTATCTGCAACCGCAGACCAACGACGACGGTTCGACCAGCTATGTTCGCGACAATAGCAACAATAACGTGTCCGATGACGCGCTGGGCGGCAAGATCTACTATCTCGCTCGCGCCGAAGTCGAAATTCCGCTTGGCTCCGGCGCACGCGAAATGGGCCTTCGTCCGTCGATCTTCATGGATGTCGGTGCCGTCGCTGGGTTGAAGAACCCGACCCTTGTGAATGGCGATGGCACATTTGCGGGCTATTGCACCGTGGCGCCTGCACCGGGCAATACCGGTTCGACGACACAGGTCAGGGCGCCCTCCATCGGCAACTGCGATGCGGCGCCGACCGGGTTCGTGGCCAGTTATGCTGGTGGTGCCTTCGAAGAAGTCTATCTCGGCGATACGCTCAAGCCGCGTCTGTCGGTTGGCTTTGGCGTCAACTGGAACTCGCCCTTCGGCCCGTTCCGCATCGACATTGCCAGGGCGCTGCTCAAGGAACCTGGCGACGATAACAAGCTCATTACCTTCAACGTAGGGACTCAATTCTGATGAAGACCATGTTCAAAGCCGCGGCGCTCGCTCTTGCGCCCATGACCGCCATCGCCCTGACCGCCATGCCGGCTGTTGCCCAGACCAAGTCGGGCCTGGCCGTCGTCGATCTGGAAGAAGCTGTTGCCAAGAGCTCGGCCTACACCACCGCGATCAGCCAGATGCAGACCACCTATAAGCCGCAGATCGACGCGCTCAACACGCGCCGCACTGCGATCGAAGCGGACCTCAAGACCAAGGGCGATGCGCTCCAGGCCGCATTGACGGCAGCGGGCAACAAGCCGACCCCGGCGATCGAAACCCAGTATCAGCAATATCAGCAGACGCAGCAGACTGCGCAGGCCGAACTGCAGCGCATGGGCCAGCCGATCGCCATCGCGCGCGCCTATGTCGAGGAACAGCTCGTCGCCAAGCTGAACGATGCGCTCAAGGCCGCAACCGCCAAGACCAAGTCGGAAATCGTGGTCAAGAAGGCCGCGACCGAGAGCTTCGGCGCGGGCGCTGACATTACCCCCGCTGTCATCACCGAACTCAACGCGCTGGTCCCCAGCGTATCGATCACCCCGCCCGCCGGCTGGCAGCCCGGTGGTCGCCAGGCAGCGCCCGCCGCTGCCCCGGCGCAGGCTCCCAAGTCGCGCTGATAAGAATGACGGGAGAGGTTGAAACGACCGCGCTTGGCCCGATGGATGTCCGTCGGGTCATGGCTGCGCTGCCGCATCGCTATCCGATGCTGCTGATTGACCGCGTGGTGTCGCTGGTGCCCAACCAGTCGATTCACGCGATCAAGGCAGTCTCGGTAAACGAACCCTTTTTCCAAGGGCATTTCCCGACCCGGCCGATCATGCCCGGCGTCCTGATCGTCGAAGCGATGGCGCAGGCGGCTGGTGTGTTGGCGGTGGAATCGATGCAACTCGCCGATACCGGCAAGCTCGTCTATTTCATGAGCATCGACGGCGCGAAGTTCCGCTCGCCGGTGGAGCCGGGCTGCCTGCTCGACCTGCATGTCGAAGTGACCCAGAATCGCGGCGCGATCTGCAAGTTCAGCGGCAAGGCGATGATCGGCGACAAACTGGCCGCCGAAGCGCAGTTCGTCGCGATGATCGCCGATCCGCCCAAGGATTGAGCCAACCCTCCGTCATCCCAGCGTCCGCTGGCATGACGACTGGGGGTTATCCCTTGCCAAGGCGCGCCGAACCCGCTAACGGCGCGCCTTCGCTATTTACAGCATCCACAGCCGGTCGGAACCGGCACATACGGAGCGTTACGCCATGAAGGCCAATACCCACCCCGACTACCACATGATCACCGTGCAGATGACCGACGGCACGACCTTCCAGACCCGCTCGACCTGGGGCAAGGAAGGCGACACGCTGGCGCTCGACATCGACCCCAAGTCGCACCCGGCCTGGACTGGCGGCAACCGTCAGATGGACACTGGTGGCCAGGTGGCACGCTTCAACAAGCGTTTCGGTGGTCTGACGCTGAAGAAGTAATCGGCCTTCCATGGTTGAACGAAAAGGGCGCCCACTGGGCGCCCTTTTTGGTTTTGGGAAGAGAGGTTCCGTTCGTTTCGAGCGAAGTCGAGAAACGCCCGCACAGCGCTTGCCGCTTCTCGACTTCGCTCGCATCGAACGGGGACGACTTGCGATAATATATGTAGTCGCGGGCGCGAGGGCGTTACCCCGCCCGATCTGCATCCAGAAACGCGGCCACATCGTCCAGCACGACATCCTTCGACAGAAATGTCTGGCCGATGCCGCGCGCCAGCAGGAAGGGCAGGGTGCCCGCCGCCATCTTCTTGTCGTGCAACATATGGCCCACCAATACTGCGCCATCGGCGGTGACATGCGCGGAGGCGAGATCGTAAGGTAGGCCGACCGACAGCAGATGCGCGGTCACCCGGTCGGCATCCGCCTGTGGGCACAGACCAAGCCGCGCGGAATAGCGAAACGCCAATGCCATGCCCGCCGCGACGCCTTCGCCATGGAGCAGCGTGTCGGAAAAGCCCGTGTCAGCCTCCAACGCATGGCCAAATGTGTGGCCAAGGTTGAGCAGCGCGCGGCGACCCGATGTCTCGCGCTCGTCATCGGCGACGATCGCCGCCTTGGCGCGGACGCTGCGTTCGATCGCATAGGTCCGCGCGGCGGGGTCGCCCGCCAGCAGGTCGCCGGCATGCGCCTCGCACCAGGCGAAGAAGGCGGGATCGTCGATCAGGCCATATTTGACGACTTCGGCATAGCCCGCACGGGTTTCGCGCGGCGGCAGGCTATCGAGCGTCGACGGATCGATCAGCACCAAAGCAGGCTGATAGAAGCTGCCGACCAGATTCTTGCCCGCTTGCGTATTAATCGCGGTCTTGCCACCCACCGATGAATCCACCTGCGCCAGCAAAGTGGTCGGCACCTGGATGAAGCGGCAGCCGCGCTTGAGGATCGAGGCGGCAAAACCGACCAGATCGCCGATCACGCCGCCGCCCAGCGCGACGATATGGTCGCCGCGCTCGATCTCCAGCGCCAGCAGCGCATCGAGCAATTGCTCCAGATGCCGCCAGCTTTTGGTCTGTTCGCCCGGCGGCAGAATGATCGGCTCGGCCATGATACCAACCGTGCGCAGGCTGGCGTCCAGCCGTGGGAGTTGCGCGGCCGCGACATGCGCGTCGGTGACGACCACCAGCCGCCCGTTGCGGGCATAGGGGCTGAGGAGATCGCCCGCGCGATCGAGCGCGCCCTGTTCGATCGGGATGTCGTAACTGCGCGCACCCAGCGCGACCTGCACTATTGCCATGCCGTCAATTGCTCCATGATGCGTTCGACCGTCACTTCATGCGGCGCGGCGACGCTTTTGACGTGGATGGGGGCGAGCGCATAGACCGGATTGCGCACCGCCGTCAGTTCGGTCAGCACCGTGCGCGGATCGCGATCCTTGAGCAACGGCCGCCCCTCCCGCCGCGAAACCCGGTCCACCAACACATCGATGTCGGCATCCAGCCAGATCGCCGTCGCCTGTTCCAGGATCAGCGCACGAGTCTCCTCCTGCATGAAAGCGCCGCCGCCGGTCGCGATCACCTTGGGCGCGCCATCCATCAGCCTTGCGATCACCCGCCGCTCGCCATCGCGGAAATAGGCTTCGTCATAGCGGGCGAAAATCTCGCTCACGCTCATGCCCGCCGCCTTTTCGATTTCCTCATCGGCATCGACGAACGCCAGCCCCAGCCGGGCCGCCAGCCGCCGCCCGACCGTCGATTTGCCCACGCCCATCATCCCCACCAGGACGATGGGACCGCGCCGGTCGACGGATGGGGGGAATTTGCTGTTTCGCTGCATGCCGAGCGGGGCTATACAGCCCCCCGTCACAGAGGCAAATCGCATCTTTTGCTCGTCGCCCGGCTCAGCCGCAGAAGGACACATGAAGAAAAATCGCAATTTCAGCAGTTTCGAAGGCAGCCGCCGCCGCCGTGGCACCAACTTGCCGATCCTGCCCATCGCCCTTGTCCTGCTGGTCATTCTTCTGCTCGCCTTCTTCTGGTCGCGCGGCGGCGAACAGCCGCAGGCGCAGGTCGAAAAGGCCATCCCCGCTGAGAAGCTGGGCCAGTAAGGCATATGCGGGTCAAGGGGGGCACGTCTAAAAGGAGCAGAGCGAAATGGGCGCTGGGCAGCTTTGCCCTGGCCCTCGCGCTGCCTGTGGTCGCGCAACAGGCGCCCGAATCGCTCTTGCCGCCCGGCTTCGGCGACGCGCCCGAAGCGCCGACGCCTGCACCAACGCCCGCGCGCCCTGCACCTGGCACGCCTGCAGCGCCCGCCTTGCCGACCCTCAACCCGGCAACGCCGCCCGAATTGTCGCTGCTGGCCGAAGCGGACAACGCAGCGGCCGAAGAAGAACTGACGCCCGAAGAACTGGCGGCGGAAAAGGCGAAATATGACCTGCCCGACACGGCGCGCCGTTCGCTCGCCCGTATCGGCGCACTGACGCCGCAGACGCGCGGGCTGGAGCCGGACGCGTTCGGCAACCAGTCGGGCAAATATCTCGCCGCGCTGATGAAGGAGACGCATGCGCCGATCCTGTCGCGCTGGGCGTCGATCCTGCTGCGGCGCACGCTTTTGTCGGCGACGGATACGCCGGCCGACATTGACGGCGCGGACTGGGCGGCCGAGCGCGCCTGGCTACTGTTGCGCATGGGGGAGGCGGACAGCGCCCGGACCATGGTGCAAAGCGTCGATCCCGATCGCTACACCCCGCGCCTCTACGCCGTTGCCATGCAGGCCTATCTTGGCAGCGCCGATCCGGCCGGGCTTTGCCCCCTGTCGGAAGGCGCGCTGCGGGTCAGCAAGGAACCCGGCTGGGACATGACGCGCGCCATATGCGCTGCCTTGTCGGGGGATCAGGGCACCGCCAGCGGCGCGCTCAACCAGGCGCAGCGACGCGGCGTGGTGCGCGGCATCGATTATCGGCTGGCGGAAAAGGTCGTCGGCACCGGCTTCAATGCCCGCCGATCGGTGAAGATCGAATGGGATACGGTCAGTCAATTGACCGCCTGGCGCTTTGGCCTCGCGACGGCGCTCAATGTCGAGATCCCCGATGCGCTGTTTGGCACGGTGGGTCCGCACGTCCGCGCCTGGGAAGCGCGCGCGCCTGCCCTGAGCGCCGTGCGGCGGCGACCCGGCGTCGAAGTCGCGGCGCGCCTTGGCGTGTTTTCCAGCGCGGCGCTGGTCGGCTTCTATGGCCAGATGAGCACCGAAGGCGACACGCCCGCTGACATGGCGGATCGGATCGACGCGCTGCGCACTGCCCATGCCGGGGCGACGGTGGGCAATCGTATCGGCGCGATGCAGCGCTTGTGGCGTGATAATAGCAATCCCGACTATGTCGGCCTGATCACGACTGCACGGGCGGCCGCCGCGCTGCCGGTGGCACAGGCCGATGCCCGCGATGCGGCCAATCTGGTCGCGTCGATGCTGACGGCAGGCTATGACCGCAATGCCGCGCGCTGGGCGCGGGCGCTGGGCCAAATCGACGGCGATGGCGCGGCCCAATTTTGGGGCCTGCTTGCGGTTGGCGCACCCAGCTCCGTAGTCGATATCAATGACAGCCGCATTTCGACCTATATCGGTGAGGTAGGACAAGAAAAGGGCCGGATGCTGATCGCGGCGCTGGCAGGCCTTGCGCGACTATCGGCCGACGATGCCGCGTCACTGGCGCAGGATAATGGCGTGACGCTTGCCGCCAACAGCCGCTGGGCGCGCGCGATCGGCGCAGCGGCGCAGCGTGGCGAGAAGGCGACCGTCGCCTTGCTCGCAGCCGTCGGCATGCAGGGGCGCGACTGGCGCCGCCTGCCACCAGCGCATCTCTATCATGTCGTCGCCGCGCTTCATCGTGTCGGGCTGGACCCCGAAGCGCGGATGATCGCGGCGGAGGCGATCAGCCGGACCTGACCATGGCGGATGATGACGCCCTGATCGACCGCTTTCTCGAAATGATGGCGGCGGAACGTGGCGCGTCGCGCAACACGCTACTGGCCTATCGCGCGGACCTGAACGGGGCGGCGACCATCGTCGGCGGCCTGGTGGCGGCGAGCAAGGAGCGGCTGGGCGATCTCGCCGGGGCATGGGCGGCACTCGCCGCCTCGTCGGTCGCACGCAAATCCTCGGCCCTGCGCGCTTTCTACGCCTTTCTCGAAGAGGAAGGGCTGCGCCTCGATAATCCCACCGCCGCGCTTCCCCGTCCAGTGACACGCCGATCCCTGCCTAAGATATTGTCCACCGCCGAAGTTGATTCGCTCTTCGCCTTGATCGAAGAACGGTTGGCGGTGGCCCATCCTGCGCCGCACGACCGGCGGCTGTCGGCCCTGATCGAACTGCTCTACGGGTCGGGCCTGCGCGCGACCGAACTGGTGTCGCTGCCGCGCCGCGCGCTGGCCTCGGATCGGCCCTTCCTGATCCTCAAGGGCAAGGGCGGACGGGAGCGGCTGGTGCCCATTTCCGATCGCGCGCGCGCTGCGGTTGCGACCTGGCTGACCCATGTGCCGCTCGACAGTCCGTGGCTCTTCCCATCGGGGAAATCCTATCTCAGCCGCATCCGGCTCTATCAACTGGTCAAGGCGCTGGCCGCCGCGGCGGGCATCGCGCCGGAACGGGTCAGCCCCCATGTGCTGCGCCACGCCTTTGCCACCCATTTGCTAGAGGGCGGCGCGGATCTGCGCGCGCTGCAATCGATGCTGGGCCATGCCGATATCGGCACCACGCAAATCTACACCCATGTCGACAGCCGCCGGCTGATCGAATTGGTCAACAGCCGCCATCCCCTGGCGACGATGGTGCAACGCTGCGTTGACGACGGCGCGTCGCCGCCCTAACGCCAGCGCCATGGTTAGCTTTCTGGAATTTGAAAAGCCCATCGCCGAACTGGAGGCGCGCATCGTCGAATTGCGCGCCACGGCGAGCGCTGGCGACATTAATATTGACGGCGAAATCGCGACGCTGGAGCAGCGCGCGGCCAAGATGCTGGGCGACACCTATGCCAAGCTGACGCCGTGGCAGAAGACGCAGGTCGCCCGCCACGCCGAACGGCCGCATTTCAAGGATTATGTCGCCGGTCTGTTCGACAATTTCATGCCGCTGGCGGGGGACCGCGCTTTCTCTGACGATCAGGCGATCGTCGGCGGCTTTGCAACGCTTGGCGATCGGCGTCTGATGGTCATCGGCCATGAAAAGGGCGACGATACCGCCAGCCGGGTGCGGCATAATTTCGGCATGGCCAAGCCCGAAGGCTATCGCAAGGCGATCCGCCTGATGGAACTGGCCGACCGTTTTGGCCTGCCCGTCGTCACGCTGGTCGATACGTCCGGCGCCTTTCCGGGCGTGCAGGCCGAAGAGCGCGGCCAGGCCGAGGCGATCGCGCGCTCGACCGAAGCCTGCCTCAAGCTCGGCGTGCCGATGGTCGCCGCCGTGGTTGGCGAAGGCGGATCGGGCGGCGCGATTGCGCTGGCGGCTGCCAATCGCGTGCTGATGTTCGAACATGCGGTCTATTCGGTGATTTCGCCCGAAGGCTGCGCCTCGATCCTGTGGCGCACAGCGGCCAAGGCCAGCGAAGCGGCGACGGCGATGCAGGTCACGGCCCAGCATCTCAAGGCGCTGGGCGTCATCGACCGGATCGTGCCGGAACCGATGGGCGGCGCGCATCGCGACCCGGTGCAGGCGATCGCCAATCTGGGCACCGCGATCGAAGCGGAACTGGATTCGTTATCGAACATGGATGCCGGTGCGCTGCGCACTGACCGGGCCGATAAATTTCTGGCCATAGGCGCCTGAACTACCGTCTTTTTTGGAACAGCTGACCCCTGTTTCTCGTTACGTGTCGGTAATGGGAATGGGATGGGATAAAGTGATGAACCGGAAGATGATGTTTGGCTGTTCGGCCGCCGCCCTAGTCGTGGCCGCCAGCGCCCCTGCCGTGATCGGGCAGCAGCGCGCGATCCGCACGGTGAGTTCGATCAGCGCGCAGGACAAGAGCAGCGGGGCCAAGCAGCACCCGGAATTGCTCAAGGAATTTGGCGGCGGCTATAGCGGTCCCCAGGCAAAATATGTCGAAAGCGTCGGACGGCGCATCGCGGTCCAGTCGGGCCTGTCCAACGCCCAAAGCGACTTCACCGTTACCCTGCTCAATTCGCCGGTCAACAACGCCTTCGCCATTCCCGGCGGCTATGTCTATGTCACGCGCCAGCTGATGGCGCTGATGAATGATGAGGCGGAACTGGCCGGCGTGCTGGGGCATGAGGTCGGCCATGTCGCCGCCCAACATGGCCAGCGGCGGCAAAAGACCGCGCAGCGCAACGCGATCGGGGGCGCGCTGCTCGGCGCTTTGGCGGGCGCCTTCCTGGGTGATTCGGGCTTCGGCAACCTCATTCAGAAGGGCATCGGCACCGGCAGCCAATTGTTGACGCTCAAATTCTCGCGCAGCCAGGAATATGAGGCGGATGATCTGGGCATCCGCTATCTTGCATCGGGCGGCTATGACCCCCGCGCTTTGTCCGACATGCTGGCCTCATTGGCGGCACAGAGCAATCTGGACGCGCGTCTGGCGGGCAGTGCCCGATCGACCCCGGAATGGGCCAGCACCCATCCTGATCCCGCTTCACGCGTAAACCGCGCGGCACGCGGCGCGGGCGGTAGTGGCTCAAAGGCCACGGTGCGCAATCGCGATGTCTTTCTCGCCGCGCTCGATGGCATCCTGTACGGCGATGATCCCAAGCAGGGCATTATCGAAGGCAGTCGTTTCCGCCACCCCGACCTGCGCCTCAGCTTTGCCGCCCCCTCCGGCTTCGGCATGGAAAATGGGTCTGATGCGGTGTCGATCATGGGCTCCGGCGGGCAGGCCCAATTCAGCGCTGCCCCTTATTCGGGCAATCTGGCCAGCTACATAGACGGTGTCTTTGCGCAGATGGGCGGCGGGCAGGGGAGTGTCCCCACCGGCACCGTCAGTCGCACCACCGTCAACGGCCTGCCCGCGGCATGGCGGACCGTGCGCGCCACCAGCCAGTCAAGCCAAGTTGATGCCACGGTATTCGCCTATGACTTCGGGGGCGGGAAGGCCTATCATTTCCTGCTGCTGACGCCCGCGGGCCAGGGGATCGCGCCATTCACCGCGATGGTCCAGTCGATGCAGCGGCTATCCGCGCAGGATGCAGCGACGATCAAGCCGCGTCGCATCGATGTCGTGACTGTAAAATCCGGCGACACCGTCCAGTCGCTGAGCCAGCGGATGGCCTATCCCGACTATAAGCTGGAACGGTTTTTGACGATCAACGCGCTGAACGCGAACGCATCCTTGCGCGCCGGGCAAAAGATGAAGATCATTATCTGAATGAAATAAAAACAAGGGGGAGAATTGCTTCTCCCCCTTGTTCAAATAGTAATAGCATCAAGCCAGATAAATCTTAGGTACCGCTTTTCGTGTTGCCATTGGCGATAGCAGTTGACGTCTTGGTGAAGGTCGTCTTCAGATTGTCGCCGAGGCTCGTCATGGCAGTGATAGCCGCGACGGCGATCAAGGCAGCGATCAAGCCATATTCGATCGCGGTCGCGCCTTCTTCGTTCTTCAACATCTTGCGAATGAACTGCATTGTAAATCTCCTGATGGGAAATGATGTATAACTACCCGGCCGCCCCGCCTTGGAAGTTCGTGGTCAGCGAAAATTTTTCTAGCGAATATCAGTTGATGAATCTTTAATGCCGAGAAAAATTGTAAATTGATTATGGTTAAATCGCATTAACTTCCTCAGCCATGTTGTTCCACATGCTTGTAGTGTTGTTCGCCATGCTCTCGACCGCGACCATGATCAATAGCGTGATCATCGCAAGAATGAAGGCATATTCTATCGTAGTTGCAGCTCGTTCACACCGTAGCGATTGCAAGCGGTCGATGATTTTACTCAGCCCACGCATACGGCCCCCACTTCGCTACAGACAGTCCCGCGTAGGCCTGTAAAGCATGCGTAGTTAACAAAGCCCTTGTCTGGATGAAGATGACGAAAATTTTGCCGTTGCTCGTGGTCGCGGTCGCCCTGATCGACGCGGATGGCCGCGTCCTGCTGCAGCAACGCCCGCCGGGAAAGGCGATGGCCGATCTGTGGGAATTTCCGGGGGGGAAGGTCGAGCCGGGCGAAACGCCCGAAGCCGCGTTGATCCGCGAGTTGGAAGAAGAACTGGGCATCCGCACGCACGCCAGCTGCCTGGCCCCTGCAACCTTCGCCAGCGAGCCGCTTGATGACCGGCATCTGCTGCTATTGCTTTATGTCTGTCGCAAGTGGGAGGGGGTGCCGCATCCCCATCATGCGACGGCGCTCAAATGGGTGCGTCCCGCGCAAATGTATGCGCTTCCCATGCCGCCAGCGGACCTGCCGCTGATCGGGATATTGGAAGCCCTGCTGTAAAGCGAAGGGCACCGGTATCCCGGTGCCCGTGAAGATCAGTCTTCCTTCGCCTTGCTCTGCAACTGGATATAATTCTGAATGCCCATGCGTTCGATCATCTCGAACTGGGTTTCCAGCGTATCGACATGCTCTTCCTCGCTTTCGAGGATATATTGGAACAGGTCGCGGCTGACATAGTCGCGGATCGTCTCGCAATAGGCGATGGCGTCGCGCAGCACCGGCAGCGCCTCATATTCCAGCTCCAGATCCGACTTGAGGATTTCCTCCACCGTCTCGCCGATTTTGAGGCGGCCGAGCAGCTGAAAATTGGGCAGGCCGTCGAGGAAGAGGATGCGCTCTGCTACCTTGTCGGCATGTTTCATCTCGTCGATCGATTCGGAATATTCGAACTTGGCGAGCTTTTCGATGCCCCAATGGTTGAGCATGCGATAGTGCAGGAAATATTGATTGATCGCGGTCAACTCGTTGCGGAGCACCTCGTTCAGATAATCGATGACTTTCGGGTCGCCTTTCATGGCGTTTACTCCGGCTGTTAGGGAAAACCGGATGTATAACCCCTGTGCAGGGTGCTGTTAAGTCAAAAAACCTAGCAAAATCAAGGTTTTTTGGGACGCTATTGCGTCAAGGTCGCGATTGTTTCGTGCGGATGATTTGCAATGCTATCAGGCCGAAGCGCGCTCTGCCGCGATGATGGTGCGGGCAAAGGGAACGCACTGGCCGCATTTGGGCCGACGGCCGAAGCGCGCATAGGCGCTGCACGGCGTATCCGCGCCATCGCGCACGGCTTCCTTCAGATCCTTCTCACGAATGGCATTACAGATGCACACGACCATCGAAGCACTCTCCTGTTGGGACAGAGATAGCGTGGATGATAATGGGTCGCAATAGTAAAATGCACGCTTTTGCGACGCGGTCTCATATTTACATGATTTTGCGTTCAACGAATCCATAACGTTGAGCACGGGGTGACGTAAGTATTCTTTGAAAGCATCGTCACTAAGCATAAGGTCTATGATCGCAACGTTAGTCAGCATATTTACATAGCTTACATTTCCAGAAAATGTAAAGTTTTTCAAAATATCTTACGTATGCGCGCCAAATTTTTCTAGCAGTATCGATTTTGGATAGGTTAATGTCCCATAATTGGTTATAGAAACAGATAATAATTTTAAAGGAAGACAGCGATGACGACCTTTACGGGCCAACCTAATTCCGATGACTTCTTTTTGGGTAGCGCTACAGACGATATTTTCCAATATGCGGTAGCTAATCTAAATGCGGCCGACGTGTTTCGGTAATTGCTCACGGGGTCGGCAATTGGTGGGCTGATCAGGCGACCATGAATCTGCCGTC
>NZ_JPPQ01000069.1:2485629-2496246 GCF_000743655.1 Sphingobium sp. ba1
CGGATCGTCGGCACGCCGCAGGCGAATGAGTTTATCGACACGGACGAAGCCAATATCTATTATGGTGTCGATGGCGACGACCTGATTGTCGGCAATGGTGGTAACGACGAACTGCATGGCGGCAATGGCAACGACACCATCTCTGGTGGTCAAGGCAATGACTATATCGTCGGCGGCGCTGGTGATGATGCTATAACCAGCGGCGCCGGGACCGACACCATCTATGGTGACGATGGCAATGACATCGTCCATGGTGGTGATGATGCCGACACCATTTATGGCGGAGCAGGCAGCGACCAACTGCATGGCGAGTTCGGTGCCGATACGCTCTATGCACAGGATGGCAACGACCAGGTCTTTGGCGGCGCGGACAATGACCAGATCTTCGGCGGTCTGGGCGATGACAGCCTCGACGGCGGTGACGGGAACGACACGGTTTATGGAGACGGTGGTGCCGACACCCTGATTGGCGGAGCAGGCGCTGACTGGCTCTATGGCGGCGAAGGCGATGATCTGTTGCTCGGCGGCGAAGGCAATGACATGCTGGACGGTGGCAGCGGCTATGATATCGCCAGCTATGTCGGCAGTAATGTCGCACTGACCATTGATTTGTCCGCCAACAGCATATTCGCGCTTGGCGGCAATATCGGCACGGATACGCTTTCCAGTGTCGAGGGTATTATCGGCTCCGCATTCAACGACGTGCTGACCGGGAATAGCACGGACAACGTCATTGAGGGCGGTGCTGGGAACGACCTCATGGATGGCCGCGATGGCGTCGATACGTTGCGCTACACCAGTGCTACGGCCGGGGTCACACTCTCTCTCGCGCTCACAGGTGCGCAGGCCACCGGAGGAGCCGGGACGGATACGGTCACCAATTTCGAGAATATCACGGGGTCTGCCTATAATGACGTGCTGAGTGGATCGTCCGCCAATAATATATTGCTCGGTGGCGGCGGCAATGACAGCTTGGCAGGCGGAGACGGCGAGGATCGGCTGGATGGTGCCGACGGGGCCGACACTGTCCAAGGCGATGCAGGCGATGACCAGATCTTCGGTGGTGCCGGGAATGACAGCCTGTTTGGCGGCGCTGGCCTTGACCAGATTTTCGGCGGCGCGGGCAACGACAGCCTGTCAGGTGGAGCCGACGATGATCGCCTCTATGGGGACGCTGGCGACGATAGTATCGACGGTGGTGACGGCAACGACATCATCCTGGGCGGCGAAGGGAACGACACCATAGATGGTGGTGTCGGTGCGGATGATATGGCAGGCGGCCTCGGCAACGACATCTATATCGTCACGAGCGTCAATGACATGGTCAACGAAGCGGCCGATGAAGGCGTTGACGAGGTGCGCACCAACCTGGCGTCCTATACATTGGGTGCGCATGTCGAAAATCTGACCGGCATACGCAGCGCAGGGCAAACACTGATTGGCAATAGCCTCGCCAATCGGATCACGGGTACGGGCAGCGCCGACATCCTCAATGGCGGCGGCGGTGCCGACATGATGATCGGCGGCGCAGGTGACGATCTCTATTATGTCAATGATGCGGGCGACACGATCGTCGAGGCTAACAATGGCGGTAATGATACCGTCAATGCATCGGTGAGCTATTCCCTGGTGGGCATTTATGTCGAAAGCTTGGCCCTTACGGGCACAGCAGCCATTAACGGTAGCGGCAATAGCCTGGCCAATACGTTGATTGGCAATGGCAATAATAATGTGTTGAGCGGCGGGACAGGGAACGACGTCCTCAATGGCGGTGCCGGCAACGATACTCTCGACGGGGGATCCGGCATTGACACGATGGTCGGTGGCATAGGTAACGATATTTATATCGTTGATCATGCTGGTGACATTGTCACGGAAGCAACTAATTCCGGGACTGATGAAGTCAGAACCGGTCTTTCCACCTATACTTTAGGTGTAAATGTCGAGAAGCTGACTGCGACCACTAACAATGGCCAGACCCTGATTGGCAACGCCGTGGCCAACCGTATGACCGGGGGCGATGGCAACGATACCCTCAATGGCGGTATTGGTGCTGATGTAATGATCGGCGGCAAAGGCAATGATATTTATGTCGTTGACCATGTCAGTGAAGAAGTGATTGAGCTTGGTGGAGAGGGCAATGACGAAGTGCGCACGGCGCTCACGAATTACATCTTGGCCGATCATGTCGAAACGCTCACAGCGACGGGATCGACTGGCCAAACCCTGAACGGCAATGCCCTGGCCAACACCATTACGGGCACTGCCGGGCATGACGTCATAAATGGCGGCATAGGTGCCGACATCATGACGGGAGGCGATGGGAATGACGTCTATGTCGTGGACAACGCTGGTGACATCATCGTCGAATTTAATGGAGGCGGTACCGATCGCATCGACGCATCCGTCGATTTCAGTCTTGCAGGTATCTACGTTGAGAATCTGAGGTTGACGGGAACTGGAAATATCAATGCGATCGGGAATAATCTGGCAAACATCCTTACGGGCAATGGTGGAAATAATTTGCTAAATGGCGGCGCTGACGCTGACAAGATGACGGGAGGATTGGGAGATGATGTCTATATCGTTGATAATATCGGCGACGTGGTAATCGAAACCAATATCGGCGGAACCGATGTTATCAATGCCTCAGTCAGCTATACTCTGGCCGGTACTTTTGTGGAGACACTGAACCTGACCGGCATTGCCAATATCGGTGGCACAGGCAATAGCGTTGACAATGTTATAAATGGGAACAGTGGCAATAATGCCCTAAGCGGCGGCGGCGGCAATGATCGCCTTGACGGCAATGGCGGGAACGACTTGCTGACCGGTGGCGCAGGCCAGGATATGTTCGTGTTCGATACGGCGCTTGGTGCCGGTAATGTCGATGTTATTAGCGATTTCAATGTGACGGACGATGTGATTTCATTGGCCTCATCGATATTTTCGGCGGCGGGAGCCGCCGGCCAACTCGCGGCGGGCGCTTTCCGTCTCAGCGCGGTTGCGCTCGATGCCAGCGACCGGATCATGTATGATAATGCTACCGGCAACCTCTATTATGATGCCAATGGCAATGCGGCGGGCGGGTCGGTGCTGTTCGCGCAATTGGCTGCCGGGTTGGCGTTGACCAATGCAGATTTCGTGATCGGTTGACGCGGTACGGCCAAATACACCCTGCTGGCGTTGCCAGTCGGGTGTGGGAGCGATAGGCGGACGCTATGATCGTCCGCCTATCGTTATTCCATATCCTTGCACTTGCTCTGGCGCTCTCTTCTGGCCTTGCTACTGCTGCACCGACCAACCGGCCGACGCCCGGCTACACCCGCGTCGCGATCGAGACGTCGGTGGGGACGATCATCGTTGCGGTGGATCAGAAACGCGCGCCGCGCACGGCGGCGAATTTCCTGGCCTATGTCGATGATGGCCGGTTTGACGGCGTCACCTTCTACCGCGCTGCGCGACGCAAATCTGCGCCGTCGCTGGGGTTGATTCAGGGCGGCATCGACAGCGATGCGCGGCGGTCCTTGCCGCCGGTGGTGCATGAGCCGACGACCCAGACGGGCATCCGCCATCTTGACGCGACGCTGTCCATGGCGCGGCCCAACCGGCCCAATTCGGCGATGGGTAATTTCTTCATCACCATCGGCCCGACCCCCACCATGGACGCGCGGCCCGGCTATATCGGCTATGCGGCCTTTGGCCATGTTGTCGCGGGGATGGACGTGGTGAAGAAAATTCTCGCTGTCCCGACCTGCTGCGGGACTGGGCCGATGCGGGGGCAAATGATCGTCAAGCCGATCGTCATCCGCCATGCCAAAAGACTGGACGGCAAAGCCAAACCTACCGGCGGGGTGAAGCCCTGGTTGATCGGCAGGCTACGGAAGCCTGCAAGGTAGCGATCAGGCGAAGGCAGCTTGATCGTGTCGCGACGCCGGATATCCTTCGCGCGGCGGCCGGGCCTGTATCTTCTTCCACGCCTTTTCGTGAAAGAAGAAGGCGACGGCATTGATCACCGGTTCGACCAGCGCAATGCCACCCGCCAGCGCTACTGATCCGGTCATGAGATAGGCGACGGTAAAACCGACCGTGAGGTGGATGCTGAGATATGTGCCCGTCTTGATGAGGTCCAGCGACATGGGGATGCTCCTTGTTGCGACCCAGTTAAGAACTATTCGCAAAATGTGCCAACCGCTTTTTCCATTGGCTCTGATCGGCGAAAGCGATCAGCATTGCGGCAGGAGAATCGCGATATGGCAGGTCGGATCAGGGTGGGCATTGGCGGCTGGGTCTATGCGCCATGGCGTGACAATTTCTATCCCGCCGGGCTGCGGCAGAAAGACGAACTGGCCTATGTCGGGGCGCATCTGACCGCGACCGAGATCAATGCGACCTATTATAGCAGTCACAAGCCCGCAACTTTCGCGAGCTGGGCGAAGGTCGTGCCCGACGGGTTCCAGTTCGCGGTCAAGGCATCGCGCTACTGCACCAATCGTAAAGTGCTGGCCGAAGCGGGAGACTCGATCGCGAAATTCACGAAACAGGGCATTGTCGAGTTGGGCGATCGGCTGGGTCCGATCTTGTGGCAATTCATGCCGACCAAGCGGTTCGATCCCGATGACTTCAGCGCGTTCCTGCGCCTGTTGCCTGCCAGCGTCGATGGCGTCGCATTGCGACATGCGGTCGAGGTGCGGCACGAAAGTTTCGACGATCCTGCTTTTCTGGAGATGGCGCGGAATGCAGGCGTGGCGGTCGTACTGGCCGATCATGACAGCTATCCGGCTATTCAGGGATATGATGTCGGCTTTTCCTATCTGCGGCTGATGCGGACCCAGGCGGAAGAGACGACTGGCTATTCTCCCACAGACATCAATCATTGGACCGATCAGGCGCGGACGCTGGCCAAACAGGGGGACGTCTATGCGTTTGTCATCGGCGGGGCCAAAGAGCGCAACCCTGCTGCGGCCAAGGCGCTGATTGCGGTTTTGGGGTAACAGCACTGTTGCATTTAGTGCAATCGGCATGCCGTGCTTTGCGATTGTTACATAACCATGACAGGCGCATAGGCCCGCAACCCCAAGACGGGGGATAGATGACAACCAAACAAAGGACATGACCATGCGGCAGGCTTTTCAAGGCGCCGCACTGATCGTAGCCGTCGGCGCACAGATGCTGACTTTCTACTCGGTGCTTTATGCCTGAGCGCGCTTTGCGCTCAACCTTGATCCCGACATTACGGGATGCGAAAAGGCCGCTTCCGGTATAACCGGAGCGGCCTTTTTACTGTCTGGATGCCTTACGCTTTGCTGCAATGATTTGCGGCGACATCAACCTTCGGCAAGCCATCCTGCGAGCAGATAAGCCACAACGCCGATGGGTCCGAGCGCACAAAGCGTCAGCAGGACGACGGCGACGCGGATCAATGTCACATCCAGGCCGCTGCGGTTGGACAGGCCCGCACATACGCCCATGATCGTGCCATTGCGACGGTCGAGGGTGAAACTGTTGTTCATGACTTTGGCTTTCAAATCTATCTGGAGAGTCTGAGATGGCGTGCGATCAGGCGATCGGCAGGACCGGTACGGCCGCGCTGATGAACAGGCTGGCGACGAGGATGGCACCGGTGAACGCAACGGCGACATGCTGGAAACGGGTGATGGACATGATGAAAACTCCCTGTTTGTCTGGTAGCCGGACCATCCGGCCTTGATGCTTTCAGGGAATGCAGAAGCCGTGCCAGTTTTGATTTCTTTGAGAAATGCGGGGTTTTCCGCCGTCGCAGTCGGGTGCGCACATGTCAAAAATTACGCCTATTGGCGAAAATTCCTGCTGGTTAGGAATTTTTGCGGGGCATGTGCGTGATCCATCCGCCACTCTTTGTCTATGGCACGTTGCGACGGGGCTTTGACGGGCCGATGGCGCAGCGGTTGCAAGGGGCGACTCAATATATCGGTCGCGCTTTTGCCCAAGGACGGCTTTATCGAGTGGGGGATTATCCCGCTTTCCTGCCGGGGCCGGAGGGGCAGGTCATTGGCGACCTGCTCGCGCTGTCTGATCCTGCGGCGACGCTTGCCTGGCTTGATGCGTATGAAGAATGCGCCGCCACCTATCCGCAGCCGCACGAATATCGCCGCGAAAAACTGAGCGTGTGGGGACCGGACGGCCCCATCGTCGCCTGGGCCTATGTCTACGCCCTGCCGGTAACGGATTTGCCGCTGATCGCTGGCGGCGATTTTCTACCCCGCCAGCGATAACGCGCTCTTATTTCTGCTTCATCGCTTCGACCGCGGCCAGCGTGGTCTTCACATGATTGGCATAGCTCATTTCGGAATGGACGAAGGCGATCCGGCCTGATGGCGCGATGACATAAGAGGTACGATCGGTCATGCCCGGCCGCATTTTGAGCGCGACGTCATAGCCAGAGACAATGCCCGGCCCGGCCGAGGCGACCGCGAACTTGCCCGCGCATTCCTTGGTGGAGAAAGCGACCAGATCATCGACCGGGTCGGCCGACATGCCGATCACCGTCGCACCCGCTGCCTTGAACTTGTCGATATTGTCGGCAAATTCGCGCGCTTCGGCCGAACAGCCCGGCGTGAACGCCTTGGGGAAGAAATAGAGGACGACTGGCCCACGCTTCAACTGGTGCGACAGGGTCAGCGTGAAGGTCTTGCCCGCCATCGCCCCGCGCGTGGTGAATTCGGGGGCCTTGGCGCCGACGGCCAGGGCGGCCATGGCGCTGGTCGATGCGGTCAGGGCAGCGACGGTGGCAAGAAGGAAAGTCAGGCGCTTCATCGGTTGGGCTCCATCAGTCAGGCGACGGGAGCCGCTCGCCCCCTTGTAAATGATCGCAATGCCTCGTTGATCATGAATGTCGGCGAAACGGCCGACATCGCGATGATCCTCGCAAGGCTTGGTGATGACGGCAATGACAGCCGGGCGCAAGTCGGCCATTGGGGAATGGCGCTATCGAAGGAACCACCGCGCAACTTGCCTGTTCCTGTGGTCATGCGCCTTGCCCTTGCCATCCTTCTCCCGATCGCGCTTGCCGCCTGCGACAAGGCAGCGGACTCACCGGACGCGTCGCCGTCGGTGACGGCGAATATCAGCGACCGCACCGAAAAAATGGAGCAGGATAGCGCACCCCCGGCGAACGCAACGTCGCCGGTCGAAACGGCATCCAACGCGACTGCTGCCGACGCCGACATGGCCGGACCGATCCCGGCGGCTCTGCACGGACGCTGGACCGGCATCAATGATCGATGCGGCGACCGGGCGGCGGATATGGAATTGAATATTCTGCCGGACCAGTTGGTCTTCCATGAAAGCGTCGGCACTGTGCAAAAGGCCACGCCGGGGGAGGACGGGCGTTTGTCGGTCACAGCAGCCTTTACCGGCGAGGGACAAAGTTGGACCCGTACCATGTCGCTCGCCCTGGCAGACGATGGGCAACGGCTCATCATCGTTAATGACGGGCCGTCTGCAACGCGCAAGCGCTGCTAAGCGCTTCCCCGACAGCCTCTTGCCCGCTACAGCCGCCCGATGATCGGCCGCCTGACCTTGAGCGATTTCCGCAACCATGCGGATGCGCTGATCCTGCCCGATCATCCTTTCATCCTGCTGACCGGCGACAATGGCGCGGGCAAGACCAATATATTGGAAGCCGTGTCTATGCTGGCACCGGGGCGCGGGCTGCGCGGCGCTGCCCTGCGCGCGATGACGCGGCAGGATGGAGCGGGCGGCTTTGGCGTCGCGGCGGAGGTGGACGGGGTCGTGCTGGGCACGGGCGTATCGGCCGCCACGCCCGACCGGCGACAGGTGCGGATCGGCGGGGTGGCCTCATCGGCGAATGCGCTGGCGGATCATCTGGCGATCGTCTGGCTGACCCCGGCGATGGACCGGCTGTTTCTCGACAGTCCGGGCGGGCGGCGGCGCTTTCTGGATCGGCTGACACTGGCGCTGCACCCCGGCCATGCTGCGCACAGCGCCCGCTATGATGCAGCGATGCGTGCGCGCAACCGGCTGCTGGTCGACCTGCGCCGCGCAGACCCGGTCTGGCTGACTGCGCTGGAGGCGCAGATGGACGAGCATGGCACCGCGCTGGCACAAGCGCGCGCCGATCTGGTCATGCGCCTGAACATGGTGCTGGCCGATCAGCCTGACGCACCTTTTGCCCGCCCGTCCGTCCTGATCGAGCAGGAAGAGGGTGCCAGCGACGAGCCTTTGGCGGTTCGGCTGGGTCGGGATCGACGACGCGATGCGGCGGCGGGGCGGACCCTGGCCGGGCCCCATCGCCATGATCTGGCTGTTACCCATATCGCCAAGGCGCAGCCTGCGGCGCTCTGTTCGACCGGCGAGCAAAAGGCATTGCTGTTGTCCATTCTGCTGGCGCACGCCGCACTGGTCGCGGCCGATCGCGGGCAACCGCCGGTCCTGCTGCTCGACGAAGTGGCGGCGCATCTCGACCCGTCGCGGCGAGCCGCCTTGTTCGACCGATTGGCCGCAACAGGGGGGCAGGTCTGGATGACCGGGACGGAATCGTCGCTTTTCAACGATTTGACGGCGGCGACTCGATTAATGGTAACGGCGGGCCATCTCTTTTGTTCCGCGACATAACGCGTCGTCGCAACGACTCGTCGCCTGGCGCTTCCCATGGCGTCCGGCGTCTGGCCTAAAGCCTTCATAGGGGCAAAAGCCTAAAAGCAAGTCGGGGTCGCATTCGCATGATCGGTAGTTTTCGCGCGGTTTTTGCCGCTGCTCTTCTTGCGCTCTCTTCCCTGATCGTTACGCCTGCGACGGCCGGAGTGCTGCAATGCGTTCCCTTCGCCCGTCAGGCGTCCGGCATCGACCTTTACGGCAACGCGCATACTTGGTGGAACCAGGCGGAAGGCCGCTATGACCGTGGTCATGAACCGCGTGTCGGCGCTGTCCTCGCCTTCGCCGCTAGCCGGTCCATGCCGGTCGGCCATGTCGCGATGGTCAGCAAGGTGGTCAATGAGCGCGAAGTGCTGCTGACCCATGCCAACTGGTCCTATCGTGGCGGTATCGAGCGCAATGTCCGCGCGATCGACGTATCGGCCAACAATGACTGGACCGATGTGCGCGTATGGTATGGCCCGATCGGCAATCTGGGCCTGCGCTCCAATGCGGCGCGCGGTTTCATCTATGCCCAGCCGGCCCGGACCATTGATCAGCCGGTGCAGATCGCATCGGCAGCGGCCAGCGGCGGCGCGCCCCGCGCGGCATTCTGATCCTTTAACCTCTTCATAAATAGTCGCGATCTAGGGTCGTCCTTGGTGGGGCGATTCTTGGGTTTCGGGATCGCATAAATGATTCGAGGACTTGTCCGGGCGGCAGCATTGCTGGCGTCCGGTCTGACGGCTGCGCCCTTGTGGAGCGCGGCGGTGCTGCAATGCGTACCTTATGCCCGCATCGTGTCGGGCGTGGATATTCGCGGGGATGCGCTGACCTGGTGGGATCAGGCCAGCCAACACTATAAGCGCGGTGCCAAGCCCAAAAAGGGCGCGGTGCTGGCGTTCCGGCCGCATGGCCCGATGAAGCTGGGCCATGTCGCGGTGGTCAGTCGCGTGCTGGACGATCGGCGCGTGCTGATCCGCCACGCCAACTGGTCCGTGCCCGGCGCGATCGAGGAAGATGTGCTGGCGATCGACGTGTCGGACGGCGGCGACTGGAGCCAGGTGCGCGTCTGGCACAGCCCGACCGCGCAAATGGGCGCGCGCACCAACCCGACCTTCGGCTTCATCTATCCGGCCAAAGCGAAATTGCATGATTTCACGCCTGACCCCGCCTTGGGCAGCAGCGTGCGCTTTGCCAAAATCGACGCGGATATGTGGGATAGGCGTCGGCCGCATCGCGCGCCCGCTCCCCATGGCGGCATCATGGTCGCGCAGGCACCTGCCGCCCTGGCCAAGGTCGCCCGGAAAGCGGCTCCGCGTCTGGAGGCGGATTTGCGCGTGGTCAGCTATGCGGATGCAACGCCATCGCAGCGGACGCTGAGCGCGATCATTGCGGACGTCAAACGCCAGTCCGTCCTGAATTGACGACAGGCGCGCGAACCGACGCGCGCCTGTGGATGACGCTTATTCCGCGTCGGCAGGTTTGTCTTCGTCGGCGCCTTCGGCCGGATTTTCGAACCAGGCTTCGACCGGCCCGGTCAGCTTGATCGTCAGCGGATTGCCGTGGCGATCGCGGGTCTTGCCTGCCGCGACGCGAATCCAGCCTTCGGAAATCGAATATTCCTCGACATCCTTGCGCTCGCGACCCTTGAACCGGATGCCGATGCCACGCTGCAGCACCTCCATGTTGAAATGGGGGCTTTTGGGATTGGTGGACAGATGGTCGGGGGGCGTATCGCTCATGATGCGGTTCCTTGGAATTGGCTGGGCTGCGCCTAGCCTTTTGCCCGCCAACCCGTCAACTGCCCCAACCCGCCGATCAGCCTGATCGACGGGCTGGGGCAGGCCCGTCAACGACAGACGCGGACGCGGACGTTGCGATCGCGATAATAGTCATAGCGCCATTGCGTCCAGCAACGCGGGCGATAGGCGGCCCGGTAATAGCCCCGGTCGCCCCGCCAGTGGCGGCGGCCATCCCAGC
>NZ_JPPQ01000069.1:2496256-2509262 GCF_000743655.1 Sphingobium sp. ba1
CAGTGCCGTCATTTTTGGTTTAGCGCTCTGGTTGGTGCGGAGCCAGGAAACGGTCGATGACGTCTCCTACATGAAGGCGATGATCCCGCACCACTCGATCGCGATCATGACCAGCGAGCGCGCGCACATCAAGGATCCGGAAGTCAGGAAAATGGCCGACGGCATCATCGATGCGCAGGTGCGCGAGATCGCTCAGATGAAACAGATGATCGCGCGCCTGCAGGCTAACCCGGCGCCGGAGGGTGCTCCGGACCTGCCCTCGTATCGCGATCGCGGTGCGTCGCCACCGCCCCCGCAAACCGATGAAAGCACCGGTATAGATACTCGAAAGCCGATTTCCTGAGGTCGGTTCTTCGAAGTAAAACAGGATGGCATATGATCGGGTACTGCCGGAAAGGCTTCGTCATGCGCGATCTTGCTCAAACGCCCCAGCGATCGGCGCTCTCCGCGAAAGAGCCAGGATAGTGTACTTATGACCGACATCGAGCGCAGCGGTCCGAGTGGCGCCAAAGGCGCTTCTGAGATCGTCCTCGTCACCGGAGCGAGCGGTTTTATCGCCGCGGCCCTGATCGCCCGGCTCGGCGAGCGCTACACGGTCGTCGGTCTCGATCGCGCCGGTCCGCCCGAGCCACCACCGCCCGCCGCCGCTATCGACATTGATGTCGGCTCGGATGAAGCGGTTCACGCTGCGCTCGAGGAGGTTCGCGCGCGATACGGCAACCGCATCGCTTCGGTGATTCACCTCGCCGCCTATTATGACATTTCTGGCGATCCCAATCCGCTCTACGACAAGGTCACCGTCCAGGGCACCCGGCGGCTGATCGACGGACTCCAGTCGTTCGATGTCGAGCAATTCGTCTTCGCCAGCACGATGCTGGTCCATAAACCGACCGCCACTCCGCAGGAGCGCATCAACGAGGAATCGCCGATCGGTGCCTCCTGGGCGTACCCGCAGTCCAAAGTCGACACAGAGGCGCTGCTGAACGAGCGTCACGGACGGATACCCGTCGTCTACCTGCGACCCGCCGGAGTTTACGACGACGATGGGCGCTCTGCGTTCCTCGCACAGCAGATATCGCAGATCTACGAGCACCGCCTGATCTCGCATTTCTATCCTGGCATGCTGTGCGCGGCGCAATCATCGGTGCACCGCGATGACCTGGCCGAAGCCGTGGTGCGCCTGGTCGATCGGCGGCACGATCTTCCGTCTGAACTGCCCCTGCTCATCGGCGAACCCGATGCCCCCGGCTACGCCGAAATCCAGAATATCGTCGGCGAGGCGCTCCACGGCGAGGGCTGGAAGACAATCCGCATCCCGCAGCCGCTCGCGAAGGCTGGCATCGTTCTTCAGAGCGAGGCACTCGGCGATGACGACTTCATCCAGCCATGGATGATCGATAGCAGCAACGACCACTACATCCTCGACATCTCGCGCGCCCGGTCGCTGCTCGGGTGGGAGCCGAAGCACAGTCTTCGCGAAACGCTTCCGACGATCGTTGCGGCATTGAAGCGCCACCCGCGCGCCTGGTACCGGAACAACAAGCTCAACGAGAACCTCGTCGCCTGGAACGACAAGTCCGATCCGAAGCCGGCCGAGTTGGACCATAACCCGCCTGAAACGGCAGCCAGCGCGATGCCCGGCATGGAGCCCGAAGCTGAGGACCATGGGAACATGGACCATGCCGCTATGGGGCACGCGCCCGGGGATGGGGACATGGCGACGCCCAGCCACGGTGCACATGGCGATCACATGGCAATGATGGACCGCGACGAGCGCCGTGCGCGCTGGGCGCTTTACGCCAACGTCGGTCTCGGCCTGTGGCTCGCGTCGAGCCCGCTCATCTACGACTCTATGACGACGCAGAGCGTCAGCGAGGCCGCGCGCTTCGTGACCGTCGATCGCGGGCTGCCGTCGATCGAGTGGCGGGCGAGCGCACTGTCCATCAGCGATCTCGTCAGCGGGCTTGCCATTGCGCTGTTCGGTGCGCTGTCGCTCGTACCACGCACCAAGACGTGGGCTCAATGGGCTGTCGCATTCGTCGGCATCTGGTTGCTGTTCGCGCCGTTGATCTTCTGGAGCCCGAGCGCGGCGCAGTACAACAACGATTTGCTCATCGGCTCGGCCGTCATCGCGCTGTCGGTGCTCGTGCCGATGATGCCGGGCATGAGCATGGCAGGGATGATGGACCCCAAGAACATCCCACCCGGTTGGACCTATTCCCCGTCTACCGATGCCCAGCGGCTGCCGATCGTCGTGATGGGTCTGATAGGTCTTCTTACCTCGCGCATCCTGACGGCATACCAATTGGGCCACATCGATAGCGTCTGGGAACCCTTCTTTGCCGGCTCGCTGAGCGACCCGCGCAACGGTACCGAGGAGATCATCACGTCTAACATGTCAAAGGCGTGGCCGATTCCCGACGGCGGTCTCGGCACGGTGAGCTATGTGCTCGAGATCCTGATGGCGGTGATGGGCACCCGCGACCGCTGGCGCACGATGCCGTGGATGGTGACCTTCTTCGGCATCCTGGTCATTCCGCTCGGCGTGGTCAGCATCTATTTCATCATCAGCCAGCCCATCGTCATCGGCACCTGGAGCACGCTGGCGCTGATCGCCGCCCTTGCCATGCTGATCATGATTCCTTTCGCGCTGGACGAGGTCATCGCCATGGGTCAGTTCCTTGTGTGGGCGAAATGCCGCGGCAAGCCGCTGATCCGCACCTTCTTCCAGGGCGACGCGATCGAGGCCGGCAGTGAGGACGCGTCCGACGTGATGTCGTCGCCTGCCGCATTTTGGGCCGATGCAAAGCGGGGGCTGACCCTGCCGTGGACGCTGGCGGTCAGTATCGCGCTCGGCGCATTCCTCATGCTCACGCGGGTGACACTGGGCAATGAGGGCGCCATGGCGAACAGCGACCATGTGATTGGTGCCCTGGTCATCACCGTCGCGATCATCGCCACCGCCGAAGTTGCCCGCGCCGTGCGCTTCATCAATAGCGCGCTCGGCGCCTGGCTGGTTGCTGCCCCGTTCCTGCTGACGGGGGCCGGCCACCTCGGCACGATCGTTTCGGTGGTCATAGGGCTCGCCCTCGCCGGTCTCAGCCTTCCCCGCGGCAAGCGCAGCGCTGAACATTATGCGAGCTGGGACAAGTATGTGATTTGAAGTCGCTCTGCGTGATGTGGAATCGAACAGGAAAGGATACGTCACGCCTGTCGGGAAGGCGGGACTCGAAATAGCCAACTTATGGCCGTGCGATCGGGTCGCCGAGATGCGAAATGCGGCCCTACTCGGGTGCAATAATGGCTTTCGACTGCATCATCGACGCGAGTGCGAGAGGTCTGCAACGGCCCTGGGTTGCTCATCGACGAATGTCGGTTCGTGATCGCTACGGTAAGCTAGCGACCGTCTGCAATTTTTTGAGGGGTCGGCGGCGGTCGCGCGTAATATGAACAGTAGCCTTGAAGAATGGGTGCGGTGAAGGACGATATGAAACTCAAAGCCGCATTATCGTTGGTCCTTGCATCGGTTTCGGTCGCCAGCGCGGCGGCGACGCCTATCGTGGTCCACCGCGATCCGGGCTGTGGCTGCTGCGCGCAGTGGGCGGCGCAGGTGCGTAAGCAATTCGGACGTCAGGTAACGATCATCGACGATCGCCAGCGCTCCGGCTTCCAGCGGACCCAAGGCGTTCCTTCGGGCCTGTCGTCCTGCCATACAGCGATTGTAGACGGCATGGCATTGGAGGGTCATGTCCCGATCGCCGACATGAAGCGTCTGCTGGCTCAGAAGCCGCACGGCGTGCGTGGACTAGCGGTTGCCGGGATGCCGATGGGCTCGCCAGGGATGGAAGTTCCAGGACAACGCGCCGACACCTATAATGTGATCGCCTTCGGTCCAGGCGGACAGCATGTCTTTGCGCGTCATGGCGGACGATGATGTCGTTGCTCTAAGATAAGGACGGGTGTAAGAAGTAACAGTTGTGAAACGGATGCTGCCTCTCTTTCTCCTGCTGGGAGCTTTGCTTGGTCTGATGGGCCAGGCGACAGCCTATGCGTCTATCCCGGCTTCGGTCTCCGCGCCGATGGCGATGTCGGGGATGAGTGCAGACTGCATGAATGCGATGGCTCAGGAACAACAGCCCTCGGGCAAGCCCTGCAAGGGGCTGACGCTCGACTGCATCGCATCAATGGGCTGCGTGGTTCCGATGGTTCTGCGCGACGCGCCGCCGGTCCCGGCATCGCCCGTGGCTCACGAAGCTATGGCATTCTGGACTACGACATCGATCCTGCATGGCAGTGATCTGACCCCCGAGCCTGAACCACCGACTATCCTTGGCTGATCGACCACAGCCGTAGGCTGGCGGTTTCCGTGCGCCCTGAGCGCAAACAGACCCCCGGCAGACCTGCGGCTATCCAACGATTATTTGCCAAGGATTTGTAACATGAAAACGCTCAAAATCGCCGCTGCCATCGTTGCGGCTTCCGCCTCTGCTTTCACTTTTGCGCCCGCGTTCGCGCAGGACAGCGCCGCCAGCGCGGGTCATTACGAGTGGCGCGCGGCGCCACAATATGGCCCCCGCGCACCTCTGCAAACGTCCAAGCGAGTGTGGGTTCCAGACCACGCCCAGATGGCAAACTGCAACTGCAACATGATGAAGATGAGCGCCGCGGATTGCATGAAGGAAATGCATGGCATGATGTCTCCGTCCGGCGCCTCGGCAGGCTAGCAGCAGGTTCTGGCCGCTTCAGGTCGCATAGACGGCTAGGCCAGCAGTGGCGGCGGGACGCCCCTTCCTGCCGCCACTGACATGCCTGGTATCGTGTGCCATGCTTGCCTGAACCTCCGATCAGGAGATCTCCATGCGATTGTTTTTGTGTATGCCGCTGTTAGCGGCAATCCCCGGCATTGCCTTCGCCGGGCCGCTCACCTTCGACGCGGCCCTCCAGCGCGCCCGACAGGAAGCGCCGTCGCTCAAGGCGAAGGCTCTTGGTGCCGATGCCGCCCGTTCCGCGCGCCGCGCGGCCGGCGCCCTGCCCGATCCGACACTTGCGGTTGGGATCGACAGTTTCCCGATATCGGGACCGCTCGCGTTTGAGCCGCAGCGCGACAATTTCAGCATGGCGCGGGTCGGCGTGTCCCAGGACATTCCCAATCTCGCCAAGCGCCATGCGCAACGGGCGCGCGCCGACAGCGACATAAAGGCGGCCGAGGCTGATACCGCAGTCGAGGCGCGCACGGTCGAGGTTGGCACCGCGCTAGCCTGGATCAACCTGGCCTATGCCGAGCGCAGGCTCGCCGTGCTCGACGATATTCTGTCCGATCTCGAGCGTGTGGTGGGAACGACGCCAGGTGCGGTCGCATCGGGAGGCGCGCGCCCGGCGCAGACCCTTGCAGGGCGCCAAGCCGTCGCCGCGATGCAGGATCGCCGCAGTGAACTCGTCTCGAACGTGGCGCGGGCACGCGCGACGCTAACCCGCTGGACCGGAGACCCCGCGCCGGAGATCGCCGGACCGATCCCCGATTTTGCGGTCGACGCAGCGGGTCTGCGCGCAGGACTCGACCGCCACCCCACCATCCAGATGATCGATGCCCAGGCCGGGCAGGCGGATGCCGATGTGCGCGTAGCCGATGCCGGCCGGCGTTCCGATTTTGGTGTCAACCTGGCCTACCAGCGCCGCGATCCCCGGTTCGGCGACTATGTCTCGGCCGGTGTGACAGTCAGCCTGCCGTTCTTCACGCGCAGTCGCCAGAGTGCCGGGATCGCGGCAGCCCAGGCAAATGCCGGACGAGTGCTGGCTGAACGCGAGGCCTCGCGGCGCGCGCTCGCCGCCGACCTTGATGCGGATATCGCCGACCATGTCATGCACCATGAGCAATGGATGCGTGCGCAGAGCACACTGCAACCGCTCGCTGAGCAGCGCGTGAAATTGGAAACCGCCAGTTATGCGGCTGGTCGTGCCAGTCTCGTCGATATCGCCGACGCCTATGCCGCGCTGGCCGATGCCACCATCACGACTCTTGATCGTGAAGCCCTGGTCACCGCGGACGGTGCGCGGCTGACACTCACCTACCGGAGCGAAAATCGATGAGCCAGGTTATGATAGCCCGCGGGTGGCTCTTTGGCGCAGCTGCTGCTCTTGCGCTTGCTGCCGGCGGTCTCGGGTTCGCTCTGGCGGGCTTCCAGGGCACAAAAGATGGTGGGGCCGTAAAGCCGGCAGCGCGCAAAATTCTTTATTGGTACGATCCGATGATACCGGCCGAGCACCATGAGGGTCCCGGTCTCTCATCCATGGGGATGCAGACGATCCCTCGGTATGCGGACGAGGGCGGAGCAAGCGCGCAGGTGCCGGGCATTTCGGTCGACGCTTCCGCCTCGCAGGCGCTCGGTCTGCGGATCGCCACGGTGCAACGCGGCGAGCTGGCTAGCAGCCTCACCGCGACCGGTACAATCGACTTCAACCAGCGCGATGTCGCGATCGTCCAGGCACGTGCCGGGGGCTTCGTGCAGCGAGTCTATGGTCGCGCGCCGGGTGACGTGGTCGGCGCGGGGGCGCCGCTCGCCGATATCCTGGTGCCGGAGTGGGGCGGGGCGCAGGCCGAGTTTCTCGCGGTGCGCCGCACCGGCAACGCAGCATTGACCCAGGCGGCCCGCCAGCGACTCATGCTGCTTGGCATGCCGTCTGGCACCATCGCGTCGGTCGAGCGCGGCGACCGTCCGCACAATGTCATCACGATCTCCACGCCGATCGGCGGCGTGGTCAAAACATTGGACGTGCGGGCCGGCATGACACTGACGGCAGGACAGACGCTCGCAGAGGTGAATGGTCTCGGCACTGTCTGGCTCAATGCCGCCGTGCCCGAGGCGATCGCCGGACCGCTCAAACCCGGGCAAACCGTGCGGGCGACGCTCGCGGCATTTCCCGGCGAGATCTTGTCGGGCCGCGTTTCAGCGATCCTGCCGCAGACGCAAGCCGACAGCCGGACGCTGACCGTCCGGATTGAGTTGCCCAACCGCAGCGGACGCCTGCGTCCCGGCATGTTCGCCACCGTGTCGTTTGGCGGAGCCACGCAACCGGCGCTGCTGGTGCCCTCCGAGGCGCTGATCCGTACCGGCAAGCGGACATTGGTGATGCTCGCGCTCGACAAGGGCCGCTATCGGCCGGCTGAGGTCCAGACCGGGCGGGAATCCGGGGGCCAGATTGAGATCCTGGCGGGCCTGGGCGAGGGTGAGAAGATCGTGGCGTCGGGCCAGTTCCTGATAGACTCCGAGGCGAGCCTGTCCGGAGTCCAGGCGCGGCCGATCGGGGGTGGCGCGCCCATAGCCGCCAAACCCGCCGTTACCGGCAGACTCTACGAGACTGTCGGCAAGATCGAGCAGATAACCGCCAATACGGTAACACTGAGTCACGAGCCGGTGCCGGCTATCGGCTGGCCGGCGATGACGATGACCTTCCAGCTTCCCGATCCTAAGGTCGCGCGCGGCCTTAAGACTGGCGATCGGGTCCGTTTCGCATTCGATCAACCTCCGGCTGGGCCGACGGTGCGTCGCATGGCGCAGGTAGCTGGCCAGTGATCGCCCATCTCATCCGCTGGTCGGTCAGGAACCGCTTCTTCGTTCTGATCGGCGTACTGGCGCTCATTGGCGTGGGCGTCTGGGCGGTGCGATCGACCGCGATCGACGCGCTCCCCGATCTCTCCGACACGCAGGTCATCATCCGCACCAGCTACCCCGGCCAAGCGCCGCAGATCGTCGAGAATCAGGTCACCTATCCGCTCACCACCACCATGTTGTCGGTTCCCGGCGCGAAGACGGTGCGCGGCTATTCCTTCTTCGGCGACAGCTTTGTCTATGTTATCTTCGAGGACGGCACCGATCTCTACTGGGCGCGCAGCAGGGTGCTCGAATATCTCAATCAGGTGCAGGGACGACTGCCGACAAGCGCCCGCAGCGCGCTCGGGCCGGACGCCACCGGGGTTGGCTGGGTCTATGAATATGCGCTGGTCGACCGCACCGGCCGCCACGACCTGTCGCAGCTCCGCGGGATTCAGGACTGGTTCCTGCGCTACGAGCTGAAGACCGTGACCGGCGTCGCTGAGGTGGCCAGCATGGGCGGCATGGTCAAGCAGTATCAGGTGCTGCTCGATCCGGTGAAGCTGGCCGCTTATGGGATCACCCATCAGCAAGCGGTCCAGGCGATCAGCCAAGGCAATCAGGAAGCGGGCGGCTCGGTGCTGGAGATGGCCGAAGCCGAATATATGGTTCGCGCCTCGGGCTATCTGAAGACGCTCGACGATTTCCGGGCGATTCCGCTCAGGACCGGCGCCGGTGGTGTGCCCGTGCGGTTGGGCGACGTCGCCACCATCCAGATCGGCCCCGAGATGCGACGCGGCATCGCCGAGCTGAACGGCGAAGGGGAGGTCGCCGGTGGCGTGGTCATCCTGCGTTCGGGCAAGAACGCGCGCGAAACGATCGCCGCAGTCAAGGACAAGCTCACCGAACTGAAAAAGAGCCTGCCACCCGGCGTCGAGGTGGTGACGGTCTATGATCGTTCGCAGCTCATTGATCGCGCAGTCGAGAATCTCACCCACAAGCTGGTCGAAGAGTTCATCGTCGTCGCGATCGTCTGCGGCCTGTTCCTCTGGCACGTCCGTTCAGCGCTGGTCGCGATCCTCACCCTTCCGCTGGGGGTGCTGGCGGCGTTCGTCGTGATGCGGTTCGAGGGGGTGAATGCCAACATCATGTCCTTGGGCGGCATCGCCATCGCGATCGGCGCGATGGTCGATGCGGCCGTCGTCATGATCGAGAATGCCCACAAGAAGATCGAGCATTGGGAACAGGATCATCCGGGCAAGCATCTCGAGGGCGAGATGCGCTGGATTGTCATCACCGAAGCCGCCGCAGAGGTTGGCCCCGCCCTGTTCTTCAGCCTGCTGATCATCACGCTCTCCTTCATTCCCGTGTTTACACTCGAAGGACAGGAAGGGCGGCTGTTCGCGCCGCTCGCTTTCACCAAGACCTACGCGATGGCGTCGGCGGCGATCCTATCGGTGACCTTGGTGCCGATCCTGATGGGTCTGCTGATCCGCGGGAAGATCCCGCCCGAGCAATCCAACCCGGTCAACCGCTGGCTCACCAATATCTACCGGCCTGCGATCGACTGGACGATGCGGCGACCGAAGACAGTGCTCCTGATCGCGGCGCTGGTCTTTGCGACCACGGCCTGGCCGCTCACCCGCCTCGGCGGCGAGTTCATGCCGAATATGGACGAAGGCGACCTGCTCTACATGCCCTCGGCACTGCCCGGGTTGTCGGCCGCGAAAGCCGCGCAGTTGCTCCAGCAAACCGACCGGCTGATCAAGACCGTGCCCGAAGTTGAGAGCGTGTTCGGCAAGGCCGGTCGCGCCGAGACCGCCACCGATCCGGCCCCGCTCGAAATGTTCGAGACCACGATCCAGTTCAAACCACGCGACCAGTGGCGGCCGGGGATGACGCCGGAGAAACTGGTCGATGAGCTGGATCGCACGGTGAGGCTCCCCGGCCTCGCCAATGTCTGGGTGCCGCCGATCCGCAACCGCATCGATATGCTGGCGACCGGCATCAAGAGCCCGATCGGGGTCAAGGTGTCGGGGTCCGATCTCGTCCAGCTCGACCGGATCGCCCATGATGTCGAGACGGTGGCGAAGACCGTGCCCGGCGTCAGTTCGGCGCTGGCCGAGCGGCTGACCGGTGGGCGCTATGTCGATGTCGATATCGACCGTGCCGCTGCTGCCCGGTTCGGGCTCAACATCACCGATGTGCAGGGAATCGTCTCGGGCGCGATCGGCGGCGAGACGATCGGCGAAACGGTCGAAGGCCTAGCCCGCTACCCGATTAGCGTGCGCTACCCGCGCGAGGTGCGCGACAGCCTGGAAGGCCTACGCACGCTTCCGGTCCTGACGCCATCGGGGCAGCAGATCACGCTCGGCACGGTTGCGAACATATCGATCGCTGAAGGGCCGCCGATGCTCAAGACCGAAAATGCGCGGCCCTCGACCTGGGTCTATGTCGATGTCCGCGGCCGCGATCTAGCCTCGGTCGTCGGCGATCTCCAGCGCGCGGTGGCGAAGCAGGTCAAGCTCTCGCCGGGCGTCAGCATCGCCTATTCCGGCCAGTTCGAATATCTCGAGCGTGCGGTCGACAAGCTGAAGCTGGTTGTGCCCGCGACCCTGCTGATCATCTTTGTGCTGCTCTACATGATCTTCGGCCGGTTCGATGAAGCCGCGCTGATCATGGGCACGCTGCCGTTTGCGCTCACAGGTGGCATCTGGATTCTCTATTTCCTAGGTTTCAACCAATCGGTCGCGACCGGCGTCGGGTTTATCGCGCTCGCCGGCGTTTCGGCGGAGTTCGGCGTGGTGATGCTGATCTATCTGAAGAACGCGCTTGAGGAGCGGGTCGCCGATCCGGATGCAGCCGAGGTAGAGGCCGCGGTGCGTGAGGGTGCACTGCTTCGCGTACGGCCCAAGGCGATGACGGTCGCGGTGATCCTCGCCGGTCTGTTGCCGATCCTGCTCGGCTCGGGCGCCGGCTCGGAGGTGATGAGCCGGATCGCGGCGCCGATGATCGGCGGCATGCTCACCGCGCCCCTGCTGTCCATGTTCGTGCTTCCTGCCGCCTATCTTTTGCTCCGGCGGCCAAAGAGCAAGCCCACATCTCAACCCCTTATATAAAGACGGAGAAAACCATGAAGCATGCACGACTGACTATTGCCCTCGGCCTGGCCGCCTTGACTGCCGCTTGCGGCAAGAAGGCGGAAACACCCGTTGCGGTCGAGACCAATCAGGCGGCCCCTGCTGCAGCCATGAGTGGAGACATGGGGAACATGGCGATGGCGCCGGCGGCCCCCGCGTCGATCATGGCCAAGGGTCATGGCACGGTCACCGCCATCGACAAGGCTGCCGGCACGATCACCCTCAACCATGGCCCCATCCCCGAAGCTAAGTGGCCAGCGATGACGATGGCGTTCAAGGCCGCGTCCGCCATCACCGACGCGGCGAAGGTGGGCGACAAGGTCGATTTTGATGTCACGCTTGTGGGCAGCGCCGGTGAGGTGACAGCGATCCAAAAGAAGCCTTAAGGAGGGGATTTTATAAGGCCCATTAAAGGCTAATTAACCTCGTTCCTTCACGCTTCAGCCATGAGAAAATCACAGGTTGAGCGCGAAACGCAGATCAAAATTGGAAGAACCGAGCGGTGGCAGTCGTGATTGCCACCGCCTTCGGTTGCGTGGCGCTTTTTTGCGTCATTATCTGGCCGTTCTTCAGCGACTACAGGACAGTCGTAAAAATTCAGAGCGTGGGTGCTGCCGCGTTTGCGGTGTATTTTTTAATGTTGGGATCGCCCACTGCGGCGGTGGCATGCCTCATTTCTTGCGCGCAACTCCTCGTCTCGGCATCGGTGCGTGACCGCTATGTCGTCGTGCGACTCTATGGCGCCAGCCTCATTGTGTTGTCCTTCCTATCGGTCATAACATGGCACGGAATACCATCCGCGCTGGCGTTGACCGGTAGTTCGCTGGGTAGTCTGGCCCGCTTGCAGACATCGACGACGCGTATGAAGGGTCTGTTCCTCGTGGGGGCTCCATTTTGGCTCGCCCATAATTTGATCGTTGGAGCTCTTTTCGCGTTGGGAACAGATGCGGTATCGTTGGCGTCAAACCTTGCAAATCTGATAAGGCTTATGACGCGTCGCTGGAGAACTTTTCCGTTCAGCCCTACGCCCAGCGGTGCCGTCGAGACGCCCGCCGGAATATTTGCTCAGGGGAGAGCAGTCTAGACATTGGGCGCTCAGTCGCCTCGCGAACAGCGCTAGAGCAGAATCCGATCACTCTTGTTCATATCCGGCGGTAGAGAAGTAGTTGGCGCATTCCATTGGGGTGAAGCGCGGCAGGACGTCGCGGATCGCATCCCACAGGTCGGCAACAGTTCGTGCGGCAGCCTTGCGCAGGATTGCCTTGAGTTTGGAAAAGGCCATTTTGATCGGATAGAGGTGGCCGAACAAAACTGCACAGTGCGATAAGTGGATTTTCTGCCTGGCGGCCATGGGGGCCGCGTGACAGGAGTAGAGATGAGCAAACGACCCCGCCAGAAGCACAGCCCAGCTTTCAAGGCAAAGGTGGCATTGGCCGCCGTTAAGGGCGAAAGACGCTGCCTGAACTGGCGCAGCAGTTTGACGTTCACCCTAATCAGATCACGCAGTGGCGTGGTCAGCTTCTGGAAGGGGCTGCCGGTGTATTTGGCAGTGAGACGCGGAGCGAGGAGATGGAGTCGACGATTGACCTGAAGACGCTCCACGCCAAGATTGGCGAACTGACGCTGGTGAACAATTTTTTGTCAGGGGCTCGGGAAGGCGGGACTATTGCCGAGCACAAAGCGATGATCGATCGTTCGCACGCTTTGCCGTTAGGACGGCAGGCCCGGGAGCTGGAGATCAGTCGCGGCCGCATTTATTACCTGCCCAAGCCGGTGTCGGCTAACGATCTGGCCATCATGCGGCGGATCGACGAGCTGCATATGGAGTTCCCATTCGCCGGCGGTCGGATGCTGCGCGATCTTCTCCGGCAGGAGGGCATTGCGATCGGTCGTCAGCCTGTCGAACGGCTTCACATCCGCCGCCTGAGCGGGGTGGCCACCCCGCTCAGGCACCTCGTGAATACACCATTTTCCACAGACAAACTTGTCGAAGGGCCAGCGCCCGGACACAAGAATTACCCCTATTTGCTGCGGCGATAGTTCAGGGGCTTGTGAGGTGTACCGTTGAAGCGATCAGCAACGGCCTGGATTTCCCTATCCAATAGCAACGCCAGGTCCGTTTCAGAGCCCGATTCAGAAGTTCGTCAAATTTGTGTTGCGCGACGATCAGGGGTTCTTCCGCATCTTTGGTGCAGTCTGCTCGAGGAAGCCTTTGGAGTGAGAACGGCGGAGCAATATTCGACCACGGTAGCGGCGGGATAGTCCTGCTGCGGGCGG
>NZ_JPPQ01000069.1:2509272-2525767 GCF_000743655.1 Sphingobium sp. ba1
CCACATCCTTGCCCGACGTCGCCTCGAACGCCGCCATCATCGGCGTCTGGGTGGGGGAGGGCAGGGTGCAGTTGATGCGGATACCCTGTTTGATCAAATGCGCGCCCATATACTGGGTCCACACGATCACATTCTCCTTGGAGAAGCTGTAGCCCTCCTTGACCGTGTCCATATTGGACTCGCACCAGGCGATCGCCGCGTCGAACCCCTTGGTGGTGACGAATTCCATATTGGTCGGAATCCGGCGGCTCCACCCCATCCCGCCGGTGGACGCGATGCTGACGATCGCGCCACCCGGTCCCATCAGCGGCAAGACCTGCTCGGTCAAATGACGCAGGCCGATGAAGTTCACCTTCATCACGTCCATCGCTGGAAAGGATTGCGGCAGTCCCGCACAGTTGAACAGCGCGTCCACCTTGCCGCCAATGCCTGCCACCGCCGCGTCGATCGAGGCCGGATCGCGCAGGTCGACATTGTGGAAAGACGCCAGCGGCAGCGCGCTGTCCTTATAGTCCAGCCCATGCACCTCCGCGCCGAGGCTCAGCAACAGTTTCGCGGTCGCTTCCCCCATGCCCGAAAAGCAGCCGGTCACGATCACGCGCTTGCCTTTGTAACCCAACAGGTCGCTCATCATACTCTCCGATTATATGGGAATGTCAGGCCTTGGCCGCCGGGGGCCAGCTGATGCGGCCATCCTCTTCTTCAACGAAGATAATGCGTTCGGGGCAGGCCCTCGCGCCATTTCTGGCGGCCTTCTCCATGCCTTCGGGAACAGTGAAGCCCTCGGTTTGGATATAGCCGTCATCGTCCAGCGGATAGAGGGTTGCGGACACGGCGGCACAGCGGGCATTGCCCACGCAACCGGCCTTTTCGATGCGGATCTTCATGCAGCCACTCCAGCGATACTTGTCTTCCTTAGAAAGGAGATTGGGAGACCGATCAACATGTCCAACCGCTCAATCGCCGCCACGATACGCAAGGGAGGCGTCCCAGCCAGCAATCGTCGGAGCGGTATATGGACCGGGGCTGCGCGACGCATTTGCCTTTATGCTCCATGCGCGCGAAACCGGGATAAATGATAAACAGATTTGCCGGAGACTTGCATGGATCACGCCCTCAGCCCCGCCGCACCGAAACCCGCCCATGTGCCCGACGCACTAGTCTATGATTTCGACATCCATGCCGATCCCGGCCTGCTCGACGATCCGCATGTCCGCATCATGGACCTGCTGCGCAACGCGCCGCCGGTATTCTGGACCCCGCGCAATGGCGGCGGCTGGATGATATTGACGCATGCCGCCAATTATGAGGCGTCACGCGATACCGAAGCCTTCTCCAGCGAATTTGTGCCGCAGGACAAGATGAAGGCGATGCTCGCCTCGCTGCCGCCTGGCGCGCCGCATATTCCCCAGCCGATCCCGATCACGCTCGATCCGCCCGAACACACCAAATATCGCCAGCCGCTGCAAAAAGTCTTTTCGCCCAAGACCATCTCGGCGCTGCGCGACAGCATCCGCGAGCTGGCCGGCGACCTGATCGAGGCGATCAAGCCTGATGGCCGCTGCGAATTCATGAGCGCGGTGGCTGAACCTTTGCCGGTACAGGTGTTCCTCAAGATGCTCGGCCTGCCGCTCGATCGGCTGCCCGAATATCGCGCCATCGTGAAGGAGCATATGGAAGCGATCGACGGCGATCGCGAAGGCTCGATGCGTCGCCTTCAAACGATCGCGGCGGCCATGCGCGACACGTTGCTGGACCGGCGCGACAATCCGCGCGACGACATCATCTCCATGCTCTGGAAGCTGGAAATTGATGGCCAGCCGACGACGCTCGCCGACATGGAAAATTACGGCGTGCTGCTCTTCATTGCCGGGCTCGACACGGTGATGAACGGCATGGGCCTCGCCATGCGCGGTCTGGCCGTGGACACCGATCTTCAGCGCAAGCTGCGCGCCGAACCCAAGCTGATCGCCGAAGCGGCTGAAGAAATGCTGCGCCGCTACACCTTCACCGTGCCGATGCGGGTCGTGAAGCGCCCCGTCGAACTGTCCGGGGCCAAGATGATGCCCGGCGACATGGTCAAATTGTTCCTGCCTGCCGCCGATCTAGACGCAAAGGAATTTCCGCAGCCCGACGTCTATGATCTCGATCGCGAAAACAACGTCCACATCGCCTTTGGCGTCGGCCCGCATCGCTGCCTCGGCTCGCATCTCGCGCGTGTCGAGCTGCAGGTTCTCTATGAGGAAATGTTGGCACGCATGCCCGAATTCCGGCTCGATCCCGATCATCCGCCGGTCTTCCATGGCGGCCATGTCATCGGCATCGAAAGCATGCACCTGGTCTGGGACGTCTGATCCATGGCCTGGCAGCGTTCGCGCCCGCGTCTCGACCGGGACAACCGCGCCTTCTGGACTGGCGGGGCGGAGGGGAAGCTGCACATCACCCGATGCGGTGACTGTGGCAACTATACCCATCCGCCACGCGAGCTGTGCCGCCATTGCCAGTCGGAAAATGTCGCGCCCCATGCGGTGGCGGGCACGGGCATCATCGACACCTACACTATCAATCACCAGGCCTGGGCCAAGGATATGGAGGTGCCCTTCGTCATCGCGCGGGTGAAGCTGGACGATGCGCCCGGCGTGTACCTCACCACCAATATCGTCGGCAGCCCGGTCGATGCGGTCGATATCGATGATCGCGTGCAGGTCGTGTTCGAGGAACAGGACGGCATCTGGTTCCCCCTGTTCGAAAAGGTCGCCTGACCATGGCGCAACGCGAAGCCTATATCAGCGGCATCGGCATGTCGGAGGTCGGGGTGCGCCTGACCCGCTCGCCGCTGCTGCTCACGGTCGATGCCGTGCGCGAAGCCATCGCCGACGCCGGGCTGACGCTCGATCAGATCGATGGCGTCGCCACCTATCCCGGCAAGATGCCGAGTTTCCTCGGCTTCTCGCCCGTCAGTTCGGACGACCTGATCGAAGTGCTGGGGCTGAAAACCCGTTGGCATATCGGTGCGGCGGAATCGACCGCGCAATTGGGGGCCATCATCGAAGCCGCCAATGCGGTGAAGGCAGGCCTCGCCCGCCACGTCCTCTGCTTCCGCACCGTTTATGAAGCCGCCGCGCTTGCCCGCCCGGAGGAGTTCCCGCCGATGGAACGGCGCAAGGATGTGTCGGGCAATTCCCAATGGGTCTCGCCCTTCGGTGCCTTCTCCGCCGCCAACTGGACCGCGCAGTTCGCGATGCGCCATATGAAACGCTATGGCCTCACCCGCGAGCAATTGGCGCAGGTTGCTTTGAACGATCATGCCAATGCCACGCTCAACCCGCGCGCGCTGGTCAAAAAGCCGCTAACGATGGACGATTATATGTCCGCCCGGATGATCAGTTCGCCCTTATGCCTCTATGATTGCGACCGCTTCACCGATGCCTCGACCGTGGTGATCGTCTCGGCGGGCGACGCGCTTGGCGACGTGAAGGCGACACCCATCCGCATCGCCGCGAGCGCGGGTTCGGTCGAACGCTATAGCTGGGACCAGGCCGAATGGGCGGGCGCCTATGCCACCGGGCGCGACCTGTGGAAGAACACGGACTACACGGTGGACGATGTCGATACCGTCCAGCTCTATGACGGCTTCGCTTTCCAGCCCATCACCTGGCTCGAAGGGCTGGGCTTTTGTCCCATCGGCGAAGGCGGTCAATTCCTCGAAGGCGGCACCCGCATCGCCCGTGATGGCGCGCTGCCGATGAATACCGGTGGCGGCCAGCTTGGCTGGGGCCGGCTCCACGGCTTCGGCTTCGCCTATGAATCGGTCGTCCAATTGCGTGGGGAGGGCGGCGCACGCCAGATCGGCGGCGATCCCCGCGTCGCCATCGCCACGTCAGGCGGCGGCCCCATGGCGGCGGCGCTGCTGCTGGCCAAGGACTAGCCTGTCATGGACAGTGCTACGCTCGACGCGCTGCCGGGCTTCCGGCGGCGTTTCCGCGTCACGCCTTCTGAGGGGGCGGTCATCGCCGCAGTCGAGGATGACTATCATTGCATGGCCGTCACCCTGCGCCATGACGGCACGCACGTCACTGGCGTCGACTCCCTCATGGAGCGCGTACCCTGGACCACTTGTCCCGGCGCGCCTGCTGTGCTGGCCGCGACCTTCACCGGTGTCGCACTGGTGGATGTCGCGGCGCGGGGAGAAAAAAAGGCCAATTGCACCCATTTGCACGATCTGGCCGTACTGGCCGCCGCCCATGCGGCGGACGATGAACCGATCCTCTACGACATCGTCGCTTGCGACCCCGTCGATGGCCTGGCGGTCGCGGAAATCCGGCGCGACGGCGCGCTACTGCTCAGGCTAACGCATCGCCAGCATATCCTGGAAGCCCCGGCCGCCATCGCCGGCCAATCGCTCCTGAAATTGCGCCCCTGGATCGACAGCCTCGAAGACCCGCAGCGCGAAGCCGCCCGCCTGCTGCAATGGGGCACGATCCTCGCCAATGGCCGCCTGATTCCTATGGAGCGGCAATCCACCGCGACGAAGGTGCCGCCCAACTGCTTCACCTTCCAGCCGGACAATGCCGTTCACGCCCGCCGCGTCGGCCAGGTCATCGATTTCAGCGGTGCGTCGCCGACCCCGCTCGACCATTTCGATGGTCACGCCTTCCACCCGCGATAGACGAAAAAAAGGGGCGCGCCGGAGAGGGAAGGCGCGCCCCATATCGTCCCTTCGCTATCAGAAGGGCAGGTTGTAGAGGCCTGTCGCGTTGGTCTGCAGGACCTTCTTCTTGACCTCGAAATCATAGCCGCCCAGCACGTCGATGACATGCGCCTGCACGCCGGGATAGAGCGAGGTGGGATGCGGGAAATCGGTTTCGAACATCACCTTGTCCACGCCGATGGTTTCCAGCAGCAGCTTGGGACCGACCTTCTCGAACCAGAAGGTGACCCAGAAATGGTCGCGGAAATATTCCCACGGCCGCTTATGCAGCATATTGGCCTTGCTCGGCAGCATCTCGTTGAACTGATGCTCCAGCGCCTCGATCGCGAAGGGCAGCCAGCCCATGCCGCTTTCGATAAGGCCGATCTTGAGCTTGGGATGGCGATCGAGCCGGCCCGACACCATCCAATTGCCCAGCGTCGCGGCATTGCCGATCGAGAACATCGTCGCCACCACCGACAGCGTCTGCTCGAAGCCGAACCCGTCCCAGGTCAGCGTATTGGGGTCGACCGCACTGTTGAGGTGGAAATTGAGCGGCATGCCGGTCGCTTCGCACATCTCCAGGAACGGGGTCCAATAATCGTGCATGAAGCTCGGCACGCCGACACGTTCGGGCGTATCGGGCAGGACAAAGCCCTTGATCCCCATGTCGTAGCAACGCCGCGCCTCGGTCTCCAACGCCTTCTGGTCCCAGAAGGGCAGGTGGCCCATGTTGAAGATGCGGTTGCCCGACACCTGCTGATATTCGGCCGATGCATCATTATACATTTGCACGATGGCGAGCGCGAGGTCGGGGTCACCCAGCGACATCAACGACCCGGCTTGGGTCACGCCCGAATTCTGGAAGCCGATCTGGGCATAGACGCCCATATCGTCCATCGCCTGCAACCGTTCCTTGATCAGGTGGCCGCCCGGATGCGCCTGCTCCAGCTTGGGGAAAGCAAGCCGCCCCAACAGCTTGTTATTGTCGGCGCGAATGACGTTGCCACCCATCGATCCGAAATTGCGGTCACCGACATACCAGCGTTCGACGCCGTCGGCGTCCTGCTTCACATAGGGCACCTTGCCCTTATATTTGGCCGGCGCGCGCGAGGTGAACAGGTCGGGTGCTTCGGTGATATGCGTGTCGGTGTCGACGATCTTGATGCCAGCCAGCGATGGGTCCAACCCGCCCGATTGTGTGGCATAATCCACCTCGCGGATCACGCCGCCTTCGGTATAGCCTTCGGCCGACCAATATTTCTTGGCGGCCTGCGCCATTTCGCTGTCGGTCTTGTCCTTCACATCAGCCATGCTTCATCTCCATCGGCTGGCGGCTGCCATCGAACAGCGGGGAAACGGGCGCGGGCGCCGGTTCCTCCACGCAGCGACGCACCGCTTCATTCAGTGTCCGCAACAGGCTGTCGGCATCGATCTGGTCCGATGGCTCGTAGACGAAACCAATGGCCAGCGGCTGGCTTTCGGGCATGTTGGGCAGCAGCACGGCCGTTACATCCGCGATCGACCCGAAGCCGACCTTGCCACTGGCAAAGCCCTGCTCCCGGCATGACAGCACCTGTGCGCTCATGTCGGCGGGTATGAACTTGCGATCGGGCGTGGCTTCCGCATTCAGGCGGCGGATCATGCCGTCGCGCCGCGGCTGCGGAACGGTCGAGAGCATCAGCCATCCCGCCGCGCTGTCGGACAGATGATCCTGCTGGCCGCCGCAGAAACCGGCGGCTCCGGCGGTGCGGAAGGTGCGCGTGCCGGCCCGCCAGTTGAACACCTGGACCTTCAGGCCCACCATGCCGAACACCGCAACGCCCAGGCCCGTCTGCGCCGACAGGCGATCGATCAGCCCGGTCAGCACGCCATCGCGCACCAGCTTGGGCTGCACGGCGGCCCCCAGCATCGCGGCGCGGGGCGTGGGCGAATAGGAACGCGAGCAGGGATCTTTGTGCAAAAGGCCAAGGTCAACCAGGCTCGACAGCAATTCCGACGTGCTGGACTGAGGCCGGTCGAAACGACGGACGATGTCCATCACCGTAGCCTGCGGATGATCTTCATCGAAGAATTCCAGCACTTCGATGACGCGCTTGGCGATCTTTGCCTTGTTGGACTCTATTTGAGCCATGGTCCTCTCCTTCGGTTTATGAACACAGTTGTTCACTACCGGGGCAGGCCTGTCAATTAAAAATGAGATACTCTCGTTTATTTTGCCCAATTGGGCAGGTGGAAGCAGCCAGAAATCCTCACAACCATCTGAATTATTACTATAAAAATAGACGTTCCGTACAGGTTTCCAGAGCAATGGAGCTGCCGGTCACCGTTCGGTTCCGAAGAAAAATGCACAGCAACCCCGGCGCAAAAAGCCGTAACCATTGTCCGATTCGCTGTCCGCTTGTTGCGCTTCAGCGGGAAAACAGCGTCTTGATTTCCCGCCGCAGCAGCTTGCCCATCTCATTATAGGGTAGGGCATCGGTGAACAGCACCCGCTCTGGTACCCGCGATGACCGCAGCCGCGCTCGTACCATCTGCTTCAGCTCGTCCTCGTCCGGCGCGCTATGCCCTGCGCGCGGCACCACGATCAGGCCCACCGCTTCGCCCCACTCGTGCGAAGGAATGGCGACCGCCGCCGCCTCGGCCACGGCGGGATGGGTCATCACCACATCCTCGATCTCGCCGGGCGAGATATTCTCGCCGCCCCGCACGATCACATCGTCCGCGCGCCCCGACAGGAACAGATAGCCGTCCGCATCGATATAGCCCGCGTCACGAGTCGGAAACCAACCATCGGCGTCAAGCGCGCTGCGTTCGCGATATTCGCCCGACACCTGCTCGCCGCGCACATAGATTTCGCCCGGCACGCCCGGCGGCAGCACTTGGCCATCCTCGTCGCGTATCTCGATCTCCACGGTCGGCAACGGCCGCCCCACCGATCCCAGCCGCGCCCGCACCACCGGATCGTCCGACCCATGGGCCGCGCGATGCTCATCCGGTCCCAACAGCGCGACGGTCGAACTCGTCTCGGTCAGGCCATAGGCGTTGGTGAAGCCGGTCGTCGGAAACAGGTCGAGCGCCTGGTGGATCAGCTCGGTCGGCATCTTGCCACCGCCATAGGCGATCGCCCGCAGCGCGGACAGGTCCGGCTGCGACGCACCCTTGGCGACCATCTGGCCCATCGCCTCGATGATCCGCGCCAACATGGTCGGCACGACAAACGCATTGCTCGCTCGCTCCACCGCCGCGAGGTTCAGCCAGGCGTCGGGTGCAAAGGCGGGCAGCATCAGGATTCGCCGCATCGCGTAAATGGAACTCAGCAACGCCGCGATCCCCGCAATATGATAGGGCGGCACGCTGACCAGCGCGGCATCCTCTTCCGGCGCAGCGGCGAACTCCACCGTGCCAAGGATATAGGAGACCAGATTGGCATGACGCAAAATCGCGGCCTTGGGCGCGGCGGTCGTGCCACTGGTGAACAGCTGGATCGCGACATCGTCGCCCGCGTCCGCTTCCACCGGCGCATCGCCCGCCAGTGTTTGGGCCTGCGCGACGAAATCCGCGCGCGACACAATGATATTGGCGGCATCCGGGCATAGCCGCCGCACCCGCGCGCCATCCCCGACGATCAACGCCGGGCTGATCCGCGCCAGCAGCGCCCCCAGATCCGCATCCGCCAGCCGATAGTTGAGCGGCACATAAGGCACGCCTGCCAGCGCCGCGCCGAACAACGCCATGACCGCCGCCTCGCTGCTTTCGTCGAGCAGTGCGACATGCGCGACCTCGCTCTGCCGGATCAGCGCAGCCGCGCCGCGCGCGCCCGCCAGCAGGTCAGCATAGGTCCAGCGCGCGCCATCGCACACCAAAGCGATCCGGTCGGGTGCGGCGTCGGCGGTCATTTCCAGGAAGAGGGCGATGTTCATCGGTCTGTCATTCAGTCCGACGCGGGCAGGGGCTTGGCGTCCTTGACCTGCAAGGCCACGCCGTCGACCGAAAGCGATCCTTTGCCCGGCTTGACGCACAGCAATTCGAACGTCCCTGCCGCATCGACATAGCGTTTGCCCATCAACGTGCCAGCGGCGAAATCGGCCGACGGCGTGCCGACCGCTTCCGGCTTCGCCTCGCCCATCGCCGCGCCGCCGCATTCGATGGCTCCCTCGCCGCAACGGATCACCATGACTTCGGTGTCGCATGCCGCGCTCTTCAATTTCGTTCCCGGTTTCATTGCACTGGTCGCCTTTGTTCCAAGCCTCACGCGATCGCGCCGCTGGCTTTCCACTGTTCGATCTTGTCCCACTCGATGCCCATTTCCATCAGCACCGTTTCGGTATGCTCCGACGCCTGTGGCGCGCGGGTGGTTTCCAGCGGCTTGCCATCGAACTGCACCGGTCCGCGCACCAGCCGCAGCGGCTTGCCGCTGCCATCGGCACCCTCGACCTCGATGATCATGTCGTTGGCCAGCGCCTGTTCGTCGGTCAGCAGGTCGCTGAAACTCTGCACCGGCGCCCATTGCCCCTTCATGGTCTTGAGGTGCGCGCGCCAATAGGCAAAGGGCTTCTGGGCAAAGGCCTTGACCAATATGTCGCTCGCCGCACCCGCATTCTCGATCAGCGACAAGACGTCTTTAAAGCGCGGATCGTCCGCGGCTTCCGGCGCACCGACATGCTCGAACGTATCGCGGATCAGGCCGGTTGGACTGACCATGCACAGATTGATCGTGCCGCCATCGGACGTGCGGAAATTGCCCATGAACGGATTGCGCAGCGACCCGCCCGATGTCGGCATCGGATTGCGCGTTTCGATCCCGGTCTCCATCACCTGCGATATCAGCGCGCCCGACGCCCACCAGGCGGCACTCAGCAGCGATACGTCCACCTCGGTCGCCTCGCCCGTGCGCTCGCGATGCAGCAGCGCGCCCGAAATGCCGCCTGCAATGAACATGCCGCCGATCGAATCGCCAAAGGCCGGGATACCCTGCGTCAACGGACCCGGCAGGGCTTCAGGCGTCATCGCATAGGCGACGCCGCTGCGCGACCAGAAGCAGGTGCCGTCGAACCCGCCGACCAGCCGCTCCGGTCCCTTGTCGCCCAGCGCGCTGCCACGGGCATAGATGATATCGGGGTTCACGGCGCGGATATGCTCGACATCGAACCGGTTTTTCTGGCGTACCTGCGGCAGATAGTTGGTCAGGAAGACATCCGCCGTCTTGGCCAGCTCATATAAAACCTCCTGGCCTTCGGGCGTGGACAGGTCGATCCCCACGCTGCGCTTGCCGCGATTGGGATGTTCGAACAACGTGTGGCGCAGCGGATCCAGCGTCACCCCGCCCATGTTGAGAAATCCGCGCTGCGTGTCGCCGCGTACCGGATGCTCGATCTTGATGACATCCGCGCCCCAGTCGGCCAGGATCGCGCCCGCCGCCGGTACATAGGTGAATTGCGCGACTTCCAACACGCGCACACCCTTCATCACCTGGGTCATAAACTTACCCCAATCCCCTCATGCGCCGCACGATGCAGCGCTGTATCTTGCCGCAAAGCCTAGAAGCTGCGGCCATTGCCGCAAGAGCCGACAGGCTGTTGAATGCGGGCTATCGCTCGCACGATGCCCCAGCGGCCACCAACGCCGTCACGATATGCGAACCCCCGCAAAACAGGGGGATTGAGCGGCACGGGCTACGGGCCGAAGGTATGGCGCAAACGTCACCGGAAGGACTCCCATGCTGATCGACTCCTCGCTCTCCGCCATCGTCACCGGCGGCGCGTCAGGCCTTGGCCTTGCCACGGTGAAAGCCTTGCGTGCCAACGGCGCAAAGGTCGCGATCTTCGACATCAACCAGGATCAGGGGGAAGCGATCGCCGCAGACGTCGGCGCGACCTTCTGCAAGGTTGACATCCTCTCGGAAGACAGCGCACTCGCCGGCTTTGACCAGGCCCGCGCCGCTCAGGGGCAGGAACGGCTGCTCGTCCATTGCGCCATGGTGTCGAAGGGCGGCAAGACCGTGTCGAAGGACAAGGATAATGGCGGTTTCAAGCGCCTCTCGACCGAGGATTATGCCCTGTCCGCGCAAGGCATTCTGGTCGCCAGCTACCGCATGGCCTCCATCGCCGCGCTCGGCATGGCATCGCTCGATCCACTGGCCGACGAGGAGCGCGGTAGCATCATCCTGACATCCAGCGCGGCGGCCGAAGACGGGCAGGTGGGGCAGATCGCCTATGGCTCGCTGAAGGCCGGCGTGAACGGCATGGTCCTCCCCATGGCGCGCGACCTGATGGACTTGGGCATTCGCGTCAATGCGATCATGCCCGGCATCTTCGCGACGCCGCCGATGCTGCGGTTCAAGGACATGAACCCGCCCATGTATGAAAATCTCGAAAAATCGGTGCCCTTCCCCCGCCGCCTGGGGCTGCCGGAAGAGTTCGCATCGCTCGCCATGGAATTGGTCCGCAACAGCTATATCAACGCGCAAACTTTCCGCATCGACGGCGCGATCCGCTTCCCGCCGCACTGACCTGCCTTCTCCTTCGCATCATGACCAAAGAACAAGGGCGCGCCGGGCAATGGCGCGCCCTTGTTCGTTCGCACTTGCAAAAAATAATACTAAGCTAGGTTGACATGTTTTTGGCGAATTACTAACTAAGCTTAGTATTAAATGAATCACTCTCTTTTCTAACCCAGAGGTTCGCCATGACTGCTTTTGCCCAAATCGCTCTTGCCTTCACCCTTGCCGCTTCCGCCCTGCCGCAGGCCGCCGCAGCTGCCGAAGCCGTGCAACTGTCGTCCTCCGCTGCCGTCAGCGCGGCGGACTATAAGGGCAAGATGCTCTACACCGCGTCGGGTGACCGTCTCGCTGCCGTCTACCGCGTCGCGCCCGATGGCGCCGCGCAGATCATCCTCAACGGCAAGATGGTCGTCGTGCCCGCTGCCAGCCTCGCCGCCGCCGATGGCAAGCTCGTCACCAAACTGTCCAAGCGCGATCTGCTGACCGCCCGCTGATCGGCCTGACCCATCAAAAAAGGCCCGCCTTCCAATGCGGAAGGCGGGCCTTTTTGCGTCTGTCGCTTGGCCTGTGATCAGGGTTTGGCAATATTCTCGGAAATCATGTCCAGCAGCATGTTGAGCCGGTTGAGGTCGTCCACATCGAAGCGCGCAAAGGCGACATCCTCATTGGCACGGGCAATGCCCGCCAATTGAGTCGTGATCGTCTGGCCTGCCTCGGTCAGGAACACGGCATGCGCGCGCCGGTCGTCATCCTTGGCCCGCCGTTCCAGCAGCCCGTCGGCGCAGAGCCGGTCGATCAATCGCCCGGCCGACGCCTCGGCAATCTCCAGCATATTGGCGATCGTTCGTTGCGTCGCACCCGGATGCCGCGCGACCACGGCGATCACCGTCCATTGCGACCGGGTCACGCCCAGCCGCACCACGCTCTGGTCGAAATGCGCGCGCAACTGCCGCGCGATCACCGTCAGCTTCAACGATGCGTTGCGCTTGAGCGCGGTCGGGTCTTCGGCCAGCAATTGATCGATCGGTTTCGCCATCACCTGGCCACCATAGCGCCACCGCGGCGAAACGAAAGAAAGCTCATCCTGCAATGCACAAGTCGGCACCATGTCCTGTCTCTCAGACACGTTCGATGATGATCGCTGGAGCCATGCCGCCCGCCGCGCACATGGTGATCAGGCCATAGCGACCGCCCGTCCGTTCCAACTCGTCCAATGCCGTGCCGATCAGCACCGCGCCGGTCGCCCCGATCGGATGGCCAAGCGCAATCGCGCCGCCATTGGGATTGAGCTTCGCGCGGTCGATCCCCAAATCGCGGATGAACTTTTCGGTCACGACCGCAAAGGCTTCGTTGACCTCGAAGACGTCGATATCCTCGACCCGCAACCCTGCTTTCGCCAGCACCTTGCGCGCGGCCGGGACCGGGCCGTTCAACATCAATGTCGGGCAATCCCCCATATTGGCGGTCGCAACGACCCGCGCGCGCGGCGTCAGGCCATGGCGCTGCGCATAGTCGGCCGACGCCAGCAATAGGGCGGCCGCGCCATCGACCACGCCGGACGATGTGCCCGCATGGTGCAGTGGCGTGATCGCCAGGTCAGGATATGTCTGGTTGATCAACTGGCGGAATGTCGGGCCATCGGCGCGCGAGGGCATGTCGAGAAAGGCCGCAAAGGCGGGCTTCAACTGCGCCAGCTGTTCGGCCGTGGTATCAGGCCGGGGATATTCCTCATGGTCCAATATCACCGCGCCATCATCATCCACCACCGGCACGGTCGATCGGGCAAATCGCCCTTCCTTGATCGCGATCCCCGCCCGCCGCTGGCTCTCCGCGCCAAAGGCATCGAGCTGCTCGCGCGTAATGCCCTCCATCGCCGCAATGGCATCGGCGGCGACGCCCTGGTTCGACTGGGGATGCTTGGCCTGCAGGCGCAGATTGCCGGTGCCAAGGCCGCCGACCGACGGCACCCCTGCTTCGCGCAATGACTGGCCATAGGACATGACGTGCGACATCATCTCGGTCCCGCCCGCCACGACCAGATCTTCCATCCCGGCCATGATCTGCGCGGCGGCCAAATTGGTGGCGGTCAGGCCACTGCCGCAGAAGCGGTCGAGCGTCACGCCCGACGCGCGCACATCATAGCCCGCGTCCAGCGCCGCCATCCGCCCCATGTCGCCGCCCTGCAATCCCATCTGCGCGCTGGTGCCCCAGATCACGTCGTCGACATCGGCCGTGTCGATGCCATTGCGATCGCGGATCGCACGCAGCACCGTGGCCGCGACGTGCTGGGGATGCAGATGGGACAGGGCACCCTTGCCCAGCTTGCCGAAGCTGCGCGGCGTGCGGACGGCGTCGATGATAAAGGCCTCTGCCAAGGCGCGTCTCCTGCAATATTGTTGATGGCGCTATCGCATGGATGCGCGCGCATCCCCAATCGCATGGGCGATTGATCGTGGGCCGGGATGGACGCTGCGGCCGGGCCGCGCGCAGGGTGGTCGGCCAAAGGACAGGAAGTAGGGAGAGTTGCGGAATGGCAAAGGACGGCGGCAGCTTTGCGCCCCTGCGCGAACCGGTCTTCCGCCGCATCTGGACCGCCAGCCTGCTCTCCAATTTCGGCCAGTTGATCCTGGGCGTCGGCGCGGCCTGGGAAATGACGCGGCTCACCCCGTCGCCCGGCATGGTCGCGCTGGTCCAGAGCGCATTGATGCTGCCCCTGATGCTGGTTGCGCTGCCAGCGGGTGCCTTGGCCGACATGTTCGACCGACGGCGGATTGCCATGGCTGGCCTTGCCTTCTCGATGGTTTGCGCCTGCATTCTGACGGTGCTGGCCTGGGCGGGCTATAGTTCGCCCTGGATGCTGCTGACCTTCTGCTTCCTGATCGGGGCAGGGGTCGCGCTTTATTCGCCCGCCTGGCAATCCTCGATCAGCGAGCAGGTCGGTCCGCATCACTTGCCTGCCGCCATCGCGCTCGGCACGATCAGCTATAATGTCGCGCGCAGCTTCGGCCCGGCGATCGGTGGCATCATCGTGCTGGCGGCCGGTGCCCATGCCGCCTTCGCCGTCAACGCGATCGGCTATCTGCCCTTGTTCATCGCCTTCTACCTGTGGCAGCGCCGCCATGTCTCCTCGCGCCTGCCGCCCGAACAGATCCACCGCGCGATCGTGTCGGGCGCACGCTATGCGCTTCACGCTGTGCCGATCCGTACCGTCCTGGCCCGCGCCTTTTTCTTCGGGCTGGCGGGCGCATCGGCCGCCGCGCTCGCCCCCTTGATCGCCAAGCAATTGCTAGGTGGCGACGCCAGCACGTTCGGCCTGCTGCTTGGTGCCAGCGGTGTGGGCGCGGTCGGCGGCGCGCTGCTCGTCGGTCCCTGCCGCGAGAGGTTTGGCACCCATCGCACCGTCACCCTGCTGGCCGTCATCAGCGGCGCGGCGTTGCTCCTGGTGGGCTTTAGTCGATCGGTGCCGCTCACATGCTTTGCCCTTTTCATCGCGGGCGGCGCGAATATCCTGACCATCGCGCTGTTCAACGTCGCCGTGCAACTCGCCGCGCCCCGCTGGGTGACGGCGCGCGCGCTTTCGCTCTTCTCCTCGGCGCTGACCGGTGGCATTGCGATCGGCGCGGCCTTTTGGGGCTGGGTCGCGGGGCAGATTTCGGTCGAAGGTGCGCTCTATCTGTCGGGCCTGGCGCTCGCCGCCTTGCCGCTCATCGGCATGCTCCTGCCTTTGCCCGACACCAATGAAGCCGATGTCGAACCCTTCCTGCTCAATAACGAGCCGGAGGTCGGCATGGCGCTCACCCGCCGATCCGGCCCGATCATCATAGAAATCGATTATGATGTCGATCCTGCCCGTGCGCGCGAATTTTATGGGGCGATGTTGCAGGTCCAGCACACCCGGCTGCGCAATGGCGGGTTCAACTGGTCGATCGCGCGCGACATTGCCGATCCCACCCGATGGACCGAACGCTATCAATGCCCGACCTGGGGCGATTATCTGCACATGCGCGAGCGCTTCACGCAAGCGGACAAGGATATCCAGTCCCACGCCAGTTCCTTCCATAACAGTCCGGACGTTTTGCGCGTGCGGCGGCGGCTGGAACGGCCGTTCGGATCGGTGCGCTTTCGCCCCGACACGCCCGACCCGCAACAGGGGATGATCAACTATATCGGGCCATGATGCCCGGAGGAGAGTCGATGAACGACAGACGATATCGGGTGATCCAATGGGCGACCGGCAATGTCGGCACCCGCGCGCTCCGCACCGTGATCGAGCATCCCGCGCTCGACCTCGTCGGCCTGTGGGTCAGTTCCGATGCCAAGCGGGGCCAGGATGCAGGCGTGATCGCCGGGCTGGACCCTTGCGGCATCATCGCCACCAGGTCGGTCGATGATCTGGTCGCAATGGAGGCTGACTGCGTCCTCTACATGCGCCAGGGAACCGACATCGACGAATTATGCCGCCTGCTGGCATCCGGCAAGAATGTCGTGACGACCCGCGGCGACTTCCACCACCCCCCGTCCATGGACGCTGCCACACGCGAGAGAATAGACGCCGCCTGCCAAGCGGGCGGCACGTCGATCTACAGCACTGGCTCCAGCCCCGGTTTCATCACCGAAGCGCTGCCCATCCCGCTCCTCTCGCTCTCGCGGCGGCTCGATCGCCTGACGATCGACGAATATGCCGATCTGTCCAGCCGCGCCTCGCCCGACCTCTTGTTCGGCGTGATGGGCTTCGGCCGCGCCCCACGCGCCTTCGATCCACGCCAGATCGACCATGTGAAGGGCGATTTCGCCGGATCGCTCGCCCAACTGGCCGACGCTGCCGGAATCGCCATCGACCAATGGGATGCGATCGGCGAAATGGGCGTGGCCACCCAGGCCATCACCATCGCCGCCGGAACCATCGATGCGGGCACGGTCGCTGCCCAACGCATCACCATATCCGGTATGCGCCATGGCCAACCCATGCTGCGCTTCCGCGCCAACTGGTATTGCAGCGACCGGATCGATCGCACCGACTGGGAACTGCGCCCGTCGGGCTGGCGCATCCGGGTGGAAGGCGACACGCCGCTTGATGTCGCGATCAGCTTTCCGGTCGCGCAGGAGGATTATGCCGCCTTCACGCCCGGCCTCACCGCCCATCGCGCGGTCAATGCCGTCGCTGCCCTCTGCCAAGCGCCACCCGGCATCCGCACCACCGCCGATCTGCCGCAGGTCATCGCCCGCTTTCAGTAGCCTGCGACCATCGCCTCGCTCACCTGCCACAGTCGGGCGGCGGCCGCATCATCCTGCGCCGCCGCCGA
>NZ_JPPQ01000069.1:2525777-2534642 GCF_000743655.1 Sphingobium sp. ba1
CAGACAGAAAAAGGCTAACCATCATGCCCATCCCTCCACGCCGCGCGCCCGGCGGGTCAGTACGTCCAGGCAGGCCATGCGGACGGCGACGCCCATCTCGACCTGCTCGGTGATCGCCGACCGATCGGGATGATCGGCAACATTGCTGGTAATTTCCACGCCCCGGTTCATCGGCCCCGGATGCATGACGATCGCGTCGGGTTTGGCGATCGCCAGCCTTTCGGGCGTCAGCCCGTAGAGCATATGATATTCGCGCGCCGAGGGAATGAACGCGCCGTCCATCCGCTCATTCTGCAGCCGCAGCATCATCACCACGTCCGCACCCTCCAGCCCTTCGTCCAGCCGGGTGTAGGGGGTCGCCCCCAGCATCTCGACTTCAGGCGGCATCAGCGTGGGCGGCGCGACCGCGCGCACCTGCGCACCCAATGCGGCGAGACAGAGCATGTTCGAGCGCGCCACACGGCTATGCAGCACATCGCCGCAAATGGCGACGATCAGTCCCTCGAACCCGCCCTTGCGCCGCCGGATGGTGAGCGCGTCGAGCAGCGCTTGCGTGGGATGCTGGTGCCAGCCATCGCCCGCGTTCAACACCGCGCAGTCCACCTTGTCCGCGATCAGCGCGACCGCGCCCGAACTGGCATGGCGGATCACCAGCACATCGGCCGCCATGGCGTTGAGCGTCATCGCCGTGTCGATCAGCGTTTCGCCCTTCTTCACGCTCGACTGGCCCGCATGCATGTTGACGACGTCGGCCCCCAGCCGCTTGCCCGCAATTTCGAACGACAACAAAGTGCGCGTGCTGTTTTCGAAGAAGGCGTTGATCTGGGTCATGCCCGCCAGCCGATCGTCATGCTTGCGCGCCTTGCCGCGATTGGCCGTCGCCCATTGCTCGGCTTCGTCCAGCAGGAAGCGGATTTCCCAGGGCTTCAAGTCAGCGATCGACAGCAAATGCCGATGCGGAAACAGCGCCCGACCGGTGAGGTCAGACGAAAGCGGCGCGGCGGTGATGTCGGGCATGGCCGCGCTTTAGGACAGCAGGACGCGAAGGGCAAGCTGGTGCGCGGCGGGGATGGTGTGGAGAAGAAAGATTGGCTGGGGCGGCAGGATTCGAACCTGCGCATGGCGGCATCAAAAGCCGCTGCCTTACCGCTTGGCGACGCCCCAGCAGGCCGACCATCGTCGGCGCGGGTCGCCATATAGCGCGTCGGGCGCGAAAGGAAAGCCTAGTCATCACAGTTTCGCGACGGCACTATGACGCTTCTTGGCTTCGTACCGGATTACCACAACCATGTCCGCTTCCTCCTCCCCCACCTCCGCGCAGATGGCGCCTGCATCGCCGCTCTTCCTGCGTGAGGATGAAATCCGGCGCGGCATCGAAATGCTCTATTTCGGCTATTCCGCGCTGACCCGCTCGATCGATGAGGGGCTGGCGGCGCAGGGGCTTGGGCGGGCGCATCATCGCGCGCTCTATTTCATCTCGCGCCAGCCCGACCTGACCGTCAAGGATTTGCTGCGGCTGCTGTCCATCACCAAGCAATCGCTGGGCCGGGTGCTCAATGACCTGATCGAGCGCGGCTATATCGAGACGCGGCCGGGTGCCAGCGACCGGCGGCAGAAATTGCTGCGGCTCAGCGCGGAAGGCGCCGCGCTGGAGGCCGAACTGTTCCGGGCCTTGCGGGAAAAAATGGCGGCGGCCTATGCCCAGGCGGGGCAGGGATCGGTCACGGGATTCTGGCGCGTGCTGGAAGGGTTGATCCCCGAATCGGATCGTTCGATGGTGTTCGGCCTGCGTGGGCGCTGACATACACAACGCAACCTAATCGGCCTTCCTGCGCTTATCGGACTCCATTCATTGGCAAGAGGAGCCATCATGCGTCACAAATTTCTCGCCGCACTGGCGGTCGTTTCGGCGGTCAGCCTGTCGGCCTGTTCGGAAAAGACCGAAGACAGCATCGAAAATGCCGGGTCGGCGATCGGCAACGACATGAGCAGCGCGATGGACCGCGCGGGCGACAAGATCGACAACGGGCTGGATGATGCGGGCCGTGCGATCGACAATGGCGCGGCGCGGATCGGTGCTGCGAATGATGAAGCGGCCGAAGATGCGGACCGCACCGCCGATGAAGCCAAGCGCGATGTCGGCGATACGCTGCAGGAAGCGGGCAGCGACCTCAAGAACGAATGATCCGATGGGCCACGCATGACCATTGCGTTATGTGTGGCCCATGCGCGCGCTTGACGGCGCGCTGTATTGCGGACAGCGCAGGGATATGTCGTCCGCTGCGCCCGCCCGACCTCCCACCAGCTACCTGATGATCGGTCGCCCCGAACTGGCGCTGATCGGCATTACCATCCTGTGGGGTGGCACATTCCTGATCGTCCATCATGCGATGCGCGAATCGGGTCCATTTTTCTTCGTGGGGTTGCGTTTCGGGACGGCGACGCTCGTCACTTTGCCGCTTGCCTGGCCCCTGCTGCGCAGCATCACCGGGCAGGAACTTGGCGCTGGCCTGATGATCGGCCTCGGCATTTTTGCGGGCTATTCGCTCCAGAGCTGGGGGCTCCAGACGATATCGAGCAGCACGTCGGCCTTCATCACCGCCGCCTATGTCCCGTTGGTGCCGATCCTTCAATGGATCATCCTGCGCAGGCGACCGCGAATCGCCAGCTGGGTCGGGGTCGCCCTGGCGTTCGCTGGCCTCATGCTGATCGCCGCGCCGCAGGAGGGGATGGCGATGGGCACGGGAGAGGTGCTGACGCTGATCAGCACGCTCGCCATCGCGCTGGAGATCATCTTCATCAGCCTGTGGGCAGGACAGGTCAACGTCGCGCGGGTGACGCTGGTGCAATTGGCCGTGACCGCGCTGCTGGCCTTCGCCTGCATGGTCCCGGCCGGTGAAGCGGTGCCGCCCTTGTCTTGGACGGTCATCCTGTCGGCCTGCGGGTTGGGGCTGATCACGGCGCTCATCCAGTTCGTGATGAACTGGGCGCAGCGCAGCGTGTCGCCGACCCGCGCCACGCTGATCTATGCGGGCGAGCCGGTCTGGGCGGGGATCATCGGGCGGATCGCGGGTGATCGCTTGCCGCCCATGGCGCTCGCAGGCGGCTTGCTGATCGTCGCGGCGATGATCGTGAGCGAAATGCGGTTCGGCAACCGCGACCGTGCCCCGACCTAGTCCCGCCGAAACACCGGCGCGCGCTTTTCGAAGAAGGCGGCAAAGGCTTCCTGCGCCTCGGCGGATCGCAGCGTGTCGCGGAACAGCCCCGCTTCTTCCTCGATCCGGGCGGTGAGTGCCGCCGGATCGCCTTTCATCAGGCGGCGGGTGGTGGCGAGCGCCTGGGGCGGCTTGGCCACCAATATTCTGGCCTTGGCACGCGCATGCGCCAGCAGCCCGTCAGCAGGCACGACCGCCGTGACCAGCCCCGCGCGATCGGCTGCCTCGGCATCCATCGGTTCGCCCAGCATCAGCATCGCCGCGGCCTTCGCATGGCCCAGCGTCGCAGGCGCGAGCAGGCTCGACCCGGCTTCGGGGACCAGCCCCAGATTGACGAAGGGCATGATGAAGCGGGCGTCGGGCGCGGCATAGATGAGGTCGCAATGGAACAGCATCGTCGTGCCGACGCCCACGGCCAATCCCTGCACGGCGGCGACGATCGGCTTGTCGAAGGCGGCGATGGCGCGGATGAAGGCGAACGCCGCAGCGCCGCCCTCCGGCCCGGCCATGAAATCCTTGAGGTCATTGCCCGCGCAGAAGGCGTCGCCATTGGCGGTGAACAGCACCACCGCAATGTCCGCGCGCGCCGATGCATCGGCCAGCGCAGCGGTCATCGCATGATACATGGGGACGGTCAGGGCGTTCTTCTTGTCGGGGCGGTCGATATGGATTTCGATGACGCCAGCGATATCTTCGATGATCGCGATGGACTCGCTCACGATGCGCTCTCCCTTATGTCTCTGTCACTACCGATGGGCATTGATCGGACGATGGAGACTATTGTTCCCCGGCGAAGGCCGGGGTCCAGTCCCACGCTCTGAACTGGACCCCGGCCTTCGCCGGGGAACAGCTACCATCCAGATCACTGACCACGCCTGCATGTCTCTGGCGAAACTGTTGGCGCAAGCGACGGGCCGCGTCTATCCCCCCGCCGTCTGTCAGCCCAAGGCCTAGCCCCATGATGAACCGACTGCGCCACGCCCTCGACCCTTTCTTGTTGCTGCTGCTGGCAACCGTTGCCCTAGCGTCGATCCTGCCCGCACGCGGCGAGGGTGCGCGGATTGCGGACATGGTGGCGGACGCCGGCATCGTGCTGCTTTTTTTTCTGCATGGGGCGAAATTGTCGCGTGCGGCGATCTGGGACGGGACGCGGGCGTGGAAGTTGCATCTGGCGGTGCTGGGGACGAGCTTCCTCCTGTTCCCACTGATCGGCCTCGCGACCCAGCAGATCGGTATCATCCCCGATGACATGCGCGTGGGCCTGCTGTTCCTGACGCTGCTGCCCTCGACCGTGCAGTCGTCGATCGCCTTTACCGCGATCGCACGGGGCAATGTCGCCGCCGCTGTGGTCAGCGCGTCCTTCTCCAATCTGCTCGGCATCGTCGCGACGCCGCTGCTGGTCGCGCTGCTGATGCGGCAGGGCGGGGCGAGCGTGTCGCTGGCGTCGATCGAGGGGATCGTGCTGCAACTGCTGCTGCCCTTTCTGGTCGGCCATTTGGCGCGACCTTGGATTGGCGGGTTCGTGGCGCGGCACAAGGCGAAGATCGGATGGGTGGATCGTGGCTCGATCCTGCTGGTCGTCTATGCCGCTTTCTCGGCGGCCGTCGTAGAGGGGCTGTGGCAGAGCGTGTCGGGCGGCGAACTGGCGCTGCTGGCGGGTGTCTGCTGCCTCATGCTGGCAACCGTACTGGTTCTTACGTTCGGACTGGGGCGGCTGATCGGACTAAGCCGCGAAGATGCGATCGTGCTGCAATTTTGCGGGTCGAAGAAAAGCCTGGCGACCGGCGTTCCGATCGCGGGCGTGTTGTTTCCCGCGGCGGCCGTCGGGCCGATCCTGCTGCCGCTGATGCTGTTCCACCAGATCCAGCTGATGGTCTGCGCCGTCCTGGCACGGCGATACGGCGCGCAGGTCGCTGAATGACAAAGGGGCGGAAAGCGCGATATTGCGCCTTCCGCCCCTTTGCCTGTCCGTCCCTACGCTCTGACGTGTAGGAAGGATCGTCCCGTTAGAACTTCACGCGGCTTTCGATGCCGATCGTGCGCGGCTGCGCGACCGATTGGGCATAGCCGCGATAGATGATCCCGTCATTGATCTGGCCACGGCGGGTCAGGTCGTTGGAAACGCCGGTGATCGCATATTTGTCGAAGATGTTATTGGCGAACAGGCTGATTTCCCACACGTCCGTGCTGTAGGTCGCGGCCGCCCGGTGCATCATATAGTCAGGCAGGCGTTCGCCGCCGCCCCGTGCGCCAGGACGGGTCAGGATGCTGCCGGTATAGGTCGCGGTCCAGTTCAGGCGCAGATTATTATCACCCATAGGGACGGTATAGACCGCCGATGCGGCGCCCGAATGCTTGGCCGAGCCGGGGAGGCGATCGCCCGATTCCAGGCTGGCGAAGCCGTTCGCCGTCGACAGCAGGTCAGGCACGTCCTCGGTCAGCTTGGCATCCAGATAGGAATAGTTGCCGCGAACGGTGAACTGGTCCGTGATGCGCGCATTGAAGCTGAAATCGACGCCCTTCGATTTGGCCTTGCCGCCATTGGCCGTGATGCCGATGGCCCCATTGACCGTCTGGCTGGCCAATTGAATGCCGTCCCACTTGACCTGGAAGACCGACACGCTGGTGCTGAGGCGGCGATCGAACAACTGCGCGCGCACGCCCAGTTCCAGATTCTTCACCTTATCAGGACCAAAGGCAAGTTCGTTGGGCAGGGCGCATAGATTCTGGCCGGGCGGCAGCGGCTGGATGCAGGGCGCGACACGGTTCACGCCGCCTATCCGGTATCCCGTGCTGTAGGTCGCATAGGCCATGAGGTCGGGCGTGAAGTTGAACGAGGTGTTGAACTTGTAGACGAAGCCATCGTCGCTGGCCTGGCCGCTGCGCGCCCGCGAAGGATTGATCGTCAGGCTGGGATAGGGCGTCCGGCGGCGGCCACCAGGCGTCATCGGCGATTCCGTCGCGCCGGTGATGGATGTTTCATATTTGAAATAGCGTGCGCCGCCGGTGATCTGCCACTGCTCGATAGGCTTGAAGCTCAGTTCCCCGAAAACAGCCTGTTCCTCGGTCTTGGACCGGGTGAAGGAGATATATTCGGCACCGTCCGGGCGGATCAGGCCGTCATAATAGCCCCCATAGATTTCGCTGCCGGTCGGTGATGCGGCGAACTCGGCGAAACCGGGCAGTCGCTCGACGCTGTCGGACTTGAACTTCATACTGTTGTAGAAGCCGCCTACAACCCAGCTGAACGGCCCGCCATGGGTAGAAACCAGGCGGATTTCTTGGTTGAACTGCGTGCGGCTCTGATCGTTGGTGGTGAAGCCAGCGAATGCCGGGAAGAGTTCATAATCATAGTCGAGGTCGAGCAGCAGGTCGGTGACGTCGCCGACCGTGTTGTTCTTGGTCTTGGTATAGGCCGATGCCCAGACCGCCTGGAACACGTCGCCCAGTTGCGCTTCCATTTCCAGGCTGATCAGCGTCGACCGGCGGGTGGAAGGTTCGGCGAAACGCTTGGCGGCTTCATATTTGCCTTCGCCGACGATGCCATCGGTCGTGGCCTGCGCGCCATCGGTCTTGGTCTTCTGATAGGCGTAGGTCAGATAGGCGTTGAAGTCGGGCACCGAGAGGCCAAGCTGGTTGCGGGTCGTGAACGTCTTTTCGAAGTTCAGATCCTTGCGGCCCGCGAAGTTCGCGTCCTGCTGTGCCTGGGTGCCCAGCGGATTGCTTGCCGGACCCGGCTGGGCGATCGACACGCCCGGCGTCGCGACCAGATAGGGATAATCGATGAAGCCGGGGTCATAATAATAGCCGGTGGCCGAGCGGAAGGCCAAGACATCCTTGACGATCGGGATGTTGATCGTGGCATCGCCGACATAGCCCACACCCTTGCTGTGCGCGACGTCATAGACGCGGCCATGGACTTCACCGCTGAACTGCGTCGGATCGGGCCGGTTGGGAATATAGCGGATCGCGCCCGCCAGCGTGCCCAAGCCGTAGAGCGTGCCCTGCGGCCCCAACAGCGTTTCGATCCGTTCGATGTCGATGAACTTGAAGTCCAGATAGAGCGGAATTTCACCCAGATAGGTGCCGATCGCATTGTCGTAATTGGCCCCGGTCGCGCCGCTATCATCGGCGGACAGGCCGCGCATGATGATGGTCGCCGCGCCGCGTGGGCCGGTGTCTGTAACCGTGATGCCGGGCGTAAACGCGCCCAGGTCACGCACATCGTCCAGCCGTTCGGCCGCCAGTTCGGCCCCGCCGATCGCCGAAATATTGATCGGCGTTTCCATCAGCGTGGTGGAGCGGCGGGTGCCGGTGACGACGATGACGTCGCTTTCCGCTTCGGCCGCGGCCTGCGGTTCCTGTGCCAGGACTGGCGTGGCGAAGGCTGCGCCCGATATGATGGTGGCGGACAGCAGCCCCATTTTGAGTTTTGCGCGATACGACATGGTCTTCCCCTTTTTGTCCATTGTCTTCCCTGCTTTCGATCCCCTCCCGGATCGACCGCTCCGCGCTTGGTGCGGCGGCAGCGGCTGGCATCGGACGGCACGGACTGCCGCCTCCTTTTCTTCTGATCTGGGGTAGAGGCTATGGAGTGCGCAGGCAGTCAGACATGGGGCATTTGACGTAGCCTGTTCGTCCGGGTCACCATGGGCCTATCCTACGTCAAATGCCCCATTGGGCTTGGGGACCATCCCCGCCTACCCCTTGGGCGAGGGGCGGGAAAACCTGCTCCATATCTGTTGCCTATGCCCGCATCGCGCGATTGCGGTGGACCGGGCCGGAGAATGACATGCCGTCTTTGAGCGCCGTCACAGGATGGAGCATGGCCGGGATCGCGGCCATCGGGGCTGCGGTCGCGGGCGACCTGCCGCTGCAAATGCCCAATGCAGGAACACCCGCGCCGCAAATGCCGGCCGAGGATGATATGGGACGGCCCAAGCCGCTCGAACTGCCCAAGGATGTCGAGGCCAAACTGGCAGGCGTCGACAAGGCGAAGGTCGATTTCCTCAAGAGCGGCGTGACCGGGCGCTATGTCGAAAAGGACGCGCTCTTCGCCCGCATCCGCACCGGCAAGCCCGAAGAGATCAGCGCCTATATCGACGCGATGCAGGCGCTCCACGCCCAGGTCGAGTTCAAGGCCGGACGCGATGTCGCGGCGATCCCGCTCGACACCCGCTCGCCCTGGTTCAACGCCTGGAAGGCCCGGCGGCCGAACAGTATGGACCCCAAGCGGGACGTCGGGCCGATCGAACTGACCCGCTATATCGGCGGTTGGGGCGGGGGCTTTGCGACCTTTGCGGGCGCGCCGGTGGCGATGACGCCGGAGGATTTGAAGGCGGGCAAGGTCGATGTCGCGATCGTCGGCGCGCCGCTCGACATGGGTTCAGGCTGGCGCAACGCGATCGACGGGCCGCGCGCCATGCGGATGACCGGCGGCGCGGCCGGCAACGACATGTATTCGATGATCAACCCCAATGCCGCGCTCAAGATCGTCGATTATGGCGACATTGCCATCGACCAGAACAGCACCGAGCGCAGCGTCGATCATGTGCGGGAAATGGTGGCGGAGATCGCGCGCACCGGCGCGATCCCGATTGTCATCGGCGGCGACCATAGCCTGGAATATCCCAATGTCGCCGCCGCCGCC
>NZ_JPPQ01000069.1:2534652-2539333 GCF_000743655.1 Sphingobium sp. ba1
TGGGTGATGGGCGGGTGTCGCCGTGGTCTGCTCTGGAATCGGTCAGCACGTCCACGGCTGGGCTGGCACCATCGCCGCCGTCAATGCTCGCATTCACCGGCGAAACCATCGATACCGTTTCGCTCGAAGCCCGTGCGCCGTTTGGGCCGAATTTCGACTATCTGCGCTTCTATTCAGACGTGGATGGAACGTTTGCAGGCGCGGTGGACATTTCCGGCGATATCGTGGTCGCCCCCGGCGCGATTGCGTCCTATACTGAAACGGATATTGAGGCCGGGCCGCGATATTATTGGGCGCAGGCGTTCAACGCGGCGGGTTCACCATCAGCCGAAACGGGGCCGATACTGGCAAGCGTCGGCGCGTATGTCCTGACCGGCGGCGCTCTCCCAACCGGCGCGACCCTCACCCGCGCCAGTGCAGGCTATTACCGCGACGCATCCGGCGTCTGGACAAGTGCAGCAACGGACGTGGCGCGCTTCGATCACCGCTGGAATGGCTCGGCGTGGGTGGCAAGCGGTCTGCTGGTTGAGGCAGCGGCGACCAACTTGGCGCTGCAAAGCCGCGACCTGTCAAACGCAAGCTGGACCAAGGCGGGCGGCAGCGCGACGGCTACCCGCTTCACTGAGGACGTCAGCACGGGCAATCATTATTGCCGCCAGACATTCTCGTATGTTTCGGGCAACACTTACACAGCAAGCGTTGAGGCGTCCGAAGTTTCCGGCAGTCCAAAGCGCTATTTGACGCTCAACTTGGCGGCGGGCGCTTTTGGTGGCGTGACGCCAGCGGCAAAGTTTGACCTGTTCACCGGAACCGTCACGCATACAAGCGGGTCAGGTGGCGTTGTAGCAGCCATCGAAGCTGCCGGTCCTGGCAAATGGCTTTGCTCGATCACAGCCACCGCGTCAGCATCCGTCTCAACCGTGGCAGACGTTCGTTTGCATGACGTCGGTACAACATCGTCATTGACCTATACCGGGACCGGGACGGGGGCGCTGGACATCGGCGAAATCCAGATGGAAGTCGGCACCCGGCCGACTTCGCGCATAGCCACGACCACCGGAACCGTCTCGCGATCGGCGGATATCGTGACGCTCGATTGGGCAGGCCGCAACGTCGCGGATGGCTCGTTCAACGTCCGTTATACGTTTGGCGATGGGGTAACGCAGACGGGCACAATGACCGTCGCGAGTGGGGTGGCGAATATCCCGACACCGCTCAATCGATCGGCGGTGGCACGGATCGACCGGACATGACAGGCTGAGGGTTATAAACGGCGGGCGTCGCGCGGCTTAGGCTTTGCGCCATGGCCCTCTTTGTATTCCCGCTCCATCGCTTCAATCCGGGGACGTTCTCGGCCGATGTGGTCGCGAAGGTCATTTCGGGCGGCACGGCGCTCAACGATGAAGAAACGGTCATCCAGACGGATGGCGGCGGGGGGTGGGAGGGGTCGCTAGGCGAGATTGACCTTGATGACCCCGATATCCAGCGCCTTTGGGAAGCGTGGACATCCTACATGCGCGGCGGTGCGCGACCTTTCCTCATGCCGGTCCCACTGCTCGACATCGCCCCCGCCCCCTCAAGCGGCATGGCGTTTCTCGACCCGTCCAACATCGAAGCCGATGATGACGATTTCCCGACCACGGTAGGCTTCGCGTCGCCTTGGATCGAGGCTGAGATTGTTGGCGATGCAGCCCTGCGCGCTACCACGATCACCATCAACGTTACGCGCGGCTCTCGCCTCAAAAATGGGATGCGTTTCGGGGTCGGCGGCAATCGGTCGCACAAGATCGAACGCATCACGGCGCGGGACGATCAGCAAGCGACCTGCGTCATATCGCCCCCGCTGCGTGCGCCGGTTGCGGATGGTTCGCCGCTCAATTTCGACTGGCCATTGGTCCAGTGCCGGGGCGTCATCGGGCAAAGCCTGTCGCCCACATTCTCGCTTTCCTACGCGACCGTCGCGCTCTCGTTCGTGGAGGATTTCAGCGCATGACGGCGCAGATGCCAATCCGCGTGCCTCGCAACGCGCAATACAAGGTGGGGTGGACCTTCCTCGACCGGAAAACGCGCGAGCCGCTGGATATCAGCGATTGGACCTTCGCGCTCGATGTCAAATATTCGGCCGGTTTCGGTTCACCGATAGCCTCCGCAACATTCGATAACATCGATGCCCCCGCTGGTTCGGTCGATGTGACGATCAACGGTGCCGACTTCGCAACCGTGCGCGGCTCGCAGGAAACGGTGCGCCTCGCCTATGACTGCCTCGTTCAGGACAGCGATGGCGTGGTGGTCGCGATGGTTGAAGGCGTCGTTCTTCTAACCCCTGGAGTCTCCACGTTATGAGCAGCGTTTCATCTTATGGTGGCGTGGTCATAGAGGTCACTGGCGCGCGCGGGGCTACCGGTGCGGCGTCCGGTCCGCTTGGCAGTGGCTCAGTCACGGCGGCAACCGTCTCCAATAGCGGCGCGGAACAGGGCGCGATCCTCACCAAGCTCGGCGGCGCGGCGAATGACCTGTCTAATGTGCCCGGCTTAGTTGAAGCAGCGACGGATTTTGAGGGCAGCGGCGTCGCGTCTCTCAAGCATGAGCGGCTGATCTTTATCGATCCTGCACCGACCAACACCGATGTTTTCGGGGTAAAAATCCTACGTCGCGCTCCCAGCGGCGGCTCGCCGGGTTGGGTTAACGCTGGCCTTATCGTAGACCTTACCACGCAGGCCGGAACAACGGCGTTCGAGTGGGGCGCGATCTTCAAGCTCGATAACTACGCCAATGCGGGCCAGAATGTCGCTTTCTATGGGCAGGCCTATAAGCGCGGCGAAGCGTCAACCGGCGCTGGCGTTTTTGAAGCCATAGACCCGCGCGAAATTGCCGATCCAACAAGCGGTATGCCAGCGCTGGAAGTCGATATCCGCGCTTGCGGAACCGACGATCTAAACAGCCGCAACGCGATCGATATCGTCGCTACGCGCCTTGGACCCGATGGTGCGCATACTGGCGCTGATATGGTTTGCGGCTCCGGCCTCTCGTTCCAGAATGGTTCCGACGTAGGTCATGCTGCATTTGGCCGGCTGATCTGGGCGAAGCCTGGAACAGAAACGGACATTGGTATCGACCTTAGTGTCGCGACTATAAACAGTATCGCAATCCTATTGGCGCAAAGCCAAGTTATCTGCTTCGATGTCGGGTTGACCCGCAAGCTATACCACAACGGTGGCGGATATCAATTCTGCGGCTCCGCTGGAACGCCAGTCGCGCAAATCACAGACAACGGCGCTTATTATGTCGGCGCAAATCAAATCATTGGAAGCCGTAACACTGGCTGGACCGCTTCAACCGGAACCGCGACCAAGGGCGGTTTTAACGCATCTAGCGTCACGCTTCCTCAACTCGCCTCGCAAGTAAAGGCGTTGCAAGACGCCCTCACCTTACATGGATTGATCGGATCATGACCACATTTGCTGACCTCTATACTTGCTATGTCACGGGCCAGATGGACGTGGCGCGCTATTATCAACTCCGTCGCGAGCAACCGCTGTTCGCGCGCTGGGTTGATAGGCATGAGCAGCGGTGCGCCGCGTAACGATGCTCACCGAATACAACATCCCTCTGGCGAGGAACGCGTCTTACAAGCGCGGGTGGACGATGCTCTACCCCGATGGCGTCACGCCTATCGACCTGACGGGCTGGGCCTTTGCGCTTGATATCAAGGCCAATGATGATCTCGACGGGCCTGTTATCGCATCGGCGCTGATCGACAATTTCTCAGCGATCGAAGGCTCATTCGACGTGACGATTGAGGGGGCCGACTTCCCCGAAGCCGCGACCGAGCCGCAGATCGTCCGCTTCGCCTACGACTTCATCGCCAAGGACGCGACCGATGTGACCGCCACGATCACGCGCGGCCAAGTCGTGCTTTATCCGGGGGTTTCGGCACTATGACACAGATCACATCGCTTGGTGGCGTCGTTCTCAAGATCAGTGGCGCGCGGGGGCCTGGCCTTACTGTTGCTGACATGGTTGTGCTGGATGGCAAGGTGGAAGCGGCCGGCAGCTTTGCGGCATCTGCCGAAGCCGACGCGGCAGCCGCACTTGCCGATGCAGAACGCGCCGAGACAGCTGCCCAAACCGCGCTGTTCGGCAATATCTATGCCGATTATGCAACCGGGCTTGCCGCGACCACGATTGGCCAGCAATGGGTCAGCTACGGCCCGGAGGGTTCTTACGCGACGCGCTGGCTGAAAACCGCCGCCGACGCAGCGACGGCGGTTGACGCCTACCCCAGCAAGTCCGTGTTTGATGCCGTCGCCAACGCGCTCGACACGACGACGATCGGCGCGCTCGCGGTCGATCCCGATGGGCTGGCGATTGGCGGAACGATGGATGACGGCGCACTGATCGGCGAGACCCTACAGGTGGGTAATCTGACGCTCGCGCCCGGCGATACGGACAGTCTGGTGCTAGCTGACCCTGACGGCTTGGTCGTATTCGATAGCGACGACAACCCCGCTGATCTGGACACGCTGCAGGAGGCGATAGGACTGACAGCCGACGCGGATGCCGGGATTGATCCCGATGGCCTGGCAAGCTGGCACGTCGGCGTCGATGGCATGATGGTGAGCGGCGAGACCCTACAGGTGGGTAATCTGACGCTCGCGCCCGGCGATACGGACAGTCTGGT
>NZ_JPPQ01000069.1:2539343-2561357 GCF_000743655.1 Sphingobium sp. ba1
CTTCTGCTGGTCCTTTCGCAGACGTGTTTCGTGCCTGAATGCCATCCCATTTCGGTTACTACGGCCCGTAGTAGATGGAAGCCTGATCTGCACTGTGCGACCGAGATAAGCTGGTAGCAAACAGATGGCTTTGTAAGAGCTGGTTTTCATTGTCGAATCGCAGTTTCCGTGGGAAAGCTGCAACGCAGATATCGGTGATATCGACAAAACTGAGTGGAGCCGATGGTTGGGGGAAAGGAGACCTGCCGTGCAATCGCGTATAACAGTGCTGTGCCTCACGGCGCTGGCTGCAGGGCTGGTAGGATGCGGAGATAAAAAGGAGGCACTTTGTCGAAGTAGCGCGGTATCTCAGCTGCTAAACCCAGAAACTGCAGAATTCTATGATGTAAAACGTATGACACCGGCACAGGCCGTAGATTACGCTTTGCCCGAACCTTCACCCCTCACCACCGATGAAAAAGCGATGCCGACATTCAACCAAATTCAGATTTTGGAAGATAAAAAGGAGGTTACGCAAAAACGCCTAAACATGTTAAATCAAATGAATAGCATATTGGATGCTAAACCTGATGTGGAGTTCTATGCGTTTCGTATCCGAGCTGAAGGGGAATTAGGAAACAAGGTCACAAAGCAATCTATTTGTATATATTCAGCCGATGAATGCTCGTGCACGATAGGCAGCTATTGACGATTTTTAATAATAGAAAGTTATTGAAGTAGGCATTCGACAACGTAGGATGGTTAACGCTGAGTAGTCCGATATCGTTCGATCTAAGCTCGCATCACCTACTTGTGATCAAAATCAGCCATGAAGCCCGACCCGGTCTCAGCGCTTTTCGCCCGCAATGCCTTGGCGTGATGGCCGACCAGCTTCCCGAAATATTCCCCAGCCTGCCGGATGTCGCGCCGCGTCACCACTTCCTCATCGCTGTCGACGATCGCGGCCGTTGCGAAGGCCAGTAGCTTGGTGAGATCGCGGGTGCCGATCAATCCTTCGCTGTTCGACGCCGCAATTGCCTCCATGAGCGGGCGCAGGATGGCCTTGACCATGGCCTGCTCTTTGATCGTCACGGTCGTATCGCGGGGGTCCAGTTCCATCTTGTCGTCCTATCCTCGAAATCAATTTATCGCCTGCCGCCAAATGCGGTCGTCTAGCAAGCTTAGCTGAATCGCGGGCGGCTCTTTTGTCGTTTCGATTATGATGATGCGAGCCTTCTGTTACCGCGCGGCCCCGACATAGCTGACCGTAGAAATGCTGCCGCGCGTCGCCAAAGTCATCAGACATCCCAATCGAAATGGCGGCCCGAGAGTCGACGAAGCGCTTCCAGCGATTTGTCGCTCCGATCGCGCACCTTTCGATCCAGCACCCCGTGCGCAGCGGCAAATTGATAGGCCGCCACTGAAACGTTCGCAGGAACCGCGCCATTGCTATGTGCATAAACCCCTGCAATCAGCCAGAAGCCTTGCGACCGGTCAAAACTCAGCACAACCGAGCTGTCGCCCCGTGTGAACTCTCCAAATGCATGCTCGCCAGCCATGAGGGTGTCGAAGTAGCGGCGACTGCAATTGCGATACCGCTTACTCAACGCTGCCAATTCTACCCCCGTTGTCACCGGACGATAATTTGCCATGGCCGCAATAGGTCCGCGTGGAAAAGGCATCCGATAGCCCCAGCGCCGGATCGTATCTGCAAGCTTCGTCGACTGGCGCAGGGCCTCGACGATGGCCGCCCGATCAAGTCCCCGGCGCACGAGCAGATCGACAGCAAGGACAATGTCGTCGGCCTGCGCCTTGTCTTTGATTTTGGCGCTGATGCGGTGGTCGGACAGATCGGCCGGGAGGCCGGTGATGATTGCGAGTCGCTCTGCATTGAGCTTCGCCGTATGGCGAATGGCCGTGGCGACATGCTGCGGACCGCGCGTCAGAAGAGCCCACAAACGGGTGTAAAAATGCCGATCTTGAACGTTGGCCCCACAACGTGCCAGTGCCCCCCGAAAACCATCGGGGACATATTCATAGGCCATATGCAGGATCGATTGGTGCCGACAGCCCATCAGGAAATGCGCGGCTTCCTCTACCATGTCGTCGGACGTGTCCACGACCGAAAGGAATGCTGCGACAACCTGACGGCGCTCGGCGCTGGCGCGCAACATGAAGCCCGCGAAGCCGGGTTTGGCTTCGTCGAGCATGACAACGCGGTCGAGTAGCCACCCGGAAAGGGGTTCGATCGAGCCCATGACAATATCTCCATTGATCAGATTGTCATTGCGGGCCTCCTGCGTGGGATCATGGAAATTTACTAAATACTTCATTATGCATGACAAATCATCAAATTTCTTCGACCGACTGCGGGACAAGATGGTCCCGATCATCGTTAAGAAGCGCCGCGCTATGGGCGACACCGACAAGGAGATCGAGGCGTTTATCGATCTCTACTCTTGGGTCGGCCCGGCGGAGGCAGTCGCACGGCTCGACGGTCAGAAATCGTAACCGTCGGCGTCGCGCTTAGCAGCCTCCCAGCGGTCAGAGCCGATCGCCTCGCGCATAGACTGATCCATCTCGCGCTCGAATTCTTGTGCGGCTTTGCGGCCTGCCGCTTCGGCTTCTGCCTCTACGCGGTCGATTGCCTCCTGTTGCGCTTCATCCGTATCGTAGGCGATCATCAGATCGCGATCCTCGTCAATGTAGGCGCGGTAACGCATTCTGATCTCATTACCGTTCCGATACACCGCTACGCCTCGGCAGACGACCTCCCGTGGTGAACGCGAAACCTCTCGTGCTTTGATGATCTTGATGAGCGCCTTTTCCTCAAGCTGGATGACATCTTCTTCGATGGAATCACACGATGGCATCCCAACTCCATCGCACCCGGCGAGACCGAGCGACATAAGAATGGGCGCGACGGCATGCCACGAAATTTTAGGCACCAAGGAGTTTGGCCTTCTGCGCGGTGAACTCTTCATCCGTGAGCAGGCCCTTCGAGCGCAAGTCTGCGAGCCGCTCGATCTGATCGAGGTGCGCGCCGGAAAGAGGAGTTCCGGGAGTGGCGACGGCAGTTGCCTCGACCTCCGATGGGATCATCTCGCCGGATGGCCACCCATATTCGTTCTCGCCCTCTTGGGTGCGCTTGAGCAGCAGGAAGACGAAATATGCACCCCACGCGATAGGAGCAAAGGCAAGCTTTTGGATGTGCGCCAATGAACCGGTGTAGTTTGCCGCAATGGCTGCGGCTACGACACCAAGCCCGATATAACCGACAAGTAGCCAACCGCTTTCCCCAATATCATGAAGGCGTCGGTTGGTAGCGGAGGCCTGCGGAATTACGGTGGCGCAGAAGATCAGAAAAGCCAGAGGATCAGCCGGGATTCCTACGCCTGCGCCAACCAATAGAACGGCAATTCCGCCTCCCCACACAACCGCCATGAACTTCCAATATTCGGCGCGGCCCAACCTCCCCTTGAAGTCGAAATACCAAGCGAACGAGCGCGATTCTTCCATGTTTCTTCCCCCTCTGGCGGAAAATCGATTGCTTGATGTGCCCCCTCAGGGACTGCCGGTGCGTCAGATGCGAGCGAGGACGGCGCTGTTTTGCGAGGCAAATTCCTCGTCCGAGAGCAGGCCTTTGTCGCGGAGGTCGCCCAGTCTTTCGATTTGAGCCAAGGCGTCTGCCATGTGCGCGCCGCCGCCGGTCGGATGCGGAGGACCTGTTTCGACAACCTCTTGCTCTGGACGCTTCCCTCTCAACGCCGCGAGGCTGCTGGGCACGAAATTGTCCGGTTCACCGAACCGATTTTCATGCTCGTCACCCGCCTTGATCATGAGATACAGCAGATAGCCAGCACCGCCGACGAGGAGCCCAAGGGCGAACAAAGCGACGGCCGGGGAAGTGGGTTCACCATATTCGATGGCCTGTTGGGCGACGCCAATGATGATGCAAGCAGTCGCGATCGCGATAGCGGGCCATGCGATGACCCAGCCGCTCCGATCCGTGTCATGGAGCCGCCGGACCGTCGCAGTGAACTGAGGGATCGTCGTGACGACCCAGACAGCGCTTGTAAGAACCGGCACCTCCATGTCCGCGCCCATTTCCAGAAACCCTGCGAGCATCTCGGCGATGAACACGTAGACAAAGAATTTCCAATATTCCGCGCGCCCCGACCGCCCAGACGCCTCGAAATAGCGAAATAGCGGCCGCAAACCTTCCATGACTTCCCCCCAACACTGCCCAGCGCCAAAACCGATACCGGATAAATTCTATAACCGGTATCATTTATCCGCGTCAGCCATTCACAAGCGGTATCGTTTAACTTATCCGTTATCGCATAAGTTTTTTGGAATATTGGTGTGCTGGGGACTAGATGAGAGAAAGCGATACCGCTATTCGTGCGCACGTGACCAAACCCAAGATTTTTGACGAGGCTTTTCACTTCCGTGCCCGAGCGGGCACCAAGGCGCGCCTTGACGCCCTTCGCGGCGAGATGCGGCAGGGGGATTTCGTGCGGTTACTGCTGGAGGAAGCTCTGGAACGCCGGGAAAAGAAGGCGCGTCGGGCGGAGTGATACAGAGGCTCGTCACGTCTACTGCGATATATGTTTGATCAGAACCGAGCTTTGCACCAAAAGAACATAAAGTGAATATTTTGCTTGTTACGCTTGCATTCTGGGCCAGAAATAGACACGGTGTCGGAAATTGACCCAGAGGTTGCATGCTTAACGAATTCGCCGCTCTTCGCATCCGTGCTGGTCTTTCGATCGACGATGTCGCACTCATGACCGGGTATAGCGCCCGTCAGGTCCAGCGTTGGGATGCTGGAGTTGGAAAGCCTCGCGAAGCGGCTGTTCGCCTTTTAAGATCGACGGCATCGGTCGCTCCAGAGCCAGCCACGAGTCGCTTCAACTTCATCGACCTGTTCGCTGGTATCGGAGGCATCCGTAAGGGGTTTGACGCGATCGGCGGACACTGCGTCTTCACGTCTGAATGGAACAAGTTTTCACAGCAGACCTACGCCGCCAATTTCCGCGATAACCATCCGCCTCATGGTGACATCACAACGATCGGCGCGGACGAAATTCCCGATCATGATGTTCTGCTCGCGGGATTCCCCTGCCAGCCTTTTTCCATCGCTGGTGTGTCCAAGAAGAACTCTCTTGGTCGTTCCCACGGCTTTGCCGACGAAACGCAGGGCACTCTCTTCTTCGACGTAGCAAGAATCCTGAAGGCAAAACGCCCGTCAGCGTTCCTGCTCGAAAATGTCAAAAATCTCACCAGCCACGATAAGGGACGCACCTTTCAAGTGATCCTCAAAACCTTGAGGGAAGAGCTGGGTTACAAGGTCTGGCACAAAGTGATCGACGCTCAGCATTTCTTGCCGCAGCATCGTGAGCGAATTGTCATCGTAGGTTTCAGGGACGACGTCCCATTCACATGGGACGATCTGAAGCTGCCTACAAAAGGCAGTGTCAGGTTGAAGGCCATCTTGCATCCGGAAGATGCTTCGGAAAAGCCAGAGGCTGCCTTCACACTTGGAACCAATGCCAGTGTGAACGACAAATACACTCTCACGGATAAGCTCTGGCAATATCTTCAGGGCTATGCGGATAAGCACAAGGCTGCCGGTAACGGCTTCGGCTTTGGACTGGTAACGCCAGACGATGTCACTCGTACGTTGTCAGCGCGCTATTACAAAGATGGCTCGGAAATCCTTGTCAGTCAGGGCAAAGGGAAGAATCCCCGCAGGCTGACTCCCCGTGAATGTGCCCGGCTGATGGGTTATGGGGATGACTTCAAGATTCCGGTGTCCGATACGCAGGCGTATAAGCAATTCGGCAATTCTGTGGCCGTGCCTGTCTTTGAGGCTGTGGCCCGGATTATGCAGCCTCACATCCAGACGCTTGTGGAAGCAAGCGAACAGCGCAAAGCCGCCTGAGGCTCTGTGGACGTCCACGATGCCGCGACGCGAAGCCGGAACATGGCCGCCGTCAAAGCCAGCCATACCAAACCGGAATTACAGATTAGAAAGGCGTTACATGCAGCCGGGCTTCGATATCGGCTGCATGTAAAGGACCTGCCCGGCAAACCCGATCTGGTGTTTCCGCGTTTCCGGGCGGTGATCTTCGTAAATGGCTGCTTCTGGCATCAGCATGATTGCCACCTGTTCAAATGGCCCGCCACACGCGAGGAATTCTGGCGCGCCAAAATCGTCCGTAATGTCGCGAATGATGAGCGGGCTATTGCTGGCCTTGAGGCGGCCGGTTGGCGTGTCGCGATCATCTGGGAGTGCGCTCTGAAAGGCAAAGCAAGAATAGAATTTCCGACGGCTATGCAACGTCTTATCGCATGGATACAGTCTGACGAGAAGGCTATCACCATCAGGGGCGGATAATTGGTCGGATCACTTGGGCAGTTGCTGGACCTGATGCGTCACAACGGCGCATCCCGCATCTACGCAAAGAAATTGGCTCCCAACGACAATTCCAAGAATCAGGTTTATCTGGGTGGCGACTTTTCGGCCCTGAACATAATCCCTCACGGGAACATCTACACCGATGGAGCCGAAATCGCAGGAGCAGTCCGGGATCGGGCAAAGGCAGCGGTCGATTTCTACTGGATCGACGATGACGGTAGACATCATGCGCCGAACACCGGACTGATCCTCTATCCCAAATATCCTGAAGTCCGTATGTCCGGGTTTTTGCTCGGATGCCGTGGCGCTCCATCAGGGGTCATGCGGGTGCGAGATGAAGGCCGCGTGCTGATATTGGGGGTCACTCCTCAAGGCGAGGTGATGGGTTATGCCGCAGACGCGCATCATCCCGTGGCTATCGAACTGAATGCGCGAGAATGGCCCACGATAGGGGTTTTCTTCGAACTTCCGCTGACGCTCGCGCAGCAGGAAAGCACCAAAACGATCCTACTCAATGAGTTACGCCGGATATACGAGCTTCAATGGATAATGTCCCAGAAGTTAGCTGCCGATGGGGCAAAGACCCCCTATGCGGCCAGAAATGGCGGCGGATATACGCTGGAAGCGGAACTGGGCATAACTCCCAACGGCTACGCAGAACCCGACTTTATGGGTTGGGAAGTGAAGCAATATGGTGTGGGCGATTTCCTAACCTATCGACCAAAATCTCCTGTCACGCTCATGACCCCTGAACCCACCGGAGGAACATATCGGACCGACGGGGTCGCAGAATTCCTCAGGAGATTTGGATATCCCGATCAGGCAGGGAAACCAGATCGTCTCAATTTTGGCGGTCGTTATGATTGTCAGCGTCAAGCAAACCACCTCACTGGCTTGCGCATGACAATGGACGGTTATGACAGCGCGAGCGGGAAGATCGTTGACCTTGATGGCGGTATGACGCTTGTCGATGATCAGGATGTCATCGCTGCCTCGTGGACCTTCAAAGGCCTGATGGCCCACTGGAACCGTAAGCATGCGCAGGCCGCCTATGTGCCGTCGCTGTTCCAGACGCCACCGCCAGAATATAGCTTCGGTCCGCGCATCTTACTTTGCGAACAGACCGATTTTCTGCTGTTCCTGAAAGCGTTCGCCGCCGGTTTGATATATTATGATCCGGCGGTAAAAATGGAAAATGCGTCGTCTGCGGCACCAGCGATTAAGCGGCGCAGCCAGTTTCGTGTCGGCCATGCGGAACTGACCCGCCTCTATCAGAGGTCAGAAACAGCGTCTTTCGTGCTGGGATAAAACGGAGAGCAACATGGTTAAGTTCGAACCCGGCGGCGACGCCAAGGCAATCTCGCGCGTCGCGTCAGAGAAATATGGCAGCTTCCTCGAGATGTTTGAGAAACATGGCTGGCCTGAACGCGGCTCCGACATGATGCGCAAGGTTCAGACGCGCGTGAAAGAGGAGTACGGAAGCGTGGCGGCTTTCGTGGAGCGGCATGAGGTCGTGGGGCAGCCGTAACGCAAACCGTGTTTCTCCTCACACCCTATGGATACCAGTTCATCGTCTCAACCTTCGAAGTGAAGACTCTGGTCGACGCAGGCGACCTGTTGCCCTAGCGGCGATTTCCGACTGCTCAAAATGACAGACAAAGCTGACCGTGAATCTGATCCAAGATATCGTCCTCGCCCGTCGGGAAAAGGGGTTAACCCAGAAGGCCCTCGCCGAAGCCATAGGCAGCGATCGCGCCGCCATCGCACGCCTCGAAGCTGGCGTGGGACCATTATCGCTCCTGCTCCAGATTATGGAGGCCCTCCAGTATCACGTCGCCGGGTTGGCCAAAGGCACGATGTTGCCAGAACAATTGCGCAATCGACGCTTGTCGATGAAGTTGAGCACTCAGGAGCTGGCGCAGCGCGCTGGCGTCTCCCGCGCCACCATTTCGGCATTGGAGCGCGGTAACGGCACGATCGCGCCTCTGGTCAAGGTGCTCGACATCCTTTGCACTTCAACGACCGCGCGGCGCAAGCCGACGCCCAGCTTGTGGCTGCCTTCGGTAGCGGCGGATCGAAATCGTCGGTTCACACCCATCGAATTCCTTCGAGCGATCGAGCAGGTTTGGGGCATGATCGATCTCGATCCTTGCGGTCATCCAGACAGCCCCGTTAATGCCCGGCGGCGCATCTCATTGGAAGAAGGTGGGGATGGCCTGCGGGACGATTGGTCGGGCGATGTTGTCTATTTGAATCCCCCATTTTCAGAAATGGTGACATGGCTGAAGCGTGCGGATCAAATGTGGATAGAAATGCGGGTTCAGAAGATCATCGCACTGGTCCCGGCACGGACTGACATTGGATATTTCCACGACCGGATCGCACAGGTTTGCGATGTAGGGTTGATGCGCGGCCGCCTACAATTTGGCCAGCCAATCGGCAAGAAGGACGACAGGTCGCGAGCGACATTTGCCCTGATGGTGTGCTTGTGGGGAGCGACAGCGGAGGAAATAGCCGCCTTTGACGCTATCTATCCCTGTAGGTGGCTGGCACGGGACAAGCCGACAATGGGATCGGCTTCTAGCTCGGTCGCCGATATCATCGTGCCACGCCCGGCCGAAATGAACGAGGCTGAACTGACTACGCTCGATGCAGATTGATTGAAGACACGACGATGACAGTCAAAAACTACCTGTTTGTGTGCAGCCAAAACCGTCTCCGGAGCCCGACGGCCGAGCAGATATTTGCCAGTCATCCCGGCATAGAGACCCTGTCAGCGGGCACCAATAACGACGCGGAAACGCCCCTAGATTATGAGATGTTGCAGTGGGCAGACACCATATTTGTCATGGAGAAAACGCACAGGACGAAGCTCCAAAAACGGTTTCGAGCGGCAATCGGCGGGAAACGGATCATCTGTCTCGACATCCCCGATGACTACGAGTTCATGGACCCGGAACTTATCCGATTGCTTGAAGTCCGGATGGCGCGCTTCCTCCCATTGCAGCCACCATCGGCTTGAGCTTGCGCGAAAACATGTAGTGCGAAAACCGCCGGTTCCCAGTCGATCAGACTGAACCCCGTTTTCCAAGGATGGGCGGCATCTCGCTCGCCATCTGATCCTCAATGAACGGCAGCAAGATGCTCTGAACACCGGCTACTCCGATGACCTTCACGATGAGATTGCCGGGGATGTCGCTAGGCCACTGGTTGAGGTGAACCGCGAACGTGGCCGGATGTGCCTCAATGAGGTGCTGACGCAGGCGTTCAGCGGCCTTTTCGGATTTCCCGACATACAGGCACCGGCTGCCAAGACATCCCTTGCGCTTGTTGACGCGAGCAAACGCCCGACGCTCGTGAACCGGAAGCGTCTTGTTACGGGCCTTGTTGCCATCGACAACGGCATAGACACGGTCCAGCGGCACTTCATCGTCGAAGCAAATGGCATAGACGGCCAGATGCTTCTTGCCGAGGCGAGTGGCTATCGCATCGCAATGGTCGTGCATGCGTTCGGTGCCGATGTCGGACATTGGAATGACCCATTCAACAGGATCGACGAGGGTGCCCTGTTCCAGTTGATCAGCCAAGCCCCTCAGCGTTCCGGCTGTCCGAGCGATGAGATCAGGGAGGTCAGTTTCAGTCTGGAGTTCCAGTACCTGATCATCGTCGGTCAAATTGCATTTCCTTTATCACGAATTCCGCGCGGCCTTAGTCGAGGTTGATGAACATTTACAATGCGCATTACCGCCGTGCCTCCGCCGACGGCCATTAGCAGCGCAAGTGGCCCTCTATGGCTAATTCTTATCCTCAAACAGATCAGCAGGCATCTCCACTCTGATCAACTTCCATGTCGCGAACCCCCGACGTTCCAACAGGAATGAAGGCCCTTCCTCATCGCTTGCCTTGTTGTGAAGGCGCACCCGGAAGCGGTCGAGGCCCACATAGGCGCTGCTGCTTTCGACATCGGGGTTCTCGTCCGCCTTTACCGCGTCGGTCGGCTTCTGCCCGCGCATCATCGCCGCGATGCCGTCAGGTGTCACGAAACTGTCGATCATTCGGTCAATGATGGTCGGGATCATCATCGCGCCCAGCCCGGCGAAAGGATTGTCCCGCATCTCGGGATCATTCTGCATCTTGGTCATCATCGCCGCAGACATCTGGGATTTCAGGCTCTCCCGAACCGCCGGGAAATCGACGCTGGCTTCCAGCTTGTCCGTATCAGCGTCTCTGGCGGCCGCGCGAAGGGAGTGGATCGCATAGTAGGGCGAACCCAAATACACCCCGCCTAGCAGCAGGACCAGCGCTGCCCCGATGGCGATCCATTTTCTCATTGCAATTTCCCCCCAAGACGCCCGGCTATAGCATGGATTGGTCCTAGCATGCGCGCTCGACGGTGTTGGGTCATATTTCCGGCAGCGCCCGGAAAGTTCCACGCGCTAACCAATAGCCTGATGATGCGGAAGGGTCTCGTGAGACGGACAGTATGGGAGTGTGGCGGTGTTCGTCGAGCACCATTGGGGCAATGATCAGGACTGGGCATCCCTCTCTCGGTTCCGGCAAGGGCATGATAGTCCCGAACACCTGCTCAATATCTGACTATAAATTTATCTGCTCAAGAGCATGTTCAGGCTCAGGGTTGCCGTGCGCTACAGATGGTGAGCGCGGCAGCCAATACGCTGGGATCAAGGTCCGGAGATGATCCAGTTGCCGGGCGGTTGCGCCAAAGATGACCAGCATCAAAGCGAAAGGAGTCTGTTCGGCACGACCATCAGGGGACAGAAATTTGATCCGTCCTCGCAGCAGTCCGATGTCGGCAATGTGGACCAACCGATCGTGGAAGAAGGCCGAGTCCGTTCTGGCAGGCACCAGACATATGACAGTTTTGGCATTTCCGACGGTGACTTCATGATCCGCTTTGCGCAGCCATTGAAGTTGCGCGGAGAAGGGCGGATTGCACCACACCACTCCCGCCGCCCAAGGCTCCGCCAATCCGTCCCAACCTTCGCTCAGCATGTATTTCTGGCCTGCACGAACGGGCGCGAGATCGTGCCCGCACGGATCGAGATCGGGAATCCCAAACACTTCATATATTGGTTCGAGGAACTCCAAGGGCGTAAAGCGACTGTCGCGGTCACCCTTTCGATCAGCGGCCCAGTGCTGCCTCTCCGGTGCGCGACGCCGCGCCTGCTTGCCGATAATCGCCAAAAGGCTTTCCAGCGCCCTGATCGTTCCCTTTCCGACCTCAAGACCCGAAATCGTGTTGCGGCTCATTCCGGCACGTCGGCTCAGTTCCGCTACTGACAGCTCCATTTTGATGCGCCGATTGCGCAGCTGATCGGGCAGTGATCGTCCCGGCGCGAGCCCTGCAAAATGGAAATCCACGGCATCCATGACCCGGATCAACAGGTCGATCGATCCGGTACCAGCCTCCAGTCGGACGATCGCCTGCGGGTCGACATCAAGCATTTCGGCCAGCGCACGCCTCGATAAACCTTTCGATTCTCGTGCTTTTCGAATTTCGTCGATGATCATTCGGGAGGCGATTATGCAGATCGTCGATCAGATCAATATCGAGGTCGGAAATTTCCGGCGCTCCACTCCCGAAACAGCTTACCCCCAGCGCTGTGGTCAGATCGGATCGGACTCAATGAGCCAGTCCATTTCCGGCCGTCTGCAATAACCGGGCAAAAACACATACCATGCAAAATCCATCACGTTGTTCCTTACCTGTTCCCCGGAGTCGACCTCCCATTGCGGCCGCCGGGGCAGATTGAGCACCTGCGCCAGCCCGGCGGTCCGCAACCACTCACTCCGCTTTTGAGTGGACTGCCACCTCGTCGATTGGAGGATGCAGATTGGCCCAGAAACATGCGTCCGCGCCTTCTGGACGAACTCCACCGCCTTGGTGAAGGGCGGATTCGTGATCATGTAGTCGCACGCCGGTGGGTCGACCATGGAGAGATAATCGCCGATCGTCACCTCACCACAACCGATCAACGCGGGCCTTTCCTCCTCTCGGATGTCATTGACGACGTGTGGACCGGGATTCCCGCGCCGTATGATCTCGCGGATCATCCGGCCATCTCCGGCAGCAGGGTCAAAACCACGCCCCGTGAACCATTCGGGATGGCGATCAAAGAGAAGCTCGTAGCAATATGCTGGGGTGCGGAACACTTCATAGCGCTTGGCACGGGCGCGAATGTTCTTCCGCGACTTCGTCGTTCGGCTCGATCGTGGCGCTACCAGCGGCACCTGCCCGATCCGGCCCAGCGCCCTAGTCACCGCGTTGTGCGTTATGGGACCGCCGCGCGCAGCACGGTGTCCAGCAACATTGAGCGCGCGGACCATCTCCGGGACTGTCGCGCCCGGCATGGTCTGGATCACCTCCAACAGCGGTCTTGAGCGGTCATGGGCGTTGGCGATCCGCTGATTTTTGCTGGCAACGATTCCGGGGCGATACAAGCGCTGGTGACTAAATGAACTCGACATCAAACGCGCACTAAACGAACTGATGAACATGACAAGTTCAGGCATGCCATTTTCCGCTTCGACATCGCCTCACTTCGTTACAATCGCTGGCGTCGCCGACGATGGAATACCGTGATCCGATCTGGGAACCGATCTTCTTCTCGATCGGTTTAAGATTCCAGACGGGGCACTCACCCCCTCCCGTCTATACCTTCGGCCCCGTCATCTTGGCGGGGCCGCTTCGTTTCTGCCGTTCGTCGCATCGAGCAGGGTTAACGCGGACAGTCCGGAACTCTCACTGCTCCTCCGGCATTGCCCACCGCGATGACCACAGAATATTATATTTTTCAAAAGCTTGGTGCTGGACCGGTCACGCTATCGGCCCTCTTCGATATAGAGGCTGACGATCTCGAAATGACCATGCAGTGCATGGTCACGCGCCGACAGATTTGCGTGCGGAATGGTCAGGCGGCGCTGTTCTGGCACCGGCATATGATAACGCGCGCGGCGGCGATGGTGTCTGATCGGGCGCTATTGCTGGTGTGACGGGCTGCGCCGTGTGCGGATGGTAAGAAACCCGCCCATCATCCAACGTCCATGAGCGAACGTTCGCCTCGGTCTGTTCTTATGACACGACCGGGTCAAGAACGCCTTCGAGCATAGATGATCGCGCCGCTTGCGACATCCTCGACCCTACCAATTTCGGTGGAGTAGAAGGAATATTTCCCTCCATCGGCGCTGAGACCTATGCCTCCTATTTCGGCGTAGTGGTCCCATTCGTAGGCGGAAGGCAGATCAGTAATTTCTACCCGCATCACCTTCATCGGCTCGTCGTTCACCGTCGTGATGCGCGTCCTTCTGCCATTTCGAGCAAGCAGCATATCGACGAGTTGTTCCTCGGAGGTGGAGCCATCGGTAGCTGCCATAGTTCATAGTAGCCAATCTTGGAGAATTTTACCACGTGAGCGATCCCCCTTCCGATCACCGTCGCCGGGAGCGGTCGTGATCGATCATCTCAATTACCGCCTGACCGGTCTCCGAAAGGAAAGCAGACTTGGTGGAAGCGACCAGTTAGGGCCGTTCCTACCATCCTATTTACGCCCCCAGTTGCCGCCATCCATCGTTAGGGATAATCTGCTGCTTGTGGGAAAGCGTAGCGGCATAATAGATCATGAAGATGGCTTGGCGGGGCTGAGCTTGGCAGAACTCGATCGCGAAATCGCTAGATGCCGCATGCGGATCGGTATCGCCGCCAACAGTCGGCAGCGCAAAGGGTTTGAGAGCCGAATCCATTGACTTGAGAGCTATCGACAAAGGCATCATGCCGATTGAAGGCTGGGCATATAGCGACCCATGGCTGTCGTATCGTCCCCGATTGTGGTCATCGTCCAAGTTAATTAACGTGCTGTCATGACTTCAACCGTTGTCCAATTGTGGGATCGATATCGGGCAAGCAATCCCAAGGCCCGCGCTGAAACGCCGATCAGCTTCCACTTCTGCGATAATCAGGAAGACGCTGACCTCTGTGCCGCCCTTGTTGTGAGAGGGCAGAAGCGCGCGACCGCACCGTCTGTCGCAGAACTCGAACTGGCTGGTGATCCGGTTCCAAGGGTGGGCGACTACTCGATCGTGACAGACTGGGCGGGGCATGCCGTCGCTGTCATTCAAACGGTGTCCGTCGAGATAAGGAGGTTTGGCGAGATTGACGAGGAGTTCGCTCGCGCCGAAGGCGAAGGCGACCTGACGCTTGAATGGTGGCGAACGGCCCACCAAAGCTACTATGAGAACGTGCTGGCCGGTTCCCGCCACAAGGTGAACGCTGACCTAGAAATCGTCTGCGAGAGGTTCGAGGTGGTCATGAACGCATAATGTCCGCTTCACACCCACGATCTTCCTTCAGCAGGCCGATCCAGCCTCGATCGTAGCGACGGCCGCCCGGCCGGCTTCCGGCGAAAGAGCGGACCGGATAAAACCGACCACTTGTGGCCGCTGTGAACCGTAAAATCTTCGCTCGGAAGCAGACATTGCAACCGACGTCGTCTTGTGGTTCCTTCTGCTAATGTGGTCGTTTGTTAAGTCCGTTCTGTTTGGTGCGGTTGCAGGTGCTGCGCCTGTGCTCGTCTTCACGTTCGCGCTCGCCATCAATTCACTTCCAGAAGGCTTGAAGGGTGGTGGCAGCCTTTTTCTTTCGGTATGGCTAGCGATCCTGCCGTTGGTCATCTCGATACCTCTGGTTTTCGGGGCAAGCGTCATCGTCGGCCTTCCCCTTACCACGTTGTTGAAACGGCGAAGACGGGAGAGTGAATTTGCCTATATCTCAGTCGGAGCAGCCGTAGGTTTTGCATTGCCCATTGTGATATTGCTGCTGATTGCGGCCCCCGCTGGCTATTGGACGGCTCTTCTCGGCGCTTTCGGTGGTGCCATTACGGGAAAAACATGGTGGGTGTCCGCTCGCGAACCCCATGTCAGCTATCCCGACTAATGGTGCCAAAGCTGTCTGTCCGCCTCCCACCCATCGAAGGCGTTATCGCCCGCCAAATCGATGCACCCTTCCGGTGACCGGCATATTCAGCTTGGGGCGGGAAACAGAAAGTGACCAGCTGCTCCACCATAGCGTCGGTGGGCAGCTGACTTGGGCTAGGCGATAAAGAGCAGGGTCATTTGGGGAAATGAATGCCGCATAGCTTGTTTCCATCTGGATCGCGGAAATAGGCGAGAACGATCGTGCCCATAGACGCTGTTTCACGAGGACCGGGCGCTGCCTCGATCGACGTACCGCCATTGGCAACGGCGATATCATGAAACTGTTTCACCTGCTCTGGCGAGTTGCATGAAAAAGCAATGGTGCTGCCATTGGCGACAGTTGCCGGTTCGTCGTTGATCGGCTGAGAAACAATGAAATTGGTGCCGTTACCGCTATTGTAGATCAGGCGGGTGTGTCCACTGTCGGCGACGTTGATCGTCGCCTCCCCAACTCCAAGGGTTCCAAGCACCGTGTCGTAGAAGCGCTTCGCCCGGTCGATGTCGTTCGACCCCACCATCGTGTGAAAAAGCATGCATCTTCTCCTACTTGGGCCACGCCATAATTGAACACTACCCGCGCTCGGCCATAGCAGGATCGAACGCCCGGTCATGCACCATTTCCACTGCCAAGGTCGAAGCGAAACCCGATCGCCTGTCTTTCGTGCAGGATGCAGGCAACATCGATCGGCGCTTGCCTTGCCTTGCCTGTGCTGTGCCCGGTACCGCTGATGAATCGATGGCGACGATGGCAATCACCGCGCTGCATATGAATTCATCACGCATCTGAACGGCTTGCCGCGTGTTGGTAAAGGGACGGGTTTGCTCATCGACATCATGACTGGAACGAAGACCGGCTGCGCCTGCCTTCGGCATCGCTCACCGTCGAACCATTGCGCTTCGCTTCGTGGTCCGTCTTCTCGCTCTGCAATTTTCAGATAATCGGTTGAGATACATTTTACATCCCATAAATGGCATCCAAAGGGAACACGGACACAACTCTATCCCCCCCACCATGTGAAGAGGACGCAATCGTCCGGCACCCATCGACAGGGTGTTATCTTCTCATGATGAGGGGGATAGTAGTATGGGACATCCAAGGGGGTATCCGGATCACTGTTTGCCGCAGCTTGAGGCTATTACGCCTTCGTCGGTGGCCTTCCGTGACCCGACATTGCTGCGCCTATCCTTGACCATTCCGGGAACGCCGGAGGTCGTGTAAGGCGGTTACGATCTTTCGATCGAGCGTCCAGCACAAGCGCACGTTAACTCTACAAGTGCTGGATGGAGAGTTGTCAGCGTGGAGCAGACATAGCTCTCCTCATTCCGTGGCTTTCTTTAGATCGCACCACGCGACGTCCCAAGCCCCCGCCAGCCGGATTGCATCCGCGTTCTGCGCCGTGTCCGCATCCATGGAGAGGCGGGGCAATCTTCGCGACCTGCTTTTGTCCGGGCCAGACTTACTGTGCCTTACGGCTGCCCTGCGGTATCACCCCCGATTGCCGTGGCCATCGTGGTCGTGATTATTTAGCCTAGTTGATTGACGCAATTCCATATTTTTAAAAATTTCTCACGCGGCCTCACTCGGTGCGAACGCAAGAGGAACGGGCTCACTTCCAGCACATTCTGGTCACGTAAATCCTGATCAGCGAATTGACGGTTCCAAACTCGACTTCGGGACATATGCTCGATCGGTAGACCGCACGAATACGACGGTGCAATTTCGGCTCATCCATTTTGTCAATCAAGGTAGTCCTTGCCTTCGCGATACTCGGTTTTTGCGATGTCGGGCTCGAACCAACTGGAGTTAACGGTGTGGGGATCAGCGATCATGTCCAAGACAACACGCCGTGGCCGAAACGGAAGATTCTGACGGTGGATGAGATTGAGGCTGAGCAATGGATCAAGCGCGAGAGGAATCTGTCCGGACGCGGCGTCAGCGGGCTGGCGGGAAATTGCCGCTGCCCAAGGGGCGATGAAGTGATGAGGCGAATGATCCGGGATTGTCGGCCACATATCGTTGACGTTTTGCCTGATTACTTAGTTGCCTTCGTACGCTTCGCAGCGACCTTGGCTTTCACCAACTCAACCTCTGCTTTCAGAGCTGCATATTGTGCTTCCAATGCTGAACGCTTCCATCTTTCTATCGAAGCCGCAACTTCCGCATCGGTCATATCACGACCTAGATTCTGGGCTTCCACCGTTTTAATACGGGCACGCAAGTTTGCCTCAACATTTTTAGCCGGTATATAATACGCTTTGGTTTTATCGTTGCGGCGCACTCGACGATAATACTCTTTGACCTTTAGTCTATTTCCATTCCCATCTGACAAAGCATAGTCATAATCCAAAGCATCTTTCCGACGCTTTTCCAAAGACCTGTCTATCCGAATTTGATTATTTTTTCTACGCTGATCAGAATGTTTGGATACCACATAATTGAACGATTCGTATATTTCGATTTCATTCTTTGCTTTTGATTCAGCAATCTTGACCACAAAACCCTGCCACGTCCGGTCCAGATGAATGAACATGCGGGCAACCATTGTGGGCGTTAGTGCACCGCCAGTTGGCGACCGTATGCCCTCCTCCTTCAGGATATTGGTCAGAAGAGTCAGTGTAACTTGGGCCTCCTTATCGAACCTGCCGCTATTTTGCTGCCGGATCAGTATATCGATGGCTTTCAACGCATGGGCACGCGCGCGCGCGCCGCGCGTCACTCGACTTTTGTGCAGCCAACCCTTGTAGATTTCTTCCTGATCCATGGTCGATCCATATTTAAACAACGGAAATTCAACAAGTGTAAAAAGTTGCTCATTCTGAGCTGGATCAGCGGCGGAACATGGCGGATAAAGGCGGCGCAACAACGCAAGGACAGAATATGGATGGAGAAACTAACCAGAAAGCAGGCGGCCGAACGTCTGAATGTAAGCCTTCGAACGTTTGAAAGGCTTAGGCGCAGTGGTAAAATACCAGAGCCTATCAATAACATAAAATCTACGCCGCTTTACTTTGATGCTGCGGCGATTGATGCCTTAATCGGCTAGAACCCTCCCAACATAAATTAATATTATAGCGATTCAGAATATGGTTCTGAAAATGCTATCTCATTGCCTAAAATATGGAGATTATAATGCAAGATGTTAATAATGAAATCGCTACGGTGATCGGGCATGCGCTGCTCGACTACAGCGAAGGTAGGCCCCTCACGGATGACCGTGAAATCGTTGGTGGTGTCGATATCGTTCGCACGGCTGTTGATAGCGACGATTGGTCAGTCACTGCGTCATCGGACGATTTCTTTATCCGAGCCATGAATGGCATCATTGAAAATTACTATGACGCCGATAGCGACTTGATCACTGCTCTCGCATGGGCGTGGACTAACAACATTGTTACCGTTGACTTCCTCAATCGGTTCAAAGGGTCTACCGCAGCGGTCCATGAACTGATCGACTATATCGACATCATTCGAATGATCCGAGGGCGAATCCTTCTGGTATCTGATGCGGAAGTTGTCGGAACGGTGCAACTAATCGCGGGCCTTGGGCAGGAGCAGGGCTTGGAGCCTCTTTCCCCGACTGTTGTGAGTTTTATCACGCATTTGTTCAAGGAATTGAAGGGCAGGCAGACCACTGCGTTCTAGACCGGCCAATGTAGAGCGCGGGCGGGGGAACAGGGACTCGAATAAGCCCATCAGGGACGATGATTGGGTCCCGGCCTTCTCCAACACTGTTAATTAAACATCCGTCCCCGCAGTTGAGACTGCATGGACCCTGCCAGCGCTTTGCTGCCCGATCCGGGAGCATTGATCAAAACCGGGGAAGATCGTGGCCTCCCCGCCCGTTCACAGCGTCAACCAATTCCGATCGGAAGCGAACTGCTTCCGATGACAGACAAGATTTGCCCGGAGGATATATGACCAGCAATGTTGTTGCCAGCTTCGCTGAAGCGTCCCGCAAAGGACAAATTCAAGAGTTAGTCGGCGTAAATCAGTTTCGAGAAATCAGCTGCGGTCGGGATTGGGACATCGCGGCCTTCGATTTCGGCAAAATTTTTCTCCCTAACTTGGGTAATGAAAAGCTGCATAATGCCATGTATAGCGCATGGATTGAACACCATAATTCTGGCAAACCCCTCAAAATTCCATTTTCTGAGTGTTTGTATTATTTTGATGATGATTACGAGGATGGTTATCCTGCTGTAAGCATACTACACCTCAAAAAATCCGATATGCAAATTACTGTAGGTGTTTACCAGCAGGCGTCTCGAAACGGTGCGTTTAAATGGCTGCGTGATCCCTATTTTCTTATCATTGATCGCCACACAACGCCTAGCGTATGTTTCCGTCCCGATGTCGATAAGCTGCCGCCGGAATGGAGGTTCGACGTCACGAAAGAAGCACGCCGCGATTGGAATATGCTGATCATCGCGACCATGTTGCTCAATCATCAGTCGACGGCCCATGAAATTCAGCCAAGCAATCCCATGCTCCAAAGTGTCAACATGGGACGCGCCAGAGCTGGTCTGCGGCCGATCCCCGCCACGATTACGATCAAAGTCAACCGGGAAGCAATCACCCGCATTGGGCACGGGAATGGTGACCCCGGAGCGTCGCGCGTTCCGCATAATCGTCGCGGCCATTGGCGTACCTATAAAGCCACCGGCAAAAGTGTTTGGGTCCGTTGTTGTTCGATCAACGGCGGCGACCAGTCAAAGCCCTATCGAATCATCACCTGAACTTCCGTGATGCACCTACCAAACACCTCGATATCGATCCTATGGTGTCACGGGCTTCCAGCGACAGGAAGACTGTATCTAAATGGTTGCTCGTGCCCGGTCCGCTTTTCTACCGGAAAACGAACGGGCTGTTTACCGGTAGGGCATAGCGATCCGGGGATCGATACCGCCCGCGATGAGTGGAATGGGGACGGTCAGCTCTCGTTCGATCAGAGGAAGAAGCAGACACAATCAGAAGCCGTCAATTGGCTGCTAACCAGTTGAGCATTTTCATGGTAGCAGTCCCCCGATGAGCGACATTCTCTTTACGGTTTTTTTCGCAATTGTCGGATGCCTTATGGCGACGAGGCTTTGCCTGCTTGTGACCAAGGGCGAGTTGAACGTCAAAGGCGTTATATATTCAAAGGGCGAAACGCCTGTAGCTTACGGTGCGACAACGATTTTTGCTTCGATAGGAATGCTATTCTCATTTCTTATGGCCGCGATCGGCATAGTGACGATTTTCCAAGGGCCGTAGTCATGGTTCAATCGCGTAGGCCTAGCGTAAACCACGCCGCGAACGGCGATCAAGGGTGGATACCGGACACTCCGGGATGTGCTATCTTAAACGACCGGGGAGAGAAGCGTGCCTGTTTTAGATGTTCCAGACTATGTTCTCCGCCAAGCGTTTGACTTGGTGGTGGCACAATGGCCGGTCGAGATACGGCCGGGATCGAAGTCCTTTCATATCAACGGCGGCTGCAACATGCGCGAGCTCAATGAAGCGCATGACCGGGTTGAGGAGTGGGTCAGCGAGGCCAGCTTTGAAGGGGTTTTAGACGACGTTATCGGTTCGGCTGAGCACTATGTCTATGCGACGATCCACAATGCTTTGCAGAATCTTACTGTGCTTCGGACGAGCGATCTGGATTTCGACGCCTTCGCCTCTCGATTTGATAGCCACCCGAACTATCGTGTGATCAACGTCTGAATGTCCGCCATTGGTCGACGGCCGACCAGCAGCTATCCAGCCTGTTCGCCGGTCCCGATCGCAAATGGCCCATCCGCCTTCCCCTCATCTGGTCGCCGGAAACCTGACCTCCCGCAATCAGCCGATAACACCAGTCCTGCCGATCACCCTTCCGCCAGCGCTTTCATCACGACATCCAAGCTCCCCTTCACCACCACGAAATTCCCCTTCTCAAAGTTAATCGCGCAGGCTTCATCACCGCCCCGGAATCGGCGCACGACATTGACGCGATCGATGTTGATGACGATGGGTTCGCCCTCTGGGGTTTCGAACTTCACGTATCCGTTCATGGATGATCCTGCTGGCAAAACGGTAGGGTAGTTGGGTTCTCCCAGCTTGCCCAGCACCGGAATGGATGACCAGCATCGTGATCCCCATCCCCATCCGCGCCTCTCATCCCATCCGATTGTTGCCCGGCCATCATCCTCGTCGATTTCGTTTTTGTGCGGATCGCGGCGTCAATGAAGTGACGGACCATATGCTGTGATCCTGATCCCTCGACCATGGCGGGCGATCGAGACGGCATCTGGAGGACGCGATGATCATCGGTATCGTTGAGAGGGGCGATCGCGCGGATCATCCCGATCCCATGTCCGTCCGGTTGATGTGTGCGCGGATGATGTTGGCGGGAACTGCGCCGTGATCGTGCGGTCCACCCCATGTTTCGCCCGTGTGTAGGGTATGTAGGGTATGTAGGCCGTGCAGGGGTTCTGGTGTTCCCCCGGCGTGTGTTTTTATAAAAGTTCATCAGAACTACAAATTACCCTACATACTATACATACCCTACATATCTGGCAAAAAACGGCGGTTTTCTGGTAATTGCTCACGGGGTCGGCAATTGGTGGGCTGATCAGGCGACCATGAATCTGCCGTC
>NZ_JPPQ01000069.1:2561367-2580043 GCF_000743655.1 Sphingobium sp. ba1
GCCAACCCGTTCGTGGCCGCGTCAAAGGGCTTCATCGACGAGGTGATCCAGCCGCATTCGACGCGCAAGCGGATCGCGCTGGGCCTGCGGAAACTGCGCAACAAGGCGCTGGAGAATCCGTGGAAGAAGCATGACAATATTCCGCTTTAACTAAGGCCCGTCATCCCCGCGAAGGCGGGGATCCATCTCCGGGCCTCGCGCCTTGGGATGGGGCGGGAGATGGGTTCCCGCCTGCGCGGGAATGACGAAGTTTAGGAACGCATGATGAAACTCGGCCGTCTCAACCATATCGGTGTCGCTACGCCCAGCTTGGAAAAGAGCATTGCTTATTTTCGCGATGTGATGGGCGCGACGAAGATCCATGAACCCTTCGATCTTCCCGCGCAGGGGGTGAAGGTGTGTTTTGTCGATACACCGGGTGAAGGCGCCACGGCCGGGACGCAGATCGAGTTGATCGAGCCGTTCGATGAAAGCTCGCCGATCACGGCGTTCATCGCCAAGAACCCGGCCGGGGGGCAGCATCATATGTGCTACGAAGTACCCGACATTCTCGAAGCCAAGGCTTGGTTCGAGGCGAAGGGCGCGCGGGTGCTGGGTGAGCCGCGCATCGGGGCGCATGGGACGCCGATCTTCTTCGTGCATCCCAAGGATATGAACGGGGTGCTGACCGAGATCATGGAGACGCCGAAGGAGGCGCATTGATATCAAGTCCTCTCCCGCAAGCGGGAGAGGATACGGAGCCTTGGCGGCTTGTCCGCCTAGGCGAAGTTGGTGAGGGCATGCGACGCGCGATACCCTCACCACTGCGACTAAGGCCCGCTACGCGGACCTAAGTCTCGTTGCCTCTCCCGCTTGCGGGAGAGGGGTAGAAGGTAAGGTGAAAAATGACCGACAAGCCGACGCTGGATCAATGGGCCGCCGCTGCCGCCAAGGAAGTGAAGGGCAAGGATTTGACCTGGGCGACCCCGGAAGGGATCGCGGTCAAGCCGCTCTACACGGCTGAGGACGTGACCGTCGATCCGGGCCTGCCGGGCTTTGCGCCGTTCACGCGGGGGGTACGCGCGTCCATGTATGCCGGGCGACCCTGGACCATCCGCCAATATGCGGGCTTCTCCACCGCCGAGGAATCCAACGCCTTCTACCGCCGCAACCTCGCCGCTGGGCAGAAAGGATTGTCGGTCGCCTTCGATCTCGCCACACATCGCGGTTATGACAGCGACCATCCGCGCGTCACCGGCGACGTCGGCAAGGCGGGCGTGGCGATCGATACGATCGAGGACATGAAGATCCTGTTCGACGGCATCCCGCTCGACCAGATGTCGGTTTCCATGACCATGAACGGCGCGGTGATCCCGATCTTGGCCTTCTTCATCGTCGCGGGCGAGGAGCAGGGCGTCGATCGCAAATTGCTCGACGGGACCATCCAGAACGACATCCTCAAGGAGTTCATGGTCCGCAACACGTACATCTACCCGCCAGAACCTTCGATGCGCATCATCAGCGACATTTTCGGTTACACGTCGCGCGAAATGCCCAAGTTCAACAGCATCTCCATTTCCGGCTATCACATGCAGGAAGCGGGCGCGACGCAGGTACAGGAACTGGCCTTCACCATCGCCGACGGCATGGAATATGTGAAATATGGTGTGGCGTCGGGCCTTGACATCGACAAGTTCGCCGGGCGCCTGAGCTTCTTCTTCGCGATCGGCATGAACTTTTTCATGGAAATCGCCAAGCTGCGCGCGGCGCGAGTGCTGTGGCATCGGGCGATGACGGAACTGGGCGCGAAGGATGAACGCTCCAAGATGCTGCGGACGCATTGCCAGACGTCGGGCGTGTCGCTGACCGAGCAAGACCCTTATAACAACGTCATGCGCACCACGATCGAGGCGATGGCCGCGATGCTGGGCGGTACGCAATCGCTCCACACCAATGCGCTGGATGAAGCCATCGCGCTCCCCACCGATTTCTCAGCCCGGATCGCGCGCAATACGCAGATCGTGATCCAGGAAGAGACGGGGATGACCAAGGTGGTCGATCCGCTGGGTGGGTCTTACTATGTCGAGGCGCTGACGCAGCAACTGGTCGATGAAGCCTGGGCGATCATCGAAAAGGTGCAGGCCGATGGCGGCATGGCCAAAGCCGTGGCGGCAGGTTGGCCCAAGGCGATGATCGAGACGGCAGCGGCCGCCCGGCAAGCGCGGGTCGATCGTGGTGATGACGTGATCGTAGGCGTCAACAAATATCGGCTCGCGACCGAGGACTTTCTCGAAACGCTCGACATCGACAATGCCAAGGTCCGCGAAGGCCAGATCGCTCGCATCAACCGGGTGAAGGCGGCACGCGACGACGCGGCCTGTCAGGCGGCGTTGCAAGCGCTGCGCGACGGCGCGGCGAAGCCCTCCAGTCTCGACAACAACCTCCTCGCCCTTGCCGTCGACGCCGCCCGCGCCCGCGCGACGCTGGGCGAAATCTCCTCCGCCATGGAGGAAAGTTTCGATCGCTACGGCACGCAGCCGACACCGGTGAAGGGTGTCTACAGCGCGCCCTATGCCGGCGACAGCCGCTGGCAACAGGTACTTGACGGCGTGCAGGCCGTCGAGCGGCGCCTCGGTCGCAAACCCAAACTCCTCGTCGCCAAGATGGGGCAGGATGGGCATGACCGGGGCGCCAACGTGATCGCGTCGGCATTTGGCGACATGGGATTCGACGTGGTGTCGGGGCCGCTGTTCCAGACGCCGGAGGAAACCGTGGTGCTGGCGCTGGAAAGCGACGTCGATGTCGTGGGCGCGTCGTCGCTGGCGGCGGGCCACAAGACGCTGATCCCCGACCTCATCGCCAAACTGCGTGAAGCGGGTCGCAACGACATCAAGGTGATTGCGGGCGGCGTCATCCCGCCACAGGATTATGACTTCCTCCGTGACGCGGGCGTTCAGGGCATTTATGGACCGGGTTCCAATGTCGTGGAATGCGCCGCCGACGTGCTGCGCCTCCTCGGCCACAACATGCCCCCCGCTGGGCTGGAGGACGCCGCTTGACTACCCTCTTCATCCTGACCCGCACCCAACAGCCGTTCGTTTCGAGCGTAGTCGAGAAACGTTGGCACCGTCCTTGCCGCTTCTCGACTTCGCTCGAAGCGAACGGAGGTGGTAAGTGACCATGACCGATACCACCGCCCGCACCGACTGGACCCGTGCCGAAATCGCCGCGCTGTTCGACCTGCCGTTCGCCGACCTGATGTTCGAGGCGCAGACCATCCACCGCGCCAATTTTCCGCGCAACGAAGTGCAACTCTCCACCCTGCTGTCGATCAAGACCGGCGGTTGTCCGGAGGATTGCGGCTATTGCAACCAGTCGGCCTCGGCGGAAAGCGGTCTCAAGGCCGAAAAGCTGATGAGCGTGCAGGCCGTGATGCAGGCGGCGGCGCAGGCGAAGGATGCGGGTAGCTCGCGCTTCTGCATGGGCGCGGCGTGGCGCAATCCCAAGGAGCGGGACATGCCCGCTATCGTCCAGATGGTGCAGGGCGTGCGCCAGATGGGCATGGAAACCTGCATGACGCTGGGGATGCTCAACGAAAGCCAGGCCAAGGTTCTGGCCGATGCGGGCCTCGACTATTACAACCATAATATCGATACCTCGCCTGAACATTATGAGAAGGTGATCACCACCCGTACTTTTGATGACCGGCTGGAAACGCTGGAGAATGTCCGCAATTCGGGGATCAATGTCTGCTCCGGCGGGATCGTCGGCATGGGTGAGACGCGCGAAGATCGCGTCGGCTTCCTGCACGCGCTGGCCGTGCTGCCACAGCATCCGCAGAGCGTGCCGATCAATGCGCTCGTGCCAGTCAAGGGCACCGTGCTGGGCAATATGCTGGCCGACACGCCGCTCGCGAAGATCGACGAGATCGAGTTTGTGCGGACGGTGGCGGTGGCGCGGATCGTGATGCCGGAGAGCATGGTGCGGCTGAGTGCGGGGCGCGAAAGCATGTCGGATGCGTGCCAGGCTTTGTGTTTCATGGCGGGCGCGAACAGCATCTTCACCGGCGACAAGTTGCTGACCACGGCCAATGCGGGCGACAATGCCGATGCAGCGCTGTTCGCCAAGCTGGGCGTGGTGCCGATGCAGGCCGAGGTGAAGGTTGCGATGGAGGCGGCGGAGTGAGTTTCGCACTCACCTCCGTCACCCCGGACTTGATCCGGGGTCTCGCTTTTTCTCCGGCGATACGCGTGAAGAAAGCGGGATGCCGGATCAAGTCCGGCATGACGGATTATTGCGTGGAGGCAATGGGTTGATCCAAGATTGGGAAACTTGGCTGGTCGAGGATGCCGGTCATTCGATCATCGAGAAGAAGGCGTCTGTTGGTTTGGATTCGTTGTCGCCTGCTGAGCGGCTCACATACTGCCTCTGGGTAACGGATTACAGCATGAGAAATGCTGGTGATCTGCAAACGGCATCTGACCTTTATCCAGCGTTTCAGGTTGAGGCTGCCAACCTTGCCAGAAATCTTCACCTGCAGATGACATCTGAGATTTTTCAGATGGAAACGGCAGAATTGGAAAGTTCGTATTTTAATCGCTTTGATGCCGTCTGTGCTGAAGTTTCGAGAGCACTTACAGCAACTTAACACCACTACTTCCGTTCGCCCTGAGCTTGTCGAAGGGCTGCTTTTCTCCTTGAGAGGAAGAACGGGGCTTCGACAGGCTCAGCCCGAACGGCTGATAGGATAGGACTGGGACAGGGAATAATATGGCAATCACCAAGATCCTGATCGCGAACCGTGGCGAAATTGCGTGTCGTGTCATGCGCACGGCCAAGAAGATGGGCATCAAGACCGTCGCGGTCTATTCCGATGCCGATGCGCGCGCGCCGCATGTCCTCATGGCGGATGAAGCCGTGCACATCGGCCCGTCGCCCGCCGCCCAATCCTATCTGATTGCCGACAAGATCATCGAAGCGTGCAAACAGACCGGTGCCGACGCCGTCCACCCCGGCTACGGCTTCCTCTCCGAACGCGAGAGCTTCCGTACGGCGCTGGACGCGGAAGGCATCATCTTCGTCGGCCCGCCCGCCAATGCCATCGCGGCGATGGGTGACAAGATCGAGTCCAAGAAGCTCGCGCTGGAAGCGGGCGTCAATGTCGTACCGGGCTTCGTCGGCGTCATTGACGACACCGAACATGCCGTAAAAATCTCCAACGAGATCGGCTATCCGGTCATGATGAAGGCATCTGCCGGTGGCGGTGGCAAGGGGATGCGCCTCGCTTATAATGAGCAGGATGTCCGCGAAGGCTTTGAAGCGACCAAGCGCGAAGGCCTGGCCAGCTTCGGCGACGATCGCGTCTTCATCGAGAAGTTCATCGAAAGCCCGCGCCATATCGAAATCCAGATATTGGGCGATCAGCATGGCAATATCGTCTATTTGAACGAGCGCGAATGTTCGATCCAGCGCCGGCACCAGAAGGTGGTCGAGGAAGCGCCGTCGCCCTTCGTCACGCCCAAGATGCGCAAGGCGATGGGCGAGCAATGTGTCGCGCTCGCCCGCGCGGTCGGCTATTTCAGCGCCGGGACCGTCGAACTGATCGTCAGCGGCGCGGACACGACCGGGGAGGGTTTCTATTTCCTCGAAATGAACACCCGGTTGCAGGTCGAGCATCCTGTGACCGAAGAAATCACCGGCGTCGATCTGGTCGAGCAGATGATCCGCGTCGCCAATGGCGAGGCGCTGGCGTTCACGCAGGATGACGTCAAAATCAACGGCTGGGCGATCGAGAACCGCGTCTATGCCGAAGACCCTTATCGTGGTTTCCTGCCGTCGACCGGTCGGCTCGTCCGCTACAATCCGCCCGAAACCGGCACCGACGAAAGCGGCGCGCTCATCCGCGTCGATGACGGCGTGGTCGAAGGCGGTGAAGTCTCCATGTTCTACGACCCGATGATTGCCAAGCTGATCACCTGGGCCCCCACGCGGCTGGAAGCGATCGACAAGCAGATCGAGGCACTCGACAAGTTCGAGATCGAGGGACCGGGCCATAATATCGATTTCGTGTCTGCCCTGATGCAGCATGAGCGCTTCCGCTCCGGCAACATTACGACCGGCTTCATCGCGGAGGAATATCCCGATGGTTTCCAGGGCGCGCCTGCTTCGCCCGAATTGCTTCAGCGGCTCGCCGCGATCGGTGCCTTTGCCGCCATGGCCCAGGCCGACCGCGCCCGCCGCATCGACGGCCAGTTGGGCAAACGCTTGCCGCCGCCCACTGGCTGGCAGGTCAAGATCGGCGACAGCGTCCATGATGTGGAAATCGACGGCGACGATGTCACCGTCGATGGCGTGGGCGTAGACATGGCGCTCGAATATACGCCCGGCGATCGGCTGATCGAAGCGGAGTTCGGCGACGAGGAATTGGCGGTGAAGATCGCCCCGACCCGCGCCGGCTTCGTCCTGACCGCCCATGGTGCCAGCCACAAGCTGCGTATCCTGCCCGCCCATGCTGCCCCCTATGCTGCGCACATGATCGAAAAAATCCCCCCAGACCTGTCGCGCTACCTGATCTGCCCGATGCCGGGCTTGCTGGTCGCGTTGCATGTGGCTGCGGGCGACAACGTCGAGGCCGGGCAGCCGCTCGCGGTGATCGAGGCGATGAAGATGGAAAATATCCTGCGCGCGCAAAAGGCGGGCGTAGTGAAAAGCGTCTCCGCGGCGCAAGGCGACAGCCTGGCCGTCGACGCGGTCATATTGGAGATGGAGTGACGCGCTTGATAGCGCTGTCGCTTACGAGGCCGACCTGAACCAGATATAATAAAAAAGGGCCGCCGCTCCGGTTTGGAGCGGCTGCCCTTTTTTACACCTACACCGACATCAGCGCTCGATACACATCGCCACGCCCATGCCGCCGCCGATGCACAGGGTCGCCAGACCCTTTTTCGCATCGCGCTTGGCCATCTCGTACAGCAACGTCGTCAGGACGCGCGCGCCCGAAGCACCGATCGGATGGCCGATGGCGATCGCGCCGCCATTGACGTTGACCTTCTCCGCATCCCAGCCCAGTTCCTGGCCGACCGACAGCGCCTGCGCCGCGAAGGCTTCATTGGCTTCGATCAGGTCGAGATCGGCAACGGACCAGCCCGCTTTCTCCAGCGCCTTGCGGCTTGCTGGGGCCGGGCCGATGCCCATGATCGAGGGATCGACGCCGCAGGTCGCGAAACCGGCGATCCGCCCCAGGATCGTCGCACCGCGCTTGGCGGCGGCATCGGCGGTCATCAGGACGAGCGCGGCGGCACCATCGTTCAGGCCGCTCGCATTGCCGGCGGTCACGCTGCCATCCTTCTTGAAGGCCGGACGCAGCGCCTGCATGCCTTCAATCGTGGCACCCGCGCGGATATATTCGTCGGCATCGACGATGGTGTCGCCCTTGCGGCCCTTGATCGTGATCGGCACGATTTCGTCGGCAAAGCGACCCGAAGCGCGCGCCGCTTCCGCCTTGTTCTGGCTGGCGACGGCGAAAGCGTCCTGCGCTTTCCGGCTGATCTGATATTTTTCCGCCAGATTTTCGGCGGTGATGCCCATATGGTAATTGTTGAAAGCGTCGGTCAGGCCGTCGTGAATCATCGTGTCGATCAGGCTGACATTGCCCATCTTGCTACCGCCACGCAGATATTGCGCATGGGGGGCGAGCGACATGCTTTCCTGCCCACCCGCGACCATGATGTTGGCGTCACCCGCACGGATCGCCTGAGCCGCCAAGGCGACAGCGCGCAGGCCTGAACCGCACAACTGATTGATGCCGATCGCGGTGCGCTCAACCGGAATGCCCGCATTGACGGCCGCCTGGCGCGCCGGGTTCTGGCCCTGGCCTGCGCTCAGCACCTGGCCCAGGATCACTTCGTCCACTTCGTCCGGCGCGACGCCAGCTTGCGCCAATGCAGCGAGGATCGCCTGACGACCCAGTTCATGCGCAGGGGTCGATCCGAACGCGCCCATGAAGCTGCCGACGGCGGTGCGCTTGGCGGCGGTAATCACGATGTCTGACAAAGGCCTGATCCTCTAATGACAGGGGTTGTTTTCGCCCGCGCCCATAGCATCATCCGCCATGGCTGGAAACCCAATCGGACAGCGGATCCCATAGTAGCGTGCGTGCCCGGCCGCCCACGACCATGCCGACATGGCCAAGCGCCAGGCTGCGTTGCTCGGCAAGATCAGGAGCAGCCGCGGCGGGCACGATGCGGTCGGTTGTCGATCGGATCGAAAGACTGGGGCAGGGCAGGGCTTTGGGATCGATCAACTGGCCGCCTACCGACCACCGCCCTTCGCCGGTTGCATCGCCCGCATAGAGATCATCGAACAAGTCGCGGGCCGCAGCGTAGGTCAGCGGTGCGCCTTCATTCGCCCAATCCTCGACCGCCAGGAACGCGCGGGCAGCGTCCGATCCTTTTTCCATATCGGCGAAGGCGGCATATTTCTGGATCGTGCGCTTGGGGTCCATCGCCCAGAAGCCTGATTGCAGCACTTCCATCGGCACATAACCCAGCCGTTCGCAGATCGCCTTGGCGTCGCGCCACAGCACGCTGATTTCCTGTCGATCGGCATCGGCGAAACCGTCGAAGGTCCAGGGCGACGCGATCGCGACGACGGCCGTTACCTCGCGCAGCATGGCCGCAGCAATCGCGAACGTGCCGCCAAGGCAATAGCCCGCCAGAATGGGCGGGCGCGGTAGATCGGCGAGCAATGGCAGTAATCGCTCCGTTATATGCGCATCCAGGCCCATCGCTGCATCGCGGTGCGTCGGGGCGCCCCAATCGACCAGATAAGCGTCATGCCCCGCTGCGCACATGTGGCGCAGCATCGATCGGCTCTCCGACAGGTCCAATACTTGCGGCGGATTGATCAGCGAGGGGATGAACACCACCGGCGCCCGCCCATTTTCAACGCCATAGCGCAGCAGTCGAGCGCTGCCCGCCACGGCCACGCAATCGGGGGCAGGGGGAGCAGGCGGGCGCTGCGCCTCCTGATAGCGGCGCAGGCCTGTGAACGCGCGGCGGCGCAGTTCAGGATCGCCCTGCGTCTCGCGCCATAAAATATTGAGAAAAAGGGGTAATGGGCGCGGTCCATGTTGCGGTGCGACATGGCCTTGTGCTAGTGCAGAATGAGGTTCTGAGGGAGAGGCTTTCATGTCCAAATCTAAAGTGGTCAACGAATCCGATCCGGTCGTTATCAAGAAGTACGCCAACCGGCGTCTCTATAATACCGAAACTTCCAGCTACATCACGCTCGACCTGTTGTCGCAGATGACCCGCGAAGGACGCGAGTTCACCGTGGTCGATGCCAAGTCCGGCGAGGACATCACGCACAACGTCCTGACCCAGATCATCATGGAGGAAGAACAGCGCGGCACTAACATGCTGCCCGTCAACTTCCTGCGTCAGCTGATTTCCATGTATGGCGATTCGATGCAATCGATGGTGCCGCAATATCTGGAATCGTCGATGGACGCGTTCCGCAAGAACCAGCAGCAATTTCAGGAAGCCATGAAGGGCGCTTTTGGCGGCGGCCCGCTGGCCGAGATCGCCAAGCGCAACCTGCAGATGTTCGAAGCGGCGGCCAGCGCCTTTGGCAATGGCGTGCCGGGGATGCCAGGCGTTCCGGGTGCAGCACCTGCACCCGCTGCAACGGACGGCAGCAAGGATGACGAGATCGCGGCGCTCAAGGCGCAACTGGCGGCGTTGAACGCAAAGATCGACAAGCTGAGCTGAATAACAGGATCGGACGGGACCATGGCGAAGGCGGATCGGTTAGAGCGGCTCGACGTTCACCGCGAGGAACTGGAACTCGCCTATCGCGAGGCGCTGATCGCGGCGCTCCAGACGACCGCCAGTGGCAAATGGGGCCTGTTCGATCATCAGAAGGACAAGGCGGCGCGGGCCAAGGCTGCGCCGATCGTCGCCGACCTGTGCGACACGGCCAACGAGATTGACGATCTGCGCGCCACTTTGGGCCTGGAGCCGTTCGCCCTGCATCAGGATTTCATGGCCGCGCGCGGGCCGGTATCGTCCGACGCTGTCGGCGAACCCAAACAGGCGCGCGCCTGGCTCGATCGGCTGGGCGTTCCGGCCTGACTTCATTGCCATGCTCAGGGGTCGACAGGCGTAGCGCGCTTGCCCTATGGCGCGCCATTCCTTTCCGTTTCTAGCCTAAGGCCCGACCCCGTGAAGCACGCCCTTTCCGTCACCCGCGAACAGGATTTTTCCGCCTGGTATCAGGCCGTCATTACCGAGGCCGACCTGGCCGAGGAAAGCGGCGTGCGCGGCTGCATGGTCATCCGGCCATGGGGCTATGGCATCTGGGAACGTATCCAGAAACTGCTGGACGAACGGATCAAGGCGACCGGCCATGAAAATTGCTATTTTCCGCTGTTCATCCCGCTGTCCTATTTCGAGAAGGAAGCCGAGCATGTCGACGGTTTCGCCAAGGAAATGGCGGTCGTCACCCATCACCGGCTGATCCAGAAGGATGGCAAGCTGGTGCCCGATCCTGACGCGAAGCTGGAAGAGCCGCTGGTCGTGCGTCCCACATCGGAAACGGTGATTGGCGCGGCGTTCAGCCGTTGGGTCCAGTCGTGGCGCGACCTGCCTGTCCTCATCAACCAGTGGGCCAATGTCGTGCGCTGGGAAATGCGCACCCGCATGTTCCTGCGCACCACCGAATTTCTCTGGCAGGAAGGGCATACGGCCCATGCCAGCGTGGACGAGGCGCTGGAAGAAACGATGAAGATGCTCGAAGTCTATCGCAGCTTCGCCGAAGAATGCGTCGCCATGCCGGTGATCGCGGGCGAAAAGCCCGAAAATGAGCGTTTCCCCGGTGCCGTTGCCACCTATTCGATCGAAGCGATGATGCAGGATGGCAAGGCGCTGCAGGCCGGCACCTCGCATTTTCTGGGCACGACCTTTTCTGCGGCGCAGAATATCAAGTTCCAAAATGCCGAAGGGCAGCAGGAACTGGCCCAGACCACCAGCTGGGGCATGTCGACGCGGATGATCGGTGGCCTTATCATGGTCCATGGCGACGATGACGGCCTGCGCGTGCCGCCGCGTGTCGCGCCCTATCAGATCGTGGTCGTGCCCATGTTGCGCGACAATGACGAAGATGCCGCGATCGTCGATTATTGCACCGATCTGGTCAGCCAGTTGAATGCGCTCGACCTGTTCCGCGAGCCAGTTCGCGCGCTGCTCGACAAGCGCCCGGCCAAGGCCGCTACCAAGCGCTGGGGCTGGGTAAAGAAGGGCGCGCCGATCGTGATCGAGGTTGGTGGCCGCGATGTGGCGGGCGGTAATGTCTCGGTCATCCGCCGCGACCGGCTCTATCGCGAGGATGGCAAGCTCGACAGCCAGATCGTGGCGAAGGGGGACTTCGTCGCGGGGGCCACGTCGATCCTGACCGATATTCAGCAAGCGCTGTTCGCCGATGCCAAGGGACGGCTCGACAGCAATATCGAAAGCTCGATCAGTTCGTTGGATGCGCTCAAGGCCTATTTCGATGCCAGCGCCAAGCCGGGCTGGGCGCTGGTGCAGTGGAGCAAGCCAACCGGCGATGCGCTCGACAAGGTCGTGCAATGGCTCAAGGGCGAGAAGCTGACACTCCGCAACATACCGAGCGACGCGGCGGCGGCGGATGGCGCGTGTATCTTCACGGGCGACACCGCTGTGGAACGGGTGCTGGTCGGCCGCTCCTACTGAGCGGCCGCTTCAGGCGAGGGTGAGGTAAATCTCCGCCTCGATCAGCCAGTTTTCGCCGCTTTGCCGCCATTTGGCGGTATAGATGCCTGATGCCTGCGGCTCGCCTGTCGAGGCAAGGACGCCCTGCCATTGGCCATGCTCCATCGCGATCGGCTCGACGGCCGACGCGATAATCGTGCCCGGCGTCCGGGTGTAGATCAGCCGCTCAGCTGCGGCGAACTCGCGCCGCCACGCCAACATCTGCGCCTTGCGCCCGGCCAGCACCGCACTGTCCGTCCCCGCGACGAAAATGGCGTCTCGCGCCAGCAGCGTTTCGATCATGCGCAGGTCGGCTTGCGCCAGCGCCCGGTTGAAGCTGGCGCGGCGCAGGCGGATGGCAAGGTCGGGGGTGGTGGTCATGGAAAGCGGTCGTAGGTCGTGCCACCCGCCGATGCAATTGGCAGACCGACGTCAGGCGGCCAGGCGGTCGCCCGACAGCTTCTCCAGCAACGCCGCCACCTGACCCGCCGGGATCGGACGACTGAAGAAATAGCCCTGGATCTGGTTGCACCCTTCGGCGCGCAATATTTCCAGTTGCTCGCTACTTTCCACACCTTCGGCGGTGGTTTCGATGCCGAGCGCGTCAGCCAGCGTGGTGATGGCGCGGATGATGGCGGTCGCGCCATCATGTTCCAGCAGATCGATGATGAAACTGCGATCGATCTTCAATTTGTCGAAGGGGAAGCTGCGCAAATAGCTGAGCGACGAATAGCCCGTGCCGAAATCATCGAGCGCGATCCGCACGCCCAAGGCGCGCAGCGAATGGAGCGAGCCGAGCGTCGCTTCGACATTGTCGATGAACAGGCTTTCAGTGATTTCCAGTTCCAGCCGGTTCGGTGCCAGGCCCGACCGCGCGAGCGCCTGCAACACGATGCTGTTGAGCGTCGAACTGCGGAACTGCACCGGCGAGATGTTGACCGCGATGCGGATGTCGTCGGTCCATGTCGCGGCAATGCGGCAGGCTTCGTGCAGCGCCCATTCGCCGATCGGGACGATCAGGCCAGTTTCCTCCGCCAGCGGGATGAACTGCACGGGCGACACCATGCCATGTTCCGGGTGGTTCCAGCGCAGCAGCGCCTCGAACGCGGTCACACGGTTCTGCGACAGGCCAAACAGGGGTTGGAAATAGAGTTCCAACTCGCCTTTGCGCAGCGCATCATGCAGATCGATCTCCATCGCGCGCCGGGCCTGTGCTTCAGCATCCATCGCGCTTTCGAAAAAGCGATGGCTGCCCTTGCCGTCATCCTTGGCGCGGTGCAGCGCCAGGTCGGCATTTTTGAGCAGTTCCGTCGCGTCCCGGCCATCCTGTGGCGCGAAGACGATACCGATGCTGGTACCGGTCACGATCCGATGGCCGTTGACGTCGAACGGTTGCGCCAGCGCCTTGACGAGCGCGCGACCGGTCTGGTCGGCGCTGCCACTGCCATCGGGCAGGATCACCGCAAACTCGTCGCCGCCCAGCCGCGCCACAAAGCCCTGCGGACAGGTTTCGCCCAGCCGCGTCGCCACTTCGCATAGCAGGGCGTCGCCGGTCGGGTGGCCCAGCGTATCGTTCACCGACTTGAAATTGTCGAGGTCGAGGCAGAAAATCGCGAAATTGGCACCGCCATGACGGCTAAGCGCGAGCGCAATCTGTTCGCGCAGCAGGGTACGGTTGGGCAGGCCCGTCAGCGAATCGTGAAAGGCCATATGGGCGATTTGGCGTTCGCGCTCCTCGACGGCATTGACCATGCGATTGAAGCTGCGCGCCAGCTGGCCGATTTCGTCGCGTGTTTCCACCGCCACCTCGGCATGCTGCCCTGCACTGACCTTGCGCGCGGCGGCCTCCAGCGCCACGATCGGGCGGGCCAATCGGCGCGACGCGACGAAGGTGCCCGCGATCGCCAGCACCGCGCCTAACGCACCAAATCCGAGCAACGCCCATAGGATCGGCGCATAGTCCCGCAACGCGCGCGTCAGGCTATATTCTAGGACGAGTATCTGCGGCGCTGATTCGACCAGGGTCGGTACGCTGCGGGCTTGCATCAGGATGCGTTCGCCATTGCGTGCGACTTCCTTGACGGTGCCTGCGCCGATGTCCGATCCGGTCTGCGGCAGGATGCGGGGATGCAGGTCGATTGAGGACAGGCGCGCAATCTGCCTGAGGTCGGCCGGCCCCATCGTCCGCGCAAAGATCACCCATCCCGTGAGGATCGGCGCCCGCACCGGAGAGGCGGCAACCATGTAATTTTCCCCGCCCCAGTGGGCGACGCCGCGCTCCCGGCCCATGTCCAGTGCGTCGAACAACTGATTCTTCTCACCGACCGACATGCCCGGCACATGGCCGACGACAGTGCCATCGACGCCCACGAACAAGGCGTGCTGGAGGTCGAACCGGCCTTGGAGGCTTTCGAGCGCGGATATGATGGTCGGCGCATCGCTCGTGCCGACGGCCTCGCGGAACCCGAAGTCGCTCGCCAGCACATTGCCGGCCTGCGCCATCTGGCTCACCTGCATTGCGGCAATGCGATCGAACAGCGCACTGCCGACGGCCATTTCGCGCCGGATCGACTTTTCGGCATAGGTTTCGATCGCCATGCGTGTGCCATAGAGCGCCAGCATCGACACACCCACGAACAGCGCCCCGTAGAAGAGGGTCATCCGCAGGGTCAGCGTCGATTGCAGCCGCCAGACCCACCGCTGCCATAGCCCCGTCAAGGCAGTTGCGCCCTTCACCGCGCGGCGCGCAGCGTCAGCGGCACCGTCTTGCTGGCGGCACCGCTACCGGGAATGGGGACGTTCACCACCAGTTCGTTATCCTTGGCGCGCAGCAGCGGATGCCAGATCGTCACCTGTGCCGTGCCGGTCGCCATGCCGGTGATCCGCGCCGTGCCTGCCGCGTCGCTCTTGGCGGCGAAGGGCGTCTCGACGACTTTGATGAAGCCCGTCATCTGATCGTGGATATTGCATCCCACCGCGACGGCACCCGGCGTCTTGAAAGTATAGCTGCGGGTTTCATCCTGGCCGAATAACTTGATCTCGAACTTGGCAGGGCGTGAAAAGGAATAGACGTGGTGGCGCACCTTATCCTTGTTGGGAAAGCGCACCGTAGCCCCCACCGGCACGATCAGGACATGCGGCACGAAGGCGACATTCTGCTGGATCATTGTAGTGGGCCAGGGAAAGCGGATGGGGCCTGCGGGGATGCCGCCAGCGGGCCGGACGGAAACGACGGCATCGCTCACCGGGCGCCCCGCCGCATCGACCAATTTGAGATTGAGATCCCCGGCTACGACTGGGCTGGCCGTGCAGGACAACAGAATGAGCGCAAAGCGTAAGTTAGGCATGCCGCTGTGTTTAGCGGTAAATATTGAACAATTGCTTATGATCCGCGTGGATCGCCAGAACCCGCTCTCTTCCCCGGCATCACGCTGAATATTTTTTTAACCAGGTCCGTCTATGTCGCTGAACATGACTCGACTTCTCCTCGCCGCCACTATGGCGCTCTTCGCTACCCTATCCCTGTCTCCCACGGCGAGCGCCAGACCGCTCCGCCATGGCGGCAAGCTCCTGCTTACCAATGGCATTGCCTCGCTTGAGGGCGCGAGCGGCGGCGGCCTTACGCCCTGGGCGGTGATTTCGGGCAACGAAACGGACGAAGGTATCGGCCTGTCCGGCCATGGCACGATGGTCGAGGTGAAGGATTATGATTATTGGAGTGCGGGCGTAGCCGTCGGCTTTCGCGATCGCCTCGAACTCAGCTACGCCCATCAGAATTTCAACACCAACGACATCGGCACCGTGCTGGGCCTGGGCAAGGACTATGCCTTTTCGCAGGACATCATAGGGGCGAAGGTCCGGGTCGCGGGCGATCTCGTCTATGACCGGCTGCCCGCCATCGCGATCGGCGCGCAATATAAGAAGAACGGGCAGGGCGCGGTCGTCCGCGCGATCGGCGCACAGGATGATGAAGGCGTCGATTATTACGCTTCGGTCAGCAAATTATTCCTGTCGCGCTCGATCCTGCTGTCCGGCACCGCCCGGCTGACCAAGGCGAACCAGATGGGCCTGCTCGGTTTCGGCGGCGATAAAAAGGATAGCTATGGCCTGCAGTTCGAAGGGTCGGCCGCGTGGCAATTGTCGCGCCGCGTCGCGATCGGCGGCGAATTTCGCAGCAAGCCCGACAATCTGGGGATCGCGCGAGAGGATGACTGGTTCGACCTCTTCGCGGCGGTCGCGGTGCATCGCAACCTGACTGCCACGGTCGCCTATGCCGACCTCGGCTCCATCGCCACCGTCAAGGGCCAGCGCGGCCTGCTCCTGTCACTCCAGGCCGCTTTCTAAGGACGTCATCATGTCTCTGCTCCTCTCGCTGCTCCTGCTGCAAGCCGCACCCCATACCATGCCCGGCGAAGACGCGGTCGATCCCTATGTGCCCAATGCGGTCCATGCCGGCGGCGAACCCTTCACAGGGGATGCCATGGCACGGGCATTTCACGGCCAGGACGGCATCAGGCGTGTGGTCGATGGCATGGTTGTCCGCGCTTATGCCGATCCCGTCATTGGCGAGATTTTCGTGGGACATGACAAGGTGCGCCTGACCCGGACGCTGTTCGAGCAATTTTGCTACCTGCTAAACGCTGGCTGTTCCTACAGCGGTCGCGACATGGCGAGCGCGCATAAGGATCTGGGGGTGCAGCGCAAGGACATGAACCGCTTGGTCGAGCTGCTTCAGGAAGCGATGCGCGCGGAAAAGATCGATTTCCAGACGCAAAACCGCTTCCTGTCGAAACTCGCGCCGATGCATCATGATGTGGTGAAGCAATAAGCCAGCCGCCGTCGGCGGTAGTGGTGCACCCAACTGGAGTGTAATATCGGGCCAACCAAAGGGGTTGGTTTGTCTAACGGCGCGAAAATCGCGACGCAATACCTCAGAAAACCCACCCTTCTTGGCTACCTGAAAAACGGGCCGGTCACAGTGCTGGAAACACTGCGCGGCCCTGACCACAGTCGCATAGGAGGCGAGCATGGCTACTGATCAAAATGCACTTCACGATCCCGCTTTGCAAGATCGCCTTGTTGCCGCAGTCGGCGGCATGGAGCGCTTTTCCAGCAATTGGAGCTGGCGCTCACACTCGCCAAAACAGCGCGCCGAAAGTGCCATACTCGGCGCGGTCGAGACGATTGGCGACGGCATCACGGCGTTGGCTGCAAAGGACGCGACCGCCGATCAAGTCGAGGAGTGGACCGCCAAGGCTATCAGTTTATGGCTGGCATGGCAGGCTGCCGGAGCGCGGACGGCCAATCCGATGATTACCGGCCCAGCAAATTTCCCGGTCGCGCGAAACCAGAAGGCCAACGCTGCCGAGCAAAAGCGCGGAGAGGAATTCTATCTGTTCGCCCACCGGCCCATAGCTTGGTTGGATCGCCGCCATCGCAGCGCGGAGAAGGCGGCGCTTAGCGCAGAATCTGCGACGGTCGATCATCGCGCGTTGGAATTCCCCGGCGTGAAGCTGGTCCAGAACACGACGCTAGACCGCATACAACTGCTGTTTGACGGCAAGCCCGCCGCCGAAACCATCAGCCAATTGAAAAAGGAGGCCTTTCGTTGGTCGCCGCGCGAGGGCGCATGGCAGCGCCAGAACACGAACAACGGCGTTCAGGCTGCCTACCGCGTGCTGCGCTTCCTTGGCCACGAAAAGGGCACCCTATCAGCCGTGACGCCTAACCTCACCCAGCCACCGCGCCCGGCCCTGCCACACGAAGGGATGACTTCGCTATGAGTGACGCCCTATACGACTGCACCGGACGCGAGATCAAGCTAGGCGATGTCCTAAAGGTCTTCCACTTCACCGGACGCCGCCGCAAAGCCCATTACATGTATAAGCAGGTGGTCGAGATTGGCCCAATAAATCCCCGTGGTGAAAGCCGATACCTGCATATCAGCCACCTCAGTTTGGGCAAGGATCGCCCCTACTTTGAGTTTCTGGATGGCCGGGTGTTGTCTGGCTATGAGATCGTCCAGAGCATCGACGCCGCTTTTGAGGATAGGCCGCGCCTCACGCCACCCCCAGCGAGAGGTGATCGCTATGAGTGATAGCTGCACCGACAAGACGCCGCGCGTCATCTTTCTGGACATTGATGGCCCGATGATACCCGGCACGATGTTTCTGATCGACAGGATGTGTTCATTCCATCGTGTATTCCCCGCAACGACGATCGCCGTCATCAACGAAGTTTGCAAGCGCACAGGGGCAAAGGTTGTTCTCAACACGACCCATAACCGCCCCTTTGAGAACGTGCCGGATATCGTGGACGCTATGGTCAATTTTGGCTTTGATCGCGGCCACTTTCATGCGTTCCCCAAAACGATGTATCCCGATATTCCGCGCGATCTGGCCGTCAAGGAATGGCTCAATAAGCGCGGGGATTGCGACTGGATAGCCTTCGATGATGCGAGGTTTACCGATGACGAAAGGCTGATCTGGATAGACCCCGATTGCGGCCTCCACCTCGGCTACCTGAACGATGCTTTGGAACGCTTTGGGGAAGCGCCATGCCTGATCTTGATGTGATCGCAGTGACTGATGCCGAATTTGCGGCGGGCTACCGTGATGGCCGCGACCCGAACAACCCAGAGCCAAGTGGCAACCGATCGCACAGCTACCGCCATTCGTTCATGGTCGGCCGGGCTGAAATCGAGGGAAAGCCTATCCCCGCCGAAACATCGCGGCGCTCTGCCGATGAAGCCGAAATGAAGGACGCAACCCTATGACCCCGACGATCGAAGAACTGGCGCGCGGGCTGACTGAGGCGCAGAAGCGGGCGGTGATGGAGGCGTCTGACATGATGTCAAATCACGGCGGCTATCCTTTAATGACCGTGGCCGTGACAAGCGATCCATGGCCAGCCGGTATCGCGCAGTTCCT
>NZ_JPPQ01000069.1:2580053-2587118 GCF_000743655.1 Sphingobium sp. ba1
TGTGGAGGCGGCGACCGGCAGCAGCGAGGCCGCCTTCATCGACGATCGCGACGAAAAGTTCATGATCGGGGTCCATCATATTCGTTCACCATGGGAATGACTATGTTCGCATAATAGTGAATATACGACATAATGGGAATGGGGTAGATGTTTCTGCACTAGCACCGTCATTCCTGCGTAGGCGGGAACCCATCTCCGGCGCTGTCCCCCGTCGCTATGTTGGGAGATGGGGCCCCGCGTTCGCGGGGATGACGAAAGGATTTAGGAGCAGATTGATGACCGACCACATGATCGACAAATCCGGCCTTCAGGTCGCGGCATCGCTGGCCGACTTCATCGACAGTCAGGCGCTGCCTGGCACCGGCATCGAACCCGCCGCCTTCTGGGCTGATGCGGCTGCCATCTTCGCACGCTTCACCCCGGACAACATCGCGCTGTTGGAAACCCGCGACGCAATGCAGGCGCAGATCGATGACTGGCATGAGCAGCGGGCAGGCCAACCGCATGACCCGCAAGCCTATCAGGCGTTCCTGCGCGCCATCGGCTATCTGGTTCCCGAACCCGCGCCCTTCACCATCGGCAGCGAGCATGTCGATGACGAGGTCGCGCGCCTCGCCGGGCCGCAGCTGGTCGTGCCTATCCTCAACGCCCGCTTCCTGCTCAACGCCGCCAATGCACGCTGGGGAAGTCTGTACGACTCGCTGTACGGCACCGACGCGATCCCCGGCGCAGCGGCAGGCAAGGGCTATGACGCGGCGCGTGGGGCGCAGGTCATCGCCTGGGCCAAGGCGTTTCTGGACGATGCCATCCCGCTCGCTACCGGTAGCTGGGCCGACCTCGCGACCGACGACATCATCCTTGCCGATCCGACCCAATATCTCGGCCGCAGCGAGAAGGGCCGCCTGTTCCGCCACAACGGCCTGCATATCGAAGTCGTTTTCGATAGCAGCCATCCGATCGGTGCGACCGACGCGGCGGGCATATCCGATGTCATCCTCGAATCGGCGCTGACCGCCATTTGCGATCTGGAGGACTCGGTCGCGGCGGTCGATGCGGCGGACAAGGTTGCCGCCTATGCCAATTGGCTGGGGCTGATGAAGGGCGACCTGACCGAGACGTTCGAGAAGGGCGGCACGATGATGACGCGGGCGCTGAACCCCGACCGCGCTTATGCCGCGCCCGACGGCAGCGCCTTCACCTTGGCCGGACGCAGCCTGTTGTTCGTCCGCAATGTCGGCCATCTGATGACCACGCCTGCCATCCTGCTGCCCGATGGGACGCAAGCCCCCGAAGGCATACTCGACGGCATCGTCACCAGCCTGATCGCGCTGCACGACCTGGCCCGCGAGGGCGGCAACAGCCGTGCGGGCAGCGTCTATATCGTCAAGCCCAAGATGCACGGCCCCGACGAAGCCGCCTTCACCAATCGCCTGTTCGACGGCATCGAGGACATGCTGGGGATGGCGCGCCACACGCTCAAGGTCGGCGTCATGGATGAGGAGCGCCGCACCTCGGCCAATCTCGCCGCCTGCATCCATGCCGTGCGCGACCGCATCGTCTTCATCAACACCGGCTTCCTCGACCGCACCGGCGACGAGATGCATACGTCGATGCAGGCCGGGCCGATGATCCGTAAGGGCGAGATGAAGAGCAGCGACTGGATCACCGCCTATGAGGATCGCAACGTCCAAATCGGCCTCGCCTGCGGCCTGTCGGGTCGGGCGCAGATCGGCAAGGGCATGTGGGCCGCGCCGGATCGGATGGCCGACATGCTGGAACAGAAGATCGGCCATCCCAAAAGCGGGGCCAATACCGCCTGGGTTCCCTCGCCCACCGCCGCGACGCTCCACGCGGCCCATTATCACCGCTTCGACGTGTTCGCGCGCCAGGCGGAGCGGGCGGCCGAGGGTATCGCGCCGCTCGAAAAACTGCTGACTATCCCGGTCGCGACCGGGCGCAACTGGTCGGAAGAGGAGATCCGCCAAGAACTGGACAATAATGCGCAGGGCATATTGGGCTATGTCGTCCGCTGGATTGACCAGGGGGTCGGCTGTTCCAAGGTGCCCGACATCCACGACATCGGCCTGATGGAAGACCGCGCGACGCTGCGCATTTCCTCGCAGCATATGGCCAATTGGCTGCTGCATGGGGTCTGCACCGGCGAGCAGGTCGATGCCGCGCTCCGGCGCATGGCGGCCAAGGTCGACGCGCAGAATGCGGGCGATCCGCTCTACCAGCCGATGAGTGGGCGCGAGGATGAGAGCCTGGCGTTCCAGGCGGCCCGCGCGCTGGTGTTCGAAGGGGTTGCCCAGCCCAATGGCTATACCGAACCGCTGCTGCACGCCTATCGTGCGAGGCAGAAGGCGGGGGCAGAGTTGGAAGCGGTTTAACCAACGCCCGTTCGTTTCGAGCGAAGTCGAGAAACGCTTCTCGACACGCTCGAAGCGAACGGATGTTGTCGCGCGTTCCCGGCTGCGTTAGCCCTGACCGCCACGCAGCATCGGAGCCGTCATGACCATCATCGTCCACCATCTCAACAACAGCCGCTCGCAACGCATCCTGTGGATGCTGGAGGAATTGGGCGAGGCTTATGAGGTGCGCCGCTATGAACGCGACCGCAAGACCATGCGCGCGCCCGCGTCGCTGCGTGCGATTCATCCGCTCGGCCGGTCGCCGGTGGTGGAGGTGGATGGCCATCGCCTGATCGAGACAGGCGCGATCATGGACTATCTGGTCGGGCGCGCCGCCAATCGCTTTGGCCCGCCCGCCGATGCGGACGGCGCGATCCGTTACCGCCAGTTCCTCCATTATGCCGAAGGATCGCTGATGCCACCGCTGCTCGCGCTGCTCATCATCGGCAAGCTCGGCCTGCTGGGTCGCCCCGCGCGGCCGACGGTGCAGGGGATGCTGGACGATCATCTCGACTGGATCGAAAGCGAATTGGCGAGCCGCCCCTATTTTGCGGGCGATGCCTTCACGGCGGCTGACATGATGATGAGCTTTCCGCTGGAAGCCGCTTGCTCGCGCGGCGGCCTCAACGACAGTCGGCCGCATATCCTGCGCTGGCTCAGCGAGATGCACGCCCGTCCCGCCTATCAGGCCGCATTGCAGGCGGGTGGCCCCTATGCTTACGCCTGACCGGCGCGGCCTGCTCGGCTATGCCGCCGCTGGCATCGCCGCCGCCGTCACCCCGCGCCTGTTCGCGCAGGAGCGGGCGGTCGAAGCGCTGACGTCCCTCACTGGCGGCATCACGCAGATCGGCCGGGCCGAACGCGCCGATCGCCTGTCCCGCGCGCAGGCGATGATGCAGACTCAGGGTATCGACGCGCTGCTGATCGAGCCGGGTGCCAGCCTTATCTATTATAGCGGCGTGCGCTGGTGGCGCAGCGAGCGGCTGACCGCGATGGTCATTCCGGCGTCGGGCGCGCCGCTCATCCTCTGCCCCTTTTTCGAAAAGCCTTCGATCGACGAATCGCTCGGCATCCCGGCGGAAGTGCGGGTGTGGCAGGAGCATGAAAGTCCCCATGCGCTGGTCGCCGCCTTCCTCACCGAGAAGGGACTGGCGAAAGGGCGGATCGGCATCGAGGAAACAGTGCGCTATTTCGCGGTCGACGGCCTAAAGGCCGCCCTCCCGCAAGCGCAGTTGACCACCGACCCCGTCACCCGCGCGCTGCGGATGCGCAAGACGCCTGCCGAAATCGCGCTGATGCAGACGGCCGCCGACGTCACCATGGCCGCCTATCGCTGGACTTATCGCCAAGTGAAGGCAGGCATGACCCCGGCCGATATCGGCGCGCTGATGACCGCCGCGACTACCGCGCTGGGCGGCAAGACCGAGTTCAACCTTGTGCTGCTGGGCGAAGCAGCCGCCTATCCGCATGGCTCCGGTAAGCCGCAGGCGGTGCGGGCCGGGGAGGTCGTGCTGATGGACTGCGGTTGCACCGTGGCGGACTATCAATCGGATATTAGCCGGACGTTCGTTTATGGCGCGACGCCCAGCGCGCAACAGCGCACCGTCTGGACCGACGTGGCACAGGGGCAGGCGATCGCCTTCGCCGCCGCGAAATTGGGCACGCCAGCGGGGGCGGTCGATGACGCCGTACGGGCGCATTATGAAGGCCGTGGCTATGGCCCCGGCTATGCGCTTCCGGGGCTCTCGCATCGCACGGGCCATGGCATCGGCATGGAGGGGCATGAGCCGGTCAACCTGGTCCATGGCGAAACCACCCGGCTGGACGTCGGCATGTGTTTCTCCAACGAACCGGGGCTGTATCTGCCCGGCACCATGGGCGTGCGGATGGAGGATTGTTTCCACATGACGGCGCAGGGTCCCGCGTGGTTTTCAAAGCCGCCGCTATCGATCGAGGAACCCATCGGCTAGTCCATTGTAGGGCCTGCACCATGCGCCTCGCCCATGCGGCGGATTGCCGCGACCTTCGCGTGGAGCGGTGTCCAGTCGTCGTCCTCGGCGATGGCGCGCCAGATCGCTTCGACCTCTTCGATATGCATGGAGCAGGGTTGTGGGTCGGCCCAATAGGCGTGGTCCTTTGCGCCGGGCACCGCACCGAAGCCGTTGATGGCGGCGCGGAACTCGCCCCAGGCGGCGTCGCTATAATCGGTTCCGACCCGCGCCGTGCCGCCGCGCCAGTCGTGGAAGAAGCGGTCGATGGGAGTGGCGGTGGTGACCATGGCGCGGACGGCGGACTGGATCATGGCGTCGCTGCCTTCGCCGGGGATGACGCCGAGGCGCCAGCAGAAGCGGCGGGCCATGGCCTGGCCATAGAGGGCGGGGAAGCGCTCAAGCTGCGCGATCAGCGGTTCCGCCTCCACCAGCGCGCGGAGCGAGACGGCGAGTTGGGCGACGTCCCAGTGGATCGCCTCGGCTTGCCGCCCGAACGCATACAACCCCTGATGGTCGAAATAGGCGGCGGTGAAGCCTGCGTCCCACAAGGGGGTGAAGCGCCAGGGACCATAGTCGAAACTTTCGCCGGTGACGTTGATATTGTCGCTGTTGAGGACGCCATGGACGAAGCCCGCGATCATATAGCTGGCGGCGAGATCGGCGGTGCGTTCGACCACGCGGCCAAGCAGTTGCGCGGGCGGATTGTCGCCGGGCGTTTCGCCGTACAGATGCGTCAGCGCATAGTCGGTCAGGCGGGTGAGCAGTTGATGGTCTTCGTGGAAGGCGGCGCGCTGGAACGTGCCGATGCGGATATGCGAATGGGATAGGCGCACCATCGCCGCGCCGCGCGTGGGTGAAGGTTCGTCGTTGCGCTCCAGCGCTTCGCCAGTTTCGATGATCGAGAAAGTGCGCGAGGTGGAGACGCCCAGCGCTTCGAGCATTTCGGTCGCCAAAATCTCGCGCACCCCGCCCTTGAGGGTCAGCCGCCCGTCGCCCGACCGGCTATGGGGCGTCCGCCCGGTGCCTTTGGTGCCAAGGTCCATGAGCCGGTCGGTATCGTCGCGCATTTGCGCGAACAGGAAGCCGCGGCCATCGCCGATGTCGGGGTTGTAATGGCGGAACTGGTGGCCGTGATAACGCAGCGCCAGGGGTTGGGGGAGCGATCCTTCCAGCGGTTCGAAACGGCCGAAATGGGCGATCCATTGCTCGTCGGTCAGACCATCGAGGCCCACCGATGCGGCCGCCCTGTCGTTGCGATAGCGCAGGATGGTCTGGGGGAAGTCCGCTGCCCCGACGGGATCGGCGATGTCGGGCATCAGCGTGTCGATTTGGCGCGCGGGGCGAAATTTGGCGGGTTGCGGCGTCTGGCTCATAAGGTGATATGGGGGTGGCAAGGCGGAAGGATCAAGTTTGAGCGTGTATAACGACGGATATTGGTGGTCCCCCGACGGCCTGCGGCTGCATTATCGCGATTATGCCGGGGGCAGCGATGGACGGCCGCCCTTGCTGTGCCTGCCGGGGCTGACCCGCAATGCGCGCGATTTCGAGCCACTTGCCGCGCGGCTTGCAGGCGAATGGCGGCTCATCTGTCCCGACATGCGCGGGCGCGCCGAAAGCGCCTATGCCAAGGATGCGATGACCTATGTGCCGCTGACCTATATGCAGGATATCAGCCGCTTGCTCGCGGACCTCGCCATCACCCGGTTCGTGGCGGTCGGCACGTCGCTGGGCGGCATCATCACCATGTTGATGGCCGCGACCCATCGCGAATGGCTGGCGGGCGCGCTGCTCAACGATGTCGGGCCAGCGCTGGAGGAAGAGGGGCTGGCGCGCATCCGCACCTATGTCGGCGTCAACCAGTCGCATCCGACCTGGGTCCATGCCGCCCGCGCGCTGGCGGATGCCAATGGCGATGTCTATCCGGGCTATCACCTGCAAGCCTGGCTGGCGATGGCTAAGCGGCTCTATCGCCTCAATAGCGGCGGGCGGATCGTGCTGGACTATGACATGAAGGTTGCCGAGCCGATCCGCGCCATGGGCACTGAAGCCGGGGTCGATATGTGGCCGGTGATGAAGGCTTTTTCCGGCATCCCGACGCTGTTGCTGCGCGGCGAACGGTCGGACCTGCTGGGCGCGGCGACGGCGCAGCGAATGGCGGCGGAGATCGGGCCGGGGGCGGAACTGGTGACCGTGCCCGGCGTCGGCCATGCGCCGGTGCTGGACGAGCCGGAGAGTGTCGCGGCGGTCGACCGGCTGCTGGCGCGGGTGCTACATGGCTGATCGGCCTCATATCCTGCACGTCCATGGCAGTTTCAATCTGGGCGGCAAGGAGGCGCGCGCCGTCCAGCTCATGAACATTTGGGGCGACAAGGCGCGGCACAGTATCGTCAGCGCAGATCCCGAAGCGATGGGCGCGCGGGCGGCGATCGACCCAGGCGTGGCGGTCGATTTTCCCGATGGGCCATCCTTTGCGGGGAAGCCGGGGCTGGCGCGCTACAGGGTCATTACCGCTTTTCTCAAGCGGTTCGACCTGATCCTGACCTATAATTGGGGGTCGATGGATGCGGTGATGGCGCATCGGCTGGCAGGCGCGTCGGCGGGCCTGCCGCCGCTGATCCACCACGAAGACGGCTTCAACGCCGACGAAGCCGTGCGGCTCAAGA
>NZ_JPPQ01000069.1:2587128-2597856 GCF_000743655.1 Sphingobium sp. ba1
CGAAGCCATCGCAGGCGAAGTTCGCCTCGCCACGCCCGAAGCCTTCGGCACCTATATCATTGCTCCCAACATCGCCGATTTTCACGATCGCTACCCTGACCTGCTGCTGGAATTGATGCCCGAATCCCGCGCCGTCAGCCTCGCCAACCGTGAAGCCGACATCGCCATCACCGTCGATCGCCCGCCGCGCGGTAAGTTGGTCGTGCGCAAACTGTGCGACTATCAACTCGGCCTCTATGCATCCGCCGACTATCTCGCCCGTCATCCGCCGATCCGCAGCGCGCAGGATGTCGCCGCGCAGCCTTTCGTGGCCTATATCGACCAGATGATCGACATGCGTGGCCTGCGCTATTTGTCCGAAGTCGCGGGCGAAGCCCGCCCCGTATTCCGCTCCAGCTCGATCGTCGCCCAGCAAAAGGCGGTGGCGTCAGGCGTCGGCCTTGGCCTGCTCCATCGTTTTTCGGCCGACAGCGAGCCCGGCCTGGTCCGCATCCTACCCGACGAGGTCGAAATCACGCGCAGCTACTGGCTGGTCCTGCGCCCCGAACATCAAAAATCCCCCCACACCCGCGCCGTCATTGCTTTCATCGACGATCTGCTCGCGCGCTACCGGGCGTTGCTCTGACCGTCCATCGCCAGAGCGCTGGATTGCTGCGCGGCTTGCCCGTGCCGTACAACTCCCGCATTTCTGCGTCATGTCCGACATAGCTTCGCTCCGGCGCACGACGCCTACCGGTTGGTCCGTCCGCCGTGATGACACCTTCGCGGCGCAGGCCTATAAGGATGGCTGGTGGCAGGCGGATACCGCCGCCGATGCGCTGGTGCGGGCCGCGCGCGAAACGCCCGACCGCATCCTGCTGATCGACTGCGTCACCAGCCTGACCGCCGCCGCCCTCCACGCGCAGGCCTCCCGTCTGGCACAAGCCATGCTCGCCCGCTTCGCACCGGGCAGCGCCATCTCCTTCATGCTACCCAACTGGCACGAAGCCGCGATCATCTACATGGGCGCGACACTGGCAGGCATGGTCGCCAACCCTATCCTGCCCTCGCTGCGCGACCATGATCTGCGCTTCATCCTCGCCGACCTGAACAGTGCGATGATCTTCATCCCCGCCAGCTTTCGCGGGCATGACTATGCCGCCATGCTCGCGCGCGTCACCCCGGCGCTGGACAGCCCGCCCGCCGTCGTCGTCTTGCGCGGCGAGGCAGGCCCGCACATCGCCTTTGCCGACCTGCTGGCAGAAGTCGCCGACGCGCCGCTCCCAACCGTCGATCCCGACGATGTTCGCATGGTCATGTATACCAGCGGCACCACCGGACGGCCAAAGGGCGTTCTCCACAGCCATAACAGCATCAACGCGCTGATCCGCCAAATCGGCCGCCATTGGCTGGTCGAACGGGGCGACCGCTTTCTGGTGCCGTCCCCCATCAGCCATATTGGCGGATCGATCTACGCCTTCGAAACGCCGCTGCTGTTGGGGGCGACCGCGATCCTGATGGAACATTGGAACCCAGATGAAGCCGTCGCCATCATGAGCGCCCAGCGCTGCACCCATATGGCGGGTGCCACGCCATTTCTACAGCATCTGCTGGCCTCGGCGCGCGCAGCCGGGACGCGCCTGCCCGACCTTAAACTCTTCATCTGCGGCGGCGCATCGGTTCCGCCCAGCCTGATCCGCGACGCTGCCACCTATTTCGACAAGGCGATCGTCAGCCGCGTCTATGGCTCCACCGAATTGCCCGTCACCACTGTCGGCGTGATCGACCCGGCCGATCGCGATCATGCCGCCGATACCGATGGCCGCCCCGGCATCGCCACCATCCGCATCGCGCCCGATGGTGAAATCCGTGCGCGCGGACCGCAGATGATGGTCGGCTATCTCCACCGGGAGGATGAGGAAACCAGCTTCGACGCCGACGGCTATTATCGCACCGGCGACCAGGGTGCATGGATCGAAGGCGACCATCTGGTCGTCACTGGGCGGATCAAGGATATCATCATTCGCAATGGCGAGAATATCGCGCCGAAGGAGATTGAGGATCTGTTGATCGCCCATCCCGACATCGCCGAAATTGTGATCGTCGGCATTCCCGATTCGCGCACAGGGGAAAAGGCGGTTGCCGTCATCGTCCCGCGCAACGGCGCAAAACCCGACATAGCCTCTTTGGCTGACTTTCTCGCCAGCCAAGGCGTTGCCCGCTTCAAATATCCCGAAAGTGTCTTGTGGGTCGATGCTTTGCCCAAGAATGACGCCGGCAAGATACTCAAGGCCGCGATCCGCACGAGCCTGACGACCGCCTGATCAAAGCGCTTGAAACCGGAAATTGCGGAACCGCGCCTCCCCCGGACCAGCCGCAAACAAGCCCGGTCGGAGCATCAGGAACCCGCCGCGCACATTATGATGATAGCCCGACACTTCCATGCCCCGGTCGAAGCGGCGCCATGTCCGCCCGCCATCACCGCTCAGATGATAGGAAACGATATGGTGACGGTTGGTCACCTTCATCGTCAGCTTGCGGCCGTGGGGATTGGCGGGGCGGCCCCGTTCCATGCCATATTGGTGGGTGACGAAGCGGTTCTCGTCAAACCCCAGCCCGCAATAGAGCCTGTCGTCATAGAAAAGCAGCAGCCCCGCTGTCCCGCCCGGCGCGATCTCGATATCGCACTGAAATTCATAGGCCGGGTCACCCGCAATCAGCAGCAGCGGCGATGAATTGGCTGGCGCGGTCCCCCGCCCCTTCAAGAACAATATGTTGTCTTCCACCCGTGCCCTGTCTGCTTCGTCGGGCGTCGGCTTGAAGAAATTCCACTTCGCGCCGAGGTTCAGCGTCGCGAAATCATCCGACAGCGCCATGCCGTGCGGCAGTGCTGGGCCACCGCGCGGCTTGGCAATGGGCTGCGACAAATCGCCGCCGGTCATGCGGAACCAGCCATCCGCCGTCCATTCGACCGGATCGAGCAGCGTTTGCCGACCCAATGTCCAAAGACCATTTTCATAGCCATGATAGACCGCCCACCAGCTTTTATCGGGCGCTTCCACTAGGCTGGCATGGCCGCGCGACCACCAGCGTTCGGCCAGGCTTTCGGTCCGGACCAGCGGATTGCCCGGATGCTGCTCCCAGGGACCATGAATGGAGCGGGATCGCGCTGCGATCACCATATGCCCGGTCGGCGGCCCCGCTGTCCCGCCCACCGCGGTCAGCATGTAAAACCACCCGCCATGGCGATGGATCTTCGGCCCTTCCGGTGAAAATCCTTCCACATCCCACGTGTCGGGGTAGCGCCAGGGATCATAGACATGCTCGACCGTGCCGACCGTGGACAGTCCGTCATCGCTCAATCTTATCCGGTCGCCGCCCGACAGGAACAGCCAGCGGCTGCCATCCTCGCCAACCACATGGCAGGGGTCGATATGGTCATGCAGTTTGAGGTCAATGGGGTCGCTCCATGGCCCGTCGATCGTGTCGGCATGGATCACGAAGATGCTGTTGGGGGCCGCCTTCACCGGAATGTAGAGGAAATAGCGCCCGCCATGCTTTCCCAGGCTGACCGCCCATACCGACCCGATATTCTTGTGCAATGCCGCTCCGCGCGGCTGCCAGTTGATCAGGTCGCGGCTATGCCAGATCGTAACGCCGGGATAGCTGTCGAATGTGGAGAAGGTCATGTAATAATCCGCGCCATCTTTGAGGATGGCCGGATCAGGGCGGTCGCCCGAAATCAGCGGATTGAGGAAGCGCCCGTCGCCCAAATCGGCGATACGCTGATTGTCGAAACCCCGTTTCCAGTCCGTCGCGGCCATGGGTGCTGTGGCAGCCTCCACGCGCCCAAACGCCAGCGTGCTTCCCGCCAATACACCCGTCATCGCGTCGCGCCGACTGATCGCCATAGTCTTTCCCAACCAAAAAAACCGGGCCGCCCGTGCAGAGGCGACCCGGTCATGAGCCTTACATCTTGAAGCGCGCCCCCAACTGGATGGTGCGCCCATAATGCAACTGCTCATAATTGCGATTGGCGTCGAGGTCGGTGTAGCGATCGCGATAATCGTCGGTCAGGTTGATGTCTTCCAGCGACAATTCGATCCAGTCGGTCAGCTTGTAGCGCATCGACGCATCGACGTTGATCGTGCTGTTATAGCCTTCGAACACGTTACCCGTGCCGCTATTTTGGTCGATATAGCCGCTGCGATAGCTGGCCGAGACGCGCGCGCTGAACTTGGCATCTTCATAATAGATGGTGCCGTTGAACGCCCGCTTCGACAGGCCGAACAGGGTGGCATTGCGAACCGAGGACACCGTCCCACCGCCCGGCACCACGGCTGGCCCCGCCACCCTATAGTCTGCGCTGGAGTCCACGAAGGTCGCATTGGCGATGCCGCCGAAACGGGACAGGAAACCGGGCAGGAAGGTAAAGGGTGCCTGCACCGACAATTCGATACCCTTCAGGCTCGCACCGGTGCCGTTGACGATCGTGTTGATCGCCCAGCCTTCGTCCCGCTCAGGCTGCCCTGCTGCTGGCGAGCTTGGCGGGATGACGGACAGGGGAAGACCCGTCGAGGCGAAAGTGCCGTTGATCGTCTGGCCGATCGGGAAGCTCTGAACATCCTTCTTGAATATGGCGACGGACGCGATCGACTGCGGCGCGAAATACCATTCCAGCGCGAGATCATAGGCCGTCGCCCGGAACGGACTGAGGTTGGGATTGCCGAAGCTGACTCGATAGTTGAACCCATCGACCGATCCGCCCGGCGTCAGATTGCCCAGCGAAGGCCGCGTCATCACGTCGGCCACCGATGCGCGCACCACGAAATCCCGATGAGGGAAGAAGGCGATGTTCATCGCGGGCAGCCAATCCTCATAGGACCGCGAGACCTCCACCGGAACCGCATTGTTCAGGCCGACCGAACTCTGGTTGGTCCGGACATAGCGGATGCCCGCATTGGCCGCATATTCCAGTCCGAAAATCTCGCCCTTGGCGTCGAACTGGATATAGCCGCCCTTGGTTTCTTCCACCACGCTGCGGGTATTGCCGGCATCGATAGTGGGGGTGCGCCCATAAAGGTTCGTAAAGTCGGTCCCCGCTGCCAGATTGGGAACCAGCCATTGCGTCGTGGTACCCGCCGGTGCGTTCGCGCCCTTGAGATTGAACATTTCCGCCAGCGCGGCGGTAACCGGAAAACCATAGACGGCGGACGGGCCAAATGCCGATGATGGCGAGCAATTCAGAGTGCCCAGAACCCGATCGACACCACCATTGCCGCAGACGACCGTATCGCGCGTGAAGCTTTCGGTATCGAACGAGAAGCGGCGATAGACTGCGCCCGCCTTGACCGTGAAGCCCTCCGTCACATCCCATTCGGTCCGCAGTTGCGCGGTACGGAATTTGTTGACCGTCGAAGATGGGCGATCACGAATTTCCGACAATTGGAAATTGGCCGGATCGGTCACGCTGGTTCCAAACGTCAGCACGGGGCGCTTCATATTGCTATAGTCATAGCTATAGCCCTGCGCATCGCGATCGTCGAACACCAAAGTCGTCTCGACCGGGATCGAGGCATCCGACTTGGAGAAGCCGCCCAGCAGCGTGAAGCGGAAGCTATCGCTGACATCCTGGTCCCAGGTCGCACCCAACTGGTAGAATTTCGTCTGGGATTTGCGCAGATAATGTTCAGTCCGCACCCAGGCGTCGTTCAGCGTCGCCGACACCAGGTTATTATTGCTGTCATAGACCGGGTTCACGACGTCGATCGATCGCTCGTTCGACCGAAGCAGCACTTCGCCCCACTTCTCTTCGCGGGTTTCACGGAAGCGGGAGAACAGACCGTCGATCGACACTTTGGTCGCATCGGACGGTGCCCACTGGATCGAACCGGTAATACCCAGACGCTCACGTTCCTGCGCGATTTCGCCATAGCGGGGGATACGTGGATGGAAAGCGAGCGCGGCTTCATCGCAACCGGCGCTGGGCAGATAGGTGCCGCCGCTATTGGGTTGCGTGAAGCATGGCGTGCCGTCGACACTGTCGAACCGGGCTTGCGACCAGCGCACCGTATTATTACCCATCTGAAGCGTGTCGAGCTTGGAATAAGCGGCTGACAGCGCCACGCCCCACCGACCGTCCGGCGATTTCCAAGACATCAGGCCCGCCAGACGCGGCCCCCATTTCTTCGACAGGTCATTATAGGAGGCCGTCGCCGATCCGACGAAGGTGAAGCCATCCTTGCCCGCCAGCGGATTGCCGGTGTTCAAATCGACTACCGCGCCGAGCGAACCCTCGTCGAGCGATGCCTCGGCGGTCTTGTGGACGACCAGCGAGCTGAAAAGTTCGGACGCGAACACGTTGAAATCGAAGGCACGGTCTCGGTTGGCACTGGCTCCATCGGTCGATGTCGCCACGGTTTCCATCCCGTTCACGCGGACACGGGTGAACTGCGCGCCCAACCCGCGCACGGTGATGGCGCGGCCTTCGCCACCGTCACGCTGGATCGAAATACCGGGAATGCGCTGGAGCGATTCCGCTAGATTCTGGTCCGGGAATTTGGCGATATCTTCCGCCACGATCGCATCCACCGAACCGACCGACTGACGTTTCAGGTTGATCGCCGCGCCCAGGGATTCGCGAAAGCCGGTGACGACGATGTCCGCCACTTCTTCGTCCGCCGCCGTTTGTGGCGCGCCATCTTGTGCCAGCGCGCCGCCCGGCATCGCCAACATCATGGCCGCGATGGAAGATCCCGCCAGCCACAAACGCGCTCCGCGCCTGTTCCGGCTTTGATTGTCGCCCTTTAGCATCGTCACCTTGTCGCTCCTTCCCTGTTGCGGCCGTCATCCGCGGGTGGCGGGACGGCCCTGATTCGTCGGGGGCGAGAGCAGGCGCGACGGGGCCGCTATCCTCTCCCACCCATGCGCCGCCAGCTTTTGCTGATCCGTTGGCGTCATTGGAAACCGGTGTCATAAATGCGCGTCGTGTTTCCGCCTGTCAATATCCTGTGGCAATTTATGTCGTCACCAATGCCTTTTATCCCCCGCTCCTCATTAAGCTTCGGTCTACGCGAAAGGTCTATGCGTCCAATACTTGCCAAATTCGGCGCGTCTGGTTGCTAGGCACCACCGGCCAGGGGCATCCATCGCCCCTACCGCTCAACAAGCCATCTTTTTTCAGACACCGGTGTCAAACGACGGTTGATCATGCCGCCCGGCGGTGGCACACCAGAGATGAGAGGAGACTGATAACCATGCCGACACTCAACCGGCCCCGCCCCCAATGGATGTTGTTGGCCCTGGCCCTGGCCCAACTCATGGCAAGCCAGTCCGCCAGCGCCCAACCCGGCCCACAAACCGCCCCCGCAAGCCAGTCCGCCACCGCCTTTCCGGGCGCGGTAGGATGGGCTGCGACAACGCCGGGGGGACGTGGCGGCCGCATCTTGCGCGTCACCACCTTGGCCGCTGACGGCCCTGGCAGTTTCAAGGCGGCATTGGAAGCCAAAGGCCCGCGAATCATCGTGTTCGAAGTGGGCGGCATCATCGACATGGGCCGCCAAACGCTCAAGATCACCGAGCCCTTCGTCACCATCGCCGGTCAAACCGCCCCTTCGCCGGGCATCACCCTCATCAAGACAGGTATCGACATCGCGACCCATGATGTCGTCGTCCGCCACATTCGCATCCGTACCGGTGTGGATGGGCAACCCAAATTAAGCGGTTGGGAAGCCGACTCTCTTTCCACCGTTGCGGCGCATCATGTCGTGATCGACCATTGCAGCTTCACCTGGGCGATCGACGAAAATATGTCCGCTTCCGGCCCTCGCTTTACCGGCAACACGCCCGAAGACTGGCGCAAGGGAACCAGCCACGCGATCACATTTTCCTATAATATCGCGGCCGAAGGCCTTGCCGACGCCAGCCACCCCAAGGGCGAACATAGCAAAGGGACGCTGATTCACGACAATGCCAGCCAGATACTGATCTATCGGAACCTTTATGCCCATAATGTCGAGCGCAACCCGCTAGTGAAGGGCGGTGGCCAGGTCGCGATGGTGAACAATATTCTCTATAATCCGGGTGAGCGGGCGGTTCATTACAACCTCATGGCGCTCGAATGGGGCGATCACCCCTATCAGACGGGCAAGATCGCCGCGGTCGGCAATGTCCTGCGCGGGGGCGTATCAACCGCTCCACGCCTGCCCTTTCTGACATTGGGCGGCGATGGCGACCTGGACTATCATGGCAAGGATAACCTCGCCGTCGATCGCTTCGGCGTCGCTCTTCCCATGTTCGGCCGCTACGGCGAAACCCGCGCCAAGCTGAACGAAGTCGCAACCCCGCCGATCTGGTGGCCCGGCACCCAGGTTCTGCCCGTGCGCGACGTCGAAACCCATGTGCTGGATCAGGCCGGTGCCCGTCCTTGGGATCGCGATGCCGACGATTTGCGTGTCCTCTTCTTCGTCGCGGAAGGTCGCGGGACCATCATCGACGATGAACGCGAAGTCGGCGGCTACCCCAAAATGGCGCAAACCCGCGCGCCATTTGTAGAAGCCGACTGGAATCTCGACACGATGGAACCGAAGTCGGGGCGGTATCCTGGCCAGACCGAGGACGTCGCGGAACATCTCTCGGATCGCGACAAAATGATGCGCCAGGGCGACGCATCGGCCAGTCGCCGATGACCCCTCTTCTCCCCCTGCTCCTTGCTGCAGCGCCGCCCATGGTCGTTGTCGATGAACAAAGCGTGCGTGTCGAAGAACCTCCGCCCCATGGCGCGATTGGGGCCAGCACGGCCTATCGGATCAGCGACATCGTCCCCCAGCCTCGCACCATGGAGTTCCGCAAGCGCATCCTCCATGTCGGGGCAGCCATCGGCCTTCACCCGATAGCCCATGATGAAGTCTATTATGTCCTGTACGGTACCGGCGAAGTGACGTCGGACGGCAAGACCCACACCCTGACACCCGGCATGGCCGCCTATCTCTACGACGGCGCGGTCGTCGGCATTCGGCAGACGGGAGAAGAGCCTTTGGCCCTGATCATCAGCTATCCGGTCAAGCCCCATGCCGACGGTAAAGCGAGATAGGCCTGCCAACGAAATATGCTGAGCATATGTATCGAGGCTCACATTCCCGGCTGGATATAGGGTGCGCGCGCAAATAATTCGCGCTCCCAACCGCGCGGATCATCCTCCACGCGGCTCACCCGATCGAATATCATCGTCGCGCGCCGGTCGAGCCGATATTGCAGCCAATCGGCCCGTCCCGTCCGCGCGAATGCCACGAAGCGCGCCATCATCGCTTCACTAGCGGCCCGCGCGCCCGCACCCGTGCCGGTAAGAGATCCCGGCGCCTCCAGCGTCCCAAAGGCCAGCGCAATATCCATCGTGTGCGGCGCCCCCCGCCGGGGCTGCGTCGGCGATTGGAAATCCACCTGATAGACCCAGGTCGGCGCATCCGCCCGCGCCCGCGCCTCCGCTTCGATGACTTGCCCCGGCCAGCTACGGCCCGCCGTGGTCGCGGCATAGAAGATCCGTTCGGCCGACCAATCAGGAAAGCGTGCGCGATACTGATCCACGATCCATTCGGGCAACAGATCGATCCGCAATTCGCCAGCCATCCGGTCCGCCAGATTGCTCCAATCCAGCCCCTCGACCAAAGGCCCATCAGGATCGATAAAGGCCCGCGTCTCGTCCAATGTATTGCCGAGCATCATCGGGATCGCATTGCCCTGCGGCGCGGCGTCGGGCCAGAAGGGATGCCGCTTCAGCCAGCGCATATCCAGCACTGGCCCCATATAGACGCCGCCGCCCAATATCGGATCAGTAGCCGCCAACCCTTCGATCAGCCGCTCGACCGGCATGATCAGCAAGGGTTCGAGCGCATCCGGCTTTACCCCCAAATGATCCAAATAAGCCATCGTCCGTCGCGACGCATTGATCGGGCCGCTCGCCGTCACCTGCTGCCCGCTCATCGTGATCGCCCGGTGGAACAGGCCTTTGGCGGCTGACATTGCCATCATCGTCGCGATCTTAGCCCCGCCGCCGGACTGGCCGAACACAGTCACATTGGCGGGATTGCCACCAAATGCCGCGATATTGTCCCTTATCCAGCGTAGCGCCAGCATCAGGTCCAACTGCCCCACATTGCCACTATCGGCAAACCTCGAATCCAACCGGGCAAGATAGAGATAGCCCAACGCATTGAGCCGATGATTGACCGTGACCACGACCACATCGCCAGCCGCTGCCAGATGCCGCCCGTCATTCAGCGTATCGACGACGCTGCCATTGGCATAGGCGCCGCCATGGATATACAGCATCACCGGACGCTTCGCTTGTCGCTCCAGCCCCGGCGTCCAGATATTGAGGAACAGGCAATCTTCGCTGGTCGCCTCCTGCTTGGCCCGCTGTGGACAGGATGGCCCAAACCGCACAGCGTCGATGACACCGGACCAAGCCTGTGGCGCGACTGGCGCGCGAAAGCGCCGCGACCGCGTATCTTGACCATAGCGAATGCCGCGAAACACCTGCAGCCCGCCTTCGCGCAAACCCCGGATGTGCCCTTGTCGCGTCGAAACAACCGGGTCGCGTTGCGCGGCCACGGCCGGACTCGTACCCAGGATCAGGGCTGAGCCCACGAAAGCACGCCTGTCGATATCGGGCATCCATCCTCCATGATGTGGGTTGGGAGGGTTATCCCTCCTCTGTTCGATCGTCCGTTCGCCCTGAGCCTGTCGAAGGGC
>NZ_JPPQ01000069.1:2597866-2602221 GCF_000743655.1 Sphingobium sp. ba1
CGGTGGCGCGGCCGCCCAGGACCGACCGGACGGTCTGGCCACTGGTCGCGTCGGGCTGCGCATGGGTGACCGAGGTGATGATCTCCAGCGTCTGGTCAACACCGCCGATGATCGCGCCATGCAGCCCGAAATGCGCGCGCGCGCCCAACGTGACGGCAAAGGTCACGCGGCCGAGCTTGCCACCGATGTTGAGCAGGTGGAAATCGCAGCGCGCATCGTCGGCGACGTTGATGACATAGTCATGCACCGCTGCACTGCCATCGGCGGCATCCTGCAGCAGATGGTGGTTGGCGGTGTCGCCTGTGGCCACATCGATGCGGGCCGGTGCGGGCAAGGGCCACAGCGAAGCGACAGCCTCCAGATCGCTATAGCGCCAGTCTTCCTGGCGGCGAGTGGGCAGAACAACGGATGCCATCATATAGCTCCGTCATCCCGGACCTGATCCGGGTTCCATGCGCGCACGCGTCGCGCGATCATGCTGGGTAGAGCCAATAGATCCCGGATCAAGTCCGGGATGACGGCAGGAAAAGAGGCAAGGCTGTGCGTCATGCGGCAACCACTTCAGCATAGCCTTCGCGTTCCAGTTCCAGCGCCAATTCGGGACCGCCCGATTTGACGATGCGGCCATCGGCCAGCACATGCACAAAGTCGGGCTTCACATAGTCGAGCAGCCGCTGATAATGGGTGATGAGCAGCACGGCCTTGTCGGGCTTGCGCATGATCGCGTTGATGCCGGCGCCGACGATCTTGAGCGCGTCGATGTCGAGGCCGGAGTCGGTCTCGTCCAGGATCGCGAGCTTGGGATCGAGTATGCCCATCTGCACCATTTCGGCGCGCTTCTTTTCGCCGCCCGAAAAGCCGACATTTACCGGCCGCTTGAGCATGTCCATGTCGAGGCCGAGCAGCGCGGCCTTTTCCTTGGCGAGGCGGATGAATTCGCCGCCGTTCAGTTCCTTCTCGCCGCGCGCGCGCTTCTGGCTGTTGAGGCTTTCGCGCAGGAATTGCAGGTTGGAGACGCCGGGGATCTCGACCGGATATTGAAAGCCCAGGAAAAGCCCGGCCGCGGCGCGCTCGTGCGGCTCCAATGTGAACAAGTTCACACCGTCGTAGAGCGCCTCGCCGCCGGTCACGTCATAGCCTGGCCGTCCGCCCAGCGTATAGGCCAGCGTCGACTTGCCCGCGCCGTTCGGCCCCATGATCGCGTGGATTTCGCCCGCGTTGATGGTGAGCAACAGACCTTTCAGGATCGTCTTGCCGTCGATGGTGTTGGTCAGGTTGTCGATATTAAGCATGGATCATTCCCGGCGGTGCAATATTTGAAATCCTCCCCTGTAAGGGGAGGGGGACCATCGCATCGCGATGGTGGAGGGGTGTCACCCTATCGATGGCGGGACACCCCTCCGTCAGGGCTGCGCCCTGCCACCTCCCCTGCCAGGGGAGGATGAAGGATGCTCCGCACATCTCTTAGCCTTCGTGCGCGCGCTGGAGGGTGCGGGCGGTCCAGAAGGCCATGTCGCGCACGTCGCCCGGCGCGGGGAAGAGCGTGTCGATGTAGCGCTTGACCGGCATATAGGGCCACCAGTCGGCCTCGCCCTCTGGCGGCCCCTTTTCCAGCAGCGCGACGACGAATTCGCTGACCGGCCCCATGCGAGCGAGGTTGGGCGCCTTCGCCTTGTGGAAAGCCTTGTCCTTGCGCAGCTTCTCCGTCATCGCCGCGTCCGCCTTTTGCAGGGCATCGCGGCTGGCGGCCTCGAACGCGTCGAGATCGCCGAAATCAGCGCGGGCGCGGGGCTCCAACTCGCCTTCTTCCAGCTCATAATCCTCGGTCAGGATACGGATCGCGGCGGTCCATGACTGGCCATTACCGACATCCTCCGCGAAATCCGCGAGGGCATCCTGAATATCGTCTTCGTCGCTCAATTTTCAGTCCTTTAGATCAAGCAGAAACGAGATCGCGCTCTGCGCGTCTCGGTCGATAAAACCTTCGCCTGGAGGATCATGCGGTGTCCCATCCGACGAAAAATAGTCCAGCGCCCGATCTGCTTCTCCAGCAACACGGACACTATGGGGCATCAGACCGTCGAACCAAAAGACCGACACTTTTGTCCAATCACCCGTTTCGGGTTCGAGGCCAGTCGTTTGAGTCAAAGCGACCAGCTTCAAGACCGACTCACTCATGACTCACTCCTTCAAGCCCCTCCCCTTCAGGGGAGGGGTTGGGGTGGGGCGTTCGCGGATCGGGGAGGCTTTCGAGGCAATCGAGCAGCGCTCGTCCCACACCTTCCAGATTGCGCATCACGTCATCATTCGTGACCCGAAAGACATGATAGCCATGCACTTCCAATTGATCGGTACGCCGCGCGTCAGCCGTCTGATCGCCATGCGTGTGCCCGTCAATTTCCACCACCAGCGCTTTACGAGGGCACAGAAAATCAGCGATGGCGTTGCCGATCACGGCCTGTCGACGGAATTTATAACCTCCAAGCTGCGAACGCGCGAGAATACTCCACAGCCGCTTTTCCGGCTCGGTTGGTTTGCGGCGATTGGCGCGGGCATATGTCGCCATCGAATCGAGCTGCCCGGCTGAGACGCCCCACCCCCGGCCCCTCCCCTGAAGGGGAGGGGAGTCGATCTGGATCGCCCAGTCGTTAAGATCGGTCTGCTTGCCCACTAGCCGACTGACCCCTCAAGCGAAATACCTAGCAATTTCTGCGCTTCCACCGCGAACTCCATCGGCAATTGCTGCAGAACCTCCCGCGCAAAACCATTCACGATCAGGCTGACCGCGCTCTCCGCGTCCAGGCCGCGTTGCATGGCGTAGAACAACTGGTCGTCGCTGATCTTGCTGGTCGTCGCTTCATGTTCGATCTGGGCGCTGGGGTTGCGGACCTCGATATAGGGGACGGTATGTGCGCCGCACTGGTCACCCAGCAGCAGGCTGTCGCATTGGGTGAAGTTGCGCACGCCCTCCGCGCCCGGTGCAACCCGCACAAGCCCGCGATAGGTGTTGTTCGATCGGCCCGCGCTGATCCCCTTCGACACGATGGTCGAGCGGGTGTTCTTCCCGTTGTGGATCATCTTGGTGCCGGTGTCGGCCTGCTGTCTGTTGTTCGTGAGCGCGACCGAGTAGAATTCGCCGACGCTGTTGTCGCCGTTCAGGACGCAGGACGGGTATTTCCAGGTGATCGCCGACCCGGTTTCCACCTGAGTCCAGCTGACCTTGCTGTTCTTGCCCTGGCACAAGGCGCGCTTGGTGACGAAATTATAGATGCCGCCCTTCCCGTCCGCGTCGCCGGGATACCAGTTCTGGACGGTCGAATATTTGATTTCGGCATCGTCCAGCGCGACCAGTTCAACAACGGCAGCGTGCAACTGATTTTCGTCGCGCATCGGCGCGGTGCAGCCTTCCAGATAGGAGACATAGCTGCCTTCGTCGGCCACGATCAGCGTGCGTTCGAACTGGCCGGTATTTTCCGCGTTGATGCGGAAATAGGTGGACAGCTCCATCGGGCAGCGGACGCCCTTCGGGATATATACGAAGGTGCCGTCAGAAAAGACGGCGCAGTTGAGCGTCGCGAAATAATTGTCGTGCATCGGCACGATCTTGCCCATCCACTTCTTCACCAGATCGGGATATTCGCGCACCGCCTCGCTGATCGAGCGGAAGATGACGCCGGCCTCCTCCAGCTCCTTGCGAAAAGTGGTGGCGACGGACACCGAATCGAACACGGCATCGACCGCGACGCGGCGCGAGCCCTTCACTCCGGCCAGCACTTCCTGCTCGGCAATGGGGATGCCCAATTTCTTGTAGGTGGCCAGGATTTCGGGATCGACCTCATCAAGCGAATCCAGCTCTACCTTTTTCTTCGGTTCGGCATAATAATAGGCGTCCTGATAGTCGATCGGGGGGACGTTGAGCTTCGCCCAGTCAGGCGGCGTCATCGTCTTCCACATCGCGAACGCCTTCAGTCGCCAGTCGAGCAGCCATTGCGGCTCCTTCTTCTTGGCGGAGATGAAGCGAACCGTGTCCTCGTTCAGCCCCTTGGGCGCGAAATCCTGTTCGATGGCGGACGACCAGCCATGTTCGTAGGTCGAGGCGCGATCGGCCGCGTCCTGCGCTTCCTGGTTACGGACAGTCGTGATTTGCTCGGTCATGCCATTTCTCGTGTAAGGCTGGCGATGGTCACGCCAGCCAGGGCAGCGCGGATCGCTTCATTGGCGACGTTCATATGCGGGCGAATGCGGCAATCCTGCTCCAGCGTGCAGTCATGCGTGCCCGTGTCGGCGCAGGCGGTCATGGCGATCGGCCCTTCGACCGCTTCCACCACATCGGCGAGCGTGATGGTGGCGGGCGG
>NZ_JPPQ01000069.1:2602231-2628432 GCF_000743655.1 Sphingobium sp. ba1
ATCGCACCGCTGCTGGGCGAGGCGAAGGTCCAGTTGCATGAAGAGGCCGACTATCTACGCGAAGCGCGGCAGATGCAGCTCTATGCCGATCGGCTGGCAGACGACCCCCGCTTCCTTGTGCCCCGTCCGCTCGACGATTGGACCACGGACCAGGTGTTGGTGATGGATTATATCGCAGCGGACTCGATCGACACGCTCGCCGACGCATCGCAGGACGTGCGCGACCGGTCGATGGCCGCACTGCTTGATCTGGTGCTGCACGAACTCTTCGTCTTCGGCCATATGCAGACCGACCCCAATTTCGCCAATTATCGCTGGCGCCCTGAAAGCGGGGAAATCGTGTTGCTGGACTTCGGTGCCGCGCGCCCGGTGCCGCCCGAAACGACCAACGCCTATCGCACGCTGTTGCGGGCTGGCCTGACGGGCGACAGGGATGGTCTGCGCGCGGCGCTCATCGATGTGGGCTTCGTGTCGCCCGCCCTTGTCGCGCGGCATGGCGCGGCGCTCGATGCCATGATCGACACGATCATCGCCCATGTGCTGCGCCCCGGCCTGTTCGACTTCGCCGATCGCAGCTTCGTCGCGCGCCTCCGCGAGCAGGCGACGCCGGTCGTGGCCGATACGGCCAGCTGGCACCTGCCGCCGGTCGAAACCATGTTCGTCCAGCGCAAGGTCAGCGGCACGGCGTTGCTCGCCGTCCGCATGCAGGCCCGCCTGCCACTGGTGGATATGGTCGCGGGGATGGTGGCGCCGGACTAGCGGCCGATTTTGGGACATGGCGGCCCACGGTTCGGCGCAAATTCCGTGACATGAGTTGACACATTCCCGTCATCGCGGCAGCGCCGGACGATGACCATCCGCCAGACTCGCAGCATCGCCCTGACGCCCGAATGGGACGGCTTCATCGCCGATCAGATTGCCAAGGGCGTCTATGCCGATGCCGACGCGATATTGCTCGCCGGTTTGCAGGCGCTGCGCGATGGCGCACAGGCGGCCCATCCGGTGCTGCCGGGCTGGCCCTTCGGCGGTGGCGAATGTGGTGCCATCGTCCGCCGCTTCGACTGGGCCTCGACCGCGCTGGGGGCGATTGCGACATGGTCGGTCGAATTGCGCGCGACGGTCGGCAATATCGTCAATTCGCCAGTGGCCAAGGTACTGATGTGGGGATCGGACCATGTCATGCTCTATAATGACGCCTATGCCCAGATCGCAGGCGCGAACCACCCCGCCGCGCTGGGCGGGACGGTGCGCGGCGTCTGGCCGGAAATCTGGGACTTCAACCAGCGGGTGCTGGAAGCCGGGCTTAAAGGCGAAAACCTCTCCTATCTGGAACAACCCTTGGTTCTCAACCGGGGTGGCGTGTCGCAAACCGTCATTTTCGACTTGTTCTACACGCCCGTCTTCAATGGCGACGGCACGGTCGGCGGGGTGATGTGTACCTGTATCGACAATAGCGTCCGCGCCAAGTTCGAAGCCGACCTGTCGCTCAGTAACAGCCGCTTCCGCATGGCGATGGAGGCGGTGCATGGCGTATTATGGAGCAACAGCGCAGACGGGCGGATGGTCGGCGAACAACCCGGCTGGGCCGCGCTCACCGGCCAATCCTATGACGAGTATCAGGATTTTGGCTGGGCCAATGCGGTCCATCCCGACGATCAGGCCGACAGCATTCGCAGCTGGAACGAAGCGGTCGCTGCCAAGCGCATGTATGTCCATGAACACCGCGTGCGCCGCCATGACGGCATGTGGCGCGTCTGCGCCATCCGCGCCCTGCCGATCCTCAGCGACGCGGGCGAGATCATGGAATGGGTCGGCGTCCACACTGACATCACCCACCAGCGCGCAGCCGAAGCCGCCTTGCGCGAACAGGCCGACATGCTGGCGCGGCAGGTGCGCCATCGCGAACGCGCCGAAGACCAACTGCGCCAACTCAACGAAACGCTCGAAGCGCGCGTGATCGCGGAAATCGACGAACGGCGGCGGACGGAGGCCAAGCTCGCCCAGGCGCAGAAGATGGAGACGATCGGCAAGCTGACCGGCGGCGTCGCCCATGACTTCAACAATCTGCTGCAGATCATATCGGGCAATCTGCAATTGCTGGCCAAGGATGCGGCGGACAATCCGCGCGTCGAAAAGCGGATCAACAACGCGATGGCGGGCGTCTCGCGCGGCGCCAAACTCGCCAGCCAGTTGCTCGCCTTCGGGCGGCGGCAGGCGCTCGAACCGCGCGTCGTCAACGCCACCCGCTTCGTGCGGGGTATGGACGACATGTTGCGCCGCGCGATCGGCGAGGGCGTGGAGATCGAAACCGTCGTGGGCGGCGGCCTGTGGAACACCTTTATCGATCCGGCCCAGTTCGAAAATGCGCTGCTGAACCTCGCCATCAACGCACGCGACGCGATGGACGGGCAGGGGCGCCTGACCATCGAACTTGGCAATGCCCATCTCGACGCCGACTATGCCCGCGCGCATGATGAAGTGACGCCGGGCCAATATGTCATGCTGGCGGTGTCGGACACCGGCTCCGGCATGGACGTCGACATTCTTGCCAAGGTGTTCGAACCCTTCTTCTCGACCAAGGGCGAAGGCAAGGGGTCGGGCCTTGGCCTTTCCATGGTCTACGGCTTCGTCAAACAATCGGGCGGCCATGTGAAAATCTATTCCGAAGTCGGCGAAGGCACGACCGTCCGCCTCTATCTGCCCCGCTCGATCGAAAGCGAAGATGCCGAGGTCCAGATGGACAGCGGGCCGATCAGCGGCGGCACCGAAACTGTGCTGGTGGTCGAGGATGACGAGGAGGTCCGCGCCACCGTGGTCGAGGTGCTGACCGACCTTGGCTATAATGTCCTCAAGGCCCCCGACGCGGCGGCTGGCCTCATCGTCATCGAAAGCGGCATGCCGATCGACATATTGTTCACCGATGTCGTGATGCCCGGCCCGCTCAAAAGCCCGGAACTCGCGCGCAAGGCGCGCGAACGGCTGCCCAATCTCGCCGTCCTCTTCACGTCGGGCTATACCGAAAATTCCATCGTCCATGGCGGCAAGCTGGACGCCGGGGTCGAACTTCTTTCCAAACCCTATACCCGCGAAGCGCTGGCGCGGCGCTTGCGGCACGTCCTCGATAACCAGCGGCAACGCAACGCCATCGCGCAGCAGCCGGGCGACACCCCCACAGCACGGATCGGCGCGACGGTGCTACTGGTCGATGACGACGCTTTGATCCGCCAACATGCCGCCGAAATCCTCAAAAAATCCGGATGCCTGGTAATCGAGGCTGGCAGCACCGAAGACGCGATGATGGCCTTGCAGACGGCGCCGGTGGACGTGCTGGTGACCGACCTGCATCTGCCCGGCGCGTCGGGTGTGGCGCTCGCCGAAGCGGCCCGCGCTCAACGCGGCACGATCGCCATTTTGTTTGCCACGGGCGACGGGCAACTCGCCGCGCGCGACGCCCTGCCCGGCGACATGGTGCTGAACAAACCCTATGACGCGGTCCAACTGATCGAGGCTGTCCAGGCCGCGATGCGCGCGCATGACTTGCGGCCCGATCCCGAAGCACTGATCCCGCCCGCGCCCCAACCGATGCGGGAGGTGGAGAAGGACTGACCGCTCAGTAGCCCGCTTCCACCGCCAGGCGGATAGCGTCGGCGCTGGTCGTTACGCCCAGTGCCTTGAGCAGCGCGGCCTTGTGCATCTTGACCGTCCGCTCCGACAGGGTGAGCGCATAGGCGATCTGCTTGTTGAGCTTGCCCGTCGCCATCAGCATCAACACTTCGCGCTGCCGCACGGACAGGCGCGAAATCTGCGCATGGGCCTGGGCGCGGCGGGCGACGATGCCGATCGTCGGGTCCATCACCTCGACCTGCGACCCCAGAAAATATTCCAGCACGCCTTCCTCGTCGAAGATCGGCGCAACCAGCACGGCATTGCGGAACGGCGTGCCGTTCTTCTTGTAATTCAATATTTCCACCAGCGCTGGCCGTTGCTGGCGGATCGCCGTGCGCAATGTCTCGGTCAGCCAGGGTTCCGTGTCTGCCCCAGACAGAAAGCGGCAATTATGCCCGACGATTTCATCACGGCTAAACCCTGTAAGTTCCATAAATGCCGCATTGCATTCGATGATGGGATTATCGGGCAGGCGCGGATTGCTGATGACTGTCGCGACCGGACTGTTGGCGATCATTTCTACTAAGGACATGCGTAATCTTAATCCCGTAAACGGCTGATGCACCATGCCCGGTTGGACATGTTGTGGCACTACCCCCCTTAGCGGCATTGTTGACCAGACGCAGCGGCACGAAGGTCGTGGCAATGACGGATCGAGGGGTGCCCGATGAACTTCATGTTGCATGATCATGACGCGTTTGACGAGTCCGACACGCAAATCATCCCCGATACGGTGCTGGAGGCGGTGCGCACCCTGTTACGCTGGTCAGGCGACGACCCGGACCGCGAAGGCCTGGTCGATACCCCCAAGCGGGTCGCCCGCGCCTGGCAGGAATATTGCAGCGGCTATCAGGAAAATCCCGCCCTGCACCTCGACCGGACGTTCGAGGATGTCGGCGGCTATGATGAAATCGTGCTGCTGAAGGATATTCCCTTTCATTCGCATTGCGAACATCATCTGGCCCCCATCACCGGCAAGGCGTCGATCGCCTATCTGCCGCGCAACCGGGTCGTCGGCATATCGAAGCTCGCCCGCGTTTTGCATGGCTATGCCCGCCGCCTGCAGGTGCAGGAACGGCTGACCGCCGATGTCGCCCAGTGCATCTGGGATCATCTGCAACCCCATGGCGTTGCGGTGGTGATAGAGGCGCAGCATGGCTGTATGACCGGGCGTGGCGTGCGGACGCCGGGCGTCTCCATGGTCACCAGCCGCCTGCTCGGCTGCTTCCTGACCGATGTCGGCAGCCGTAAGGAATTGCTGGCGCTAATGGGATATTGAGCTGATGCGGGTCGCAGTAATCGGCGCTGGCATGGCGGGACTGTCCTGCGCCGATGCCTTGCGGGAAGAAGGCCATGAACCGGCTCTGTTCGACAAGGCGCGCGGGCCGGGCGGGCGCATGTCCACCCGCCGCTGCGACAGCCCGCTCGGCACGATCGCCTTCGACCATGGCGCCTCGCACTTCACCGCGCGCGGCGCGGCGTTCCGCCAGCTGGTTAGCGAATGGCACACGCAGGGCGTCGTTGCGCCCTGGCCCGTCGCCGGGCGCGACGCCTGGGTCGGCACGCCCGGCATGAATGCGCCGATCAAGGCGATGGCCGAACGGCATCCCGTAACCTGGAACTGCCCGATTGCAGGCGTCACCCATGATGGCCGCCATTGGTGGTGCCGGGGCCAGGACAGACCCTTTGGCCCGTTCGACGCCGTGGTCATCGCCGTGCCGGTCGAACAGGCGTTGCCCCTCATATCGCTCCATGATTTTCAAATGGCCCGGCTGGCCATGACGGTCGGCTCGCAACCCTGCTGGGCGGGGATGTTCGCCTTTGCCGAACCGCTCGACATCGGCCCCGACATGATCCGCCATATCGGGCCGATCGGCTGGGCCGTCCGCAACAGTGCAAAGCCGGGCCGGACCGGGCCGGAGGCCTGGGTGGTGCAGGGATCGGCGGACTGGTCTGCGGCGCATCTGGAGGAAGATGCCGACCGGATTGCCACCCTGCTGCTCGACGGTCTGGCCCATGCCACCGGCCTTACCCTGCCGACGCCGGTGGTCCGCATGGCACATCGCTGGCGCTATGCGACGCCTTCGGGCTGTTTCGCCAATGCGCTATGGAACCCTGCGCTGCAAATCGGCATGTGCGGCGACTGGCTGGCGCATGGCTTTGTCGAACAGGCCTGGCAGTCGGGCAGGGCGCTGGCCGGGGAAATGCTGGGCCTGGCGCAGGATGATGGCGCAATGGGGATCGCCCGGCGCGGCTAAAGCAGCCCCGCCAACAGCGTCAGACCGCCCAGCCCCAGCGACAAATGCCAGCGCAGTTGCAGCCATCCGCCAAAGCCTGCGCGTCCGCGCAGGATCAGGCGATCGACCAGAGGTGAGGCGATCAGCGCCACCGCCAAAATAAACAACGACGGTCGCGGCCAGTCCCAGCCCAGCACCCAGGGCAGATAGGTGGCAAGCGCGATCAAGCTGGGCATAACCGCCGCCACGAATATCCAGCGCGGCGGCTGCGCGATCGCCAGGCCCAGCCCCCACCATACACCGCCCAGAAAGGAAAAGATGAAGGCCGCATAGCCATAGGCCACCGCCATCGCTGTCCAGTATAGCTCCGGCCCGCCTGTCAGCATGGTGCCGATGGCGGCAATCTGCGGCAAAAGCCCGCTATAACCGAGCAGCCGGGCGGACCCATCCATCCTATCCTTTGCCCCACGCATCCGCCGTCTTCCTCTCGATCCGTCAGAACGGAATGACCGCGCCATCCCAGCCATAGCATTGGCCCGACGCCTCCGGTCCCAGCCCATCGATCACCGACAGCAAGTGCCGGGCCGATAGCTCCGGCGGAAACAGCTTGTCCGGCGCGACATTGCGCTGAAAAGGTTGCGACAATCCGCTATCCACCGTGCCGGGATGTAGCGTGACGGCAATGGCCTCCGGGTTGATCCGCGCCAGTTCGATCGCGATGTTGCGGACGATCATGTTGAGCGCAGCCTTCGACGCGCGATAGGCGTGCCACCCGCCCAGCCGATTGTCGCTGATCGACCCGACCCGCGCCGACAATGCGGCAAAGACCAGCCGACCCTGACGCGGCGGCCGCAGCAGCATATGTTTCGCGATCAGCGCCGGGCCAGTTGCATTGACCGCGAACAACCGCGCATAGGCGTCACCGCTCTGGTCGCGCAGTGATTTTTCGGGCCGCAGATCGTCGCCATGCAACAGGCCGGTCGCGACGATGATGATCCGGGGCGGCGCATCGTCCATCGCCCGCGCCGCCGCCGCGATCGAGCCTTCATCCTCCAGATCGAACGTAAAGGGGCGTATCTTCGCACCCTGCGCCACCGGGCCGCGCCCACCCGCATGAACCAGCGAAATCGCGTCGCTCGCGGCGAGCTGCGCCGCCAACGCCGCGCCGATGCCGCCGCTCGCGCCGAATATGCAGGCGGCAACCGGGGTAGGGGAGATATCCATCATAGCAATGGCCTTGCGAGGTGCAGCGCGCACAGGCCAGATGGCCGATCGGGCATCATCGGCTCTTGCGCCGCAAGTCGCCCTTGCACCGCTCGGAACAGGTCTTCACCTCATCCCAGTCGCGCGCCCATTTCTTGCGCCAGGCAAAGGGCCGCCCGCACGCCGCGCAGATCTTCTCCGGCAGGGTCGATTTGGTATAGCGCTTGTCCGTCATCAGCGGACCTTAGCGCAAATCAGACGCTCGCGAAGCGGCCAATGGTGTAGGGTGCGATCGGAATGTCCGTCGCGCCCTTGGCGATAATCTCGGCCATCGTCTCGCCCACGCCCGGCCCTATCTGAAACCCCGACCCCGAAAAGCCGAACGCATAATAAAGCCCGCTGGTCGTCGCGCTTGGCCCCATGACCGGCTGGCTGTCGGGCAGATAGCCCTCGATGCCCGACCAGACACGGATGATGTTGAGCTTGCCCAGCGCCGGTGCCAGTCGCCGGATATGCTTCAACTGGCTGACCGTGTTTTGCGGCTCGACATAGGCGCGATACTGGTCGGGGAAGGATGGCCCGCGCGTACTGCCGCCCAGGATGATATTGCCGCGCGCGACCTGCCGGAAATAGACCGTCTCTTCTTCCACTGGCGTCATCACGCCCACGGCGGGCAGGATGGCATAGGGCACGGGTTCGGTAACGCTCATATTGGGGCCGCGCGGGACGATCGGCACCGGCTCGCCAAATTGCGACGACAGCGCATTACCCCAGGCGCCGGCCGTCACCAGCAATATGGGCGCGCGGAAGGTCCGCCCGTCTGCTGCGCTGACCACGAAATCCTCGCCGATCTTCTGCGCGTCCACGATCTTCGTATGCTCATAGATCACCGCGCCCAGCCGCTCGGCCGCCCGCGCAAAGGCGGGCGCGGCCAGGCGCGGATTGGCATGGCCGTCGGTCGCCGAATAGGAACCGGCTAGCACATCGGCCCCGAAGAAGGGGAATTTGTCGCGCAGCGCATTGCCGCTGAGCAATTCAAGCTCCAGCCCTTCGGCGCGCGCCTTGTCGGCATACTCCTCCATCGACCCGACCAGTTCAGGCCGTTCGCGATAGCAGACGCGGATATGCCCGGACTGGAGATATTCCACATCCGCGCCCAGCAGTTCGCGCGACCTGCGCCATATATCGATGGCGCGGTTGGCCAGCGGCAATTGGTGGATCGGGCGTCCTTGTCGCCGGACATTGCCGAAATTGGTGCCGCTCGCCTGCCGTCCGATCAGGTCGGTTTCCAGCAGCGTGACCGACAGGCCATGGCCGCGCAAGAACAGGGCGGCGGACGATCCCATCAAGCCGCCGCCCACGATGATGACGTCGCTGGCGGCGCTCATGCGTCCGTGTCTCCAATGCTGATATTAAGCGGTTTGACCGGCGCCTGCCCCCGCAGGCGCCCGACCTGCTCGACCGGAATGTCCGCCTGCGCCGCGATCAGTTCAGCCGCAGCAAGCCCGCAATAACGCCCCTGGCAACGTCCCATGCCGACCCGGCTGAACGCCTTGGCCCGGTTCGCTTCCTTGGCCCCCGTCTCCCGCATCACGGCGCGCAGATCGCCCGCGGTCACGCCCTCGCACCGGCACAATATCGCCTCATCGGGCAGCGCGCCCGCTTGTTCTGCGGGCCAGGGGAAGGCGGTGGCCAGCCCGCGCGCGAATTTGGCATAGGTGCCGACATCGCCGCGCAGCGACGCCATCTCACCCTTGTCCACCGGCAGGCCCAGATCGCTCAGGGCTGCCAGCGCCGTCAGCCGCCCGCTCGCCTCGGCCGATCGCGCGCCCAATATCTTCGCGCCATCGCCCGCCAGATAGACGCCCGCGACGCTCGACCGCCCGTCGCCGTCGCGCTCGGGCAGCCATTGGCGGGTGACCGGATCGAAAGCGAACGCACAGCGCGCCAAGTCTGCCAACTGGGTTTCGGGCCGCAGATGATACCCCATCGCCACGGCATCGCACGCGATCGTCTGTTCGGCGCCAGCACCAACCCGGAAGCGGATGCCGCTGACGCCATCCTCAGCATTACCCAATATTTCCAACGGCTTGACGTTATTGCGGACCATCACCCCCGCGCGCTTCAACGCCAAAGTCAGCGCCACGCCATTCCACAATACCGAGGGCACCGCCAGCAGGTCGGGCAAGGCCTTGATCCGCGCGCTATAAGGCGCGGTATCAAGCACCGCGACGACATCGGCCCCCGCCTGCACATATTGGCTCGCGACCAGATAGAGCAACGGTCCCGACCCCATGAAAACGACCTTATGGCCGATCGACACCGCCTGGCTCTTGAGCGCCACCTGCGCCCCGCCCAGGCTATAGGCTCCGGCAAATTGCCAGCCCTTGACCGGCATCAACCGATCCGTCGCCCCGGTGCAGAGCAGCAGCGCGTCGAAGGGTAAAGCCGATTCCATTGTCCGGGTCGCTGTCCGCACATGGCCATCGGCGATGTTCCACACCAGCGTTTCCGGGCGATAATCGATCTTGCCCTTCAACCCGTCGAACGTCTCATGCAGCGCCTGCGCCCGTGGCGCTTCGGTGCCGTAGAGCTTGGCATAGGGCCGGGTGAAATTGTCGGGCTGGCGGCGATAAATCTGCCCGCCGTCGCGCTGTCCCTCATCCAGCACGACCGGCCGGATGCCCGCCTGCACACAGGCCTTCGCCGCGCGCGTGCCCGCTGGCCCGGCACCGACGATGATTATGCGTGGTTCGGCCATGACGCCTCCGGCTGGCTGGTGAGGATGCGCTGGCCCGACGCGGCGAGCGTCGAACAGGCGCGCAGGCGGTCTCCGCCCTCGGTCCATACCCAGCAATCCTGGCATGCCCCCATCAGGCAAAATCCAGCCCGCTTTTCCGGTCCGAATTCGGACTGGCGCAAGGCCGCGCCTTGGCTCAGCAGCGCGACCATCAGCGTGTCCCCCTCCAGCGCGGCGACAGGCGCGCCATCGACATGCACGGTCAGGCCGGGGCGGTCTGTTTCGCCCAGGCGAACGAAACGGCTCATGACGGGATCAAACTTTCATCTCCATGATGGCATAGGATGCGGCTGCCCTTGGCCAGCAGGTGGCGGGGCGGCGGGGTCGTGTTGCACAGCCCATCCACCCGCGCGGCGCAGCGCGGCAGAAAACGGCACAGATCAGGATGATCGCTCACAGCGCCGATCGGCGGCGGCGCGGCCCCGGCATGGCTTTCCTCCAGCCAGCCAGCCCGCATTTCCGGTACGGAGCCGATCAGCAGATCGGTATAGGGATGGAAAGGCGCGGTCTCGAACGCCGCGCGCGGCCCCGTCTCCACCATCGTGCCCGAATAAAGCACTAGAATGTCGTCGCAGATCGCCCGTACCGTCGAAATGTCATGGCTGATGAACATCGTCGCGATGCCGAGTTCCCGGCGCAATTCCGCCATCAGCTCCAAAATCGCCGCACCCACCACCGTATCGAGCGCCGAAGTCACTTCGTCGCACAGGATGAGTTGCGGGTCAGCCGCCAGCGCGCGCGCCAGATTGATCCGCTGCTTCTGCCCACCCGACAGGCCACCGATCGGCCGGTCGATCAGCGTCGCGGGCAGACGGATGAGGTCGAGCAGTTCCAGCACCCGCAGATGCGCGGCATTGCCCTTCAACCCGTGGTAAAAGGCCAGCGGCCGCGCCAAGATGCGCCCGACGCTATGCGCCGGATTGAGCGCCGTATCGGCATTCTGGAACACCAATTGCACCCGCCGAAATTGCTCGCGGCTGCGGCCTTTCAGGCCCGGTGGCAATGGCTCGCCATCCAGCAACACCTGCCCGCTGGCAGGCGGCAGCAGCCCGGCGATCACCCGCGCGATGGTAGATTTTCCCGATCCGCTCTCGCCGATCACGCCCAAAGTCGCGCCGCGTTCGATCGTCAGGTTGATGTCGCGCAACACTGGAATGCGCGGCCGCCCCTCCTTGTCGATCTTGCCATAGCCCGCGGTCAGCCCTTTGATTTCCAGCAGCGGGGCAGCGGGCAGTTGTGCCTTTACCGGGGCCGGGCGGATGGCCGGACGCGCGGCGGCCATTAGCGTCTTGGTATAGTCATCCGCAGGCGCGTGGAGGATCTGCGCAGCCGCGCCCGCTTCCTGTATGCGGCCCTGGCTCAGCACGACGATCTGGTCGGCCATTTGCGCCACCACGGCCAGGTCGTGCGACACATAGATGGCGGTAGCACCCCGCTCCAACACCACCGCCTTGAAGGCGCGCAGCACTTCGATCTGGGTCGTGACGTCCAGCGCGGTGGTCGGCTCGTCCAATATGACCAGTTCAGGATCAGTGATCAGCGCCATCGCCGCCATCAACCGCTGCAACTGCCCACCCGATAATTGGTGCGGATAGCGCGACCCGATCGTGTCGGGGAAGGGGAGGGCAAGGCCCCGGAACAGCTCGACCGCCTTCGCCTCGGCGTCGGCGCGCGGCATCAGGTCGTGGATTAGCGCAGGCTCGATCACCTGCTCCATGATGGTGCGCGACGGGTTGAACGCCGCCGCCGCCGACTGCGCGATATAGGCGATGCGATTGCCGCGTAGCTGCGCCAATGCGCTGCGATCCAGCGTGGTGAGATCGACATCGCCGACGCGGATCGACCCGCCCGCAATCCGTGCGCCGGGCCGGGCATGGCCAAGCAAGGTCAGCGCGATCGTCGTCTTGCCCGACCCCGATTCCCCGATCAGCGCCAGCACTTCGCCGCGTTTCAACGCGAAGTCGATATCGCTGACGATCGGGAAAATCTCACCCGCGGGGTTGCGCGCAGTGACGGTCAGGCCGCGCACTTCGACATGGGGTGCCAATTCGCTCATCGACCCTTTCCCTGTCCCGGCAGCGCGTCGATCAGCAGGTTGACGCCGACGGTCAGCGTCGCAATCGCAACAGCCGGTGCCAAAATTGCCAGCGCCCCTTCGCCCAATCCGGAAATATTCTCGCGCACCAACGACCCCAGGTCCGCGTCCGGCGGCTGCACGCCCAGCCCCAGGAACGACAGACCGGACAGCAGCAGCACGATGAAGACGAAGCGCAGACCAAAGTCGGCCAGCAGCGGATGGATCATATTGGGCAATATTTCGGCGATGGCGATATGGAACCGCCCCTCGCCCCGGACCTTGGCGACCTGCACATAATCCATCTGCGCCAGGTTGACGGCCAGCGCGCGGGCGATGCGGTAATTGCCCGGTACATAGGTGAAAGCCGCGATCAGCAACAACAGCCCCAGCGACGATCCGAACGCCGCGACCAGCACCAGCGAGAAAATCTTCGACGGGATCGAAATCAGCATGTCCATGAAACGCGACAGCGGTTCATCGACCTTCGCTCCGCCGACCGCCGCCGTGAGCGCCAGCGCGGTGCCGGTGCTGCTGGCGAGCAAAGCCGCCGCCGCCGCAAGGCCGACCGTATAACGCGCGCCCGACAGCAGGCGGCTCAGCACATCGCGGCCGAGATAGTCGCTCCCCAGCCAATGGTCCGCCGATCGTCCGTCGAACACATCATAGGCGACGAAGGCACCGATCGGATAAGGGGCCAGCATCGGCCCGAACAGCGCGACGAGCAGCCAGAAGACGACCAGCGCCAGGCCGACCTTGCCCGACAGTGGCAGGGCCTTCGCCCGTTTGAGAGCAGAAGCGATCATTGCGCGCGCAGCCTGGGATTGGCGAGGATCGCGGTGACGTCCGCGATCAGCATCAGGATGAGATAGGCGGTGCAGAAGATCATCGCGCAGGCCTGCAACAACGGCATGTCGCGGCTGGTGACGGCGTTGACCATCAGGCTGGCGAGGCCCGGATAGTTGAAGATGGTTTCCACGATCACCGCTCCGCCGAGCAGATAGGAGAGGCTGAGCGCCATGGCATTGACGATCGGGGCGATGGCGTTGGGCATGATATGTTTCAGCACGACCCGCACCGGCGCGACGCCCTTCAGCACCGCCATCTCGACATAGGGTCGGTCCATCTGGTCGATCACCGCGGCGCGCGTCATCCGCGCCATTTGCGCGACGACGATGACGCACAGCGTCAAGATCGGCATGGCGACGCCGCGCAGATAGTCGCCCCAGCCCATGTCGCTCGATGCCATCGCGATCGACGGCAACCAGCGCAGCTTCACCGAAAAGATGAGGACGGCGATCGTCGCCACCAGAAATTCGGGCACCGCGACCATCGACAGCGTGGCGATATTGAGCGCCCGGTCTATCCGACCGCCCCGGTTCATGGCGGACCCGATGCCGATCGCCAGCGCGACAGGGATGGCAACCAGCGCGGTCAGCGCGGCGAGCAGCAGGCTGTTGGGCAGGCGGGTGGAAATCACCTCCGCCACCGGCATGTTGGCGACCATCGACTGACCCGGATCGCCGCTGACCATCCCCGTCAGCCAGCTCACATAACGGACATGGGCGGGGCGATCGAGACCCATTTCATGGCGCAGCGCCGCCACCTGATCCGCCGTGGCGCTCTGCCCCAGCGTCTCCTGCGCGGCATCGCCGGGCAGCAATTGCGCGATGATGAAGATGGTGACCGACACCATCAGCAGCGTCAGCAATGACGACGCAAAACGCTTGCCGGTCAGGATCAGCGCGGCTGCCATACCGCTTTGGGAGGACGCGCCCGCCATCAGCCTTCCCACCACACATGTTCGGCGAATTGATAACCCATCATGCCGCCCATCGCGATCGGGAACATGCCCTTCAACCGGCGGTCGTAACCGTCGATCAGGTTGATGAACACCGGGATGCCGACCCCGCAATAATGGTGAACCAGCCCCTGCATTTCGCCATAAAGCTGTTTACGCTTCGCCTGGTCGGCCTCGCCGCGCGCTTCCAGCAACAGCCGGTCGAAGCGCGGATTTTTCCATCCGCTCTCATTCCATGCCGCGTCGGATTTGTAGAACAGGCTGAACAGCAGGTCGGCGGTCGGGCGCGGGTTGGTGTTGCCGAAGCCCAGCGGGTGCTTCATCCAATGGGTCGACCAATAGCCATCGGCCGGCACGCGATTGACCGCGAGTTTGAGGCCAATGCGCGATCCATATTCCTGCAGGATCGACGCCATATCGACCGACCCGTCCGCCGCGGGCGAGGCATAGATAGGCAGTCGCACGCCATCCAGTCCCGACCGCTGCAAATGCCAGCGCGCCTTGTCCAGGTCGAGCACGCGCTGCGGCAGGTCGGCGCGATAATAGGGGTGGAAAGGCGGGATCGGATGGTCATTGCCGATCGTCGCATAGCCGCGATAGAGCGCGCGCTTGATCAGCGGTCGGTCGAACAGATATTTCATCGTCGCGACGAAATGCGGGTTGCCGGTCGGCAAGCGATCCTGCCGCATGATGAGGTTGGTGTGCAGCCCTGATTGCGTCTCCATCAGCGCATGACGGGGCGACGCCATGATGCGCTTGGTCGATCGTGGATTGACCGCCAGGATCAGGTGAACATCCCCCGACAGCAGCGCATTGACCCGGCTCGTCTCGTCGGGAATACCGATCAGCTCGATCTCGTCGAGATAGGGTTTGCCCGGCTTCCAGAAATTGGGGTTGCGCCGCCCAAGCGTGCGGACGCCGGGACGAAATTGCGCGCATAGATAAGGACCAGTGCCGTTGGCGGTGCGGAAATCGCTCGTCCCCGCGCGCAGGATCACGAAATGCGACTGGGCAAGGATGGCGGGCAGGTCGGCATTGGGGTCGGTCAGGCGGATCACCAAATCCTGTTTGCCGGTCGCCTTGATCTGCGCGAACTGCTCGGCGATCTGCGCCATCTTCGACCCCGTCGCCGGGTTCTTGTGCCGCAGCAACGACCAGACGACATCCTGCGCGGTCAGGTTCGCCCCGTCATGGAATGTCACGCCCTTGCGCAGGCGGATATGCCAAGTGATCTGGTCCGCGCTCTCGATCCGCTCGGCGAGGTCAGGGCGCGGGTTGAGCTGGCCGTCGAGCTGGGTCAGCCCGCTGTAAAACATGTAGTGGCGGATATAGTCGGTCGACAGGGCGCCCTTGGCCGGGTCGAGCGTATCGGCGGTCGAACTGGACAGGCTGGCAGCACGGATGCGGCCACCCCGGCGCGGGCGACCAGCCGCCAGCGCGCCATCAGGCAGCAGCAGCCCGGCACCCATGCCAAGCCCCGCGCCGATCAGGCCACGGCGAGAAAGGGGAGACAGAATGTCGGTCAACGGATCACATCCTGCCATTTATACCAAAGGCCGACCAGCGGCAGGAACCAGGGCTTGCCGAAATGGCCGGGCACACTTGGCCAGTCCAGATCAGCCCAGGGGTTCGCGTCCGGCTCGCCGCTCATCACGCGCGCCATTTGTTGCCCCATATGCGTCGCCATCTGCACGCCATGGCCGCTATAGCCCATGGCATAATAGAGCCCGTCCTGTTCGCCCGCCCGCGGCAGTCGGTCGGCGGTCAGATCGACCATCCCGCCCCAGACATGATCGACGCCCACGCCCCTCAACGCCGGGAATAATGCGCCCATCGTCTCTTCCAGAATGCGCCCGCTTTTCAGGTCCGACCGGGGATCGCTGATCGCAAAGCGCGCCCGCCCGCCGAAGATCAGGCGATTGTCGGGGGTCAGGCGGAAATAATTGCCGATATTCTTGCTGGTCACATAATTGCGCCGTCCCGGCAGCAGCCGGTCGATCGTCGCATTATCGAGCGGTTCCGTCGCGATCACGAAGCTGCCGACCGATATGATCCGCCGCCGGAAATAGCCAAAGGGCGCAGCGGCAGGCGCGCCGCCCGTGGCTACCAGCACTTGGTCCGCGCTGACCGTCCCGCGCGACGATGTGACCTGCCATCCTTGCGGCAGGCGATCGAGACCTGCTACCTCGGCTTGCTCATAAATGCGCGCACCAGCCCGCGCCGCCGCTTCCGCCAATCCCACACCGAAACGGGCGGGATGTAATTGCGCGCTGGTCGTCTGGATCAGCGCGCCGTGAAAAGTGTCGGACTCGACTTCATCCCGAACCTGCTCCGGCGGGACCAGCCGGACGTTGCTGTCCACCTCGGCCGTCAGCAGATCATGCGCCCGCACCAACTTGTCATAATGGGCGGGTTTGGCGGCCAGCTTCACCCGGCCACAGCGATTGAAATCGCAATCGATGCCCTCTTCGCGCGCCAGCCGCTCGACCGTATCGACCGCGTCGCAATGCGCCCGATACCACGCCTTGGCGGTGTCCTTGCCGAACTTGGCGGACAAGGCACCATAATCATGTGCCGTGCCATTATTGCACTGACCGCCATTGCGCCCGGACGCTTCGCCCACTACCCGGCCCGCCTCCAGCAGCACGACGCGCGCGCCGCGCTTGGCCAGTGCTAGCGCGGCTGACAGGCCGGTAAAGCCGCCGCCGATAATCGCGACGTCGACCTTGCCTTCGACCCCACCCTCCGCGCCACCCGTGAAGGGCGGCGCGCTGGCGAGCCAGTAGGAGAGGGGGGAAGCGCGCATCAGCCGATCAAAGACCGACTACGGCGGGCAGGCAACCAATATGCGGGATTTCGACATCGCGATAGAAGGGGTTGGACGGCTCATGGCCGCGCCCCACGAAGACGCGGCAGCCGAAATGCAGGTCGGTGGCGGTGTTCTGGTCGTAACGGAAGCTGGACGACACATGCATCATGTCTTCAGGCACGGCACCCAGTTGAGCGAACATATATTCGAACGCCTGCATCCGGGGCTTATAGGCCTGCGCCATCTGCGCGGTATAGACCGCGTGGAAGGGCGCACCCAGCATCCCGACATTATGATGGATCTGGTCGTTCATCGCGTTGGAGAGGATGACGAGCGGAATCTTGTCGCCGATCTTCGACAGGCCACCGGCCACATCGTCATGCGGACCCCAGGTCGGCACCGCGTTGTACACGGCGTCTGCATCCGCCTCGTTATAGGCGACGCCCCATTTCTCGCAGGTCCGGCGCAGCGAATTGCGGATGATCTCTTGATAGGGTTCCCATGCCCCCATCACCTGGTCGAAGCGATAGGCGCCCCAATCCTTGCAGAAAGCAGGCAGTTTTTCCGCCTCGATGCGATCGGCCATGAAAGCGGTCGCCATCTCCGTCATGCGGAAACGGGTCAGCGTGCCATAACAGTCGAAGCTGATGAATTTGGGCCGGAAATTGGGCATCGGCGGATCGTCCTTTGTATGCTTTTACAGGGGGCCTTGGCAGCCGTGTGACAGGGACATTACGACATGGCTGCACCGGAACATGAACCCCATTTCGACGCGGCGCGGCGCAGATTATAGGCTTTTATCGCGCACTATTCGGCATAGTTTGCCGTGCCTGCAAAGGCGCCGCAATTGGGCGAGGAAAAGTGCGGCCCGCCGACGAAAATGCCTGGCCGACGGCACGGAATGTCGCGCCCTCAATAGCCACGGCCCCGCGCCACTTCGCCCTCCATCGGCTGGCCTGATTCATGGCGGCGGATATTGGCGATCAGTGCGCGCGCGGCGCTGTCCGCGCGGGTCATGCTGGCGATATGGGGCGTCATGATGATGCGTGGATGCGTCCAGAAAGCATGTCCGGCGGGCAGCGGTTCCGGGTCGAAAACATCCAGCACCGCACCCGACATATGACCTTCGTCGAGCAGGGACAGCAGATCCTGCTCCACCAGATGGCCACCCCGCCCGACATTGATCAGGCTGGCCCCGGAAGGCAGCTGCGCCAGCCTACCCCGGCACAAGATGCCGCGTGTCTCCGGTGTCAGCGGCAACAGGCAGATGAGGATATCGCAACTGGACAAGAAAGCGGGCAAGGCTGCCTCGCCCGCATGGCAAGTCACTCCATCTATGGCGTGGGCTGACCGGCTCCACCCCGACAGCGCGAAGCCGAATGACGCAAGTCCCTCCAGCACGGCCTGCCCCAAATTACCGAGGCCCATCACACCAACCCGCCGTTGCCCGGCAGGCACCAGCTTGATCGGGTTCCAGCGTCCCTCGCGCTGGGCAATGCCATGGTCGATCAGATTCCGATGCAGCGCCAGCACTGCCATCGTCACATATTCCACCATGCCCTGGCGAATGCCCGGCTCGATCATCCGCACGACCCGCACATGCGGCGGCAGGCGTGCCATGTCGAACTGGTCGATCCCCGCACCGATCGAAAACAACACGTCCAGCGCAGGCAGGGTGGCGATCAGGTCGGCCGAGGGGTTCCAGGCGGCAAGATAGCGGACCATCGCCGGATCATGCGGGTCGCTCGGATCAACAAACGCCACGTCCGCCGCTTCGGCCGCGAAAATCGCGCGCCAGATGCGGCCGCGTTCGGCATCGGATGTGTAGAGCAGGGTCATGCGTGCCATCCTTGTGCGGGACAAAAAGAAAAACCGTCGGCAACAGCGGGAGGGCGCTGTTGCCGACGGTCGAGCAGGGCGGAAGACCGCCGCGCCCCTGGTTAGAAGGTAAACGTCCCGCGGATCGTGAAGGAGCGGGGGACACCCGGCTGCACCCACAAGGCCGCATAGGAGCTGGCATAATATTTCTTGTCGAACAGATTATCGACATTGGCCGACAGCTTGAACTGGTCGTTGATCGTCACCGAGCCCAGGATTTTCGCGATCGTGTAGCTAGGCAGATAGAAGTCTGCCGCCGTCTGGCCCAGCCGCTTGCCGACATGGTTCACGCCCGCGCCGAGCATCGCCTCATGATCGCCGATCGAGAAATTCTTGAACAACAGGGCATTGGCCTGATGTTTGGGAATATTGAGCAGCGGATCATTCTTGAGCACCCCAGCGGACGCATAGTCATCCGCCCAGCCTGCATCGGTATAGGCATTGGTGGCGAACAGTTCGAACCCGGCGGGCAGCTTGGCGTTGATGTCGAACTCCACGCCCTGGCTCTTGGCTTCACCGACCGCCACCGACAGGCCGGTCAGCAGATCAGCGGTCAGGACGTTGCTCTTCTTCATCTTGTAGAGCGACAGCGTGCTGGTGATGCGGCCGTCCGGCGTCACAAACTTCGCACCGACTTCATAGCTTGTGCTGACTTCGGGGGCGAAGGGGTTGTTGTTCACATCGACGCCGCTGTTCGGCCGGAACCCCTTGCCATAACTGGCGTAGAAGGACAGGCTTTTGGTCGGTTCGAACACCAGGCCCGCCATCGGGCTGAACTTGGTGTAGGATGCAGGGTTGGTGGTCCCCAGCCGGTTGTCGATATTCTGGCTGAAATCATCGTAGCGGCCGCCAAAGCGCACCTTGAACTGCTCGGTGATCTCGATCTGGTCCTGCGCATAAATGCCCCAGGCCTTCTGCACTTCGGTCGAATTCTGGATCACCGAATATTTGTCCGCCGTCGGTACCGGAATATTGTAATTGGGGTTGAAGATGTCGATCGAATAGGATTGGTCCGCCACAGTTGGACGATAGCGGTTCTGGAGCAGTTCGATCTCAAACTTGTCCCAGTCCCCGCCAACGCGGATATTGTGGACGATCGACCCGGTTTCCAGCTTACCGCTGATTTCCCCGCGGAACACCATATGGGTGGTGCTATAGTCACGATAGCGGCGCTGGCGTGACAAGGTGCGGCCGTCATTGTCGATCCGCTGACGACCAAGCGCTAGTTCGGGATCGCTGGAGAAGCCCTCGAACGTCGTGTCCTTATAGCCCGCGCCCAGCATCACGACCCAATCGTCGCTCAGGTCATGCTGCAACTGCGCCTGATGGCCGAGTGCCGTGATCTTGATCGGGCCGTCATTGGGGTTGCTGAGGAACCGGCTCTGCGGAATGGCACCCAAATTATAGGTGGTGCCGGTTGCCGTCACCGTCGGGATCGCCACCACGCCGCGATCGAACGGCACTTCCTGGTTCACATATTCCAGCTCGTAGGTGAAGATCGTCTTGTCCGACAGTTTTGCCAGGATGGACGGGTTCAGCACATATTTGCGGGTTTCCACCGTGTCGCGGAAACTTTCGGCATCTTCGACGGCACCGGTCAGGCGGATGGCGACGCTGTCGCCAAGCGGCATGTTATAATCGCCCTCGACGCGATAGGTGTTCCACTTGCCACCCGCGACCGTGAAGCTGCCGCCTTCCTTGAAGGTCGGCTTCTTGCTGACGATGTTGATCGTGCCGCCCGGTTCGCCGCGCCCGAACAGCGCGGAGTTCGGACCCTTGAGCACTTCGATCCGCTCGACATTGGAGGCATCACGCGGCCCGGCATAGCCGCGCCCGCCGTTGAAGCCGTTGACCAGGAAGCCGCTTGGAAAATTCTCGTCGCCGGCAAAGCCGCGAATGGCGAAACTGTCCCACAGGCCGCCGAAATTATTCTGCTTCGACACGCCGCTCGCCAGTTCCAGCGCGGTATCGAGCCGGGTGATGTTGAGGTCGTTGAGCAGTTTGCCTTCCAGAAACTGGACCGCCTGCGGGATTTCCTTGACCGGCGTATCGCCGAAATATTGGCGCTTGAGGCCAGTGACGATGATGTTGCCTTCGGCATTATCGGCCGGAGCCTGGGCAAGGGCGGCGGTGGGCAGGGTGATGGCGGCGGTGCTGGCGATAAGCGCCAGGCGAAGAGCCGATGATGTGCGCATGATATGATCCCCTATGAAAAATCGCTGTTCCCAAATGTCCTGCGAAACGGGGACCGGCTGGTCTTCTCTTATTGTCCGATGCGGACATTGCGTCCTGTCATCGGCAGCCGGGCCGCGGGGTGTTTCCGTCACCTCTTGTTGAATTGAGGCTAGGTCGAGTTACGGATATATTACGTCAAACATGGCGCATGGGACGGCGCAAAATTGTGAATCGCGTGGTCCTACGGCATGAAAATGCTGCCCGTCGTTACGCCATCGATCCTGGTGAAAACCCCGAAAAATGGCCGCCTCCGATAAGGAAGGCGGCCTGCGACCCGGAGGGTTCATGCCCTCAGAGATATTTGAGCCACCATATATCCTTGCGCCGCTGCTTGAGCTGCGCGAACCAGCGGGTGGGATAGTAAAGCGGCAGGATCAGCAGCGCGACCCAGATCCAGACGGTGGACAGGTTGTCGACCCCGAACACCGTGCCCTTGGTCGGCCCATAGAGCGCCAGCGCGACATTGTAGATCAGCTTGAGCACATAGAGATGCAACACATAATAGAACATCGGCGCGCCACCCAGCAGCGCCAGATGCGGCATCACCCGGCTATTCTCGAACTTCTCGAACAAAGCGAGCAGCAGGCAGCCGGTGCCGACCGTTGGCATCAGGAACAGCAAGGAGGGCGGATATTTGGTCAGCGCGAGGAAGCTCATGACCGTGCGCGTCGAATTTTCCGCAACGAACCACGGCTTGTCGCCATAGACATTGAGATAGCGGATCAGCACGAAGCCCAGCACCAGCCCAAGGCCGGTCATCGCCAGGCGACGGATGCGCCGCTGCGGATCGCTACCCTTGGCGAACCAAGGCCCGCAGGCGTAGCCCAGCAGGATGACGCCGATCCATGGCAGGATGGGATAGGTGGTCTTGACCGCGATGCCGTCAAATTCAATCAGCGAGCGTTGATGCAAGATCGCCCAGGCGACATAGCCCGGTTGATCGGCCGTCAGCCGGATCGGGTCGAGCAGATTGTGCAGGCACACGATGGCCAAGCCCACCGCAAACTGGGCGACGCGCGGCAGGTGCAGCAGCGCGGCCAGCGCGATCATCGAAATCCCGATGGCCCAGATGACCTGCAACCAAATCGCCGTTGGTGGGAAGGCGGGCGCCTGCGTCGGCCAAGCATAGCCGACCACGGTAAATTCCAGGACGATCAGGAACAGGCCGCGCTTCAGCAGAAATTCCGACACCTGCCCCTTGCTGTGCGACTGGCCATAGAGCCAGGCGGACAGGCCGGTGAGCGCGACAAAAGTCGGCGCGCAAAAGGTCGACAGCAGGCGGGTGTAGAACAGCCCCGGATCAGTCGTGTTCGCGTCCACCGGGTCAGTGACCTGCATGTAGAGGAAGAATGTCTCCCGCACATGATCGACCAGCATGAACAGCATGACCAGGCCGCGCAGCGCGTCGATCGCGATCAGGCGGGTACGCGCCTGGGCTGTGGCCATGGGCGACGTGGCGCCGGGGCTGAAGGCGGTGGGGGGCGCGTGGCCCGCTAAGCTGCTCATGGCGTCTGTCCCTTTTCCCCGTGGTTCGTTGCGGCACCGCCCGAACCAATCATGATACCCTGTATCATCTATGATCTAGCTTCGCCTCCTCCGAGTAGCAAGCTTCATTGCGACAGGAAGAGGTGGGGAACACAGTCACTGGATGCGCGCCGAAACTCCACAACCAGGGATTGGTCCCAAGGGTTGAGGCTATGATGACTGCACGAACGAAAGTGTCGAATATGTCGAATGACTAGGTGGAATATGTCAAAAAAAGGGGGTGAAGAAGCGTTGCGCTCCTTCACCCCCGATAATGCCTGTGTCCGTCGGCCGTTCAGGCGTCTTCGAGCGCGATGGCGTTGACGATATGCGCCTGGGTATATTCCATCAGCCCGGCTTCGCCCAGTTCCGCGCCCAAACCCGACTGTTTGACGCCGCGGAAGGGAATGTTGGCGTCGATCGCCATATGCTGGTTGACCCAGACCGTGCCGGAATCGATCCGCATCGCGATATCGGTCGCCCGCGCCAGATCCTTGCCCCATACGGTGCCGCCCAGGCCATAGTCACTGTCATTGGCGCGCGCGATCACATCATCGATATCGTCATATTTCAGCACGGGCAGCACCGGGCCGAACTGTTCCTCGCGCACCAGCGGCGCATCGTCGTCTAGGTCGCGGACGATCGTAGGCGGCATGAAATAGCCCGGCCGGTCGAGCGCATCGCCGCCCGCCAGCACGGTGCCGCGCGTCCGCGCGTCGTCGATCAGCGCCTTGACCTTGTCGAACTGCATCTGGTTCTGGATTGGCCCGATGGTCGTGCCCTGCTTCGATCCGTCATCGACGATCGCCGCCTTGGCGAGCTTCGCAAGCTCGTCGCAAAATTCGTCATACATGGGGGCGGGCACATAAGCGCGCTTGATCGCGATGCAGATTTGCCCTGCATTGGTCATCGCGCCCTGATAGACTTTCTGCGCCACTTGCCGGGCATCGACATCGTCCAGCACGATCGCGGCGTCATTGCCGCCCAGTTCCAGCGTCACCCGCTTCACCGTCCCGGCCGACGATGCCATCACCTTCTTGCCGGTGGCGGTCGATCCGGTGAAGGCGACCTTGGCGATGTCGGGATGGCCGGTGATCAGCGCGCCCAGTTCATTCTGGTCACAAACGATGTTGAGGACGCCGGGCGGCAGGATCGCCTGCGCCATTTCGCCGAACAGCAAGGTGGTCAGTGGTGTCGTCGGCGCTGGCTTGGCGACCATGCAATTGCCCGTGACCAAGGCTGGCCCCAGCTTGTTCATCAGCAGGATGACCGGGAAGTTCCAGGGCGTGATCGACGCGACGACGCCGAGCGGCGTGCGATGTTCGACAACGCGGTTACCGCCCTCGTCCTTCAGCACCTTGGGCTCGACGCGCATCGCGGCAAAGGCGCGCAGGGTGAAGACGCTGCCCATGATCTCATAGCCCGCCTGATCGAGCGGCTTGCCTTGCTCGCTGGTCAGCAGGCTCGCAAATTCGCCGATTCGCGCTTCCAGCGCGTCGGCGAGCTGGTTGACGAGTGCGGCACGCTCTTCGATCGGGGTAGCCGCCCAGCCGGGCTGGCCACGCTTGGCGGCGGCGACGGCGCGGTTCAGCATCGCCTCGTCCGCTTTGGGACATTGGGCGAAGGCAGCGCCTGTCGCGGGGTTAACGACGTCGAACTGGCTGACACCGGGCGTCAATTCGCCATCGATCAGCATGCGGAAATCATGGTCCATCGCTCTTCTCTCCTGCATTATCCGGTCACGCGCCTTGCGTCTTGGCTATCGCTTTCCGCGCTGGCGCGTTGTAGCATATATTTGTGCGCTAAGGATACAATATTGGCAAGGGATGATTGGAGCGGATGAACCAAGGGACCGATCTGCGCGGATTGATAGGCTATCAGATCCAGCGCGCCCACCTCGTGATGGGGGCGGATGCCCGCGCCGCGCTGGCGCCGTTCGACCTGTCGCCGGCCAAGTTCACCGCGCTGCTGCTGATCCGCGATAATCCGGGCTGCGACCAGACGGCGCTCGGCCGGGCGCTCAGCGTAAACCGGTCCAGTGCGATGAAGCTGGTCAACATATTGGAGGAGCGCGGGCTGGTCGAACGGCGGGCCGGGCGGGATCTTCGCACCAATGCGCTGTTCCTCCTGCCCGAAGGGGAAGTGCAGATCGGCGCGATGATCGAAGCGGTGCATCAGTCCGATGCCCGGATGACCCAGGGTTTGAGCGGCGAAGAGGCTGAACAATTGCTGGTGCTGCTGCGCAAGATCAGCGGGGAAGAGCCTATATCGGACAGCGAAGCGGACACTGGTATCGCCTAAACGGGTTGCGTAAATTGTATCCCTGGCGCACAATGTTGCCAACATTGGGCGGCTGATTCGAAGCCTTGCCGCCTGTAGGGGAGGATCGCGCGTGACCGACATGATGAACCTGGACCGGCTGCTGCGGCCGCGATCAGTGGCGATTATCGGCGCATCGGACAAGCCGGGTGCGCTCGGCGCATCGGTGCTGGCCAATCTGGAACGGCAGGGCTTTGCCGGGGCCATTCATCTGGTGAACCCAAAGCGTACAGAGATTGGCGGGCGGCCATGCGTTGCGTCGGTCGATGACCTGCCCGAAGGCGTCGATGCCGCGATTCTCGCGATCCCGCGCGTCGGCGTGCTGGACGCGATGCGCGGCCTAGCCCGGCGCGGAGCGGGCGCAGCGGTGATCTTTTCGGCTGGTTTTGCCGAAGATGGCCCGCAGGGGCTGGCCGACCAGCAGGAAATCGCCCGGATCGCCCGCGACGCGGGGATGGTGGTGGAAGGCCCCAATTGCCTTGGCCTCGTCAATTTCCGCGACAATGTCTCGCTGACCTTCATCGACATGCCCCAAGCGCGTGCGCAGGGCGACCGGCGCGTCGGCATCGTGTCGCAATCCGGCGCGATGGCCGCCGTACTGGCGACGACGATGATCCATCGCGACGTGCCGTTGAATTGCTATATCTCCACCGGTAATGAAGCGGCCAGCGGGATCGAAGATTATCTCGCCTATCTGGTCGACCAGCCCGACACGGCCGTCATCGGCATGATCGCCGAACATATTCGCGACCCCGCCCGTTTCCTCGCCGCCGCGCGGGCTGCGCGGTCAGCGGGCAAGCAAGTCGTGCTGCTCCATCCTGGCCGCAGCGCCGCCGGCGCGGCGAGCGCCGCCACCCATACCGGCGCGATGGCGGGCGATCATGCCGTCATGGCGGTGCATGTCGAACGCGCCGGGGTGATCCTGGTCGACTCGCTCGAAGAATTGGGCGACGTGGTCGAGATTTTGGCGCGCAACGCAGCGATCGGCACGGGTGGCACTGGCGTCATCGCGGAATCGGGCGCGTTCAAGGCGATGATGCTCGACCTGTCCGAAGTGGTCGAACTGGACCTGCCCGCCCTGAGCGATGCCGACAGCCCGGCGTTGCGCGCGGCCCTGCCCGATTTCGTGCCGGTCACCAACCCGCTGGATGTCACCGCGCAGGGGCTGGTCGATCCGGGCCTTTATGGCCGCACCTTGTCCGCTTTGGTGAACGATGACCGTATCGGCACGATTTTGGTGACGCTGATCCAGACGGCACCTGCGACATCGCACATCAAATTCGCCGCCGTGCTGGATGCCCTCGCCACGTTGCGTCCGACCAAGCCGATCATCATCGGTGGCGTCGATGAAGGCGGCGGCGTGCTGGATGCGGACATTGCGGCGCTGCGCGAAGCGGGCGCGACCTATCTCCCCACCGCCGAGCGCGCCGTCCGCGCGCTGGCGCGGATCAGCGCAGCGGCTGCGCGTGATTTCGCGGCTGAACCGCTCAACGCCGAACCTGTCGCCGATCTGGCGCAGGTGGGCAGCACCATCCCCGAATATCGCTCCAAGGAGATTATGGGCGCGCGCGGCATTGCCTTCCCCGCCTTCGCATTGGCGCAGACGCTGGAAGAGGCGGTGCTGGCAGCGGACCGCCTCGGCTATCCGGTCGTGC
>NZ_JPPQ01000069.1:2628442-2637646 GCF_000743655.1 Sphingobium sp. ba1
ATATCCTGTCCTCCTGCCTGCCCAAAAACATGAGCCTCCCCGGAAAGCGGGGGTGGGCGGCGAAATGCGACTGGAAAGGCCCGCTCCGGCGGGCGCAGGCACCGAAGGGCGCAACCTAAGTGGAGCACCCGCTTGCGGGTTGCCGGCGACCGCGTAGGGCCTAGCAAGGAGCGCCGCCTACTCCCGCGTCCTGGGAGAGGCTCACACGGGAACGCCGCCGCGCGGTGCGCGGCGACCACTGGTCGGACCTTGCGGCCGACCTAGCGCCAGCGATCGTAACCCGCAGGGCCAAGACCCATGGGCTTGGTCCCGAAGCGGCTGCATCGGGATAGAGCGCGTCCGGCCAAAGCCGGGGCGTCCATGTTTCGTAACATCGTGTGAGTCTCAAGCCATCGGTCACGCGAAGTCGAACGGCACGCAGTCAGTTATCGCTATATCTGCTTGGCAGAGTCGAAATCGGCCGACAGGATAGACGCTGGAATCGTCAGAATGCCGAACGGGTGAACGAGAGCGAACAGGAAGCGGAGTTGAGTGCGTTTTGAACCAGTGTGAAATCCTTATCGATGCCAATCAGGTGCTGCACTTTACGCGGCTCGATCAAATCGACTGGTGCGGGCTGACCGGATGTAGACACTGCACGCTCGTCATCACCCCGATCCTCTTGCGCGAGCTTGAGCAGAAGAAGATTTTCAGTCCATCATCGGCGCTCAAGGCGCGCGCGGGCGCGATGATCGACTTCCTTGTGGAGAAGATGGAACTGCCCGATCCCGTCGTCGTGCGGTCCCATGTCGTGCTAGTTTTTGCAGAGCATGAACCGGGGATCGATTTCGCCTCCCATCACCTCGTGCGCGAGGTCAATGACGACCATTATATAGCAGCAGCGATCGAGCGGCATTGCATAAGTGGCATGCCTACCTTTATAGCGTCGAACGACGGCGGGATGGCGATGAAACTGCGCTCCCGCCCGATTTCCGTCCTGCGACTACCTGACACGTTGCGCCTTCCGGCCGAAGTCGATGCCGAGCAGAAGGAGCTTCGTGACGCGAAGCGTGAAATTGCACGCCTCAAGTCCCGGCAGCCCAAGCTTGCCGTCACCTTCAAGGACGGCGAAACCCGGCGCAACATCCGCAATGCGCGCTGCCTGGATCTCGCGGTGCCCGGCCTGGCCAAGATCAGGGCGAAGCATAGCTATCTGCCTGTGCCACCCAAGCCGGGTGAGACCGCTGGGGTCCAGATCGGGGGACTGCGTGCCTTTTACAATCAGGGCGGCGGGAGCCGCGAGCGCGTCGAGGAATATAATGAGGCGATCACCGCCTATTATGCGCGTTACGACCAGTATCTGGCGGACATGAACTTCTGGACGGAGGCGCTTCGACTCACGGCGTCGGTTTCCATCACGCTGAGCAATGACGGATCGGCGACCGCGACCGACATCGACGTCACCCTGCGCTTTCCCAAATCCATCTTCCTGTCCTCCATGCGCGACCGACCAGAGGAGCCTGAGGCGCCGAAACCTCCGGCGTCTCCAGGTAACTTCGGCAAGCTCAGCGCCTATTTCGCGCAGGCCTCGCCTCGCTATCTCGACTTCGCTCGTCCGGACTTCGACTTTCACGACGGGACAGTCTTTGTCGACGAGGACGATCCCCATACGGCGCAGTTTTCCGTCAAGTCGCTCAAGCAGAAATGCGAATTGAGTTTCGATACCTTCCTGCTAACGCGGCATTCTGGCCTGACCGACAAGGGAGTGGAGGTTGAGGTCGTCATTACCTCCCATGAAGGGGAGCCGATCCGGCAAAAGCTGGCGATGACGTTCGAAGAAGTGGATGCCGCAGCCTCGGACGATTGAGTGCCGCGTGCATGGAATATCCGTCGAGACCATTACCGGGAGCGCGGCTAAAATCTCCAGCTGTAGCTCCGCCTGCGAGCCAATCAGGGAAAAACGTCGAAACGACTGTATCTCCGACGGCAAAGTCGGTGACGCCGGAGCCGACCGCATCGACGATGCCCGCGCCGTCAGACAGGGGAATGCGTTCATCGTCGGTCGGGATGTTCCCCTGTACGACGAGCAGGTCATGGAAGTTGAGCGAACTACCGTGCATGGCCACGGCGATCTCGCCGGACCCAGGCGCGGGGGGGCTCATCGAGCGAGACCAGCCTCAGATTGTCGAGACCTCCAGACCTCCAGACGCCCTAAGGGTAATTGCGCGCATCAGACCGTTCCACTTCCTGCATCGCCGGCCCAAACCCAGCAGCGCAGGCTCAACCTGCCTGCATGGTCTCTAATATCTCGGGATCAAAGCCCATGAGCGAGAACCAGCGCCGATCGACGTCAGCTCGATGTGTCGCTTCCTCGAGAACCTTGGCCCTGACCGAAGCACCAGCAGCCTCGTCACCATCTGCGACCAGAGCGACCAACAAGCCGTCTAGCGCTTTTTGAAGCTGGTTGGTCTGGGCGAGCGCTGGCGACCCCTTGCTCTCGTCCAAGGCGATTGTAAGGTCGTTGACTGCCGCCATGGTCGATGGCCCGCCCGCCGCTAGTTGTGCGACCGCAATCGCCAAGTCGCGAAAATCGCCTGCTTCCTGCTGCTCGAATGCAGGTGTGTCCGCATATTGGGCCAATGTGATCTGCAAATGACCGATCACGAGCTGGGTCTGTTCGCGGGCAAGACTGGCTTCCGGTGGTAGGGCGGGCAAGACGACATAGCTCAGAGCACGGATGGCGCTTGCGAGGCGGTCGGGAACAGAAGGATTCACGTCGGTTCTCCCGTCGAGAGAAGGCTCGCTAGTCCGGCGAGGTGCATCGGTCCGGTGGCGGCGAGGAAGGTGAGGAGGACGTCCTGGTGATTATGCTGCGCGTTGGCAGCACGCATTCCAAGAACCGAAACCAGGATATAGCTTTTCCAGTAATTAAATATCTTGAAATAATAGAGCTTTCTGGGATCGACCCGGTTGCCGCTCACCTTCTCGTACGCGGTGATGAAGTCGTCTTCTCCTTCAAAAATGTCGCTTGCCCGGAAAACGCCATCGATCTTCGTTCCGAAAACTGCGGCGAGGAGCCATGCGAAATCGGCGTGATAATCGCCGATGTAGCACATCTCCCAATCGAGCAGAGCCGTGACTTCACCCGTCTCCTCGTCGAATAGGTAGTTTCCCGTTCGGAAGTCTCCGTGCACCAGAGAAGGCTTATCGCAATCTGGAATATTAGCTTCGAGATATTGCGTTGCGAGGCGCATCACCGGCTCGTGTGCGACCACATCTTGCTCGAGGAGCTCTTTCCAAAAGTTGATAAGCCAACGTGTCGGCTGCTTGGGATCCGCCGTCGGTGCCGCAAACGATGGGAGGTCTGCATTTGCCCAATCGAAATTGTGCACCTTTGCGAGCATGTCGAGATATTGCGGTCGAATGATCTGGCGCAGCCGCTCGCCGAGCACCGTACCGATACCTGTGACGGAGAGGTCGATATTGCTGGGTTTGGTGCTTCCCCGGACCAACTCCATGATCATGGCTGGCCGCGGAAACGTCTTTGCGTCTGCGTCCATCCACACTGGCTTTGGGACAGGCACGATCCCATCAAACGCTTCGAGAATTTCGAACTCGCGCAATCGGCTTGTCTCGGTGATCGCCTCCAGGGGGTCCATCCGCAGTACGTAGCGCGCAGGCTGACCTGCTGGCGGTTTCAGCGTGAAGATAAACTGCTCCTTGGATGCTCCCCCACCCATTCGCGAAATGCCGCTGATCGAGGCGCCCGGCAGTTTGTCAGCAAAGAAAGCGTCAAGCAGCCGTTGGATCGCCGAATCTTCCTGCGGGATATAGGGTGGCAGGGGGCGCCTGGCCTTTCTGGCTTCAAGCATTGCCGCCAAATGCGGTTCAGTATCGATCACACAAACTTCCTCTCTCACCATTTTGTTGAAGGATCACATCGCCGACAGACCACCGTCGATCGCGAGTTCCGCGCCGGTGATGAATGCGGCTTCGCGCGAGCAAAGATAAACGGCGGCCCAAGCGACATCATCGGGGACACCGATCCGTCCGATCGGGATCTGCCTGGCGAGCTTCTGTAGTGTTTCTTCACGCGACCGCTCACCAGCGAATTCGTCAAGCAGTGGCGTGTCGACAAAAGTAGGATGAAGCGAGTTGCAGGTGATCCCGTATCGTTTCTTCGCACAATGCAGCGCAATGGACTTTGTAAGATGCCTTACAGCGGCCTTGGCCGAATTATAGGCTGCCATATTGCCAGCGGCCACCATCCCCGAAATGGAAGATATGTTGAGGATCGCACCGCCGGATTCACCGGACGTGCGAGCCATTAGCGGCAGGGCTGCTTTTGAGCCCAGGAAAACGCTATCGAGGTCCACAGCATGGGTGAGACGCCAGTCCTCGTAGCTTAAATCCTCAACAGACCCGGGCAGACAGATGCCGGCATTGTTAACGAGGATGTTTAGCTTTCCGAATTCCCGCTCGGCGGTATCAATTGCGGTGGCCCAGCTATCCGCGTCGGTAACGTCCAGCTTGATTGCCAGCGCACGGCCGTCGAGCGTTGCCGCATGCGCCTTTGCCCGCTCGCCATCGAGGTCGCTGACGATCACATCAGCACCTTCGGCAGAAAAGCGTGCAGCGATCGCGGCGCCTAACCCTGAAGCGGCACCTGTCACCAGCGCAGTTCTCCCAGCCAATCTTGAACGCATCACAAACTAATCCTCGTTATAAGGGTTGGGGAACGATTGCTGGTCCCCCAACCCGCTTCAATTCAGAACTTGACGCTGCCTTCGACGCCAAAGGTGCGCGGCGATCCGCGATTGAAATAGTCCAGGTAGAAGGCGTTCAGGTTCAGGCCGTAAGTATGGTAGAATTTGTTGGTGATGTTCTTCGCCCAGACCGAAACCGAGTAGTTTTTGGTCTCGTACGAGAGCCGTCCGTTGACGAGCCAGTAGCTCGGGTTTCCGCATGCAATTTCGGGTGTTGCGGAGAGCACGATCGAGCCCGCCTTGGGCTGGTTGCAAGGATCCTGCCCGTAATTCTTGAAAGAGTCGAAATAGTAGCGACCCATATACTGCACATCGCCGCGCAGAACGACTTTTCCATCGTTGGCCTCGGTGCGCAGCATGGTCCAATCAAAGCCTGCCGAGAAGGTCATCTTCGGCGCGTTCGGGAAAGGGTTTCCGTTGATGTTGATCGTGGTGTTCGCGGGATCGGCAGTGCTGGTAGAATTGCCCTTATATTTGCTGTTCAGCAGTCCCAGCGCAGCGTTGAGGTGCAGATTTTCGAAGGGCTTCGCCTCAAGTTCTGCCTCCGCGCCGAACACGCGTCCGTTAGCGCTGCGAAGGAAGGAGGTCGCACCAATGATCTGCGCGATCTGCTGCTTGCCATAGTCATAATAGAAGCCGGCGAGGTTGAGTTGGAGGCGCCGATCGAAAAAGCGGGTCTTGATGCCGCCTTCATAGGCATTCACCTTTTCCGGATCGACGAAGTAGACCTGGCTGATGTCCTGATAGGCCAAGCCGTTGAAAGTGCCCGACCGATATCCGCGACTGTAGCTGGCATAGGCGAGAATGTCCGGCGCGATCTTGTAATCGACTACGATGCGACCCGTAAGAGCGCCATTCGAGTTGCTCTGGTTCACGGCGGGGAGCGCAGGGTTATAAGGGTTGCTGTAGGGCACGAGGCCCACGGCCGGCGTCGTGCCGTCGAGAGCATAAAGGACGGTGCGTCCATTCTTGAACTTCACCTTGTCCCAAGTGTAGCGGAGGCCGACAGTGATCGAGAGGTCCTCTGTGGCCTTAAACTTCGCTTCTCCATAGATGGCGGTCGATGGACGCTCCAGCGTGAAGCGCTGGTCGGCGGCGATCGGCCCAAACGGAAGCGCGCCGGCAGCCGCGCAGGCCGCCTGTGCCGCGGTGCCACCAGGCGTGTTGGTGGTGGCGACATCATAGTTGAACGCGACGAGCGACCGCGCATCGAAGAAACCGTTCGGATTCACAACGACCGGCGCACAGAATCCTGGACTGCTGGGGGTCAGTGTGGCGTCGAGCGCAAAGGCCGGCAGAGTGCGCAGCGAGTTTCCAACGGCGATCGCGCTGTTGTTGAACGAACCGGGCAAGCCGGCGCCGCTCAGCAGGGGCCGCAAGAAGCCAAAGAAGTCCGGCTCGTTATGCGTGTCAATTTTGTCGACGCCGTGATAGAGACCGCCAATCAGGCTCAGGCGATCACCATCATAGGAAATCCTGAGATCCTGGTTAAAGTTCTTGCTGGTCGAATTGTAGCGAATTGCGCAAGTGTTGGTCGGCGAGCCGTCGCAGTCGAAAGGCGAGAGCCTGTATTTTCCCCAATCATAGCCCGTGATCGACGTCAGTGAGATATCGTCGGCCAAGTTCCATTTGATATTGAGCGAACCTCCACGCGAAGCGGTGTAGTAGTTGCCGCCGGTGTCGGACTGTACTTCGTTCTGGCCCAGCGTACGCCCCCCCAGTTCGGGTCTAGGTACAAACCGCGAGTAGCCGGTCGCGTCGGTTCGACCCTCAAGGTAGCCGATGCCATATGCCAGATCAGCCTTGGGATTGTTGCGTGCGAAATAGCCCTTGAGCGTAATGTCTAGGTCGGACGACGGCTTCCAACGGATGGAAGCCCGACCCGCGATGCTGTTGCTGTTGGAGAACCATTGGTCTTGGGTCGGATTGAAGGTGTATCCGCGGCTTTTTGAAGCTGTGCCGGCGACGCGAATGCCCAATTCGTCTGGAATCAGTGTGTATTCGAGGGCTCCTTGTGCCGTTTTGGCATTGAAGTTGCCATATCCCAGCGTCAGATATCCGTTGGCGTCGCCGAGTCCGGGTTTGCGCGTGATGAAGTTTATCGCACCGCCTGTAGTGTTGCGTCCATAAAGCGTTCCTTGAGGGCCACGCAGAACCTCGACGCGCTCGAGGTCATAAAGCTGCTGGCCATGGCTGGCGCGAAAGCTTTGATAGACTTCATCGACATAAACGCCAACCGGAGATGCGGTGGTGGCCGAGAACTCGTTCGCCACGGAGATGCCGCGTAGCGAGAAGTTCGGCTGGGTGTCACCATAGGCCGATGTTACCTGAAGGTTGGGCATCGACCCCATCAGATCTGCTGTCTGGGCGATGCCGCGGGCTTGCAGTTCCTCACCGCCGATCGCGGAGATCGCGGCCGGCACGGATTGGAGATTTTGCGCCCGTTTCTGCGCTGTTACGATGATGTCGGCCATACCGGACGGCGCGTCAGCTTGAGGCGCGATGGCGGGCGAGGGAGCAGGTGCTGATGCCTGCTGTGCCGACGCGCCTTGCGCCCATAGGCACATCGTCATCGCTGTCGATGACACTGCGGCGATCACTGCAAAATTCTTACCCATCATATCCTTCTCCTCCGTGTGTTTTCTTGAAAACTGGCGGCTTTAGCCGCTCGGCTCTGTGGTTTGCGATCAGTGTGCGGCAGCATCCGGCAGGAGGATCGAGCTGCTCTCGAGATAGCTGTCGATGCCTTCCGGCCCGAGCTCGCGGCCGATCCCGGACGCTCGAAAGCCTCCGAACGGCGCCCCGAAATCTAAAATTCGCTTCGAGTTGATTCCGACAGTTCCCGTCCGCAGCCTGCGGGCGACATGGATTGAGCGATTCAGGTCAGGAGACCATACCGAGCCGGAAAGGCCGTATACGCTGTCATTGGCGATCGCGACCGCTTGGTCGACATCATCATATTCGATCAGCGCAGTCAGCGGACCGAACACCTCTTCCTGCGCAATGCGAGCGTCAGGCGCGGTCAGGAGCAGCGCCGGGTCGACAAGGCAAGCACTTCCCGCCCCGTGCGCGCCCCCAATTTTAAGGGCTCCTGCTGCTAAGGCGTCGGCGTACATCGCCTTGACCTTCTCGCTTTGCACGCGCGTCGCCAGCGGACCAACATCTGTTGCCGGGTCGAGGGGATCGCCCACCTTCAAACCGTCGAACAAGGCGGCAATGCCGTCGCGTATTGCCCCGGTCTTGCCTCGCGGCACCAATATCCGCGATTGCGCACCACAAACCTGGCCATTGTTCTGGATCATGGCGAGGAACAGCTCGTGAGCGCGATCCTCGATCTTGAAATCGTCCAGCAGGATGGCGGCTGACTTGCCTCCAAGTTCGAGCGTGCAGCGCGCGAACCGACGCGCCGCCACTTCCGCGACGGCTTGCCCCGCCGCAGTGCTGCCGGTGAAGCTCACCTTCGAAATACGCGGATCGGCCACCAATCGTCGACCAATGTCACGATCACCCGTTAGAACAGCGATCATTCCCTTTGGCAGATCGAGCGCCATGACGGCTTCGCCAAAGATCTGCATCGTCCGGGCATTCTCGGGCGAGGGCTTGAGAATGATGGGACAGCCAGCTGCGATAGCGGAGGCCAGTTTCTCGCACGCCAGGAACATGGGAACGTTCCACGCGACGATGCCCACCGCCAGACCCACAGGAACCTTCCGGACAATGACGCGCCCACCGCGCGCAGCCGGCCGGTTCTCTTCGAATTGGTGCGCTTCAACCAACGTGGCGATCGCTCGCAGTAGCCCACTGGCGCTTGCGACTTGGAGGGCTCTTGCCTGGGCGATAGGGCAACCAATCTCGCGAGCGGCCAGTTCGGCAAGCTCGTCGCCTCGCGCATCCAGCGTATCAGCGAGCGTGCGGAGCGCTAGGGCGCGTTGGGCGACTGTCGTTTGTTCGGCCGCTTCCAAAGCCGCCGTTCCAGCCTCGATCGCCAGCTCCGCCAATGCATCGTCTGCGAGCCGGAGCGACGTCAGCGGCAACAAATCGATAGGGCTCAACATCGATATCGGGTCGGCGGAGCTGGCACGCATAGCCCCGGCGACAAAATGGGTATCGACCCGGTAGCGGCTCATGCGTCCGCTCCCGGGCGGCGCAGGTCATAACCGCGACTTGCGGGATCGATGTAATCGTCGCGTATCTTGTGCTTCTGAAGCTTCCCGGTTTCGGTTCGGGGCAGGTGGGCGCGAAAAGCGATGAACTTCGGCAGCTTGAATGGCGCAAGCCGCTCGCGAAGAAATGCCAGTATCTCATCCGCTAGTTCCAAAGTGCCCTCGCCAGCGCGCAGCTGGATGACGGCTTGGACGGCCTCGCCGAAGTTCGGGTCGGGAACGCCGAAAGCTGTTGCGTCAAATACCGCCGGATGAACCGCGAGCGCGGCTTCGATCTCGGCGGGGTAGATGTTCAC
>NZ_JPPQ01000069.1:2637656-2644372 GCF_000743655.1 Sphingobium sp. ba1
CCGCAGTTCATCGCCTCCCGCCAGGCTGCGCGCGGCGGCGCTCGGCGCATAGTTGAGCGCGATGATGGCGGCATCGACCTTCGCCTTGGTCGCCGGCCGCACCACCTGCTCGCCATTGATGACGCGCGACACCGTCATGGGCGACACCCCGGCGTGGCGCGCCACATCGTTGATCGTTGGGGCATTGCGCTGACGGCGGGAGGATCGGGTGTCGGTCAATGCGGGGTGCTTTCGGGTCGGTAATGATGTCGCCGGAGTGGTAGCGACATCACCCCGCCGGATTAAAGCGAAAAATCACGGATTGCCGGGCGCATAGGGGAATTTCCGCATTTTATAGGCCTCCAGCGTCTCTGGCGGCGGCGCAGCCCCGTCGGGCAGGGGCCGCTTGGCGATCGACTGGAAATAGGCGATGCTTGCGTCGCGCCACCATTGCGCCTCCTTTTGCTGAATCGAAAGGAAGGTCTGCGTCTGCGCAAAGCGCTCCGCATCGATCATCGGGCGCAGTTCGTCCCACGTCGCGCGCATCCCCGCAACATAGGCAACGCCCCGGTCATAGCGCTGGACCATCCCATCCCACAGCGTCTCGCCTGATGCCAAGCGATAGTCCCAGGGCAGATGATGGAACCACAGCAAGTCCCGCTCCGGCGTGGTGCGCGGATTAGCGAACCGCTTGGCCAGCGGCGCCGCATATTGAGCGATGGCATTGCTCCCGCTCCTCCTCGTCCGGTCAAAGCCGATGCCGGTCGCATCCGCCTTGTGATAATAGACCGGGTTCCATTCCGGCCGCGCCAGTTCCGATACCCAGGGACCGGGTCCATAATGGTGGCCGGTGTCCATGACATGGGCCAGGCCAAGCGGCGTCATATAGTCCACCGCCGCCTCGCGCGATCCCATCATCATCGCGACCACGGGTTCCACTACCGCCTTGTCGGGCGTGAAGGTCAGCGCCGCCCATTCGCGCGCCACCGCATCGGCGGTCAGGTCCGGGTTCCAGGCCATCCGCCCGAACGCATACCAGTCCGCCTGGTTGAAGATCGACCCGCTCCAGTCGCGATCCGTGCCGATATTGGCGACGCCCGCAATCCCGGTCAGCCTATGCCAGTCCAGCGACCCGTCGATCACCTTGGCAACCGTCGATCCCTTGCCCTTGGCGAAGGTATCGCTTTTCAGCGTCTCTTCGAACAACGGCCCCAAATAGGTCAGATGCGTCGATTGCCCCAGATATTCCTTGGTGATCTGGAATTCCATCATCAACGGTGTCTTGGGCATTGCCCCGAACAGCGGATGGAAAGGCTCGCGCGGCTGAAAATCGATCGCGCCATTCTTGACCTGCACGATGACATTGTCGGCAAATTGCCCGTCCAGCGGCTTGAAGTCGGCATAGGCCTGCTTGGCGCGATCGTCGGGATTATCATGGGCATAGACGAAGGCGCGCCACATCACGATCCCGCCGTGCGGCTTCACCGCTGCGGCGAGCATGTTTGCGCCATCGGCATGGGTGCGCTTATAATCCTGCGGACCCGGTTGCCCCTCGCTATTGGCCTTGACCAGGAAGCCGCCGAAATCGGGGATCGCCGCGTAAATCTCGTCGGCCTTGGCCTTCCACCAGGCGGCAACGGTCGGATCGAGCGGATCGGCGGTCTTGAGCCCATCCAACTCCATCGGCGCGGTCCATTTGACCGACAGATAGACCTTGATCCCATAGGGCCGGAACACATCCGCCAGCGCGGCGGCCTTGGCGATATAGGGCGCGGTCAGGCTGTCCGACTTGGCATTCACATTGTTGAGGACGGTGCCGTTGATGCCGATCGACGCATTGGCGCGGGCATAGTCGCTATAGCGCGGCCCTTTCCAGTCGGGCAGCCGCCACCAGTCCCAGATCGACGATCCCGAATAGCCGCGCTCCACCGTGCCATCCAGATTGTCCCAATGGTTGAGCAGGCGCAGGCCGATGCGCGGCGCGCTGCGTATATCGATCGCATCGAGCGCCGCGTCCGACTGCGCCAGCCGCAGCCAATGGAATGCGCCATGCAGCAACCCGCTGTCGCTGTTCGCGGCGATCAGCGTGACCGGCTTGCCCTCGACCCGGATCGACCGGATCGCATAGCCCTCCTGGCCCAACCCCTCCAATGGGAGCGGCAGGGCAGGGGCCGTCTCCGGCGTCGCCAGCCACAGCGCACCCGGACGCATGCTATCCGCTATCATCGGGGCCGTACCGGTCATACCGGTGACGCCGCGCTGCAATTCGTCCCTGATGATCTGCATCGTCGCGCTGTCGCCGGGCGCGGTGATCACGCTAGCATGGGCCGCAATCCGCGCTGCCGCCGCCCCGTCCACCCGCGCATAGCGCAGCCAGAGATCATAGCCATCCTCGGCCATCGCCACGGGCGTCAGGACCGTCATGGCCATAGCCATCATCCAGCAAATCAGGCGCGCGATCATGTCTTCCTCTCCATCGCGTCGGCGTCGCCAGCCCGTTATCGGGCATTGACAATCGCGACTTGTCTTACCAATGGTAACGCTATCAGCGATAATCCGGCAAGCAGAAACGTGACAGCTCGGTAAAATTGGAGAGGCGCATCATGACCCATCCCCGCACAATAGCGAAACGGGCGACGATTTCCATCGTCCTGACGGCGCGATGACCATGGCCTTTGCCCGTCGCCAGGCGCTCGGCCTGCTCGCGTCCAGCTCGTTCGTCGCCGCTACCCCGGCCATCGCCGCGAAGAAAACCGGCCCGCTCTACAAGGATGCGACCGCGCCGATCGACCTGCGCGTCCGCGACCTGCTCGCCCGCATGACGCTGGAGGAGAAAGTCGGTCAGATCATCGCGCTATGGGCGACCAAGGCCGACATCATGGATGGCCTGACCTTCTCCCCGGCCAAGGCGAGCCAGGCTTATCCCGCGAGCTTTGGCCAGATTACCCGCCCGTCCGACAAGCGCGGCGCGCCCGATGGCTCGCAACAGGCGGGCGGCGTCGGCGCGCGCTGGCGCACCCCGGCGGACACCGTCGCCTTCATCACCGCGATCCAGAAATGGGCGATCGAGGAAACCCGACTCGGCATCCCCGTCCTCTTCCATGAAGAATCGCTGCACGGCTATATGGCGACCGAGGCGACCAGCTTCCCGATGGCGATCGGCCTGGCGGGCAGTTTCGACCGCCAGCTCATGCACGACATCCAATCCGTCACCGCCCGCGAAGTCCGCGCGCGCGGCGTGCATCTCGCTCTGTCCCCGGTAGTCGATATCGCCCGTGATCCGCGCTGGGGCCGGATCGAGGAAACTTTTGGCGAAGACCCTTATCTGTGCGGCGAAATGGGCGTCGCCGCCGTGCTGGGCCTGCAAGGCGAAAGCAAGCAGCTCGGCCCGGACAAGGTCATGGCGACGCTCAAACATATGACCGGCCATGGCCAGCCCCAAAGCGGCCAGAATATCGCGCCCGCGTCCATCTCCGAACGCGAATTGCGCGAGAATTTCTTCCCGCCCTTCCGCGAAGTCGTCCGCCGCACTGGCATCGCCGCCGTCATGCCCAGCTATAATGAGATTGATGGCGTCCCCAGCCACCAAAGCCAATGGCTGCTCGGCGACATCCTGCGCGGCGAATGGCATTTCGACGGCGCGGTGGTCAGCGATTATGGCGCGGTCCACGAACTCGACACCATCCACCATGTCCAATCCGACCCCGAAGCATCGGCGCGCGCCGCGCTGCGCGCCGGGGTGGATTGCGAATTGCCCGATGGCCTGACCTATCGGACGCTGGTGAGCCAGGTGCGCGCTGGCAAGGTGCCGGTCGAAGCGGTCGATATGGCCGTGCGCCGCATGTTGACGCTCAAATTCCGCGCCGGCCTGTTCGAGAATCCCTGGCCGCGTAAGGACTTTGAAGCGCTGACCGGCAATGCCGAAGCGCGCGCCCTCGCTTTGAAGGCCGCGCACAAGTCGATCGCGCTGCTCAAAAATGACGGCACGCTGCCCCTGACGGCGGGCACACACAAGCGCGTCGCCGTCATCGGCCCCAATGCCGCCGTCGCGCGCCTTGGCGGCTATTCCTCGATCCCGCGCCAGGAAGTGTCGCTGCTTGAAGGCATAGAGGCCAAGCTCAAGGGCAAGACGCAGGTGGTCCATGCCCAGGGCGTGTTCATCACCCAGAGCGAGGATCGCTCGGCCGACGACGTGCTGCTCGCCGACCCCGCCAAGAACCGCGCCTTGATCGCCCAGGCGGTCGAGGTGGCGAACAGCGCCGATGTCATCATCCTCGCGATCGGCGACACCGAACAGACCAGCCGCGAAGGCTTTGCCAAGAACCATCTCGGCGACCGCACCAGCCTCGACCTGCTCGGCGAACAGAATGCGTTGTTCCTGGCGATGAAGGCCACCGGCAAGCCCGTCATCGTCTGCGCCATCAACGGCCGCCCGCCCAGCTATCCCACCGTTGTCGAAGGCGCGAACGCGCTGCTCGAATGCTGGTATCCGGGGCAGGAGGGCGGCACGGCGATCGCCGACATTCTCTTCGGCGACGTCAATCCTGGCGCCAAACTGCCCGTTAGCGTCGCACGGGATGAGGGCCAGATCCCGATCTTCTATAACCGCAAGCCATCGGCCAGCCGGGGCTATCTGTTCGCAGAAAACACGCCGCTCTTTCCGTTCGGATATGGCCTCAGCTACACCCGCTTTGAATTTGGCAAACCCCGCCTGTCCGCGTCGCGCATCGGCTTAGGCGGGCAGGTGACGGTCGAGGTCGATGTCCGCAATGTGGGCGACAGGGCAGGGGACGAAGTCGTCCAACTCTACGTCCGCGACCAGGTCGCCAGCGTCACTCGCCCGATCAAGCAACTCAAAGGCTTCGAACGCATCACCCTCGCGCCCGGCGAGAGCCGAACCGTGCGCCTGCCGCTCGGCCCGGATGCTTTCGCGCTGTGGAATCTCGACATGGACGAAGTGGTCGAACCCGGCCTGTTCGACATCATGGTCGGGCCGGACAGCGAAAATCTCCAGACCGTCACGCTCGAAATCCTCTGAACAGGACCACGCACATGCCTAAAATCCTTGATGCCAGGGTCATCGTCACCTGCCCCGGCCGCAATTTCGTCACCTTGAAGATCATCACCGAAGACGGTGTCTATGGCCTTGGCGATGCGACGCTCAACGGCCGCGAACTGGCGGTGGCCAGCTATTTGCAGGACCATGTCATCCCCTGCCTGATCGGCCGGGATGCGCACCGGATCGAGGATATCTGGCAATATCTCTACAAGGGCGCCTATTGGCGGCGCGGCCCGGTCACCATGTCGGCCATCGCCGCCGTCGATACCGCGCTCTGGGATATCAAGGGCAAGCTGGCGGGCCTGCCGGTCTATCAATTGCTCGGCGGAGCCAGCCGCGAAAATGTGATGGTCTATGGCCATGCCAACGGCACCACGATCGAGGATACGGTGGCGGTCGCGCTCGATTATCAGCGGCAGGGTTACAAAGCGATCCGCATCCAGTGCGGCGTGCCCGGCATGGCGTCCACCTATGGCGTCAGCAAGGACAAATATTTCTACGAACCCGCCGACGCTGACCTGCCGACCGAAAATGTCTGGAACACCTCCAAATATATGCGCGTCGTGCCCGAATTGTTCAAAGCCGCGCGCGAAGCGCTCGGCTGGGACGTCCACCTGCTGCATGACATCCATCATCGCCTGACGCCGGTCGAAGCGGGCCGTCTGGGCAAGGATCTCGAACCCTATCGCCCCTTCTGGCTGGAGGATGCGACGCCCGCGGAAAATCAGGAAGCGTTCAAGCTGATCCGCCAGCACACCACCACGCCGCTGGCGGTGGGCGAAATCTTCAACTCCATCCACGACTGCCACGAACTGATCGAAAACCAGCTGATCGACTATATCCGCGCCACCGTGGTCCATGCCGGCGGCATCAGCCACCTGCGCAAGATCGCGAACCTCGCCGATCTCTATCAGGTCCGCACTGGCTGCCACGGCGCGACCGATCTGTCGCCGGTCTGCATGGCCGCCGCGCTGCACTTTGATCTGAGCGTCCCCAATTTCGGCGTACAGGAATATATGCGCCACACGCCCGAAACCGACGCGGTCTTCCCCCACGCCTATACCTTCGCCGACGGGGCGATGCATCCCGGCGAAGCACCGGGCCTTGGCGTCGACATCGACGAAGAACTGGCCGCCAAGTACGAATACAAGCGCGCCTTCCTGCCAGTGAACCGGCTGGAAGACGGCACGATGTTCAACTGGTGACCTTATCATCGTCATCCCCGCGAAGGCGGGGATCCATCTCCGTCGCTATCCCCAGGCGCAAGGTCGGGAGATGGGTTCCCGCCTACGCGGGAATGACGAACCCTCTTAGGAGCGCGCAATGACCGACATCCCCAAACCCTCCGGCAAAGTCCGCTGGATCGTCTGCGCGCTGCTCTTCTTCGCCGTGGTGCTGAGCTATGTCGATCGCCTCGTCCTGCCGACGCTCAAGCCCGATCTTCAGGCGCGCTATGACTGGAGCGAGAGCGGCTATGCCGATCTCGCCATCTGGTTTCAGGCGGGCTATGGCATTTCCTACGTCTTTTTCGGCCGCCTGATCGACAAGATCGGCGCGCGGGCCGGCTATACGCTGGCCGTGTCGCTATGGACGATCGGCCATGTCGCGCACATCTTCTTCACCTCGACCGCGGGCATGTTGCTCGCGCGCATCCCGCTCGCGATCGGCGAGGCGGGGG
>NZ_JPPQ01000069.1:2644382-2673388 GCF_000743655.1 Sphingobium sp. ba1
GCGCGCGCAATGCTTAATTTCGGGTTGACCGAGATGCGCCTTGTCACGCCCCGCGACGGCTGGCCCAATCCCGACGCCGGCCCATCGGCGGCGGGCGCGGATTTCATCCTCGATCAGGCCCAAGTCTACGAAACGCTGGCCGATGCCGTCGCCGACTGCGCCCATGTCTATGCCACGACCGTCCGCAAACGCGGCGTCACCAAGCCCGTGGTCACGCCCGAAGAGGCCGCGCGGGAAATCCATGCCGCCCAGGGCCGCTGCGCCTATATTTTCGGCCCCGAACGCTCCGGGCTGGAGACCGAGGATGTCGCGCTCGCCCGCAAAATCCTGACCGTTCCGATCAACCCGGAATTCGGCTCCTTGAACCTCGCGCAAGCGGTCATCCTGTGCGCCTATGAATGGTCGAAACAGGCGAACCTCGCCCAGCCCACCATCACCGACCTAGGCGTCCCCGCGCCGCAGGAGGAGTTGGAGGGCATGATCGACCAGTTCACGACGCTGCTCGAAAAGGTCGGCTATTTCTTCCCGCCGGACCGCGCCCCCGCGACCAAGCTGACGCTGCGCAACCTGCTGACCAAGCCGGGCTGGAACCATCTGGAGGTACGGACGCTGCGCGGGGTGATCTCGCACCTCAACCGGCCGCGCGAACGCTGACCGGCGGCGCGGGTTTTCAGATGCCCCCGGCCGTCACGGGCCAGCCGCCCGCTTCCAGGCCTTCGGACAATGCCGTAACGCACGCATCGAGCCGTTCGGTATCGGTCGATCGCACCACGAAATTCGCGCCCGTCCGACCCTCGCGGAAGAAGGGGTAACTGCCGATCTGGCAGCCCTCATGCGCGCGTTCGGTCGCGCCCAGCAGGTCGGCAATCTCGCTTTCCGCCACCCAGCAGCCGACCGTCGCCGATTGCACCGGCAGGCCACCCTCCAGCGTCCCCGTCAGCTTGTCGAGCATCCCGGCGGTGATGTGCGGTACGCCCGCCATGATGAAGATATTGCCATGCCGGATGCCGGGCGCCCCCGACATGCGGTTTTCGATCAGGCTGGCCCCCGCAGGCACCCGCGCCATGCGCAGCCGCGCATCAGTCAGCCCGCCACGCGTTTCATAATAGCCCGCGAGCATCGCCCGCGCCTGCGGATGGATTTCCACCGCCACGCCCAGCGCCGCCGCGATCGCATCGACCGTGATGTCGTCATGAGTCGGCCCGATGCCGCCGGTGGTGAAGAGATAGTCGTTGCGTACCCGTAATATGTTGACCGCCTCGACGATCGCGTCCTGATCGTCGGCGACGACCCGCACTTCGCGCAGGCGAATGCCCTGGACATTGAGCCACAGCGCGATCTGCGCCACATTCTTGTCCTGGGTCCGGCCAGACAGTATCTCGTCGCCGATCACGATCAGCGCTGCGGTCCAGATGCGGGTGGTATCGGCCATGGCGGCTGCATAGCCTGCACGGGTCGCGCTGCCTAGCCGCCCTCTCGCATTATCGCGCATCTGCCCCTATAGTCATGTCATGACCGAATATATGACGATGACGGCGGACGCGCCGATCTCCCGCTCGACTGCGATCAAATTGTATGACGCAGCCGGTTTTGCTGGCATGCGCAAGGCCGGACGGCTCGCCGCCGAGATACTCGACGCGCTGGTACCGCATGTCGTGCCCGGCGTCACCACCGGCGAACTGGACGACATCGTCCGGCGCATGACGCTGGACGGCGGCGGCGTGCCCGCGACGCTGGGCTATCGCGGCTATACCCATAGCTGCTGCACATCGATCAACAATGTCATCTGCCATGGCATCCCCGGCGACTATCGACTCAAGGATGGCGATATCGTCAATATCGACGTCACCCCCCTGGTCGATGGCTGGCATGGCGACACCAGCCGCATGTTCATCGCGGGCGAAGCGCCGATCAAGGCGCGCCGTCTGGTCGAGGTGACCTATGAATGCCTGATGCTGGGTATCGAACAGGCCAAGCCCGGCAATCATCTGGGTGACATCGGCGCGGTGATCCAGCGCCATGCCGAAAAGCACCGCTATGGCGTGGTCCGCGACTTTTGCGGCCATGGCCTAGGCCGCGTCTTTCATGACAGCCCGGAGGTGGTCCATGTCGGTCGCCCCGGCACTGGCCCCGAATTAAAGCCCGGCATGTTCTTCACCATCGAACCGATGATCAACATCGGCAAGGCGGGCGTGAAGATGCTGGACGATGGCTGGACGGCGGTAACGCGCGACCGCACCCTGTCGGCCCAGTTCGAACATAGTATCGGCATCACCGAAACCGGCTGCGAGATTTTCACCAAAAGCCCCGCCGGTCTCGACGCGCCGCCCTATCTTTAAGCAGCCCGATTGCTGCTTAAAAAACGGGCAGCACCACAGGAAATTGCCCTGAATCCGGGCAATATGGACAAAGATTGCGGCATCGCCGAAAGCATATCCTGGCGATTCGCCACTTGGCACGGTAATTGAAGAAAAAGAGGGACGACGCAGGCCAAGGGGGGCATGATGTTCGTCTCTCGCACGGGAGAGAAGGATGCGGATCGACCGTATCCTGTCGGGCGTCATGGTTGGGATTACGAGTGATGAAAAAGATCGAAGCGATCATCAAACCGTTCAAGCTGGACGAGGTGAAGGAAGCACTCCACGAAGTAGGCGTGTCGGGCATCACCGTGACCGAAGCCAAGGGCTTTGGCCGCCAGAAGGGCCATACCGAACTCTATCGCGGCGCCGAATATGTCGTCGATTTCCTGCCGAAGGTGAAGCTGGAGGTCGTCGTCGACGACGCGCTGGCCGACCGTGTGGTCGAAGCGATCTGCGCCGCCGCGCAGACCGGCCGCATCGGCGACGGCAAGATCTTCATTTCCAACATCGAGGGCGCCGTCCGCATCCGCACCGGCGAGCGGGACAGCGACGCGATCTGATGGTTCTGCGCCAGCCCGACTTTCAGGCTGGCACTATGTAAGTTTCTGCTCGGTTCTTCGCGGACCGGAACATGATGGGCATCCACCTTACCCCTTCGGGGGGGTATTTTGAGAGAAGGGCAACTGCACATGGCCAATACGCCAAAAGACATCCTGAAGATGATCGCAGAAAAGGAGATCGAATGGGTCGATGTCCGCTTCACCGATCCCAAGGGCACCTGGCATCACCTGACCATGTGCGCCAACGTCATTGGCGAAGATGAACTGACCGACGGCCTGATGTTCGACGGCTCCTCGATCGAGGGCTGGAAGGAAATCAACGAATCGGACATGATCCTCAAGCCCGATCTGGACGCGGTTTTCTTCGATCCGTTCAGCGCGACGCCGATGATGATCCTGGTCTGCGACATCGTCGAGCCGCTCGACGGCTCGCTCTATTCGCGCGACCCCCGTTCGACCGCCAAGCGCGCCGAAATGTTCCTGCAGTCGACTGGCCTCGGCGACACGGTCTATATCGGCCCGGAACCCGAATTCTTCATGTTCGACAGCGTCGAATTCGACAACACCTATGCCTCGTCCTTCTACAAGCTGGACGATGTCGAACTGCCGACCAACACCGGCACCAGCTATGATGGCGGCAATATGGGCCACCGCCCGCGCGCCAAGGGCGGCTATTTCCCGGTCGGCCCGGTCGATGTGACCACCGACATCCGCGCCGAAATGGTGACCACGCTGATGGAAATGGGCCTGCCCATGGACAAGCATCATCATGAAGTCGCGGGCAGCCAGCACGAGCTGGGCCTGACCTTCGGCAAGCTCGTCGAAACCTGCGACCGTATCCAGATCTACAAGTACGTCGTGAAGATGGTCGCCCAGGCCTATGGCAAGACCGCGACCTTCATGCCCAAGCCGATCAAGGCGGACAATGGGTCGGGCATGCACACGCATATCTCGATCTGGAACAAGGGCCAGAACACCTTTGCCGGTGACGGCTATGCCGGCTTGTCGGAAACCTGCCTGTTCTTCATCGGCGGCGTGATCAAGCATGCCAAGGCGCTCAATGCCTTCACCAACCCGACCACCAACAGTTACAAGCGTCTGGTGCCGGGCTTCGAAGCGCCCGTGCTGCTCGCCTATTCGGCGCGCAACCGCTCGGCCTCGTGCCGCATCCCTTATGGTGCCGGTACCAAGGCGAAGCGCGTCGAATTCCGCTTCCCCGATCCGCTCGCCAACTCCTACCTCGCCACCGCCGCTTTGCTGATGGCAGGCATCGACGGGATCGAGAATAAGATTCATCCCGGCGAAGCGATGGACAAGAACTTGTACGACCTGCCGCCGGTCGAACTGGCCAAGGTGCCGACCGTCTGCGGTTCGCTCCGCGAAGCGCTCGAAAGCCTGGAAAAGGATCAGGACTTCCTGCTCAAGGGCGGCGTGTTCACCAAGGACCAGATCGACGCCTATATGGAGCTGAAGTGGCCCGAAGTGTATCGCTGGGAAATGGCGCCGTCGCCGGTCGAATTCGACATGTATTATAGCGGCTGATCCTTTCAGTCCTACTTCACGCAAAAGGCCCGGTCGCTTAGCAGCGGCCGGGCCTTTTGCTTTGGCGTACAGAGTGGTGAACACGGCACTCCACCCATCGCAACCCCATCCACCACCCTTCCTTCCTTAACCTTTATACCCCATATCAGCGTCGTATGACCACGCCGCTCACGTCCTATGAACCCGCCACCGGCGTCCTGCTCTGGCAGGGTGAGGCGGGCGACGTGGAGGCGGAGGTCGCGCGTGCTCGTGCCGCCTGGCCGCGCTGGGCGGCGCAACCCATCGCGGTGCGCATCGAAACGCTGCGCCGCTTCGTCAATGTCGTGCGCCGGAACGAGGATGCGCTGGCGGACCTCATCGCGCGCGAAACCGGCAAGCCTCTATGGGATGCCCATGCCGAAGTGGGCGCGGTAATGGCGAAGGTCGATATCTCGGTCGCTGCCTATTCAGAGCGAACCGGACAGAAGCGGCTGGAAGCGGCCTTGGGCGCGCGACAATCGGTGCGGCACAAGCCGCATGGCGTGATGGCGGTGCTTGGCCCCTATAACCTCCCCGCCCACCTACCCAATGGCCATATCATTCCCGCCCTGCTGGCGGGCAATGCGGTCGTCTTCAAACCATCCGAAAAGACCCCGGCGGTCGGCGAGATGCTGGTCAAACTCTATCATGAGGCGGGCGTCCCGTTCGACGCGCTGCGCCTGCTGCTCGGCGGACAGGACACGGGCAAGGCGCTCGCCGCCCATCCCGATGTCGGCGGCATATTGTTCACCGGGTCCGCCCAGACCGGCATCGCGATCAACCGCCAGTTCGCGGCCCAGCCATCGAAGATCCTGGCGCTGGAAATGGGCGGCAACAACCCCATCGTCGTGTGGGATACGCCCGAAATCAACGCCGCCGCCGTGCTGGTCGTCCAGTCCGCCTTCCTCAGCAGTGGCCAGCGTTGCACCGCCGCCAGCCGCCTGATCGTCAAGGACAGTATTGCGGACAGGTTCATAGCGGAGGTCAAGAAACTGGCTGACCGGCTGATCGTCGATCACCCCCATGCCACCCCCACGCCCTATATGGGGCCAGTCATCGACAATGCGACCGCCGACGGCCTGACCGAAAGTTTCCTCTGGCTGATGAGCAATGGCGGCAAACCGATCAAACATATGGTGCGCCCCAAAAAAGGCCTGCCTTTCCTCAGCCCCGCGATCATCGACGTGACCGCGATGGCTGAACCACCCGATGTCGAACTGTTCGGCCCGCTGCTCCAGGTCGTCCGCGTCGCCGAGTTCAGCGATGCCATCGCCAAGGCTAATAGCAGCCGCTATGGACTGTCCGCTTCGCTGATCGGCGGATCGCCCGATCAGTATAATCAGTTCTGGGCCAATGTCCGCGCGGGCGTCATCAACTGGAACCGCCCGACCAACGGCGCTTCCTCCGCCGCCCCGTTCGGCGGCGTCGGCATTTCGGGCAACCACCGGCCCACCGCCTATTATGCGGCGGACTATTGCGCCTATCCGGTCGTGTCGGCGGAAATAGAAACCCCCCGCGCGGCGATCGGCGTGGGCCTCAAGGACATCGACGTCAGCGCCATGGGCGACTGATCCGCCCCCCGCCAAAACATTTCCTACCCCCGCCCATATGCATTCTGAATTGAACTCGCCCCTCGCTTTGGCCACATGGCAAGCATGGCTGACACTTCACCTGCTACCGTCCACCTGGTGGGCGCGGGTCCGGGCGATCCGGAACTGCTGACGATCAAGGCCGTGCGCCTGATCCGCGACGCGCGGTTGATCGTGCATGACGGGCTGGTGTCGGACGAAATTCTAGCGCTCGCCTCGCCCGACGCCGAACTCATCTCGGTCGCCAAGCAGCGCAGCCGCCATTCGATGCCGCAGGACGCGATCAACGCGCTGCTGGTCCGCTGCGCGCTGGCGGGCGAAGCGGTGGTGCGCTTGAAAGGCGGCGACCCCTTCATCTTCGGTCGCGGCGGCGAGGAAGTCGATGCCTGCCGCGCGGCGGGCGTACCGGTCGAAGTCGTGCCCGGCATCAGCGCCGCCATCGGTGCCGCCGCACAGGCGCAATTGCCGCTGACCCACCGCGATGCGTCGAGCGCCGTCACCTTCGTCGCGGGCCAGTGCAAGGGGCTGACCGATCAGGACTGGTCGGGCCTCGCTGGCAAGGGCCGCACGCTCGTCATCTATATGGGCGTGGCGACCGCCGCGCAGATCGCCGACAAGCTGATCGCCGATGGCGTATCGCCCGACCTGCCGGTCGCGGTACTGGAAAATGGCACGCGCGCCGACATGCGCACATTGCGCACATTGCTCGCCGACTTGGGCGACATGGTGGAACGCGAAGCCGTGATCAGCCCCGCGCTGATCGTGGTAGGCGATGTGGCGAGCCATGCCCTGGCGCAAGATGTGCTGGTCGGCTGGGCACAAAGACAGAGTAATGGGGCGGAGATGCGTTCGTGAAGATTTTGACGGGTAATGATCTGGCATCGGGCGACGTCATCTGGTGGGCGGGCGATGGCTGGTCGCGCCAGGTGGGCGATGCCGCTGATGTCGGCGCGCAGGGCGACGACCTCGCCCGTGCCGAGGAAGCGGCGCTGCGCGTCGTGGGTGCCTATGTCATCGACGCGACCATCACCGACGACGGCGTGCGCCCCGCCCATATCAAGGATCGCATCCGCGCACTGGGGCCGACCGTCCGCCCCGACCTGACCCTGAAACCGAACGATGCCGATGCCGGCAACTGGGTGATCTGAACCATGTATCGTTATGACAGCTATGACCAGTCGATCGTCGATGCCCGCGTCGAGGAATTTCGCGATCAGACAGAGCGCCGCCTCGCCGGTGCGCTGACCGAGGATCAGTTCAAGCCACTGCGGCTGATGAACGGCCTCTATCTGCAACTCCACGCCTATATGCTGCGCGTCGCCATCCCCTATGGCACATTGTCGGGCACGCAGATGCGCAAGCTCGGCGAGATTGCGGGCAAATATGACAAGGGCTATGCCCATTTCACCACCCGCCAGAACCTGCAATATAATTGGATCAAGCTGGCCGACGCGCCCGATATCCTCGCCGAACTGGCGACGGTCGAGATGCACGCCATCCAGACATCGGGCAATTGCATCCGCAACATCAGCTCGGACCAATATGCCGGCGTCAGCGCGGACGAGGTGGCGGACCCCCGCCCCTGGGCCGAATTGCTGCGCCAATGGTCGAGCTTCCACCCGGAATTCACCTATCTGCCGCGCAAGTTCAAGATTGCGGTGATCGCGTCCGACGATGATCGCGCGGCGATGCGCCTGCACGACATCGGCCTCAAACTGGTCGAGCGTGACGGCGTCGTCGGCGCGGAAGTCTATGCCGGTGGCGGCATGGGCCGCACCCCGATGGTCGCGCCCTTGATCCGCGACTTCGTGGCCGAGGATGAGATCATTTCCTATCTCGAAGCCTGCCTGCGCGTTTACAATCGCTACGGCCGCCGCGACAACAAATACAAAGCCCGGATCAAGATCCTGGTCCATGAGATCGGCGTCGAGGAATATAAGCGCCAGGTCGAGGAAGAGTTCGCCCATATGCGGACCCTGGGCCTCAACCCGCCGGTAGAGGAACTGGCCCGCATTCGCGCCTTTTTCGCGCCGCCTGCCTATGAAAGCGGCCTGTCCGACACGATCGACCGCAGCGACCGGGCGTTCGCGCTCTGGCTCGACCGGCAGGTCGCGGCGCATAAGGTGCCCGGCTATGCGATCGTCAATATCAGCCTGAAACCGATCGACGGCATCCCCGGCGATGCATCGGCCGAGCAGATGGCGCTGGTGGCGGACCTCGCCGAGACCTATTCCTTCGACGAACTGCGCGTCACCCATGCGCAGAACCTCGTCCTGCCCCATGTGCAGAAGGCGGACCTTTACGCCATCTGGCAGAAGCTGGCGGCGGCGGGCCTGGCCGAAGCCAATCTCGACCTCATCACCGACATCATCGCCTGCCCAGGCCTCGACTATTGCGCGTTGGCCAATGCCCGCTCGATCCCCCTGGCGCAGAAGATCGCGGCGCGCTTCGCTGATGCGGAGCGGCAGGCGGACTTGGGCGAATTGAAGCTCAAGATTTCGGGCTGCATCAACGCCTGCGGCCATCACCATGCCGGGCATATCGGCATATTGGGCGTGGACCGGCGCGGCGTCGAGAATTTCCAGCTGCTGCTCGGCGGCTCCGGCGCGGAGGACGCCTCGCTCGGCCAGATCACTGGCCCCGGCTTCTCCGAAGATGGCGTGGTCGATGCGATCGAAAAGGTCACCGACATCTATCTGGCGGAACGCACCGATGGCGAACGCTTCCTCGACACCTATCGCCGCATCGGCATGACGCCCTTCAAGGAGGCGATTTATGGTTGATCATAAGCAACAGCCGTTCGTGTCGAGCGAAGTCGAGACACGGCTAGGGCACGCTTCTCGTTTCTCGACTGCGCTCGAAACGAACGGAGATTTTCGTCATGGTTGAATTTCTCTCCTTCCGCGACGGCGAATCCACGCAGGAACCCGCCGTGACGGTCGAAGCCTTCACCGGCCAGTCCAACGCCACCGCCGTCCGCATCGAACCCGGCGAAGACGCCCGCGAACTGCTGCCGCACCTCGATCGCATCTCGCTGGTCGAGGTGAATTTCCCCGGCTTTGGCGACGGGCGCGGCTATTCGGCGGCGCGCATCCTGCGCGAGGCGGGCTATCAGGGCGAATTGCGCGCCGTGGGCGACGTGCTGGTGGATCAGATCGTCGCCATGCGCCGCTGCGGCTTCGACAGCTTCCACCCGGCCAAGGCGCTGGACGATGCCGCCGTCGATCGCGCGCTCACCCGCTATGCAGACGTTTATCAAAAGACGATCGATGGCCGCGCGCCCATTTGGGCCAAGCGACACCCGGAGACACAGAATGGCTGAAGCCGCCCGCACGCTCGACATCATCGACACCCGCCCCGCCTTCGTTCAGGCGGATGCGGACGCACTCAACGCGCGGTTCGAGGGTGTGGGCACGCTGGACATGCTCAAGACCGTCTTTGCCGAGGGGCTGGCCGGCAATGTCGCGGTCGTCTCGTCCTTCGGCACCGAAAGCGCGGTGCTGCTGCACCTGGTGGCGCAGGCGGACCCGACCGTGCCGGTGATCTTCGTCGATACGCTCAAGATGTTCGCCGAAACCCTCACCTATCGCGACACGCTGATGGATGCTTTCGGCTTCACCGACAGCCGCACCGTGACGCCGATCGCCGAGGTGATCGCCAAGAAGGACGAGACCGGCCTACGCTGGTCCTATGATCCCGACGGCTGCTGCGAAATCCGCAAGGTCGAACCGTTGAAGCGCGCCAAGGATGGCCTCGACGCCTGGATTTCCGGGCGCAAGGCGTTCCAGTCGGTCACCCGGCAGAACCTGCCCCGTTTCGAGGTCGAGGACGGGCGGCTCAAGATCAACCCGCTGGGCGACTGGACCAAGGATGATCTGGAGGTCTATTTCGCCGACCACGCCCTGCCCCGCCACCCGCTGGAGGCGCAAGGCTATCTCTCGATCGGCTGCGAACCCTGCACGTCGAAAGTACTGCCCGGCGAAGACCCGCGCGCAGGCCGCTGGCGCGGCTGGGACAAGGTCGAATGCGGCATCCACTCGCCCGTCACGCCTATCCCTGTGGTCGACCCGGAAGACCCGGCCAACATGCCGGTATTCTGAGCTTGGTTGCCGCCAACAAACTCCGTTCGTCCTGAGTAGCCATTGAGCGAAGTCGAAATGGCATATCGAAGGATCAGGCGCATCGCTTGATGCTTCGATATGAGCCTTCGACAAGCTCAGTCTCTACTCAGCACGAACGGGTTATTTTCAGCTAACCCGCCGCCCGGACAATCTCCGCCCAGGCCTCCTCGCTGATCACTTCGATCCCCAGCGCACTCGCCTGTTTGAGCTTACTCCCCGCCCCCGGCCCCGCGACCACCAGGTCCGTCTTGGCACTGACCGATCCCGCCGCCTTGGCCCCCAGCCGCTCCGCCTGCGCCTTGGCCTCGTCGCGGCTCATCGTCTCCAGCTTGCCCGTGAACACGATCGTCTTGCCGGTCACCGCGCTGGCGGTGGTTTCCACCACATAAGGCGGCGGCGATACTTCGCTCAGCAGATCCTCCCACGCCGTCACATTATGCGGCTCATGGAAGAAATCGGCGAGCGCATGGCCGACCGCCGCGCCGACATTCTCCACCCCGATATGTTCGGCAATCGCCTTGTCGCGCTTGGCCTGCGTCTCGCCCTCCGGCGCCGCCTCCCGCAGCGCCATGATCTCCTGCGCCAGCGCGCGCACCGCTTCCAGCGTCGTGTAGCGCTTCAACAGATCGCGCGCCGTCACCGCGCCGACATGACGGATGCCCAGCCCGAACAGCAGCCGCGCGGCATCGGGCGCGCGCTTCGCCTCGATCGCGGCGAGCAGATTGTCGACCGACTTTTCCTTCCACCCCTCGCGGCCCACCAGTTCGGCGCGATGGTGTTTCAGGCGAAAAATATCGGCCGGTTCAGTGATCCAGCCCAGGTCCAGAAACTCCTGGATCGATTTCTCGCCCAGCCCCTCGATGTCCAGCGCCACGCGACTGACGAAATGGTGCAACCGCTCGAACCGCTGCGCCGGACAGATCAGCCCGCCAGTGCAACGATAATCGACCTCGCCCTCCTCGCGCACCGCCTCGCTCTGGCAGATCGGGCATTGCGCCAGAAAGATATAGGGCGCGCGCGCCTCGTCGCGGCTCAAATTCTCGACCACCTGCGGGATGACATCGCCCGCCCGCTGCACCACGACCCGATCGCCCGGCCGCACGCCCAGCCGCGCAATCTCATCGGCATTGTGCAGCGTTACATTGGACACCACCACGCCGCCCACCGTCACCGGGGTCAGCCGCCCCACCGGGGTCAGCTTGCCGGTACGCCCGACCTGAATGTCGATCGCCTCCAGCGTCGTCTGTGCGCGTTCAGCCGGGAATTTATGCGCGATCGCCCAGCGCGGCGCTTTCGCGACGAAGCCCAGCCGCTGCTGCCAATCAAGCCGATCGACCTTATACACCACCCCATCAATATCGAACGGCAGGTCCGCCCGCGCCCGCTCGATCCCGCGATAATGGGCGAGCAGCGCCTCAAGCGTCTCGACCCGCACCAGCATGTCGGACACCGGCAATCCCCAGGCCGCAATCGCCTGCATCACGCCAAGCTGCGTATCGGCGGGCAAATCGCTATGCGCGCCCCAGCCATGGGCCAGGAAACGCAACGGACGGCTGGCGGTCACGCTCGCATCCTTCTGCCGCAGCGATCCGGCGGCGGCATTGCGCGGATTGGCAAATTGCCGCGCCTTCTCCGGTTCGTCCGCCTCAGCCATCAGCCGGGCGTTGAGCGCGGCAAAATCCGCCTTGGCCATATAGACCTCGCCCCGCACCTCGAACAGGTCGGGCACGGCTTCGCCCGTCAGGCGATCGGGAATATCAGCGATGGTGCGGACATTGGCGGTCACATCCTCGCCCGTCGCCCCGTCCCCCCGCGTCGCGGCCAGCACCAGTTCGCCCTTTTCGTAGCGCAGCGAACAGGACAGGCCATCGATTTTCGGCTCTGCCGTCAACGCCACCGGCGCATCCTCCGGCAACGCCAGAAAACGCCGGACCCGCGCAATAAATTCCGCGATATCCGCATCGGCAAAGCCATTGTCGAGGCTCATCATCCGTTGCGCATGCGCGACTTTCTTGAGCGCCGAGGTCGGCGCCGCCCCAACCTGCGCATTGGGCGAATCGGCCCGCACCAGATGCGGAAACGCCGCTTCAAGCGCGTTGTTCTCCGCGATCAGCGCATCATAGGCCGCGTCGCTAATCTCCGGCGCGTCCGCGTCATGATAAAGCCGATTATGCTTCGCCACCTCGCGCGCCAGGCGCATCAAACGGTTGGCAGCATCGGCGTCGGACAGGGTAGCAGGATCGATCATGAAGATGCTTTAACTGTTGTCGTACTCCGGCGAAAGCCGGAGTCCAGGGTCGAACGTCCTGCGGTGCATCCTAGGCTCCCGCTTTTGCGGGAGCACCCTATTTCATGTATTTTTCGTATCAGCATGTTCGGTCGATGCCGTCAACGACGGCGCGCTATGGTCGTGTAGCCCTCAGCTACGCCACCTTCCTCGCAAACCAGATATGATGATCATCGTCGGTGCTACCAGCATAAGCGGGCACCCGCACCGCCTCGACGGCAAAGCCCGCCCGTTCAAGCCTCCGGTCAAAGCCCCGCGCCGGATAGGCCGACCAGATCGCCAGCACGCCCCCGGATCGCAGCGCGCCATAAGCGGAGCGCAGCCCCCAATTGCAATACAACCGCTCATTTTCGGCCTGGATCAACCCGTCAGGGCCATTATCGACATCCAACAGGATCGCGTCGAACCGATCGCTGGCCGCCGCAATCACATCATGCACATCGGCGACGTCGATCGTGACGCGCGGGTCGGACAGACGATCGGCAAAGACATGCGCCAACGGTCCCCTGGCCCACTCCACGATCTTGGGCACCAGTTCCGCCACGATAATGGCCGCGCGCGGCGACCAGGCATCGAGCGCCGCGCCCAGCGTAAAGCCCATGCCTAGCCCGCCGATCAGCACCTGCCCATCATTATCGGCCAGCCGCTCGCACGTCAGCCGTGCGAGCGCCTCTTCCGACACATGGTCGCAACTGCCCATCAATTCTTCCGACCCGAATTGGATCGAAAAATCAGCGCCGCTTTTCAGCAGCCGCAACTGCCCACCGCCGGGAATCTCGGCGATATCGATGATTTCGATCGGATGGGAAGAGTCCGCCGCATAAGGGTCGGCATGTAAAGGCAGGACGGGGTCAGCGCGATAGATCGGCGCATGGGCACTGTGCAACTGGTCCAGAAATCATCCTTCAAATGCGGCCGCCAACGGCGCAGGGCGGGCAGCGATGTAGCCGACAGCCGCCCCGCGCCCTTATCTTACTTGCGGGCCTTGCGTGCAGCATAGCGGGCATCGCGCGCCGCCTTGCGTTCAGCTTCCGTCATGGCTGGCGGCGGCAGCGCAGCCTCGGCCGCCGCCTCGCGCTCGGCCTTGCGCGCGGCCTCGGCTTCTTCTCTCTCGCGCAGCTTGGCTTCACGCCGTTCGCGCGCAGCCGCTTCCTTGGCCAGGCGATTCGCCAGCTTCTCGGCCTGCTCGGCTTCATCGACCGGCGGCTTGGCCTTCAGCTTTTCCAGCGCCTTCGTCTTGGCATCCTTGGCCGCGGCGACCCTGTCCTGAAAACCGGGTTCTCTATATCCTCGCATAAATTCGTCTTAATCCTGTCAATGTCGCGATGCGGCAAGCCGTCTGGCGGAAATCCAGCAAGCGTCCCTGGCCCGCACCCAAAAGCCCACCCGCCTGGAAGAACCCACGCGGGACGATATTTACGCGCTTCCACAGGGGATATCCCGGCCAGCAAGGCCAAAGGACTGGTGCCGCTTACAGGACTCGAACCTGTGACCCCCGCATTACGAATGCGATGCTCTACCAACTGAGCTAAAGCGGCTTGCGGCGGGCAGATAACAGCGGTTGGGGCGCAGGACAAGCGGGCTTTTCAACGAAAGCGCACATCCGCGCCCCTGTTCACCCCAAATTTACCATCCGCTGCCACTGTCGAGTCCCAGATGAAGCGCTTTTATCTGTTTTAGGGACAGGCCGAATGGACACTCTATGGGGACTCGATGTCGCCAACGACCGGGACGACGTCGACCATAGCGAAGACGCCGCGATCGACGCGCCGCTGATGGTGGTGTCCGACGAACGGCGGATGCAGGTGCGGGCCTATAATTATTGGGCCTCGCTGCTGGGCGACCGCGCCTTGCCCTCGATCGAGGATCTCGCACCTGAAGAACTGGACGATTTCGGCCCCTACAGCATCCTGCTCGATTTCAGCACCGGTCTCGAAAACCCCTCGGTCGTGTATCTCGGCACCGCGTTGCGGCAGGAATGCGAGATCGAAGGATCGATCACCTATATCGATGACGTGCCCGCCCGCTCGCTCGTGTCGCGGCTGACCGACCATTATCTCCAGATCATCGCCAATGCCGCGCCGATCGGCTTCGAGGCCGAATTCGTCAACCAGCGCGGATCGGACATCCTCTATCGCGGCATATTGATGCCCTTCTCGTCCGACGATGAAACGATCGATTTCGTGTTCGGCGTGATCAACTGGAAGGAATTGGCCAACGCCCCGATGCGCGCCGCGCTGGAAGAGGAAGTGGGCGACGCCCTGCGCACCGCGCCGCTACCCGGCCCGACGACCGCAATCTGGGCCGATGGCCCGACCCAGACGGAAACGCCCGCCCCCGCGCACGCGCAGGATAACGACGAAATTCTCGACCTGTCCGGCATGGAAGCGCCCGACGAAGAAGCGCCGCTCGCCGACTGGCTGGCGATCGCCCGCGACGGCGCGGAACGGGTGCGCGTCAGCGAAGCGCGCAGCCACGCCGCCCTCTATCGCGCCATCGGCCTCGCTTATGACTTCGCCTTGGTGGCAAAGGCCCGCCCGGACGATTATGCCACATTGCTGGCCGACCACGGCCTCAAGGTGCAAGCGCGCAGCCCGATGACGGCGATCATCAAGCTCGTCTTCGGCGGCACCTATGACAAGACGCGGATCACCGAATATGCGACCGCGCTCGACCATGGCTGGGCGACGGGGCTGGGGGTCGGATCGCTCGCCGACTATCTCGCCAGCTACACTGGCGGCCTCAAGGCGCTGGTTCGCGACGAACGCGCGCTGCGCCGCGCCGAAGCGCCGCCCCGCCCCGACCGTCGCCACAAGGCGCGCACCGCGATGCAGGCCGCCAGCGCGCTCGCGCCGGATGCCATCGCCACCGATGCCGATGGCCTGGCCGTCGTCATCGCCCGGCGCGAAGCGGACGGATCGCTCGCCTTGGTCGCGGCGCTGCCGCAGGATTCGGACCTGGGGCAGAAGGTGATCCTCGCCGCCGCCCGCTGATCCGACGGCATGGGCGCGCACCCATCGCCCGCAACGCGCAGCAAAATACTGGAAAATATCCCCTAAACCCGCTCGACATGCCATCGGGCCGGGCCGATAGTCGCCGTCCGAAGCAGTTATGGTGCATCATCATATTATTTCAATTTTCAGAAACTTTATTCCACAGCCTGGGTTGAGCCTCCGTTGAGGCGGAGGCATAAAGGCGATCCTAAGCCGGGGAGTCGCATGGCGGCGTCCAGCCTCTCCTCCGTTCCATGAAAGCGGGAATGTACCCGCTGGTGAGAGGTAGGCGAATGACGACGCTGGCTGACGCGAAGACCAAGGAAGTTGATACGGGCATCCGTGAGGCGCTGGAAACGGCGCTGGCGCGTGGCGCGCTGCCGGGCGAGCGGGAAGGGTTCGACGAAGCGGCGCTGGCCGCCGCCGCGCTGTTCGTCGGCCGCACCGCCAATGGGCGTCAGGCGGGACAACCCGCCATCGCCATCGAAACGCTGGGCGAAGGCGCCAATGGCCGCTTCATGCGGATCGCGCTGATCAACGACGACATGCCCTTCCTGGTCGATTCGATCGCCAATGCGCTGGCCGCCGCCGACATCACCATCCACCGGCTGCTCCATCCCGTCCTGTCGATCACCCGCAACAGCGAAGGCGCGCTCGCCGCGATCCTGGACGATGATGCGCCCGGTGCCCGCCGCGAATCGATGATCTATATCGAGGCGGACCGGGCCGACGCGAAAGCGCGCCGCGCGCTCGAAAAGGCGCTGGCCGAAACGCTGGCTGACGTGCGCGCCGCCGTTGCCGACTGGGCGCCGATGCAGGCCGCGATGCAGGCCGATGCCGATGCCGTCCCCGATGAGGAAGGCGCGGCGCTGCTGCGCTGGTTCCTGGCACGCCATTTCACCCTGACCGGCCATGAAATCATCCATCGCGACGGCAGCAGCCATGCCTCGCTCGGCATCTGCACCCGGCATGACAAGCCGCTGATCGCACCCGCCTCGCTCGACGCCGCCTTCGCCTGGTTCGAGGAAGGCAAGCGCAACCCGCTCATCATCAAGTCCAACCGCCTGTCGCGCGTGCATCGCCTGGTGCTGCTCGATCTCGTCATCGTGCCGGTGCGCGAGGGCAAGGAGGTCAAGGCGCTCTCCATCCATGCCGGCATGTGGACCAGTTCGGGCCTGACGGCGACGCCGGACAAGGTGCCGGTGCTGCGCTCGGCGCTGTCCGCGCTGATGGACAAGTTCGATTTCGATCCACAGGGTCATGCCGGCAAGACGCTGGTCCATGCCCTGACCACCCTGCCCCACGACATCCTCATCGGTTTCGATCGCGATACGCTGGAGCGGCTAGCGCTGACCTTCATGTCGCTGACCGACCGGCCACGGCCCAAGCTCGCGCTGGCGAGCAGCCCGCTCGCCCGCCATCTCTATGCGTTCGTCTGGCTGCCGCGCGACGAAGTATCGACCGCGCGCCGCTTCTCGGTGCAGGAAATGCTGTCCATGGCCGCCAACGCGCCAGTGCTGAGCTGGTCGATCGCACTGGAGGAAGGCGGCCTCGCCTTGCTGCGCATCACGCTCGACCTGCGCGAAGGCGGCATCATTCCCGACGACGTCCTGCTCGACCGCCAGTTGAAGCAGATGGTGCGCGGTTGGGCACCCGCCGTCGAAGAAGCGCTGGCCAAGACCGAGGATGCCGGCCGCGCCGCGGCGCTGGCGCAGCGCTATGCCGGTGGCTTCCCGATGGTCTATCGCAACGGCGCAGGGCCGGACGAGGCGGCGATCGACATCCGCCTGATCCACGGCCTGTCCGGGCCGGGCGACAAGTCGATCCGCATCTACCGCAATCCCGAAGATTGCGCCGAACGGCTGCGGCTCAAACTCTACAGCCTCCATGGCATTGCGCTGTCCGAAGTCGTGCCCGCGTTCGAGAATTTCGGATTCCGCGTGATCGAGGAAATGACGACCGCATTGGACGGCGGCAGGCTGGGCAATGTCCAGCGCTTCGTGCTGGAACTGCCCGCGGGCGGCGATGCGCAGGCCGTCGTGGACCGTGCCACCATCGTCACCGAAGCCATCGCCCAGGTACTGGAAGGCCGCGCCGAAAATGACCGGTTCAACGAACTGATCGTCACCGCCGCACTCGCCCCACGCTCGGTCGTGCTGTTCCGCGCGCTGTTCCGCTACCTGCGCCAGACCGGCATGGCCTATGGCATGGCGACCTTCGCCGAAACGCTGCGCCGGGCACAGGGCGTCACCGCCAGCCTCGCCAGCCTGTTCCAGGCGCTGCACGATCCGGTCGGCCGCGAAGGTGCGGAAGAGCGGATCGCCGCTGCCCAGGCAGACATCGACGCGGGCCTCGAAGCCGTCACCGCGATCGACGAGGATCGCGTGCTGCGCCTGCTGCGCGCCGTCATCAATGCGACGCTGCGCACCAATTTCTACAGCGACGCCGCCACCGAAGCGCTGGCGTTCAAGCTCGACAGCGCCCAGATTCCGGGCCTCCCCGCCCCGCTCCCCTGGCGCGAAATCTGGGTCTATTCGCCGCGCGTCGAGGGCATCCATCTGCGCGCGGGTCCGGTCGCGCGCGGCGGGCTGCGCTGGTCCGACCGGCGCGACGATTTCCGCACCGAAATATTGGGCCTGATGAAGGCGCAGCGCGTCAAAAATGCCGTCATCGTGCCAACGGGTGCGAAGGGTGGCTTCTATCCCAAGCATCTGCCCAACCCGCAGGTCGATCGCGACGCCTGGCTCGCCGAAGGCACCGAAAGCTACCGCATCTTCATCCGCGCGCTGCTGTCGGTCACCGACAATATCGTCAATGACCATGTGCGCCACCCGGCCAAGGTGGTCGTGCGCGATGGCGACGATCCCTATTTTGTCGTCGCGGCCGACAAGGGCACGGCCACCTTCTCCGACGTCGCCAACGCGATCGCGCTCGACCGCAAATTCTGGCTCGGCGACGCTTTTGCGAGCGGCGGCTCCAACGGGTACGACCATAAGGCGATGGGCATCACCGCGCGCGGCGCGTGGCTCTCGGTCCAGCGCCACTTCGCCGAAATGGGCGTCGATGTGCAAAGCGAGTCCGTCACCGTCGTCGGTTGCGGCGACATGTCGGGCGACGTGTTCGGCAACGGGATGCTGCTGTCCAAGGCGATCAAGCTGGTCGCCGCCTTCGACCATCGCCACATCTTCTTCGACCCCACGCCCGACCCCGCCAAAAGCTGGGAAGAGCGCAACCGGATGTTCCAGCTGCCCCGATCGAGCTGGGAGGATTATGACAAGGCGCTCATTTCGCCGGGCGGCGGCGTCTTCTCCCGCGCGCTCAAGCGCATTCCGCTGACGCCTGAAATCCAGCAGATTTTGGGCGTGGCCGAAACGGAAATGGAGCCGGGCGCGCTCATCTCCGCCATCCTCAAGGCACCCGCCGACCTGCTCTGGTTCGGCGGCATCGGCACCTATGTCAAATCCGCGGCGCAAAGCCATGGCGACGTGGGCGACCCCGCCAATGACCGGCTGCGCGTCAATGCCGAACAATTGCGGGTTAAGGTGCTGGGCGAAGGCGCGAACCTGGGCATCACCCAGGCGGGTCGTATCGCCTTCTCGCTCCATGGCGGCCGCATCAATACCGACTTCATCGACAATAGCGCCGGCGTCGATTGCTCGGATAATGAGGTCAACATCAAGATCGCGCTGAACAAGGAAATGGCCGAAGGCCGCTTGTCCTTCGACGCGCGCAACAGCCTGCTCGAAAGCATGACGGACGCAGTCGGCGACCTGGTGCTGGAGGATAACCGCCTGCAGGCGCTTGGCCTGTCGATCGCGGAAAGCGGCGGCGCGGCCGACCTTGCCAGCTATGTCCGGCTGATCGAAACCTTCGAGGAATCGGGGCGGCTCGACCGCGCCGTCGAGGGGCTGGCCGCGAACGACCAGTTGCTGCGGCGCGGACAGGATGGCCAGGGCTTCACCCGCCCCGAACTGGCAGTCCTGCTCTCGACAGCCAAACTCGCGCTGCAGGATGCGATCGAACATGGCGATCTCGCCACCGATCCCAGCATGGGGGCCGAACTCATGGCCGCCTTCCCCGCCGCAATGCAGGACAAGGAAGCGGACGCCATCGCCGCCCATGCCTTGCGCAAGGAGATCATCGCCACCAAGGTCGCCAACCGCATCATCAACCGCCTCGGCATCATCCACCCGTTCGAACTGGCGGAAGAAGAAGGCTGCTCGCTCGCCGACCTCGCCAGCGCCTTCCTGATTGCCGAGCGGCTTTACGACATTCGCGCGCTATGGGCGGATATCGATGCGGCCCATATGTCGGAAGATGCCCGCCTCGCCCTGTTCGGCGACATCGCCAACGGCATGCGCGCGCAGATCGCCGACATCTTGCGCAGCGTGCCCGCAGGCACCCTGCCCGCCGCCGGGCACGACCTGTTGGCAAAGGGCGTCGGCACGCTGGCCGTGCAGGTCGACGACCTGCTCACCAGCGAAGCCCAGCGCCGCACCAATGCCGTGACTGATCGCCTGCTCGGCCTTGGCGCACCCGAAGCGCTGGCCCATCGCGCCGCTGGCCTGTTCAAACTGGACGGTGCGGTCGGCATCGCCGCGCTCGCCGGACGGATGGGCGTCGATGAAGTCGAACTGACCCGTGCCTTTACCCATCTCGGCGAAGCGGTCGGCATCGATTGGGTCCAGTCCGCCGCCGCGCGCATGGAACCGACCGATCCGTGGGAACGACTGCTCATCTCCGGCGTCGCCCGCGACATGCAGCAGGTCCGGCTCGACTTCCTGGCGCAATGCACGGCGAATTGCGACGCCAGCGACGTGGCCGCCCATGTCGAAAACTGGTTGCAGAAGAAAGGCGACCGCGTCCGGCAGTTCCGCACCCTGGTCCAGCGCGCCAAGGCCGCCGCCAGCCCCAATGTCGCGATGCTCGCGGAGATTGCGGGCCAGGCGCGCGGTCTGTTGGGGCGCTGAACCGATGAAGGGGTCATGGCCACAAGTCGGCCATGACCCCGTATATCATTCCGGGGCGGTTTCCGGCAGCGGCGCGCTATCGGGCACCGCACTGGCATCCTTGGCCTTGCCCGGTACGCCCAGGCCCGGCCCGTACATCGGCACAACCGGCTCCTCGCTCACGCGCCCGTGCAGCGCCTCGATCTCCGCCTTGCGCTGCTTGAGGTACAGGTCGCGATAGGTGCCATAGGGATCTTCCTGCGCGCGAATGTCGGTGATCCGCTCGTCGAACGCGGCACGTTCGCCTATTTGGCGCAGGATATTGGCAGGGATGACAAAAGTCGGCCGGTTGAACGGGCTACCCAGCGCCATGGGCGCAACCACACCATCGACGCCATAGCCGACCAGATCGCGCAACGTCGTCGGCCCGATCACCGGCAGATACATATATGGCCCCGGCCCGACCCCGTAAAAGCCCAGCGTATTGGCCAAGCCATTGGGCCGATAGGGCAGATGGAAGGGCTTGCGCTTGGCCACGTCGAACAGGCCGACAAAGCCCAGCGTCGAATTGATCGCGAACCGCCCCGCCGTCTCCGCCGCCTTGCCGGGCTTGAGCTGCAGCAGATAGGCCGCAAACACCACCGGCTCCTGCAGGTTGGAAAAGAAGTTGCGCAATCCCTTGCGCAGTGGCCGGGGCACGTCCTCATTATAGGCTTTCGCCACTGGCCCCACGACATTCTTGTCCACCGACTGCACCGCCTCGAAGCTCTTGGCGTTGATCTCTTCGAGCGGATCGCCCTTAGGCGGCGCGCGGTCGCCGGTCACGACGATGTCCTGAACCTCATCCTCCGCCTGCACGGGCGGCGCGGCCGGTGCCGTTTCCACTACCGGCTCGGCCGATAGCTGCGGCGCAGCCCCGGCCTGCGTCCCGATCAACATCATTCCTGCGGCAACGCCCGACAGCAGCATAATTTTATCCTGATAGCGGCACGCGCCCCCCTCTCCCATGAGCAGGGCCGACCCGATGCCTTGACGTCTCGGTGATCGCTCGCCCGTATGCCGTCCCTCTTGCGGCTAGGGCCAGCGTCGCTTGCGGTCAATAGTCTCGATCTGCAACCGGTCGCGGCGATCATCCCCTTCATCACACTTTATTACATTTTTCTTCCTGCGACTCGTTTGCAATTGAGAGTCGTTCGCGATATGCGATCATCCTTATCTCAGCAGGACCAGTCCCCATCCCGATGCACGGAACCGCCCGCATCCCTTCGCAAAAGAAAAAGAGCGCCAAGGCGTTCTGGCTCAAGCAATTGCACACCTGGCACTGGGTCAGCTCGGCGATCAGCCTCATCGGCCTGCTGCTCTTCGCCTTCACCGGCATCACGCTCAACCATGCCGCCGACATCGAAGGATCGCCACAAACTGTCGAAAAAGCGGCGACCCTGCCCGCCAACCTGCGCGCCCAGATCGCCCCCGACGATCAGCCCGACGCCAAGAAACCCCTGCCGGCCCCCGTCGCCGCCTGGATCGAACAGGCCGTGGGCCAGCGTGGCACCGGCGAGGCCGAATGGTCCGCCGACGAAATCTACCTCGCCTTGCCCCGCCCCGGCGGCGACGGCTGGGTCTCGATCGACCGCACCGACGGCACCGTCACCAGCGAAGCGACCAGCCGCGGCTGGATCAGCTATCTCAATGACCTGCACAAAGGGCGCAATGCCGGGACCGTGTGGAAATACTTTATCGACATTTTCTCGGTCGCCTGCTTCCTCTTCGCCCTGACCGGCCTCGTCCTGCTCCAGCTTCACGCCAAGAAGCGGCCTTCCACTTGGCCGCTGGTCGCCGCGGGCCTCGCTCTGCCCGCCATCCTCGCCATCATCTTCATTCATTAAGGGGGACTATCCATGCAGATCCGCTACCGCCTGGCCCTGACCGGCACGGCTGCGCTCGGCGCGGTGGGCACGCTCGCCGCACCCGCCACCGCGCAGACGCTGAACCTGTCGGTCGCCATTCCGCGCCTCTCGGTCGCCGAATATCATCGCCCCTATGTTGCCATCTGGATCGAGAAGGAGGGCGCAACCCCGCGCAGCCTGTCGGTCTGGTATGATTATGACATGAAAAATGGCGAGGGCACCAAATGGCTGCGCGACGTGCGCCAATGGTGGCGCGCCTCCGGCCGCGCGCTCAAGCTGCCCGCCGATGGCGTCACCGGCGCAACCAAGGCACCCGGCGACCATAAGCTCAGCTTCACCGCAGGCAAAGGCCCGCTGGGCGCGCTTGGCCCCGGCAACTACACGCTCTTCATCGAGGCCGCGCGCGAAGTCGGTGGCCGCGAAGTCGTCCGCCTGCCCTTCGCCTGGCCGCCAAAGCCCGGCGCGACCGTCAAGGCGCAGGGCAGCACTGAACTGGGCGCCGTCGCCCTCACCTTCGGCAAATAAAGGGGATTGGACCATGAAAGCCACATATCTGATCGCGGGCGCGCTTGCCGCCCTGATGCTGCCCGCCACCGCGCAGGCCCATCGCCAATGGATGCTGCCATCGTCCACAACCCTGTCGGGCGACGAGAGCTGGGTGACGGTGGACGCTGCCATCTCCAATGACGTTTTCTACTTCGAACATTTCCCGATGGCGACCGACGGCATCGCCGTGACCGAACCGGACGGCAGCACCGGCAAAATCGAAAACGCCGCCAAGGGCCGCTATCGCTCGACCTTCGACGTGCATCTGACCAAGCCCGGCACCTATCGCATCGCCAATGTCTCGACCGGCGTGATGGGCAGCTATATGCTGAACGGCAAGCAGGAACGGCTCCCGCGCGGCACGACCAAGGACAAGCTGGCCAGCGTCATCCCGGCTGGCGCGACCGACGTGCAGACCGCCGAAATGTCCAACCGCAACGAGATTTTCGTGACATTGGGCGCGCCGACCACGACCATCTTCAAACCCACCGGCACCGGCATCGAAATGGTCCCCGTCACCCACCCCAATGATCTGGTGTCGGGCGAAGCGGCGACCTTCCAGTTCCTGCTCGACGGCAAGCCTGCGGCCGACCTCAAGGTCACCGTCATCCCCGGCGGCATCCGCTATCGCGACGCGCTGGGCCAGATGGACCTGACCGCCGACAAGGATGGCAAGGTCGTCGTCACCTGGCCGGAACCCGGCATGTATTGGGTGAATGCCAGCATCGGCGGCGGGCGCGAAGGCGGCCCCGGCGGCCCCGGCGGCATGGCTGGCCCCGGCGGGATGGGCGGTCCAGGCGCAGGTGCGCCCGGCGCAGCGCCCACGCCCCCGGCACGTCCCGCTGGCCCACCCCAGCGCCGCGCCGCCTATGTCTCGACGCTCGAAGTGCTGGCCCCCTGACGGTCGGCATCCGCATCGCCATCCCGCCCGGCCTGTCGCCCGACCTGTTCGTCGGGCGACAGCGGACGGGCCGCGTCACGACGCTCGGCGGCCCGACCATGGGCACCAGCTGGTCGGCGCATATCGTCGATCCGCCCGCTGGCTGCGCGGAAGAGATCGAAGCGGTGCTGGCCCGCATCATCGCGCAGATGAGCAATTGGGCGCCGGACTCGGTCATCAGCCGCTTCAACCGCGCCCCCCTCGGCACCTGGATGCCGCTGCCCGCCGACATGCTGACCGTCCTGCGCGCAGGGCTCGCCATGGCCCGGCTCTCGGACGGCGCCTTCGATCCCGCCATCGGCCATCAGGTCGACCAATGGGGCTTCGGCCCCGCCATCCTCCCCCGCCCGGACGATGCGCCATCGACACCGCCCTGGCAGGCGATCGAGATCGACGGCGATCAGGCCCGCCGCCTTGCGCCCGTAGCGCTCGACTTTTCCGGCGTCGCCAAGGGGTTCGCCGTCGATGCCGTCGCCGCCCGCCTGCGCGCCATGGGCCTCGCCAACTTCCTCATCGAAATCGGCGGCGAATTGCGCGGCGAAGGCATCAAGCCCGACATCCAGCCCTGGTGGGTCGATGTCGAATCGCCCCCGGACCTGACTATTCCGGTCCTGCGCGTCGCCCTGTCTGGCCTGTCGGTCGCGACCTCAGGCGACTATCGCCGCTACCGCCTGGAAGATGGCCGCCGCCTCTCGCACAGCATCGACCCGGCCAGCGGCACCCCCGTCGCAACCGGCGTCGCCTCGGTCACCGTCCTGCACGACAGCGCGATGCACGCCGACGCCTGGGCCACCGCCATCACCATCCTCGGCCCCGCAAACGGCATGGCCCTCGCCACCCGCCACGCCCTCCCCGCCCGCCTGATCCTGCGCACCGACACCGGCGCGCAGGAACATATGACGCCGAAATTGGCGGCGATGCTGGAGTGATAAGGGGAGCCGCAGCACATCGCCTGGGGCTAGTCGATTACCCCTCTCCCCCGTGGTGGAGAGGGCTGCGCAGACTTGGCAGCTTGCTGCCTAGTCGAAGCTGGGTGAGGGGGCACAGTCTACTGGCGTTGCTCCCCATAACCGCCTTCCTCTTGCATTCCTGACACGGCCGGGGCACCCGCCGGGGATGCACACAGAGACTGATCTGGAAACCACCCTATTGGGGCCAGTCCTGCCCAATCGGACCTGCGGCGATTGCACGGCCTGCTGCACCATCCTCACCGTGGATACGCCCGATTTCCAGAAGTCGGCCGACATCCCCTGTATTCACCTCGCTGCGCAGGGGTGCAGCATTCATGCCGAACGCCCGCACATCTGCCGGACATGGTTTTGCGCCTGGCGCAGGATCGCGAGCCTGCCCGATGCGGCCCGCCCGGACCGATCCGGCATATTGGTGTCGCTCGATTTCGTCCGCGAACCGCGCAACTGCTTCGAAGGCGTCTCGATCATGGTCCGCATGGAGCCGGGCAGCGCCGCGATCACCAATGGCATGGCCGCCACCATCCTCGACGCCCTGTGCGATCAACTGATACCCGTCTGGTTCAGCGACGGGTCCAGAAAGATGCTGATGCACCCCGACGATAACGTCGCCAGCCTCGTCCTGTCAGGCGACCCCGCGCCGGGTTACTTGAAGGAAGAAGTGGCGGCTTGGCGAGAGCGATACAGCGCGTTCGCGAGCAAGGGGTAGTCGCGGGCGATTTGCGGCATTGAGTGATTTGCCGTCAGGCAGCTTAGGGCAATCCGTTACATAATGCCGACACGACTCGATCACCGACCACGTCGAATGTCACGGATATTACGCCGCACCCCGCGTCCATTCCCTGAGGAAGATCATGATATTCCACCCATTCACGCCCAGGCCGTTCACTTTGGACAAATTGCGCCTCAACCAACTTCTGGCCTTGTTCGGACATGCTGTAGGCATAGTATCTGTAGTAATTAGATACACCCTCCCATCCTTCGGGCAGTTTGGCAGTCGCCTCAATTCTGTCCATGATATAAGCGCGCCTTTGCTGCTCCGACGAACCGCAATTTGTCAGCACAAAGAGACATAGGACTGTCGTGAAGCGGTGCATCGCTACAGCCTATCGAAGCAAAGTCCATCCGTATATCATAACCGGCCGATACGCCGCCTCATTACACACATGTCCGAACATCGGTGCCCCGCTTCAACCCCACACCCCTTCCAATGTAGGATTTTCTCTGGTCTATCCTGATGGATGACGCCCACGGCCCCTTCCAGTCCCCCTATCCGCTCCCCAGACACGTCGCGTCGCCGACGCGTAGGGGACGCGTGTGTGTCGCGTCACCGTCGCGTCGATGATACACAGGTGGCACGTCGCGACCGCTTCGGCGATACGATTGACGCAAATTGCTGTGCAATGGCCCGACGACGGTGTGAACTTCGCGGCGTGACCCTCATGGCGCGTCTTGTATGCCTGAAAGCCCATACCGACCGGACTCAACGCCGCGCCGAATCCCGTCAGCCGGTCGCCCCACGCGTTCCCACCGAGATCAAGCAGAGGCCACCCTCACACGCTGTCGGCGCACCCCGGACCAGTGTCCGCTTCGCTGACCGCGTCGCTTCGCTGCTGCAGGGCGGCGGCGAAAATCCAGCAGCGTATCGCACTGGCGAGATTGGGCGGATCGGCGGCCTTCATCCGCATCACGTCGATCTGCGCAATGAGGGCGTTGATGGGCAGGTTCGCCCGCTTCGCCGCATCTCGCAGCGCATCCCAGAAAATGGGTTCCAGGCTGATCGCGGTCTGATGGCCGGCGATCGTCACGCTCCGTTTGACCGGAGGGGCAAAGGGCGACCCCATTGGCCCTTCCGGGCCATCAACAGGGTCGCCAATGTCCATCAATACATATGCTGCCCGCCGTTGAGCGACAAGGTCGTGCCAGTCACAAAGCCCGCATCCTCGCTGCAAAGAAAGGCGACACCGCGCGCAATTTCACTGGCCTGGCCAAGGCGGCCGACCGGGATCTTGGCAACGATCTTTTCCAGCACGGCCGGGGGCACGGCGGCGACCATGTCGGTGTCGATATAGCCCGGCGCGATGGCATTGACGGTGACGCCCGCCTTGGCGCCTTCCTGCGCCAGTGCCTTGGTGAAGCCATGGATGCCCGACTTGGCGGCGGCATAGTTGACCTGGCCATATTGGCCTGCCTGCCCGTTGATCGACCCGATATTGACGATCCGGCCCCAGCCGCGCTCGCGCATGCCACCAAAGGTCGCCTTGGCCATGTTGAAGCAGCCGCCGAGGTTGATGCGCATGACTTCGTTCCAGTCGTCGAAGCTCATCTTGGCCAGCACGCCGTCGCGGGTGATGCCCGCATTATTGACGACGATGTCCACCGGGCCGAGCTGTGCGGCGACGGCAGCGCAACCATCGAGGCAAGCCTGATGATCGCCCACATCCCATTTGAAGGCGGCGATGCCGGTGCGCTCGGTAAAGGCCTTCGCCTTTTCGTCCTTGCCGCCATAATTGGCCGCAACGGTATAGCCCATGTCCCGCAACGCCAGGCTGATCGCCTCGCCAATGCCCCGCGTACCGCCGGTCACGATCGCTACTCTCGCCATATGCGCATCCTCTTCTTACCTAAGCGGGCTGGTCGATCCAGCCCGAAAGCTCTCGGCCGATCAGCCTCTGGTACAAAGTGATAGCGTCGGGCGTTGCATTTAAACAGGGTAAATAGGCAAATTTTTCGCCGCCTGCAGACCAAAAGGCTTCTTTTGCCCGCAATGCGATTTCTTCCAGCGTCTCCAGACAATCTGCGGAAAATCCGGGTGTTATGACAGCAATATTACGGACACCATCGCGCACCAATCCGGCAAGGGTTGCTTCGGTCTCCGGCTCCAGCCATTTTGCCCGGCCAAAGCGCGACTGGAAACTCATATGGACCGGCAGCGTCAGTGCTTCGCGCAGCAGGCGGACGGTCTTGACCGACTGGCAATGATAGGGATCCCCCAGATGCAAGGTGCGTTCGGGCATGCCATGGAAGCTCGCGAGAATGGCGTCCGGGGCGAAATCGAGCGCGGCGACATGCGTGTCGATCGCGGTCTTGAGCGCCGCGATATAGGCCGGGTCATCATGATAGGGCGGCAGAGTGCGGATGGCGGGCTGCCAGCGCATCGCCTTGAGCGCCGCGAAGGCTGCGTCATTGGCCGTCGCTGTGGTCGCGCCGCTATATTGCGGATAGAGCGGCGCGAGCAGGATGCGATCACAGCCCGCTTTCTTCATTGCCGACAGGCGCGAAGCGATCGACGGATTGCCATAGCGCATGGCCCAATCGACGGTGACGCCCGGCCCCATCGCCTGTTGAAGTGCCAGTGCCGTGTCGCGGGTATGGAAGGCGAGCGGCGATCCCTGGTCGGTCCACACCTGTTGATAGGCATGGGCCGATTTCTTGGGCCGGGTGGTCAGGATGATGCCGCGCAAAATCGGCTGCCACAGGATCGGCGGCAGTTCGACCACGCGGCGGTCGGACAGGAATTCGCCGAGATAGCGCCGCACCGATCCGGCGTCGGGCGCATCGGGCGTGCCGAGGTTGATGAGGAGGACGCCGACTTTGGGGGTCGGAATGGCGGGATGGTTGGGGGGCAGGGTCATATCGTGGCCAATAGCGGCAGGTTGCGCAAACGCTGACCTGTCCATGTGTACAATGCATTGGCGATAGCAGGCGCGACCAGCGGCGCGGCGAGATCGCTAACGCCGACGGGGGACGCGGTGCTGCGGATCAGTTCGACCGTCACTTCGCCGATATCGGCGAGGCGTGGCAAATTCATCCGGCCCAAAATCGCGCGGGTCGGCAGGCCCCGCGCATAAGGGACGGACGCCCCCATCGCGAAAGCGAGGCCGTAGATGAGGCCGCCCTCGACCTGCTGTCGGGCAATGTCGGGGTGGACCTGATCACCGACATCGACCGCCGCGATCATGCGGTTGACGCTCAGCCGGTCGCCGCGCATCGATGCTTCGACCATCACCGCCGCATAGCCGCCTTGCATGACGTGCGCGGCAAGCCCCTGCCCGCTGCCCGCTATGCCGCCCTGCCAGCCGCCCATCGCCGCCGCCGTCGACAGGCAATGGGCAAGGCGCGGATTGCCGCCCAGCATCTGGATACGAAAGGACATCGCCTCCATCCCCGCCAGATGCGCCAGTTCATCGACGAAACTTTCGGTGAAGAATGCGCCATGCAGATGC
>NZ_JPPQ01000069.1:2673449-2684210 GCF_000743655.1 Sphingobium sp. ba1
CAGCCCGCAAGTCGCAGCGCGCGGGGCGGGCCATCTGCTGATCGCCAAATCCAGCGACGGCACGGTGACGCGCACCGGCGTTCACGCGCTGGACGACCAGGAACGGCGCGAAGAAATCGCCCGCATGCTCTCCGGCGCGGAAATCACCGCCGAAGCCCGCGCCCAGGCGGATAGGCTGCTCGAAACGCTGTAGAAGCAGATTACGGCCGCGCGTCCCGACGGAAATGGCCATCGCGCAGGAAATGCACGACCTGATCAACCACCGGGCGAGTGTAGATCATCGCCGTATGGGCGACGGGCAAGGTCAAGTGATCAGCCTGTCCGGCCAGATGGGTGGCCGCGACGCTGACCTTGCCATCATTCGCGGCGCGAAACACAAGGCCGGGAAGCCAGGCCTGCATCGGCCGGTCACCGGCAATGATGCCCAAGGGATAATCGACGGTGCCAAAGGCGTGCTCGACGGTAGCCTGCCGCCGCGTGCGCAATGCGTCCCCAGCGCGATGCAGGATGGGACCATGAAGGCGCAGCCGATAGAGAAGATCGGCGATCTCGCTGCCGCCATTGGGTGTCCCTAACATCACGACGCGGCCGAGATTGGGCGGGCGATGGCGCGCGAGATAAGCGCGCAGCACAAGGCCGCCCATTGAGTGGCCGACGCAATGGACCGGGCCAGCTTGCGCCTTGGCAAAGGGCGCGATCCGCGAATGGACATGCTCAACGATGCGATCGATCGGCCAACGCCACGAGGGGTAGCCGATATTGCACACGGCAAAACCCGCGCGACGCAGACGACGGGCGAGCAGCGCAGTCTGGACCGGATGGCCACCAAAGCCGTGCAGCAATATGATCGCTTCGGGCGATGACGCGGACTGGGCCATGCTGTCGTTCCATATTAGCGCGAGCAGTATAAGAAAAAGGCGACCCTCGCAGGTCGCCCTTTCCGTCGCACATCTAAGCGCGGCTACTTCGTGCCTTCGGCTGCCTTGGCCCTGCCACCCTTCTTGCCCTTTTTGGGGGCCGCCGGGGTGATCTCGAAGGCAAGCGCCTCGTCCTTCATATGGACATGGACTTCGCCGCCATGGACCAGCTTGCCGAACAGCAGTTCCTCGGCCAGCGGCTGCTTGACCTTTTCCTGCATCAGGCGGCCCATCGGGCGCGCACCATAGAGCTTGTCATAGCCCTTCTTGGTGAGCCAGGCCTTGGCCTCTTCGTCCAGCGTGATGTGGACGTCGCGGTCGGCCAGTTGCAGTTCGAGTTGCAGCACGAACTTGTCGATGACGCGGGCGACCACTTCGGGCGGCAGATAGCCGAACGGCACGATCGCATCGAGGCGGTTGCGGAATTCAGGCGTGAAGAGCTTCTTTACCGCATCCTCCTGCACATCCTCGCGCGTCAGTTCGCCAAAGCCGATGCTTTCCTTCGCCATGTCCGACGCACCGGCATTGGTGGTCATGATGAGGATGGTGTTGCGGAAATCGACGGTCTTGCCGTGATGGTCGGTCAGGCGGCCATTATCCATCACCTGCAACAATATGTTGAACAGGTCGGGATGCGCCTTTTCGATTTCATCGAGCAGCAGGACGCTATGCGGCTGCTGGTCCACGGCATCGGTCAGCAAGCCGCCCTGGTCATAGCCGACATAGCCCGGAGGCGCACCGATCAGGCGGCTGACCGAATGACGTTCCATATATTCCGACATGTCGAACCGCTGCAGCGGGATGCCGAGCAACGTCGCCAGCTGGCGCGCAACTTCCGTCTTGCCGACGCCGGTAGGGCCAGAGAAGAGATAGTTGCCGATCGGCTTGTCGGGATCGCGCAGGCCCGCCCGCGACAGCTTGATCGCCGACGACAGCGTCTCGATCGCCTTGTCCTGGCCGAACACCACGCGCTTCAAATCGGTGGTCAGGCTTTCCAGCACGCTCTTGTCGTCGGACGACACGGTCTTGGGCGGAATGCGCGCCATGGTTGCGATGACCTGCTCGATCTCCTTGGGCGTGATCACCTTCTTGCGCTTGGACGGCACCACCAGCATCTGCATCGCGCCGACCTCGTCGATCACGTCGATCGCCTTGTCCGGCAGCTTGCGGTCGTTGATATAGCGCGCCGACAATTCCACCGCCGCCTTGATCGCGTCGGGGGTATATTTGACGTGATGATGATCCTCGAATGCGGAGCGCAGCCCTGCGAGGATCTTGATCGTATCCTCGATCGTCGGTTCGTTGACGTCGATCTTCTGGAAGCGCCGGAGCAGCGCCCGGTCCTTCTCGAAATGGTTGCGGAATTCCTTGTAGGTGGTCGACCCGATGCAGCGGATCGTCCCGCCCGACAAAGCGGGCTTGAGCAAGTTCGATGCGTCCATCGCCCCGCCGCTGGTCGCGCCAGCGCCGATGACGGTGTGGATCTCATCGATGAACAGCACCGCGTGGGGCAGCTTTTCCAGCTCGGTGACGACCGCCTTCAACCGTTCCTCGAAATCGCCGCGATAGCGTGTGCCGGCCAGCAGCGCGCCCATGTCGAGCGAATAGATGACCGCTTCCTTCAACACGTCGGGCACTTCGCCCTCGACGATCTTGCGCGCCAGCCCTTCGGCGATCGCGGTCTTGCCGACGCCGGGATCGCCGACATAAAGCGGGTTGTTCTTCGAGCGGCGGCACAGGATCTGGATCGTCCGGTCCACCTCCGACGCGCGGCCGATCAGCGGATCGACCTTGCCGCGTTCCGCTTTCTCATTGAGGTTGACGGTGAACTGATCGAGGGCGCTGTCCTTCTTTCCCTTGCCGTCCTGCACCTTCTTTTCCTCCTCGGCTGCCCCCTTGGTCTCCTGACGCTCGGGCGCGGGCGTGCCCTTGCCGACGCCATGGCTGATGAAGCTCACGGCATCGAGGCGGCTCATATCCTGCTGCTGCAGGAAATAGACGGCATAGCTTTCGCGTTCGGAAAAGAGCGCGACGAGGACATTGGCGCCCGTCACTTCATCCTTGCCGGAGGATTGCACATGGAGGATGGCGCGCTGGACCACGCGCTGGAAGCCGCTGGTGGGGGAGGGGTCGCTTGCCCCTTCGACCTTGAGGCTGTCGAGTTCGGTGTCGAGATATTGGGTGACCGCGTCGCCCAGTTCGCCGACTTCCACGCCGCACGCCTGCATCACCTTTGACGCATGTTCGTCATCAATCAGTGCCAGGAGGAGATGCTCCAGCGTGGCATATTCATGTTTGCGCTCCGATGCGTGGGTCAACGCATTGTGCAGCGTGGTTTCCAGAGCGGGCGCGAATGAAGGCATATCTACTCTACTCCTGACCCCAATGAAGGGTGATGGTGAACCCTATGTCGGCATTGCTCGACGGCGGATCAAGGCGCAGCGCCCGATCGCCGGAATTGCCAGACTGTCCATGCCCTAATATGCCCTTGAACGGGGCGCTTGGGGCTTGACGTGGGGTCATCGATTAAATAGCGCCTCGGCACTTGCCTTATGGTTAACGGCGCTTTGCATTTTTGCTTTGGTGCGGGCAATTTCCGCTTCCAGGGCGGATATGCGGGCTTCCAGTTCAATCACGGACAGGGGGCCTAGATCCTGTTGGATAAGCCGGGTCAGAAGATCGTCGCCCTTGCGGGGGAGGTCGTCATCCATGTCCATGGTTGCCAATGTTGACCCTGTTGCTCACGGTGTCAATATGGACGGATGCTGGATGAGGCAATTTTGATGCATCGCAGCATCGGCGGTATTAGGGGGAATCTATGGCGGACGTTGAGGCCTTGCCCAAGGAGATGATGGCGATAGGTATCGCCGCGCCCGGTGGTCCCGACGCGCTGGTGCCGATGCGCCGCCCCTTGCCCGTCCCCGGCGATGACGAGGTGCTGATCCGGGTCGCCGCCGCCGGCGTCAACCGGCCCGACGTGCTGCAACGACAGGGCAAATATCCGCCGCCGCTCGGCGCTTCGGACATTCCGGGGCTGGAAGTCTCCGGCACGATCGTCGCGGCGGGGCGCAGTTCGGACATGCTGGTCGGACAGCGCGTATGCGCCCTGCTGGCGGGCGGGGGCTATGCGCAATATGCGGTGGCACCCGCGGGCCAATGCCTGCCGGTCCCGGCCGACTATGACATGGTGGAGGCAGCGGCGCTGCCCGAAACCCTCTTCACCGTATGGACCAACCTGTTCGAGCGCGCCTATGCGGTCGGCGGCGACACGGTGCTGGTCCATGGCGGCACCAGCGGTATCGGCACGATGGCGATCCGCCTGTGCAACCTGTTCGACGTCAAGGTCATCGTGACCTGCGGGTCGGACGAGAAATGCGCTCAGGCCAAGGGCTGGGGCGCGGACGAAGCGATCAACTACCGCACCCAGGATTATGTCGCGGAGGTCCAGCGCCTCACCGGCGGGCAGGGGGTGCAGGCCGTGCTGGACATGGTCGGCGGCGACTATGTGCCGCGCAACCTCGAATGCCTGGCCGAAGACGGACGCCATGTGTCGATCGCGACGCTGGGCGGCGCGAAGGCCAGCATCTTCATCCCGACCATCATGCAAAAGCGGCTGACCCTCACCGGCTCGACCCTGCGCGCCCGCTCGGTCGGCTTCAAGAGCCTGGTTGCCGACGAACTGGTCCGCAACGTCTGGCCCTTCGTCGACGAAGGCAAGCTTCGCCCGGCCATGGACCAACGCTTCGCCCTGACGGACGCGGCGAAGGCCCATGCGCGGATGGACGCGGGCGAACATTTCGGGAAGATCGTGCTGGTGGTGTGAGGGGATGAATTGAAGCGGTCCTGCCTCACCCACCGTCATCCTGACGAAAGTCAGTATCCATTGGCTCTCCGTTTATGTTTCGGCACGACATGCCTTCTCCCCGTCATCCCCGCGAAGGCGGGGATCCATCTCCCACCATTTCCCACAGAATAGAGGTTGGCAGATGGGTTCCCGCCTTCGCGGGAATGACGGCGTAAAATGAACGTGCAGCGATCATTCAGTCGCATCTACTAAGCCAAAACCCCCGTAAAACGTAGCATTTCCGTCATATTCGGTGCGGACTTGTAACAATGGCGCGCTAAGGACTCGGTCCCAAGGATACAAGTCTTTGGGGATCGTATCATGAACGCCATTACGCGCTTGCCCTTCCTGGGTGAGATGGAACAGGGTTCCGACACCCCGTTCCACATCCCGGAGCGGGAGGGGCAGCGTCGCCGCTTTCGGACCATCTGGATTTCGGACATTCACCTCGGCACGCGCGGCTGCAACGCCAAGATGCTGATCGATTTCCTCGACAACGTCGATAGCGACACCATCTATCTGGTCGGTGACATCATCGATGGCTGGCGGTTGAAGCGGCGCTTCTACTGGCCGCAGACGCATAATGACGTGGTGTGGCGGCTGATGAAGCGCGCTAAGCGCGGCACGCGGGTCGTCTACATCCCCGGCAATCATGACGAAATGTTCCGCCAGTTCACCGGCATGAGCTTTGGCGGGGTCGAAATCCGGCGCAAGGCGATCCACCAGACCGCCGATGGGCGCAAGCTGCTGGTGCTGCATGGTGACGAGTTCGACACGATCATGCTCGCGCATCGCTGGCTCGCCTTCGTCGGTGACGCCGCCTACACGACGCTGATGCGCCTCAATGTGGTGGTTAATGCGGTGCGGCAGCGCATGGGCCTGCCCTATTGGTCGCTCAGCAAGATGGCCAAGCATAAGGTCAAGAATGCCGTGTCCTTCATTTCCCGTTTCGAGGAAGTGGTGGCCCACGAAGCCGGGTCGCGCGGCGTCGACGGCGTCGTGTGCGGCCATATCCACAATGCCGAAATGCGCGAAATCGACGGCATAGAATATTATAATGACGGCGACTGGGTGGAAGGCTGCACCGCGCTGGTCGAACATGATGACGGACAGATGCAGGTGCTGCACTGGGCCGACGAGATTGCGAAGCGCACCGCCGCAGAGGGCGTGCAGCCATCGGCGCGGATGGCGGCCTAAGGGGGCAGGGGACATGCGGATAGCGATCGTCACCGATGCCTGGACCCCGCAGGTCAATGGCGTCGTCCGCACGCTCCAGACGATCCAGGTCGAACTGGAACAGATGGGGCATGAGATCATGGTGATCTCGCCCGATCTCTACGGTTCCATTCCCTGTCCGACCTATCCCGAAATACGCCTCGCGCTGGTGCGTCCCGCCGTCGTGGGCCAGGCGATCGCCGCCTTCCGCCCCGATGCGGTGCATCTGGCGACCGAAGGGCCGCTCTGCGTCGCGGCGCGGCGCTGGTGCCTGCGCAGCGCTGTGCCGTTCACCACCGCCTATCACACCCATTTCCCCGATTATGTCGCCCAGCGCACTGGGCTGCCGGCGGCCTGGTTCTGGCGCTATATCCGCTGGTTCCACGGCCCGGCGCAGGCGGTGCTGGTTTCCACCAAGTCGGTGCGCGATCAGTTGCGCGCGCATGGCGTCGCCAATGTGCGCCCGTGGGGCCGGGGGGTGGACCTCACCGCCTTCACCCCCGACGCGGTGCCGCCCGCCCTGTTCGCGGACCTGCCCCGTCCGATCCAGCTCTATGTCGGCCGGGTCGCGGTGGAAAAGAATATCGAGGCCTTCCTCGCGACCGACCATCCCGGCACCAAGGTCATCGTCGGCGATGGTCCCACCCGCGCGGCGCTCGAACGCGCCTATCCGCAGGCGCGCTTCCTGGGCGCGCTGTTCGGCGCGGACCTCGCCGGGGCCTATGCGGGCGCGGACGTCTTTGTCTTTCCCAGCCGCACTGACACATTCGGCCTGGTGATGATCGAGGCGCTGGCCTGCGGCACGCCGGTCGCGGGCTATCCCGTCACCGGGCCGATCGATATCGTCACGCCCGAAACCGGCGCGCTGTCCGACGATCTGGGCACCGCCATCGCGCAGGCCCTGCCGTGCGACCGCGCGGCCTGCGCCGCTTATGGCCGCAGTTTCAGCTGGGAACGCAGCGCGCAGGAATTTCTCTCTGGCCTGCACGCCATAGACCCGCTGTTGATCGACAGCGCCGCCTGACGCTTTTCCTTGCCGAACGGGGCGGGATGGACTATCTGCCAACGGTCGCGGCCGCCCTGCTTGGGCGGCCCTTATCGTTTTTACGTGCCGGAGAAGCCCCGTGTCCCAGCCTCTTATGCCCCACGCGACCGCCAGTTGGCTGATCGACAATAGCGCTCTGAGCTTTGACCAGATCGCCGAATTTTGCGGGCTGCACATCCTCGAAGTGCAGGCGATCGCCGATGACACCGCCAGCATCAAATATACCGGCCGCGATCCCGTCCGCGCCCATGAAATCACGATGGAAGAAATCCACAAGGGCGAACAGAACCCCGATTATCGCCTCAAGATGCTCAAGGGGCCAGAGCCGGTGCGCCGGACCAAGGGGCCGCGCTACACCCCGGTCAGCAAGCGGCAGGACAAGCCCGATGGCATCGCCTGGATCTTGCGCAACCACCCCGAAATCTCGGACGGCGCGATCGGCAAGCTGATCGGCACCACCCGCACCACCATCGCCGCGATCCGCGACCGCACCCACTGGAACATCTCCAACATCACGCCCAAGGATCCGGTGACGCTGGGCCTGTGTTCGCAACGTGAACTCGACGCGCTGGTGGCCAAGGCGGCGAAGAAGCTCGGCATCGAAGCGCCGACCGATTCGCGCCTGGATGGCGACCGCGAAGCGCTGATCGAAGAGCTGCGCCGTGAACGGAAGGACGCGTTGCAGCGCGCCGAAGACGCGCTCAAGAGCGAGACGGACCTGATTTCGAGCGTCGCCACGATCATCGATCCGTTCAGCAACAACAAGGGCGAGGTGTGATGCCGTAGCGTCACGCGGCGACCTCAGCAGGTCGTTGCAATGCAGCATTTTTTCAGGGCCGCGCCGGGCTTTCGGCGCGGCCCTTTTTGCTGTGCTTGACGCTTGCGTAAAGCGGGCGATGGCCATACACTTTGGGCCATGGAGAACATAGAAAAGCTCTGGAGAGAGAATTACCGCCACCCCGCTTTGTGGGACCAGACCTTCCCGCCATTATCGATGGGGGACATGGTCACCGACAGCGCGCTGGCCCATCCCGACGCCATCATGATTGATTTCATGGGCCGAAAATTCACCTATGCGGAGGTGTTCGGCCAGATCAAGCGCATCGCCTGCGGCCTGCAGGCGATGGGGGTCAAGAAGGGCGACCGGGTCGGCCTGTATCTGCCCAACACGCCTCATTATGTTGCGGCCTATTATGGCGCGCTGATGGCCGGCGCGATCGTCGTCAACTTCTCCCCGCTCTACACCGCCGCCGAACTCGAACATCAGGTCGAAGATAGCGGAACCAAGATCCTCTTCACTTTGTCGGCCAAAGCGCTGCTGCCGACCGCGCTCAAGGTGCTGGACCATAGCAGCCTCGAAAAGCTGGTGGTCGGTTCGGTCGCCGAAATGCTCTCGCCGTTCAAATCGCTGCTGTTCCGCTGGTTCAAGGCAGCGGAGACGGCCACCCTGCCGCATGATCCCCGCGTGCTGCGCTATGACAAGCTCATCGCCAATCCGGGTGCCTGCACCGTGGCGGACATCAACCCGGAGCAGGACATCGCCCTGCTGCAATATACCGGCGGCACGACCGGCACGCCCAAGGGCGCGATGCTGACGCACCAGAATCTGACCGCCAATGCGCGCCAGGCGCAGGTGATCGACCCGCACGCCAACGAGCCGGATCGCATCATCGCAGTGCTGCCCTTTTTCCATGTCTTCGCCAATACCTGTACCTTGAACCGTACAGTGCTGAACGGCGGCGAGATGGTGATGCTGCCGCGCTTCGACGCGGCGCAGGTGCTGGCCGCCGTACAAAGGGTCAAGGCGACCTCGCTGCCCGGCGTGCCGACCATGTTCCAGGCGCTGCTCGATCATCCCGCGATCCGCAACATCGACTTCTCCTCGCTGCGCGCCTGTATTTCGGGCGGCGCGCCGCTGCCGCTGGAAGTGCGGCAACGCTTCGAGGAAGCCACCGGGGCCAAGCTGATCGAAGGCTATGGCCTCACCGAAACCAGTCCGATTGTCTGCACCAACCCCTATGAAGGGCTGAACAAGACCGGCACGGTCGGCCAGCCCGTGCCGGGCACGCGGGTCAAGATCGTCGATCGCGAAGACCCGACCAAGCCGCCGCCGCCGGGCGAGCCGGGCGAATTGCTGTTCGCCGGGCCGCAGGTGATGAAAGGCTATTGGAACCGCCCCGATGCGGACGCCGAAGTGTTCATGGGGGACTTCATCCGCACCGGCGATGTCGGCGAAATCGACGAGGACGGCTATGTCCGCATCGTTGACCGGCTAAAGGACATGATCTCGGTCGGCGGGTTCAAGGTTTTCCCCAGCCAGGTGGAATCGGTCCTCTATCACCACCCCGCGGTCAAGGAGGCGCTGGTGATCGGCGTGCCAGACCATTATCGCGGCGAACAGCCCAAGGCCTTCGTCACCCTCAATGACGGGTTCGATATCGATGACGAAGCGCTCAAGGCCTGGCTCAACCCGCAACTGGGCAAGCATGAGCGGGTGAAGGCCGTCGAAGTGCGGCTGACACTGCCCAAGACGCTGGTGGGCAAATTGTCGCGCAAGGAACTGGTTGCCGAAGAACGGGCGAAGGCGGCTGAATTGGCGACTGGAAGCGGCGCCTGACCCTTCCTATCTATGGCATCGAACATGGATAGGAATGACGATATGACGCAGGAAGTCGCAACGCTGGCCGGTGGATGCTTCTGGTGTACCGAGGCGGTGTACCAGAATTTGAAGGGCGTCAGTGGCGTCGAAAGCGGCTATATCGGCGGCGCGCGCCCGAACCCGACCTATGAACAGGTTTGTTCGGGAACAACCGGCCATGCCGAAGCGATCCGCATCAGCTTCGACCCTTCGGTCATCAGCTATGCCGACCTGCTGGATATCTTCTTCGCCACGCACAATCCGACGACGCTGAACCGCCAGGGCAATGATGTCGGCACCCAATATCGCTCCGCCATCTTCCCCCATTCGCCGCAGCAGGCCGAGGAGGCGCGCGCCGCCATCGACCGCGCCCAGGCCGATCAGACCGACCCGATCGTCACCACGATCGAGGAGGATGCGCCCTGGTATCCGGCGGAGGATTATCATCAGAAATATTGGGAGCGGGTCGGCGAGAGCAATCCCTATTGCGTGGCGGTGATCCCGCCCAAGCTCGCCAAGCTGCGCAAGGGTTTCGCCGAGCGCATCGAAGCGTAATCGGCTCGCGACGGTTCATTGCGCTTTGCTTCGTCCTTAGGCTGCGGTTAATGTGCGCTATGCCATGTCGGCGGCGAAACAAATCGGGGGCTGAAAGATGACGAAGCTATTATGGATCGCCGCGCCGCTGATGCTGGTCGGTTTGACCGGCTGCGTGGCAAAGGCCGCGCTGGACGTCGTGACCCTGCCCGTGCGCGCTGGCGCGCAGGCCGCGGACTGGGCCACGACCAGCCAGGACGAATCCGACCGCAACTACGGCCGCAAGATGCGCGAACAGGAAGCCCGCGAAGGCAAGGCGCGCAAGAAAGCCGACAAGGAACGGCGCAAAAAATGCCGCGAGGCCGGCTACGATAATTGCGGGTAGTGTCAGCAGACCTATAGGTCGCGTTACCCGACCTGTGTCGGGGAATAACGCCCATGGGCCTTTATGTTTGCGCGCTGGTACAGTACGAACGACTCCCCTCCCCGGCGGGGAGGGGTCGGGGGAGGGGGAGCGAGGCGAAGCCGAGCGTCCACGCTGGCGGCGGCGCACCCCCACACAACCTCC
>NZ_JPPQ01000069.1:2684220-2692113 GCF_000743655.1 Sphingobium sp. ba1
TTAGCTCCATCGTCACGCAAGGACGCCCCCTTCGACGACCTGCAAGGCGGGCGCTCAGGATAAACTGCGGTACCACGGCTCAGCCTGTATTGTTCCCGAATATGGGCCAGCACTTTGGCTGAGCCATCCTTCGGAGCCGCTTGCTGATCAGGCGAGAGCGCCAGGAACGATCGCCACGTTCACTCACATCCATGACACGGCAGGGCAGTTCAACGGGCCTCTGGGGCCGACAGCCATGCACAAATGCGAAATTCACGGCCTTTGGCTCGCGAAGAACTGCTTGGCCTTCCCCAGCATTTCCCTCTCCTCCCGCAGCACATGGTTTTCAAGGCGAAGACGCTCATTCTCACGCGCCGGATTTGCATCCTGCGCGGCCATCAGGTCAGATCGGTATCTCCAGCGAGTTACAACAATGATGTTCCCGTGAAGGCGGGAGAGAGCAGAGTCGTCACCTCAATGTACGAAGCGGGCCACCACGTCGCGGTAGGAGCGGCTGACTTTGACTTGGGCGCCGGATTCCAGCACCAGGAAACATTCGCCGTTGGTGTGCGGCTTGACCTGCTTCACCTGGCTCAGGTTGACGATGGTGGAGCGGTGGACGCGCTGGAAGTTGCGGGGGTCCAGGCGCTTTTCCAGATCCTTCATCGTTTCGCGCAGGATCAGGCTGTTGTCGGCGGTGTAGATGCACATATAGTCGCCGGCCGCGTCGATCCGTTCGATGGAATCGACGTCGACCCGGAAAATCTGGCCGCGATCCTTGATGTTGATGAGCTTTTCGAAGCGGTTGGAGGCTGGCCCCTCTTCATCGCCCGCGGCGAAATCGGTCATCGCCTGGGGCGCGACTTCGGCCAGTACTTCGCGCAGCTTTTCCGCTTCCTGCACCTGGCGCTTGTCGGACAGGCGCAGCCGCACGCGGTCGAGCGCATCGGCCAGGCGGCCTTCTTCCACCGGCTTCATCAGATAGTCGATCGCCTGCGCTTCGAACGCGCGGATGGCATGGTCGCTATAGGCGGTCACGAAGATGAACAGCGGTGGTTCGACTTCCATCATCCCCTGCACGACGGAAAATCCATCGAAGCCAGGCATTTGAATGTCGAGGAACACGAGGTCGGGCTTGTGCGTCTTGATCGCACGAATGGCTTCGCGGCCATTGGTGCAGGTTTCGATGATGTCGACATCCTCATGCGCTTGCAGACGCAGGGCAAGGCCCTGGATGGCCAGGCTTTCGTCATCGACGAGGATAGTTCTGATGGTCATGCGGCCACTTTCGGTTTGTCTTCCATGTTCAGCGGAATTTCGATGATGACCGAAAATCCGCTTGGGCTGGAACGTGTTTCAAAGCGCTGTCGTTCCCCGAAAGCCTGAATTAACCGGTCCCGGATGTTCGGCAGGCCCACGCCCATGCCCTCGCTCACCATCATGTGCGGCTTCATTCCGCCTTCGTTCAATCCCGGACCGGTGTCCGATACGACGATCCGCACATTTTCACCGGCAGGCTGCGCGCTGACCGAGATTTCCGCCCCCTCCTCCTTGGGCGTGACCGCATATTTGATGGCATTTTCGACCAGCGGCTGGAGCAGCAGCGATGGCAGGCGCGCATGGCCGACCGCCGGATCGATGATGAAGACCGGCCGCAACCGCTCCTCGAAGCGCATCTTCTCAATCTCCAGATAGAGTTTGAGCGTCTCGATCTCCTGTTCGATCGTCACCTGCGCGGTCGGTTCGTTGACGAGCGTGTAGCGCAGGAAGGATGACAGCCGCGACAGCATCGCATTGGCGCGGTCGGTCTGTTTGAGCAGCACCAGCGTCGAGATGGAATTGAGCGTATTGAACAGGAAATGCGGATTGAGCTGATAGCGCAGCATCGCGAGTTGCGCGTTCGCCGCCTGCGCCTCCAGCCGCAACAGTTGGTCGGCCTGTTCCTCAACCGTCAGATAGAAGTTGATCGCATAATAAAGCGCCGACCAGGCCCCGATCAGCGTGACCGACAGGTAGAAAGCGCCCAGGAACAGTTGCACCCCGGCCGTTTCGCTGCCCTTATTCTGCGTCGAAAAGACCCAGGCGTCGATGAAGGCGACCAGCCCGGCGGCGATCAGCACGGCGAGGATGGATACGCCCCAGGTGATGATCGGCCGCTGTTTGAGCAAAAAGCGGAACATCACCGCGATCAGCAGCGTGACCGAATAGCCGGTCGCGGTGGAGATCATCACCGGCACCAGGCTGGAGAAGGACTGGCCATTGGCGATCGTGGACGAACCGCGCAGCAGGAAGGCACCAGCCCATCCCAGCGATTGCAGGTTCCAGAAAGCGCGGTTCTTGTCAGCGAAAAAGGGCTGAGGCTGGATACGGGGCACGGACATCGCGCGGGAGACTAGGCGATTTCCGCGCGGGGGTGAAGCCGGGTTCAGGCTGCGGCTGCCGGTTCTTCCGCCATCGGCGTGATTTCATCCGGGCACAGCCACACCAGATCGGCGAAGCTGAGCGGCCGTCCGTCATGCGCGTGGATGGCGATGGGACGGATCGGCTGGCCATCCCGCTTGTCGGCCAGCACCTGGCACGACATGGTGCCGCATCCCCACCGTTCGCCCCATTGGCGCAGCGCGATCATCGCGGGCACGAGATCCTCGCCCTTTTGCGTCAGGCGATATTCGACCTTGCGTCGGTCGCACTGCATCGGCTGGCGCAGCATGATGCCATTTTCCACCAGCCGCGACAGGCGGTTGGCCAGGATGTTGCGGGCGATGCCCAGCGTCGATTGAAATTCCTCGAAATGGCGGATGCCCGACAAGGCACCACGCAGGATCAGGAAGGACCAGCGTTCGCCCATCATCTCCAGCGCGCTGGGCAGCGCGCATTGTTCCAGATCCTGGGCGAGATTATGTTTCATCGTCATAGCATATAGCGCAAAGCCACAGGCGTTGCAAAAGTGCAGCCTTATTCGGGGAAATGGGATTTTTTTGTTGCGTAACAAGGCACTTCCCACACAATCGGGAAACGATGTTACGCCAGTATGAACTTGTCGAACGGGTAAAGCGCTACGATCCCGATGCGGACGAAGCGATGATCAACCGCGCCTATGTGTTTTCGGTGCAGAAACATGGGAGCCAGAAACGTGCGAGCGGTGACCCCTATTTCAGCCATCCGATTGAAGTCGCGGGGATATTGACCGACTTCCATCTCGATGATCAGACCATCGTCACTGCCCTGCTGCACGACACGATCGAAGACACGCTGGTCACCTATGAAGAGATTGAGGCCGCGTTCGGCAAGGATGTCGCCCGCATGGTCGATGGCGTCACCAAGCTGTCGAAGATCGAAGCCATGTCCGAAAATGAGCGGGCGGCGGAAAATCTGCGCAAATTCCTGCTCGCCATGTCCGACGATATCCGCGTGCTGCTGGTCAAGCTCGCCGATCGGCTGCACAATATGCGCACGCTGCATTTCATCAAGAATGAAACCAAGCGCCGCCGCATCGCCAAGGAGACGATGGACATCTATGCCCCGCTCGCCGAGCGGATCGGCATGTATGATTTCATGCGCGAGATGCAGTTGCTGTCGTTCCGCGAGCTGGAACCGGACGCTTATGACAGCATCACCAAGCGGCTGGAGCAGTTGAAGGAAGGCGGCCATGACAAGGTCGACCGCATCGGCGCGGAATTGCAGCTATTGCTGGGCAGCCGCGACTTGCCGGTCACTGTGTCGGGGCGCGAGAAACATCCCTATTCGATCTGGCGCAAGATGCAGGAGCGCCACATCAGCTTCGAGCAGCTGACCGACGTCATGGCGTTTCGCGTCATCACCGACAGCCCGGAGGATTGCTATCGCGCGCTGGGCGTCATCCACCAGACCTATAAAATGGTGCCCGGCCGCTTCAAAGATTATATCTCCACCCCGAAACGCAACGGCTATCGGTCGATCCATACCACGGTCATTCATCAGGACAATGCCCGGATCGAGGTACAGATCCGCAGCCGCGACATGCATAATCATGCCGAACTCGGCCTTGCGGCGCATTGGGCTTATAAGCAGAAGGGCGACGCCACCGACCAGCAGGCGGCGTGGCTGCGCGACCTGGTCGAAATCCTGGAACAGAGCCAGGATGCCGACGAACTGCTCGAACATACGCGCATGGCGATGTATCAGGATCGCATCTTCGCCTTCTCGCCCAAGGGCGAGCTGCATCAATTGCCCAAGGGGTCGACCCCGGTCGACTTCGCCTATGCCGTCCACACCTCGCTTGGCAATCAGACGGTGGGGGCAAAGGTCAATGGCAGGGTCGTGCCGCTGCGCACCTCCCTCGAAAATGGCGATCAGGTCGAGATCCTCAAGTCCGACGGGCAGGAGCCGCAGCCCGGCTGGCTGACCTTCGCCATCACCGGCAAGGCACGCGCGGCGATCCGCCGCTATATCCGCCAGAAGCAGCGCGGCGAGGAGATCAAGCTGGGCGAGAAACTCTATGACGAGATTCTCGGCCGCTTCTCGCCTGACCTCGCCAAGGAATTGGGCGACAAGGCGCTGGCAGGCGCGCTCAAGCGGTTGAAGCTGGAGGATCGCGCCGCACTGATGGTCGCGATCGCCACGCACCGCCTGCTCGATTCCGAAGTCATGGAAGCGCTCGTCCCCGGCTCGACCAGCGCCATCGGCATGGAGGAAACCCACCCGCGCCAGCATGCCCCGGTGTCGATCCGCGGCCTGACGCCGGGCATCGCCTATAACCTCGGCGATTGCTGTCATCCAGTGCCGGGCGACCGCATCGTCGGCGTGCGCCGCACGGGCGAGCCGATCGAGGTCCACACCATCGATTGCCGCGCGCTCGAAGCGGGGCAGGATGATGACTGGATAGACCTCAGCTGGGACAGCAAGTCCAAGGGCGGCACCGCCCGCCTCTCGGTCATCGTCAAGAACCAGCCCGGCGCGCTCGCCGCCGTCGCCAATGTGTTCGGCGCGACCAAGGCGAACATCCTCAACCTGCAACTGGTCAACCGCGAAGGCCCGTTCCACACCGACGTCATCGACCTGGAAGTCGCCGACGCCCAGCATCTGATGCGGATATTGTCAGCGCTGCGCGCGATTGACGTGGTAGTGCAGGCGGACCGGGTTTAGGCTGCCGCCTCTATCCGCATTCGCAAGCCCAGGGCCGGCAGAAGCTTCAGCATGGTGCCAAGTGTCGGATTTCCTTCGGGACCAAGCACACGATAGAGTTGTTGCCGCTTGATGCCAGTTTCCTGTGCAAGCTCCGTCATTCCATGTGCCCGCGCGACAATGCCAATCGCTTGGGTAATGACATGGACGTCGCCCGTCGCGAGCGCTTCGGCCAGAAGGTCCGCTTGATCTTCGGCCTCGGTCAGATATGCCGCCGCATCGAAGCGGGTGAGTTCGATCGTCATCATAATTTCCTTTCGCACGCAGGCCCAGGCCTATTGACGCTGGTTGCGTGTGGCGGCTCAGCCTATCCGAGCTGCCATATCCTTTGCTTTTATTATATCCCGCTGTTGGCTCGACTTGTCGCCGCCCATCAGCAGGATGACCCATTGTTCGCCCCGCCTCAGCAGATAAAGGCGATATCCAGGGCCGAAATCGATCCGCGCTTCCAATACGCCTTCGCCCACCGACTTCACGTCACCCATCAAACCCAGTTCAAAGCGCGCGATCCGGCCGGCAATCTTCGAACGTGCCTTGTGATCGCGCAAACTGGAAAACCATTCGACGAAGGTTGGGGTTTGCTGCACGTTCACAACGTCAACATATATGTGACACATCCTATGACGTCAATATATAAGTGACACTCGTGATCATTGTCGCATGTTATGCATTGATTCTGCCCAATAGATCTGTATAGGCGACCGCAGCGAACCCTTCGGGGTTCACCGTCCGAGACAGTTGGTGAAGGGAATATGCCCTTCTTAATGTCCAGCCTAGACGGGGAAAAGTTCTTTACCGAACGGGCCATATGCCCGATTCGGGTCTGCCTGTTCCCGTCAAACGGATGCGGGCCAGTCGATCTCTCCCCTTCGGACTTAGTGCCCCGTGGCTTATCCCACGGGTTTTAAGCGTTCGTCGGATTTCCGCCGAACAGAAAGTGGAGAATGGCATGGATCGTAATCAGAAAGCTGAGGTCGTTTCCGCGCTGAACGCAGAGCTGGCAGAAGTTGGCGTGGTCGTCGTGACCCGCAACCTCGGCATGACCGTCGCCCAGTCGACGGTTTTGCGCCAGAAGATGCGGGAAGCAGGCGCGACCTACAAGGTTACGAAGAACCGCCTCGCTCGTATCGCCCTTGATGGCACCGACTATGCCGGCCTCAGCGACATGCTGACCGGTCCTGTCGGCCTTGCTACCTCGGCCGATCCGGTTGCAGCCGCCAAGGTTGCAGTCGAATTCGCAAAGACCAACGACAAGATCGAAATCGTTGGCGGCGCGATGGGCGGAATGCTGCTCGATGCAGAGGGCGTCAAGGCGCTCGCATCGATGCCGTCGCTGGACGAACTGCGTGCAAAGATTATCGGCCTCATCCAGGCGCCGGCAACCAAGCTCGCTACCGTCATCCAGACACCGGCTTCGCAGCTCGCGCGGGTCTTCAACGCCTATGCGGAGAAGGACGCAACCTAAGGGCTGCCCCCGACCCCTTTTCGTTTGACTCATTATCTGACGGGGCAAACGGCCCCAACGTAAGGAAATATTGCACATGGCAGACATCAACGCACTGGTCGAACAGCTTTCGGCCCTCACCGTCCTCGAAGCCGCCGACCTGTCGAAGGCTCTGGAAGAAAAGTGGGGCGTTAGCGCCGCTGCTGCCGTCGCCGTCGCTGGCCCGGCCGCTGCCGCTGCCCCGGCTGCTGAAGAGCAGACCGAATTCGACGTCATCCTGACCGGCGACGGTGGCAAGAAGATCAACGTCATCAAGGAAGTCCGCGCTATCACCGGCCTGGGCCTGACCGAAGCCAAGACGCTGGTCGAATCGGCTCCCAAGGCCGTCAAGGAAGGCGTGAACAAGGACGAGGCCGAGAAGGTCAAGAAGCAGCTTGAAGAAGCCGGCGCGACCGTCGAACTCAAGTAATCGGTGCGCCCCGCGTCATGCGGGGCACAACGGTCCGGTTTCGACCGGACGATATCGGGCGGCTCCTCGCGGGGCCGCCCTTTTTCGTGGGGTTAGGGGTAGTGGCGTTTGGTTTTGGCCGATCCCAGCTTTGCACCCGTGGATGCACGAGCAAAGCCAGGTGTGACGGCTATTGGTAGATGGCGGACCTTCCGGTTTCCGACTCCGTTTTCCCGATAGCTGACATTTTAGATGTCGGCGCCATGTGGTGCTTGCTCATCCCATTCGGCTCCCTCTGCGCAGCCGCCGCCCTTACACTCAAGGAAACGATCCATCATTGCGCGGACCCGAACGATCTGACGGCAATTCGCCCCATTATCTGGCCGGAACACCACTATAGGCTGGACAGGTAGTTTGGAGATCGAGATTAGACGGGAGGCTAACGCAGACCGTGATATTTCACGGCCATCGAACAAAATCTGGTTTTCTCTCGTTAGCTCCAACACGCTTAATGCAGAGAGCCTAGTGTTCCATTGAGGTTTTGTATCCCAACGTCCCGCCCGACAAACATTGGAAGCGGTTGAGGCGACGATGATACAACCAGCAAAAGCCATCAGCCAAAACGCTCCGCCTAAAATTATCTCGCGCCGTTCCATGGCATCTCTCCGTTTCGGATCAGGCACAGTCTATCGAATGGCCGATTTACGGCGAGCTAACAATAAAATTGGGCAGGCATTTATGGGCGATACCGGGCGGATAACTTTCTATTCCCCGCCCGCTTGCGGGAGGGGCAGCGAGACTTAATGAGCGGAGCGAATTTAGTCGCAGCGGGGTGGGCCGACGCGAGCGTTGCGCTATG
>NZ_JPPQ01000069.1:2692123-2707678 GCF_000743655.1 Sphingobium sp. ba1
TGCAGTCCGGCGGCGAAGCGTCCGCTTTCCCACGCGCTGCCTGCCAATATCTGAACCAGCGGCACGCCCTCCAACTGTTCGGGCGGCAATCCCATCGTCTCGGCAAAACGCTTGGACGCGCCGTTAATGCGGCGCATCGTGTCGGTCTGCCACAGCCAATCCGAGCCGCCCTCTTCATATTCGCGCAGCAGCAGGCTGACGACTTCGGATTTTTCCGCCAGTTGCGCGGTGCTGCTATGCTGGTGCGCGAATGTGCGCGCGTAGATGAAGCAGCCAGCGAGCAGCGAGAGCGCATAGCTGGTCGCGAGCGCGTGCAGCGGCAGTTGCAGGCCGTCGCCGAACATAGCGAACAGGCCGCCGATGCAGGGCAGCAGAAACGCCGTCGCCGCCAGCGGCGTGGCGGCGTAGCTGATCGCGCTGCAAACCATGATGCAACTGACCAGCGTCCACAGCGCGACCAGTTCCTCCGTTTCCCCGGCATGGGCCACGATCATCATGCAGCCCGCCCAGGACAGGCCCAGCGCCAAGCCCCCCATCCCATGGCGACGCAAATCCCGCGCAGTCAGGCCGACATTGTCCGCCCGGCGACGATTGCGGTCGAGCCATAATCCCAACATTATCGTGCCGATCAGCGCCACGCTCCACCCGGCCAGCAAGATCGGCGAACAGCAATGGGCGAAAACGGCCCAGACGAAAATCAGGCCCAGCAGGTTCATCACATGGCGCAGCAGGGCGACGCTGTCGGCGGCGCGAAACTGCGCCTCCAGCACGCGATATTGCGCGTCGTCGGCGATTGTGCCCAGACCCGTCATCGCCCGGAGACTTATCCGCTCCCGGCCATCCGCGTCGCGTTGCTGATGATCCCTCTTGCCCACCGTGCCGCGATAACGGCTATGGGTTATGATTTGGTAACCTCGATCCGACTTTGTCAGGCGGCGATGTCGTAGGGGCGGATTTCCCCGGTCAGATAGAGGTTGCGCGCTTTCGACCGGCTCAATTTGCCCGAACTGGTGCGCGGCAGGGTGCGCGGCGGCACCAGTTCGACGACGCAGTTCATGCCGGTGATGGCGCGCACGCGCTCGCGAATCTGGTCGCGCAAGCGCGAGCGTTCCTCATTGTCGGAGGTGCGGCAATGGACCAGCACGGCGGGCGCTTCCTCGCCGCCCGGCGTGGTGATGGCGAAGGCGGCTATGTCGCCCTGCTTGAAGCCGGGCAATTGTTCGACCGCCCATTCGATATCCTGCGGCCAGTGATTCTTGCCGTTGATGATGATCATATCCTTGGCGCGGCCGACGATGTAGAGATAGCCGTCGCTCAGATACCCCATATCGCCGGTGTCGAGCCAGATGCGGCCAGAGGCATCGGAGGCCATGCAGGCGTCGGTCGCGGCCTGATCGCGGAAATAGCCGACCATCAGGCTTGGCCCGGTGGTCCAGACCTTGCCGATCTGCCGCTCGCGTAGCGGGCCGCCATCCTCGTCGCGGATTTCCACGACCATGTCCTTGGCGGGCTTGCCGCAATTGACGATCGAACGGAAGCGTTGCGGACGCCCCTCGGTCGCGTCGCCGCCCGACAGGTCGGTTTCCTCGACCAGTTCTACGATGATCCCCTCGCCCGGCGGCATGATGGTGACGGCCAGCGTCGCTTCGGCGAGGCCATAGCTTGGCAGGAAGGCGCTGGGCGAGAAACCGGCATCGGCAAAGGCATCGACGAAGCTCTGCATCACGTCGGGGCGGATCATGTCCGCGCCATTGCCCGCCAGCCGCCAGCGCGACAGGTCGAAGCGATCCTGCGCCTTGGTCTGGCTCGACATGCGGCGGGCGCAGATGTCGTAGCCGAAGGTCGGCGAATAGCTGATCGAGGTGCCTTCATTGCGGCTGATGAGGTCGAGCCAGGCGAGCGGACGGCGGGCGAAATCCTCGGTCTTCATATAGTCGGTCGACACCTGATTGGCGACGACCGAGAGGAAGCAGCCGACGAGGCCCATGTCATGATACCAGGGCAGCCAGCTGATGCAGCGGTCGCTGTCCTGCACCTGCATCCCGTGGCTGTGCGCCGACAGGTTGGAGAGCAGCGCATGGTGCGTCACGGCGACGCCATGGGGGAAGCGGGTCGACCCGCTGCTATATTGTAGATAGGCGATCTCGTCACTGCGCGCCTGCGGCAAGGCGCAGGGGGTGGCGTTGCGGGCGATGAAATCCTCGAACGCGATGCTTTCGACCGCCTTTTGCCGACCCGATTCCCCGGCCATGTCGGCCAGTTCGGCGGGGAAGAGGAACAGCATGGGATCGCAACTGGTCAGCTGGACATTGAGCTGGTCGATATAGCTGTCCTTGCCGCCAAAGCTGGTCGGCAGCGGCAACGGTACGGGCCAGGCCCCGGCATAGACGATGCCGAAGAAAAGCTGGGCAAAGTCCGCCCCGGTTTCCGCGACCAGCGCAACGCGGTCGGCGGGCTTGACGCCATGAGCGATCAGGCGATGGGCGCAGGCGACGGCATCGGCACGCAATTCGCTGAAGGGATAAGGCCGCGCCAGATTGCCGCGCGCATCATGGAAATTCAGGCCCCGCTTGCCCCGCGCCGCATAGTCCAGCGCCTCGCCCAGCGTCTCGAAGTCCGAGAAGCGGCGCGGCAGGTCATCGGTGGTCGGCGTTGGTGCCATCATCTCTTGCGAACCCGTCATATTGGCGTGACCATATGGTCTAAAAATCGTGAAAGCGCGGCCGCTATCATCTTTGACTGCGACATGCACCGGATATTGCACTTCAGCATCCACTCATAGCGGACCAGGAACGGTAAAATTCCGTCCCGACTGTGGCATAAACATGGCGCATGGCCCATGAAAGCGAATATGTCCGGCAAACGCCTCCCCCCGCCGCTCGATGAGGCGACGATGCGCGACATGGCGCTGCGCCATGTCGCCCGCTTTGCGACCAGCCGGGGCAAGCTGCTCAGCTATTTGAAGCGCAAGATCAAGGAGCGCGGCTGGGGCGGTGAACAGCCTGCTGACCCCGAAGGCCTCGCCGATCGCTTCGTGGAGATCGGCTATATCGATGATGCAGGCTATGCGGTGATGAAGAGCGGGGCGCTCGCCCGGCGCGGCTATGGCGCGCGGCGGATCGACCAGGATCTGCGCGCGGCCGGGATCGGCGAGGAAGACCGGGTGCAAGCGGACGCGCAGATCGCGGCCGAAGCCTGGGCGGCGGCGGACCGCTTTGCCCGGCGCAAGCGGGTCGGCCCCTATGCCACCGCGCCGCTCGACCCCAAGCAGCGCGAGAAAGCGATCGCCGCCTTTTTGCGCGCAGGCCATGATTATGCCGTGGCGCGCCGCTGGGTGGACGCCGCGCCGGGCGAGGCGCTGGCGCAGGAGGAGGAATAGCGGGCCAAGGTTACGGCAAGGTCACAGGGCGCAAGTTCACACCGTGGCTGGCGTGATTTTGTGCGGGAAACTGGGGTGTAAAGGTGCGCAAAGTGCCGACGAAGCCCTGGTGACGCGCCTGTTGGGTCACAATGAGGTGCCTGTAGGGTCACAGGGACGCACCACCTGCGCGTCGGCGACGCGGCTGTGGGGTTGTGTGGGGGGAGGCTGTCGCGCGTGGCACGAGCGGATCGGCGGCGGGATCGGGGTTCATCGATAAGGATAGATCAGATGAAATCCTATTTTGGAAGAGGGTTTTGGCGTGGGGGACGATCTGGCCCTTCTTACCCCTCTCCCTTGAGGGAGAGGGCTGCGCAGACTTGGCAGCTTGCTGCCTAGTCGAAGCTGGGTGAGGGTGTAGGACCATCGGGTTTCGCGCTGCCTCAGCGTCGCCCCCCCTCATCCAACTGCGCCTAAGTGCCTGCGGCACTAAGGCTGCGTATCCTTCTCCCCAGCGGGGAGAAGGGGTGGTTAGGGGACGGTCGGCTTTTGGGGAGACGAATCCCGATAGCAGAAGCCATGCGGTTAGAGGCCATTCTCCATCAATGGCCCTAGTTGCGGACGCGGCGCGATTCGGATTAGACCATTGCATGGTCGAGAATCTTTTCACTGTGGTCTCAGACTTTCGCGGCACGACGAGCAGCCTTCAGGTGTATGCTGCTGACGAGCAGGATGCTGTGCTTGCTTGGGCGCAACTCCTTTCCAAAGAACGTCATTTTGGGCGTGCTTCGGGATATATCGCTAGGGCTTTCCAGTCGTGGAGCTTTCTGGCTGAAGCAACCGCAGTGAACAATCAATCGAACGTTTGGGCTGCGGGCGCGTCCTGCGGAGGAGACCATGTATGCGTGACGATTGTGAAAACGTGTTCTCCGACCGACGACCATTAACCGCCTAGAGTCTGGCATCTGTTTTTCGATTTGCCATCTGGACGAATGGCGGGTTTTGGGCTTCGGCTGACAGTGGCTGAGTGACCACGATTGGTCGATTCCTTCCGGACCGCTTTGCTGCTCAGCATAGGACAAGCAACTGATGGGTGGCGCGCAGGAAATCATGGGTCGGAAACGGTGTTACGGGGTGGACCGACGCGGGCGTTGCGCTCGGCCCACCCCCTAACCCCCTCCCGCTGGCGGGAGGGGGGACAGATAGTGGCAGCGTTCAATCCCCCTCCCCTTGGCGCGCGAAACGGATTAGGCACATCGCCATGATCCGTTTTGCCGCAATTCTCGCCCTTGGCCTGCTCGCCGCCTGTTCCGCCCCGCAAGCCGCGCCCGACAATGGTGCGCAGGCGCAGGCCGTGCCTGCGTTGCTGCCGGTCGTCATTCGCACCGCCAAGGGGGTGCATCGGTTCGATGTGGAGGTTGCGGATACGCCGGAGGCGCAGGAGAAGGGGTTGATGTTCCGCAAGGAACTTGGCCCCACGAGCGGCATGTTGTTTCCGATGGACCCGCCACGCACGGCGAGTTTCTGGATGAAGGATACGCTGATCCCGCTCGACATGATCTTCATCCGCACCGACGGGACGATCGCCTTCCTGCAGGCCGATACCGAACCCTATTCGCGCGTACCGGTGTCGGCCGGGGTGCCGGTGGCGGCGGTACTGGAGCTTGCGGGCGGGCGCGCTGCGGCGCTCGGCATCAAGGAAGGCGACCGCGTTGCCTGGGGTGGGTGCGCGGTGTCGGGGGACAAGGTGACGACCGAGCGCAATTTCTGCCCGTCCGCCTCTCGGTAAAAGACGCACAGCCACCAACCGTTCGCTTCGAGCGTCGTCGAGAAGCATCTCGCGCTATGCCCTGCGTTTCTCGACTTCGCTCGAAACGAACGGAGATGGGGGGAACCGATCCGCCGCAGGGCATCCCGAACCGCCTCTCGATTCTCGCATATCCGCCTTGCCAACGCCCCGCTCCAGCGGCTAAGCGCTTGGGCCATGGGAATCCTCGGCAAGATCTTCACCTGGTGGGATGGCGCGACCATCGGCACTTCGCTCTTCACCGCTCGCAAGGGCAGCAAAGTGGGCGAGGATCATCAGGGCAATGTCTATTATCAGGGCGGCGTCGATGGGAATGGCCTGACGCGGCGCTGGGTCATCTATAATGGCGCCAACGACGCCAGCCGGGTGCCAGCCGAATGGCATGGCTGGCTGCACCATTCGATCGAGGGTGCGCCGGAAAGTTTCCTGCCGCCGCCGCGCATCTGGGAACGCGAATATACCCCCAACGCCACTGGTACGGTGAATGCCTATCGCCCGTCCGGCGCGATGGAAAAGGGTGGCCTGCGCCAGAAGGCGACCGGCGATTATGAAGCGTGGAGCCCCGACGCATCATGATCGGGCGTGCGGCGGGCGTTGCCCCGTCGATCCTGATCGGCGCGTCGCTGCTCGCGCTTGCCGCCTGTAGCGATGGCGAGGTGCCGGTGGCCAACCAGACCGGGCCGGTCAAGGTTCAGGGCACCGCGATCCGCTCCGCCGACAAGGACAGCCTGCCCGGCACGCCCATGGCCGAGCGCACTGCCGTCGTCGGCCTGCTCAACAAGCGCAACGGGCTGACCCGCGACCTGACGCTCAAGCCCGGCGAAGCGGTGCGGGTGGGGGACGCGATCGTGCGCCTGCAGGCCTGCGAAACCAGCGCGCCGTGGGAAAATGTGCAGGACACCGGCGCGTTCGTGCAACTCGACGTGCGCAGCAGCGCCGATGGCAAATGGCGGCGCAATTTTTCCGGCTGGCTGTTCCGCGACCGGCCCGACCGCAATGTCGTGCAACACCCAATCTATGACATCTGGGTCAGAAGCTGCACGATGGCATGGCCCGAAAGTGGCCCCGACACGGTGACGTTGGGCGCGAAGGGTGAACCGGCATCGGCGCGCCCGGCGAGCGGCGCGAATGCCAGTTCGGCGGCAGCCCCGGAACCTGAACCCAGCGCCCCGGCCCCTGCGCCCAGCGCCGCGTCCCCCACGGCCGCGCCCAGCAACTGAAGATAGTCGCGCTGGCTGATTTCGACCGCGCCCATCGAATGGAGATGGTCGGTCATGAACTGACAGTCGAGCAGGGTGAAACCGCCAAAGCGTAGCCGCGCCACCAGCCAGGCGAGCGCGACCTTCGACGCATCGGTGCGCCGCGATACCATAGATTCGCCGAAGAAGGCGCGGCCCAGCGCGACGCCATAGAGGCCGCCGACCAGTTGCTCTCCCTCCCACACTTCGACCGAATGGGCGTAGCCGATGGCATGGAGGTGGCGATAGGCGCTCTCAATCTCGCGGTTGATCCAGGTCGATGGCCGATCCGGCGCAGCCTGCGCGCAGAGCGCCAGCAGGTCGGGGAAAGCGCGATTGGCGGTGACGCGGAACGGATCGCGGCGGAGTGTCTTGGCGAGCGAGCGGGACAGATGGAAGCCGTCGAGCGGCAATATGGCGCGTTGCTTGGGTTCGACCCAATAGACTTCGGCGGCATCGCGGTCGTCCGCCATGGGAAAGACGCCGATCGAATAGGCCTGGAGCAATATCGCGGGATCGATCATCATTGCCCGTCTTATGGCGCATATTCGGCACCGAGCGAAAGCGCTTTGGGCGGCGCGGGCGATTTTTAGCCATTGACGTGGGGGGATGCCACCATAGGCTCCAGCGCCATGATCCTGTTTCGCCTGATGGCCCTGTCGCTGCTGCTCGCCCCGCTGCCGCTCAACGCCGCGCCCGATCCTCATTCGGCACGCATCGCCCGTATCTTGAAGGCCACGCCGCTGATCGACGGGCATAATGACTGGCCCGAAGCGCTGGCGGAAAAGGCCAAGGACGCACGCTGGACGATGGACCTGACCCGGCTCGACCCGGCGACCTATCATACCGATCTCGATCGGCTGCGTGCGGGTGGGGTCGGCGGGCAGTTCTGGTCGGTCTGGGTGTCGGCAGACCTGCCGCAGGTGCAACAGGTCAAGGATACGCTCGACCAGATCGGCATGGTCCATAGCCTGGCCGCGCGCTATCCCCGGCATATCACCTTGGTCCGCACGGCAGCGGAGCTGCGCGCGGCGCACAAGGCGGGGCGGATCGGGTCGCTGATCGGGGTCGAGGGTGGCGGCCAGATCGACGGCAGCCTCGCGGTGCTGCGCGCCTATCGCCAGCTTGGCGCGGCCTATCTCACCCTGACGCATAGCCGCACCATCGCCTGGGCCGACAGCGCCACCGACAATCCGCAGCATGACGGCCTGACCCCGTTCGGCGAAGATGTGGTGCGCGAACTCAATCGGCTGGGCATGTTGGTGGACCTGAGCCACGTCAGCGAAGCGACGATGCTGGATGCGCTGCGCATGACGAAGGCACCGGTCATCTTCTCCCACTCCAACGCCCGCGCGCTGTGCGACACGCCGCGCAACGTGTCGGACACGGTGCTACGGCAGGTCGCGGCCAATGGCGGGGTGGTGATGGTCAATTTCGCCGCCCAATATGTCTCCGAAGCGCGGCGCATCTGGGGCGCCGATCGCAGCGCGGAAATCACCCGCAACAACGCCCCACCCTTTGGCGGCCTGCATATCGGCGACCCCAAGGGCGCGGCGCAGGCACTGGCCGACTGGGAACAGGCGCATCCCGAACCCGTCACCACGATCGCGCAGGTCGCCGACCATATCGATCATATCGTCAAGGTGGCAGGGATCGACCATGTCGGGATCGGTAGCGATTTCGACGGCGTGGGTGCGTTGCCGCAGGGGTTGGGCGGCGTCGAGACGTACCCAGCTTTGCTGTCCGAACTGATGCGGCGCGGCTGGAACGATGGAGACATCGCGAAGCTGGCGGGCGAAAATGTCCTGCGCGTGATGGCGGCGGCGGAGAAGGTTGCGGTGGGGAAGTAGATGCTGCCTAGGGCCAGGACAGCGCTTGGCGGATCGTGGCTGACGACCACCTCAAAAACATATCCCTTGATCCGCATTGTCACCAGGCAACAGAGCATCATACCGCGATAGCGCGCGGGCGAGAGGACGAGTGCGGAACGGTGCCCAGGCCGACATCACCAGACTTCCTTGCCGATCGGAGCACCGAAATCGACATCATCGGGAAAAGTGTCGGCCGTCATTGCGGATAGCAATTCATCGAAATCATAGACTGGCGCCCGGATCGGCTCGATCACCACGCGGCCACCTTCTTCCCGCACATCCACCGCCTGATCGACGTGCAAAGCAGCAGCAGCCATGACCGATGCGGGAATCCACACCGAGGCGCTGTTGCCCCATTTCTCGAAAATTGCCCAAGGCTGACTGTCGTTGGTCGCTATACGGGCGCGAATATGCTGGCGGACGATGTGCCGACCCATAGCCTCTGCGACGCAGGTCAGCGCTGCTCTTACATCCATGTCAGGCGGTTCGGTGACAACGTCATTGTCGTTCGCGACACCGATGCGATGGTCTGTGGCCTTGCTGCTGGCGTTCATCGCATTGGCACAAACCTGACCTTGCCTTCCACCTTCTGGAGACCTTCGAGCGCTATGGTCATCCGGCGGCTGCTATCAGCAGATTTCTAATCGAAGAAAAGCCGTACCAACAAACGACCGGTTCCGGCCGTTCAGCGATCAAATTTTCTTCCCAATGAGCAGACCGTTTCCTTTCCTTGTCGGCAAGATGTAAATTTGCACGGTCATACGGTTCCTATCATTGCCTCATCACGCTCAGCCATCATGACCTCGCGCATGGCGAATTTCTGAATTTTGCCGGTGACCGTCATCGGAAATTCTTGGACGAACCGAATGTGTTCGGGAATTTTATAATGAGCGATCTGGCCTCGGCAATGACCGCGTATTTCCGCTTCGGTAAGGTGCGCATTGCCCGTTCGTATCCATGCGCAGACGGTTTCGCCCAGTCGCTCGTCGGGGATGCCGAATATCTGGGCTTCCTGCACATCCGGGTGGCGGTGAAGGAATTCCTCAATCTCGCGCGGATAGATATTTTCGCCGCCGCGGATGATCATGTCTTTGGCGCGACCGGTGATGCGCACATAGCCATCCTCATCCATCGTCGCCAGATCGCCCGAATGAATCCAGCCGCGCGCATCGATTGCCTCGGCGGTCCGGTCAGCATCCTCCCAATAGCCGTTCATCAGGCTGTAGCCGCGGAACAATATTTCTCCCTGCATGCCTCGCGGCACCACCCGTCCGCGGCCATCGACGATCTTGGCCTCGACAAAATCATGGACTTGGCCGACCGTTTCGACCCGCCGTTCCAGGCTGTCGCCCGGCATGGTCTGGAAACTCAGCGGGCTGACCTCCGTCATGCCATAGCCGATCGTGATATCGCGCATGTGCATCTGCACGATCACCCGCTCCATCACGTCCACCGGGCAAGGCGCGCCAGCCATAATCCCCGTGCGCAGGCTGGACAGGTCGAATGTCGCGAAGGCGGGATGGTCGAGTTCGGCGATGAACATCGTCGGCACGCCATGCAGACCGGTACAGCGCTCGTCCGCGACGGTTTCCAGCACCACGGCGGCATCGAAGGCTTCACCCGGAAAGACCATGCAGGCGCCATGGGTGATGCAGGCCAGCACACCCAGCACCATGCCGAAACAATGATAGAGCGGCACCGGGATGCAGAGCCGGTCCTGTTCCGACAAGAGCATTCGGCGACCAGAATAGAAGCCGTTATTGAGGATATTATGGTGGCTGAGCGTCGCCCCCTTGGGCGATCCGGTTGTGCCGCTGGTGAACTGGATGTTGATCGGGTCTTCAGGCTGGAGGCGGTTGGCCAACGCATCGAGCGCCGCGTCGCTATCCGGGGTAACAAAGGCCGCGACGGCATCGAACGGTAAAGCCCCCGCCATCTGGCCCTCCCCGATGGTGATGAGCCATTCCAGCTCCGGCAGGCGGGCGGCGCGTAGCGCGCCGGGCGAGGCTTGCGCCGCTTCGGGCGCCAATTCGGCGATCATGGCGCAATAGTCGCTGGCCTTGAACTGCCGCGCAAATATCAACGCGCGACAGCCGACTTTGTTGAGGCAATAATCCAGCTCGGCGATGCGATAGGCAGGATTGATGTTGACAAGGATCAGGCCCGCCTTGGCCGTGGCCAACTGGGTGACGACCCATTCCAGGTTATTGGGCGACCAGATGCCGACACGGTCGCCTGGTTCCAGACCCATTGCCAGCAGTCCGCTGGCGAAGGCGTATACCTTCGCCGCCAGGGCCGTATAGGTAAGCCGCACGTCCTGATCACGCACGACGATCGCCTCGCGATCGCCATGTCGCTGCGCGATGTCGGTAAAGGCTGCACCAATCGTCTGATACAGCAGCGGGTGATCGCTGCATCCCGACACATAACTGGCCGTCATTTTATCCTGTCCTGCTACTATTGTCATTGTAGTATCGCACCGACGAGAATGGTCTCGTCGGTGCGACGGTTAGATCAGAAGCGACGGCGGAACGTGACGCCATGGGTACGCGGGGCGCTGTAATTGCCCTGGACGAAGCCAGCCGCGGCATTGGCATCACCGCTAAAGATGACCTGCTTGTCGCTCAGATTCTTGCCCCAGAGCAGCAGATCCCAATTTCCATCGTCATTTTCATAGGCGATCTGCCCATTGAAGATGCTGTACCCTTTCTGCGTCAGCCAGACCGAGTTGATGTCGTCATTGTAGATCTTGCTATTGTAAGACCAGTCGCCGCGCAGGCTGACATCGCCCGAAAGCGCCGGAGCAGGGATGCGATAGTCGAACCCGGCACTGGCCGACCATGCGGGCGAGTTGGACAGGGTGTTGCTCATCCGCACCTGAAATTCCGGCCGGACGAGCGAGGAGAGCGGCAGCAGCTTGGTATAATGGGTGGCGAGATGCGCCAGCGAGGCATTGAGCGTCAGCCGATCGGTCGGCTTGGCCGCCAGCTCTGCCTCAAACCCCTTGATCCGCGCATCGCCGCCATTTTGCGTGCCCGGCGCGAAATCCTCGATCACGGTGATCTGGATGTCCTGATATTTGGTGGTGTAGGCGGCAAGGTTTAGCCGCACCTTGCGATCCAGCATCTCCAGCTTGGTGCCGATTTCGAAGGTGGCAAGCTTTTCTGGCGTGAAGCCCAGAACATCGGGCCGGGGCGCGACGGTGCGGGCATTGAAGCCGCCGCCCTTGTAGCCGCGCGAATAGGAGCCATAGAATAGTACGTCGCGGGAGAGTTTATAGTCGATGCTAAAGCGTGGCGACACGTTGGAAAATGTGTTGGTGACACGGCCATAAGGCACAGTGCGGACCCCGGCAAAGGCGCCCCCTGCCGCCGGGTCATAGATGAAGTCCGGCAACAGCGATTTCTTGTCATGAGTATAGCGGACGCCGGCAGTGATCTTGATAGCCTCCGATAGTTTGAAGGATGCCTGGCCGAAAGCGGCGTAACTGCTATTGTCGGCATCGGATTTCAGGATGATCGTGCCGATCGAGGGCGGCAGCGCGCAGCGATAGTCATCAACGGCGCTTTCCTTGAAATAATAGGCACCACCGATATATTCCACGCGATCCGAGAAGGCCGACCCGACCAGTTGCCCTTCCTGCGAGAATTGCTTCTGCTGGAAATTGCTGAAGCAATCGACAACCTGGAGCGGACTGTTGTCGGCATCGCGGTTGAAGCTGCCGCTGACCTTGCGAAAGGCTGTGATCGACTTGAAGGTCAGATCGTCCGTCAGTTTCCATTCTGCGGTTCCGGCAAAGCCGGTAACGTTGAGATTAGTGCCGTTCGGGCCCGTTTGGTAAGTGCCGCGCTTGTTGCCCGGCGCGACCACCCAGCGATCGTCATAAAGGACGCCGGTGCCATAGCCGGGGACGTCGATGACCGCCGCATCATTGGCATTATAGGCCGCCGTCAGCGTGCCATCGAGCGGCACAGCCAAAGCGGCCGAGGGCACGGTAGCTTCCCGTATGCGCGAGACATCGGCGGTCAGATAGAGGTTGAAGGCGTCTGATGGCGCATATTCTATCGCAAGGCGACCCGATCCGCGATTGACGTCGCCGGGCGTGCGCTGGCTGCGGTTATTATGGGCAGGCGCGGGATAGTTGGCCGCCAGCAAATGCGACCAGCCATCGGCGCGCTTATAGCCAAAGGTAAGCTTGGTGCGCAGGACGTCGGAGATCGGCGTATCGATCGATCCGCGCATTTCCATGCGGTCATAATTGCCATAGGTCGCCTCCAGCGAGCCTTCCGGGGTCGAGGACGGGCGCTTGGTGGTCACGCTGATCGCGCCCCCAATTGTGTTGCGGCCGAACAGCGTACCTTGTGGCCCGCGCAACACTTCGATCCGCTCCACATCCAGCACGTCCAACACGCCGCCGACCGAGCTGGAAACATAGACCCCGTCGATATAGGTGCCGACGCCTGGATCGTCCGTGACCTGATAGCCCGACTTGCCGACGCCGCGAATGAACACGATCGCGGCCGACGATGCTCCACTAAGCGGCGCGGTGGAATCGAATTGCAAGTTGGGGGTGAAGGCGGCGATGCCGGAAATATCCTCGACATTCTTGTTGGCAAGAGCCTGCGCGTTAAAGGCGGTCACCGCGATCGGCGTGTCTTGCAGATTTTCGGTACGCTTCTGAGCGGTGACGACGATTTCATCCAGGCCGCCGGACTGCTGAGGCGCAGCATCCGCACCTGTGATTTGCGCTAAGGCGGGTTGAATAATTGTCGATGCCGCCAGGGCGATCAGCGAAATTGACAGATTTGCATTTTTATAACGCAATTTATCTTCCCCTATTTGATTAGATGATCGCGGTCCGACACAATCCGAGCGCGAGATGTTCTCACCCGCCGCAACGTTAATCGCGGCACCCTGCGAATATTTTCTATTATGTTCTTTTGTTTGGCGCAGGATCTGGAAATGAATTCGCACTTTCGTGCGATCATTTGCCTTTCCCGCGATCTGTGGAATGGCGCACTCTTGCGGCAAGATATTGCCCGCTCTTGCGCACTCTTTGCCATTTCCTGCTCGATTGTGACGGCCCACTTGTGCCGCCGCTCACTCTGAGTCTTAATCGAGCCATGGGGTAGCAAGACATGCAGTTGAACAGTCATGGCGACAGAAAATATATTACCGGGCGGCGGCTTTCGGATGTCGCTGAATGGTCCGGACTGCGCCTTGAACTTTGGCAGCATGATGCCGGGCAGCTAGCCGACCTTGGCCTGGAATGTACCGAGATCGGCATCCTCCTGTCCGGACAGCTCAGCGTCCGGCGGACCGGCGATGGCCAGACGCAGGAGGCGTTCGCCCGTCCGGGGACGTCCTGGATCTGTCCGTCAGGTACTTATGAAAGCGATATTCGCCTCTCCGCGCCGATGGACGAGTGCCTGCACATCTTCCTGCCGCCCACTTTGCTGGAGCGTGCAGCGCTGGAAGCGTATGAGATCGATCCGGACAAGGCGCGCCTCGGCTATGCGGGCGGCATGAACGACACGCTGCTGGTGCAGATCGGCACGGCTTTCCGTTCGCTATTGGAACGTGGACCGGCCCCTACCGATCGTCTGCTCGTCGATGGGATGCGCACGACGCTCGCGGCACATCTGGTCAGCCAATATTCCGCCGATCACTGGCGCGCGCCGGATATGCAGGCCGCGCGCACGCTCGATCCAGTTCGGCTGAAACGGGTGGTGGACCTAATCGAACACAAGCTCGACGCCGAACTGTCGCTGGAGGAACTGGCCGCGCAGGCGTGCCTCAGCCCGTTCCACTTCACCCGCCTGTTCCGACGGGCGACCGGGCTGACGCCGCATCGCTATGTGATGGAGCGGCGCATCCAGGTGGCGCAGGAACGGCTTGCACTGGGGCGGCTGACGCTGGTGGAGATTGCATTGGAAACGGGTTTCGGGTCGCAGGCGAATTTCAACCGCGTGTTCCGCAAGGCGACTGGCATGTCGCCCGGCCAGTATCGCAAGCTGCATTGCGTCGCGCTATGCGCAACCTGAAACGGATCGCTCAATTGGCGATACCGCCATCATCCGGCAATTGGCCAATGCGCCGCAGTAACCGCGTGGCCACCGATGCGCGGATCGGCTGTCCGCGCCTGATCTTGACCCATGTGTTGACGCTGATCCCCAACTTTTCCATCAGATAGTCTGGCTTCTGGCTTTCGAGCTTTGCCGCTAGCCTATCCGCGATGCTTGGGTCGATATGCGCCATGCGCTGCGGTGTCGCGGGCTGCCCGCCCGACATCACAGCGCTTCCCAATCCACCGCCTGCTCATAGGCAGCTGCAGCCTGATAGATGATGCTTTCGCCATGATCGCGCGCCACCAGCATCAGACCCACGGGCAGCCCGTCGACCGTGCCGCACGGTAGCGACAAAGCCGGATTGCCGGTAACGTCATAGGCGGCTGTATTGCCGATCATCTCCAGCGCGCGGGCGACGATCTCGGTCACGGGCGCATCGGCGGCTGGCAGTTTCGACGCGACGATCGGCAGCGTTGGCATCAACAGCAAATCATAGGCACCGAAAAGCCTTTCGTAGCTGCGCTTTACCCGCAAGCGGATATTCTGCGCTTTGGCATGGTAGCGCCCGCCAAAGGCGCGCCTGCCATATTCGCCCACCATCATGCATAATTTGAGCGACGCAGACAGGGCATCGGCCTGATCGCGCCAATTCCGATGCCGGTCGATCAGCGCGACATCCTGCAAGCCGATGCTGTTATGACCGCCGCCGTTGCCGAACATCATCTGCGCCAATAGCCCCTCGCAGCCGATCGGTGTCCACAGCGCGGTCGCCAACTCATGGTCGGGGACTGACAGGGGCGTGACAGTGGCGCCGAGCGCCTCGAACTGGCGCGCCGCATCCCGGACCTTTTCTGCAACTTGCGGCATCATGTTGGACAGCGCGAAGCCTTCTTCCACTAAGCCGATCCGCAGCCCCTGCACCCCGCGATCCAGCGCAGCCGAATAGGCCTGCGCCTGTGCGCCGCGCTGGCGCGAGTCCATACCGTCGGGACCAGCGATGACTTCGAGCATCAGGGCATTGTCGCGCACAGTGCGGGTGATCGGGCCGCAATGGTCCACCGTCGCCTCGATCGGCATAAGGCCGGTATAGGGCACCAGCCCATGGGTCGGTTTCATCCCCACGACGCCGCAGAAAGAGGCGGGGATGCGCACCGACCCACCCTGATCCGTGCCCAGCGCCATGTCCACTTCGCCTGCCGCGACCAGGGCGGCG
>NZ_JPPQ01000069.1:2707688-2710861 GCF_000743655.1 Sphingobium sp. ba1
TAGCAGGCAAGACCGGCACGACCAGCAGCAACAAGGATGGCTGGTTCCTGGGCTTTTCCAGCGGCATCACGACCGGCGTATGGATGGGTCGCGACGATGCGCGCGCCGTGGGCGTGTTGCAGGGCGGCCGTGCCCCCGCCCGCGCCTTTGCCGATTATATGAAGGTCGCCGTCGCCAAACGCCCCGTGGAACAGTTCGAAACCGAAGTCACCTTGCCCGAATGGCAGTTGGAGCCGGACGAGGAAGCCTATTATGGCACGCCTGATGGGGAGGCCGAAGGCGGCATGATGGTCGATGAAAATGGATTCCCGATCGAACGCTCCCGTCCCCCGGCGATGGAAGAAGAGAGTGACGAGCAACAGCTTGAGGTGGACCCGGAGGATCGGCAACAGCCGCCCCAGCAGATCGACCAGCAATGGATCGACAATGTGCTGGGCCGCGACCGTGATCGCCAGCGCCAGCCACCCCCGCGTCCCAACCCTTATCCTTGAGGCGCGCGCCTAAGGGCCGACATCGTTCGCCGCCAACTGCGTCTTGTCGAGCGCCCTTGCATCGGGCAGCAGGAAGTCCACCTTGCCCCGGCCGAAGTCGATCGCGACCCGGTCGAACAGACGCAACGCGCTGATGCCCAGTAGCAGCGCCGGCTTGTCGGCCATGCCCAGTTCTGCAAAGGGGCTGGCATCGACGAACAGCACCGGCACGTCGATCAGGTTGACCCGGCCCATCCGCACCGCCTTGATCCGCCCCACTTCGCCGGTCAGCGTCCCGCCGGTCACGCTGGTCAGCGACGCGGTGAGCAATTCGGGCGCGCGCTTCTTGGCGATCAGCTTGTTGCGCAGCGCCATATTGCCGATGCTGAAATTGGTGCCGGTGTCGAGCATGATGGCGACGCGCATGCCGTTGACGTTGGAATCGAGCAGTATCAACTGACCGCGCTTGCGCCGCGCCTCCACCACGATCGTATCGGGATCGACCCTAGCGCTGCGCCGCGCATTGCTGCTGGCGATGGCCATCTGTCCGCTGCGGAAATTCAGTGTCACCCGCTTGGCATGCAGGCTGTCCAGCCCCAGCAGGCCCGGCGCGCCCAGATGCTCGCCCTCCAGAACCGGCGCTTCGATATCGTCGATCGTGCCGCCCGCAAAGCCAAGTCGCGGCACCGCGACCGTCGTCGCTTCCGACCGGCCGGTCATGCTGATGATGGTGACGTTGGTGCGCGCGGGAAGGGCCAGCCGCTCCGCCAGATCGCGCGCGATCACGGTTCGCTGCGACCCGGTATCGATGATGAAGTTCCACGGCCCTTTGCCGTCGATATGGATGGGGATCGTCACCCGCGCATCGAGCGAGGGGCCGGTGCGGACGACGGCCGGCGGAGTGTCGGGATCGAGCGCGGGGACGTCCTGCGCGGCCAATGGCATCCAGGCTGTCGCCAGCCCGATCGCCAGTCCCGCGAAGCGCACGGCGCAAAGCCCTGCGCGGTGCCGTCTCATGTCCGCATCCTTTCCGCTTATCTTATGCTCCCGCTATAGCATGAATCCGGGTCATCGCGCCAGCGCCACCCTTGGCCCCGAATCGCCGCCGCGCCGCCCTTTCCGCACCCGTCTGGTGCACTCCCGCCTTGACTTGGCGGGCCGCGCCTCGCTAAATGCGCGCACGATCGACCTTGCCTGTTCGCGGCAAGCGTCTGGCAGCGTCCTGCTCGCCTGTTTCTCGCCGTTTCCGGCGCCTGTCTCCCTCTCGTCATCGGACCGACTCGCAATGCATCTCAAGGACCTTAAGAAAACAGCGCCCGCCGACCTCGTGCAGCTTGCCGAGGAACTGGGCGTCGAGGGTGCGTCGACCCTGCGCAAACAGGATCTGATGTTCGCGATCCTCAAGGCCGAGGCGGAAAATGGCGAGCAGATCATGGGTGAAGGCACGATCGAAGTGCTGCCCGATGGCTTCGGCTTCCTGCGCAGCCCGGAAGCCAACTTCCTGGCCGGTCCCGACGATATCTATGTTTCCCCCAACCAGGTGCGCCGCTTCGGCCTGCGCACCGGCGACACGGTGGACGGCGAAATCCGCGCGCCCAAGGATGGCGAGCGCTATTTCGCGCTGGTGAAGCTTAACACCGTCAATTTCGACGATCCCGATGTGGTCCGTCATCGCGTCAATTTCGACAATCTGACGCCGCTCTATCCCGAATCCAAGCTGACGCTCGATCCGGGCGATCCGACCCAGAAGGACAAGTCGGCGCGCGTCATCGATATCGTCTCGCCCCAGGGCAAGGGCCAGCGCACGCTGATCGTCGCGCCACCGCGCGTCGGCAAGACGGTGATGTTGCAGAATATCGCCAAGGCCATCACCGACAATCATCCCGAAGTCTTCCTGATCGTCCTGCTGATCGACGAACGCCCGGAAGAAGTCACCGACATGCAGCGCAGCGTGAAGGGCGAGGTCGTTTCCTCCACCTTCGACGAGCCTGCCACCCGCCACGTCCAGGTCGCCGAAATGGTGATCGAAAAGGCCAAGCGCCTCGTCGAGCATAAGAAGGATGTCGTCATCCTGCTCGATTCCATCACCCGCCTCGGTCGCGCTTACAACACCGTCGTCCCGTCTTCGGGCAAGGTGCTGACCGGCGGTGTGGACGCCAATGCGCTGCAGCGGCCCAAGCGCTTCTTCGGTGCCGCGCGCAATATCGAAGAGGGCGGCTCGCTCTCCATCATCGCCACCGCGCTGATCGACACTGGCAGCCGCATGGACGAAGTCATCTTCGAAGAATTCAAGGGCACCGGCAACTCGGAAATCGTGCTGGATCGCAAGGTCGCGGACAAGCGCATCTTCCCGGCGCTCGACGTCGGCAAGTCCGGCACCCGCAAGGAAGAGCTGTTGGTCGATAAGGGCACGCTCAGCAAGATGTGGGTGCTGCGCCGCATCCTGATGCAGATGGGCACGATCGACGCGATGGAGTTCCTGCTCGACAAGATGAAGGATTCGAAGACCAACGAGAATTTCTTCGATTCGATGAACCAGTGACGGCGTGAAGGGGACTAGACGGACATGACCGACATTTGGGGCCATATTGTCACGGATTTTGCCGGGCTGTTTTCCGGCAGTGGATCGGCTTGGCTGGCTTTTGGCCAGGTGATCCTGATCGACATCGTGCTGGCGGGCGACAATGCGATCGTCATCGGCGC
>NZ_JPPQ01000069.1:2710871-2714809 GCF_000743655.1 Sphingobium sp. ba1
GTCGGAACAGATGGAAGAGCGCGTTGTGTGCTCGGTGTCTGCGGCCGCGAAGTACGAGATTCCGGCCAACATTCTTCTCGCCATTCGGGAAAAGGAGGGCGGCAAGCCGGGCCAGTGGGTCAAGAACACCAATGGCACCTATGACGTGGGCGAGCTGCAATTCAACACCGCCTACCTGGGCGACCTGGCGAAGTATGGGATCACGGCCCAGGACGTTGCTGCGGCAGGCTGCTATCCCTATGACCTGGCGGCCTGGCGGTTGCGCGGGCACATTCGCAACGACAGGGGCGATCTGTGGACACGCGCCGCTAACTATCACTCGCGCACGCCGTCGAAGAACGCGATCTATCGCGCCGATCTGATGGTGAAGGCCGACAAGTGGGCGAAGTGGCTGGATGCGCGTTTCGTCACCGTCAACTATGGCCCCAGCTCGCCGGCGCAGCCGGCAGGGAAGGGGACCACACTTGCGGCCGCTGATACGTCGGCAGCAGCGCCGGCCGAAGCGCAGCCGATGAAGCAAGGCCGGATCACCCGCACCAGCCTCCGCAGCTCGGGTTACGTACCCCGGCAGCTCATCATCAACAACACGCCATAAGGAGGAACGGCCGTTTAGCGGCTAAAGCCTATGGGCATTCGCAACCTGACGCAGCGATACATGAACGGGGCCAGGGCCTACGCGGCCTGGGCGGCATCGCAGGCGAAAGCGCCGTTTGATCTTCTGGTACTGGGCATCGGGCCTGTCATCGTCTTTGGCCTGGTCGCGCATACGCTGCTCGCGTTCCTGCCCACATGGGCCATGTACGCCGCCGGCGCTCTGCTGGTCCTCGCGGCCCTGCCTTTGGCGCTGCACGTCCTCCGGGAATACGCGCTGCGCTATGGGCGCAAATAGCGCCCTGCAGGGCGTTCTTACTCCAAGGGGGAGGGCATGAATACACGCGCCATGAACGACGCCAGCGGCCGGGCCTCGCTGCCTGCCATGGTGATCGCCGACGGCACCATTGAAGCCTTGAAGTGGCTCGCCTTGCTTGCCATGACCGGGGATCACGTCAACAAGTACCTGTTCAACGGTACGCTGCCATATCTGTTCGAGGCGGGGCGCTTGGCCCTGCCTCTTTTCGTTTTCGTCCTGGCGTACAACCTCGCCCGCCCGGGCGCGCTCGAGCGCGGTTTGTACGGGCGAGCGATGAAACGCCTGTTGGCCTTCGGCCTGGTCGCCTCGGTCCCGTTCATTGCGTTGGGTGGAGTGGTGGGCGGATGGTGGCCGCTGAACGTCATGTTCACGCTGTTGGCCGCAACCGCGATGCTCTACCTGGTCGAGCGCGGCCGCTCGGTCGCTCCTATAGCGCTGTTCGTCGTGGCCGGCGGCCTGGTCGAGTTCTGTTGGCCGGCGCTGCTGCTGGCCGCGTCTGTCTGGTTGTACCTCAAGCGCCCGACGTGGGCGGCCGCGTTGATGGCGCTGCTGTCTTGCGCGTCCCTGTGGTACATCAATGGCAACCTTTGGGCGCTTGCTGTTGTGCCCCTGGTGATCGTCGCCGCCGGCGTCGATCTTCGTGTCCCGCGCCTGCGCTGGGCCTTTTACACGTACTACCCGCTGCATCTTGCCGCTCTTTGGCTGATCCGCTGTATTGATTCACTTGAAGTACGAAAAAAACCGGGAGGACATTGGATTATTCGGGATCTGATGGGATTAGATTTGGTGGGGCTTGCAAGCCTGTAGTGCAAATTTTAGTCGTTAATCAATGAAACGCGAAAGATAGTAAAAAATTGCTTTTGTTTCATTGAAAATACGAAAAACAAAAACACTGCAAATCATTTCAATAACAGCTTCAAAAAACGTTCAAAACCGATAACAACCAAGCTGTCACCAAATGACTCATATCACAAATCAGCTTATGCCGTTTAGGTATGTTACATGTGTGATTATGTGAGGTGAAGTATGTTTTAGCTGGTTCATGGTTGTTATACGGCTTTTTTTACCTCCTGTGGTTCCTGTGAAGGTACTACAACACTTTCCTGTTCATGAATCCCATACTTTGACAAAATCTCTTTGCGTTTTTCTTCAGGTAATGCATCTAGCATCATCAACGTCTGAATACTTTGCTGTGAAAATCCTATAAAGCTGTAAAGTTTCTGTTCATTAAATACAAGAGGCATTAACGCCAACAACCCCCCTTTACTTAAAAGTTTCAGTGCCTTGCGTGCTTCATCTGGTTCCAGCTCTTCAATCATATTGATTAAGGTTGTGGTTAATTTGTTTATCAGTTCCGAAGAATCCTGTTTCTCATTGGCTTGAGCACCAGTATCCGGTGTGGATAACCCCAAGTGCGCAATAACTTGCTCTCGTTCTTTGGTGGGCATCGACATCACATCGTATTCAACAGCTTTCCCCCCCTTGACACCTTCCTTTTTTTGCTTCGTCCAGCCTTGAACATTTGCTCGATAGTGAACACCAGCAACAGATCCAGGCATACCATCAGCAGCCATAATTTCTTGCGGCGAACACCAAATTGACTTTTCAGTATTATTCTTTTCTATAAAGTTACTTTTCAAAATTTAAACTCCTTATTTATCAACGCGTTAATCAGTAATCAAAGGAATTTACCAAAAAGCAGCTTTACAAAAAGCTTCGTTCGCACGCCCAATCAGGCATGGCTCCTGACAACAGCAATACATGGAAAAACGGCATATCAAGTGCTGAAATCGGATTTCGGAGCCCGTCTCGTTGTTGTTGACGCATTGGCGGCGTTCATGCGCCGACTGCATGCGATCCCAGTGAGCGAATGCTCCTTCAACAGTGACCACGCATGCAGGCTTGCCCGAGCGCGGGAGCGTATCGAGGCGGGGGTTGTTGATGTCGATGACTTCGATAAGGAGCGCGAAGGGTGGACGGCCGAACAGGTTTGGGAGGCGATGCATCGCCTCCTACCGCTCGCGCCGGACCCAGTCGTGACGCACGGCGATTTTTCACTCGATAATCTACTTATCGTCGAAGGTAAGGTAGTCGGCTGCATCGACGTTGGGCGGGCTGGTATTGCTGATCGATACCAAGACCTTGCCGTGTTATGGAACTGTCTTGAGGAGTTCGAACCTTCGCTTCAGGAGAGGCTTGTTGCGCAATATGGCATTGCCGATCCGGATAGGCGCAAGCTGCAATTTCATCTCCTGCTGGACGAACTTTTCTAAGGCGATGCCCCCTCGACCTCGATCAGGGAGGCGTTCAGGACGACTCACAAAGAAAGCCGGGCAATGCCCGGCTTTTTCTGCTGCTACCTCCGTAGTCGTAAGGTCGTTGCAGGTGCTCGGGTGCGGTACAACTCGCCGGTCGCCAGCTCAAGCGCGATCACGTCGTTGCCGTCGTAGTTGACGATGATGCTGTTGGGCCGACTGTCCTCACGCTTCGCAGGGAGAGGCCAGCCTTCAATCGAAGCCGGCGCAAGCTCGTAGTGCTTCCCGGTTTCGACGCTGCGCAGCGTCCAGGTCCTGCAACCGGCCACGCCGGTCGCAGAAACCACGGCGAGCGAGCCGCGAAAATCGTGCGGGTACGCCTCGATGTTCATACGCCTCCTAGATCGAGCGCGAGCGTTTCTGCTCGGCCTTGGCCGCCTGTTCCTGGGACACCTCGCCGATGACCTTGCCCTGGCCCCGGCTGTAGGCGATTTCGTAGTTCTTGCCGACAACCGGCGGCTTCTCAAAGATGCCCCGGCTGTGTTTCACGATCCCGCCTTCGCTGAACTGGTAGACGTTGCGCCCATCGTCGTGCAGCACCTGGCCGACGTGCTTGTGCGGGTGGACGTTTTTGCTTGCGTCCTTCGCATCGCTCAACTGGTGAATGCCTTTCGGTAGCCCCGCCTCGGGCAACACCTTCATGGTCAGCCATTCGGCTCTGTTGCAAAGATTGGCGGCAGTCAGAGGTAGGCTGTCGCTCTGCGCCGATCAGG
>NZ_JPPQ01000069.1:2714819-2716461 GCF_000743655.1 Sphingobium sp. ba1
AAGTTGGGTGAGAGAGTGGTGGTGGGTGATGGATTTACCACAAAGGTGTCGTTTGCGATGAAGCTCGATAAAACTTACCAAGATCCGACTAATAACATGATCCACTTCCAAGCATTTCAGCCCCGGCGACAAGGTGACCTGTATGAAGGAAATGTGATACCGGGCGGGCCTATAATTTCGTTCAAGATGGTTCCCGCAAAGCACCGCCAAATCAAAAACCGGAACGTTCAGGAATATGTAATAGCGGTGCGGAACCCAACGACCGCTGGCGTATCCACTTATATGGGAAATGACCGAGCGATGCTGTTCCGCGCAGGGATGCAAAAAGGTAGATGGTATAAATTTACTATCTCGATGACATCTCGAACAAAGAAAAATGGTGTCGTGGGTGGACCTTTAGCTTTGGAGGTGGACGGCAAGAGCGTGATGCAAAAAGATGTTGCGTGGGGTTTCAATCCGTCAAAATTTCCTGTTAGCCGTACGATAGGATTCGACCTCGGCATTTATCGTTCTGCAGATCGGAGAGGAAAGCAGGCGGTTTATTTCGATGATGTTTCGGTTATCCGATTTTAGCTACCGGCAAGGGGTAATATGCGCGCAAAAATTGCGATATGTTCCGCGATGAAAAATGAGGAGGAATATCTGCTTGAATGGCTGTGCTTCCACCGTTTAGTTGGCGTAGGCAAGTTTGTCATCTACAACAACCAAAGCACTGACGACACGCCTGAGATCGTGCGGATGTTCAACCATCGTTTTCCCGGCGCAGTGCAATTGATTGATTGGCCCCGGCAGCCGGGGCAGTGGCTAGCCTTTAAGGACATGATAGCTAATCGAAAGCACGTTGCTGAGTGGGTTGCATTTCTCGATGCCGATGAGTTTTTGTTTGGGACTGAGGAAGACGACTTACGGAACATACTACCGCTCTACCAAGATTGTTCGGCAGTCGGCGTTCACTGGCTCAACTTTGGTTCATCAGGTCATGAAACTACGCCCCTTGGTTTGTGCATTGAAGCGTTTACGCAGCGCTCTTCCGATGATTTTCGAGCACATAACCACATCAAATCGATCGTTCGTATTGATGAAATCGACGGATTCCAAACAGTCCACTATTTTAATGGTCTGCGAGGCACAGTTGATGTCGCCGGCACGCTAATTCCGCCCGAGACGAGGGGGAAATGTTCTTCCAGTCGCCACGATGTGATGCGTATTAATCACTATGTCACAAAATCAGAAGAACAGTTGAGAATCAAGATTGCGCGGGGGCAACCACGGCTTGATGATGCACCAGATAAATTTAGAGACATAGATAAGTATAGAAGGAATGGTCGAAATGATGTGGAAGATGTTACAATTGCCCGCTTCATACCTAGAGTTAAATCAATGATGAATGAAGTACTGGCTGCATCTAGTTCGATATGAGAAAGATGTTGATATATCGCATGTGATACTTAGTATTTATAGCCGAATTATACATGAAAATGTGATGTTTATTGTCAAAAACCTAGCAGTGTGGGCGGGATGTTTGATTAGAAATCCGCAAAATGTGAATGCAGCACTGTGAACATTGTATCGCGGTCCAACAGTAATTGCTCACGGGGTTGGCAGAAAAGTATTGCGCGGAGGTCGATTGGCTGATTCACCC
>NZ_JPPQ01000069.1:2716471-2728244 GCF_000743655.1 Sphingobium sp. ba1
GCTTTGAAACTCGGAACCCAGACCATGCCATCATCCTACAGCTGCCAGATCACCGCCACCCCCGACGACATCGACATCCTCGGCCATGTGAACAATGCGGTCTGGGTCCAGTGGATGGAGCGGGTGTCGGTCGACCATTGGAACCGCGACGCCGACCCGGCGCATGTCGATGCTTATATCTGGGTCGTGACCCGGCATGAGATCGACTATCGCGGCAATGTGACGGCGGGCGAAAGCGTCACCGCGCGCACCTGGATCCCAGAGGCACCCCGCGGCGCGCGGTTCGACCGGATGATGGAATTTGTGGGGGCCGACGGCAAGGTGAAGGTGGCGGCCAAATCCACTTGGGCGATCATCGACAAAGCCACCGGCCGCATCCTGCGCGTGCCGCCGGAGGTGGCGGCGAACTTCGTGGATTGAGGCCGTGACGCACGAGGCATAGAACTGTTCCCCGGCGGAGGCCGGGGGCCAGGGCGACTTGGCACCGCGCCTGGGGCTTCTGGACTCCGGCCTACGCCGGAGAACAGGTCAGGGCGACGGCACCACCACCTCGAACACATCGCCTATCCCTTGCTCGCCCGGCAACGCCTCCCGTTCGCTTGCCTGCCGATTCCACATCAGCGCATAGAGGCCATCGGCGCGCACCAGATCGGCATGGCGGCCGCGTTCGACGATGCGGCCTTGGTCCAGCACGATAATCTCTTCGGCATCGACCACGGTGGACAGGCGGTGCGCCACCACCAGCGTCGTGCGTTTCCGGCTGATGTCGCGCAGCACCGTCTGAATCTCGGTTTCGGTGCGGCTGTCGAGCGCGCTGGTCGCTTCGTCCAGCACCAGCAAGGGCGGGTCTTTGAGCAATGTCCGCGCAATCGCTACGCGCTGTTTTTCACCGCCCGACAGCTTGAGGCCGCGCTCGCCGACGCGGGTGTCATAGCCTTTGGGCAGGCTGAGGATGAAGTCGTGGATCGACGCGGCCTTGGCGGCGGCTTCGATCTCGTCCTGCGATGCGCCTTCGCGGCCATAGCCGATGTTATAGCCGACCGTGTCGTTGAACAGCACCATGTCCTGCGGCACGATGCCGATCGCGGCACGCAGCGAGGCCTGGGTCACCTTGGCTATATCCTGCCCGTCGATCGTCACCTGGCCCGACTGGATATCGTAGAAGCGGAACAGGATGCGCGCGATGGTGGACTTGCCCGCGCCGGAAGGCCCGACGATCGCCAGCGTATGCCCGGCGGGCACTTCGAAACTGACATCATGCAAAATCTCGCGTTCGGGATCATAGCCGAAGCGGACATGATCGAACCGCACCGCGCCGCCCGGTGCCTGCAGCACCGTCGCGTCCGGCGCGTCGGCGACTTCGGCCTGGGTGTCGATCAGTTGATACATCGCCTCCATGTCGATCAGCCCCTGACGGATGGTGCGATAGACCATGCCGAGCAGGTCGAGCGGCCGGAACAGCTGGGCGAGCAGCGTATTGACCAGCACGACGTCGCCGGTGGTGAACTGGCCGACGCTCCAGCCCCACACGCTGTACGCCATCGCGCCCGCCATCATCAGGTTGGTGATCAGCGACTGGCCGACATTGAGCCAGGCGAGGCTGTTCTCGCTCTTGATCGCGGCCTTGGCATAGCGGCGCATCGCCCCGCTATAGCGGTCGGCCTCGCGCTGTTCCGCGCCGAAATATTTGACCGTCTCGAAATTGAGCAGGCTGTCGACCGCATGGGCGACGGCGCTGGTGTCCATGTCCACCATGTCGCGGCGCAGCTGGTTGCGCCATTCGGTGACGGTGCGGGTGAACCAGATATAGGCGACGACCATGACGAGCGTGGCGGCGACCAGCCCCCAGCCGAACTTGAACAAGAAGATGGCACAGACCGCGACCAGCTCGATAATGGTGGGGGCGATGTTGAACAGCAGGAAATAGAGCATCGTGTCGATGCTCTTGGTGCCGCGCTCGACGATCTTGGTGACTGCACCCGTGCGCCGGTCGAGATGGAAGCGCAGCGACAGGCGGTGGAGATGGACGAACACGTCATCGGCCAAGCGACGGCTGGCCTCCTGCCCTACCTTCTCGAACACGGCATTGCGCAGATTGTCGAACAGGACCGCGCTGAACCGCGCGCCCGCATAGACCAGCACCAGCGCCATCGCGAGGCCCACCGCCGGTTCCATGCCCGGTGCCATCCGGTCGATCACGCCCTTATAGGCAAAGGGCATGGCGATGCTGATGAGCTTGGCCAGCAGCACCAGCAGCATGGCGATGGCGACGCGGCGACGCAGCGCGGGCGCATCGGCCGGCCACAAATAGGGCAGGAAGCGGCGGAAGGTCGCCCAGACGGGCGGCAAGGGAGCGGTTTCGGGCGTTTCGGGAGGCATAAGGGGGCTATGTAGGGCTTATGGCCGGGCGGTCCAGTGGCAAGGGGGGCGGGGGCTGAGGGACAGGCGGCGTCGAGGCCTTAACTTCGCACTTTTCCCGCACATTGCGATAGTATGTTGCGCCGGCCTGGTCCTATCGCAAAGGTGAGACGGGAGCCTAGCAGCGTTGCGGCCGGTAGGACAGCGCGCTTGCGCAGGCGGGTCTGCCATGGCAGCTTTCGGTTCGTCTCGAACGAGCGAAGGACGGCCCGATGCAACCCTTCACCATGGCGCTGGCACCCGAAAAATTGTGGCAGGCGATCAACCCGCTTTATTGGACGCAAAATGGCGGGCAGATCGGCCTCGTCAACATCACCCTGGGGCAGACGGCGCGCCCCGACATCGAACGCACGGTGCTGGACGAGGTCGGCAGCTATGGCCGCCAGATCGGCCGCATCGGTGATGCGCTCGAAATATTGATCCGCCATTTCGACACGACGGACCTGCCCCAGCCAGAGCGCGACGCGCTGGCGATACTGATGGGGCAGCTCGCCGACGTCCGCAAGATCAAGGCGCGCGAGCGGGGGTAACGGACCGGCGCGGTCAGGCGTGGGCGAGGTGCTGGCGGAACCAGTCGGCCAAGTCCGCCTCGCCCAGATTCCCGGCGGCGAAGTCCAGCATGGTGCGGGTCGCGTCGCCCGCGTCGAAACTTAGGGCAACACCGTTGAGAGCCAGAAACAGGCGCGCCAGCACCCAGCCGGTGCGCTTGTTGCCATCGACGAAAGGATGGTTGCGGACGACGCCAAAGGCATAGGCGGCAGCCAGTTGGCAGTGATCCTCCTCGCCATAAGTCCACTGGTTGAGCGGCCGCGCCAGCGCCGATTCCAGCAATCCATCATCGCGAACGCCGGTGCCGCCGCCATGTTCGGCCAGTTGGCGGTCATGAATGGCAAGCGCGACGGGCTTTTCGATCCAGACCGGCTCGCGGCGCTGCTCGCCGGTTTCCACCATGTCCGCTTACTTCGCCAGCACGCGCAATATGTCGCGATCCTCGCGCATGATCTGTTCGGCCAGGTCCATCTTCGATTCAAAGTCGGGATTGGCCGCGGTCAAGCGCACGCCATCGGGGGATTCGGTAACATAGAGCATATCCCCAGGCCCGACGCGCAGCTGCGCCAGCAATTCCTTGGGCAGGATGACTCCGGCGCTGTTGCCGATCTTGGTGATTTTGAGGGGCATGTTCATACGCGCGTTATAACATGGATGGCGGCGAGGGTGCAACGGCCGCGCTTCTTGTCAATATTAGCGCAATATTGTAGGTATTATGGCCATGGCACAGATGAACATCTCGCTCCCCGATGGCCTCAAAAGCTGGATAGAGGCCCGCGTCGCCGAAGGCCGCTACAGCAGCAGCAGCGATTATGTCCGCGACCTGGTTCGACGCGAGCAGGAAGCGGAGGAAAAGCTGCGCATCTTGCGTGCCGCGATCGAAGAAGGGCTCGCGTCCGGGGTTAGTGACAGGACGATCGAGGATATTATTGCCGACCGGAGGAAGCGGGACGGCATAGCCTGATGCACGTCCTGATCAGTCAGGCGGCGGATGCCGATCTGGACGCCATTCTGGACTATGGCATGACTGCCCATGGGCGGGATCGTGCGGAAGCCTATTTGCGGATGATCCATGCGACATTCGGTCGGCTGCTGGATTATCCGGCTTTGGGTATGGCGAGGCCAGACATTAAAGCGGGCATAAGAACGCTGCCCGCCGGGGAGCATCTCGTTCATTATCGGCTCGACGGCGATATCGTGCTGATCGTCCGCGTGCTGCACAAGGCGATGGACCCGGCGCGGCATTTTTGACGGGCGTGTAGCGTGCGATTGCGTGTCCGGGGCAAGTGCTATATATGTATAGCGACCCCTGGAGGCTGATATGCTTGCCGTGCGCCTGACGCCTGAATTGGAGAGCCGCCTTGATGCGCTGGCAGCGCGAACGGGGCGGACAAAGACATTTTATGCGCGCGAAGCAATCGAGGCGCATCTGGATGATCTGGAAGATTTTTATCTCGCCGAGGAACGGATGAAGGGTTTTCGCGCGGGCGACGCCATTCCACTTGCCGATGTGAAGCGCGATCTTGGCCTGGCGGATTGAGTTTCTGCCCGATGCGGTAAAGGAGTTGAAGAAACTCGACCGTAGCGTGGCCCGGCGGATCATTACGACATTGGAGGAACGGATCGCCACGCTGGACGATCCGCGTACGCTGGGCAGCGCGCTGACCGGCGACCATGCAGGCTATTGGCGCTGGCGGGTCGGCGATTATCGCGTGGTGGCGCGGATCGAGGATGAGCGGGTGGTGATTATTGTGGTGCGGGTTGCGCATCGGCGGGAGGTTTATCGGTGAACTCGTTGCTCGCTTGAAATAACCCAACCGATAGGTTATTTATCGCCATGGTTACGATCCATCGTGCGCATGGCATGCGCTTCGTCATCTACACGCACGATCATGAGCCGCCGCATGTCCATGTGCTGGGCAATGGCGAGTTGAAGGTCGCGCTGTCGCCGGATGGCGCACTGCCCCAACTCCTATATGCGATCGGCATGAAAGCGGCGGATCGCAGGCGAGCGATGGATGTGGTGCTGGAGCGGCAGGCGGCGTTCATGACGCACTGGCGGGCGATACATGGAGATGAGGAATGACGGATCACTGGTCCGATGCGCAGATCGACGCGGCAGAGGCGCGGGGGCGGGACGCGCTGGCCAACGAACCGCGCGCGCTGGCCGCGCGTTATGATCGCAAGGCGGCGCGCATCATCGTCGACCTAGCCAGCGGCGCAACATTCGCCTTTCCGCCCAGCCTGGGGCAAGGGCTGGAAGCGGCCACGCCAGATCAACTGGCAGAGGTGGAGATTGCGGGCGCGGGCTTTGGCCTGCATTGGGAGGTGCTGGACGTCGACCTCTCCGTTCCGGCACTGATGGCCGGATCATTTGGCACCAAGGCATGGATGCGCGAACTGGCGCGGCGCGCGGGCAGCGTGACATCGCCCGCCAAAGCAGCGGCGGCGCGGGCTAATGGGGCGAAGGGTGGGCGGCCGAAGAAGGTGGGGTGATATCAGTGACAACCTGTATCCAGAAATGGCGTGATCCTTTTTACAGATCACGCCACCCAGAGATCACGGTCCAACGGCAACACGTTGTTCATCGAACGTGACCAGCCACGCATATCACACCCAATGCCGTTGAACAACATGCCTACGTAGTTCATCATCGTGATGAACTACCATTCATTATAACGTGGTGTATTGCGGTGAGTTAATTATTAGGATACCAAAACGGCCTCGGAAGTCGCAGCAACGACAACCGAGGCCGGGAGGTAGTCACCCACCTCGTGCGTTAGGACACGCGAGGCGGAGCATAAAGCACCCTCCTTCACGCCGTCAATGAGTGTGGCTAATCATTGACGCCAAACGAAGGAAAAACAATGTCTAAGCCTATCGGAACAACTGCTCGCACCGGGGAAAACTGCCCCGAATCCGGGGTGTGGAAACCAGCGAATGGGACCACCACCGCGCCGATCGCCGAGGGCAATCGGATGCCTCCTTATAATGGGGCGGCGACGACATGGAGGCTCATCCGTTACGCCTAGCAACAAGCCGTGAAAAAGGGGGCCGGTCGATCACCGGCCCCCTTTTGAAACTTTGTTGGCAATTGAAAATCAATCCCGCTCCCGATCCCCAGCCCCCATATACAATTCACTCCCCGTTTCCCTGAACACCTTGCTCATTTCTGCCATGCCCTGTTCGGCGGAGGCTGCGTCCAGGGGCGCGCGCGCTCCACCATTTGGCTTCGCCAAATGGTTCCCCTCCCCGTGCCGGGGAGGATTGGCGGCGATGAAGGCGTCGGCTTCCTGATTCTGCTTCGCGGCGAAATCGCGGACTTCCTGCGTGATCTTCATCGAGCAGAATTTGGGGCCGCACATCGAGCAGAAATGGGCGCTTTTCGCGCCCTCTGCGGGGAGCGTCTGGTCGTGATATTGTTCCGCCGTGTCGGGGTCGAGCGACAGGTTGAACTGGTCGCGCCAGCGGAATTCGAACCGCGCGCGGCTCAGCGCATCGTCGCGCACCTTCGCCGCCGGATGCCCCTTGGCCAGATCAGCAGCGTGGGCGGCGAGCTTGTAGGTCACCACGCCGACCTTCACGTCGTCGCGGTCGGGCAGGCCCAGATGCTCCTTGGGCGTGACATAGCAAAGCATCGCCGTGCCATACCAGCCGATCATAGCCGCGCCGATCCCTGAGGTGATATGGTCGTAGCCCGGCGCGATGTCGGTGGTGAGCGGCCCCAGCGTATAGAAAGGCGCTTCGCCGCAGGCTTCGAGCTGCTTTTCCACATTCTGCTTGATCTTGTGCATCGGCACATGGCCCGGCCCCTCGATCATCACCTGCACATCCTGTTCCCAGGCGCGCTTGGTCAGTTCGCCCAGCGTATAGAGTTCGGCAAATTGCGCCTCGTCATTGGCGTCAGCAATCGAACCGGGGCGCAGGCCATCGCCCAGCGAATAGGCGATGTCATAGGCCTTCATGATCTCGCTAATCTCGTCGAACCGCTCGTAGAGGAAGCTTTCGCGATGATGGGCGAGGCACCATTTCGCCATGATGGAGCCGCCACGCGACACGATGCCGGTGACGCGCTTGGCGGTCATCGGGATATAGGGCAGCCGCACGCCGGCATGGATGGTGAAATAGTCGACGCCCTGTTCCGCCTGCTCGATCAGCGTGTCGCGGAAAATCTCCCAGGTCAGATCCTCGGCGACGCCGCCGACCTTTTCGAGCGCCTGATAGATGGGCACGGTGCCGATCGGCACGGGCGAGTTGCGGATGATCCATTCGCGCGTGTCGTGGATGTTGCGGCCCGTGGACAGGTCCATCACCGTGTCCGCGCCCCAGCGGATCGACCAGACCAGCTTGTCGACTTCGGCGGCGACGTCGGATGCGACCGCGCTGTTGCCGATATTGGCGTTGATCTTGACCAGGAAATTGCGGCCGATCGCCATCGGTTCGGATTCGGGATGGTTGATGTTGCTGGGGATGATCGCCCGGCCGCGCGCCACTTCGTCACGGACGAATTCGGGCGTCACATAATCGGGGATTTCCGCGCCCCAATCCTGCCCGTCGCGGACATATTCGGCCAGCCGCGCCCGGCCCAGATTCTCGCGCTCCGCCACATATTCCATTTCCGGCGTGATGATGCCGCGACGGGCATAATGCATCTGGCTGACATTGGCGCCCGCCTTGGCGCGCAACGGCCGCCGCGCCCCCAGCGGGAATTGGGCCACCCCGCCGCTACGATCCGGCCCTTTGAGCCCATTATCCTCCGGCCGCACTTCGCGCGCGGCATACGTCTCCACATCGCCCCGGCCGACGATCCAGTCGTGGCGCAACGCGGGCAGGCCCGCACGAATGTCGATCTGCGCCGCCGGGTCCGTATAGGGACCGGACGTGTCATAGACGCGCACCGGCGCTTCGCCGCTGCCCGGCTCCAGCGTGATTTCGCGCATCGCGACCTTCAGCGGGCCGACATGAATTTTGCGCGACCCCCTGATGGGGCCAGTGGTGACGCCGATTTCGGTGCGGGCGGGAACATCTGCCATTTTCGTCTCTCCTTCATGGGCGAGGAGAGCGACGGCGGGCGGTGTGACGGCGCGCTGACCCTCCCTACGCCGGTGTCAGCCGGATCAGGTTCAACGGGTCGCAGCCACATAGCTGCCTCTCAACCGTCTGCGGACGGTCCCCCGGGGATGCTGGACAGGGTAAGCCGTTCGCGGCATGAGTCCAGCGCTTATGTCTCACCATCCCCCACCCGATCTTTCCACCAAGGAAGGCCGCAAGGCGTGGCGGCATGAATATCGCATGGTCGCGGTGCGCCCGCGCCGTTGGGGGCTGTGGCTGCTGACCGCCGGGTTTCTGCTGTGGCTCGCGCCGTCGGCCTTTGGCCTGCACAGCATCCTGGGCTGGTCGCCCAGCCTGATCGGCATGGCGCTGATGCTGATGGCAACGCCGCTGCTGATCGCAGGCGCGGTGCTGCGGCGGCGCTATCGGCGCGGGCGGTTGGGCACTCCCTAGAATCTGCACGGCCCGCGCGATTGGCTGTTGCATTGCAGCAGGGGGTAGCGTTTGATCGCGGCCATGCTCAAAGCCGCACTCCACCACCTCACCGCCTATCGTTACAATCGCCCGATCCGCCTGGGGCCACAGGTCATCCGCCTGCGCCCGGCGCCGCATAGCCGGACCAAAGTCCCCAATTATGCGCTGAAGATCGAACCGGCGAACCATTTCCTGAACTGGCAGCAGGACCCGCACGGCAACTGGCTGGCGCGCGTGGTGTTTCCCGATCCGGTCGATCATTTCCGCATCCAGGTCGATCTGCTCGCGGACCTCGACATCATTAATCCATTCGATTTCTTCGTCGAGCCTTATGCGGAGACTTACCCCTTCGCCTATGACGACCAGCTGAAGACCGACCTCGCCGCCTATTTCGACATCGAACCACAAGGGCCGATGTTCGACGCGATGGTGGAGCAATATGATGGTTTTCAAAGCCGGACGGTCGATTTCCTGGTCGAGGTGAACCGCCGCCTCCAACAACAGGTCGGCTATGTCATCCGCATGGAAGCGGGCGTGCAGACGCCGGAAGAGACGCTGGAAATCGGCACCGGATCGTGCCGCGATTCCGCCTGGCTGCTGGTGCAATTGCTGCGCCGCCTCGGCTTTGCCGCGCGCTTCGTGTCGGGCTATTCGATCCAGCTGGTCGCCGATGTCGAGCCGATCGAAGGGCCAAAGGGCGTGACGCAGGACGTCGTCGACCTCCACGCCTGGGCAGAGGCCTATGTGCCGGGCGCAGGCTGGGTGGCGCTGGATGCCACCAGCGGCATGTTCGCAGGCGAGGGGCATATTCCGCTCTGCGCGACGCCGCATTACAAGTCCGCCGCACCGATCAGCGGCATGGCCGAACCGGCCGAAGTCGATTTCGAATTTGCGATGAACGTGTCCCGCATTGCCGAAGCGGTGCGGATCACCAAGCCATTCACCGACAGCCGCTGGGACGCGGTGATGGCGCTCGGCGCACAGGTCGATGCCGACCTGATCGCGCAGGACGTGCGCCTGACCACCGGGGGCGAGCCGACGTTCGTGGCGGTCGATGGCGGCGATGCGGGCGAATGGAATGGCGATGCGGTGGGACCAACCAAGGCGGCCTATGCCGACCGGCTGATCCGCAAGCTGCGCGCGACCTTTGCGCCGGGCGGCCTGCTGCATCATGGGCAGGGCAAATGGTATCCGGGCGAAAGCCTGCCGCGCTGGGCCTATGCGGTCTATTGGCGCAAGGATGGCACGCCGATCTGGCGCGACGAAAGCCTGATCGCGCCCGACGATGCGCCCGACGGCGCGCGCATGGTGACGCCCGCCGACGCCCGCGCGTTCCTCAGCCATATGGCCGGGAATATGGGCTTTACCGACGAATATACCCATGCGGTCTATGAAGATCCGGCGGTCTGGGCGGTCAAGGAAGCCGACCTGCCGATCAACGCCAGCCCCGATGATCCCAAGATCAGCGACCCCGAAGCGCGGGCGCGGATGGTCAAGACGTTCGAGCGTGGCCTCGACCAGCCGGTCGGCTATGTGCTGCCGGTCCAGCGCTGGCAAAGCCAGGTCGCCAAGCCCCGCTGGCAGAGCGAAATCTGGCAGTTGCGGCGCGGCAAGCTGTTCGCGGTGCCGGGCGATTCGGCGCTGGGCTATCGCCTGCCGCTGGGGTCGCTGCCCTATGTGCCGCCATCCGACTATCCCTATATCCACCCCCGCGACACCAGCGAGCCGCGCGAACCGCTGCCCGATTTCCGCACCCAGATCGTCGAACAGGCGAGCGTCGAGGAAGTGCGCGCGCAACAGTCGCAGCGGGTCGCCGGTCCCGAAGGCGGCATGGCCGCGCAGGAGCGGGTCGAGCAGGTCATCATCGAAGGCGCGGTGCGGACCGCCGTGACGGTCGAACCGCGCGGCCATTATCTCTCGGTCTTCCTGCCCCCGGTGCAGGCGCTGGAAGATTATCTGGAGCTGATCGCCGAGGTCGAAGCCGCCGCCGAAGCGCTGCGTATCCCCGTGCGGATCGAGGGCTATTCGCCGCCGCCGGACCCGCGCATCGACGTGCTGAAGGCCACGCCCGACCCCGGCGTGATCGAAGTGAATGTCCAGCCCGCCGCCAGCTGGGACGAGACGGTCCATATCACCCAGCAAGTCTATGACCATGCTCGCGAATGTCAGCTGACCGCCGACAAATTCATGGTCGACGGGCGCTCCGTCGGCACCGGCGGGGGCAATCATATCGTGCTGGGCGGGCCGACATTGGGTGACTCGCCCTTCATCCGCCGCCCCGATCTGCTCAAGAGTTTCGTCCTCTATTGGCAGCGCCATCCCTCGCTCTCTTACCTGTTTTCAGGGCTCTGCATCGGCCCGACGAGCCAGGCACCGCGCATCGACGAAGCGCGGCATGATGGCCTCTACGAGCTGGAGATCGCGCTGGCGCAGGTGCCCAACCCGTTTGCGGGCGAAGGGGCTGCGCCGCCGCCCTGGCTGGTCGATCGGCTGTTCCGCAACCTGCTGGTCGATGTGACGGGCAATACCCACCGCACCGAAATCTGCATCGACAAGATGTTCTCGCCCGATGGTCCCACCGGGCGGCTGGGCCTGCTGGAGTTTCGCGGGTTCGAAATGCCGCCCGAAGCGCGCATGAGCCTGGCGCAGCAATTGCTGCTCCGCGCGCTAACCGCCTGGTTCTGGCGGCAGCCGCAGCAGGGCCATCTGGTGCGCTGGGGCACGACGCTGCATGACCGTTTCATGCTGCCCCATTTCGTCTGGGCCGATTTCCTGGAGATCCTGTCCGACCTGCGCGGTGCGGGCTATGATTTCGACCCCAACTGGTTCGAGGCGCAGCGCCAGTTCCGCTTCCCGGTCCATGGCACGGTCGATGCGGGCGGCGTGGGGCTGGAAATCGCCCATGCGCTCGAACCGTGGAATGTGCTGGGCGAAACCGGGGCGATCGGCGGCACGGTGCGCTATGTCGACTCATCGACCGAACGATTGCAGGTGCGCGCCACGGGCCTGGTCGCCGGGCGGCATATCGTCGCGTGCAACGGGCGGCAGGTGCCGATGACCGCCACCGGCGTTCCGGGCGAAGCGGTCGGCGGCGTGCGCTACAAGGCATGGGCACCGGCCAATTGCCTCCACCCCCACCTGCCCGCCAATGCGCCGCTGACCTTCGACGTGCTGGACAGTTGGAGCGGGCGGTCGCTGGGCGGCTGCGTCTATCATGTCGCGCATCCGGGCGGCCGCAATTACGACACGCTGCCGATCAACGGCTATGAGGCCGAAGCCC
>NZ_JPPQ01000069.1:2728254-2731732 GCF_000743655.1 Sphingobium sp. ba1
AAGCGGGAGAGGGCGAACAGGCCGGGTTCTTCCGACCGGGCGCGTACCACCTGCTTGCCCCGGCGTAGGGCAGGGTGGGCGGTGCGCAGGCGGGCGAGCGAGGCGATGGTGCGATAGAGGCTGTGCGAGGGATCGAAGCGGGGCGTGGCGGTCGTGGCATCCGTGCCGACGAGGCGGTTGTCATTGTAGATGGCGACCTTGCTGCCGAACATATCCTCGCGCGCGTCCTGATCGCCGCCATCGCCGGAAAATCCCTGTTCATCGCCATAATAGAGCGTCGGTGCGCCGCGCAGCGTCAGCATCATGGCGTGGCCGAGCGTGACGCGGTCCAGCACTTCCTGTTCGCTGGCGGCGGGAAAGGCGCGGCGGACGAAGGTGGCGAAGCGGCCATTGTCATGATTGCTGATGAAGGTCGGCAGTTGCCGCGCGGTAGCTTCACCCTGGACATAGAGGGCATCGCCCTGGAGCATCTTTTCCCACAGGGCCGTCGCGCCCTTGCCCGCGACGGTCTGGATCGCGACCTGATGGAAGGCGAAGTCGAGGACCGAGGGAAAGCCGCCCTCGCGCGTGTGCCAGGCGAGTGGGCCTGACAGGATATCGCTTTCCGACACTTCGCCGAAGATGTGGAAATTGGGGATGCCTTTGGCTTTTGCGCGGGCCTGCATGGCGGGGACGAAGGCCTGCCAGAAATGCGGGTCGACATGGCGGGCGGTATCGACGCGGAAGCCATCGACGCCGAAACGGTCGATCCAGTCGCCGAATATCTCGATCATCCCCGCAATGACGCGCGGATTTTCGGTCATGAGGTCGTCCAGCCCGACAAAGTCGCCCATCGTCGCGCTTTCGCCGCGATAGGTCGTTTCGCCCCGGTTGTGATAGAGGGTGACGTCGTTCAGCCAGGCGGGCGTCTTGGTCTGTTCCTCGCCCTTGGGGATATAGGGCGTATAGGCGTAGGACGGATCGGCCAGCCGGGCGAAATTGTCCGGGCGATGGTCATCATCGCTGGTGAAGCCGGGATTGATCGGCTGGCCGGTGACGCCGCCGCGCCGTTGATAGGGATAGTCCGCGCGCGAGCGGTAGGTGCAGGCGGAAACGGCGCATTCGCGATATTGGATGACGTCGGCGGTGTGGTTGGCAATGATGTCCATATAGACTTTCATGCCCCGCCCATGGGCGGCCTTCACCAGTGCCGCGAAATCGGCGTCGGTGCCGAAATGCGGATCGACATGGGTGAAGTCGGTGATCCAATAGCCGTGATAGCCCGCACTTTCCTGGCCCTTGGCGCCCTGCACCGGCTTGTTGCGGAAGATGGGGCCGACCCAGATGGCGGTCGCGCCCAGTCCCTGGATATAGTCTAGCCGTCGGATCAGGCCTTTGAGGTCTCCGCCATGGAAAAAACCCTTGGCCGTGGGGTCATAGCCATGGGTCAGCCGGTCGCCGCCAAAGTCGCCCTTGTCATTGCGCGGATCGCCATTGTCGAAGCGGTCGGGCAGGACGAAATAGATGATCTCATCCTCCGGCAGGCGCGCGCGAAAATCTGCGGGAGCTGGCGGGGCGGCGGATGCGGACAGGGCGGGGGTGGCCAGCGCCATCAGCGCGGCGAACAGCATGGGATTGCGCTTTGGCATTCCTCTTCCTCCTCTGGCCCGCACTGGCCTGATCGCCGCGGTCTTATGCCCCCTTCTTAGTCGGTCTTTGTCGGTGCGGCCAAGGATGCGACATACGTATTCAAAGCCCGGCTTTCCAAGCGTGCCGGAGCGGCGTAGGATCAGGCAATGGCCGTCAATGAGAAAATTACGTCGTTCGACATCGCGACATTGGCCGGCGTTTCCCAGCCGACCGTATCGCGCGCGCTGCGCGGCGACCCCACGGTCAGCGAGGGGACGCGCAAGCGGATCGAGGCGATCGCCCGCCAGCTCAATTATGCGGTGGACAAGAATGCGTCATCGCTGCGCCGGGGAAAGAGCAATACGCTGGCGCTGCTATTCTTCGAGGATCTGCTGCCCGACGAAAGCTGGATCAATCCCTTCTTCCTGTCGATGCTGGGGCCGATCCTGCAAACCTGCGCCAAGCGGGGCTATGACCTGCTGACATCCTTTCAGCAATTATCGACCGACTGGCATGTCGATTATGAGGATAGCCGCAAGGCCGACGGCATCATCCTGCTCGGCTATGGCAATTACGAGATTTACCGCGTCCGGCTGGAACAGCTGGTGGCGCAGGGGACGCATTTCGTCCGCTGGGGTTCGGTCGATGACCTTGCGTTGGGCATGACCATCGGATGCGACAATCGGCAGGGTGGGCGCGATGCGGGTCGGCACCTGATCGAACGCGGCCGCCGCTCGATTGCCTTTCTGGGCGATGCGTCCAACCGCTATCCCGAATTTCGCGACCGTTATGCGGGGCTGACCGAGGCGATGGTGGAGGCCGGCCTGCCGGTCGATCCGGGGCTGCATGTCGATGCCCTGTCGATCGAACATTCCGGCCATGAGGCGGCGCGCCGCCTGATCGCGCGCGGCATTCCGTTCGATGCTATTTTCGCCGGGTCGGATCTGATCGCGATCGGCGCGATGCGCGCGCTGGAGGAGGCGGGGATGACGGTGCCGAACGATGTGGCGATGATCGGTTTCGACGATATTCCCGCGGTCAGCCTGACGCGCCCGCCGCTAACCACGGTTGCGCAGGATTATCTGCTTGCAGGCGAAGTGCTGGTCGATGCGCTGATCGCCCAGATCAAGGGCAAGCCAGTGACGCCGACGCTGCTGGCGCCACGGTTGGTCAGCCGGATGACCGCCTGATCGCGTTTCACACGGTCCCGCAGCCCGAACGGTGGAAATCGGCAATGTTTCAAAAAAAGGGACCGCCCTCTCCTGAAAGAAGCGGCGGTCCCGGCACTGCCTGCGTGCAGTCAGGCAGATCAGAGGGTCATCCTCCCCCGCCGGGGGAGGATTTGAGAAGCGTTAGAATTTGTAGGTGAGGCCCAGATAATAATCGCGGCCATAGCGTTGATAGTCGATGACCTGGCGCGGATCGTCATTCTGGTAGGTGACGAAGGGCTGGTCGGTCAGGTTCTTGCCCTGGAGCAGGATCGACAGGCCAGTGAGCGGACCCGACTGGAATTCATAGCCGATCTGCGCGTCCAATATGCCCTCCGCCTCGGCCGTGCGGAAGGTGGGGGCTGCCGACAGGCCAGCGACTTCGCCCAGGAAAGATGAGCGGTAGCGATAGCTGACCCGTGCCTGGAAGCCGCTGCGTTCGAAATAGGCGGTGCCGCTGGCGACCCATTTGGAGAGGCCCGGCAGGGTCACGGTCGCTCCGGGATTGCTGCCATATTTGACTTCGCTGTGGGTGTAGGAGCCGCTGGCGAAGAGGCCGAAACCATCAAGGGTCTCGGTGAACAGCTTGAAGGGCAGCGACGCGGTGGCTTCCGCGCCGATGATCGTGCCCTTGCCGTTGTTGGCGGGTGCCTTCAGCAAGC
>NZ_JPPQ01000069.1:2731742-2750663 GCF_000743655.1 Sphingobium sp. ba1
GTCGCCCGCCACCGATCCGCCGCGCAAGGCGGCAAAGCCGATCGCGCCCTTGGCCCGTGCGCCTGTAATGCCATCGCGGCCGCGTTCGCTATGGTCGGCAAGGTCGATACCGCGTCCGCGCGCTGCCGCCTCACCGAGCAGCAGGGCGGTGCCGGAAGGGGCATCGACTTTGTGCCGGTGGTGCATCTCCACGATTTCGATATCCCAGTCGTCCCCCAGCCCAGCGGCGGCTTGTTCCACGAGGGCGGCGAGCAGGTTGACGCCGAGCGATGTATTGCCGGTCTGGAGCACGGGAATGACCAGCGCCGCCTGATCGATCAGCGCGTGATGGACAGGCTCCAGCCCGGTCGTGCCGATCAGGATCGGCTTGTGGGCGGCGATGCAGGCATCGAGATGGGCGGACAGCGCGCCGGGGACGGAGAAATCGATAAGCACGTCGCTTGCCTGGGCCAGTGCTGCGACATCGGTCGTGATCGGGATACCCGGTGCGATCTCGCCGCTGCCTGCGCGGTCGGTGCCGCCCGCCAGGCCCAAGCCCGCTTCCGTCGCGACTGCGGCGATTGTCTGCCCCATGCGGCCTGCGGCCCCGAAAATTCCGATGCTGATCATGAAGACGCCGTCCCTGTTGTGCTGGGAAGCGCGGATGCCAGAGCGACGCGCTTTTGTCATCCCCGCACGGCAGGGAAGGGGCGTCTCAGCGCTCGTTGAGGCGCGGCATCAGTTCGACAAAATTGCAGGGACGAAACCGGCTGTCGAGTTGGGTGATCAATATGCCGTCCCAGGCATCCTTCACCGCGCCGGTGGAGCCGGGCAGGGCGAAGATATAGGTGCCGCGCGCGACGCAGGCGGTGGCGCGGGACTGGATCGTGGAGGTGCCGATCTTCTGATAGCTGAGCCAACGGAACAGTTCGCCGAAACCCGGAATTTCCTTGTCCTGCACCTGCGCCACCGCTTCGGGGGTCACGTCGCGCCCGGTAACGCCGGTGCCGCCGGTGGTCAGGATCACGTCGACCTTCGGGTCGTCGATCCAGGTGTGCAGTCGTGCCACGATCGCCGCCTTGTCGTCGCGTTCGACATAGCGACCGGCGAGGATATGGCCCGCTTTTTCCAGCCGTTCGACCAGCGCGTCGCCGGAGCGATCATCGGCCAGTCCGCGCGTGTCCGACACTGTCAGTACAGCGATGCGTACAGGGATGAAGGCCCGGCTTTCATCGATCGGCATCAGTCCGAACCGCCACCCATGCTGCCACGCCCATCGGCCTTGCTCAGCCGCACCAGCTTCATGCCCTTGGAAGTCGGGAAGGTCGGCCACAAGCCCTGGGCCATGCCGGTCAGGCAATCGGCGCTGCCCTTGCCCTGGATCTGATACATCCAGTAATTGCGCATGACGATGTTCACATAGGCGCGGGTTTCATAATAGGGTAGCGATTCCATGAAGAGCAGCGGGTCGCCCTTGTCCTTCACTTCGCTGTTCCAGCGTTCGACAGGCATCGGCCCGGCATTATACGCCGCCATGACCTTGGGCAGCAGTCCGCCGGTCGCGCTCATGTCGCGCAGCGCTTCGAGATAGCGCTGGCCAAATTCCATGTTAGTCGACGGCACGAACAATTGGTCAGCCGAGGCGAGGCCCATGTCGCTGCCGGTGCCGGGCCGCACCTGCATCAGGCCGCGCGCGCCTGCGCTCGAAACGACCTGCGATCGGAAGCCCGATTCCTGTAGGGTGTGGGCGTAGATCAGCGCCGGGTCGACGCGCCAGCCGCCATCGGGCTGCCAGTTGGGGGCGGGGAAGCGGGCGAAACTTTCGGGCTGCTTGCCAGCGGGGCCGTTATGGGCGAGCCATAATTGGGTTTCGGGCAGGCTGAGCGCGCTGGCGAGGCGGATCAGTGCGTCATAATGGCCGGTGCCACCAATCTTCGCCTGATGGCGCAGCAATTCTTCGGCACGGGCGTTTTCGCCGATGGCGCTCAGCGCAATGGCGGCGCGGGCATTGGGGCTGTCCTTGAGCAATTGCCATTCGGACGCGCCGAACCGGTTGGTGACAGGCGCAGCGCCGAGTGGCAGGCCAAGCGATTCGCGGGCCAGCAGACCGTAAAAGGTCTCTTCCGACCGGCTGGCGAGCTTGAGATAATTTTGGACCTTGTCCGCTTCGCCGCACACCATATAGGCGCGCGACGCCCAATAGGCACCGGCCGCGCGCATGTCGTTGTTACCGGCCAGCGCCGCGACATTGGCGAAGGACGGGGCGGCGGCGCGACAGTCATTCTGACGCCAGGCGGCAAGGCCAGCGGTCCAGTGGGCCTGTACGCTCCAGTCGCCGCCAGCCCGCGCTTCCAACGCGCGCGCGGCCATGCGCCGGGCATTGCTATCGTCGCTTTCGATATAATAGGCCCAGGCAACCCGCTGGCGTACCTCAGTCAGGCCTTCAGGCGTCAGGCCCGCTTCGCCGCTTGCCAGCAGCGCTTCGGCGCCGATGGGGTTGTCCGCTTTGATGTACGTTTGAATTTGGCCCGCGAGCGCCTGGGCCAGCATGTCGGTCTTGACCGCGGCGACATATTCGCGGCGGGGGGCGGCGCCCAGCCAGACCATCTTCTGCACTTGCGGCAGGATCGGCAGGATGGTCGCGCCGCGCTTTTGCGCCAGGCGGGAAAGTTGGTCGGCCTTGGGGAGCCAGGCGGCTTTGTTCACCAGGTCGAGCAGGTCGAACAGTTCGACCCTGGGCGATCCCTTTGCGAGATAGAGTTCGGACAACGCCAGCGGCTGCATAGCATCCTTCGCGTCCAGCGCGTCGATCATCGCGCGGGCGTCGGACCATTTCTGATCGCGCAGGGCGACGAAGATGCTGCGATAGCGGGCCTTGTCCCCGTCCGACAGGACAAGCGGGGAGTTGCTGACCAAAGCCGCCGATGCCGGCGGCAAGGTGCCGGTCGTTTCCGCCGACACGGGCAGCGCGGCGGCAACACCCATTGCGAACAGGGCCAGGCAGGACAGGCGCGTCGCGGCTCTAGTCATGGTCGGTTTCCTCGATAAGGCTTTGCAAAGCGCGCCAGCATTGCGCCTTGGCCGCTGGTTGCGTGAGCAGCAGGCGGGGGTGAAATGTGGCGACGACGGGCACAATGCCGCCATCATGGTTAAAGCCGGGTAAAGCAGTAGACGCCTCGCCACCGCCCGTCTGCATCAGCGCACGGATCGTCCGATCGCCGAGCAGAAGCAGGCGGCGGGGCCGGGCGAGATGGACATGGGTGGCCATGCGCGTGGCGGCGCTCGCGATGTCGCTTGCCTCCACCATGCCGCCGGGCGGGCGGGCAAAAAACAGGGAGGCGATATAGCAATGTGCCCGGTCGAGGCCGATGGCGCGCAGCATCGAATCGAACAAGGCACCCGCCCGATCGGCCAATAGCATTCCTTGCTCGATATCGGCGGGATCGGGCATGTCGGTGACGATCATCAAGGGCGCATCGATCGGCCCGGTCGGCAGAATCGCGCGGCCCGCCCAGCGTTGTTCGGGCTGCCCCGCATCGCTTGCGAGCCACGTCTGAAACGCCTGCAAATCCTGCGGTTTGGCGACTGGGGGAGCAATCGGGACGCTCGATTGCGCCGCTGATGCCGTAGCGGCCAAGACCGGACGCAACCAGTTGACGGGCGTTTCCGCCACCGCGCCTTCCACGCCGGCAAGCTGCCACCACGCCAGATAGGCGTCGGCACCCAGCGCCGCATTGTCCTGCATTGATCCCCGCATATGCTCCTAAGGGCCAGAGGTTGACGAGGGGGTCAAGGTGCTTCATCGCCTGTGATGGTAGAGTGTTGGAGTAATAAGGCGATCGGAAGATCGGGGTGCAGCCCGCCGGACGCCGATATGGAGGGACTATGAGCGAACGGGAATCGATGCCCTATGACATCGTCATCGTCGGCGGTGGACCAGCTGGACTGTCTGCGGCGATCCGGCTGAAACAGCTTGCCACTGACGCGGGCCAGGAGCTGGCCGTGTGCGTACTGGAAAAAGGCTCCGAAATCGGGGCGCATATCCTGTCGGGCGCGGTGATCGATCCCAAGGCGCTCGATGAGTTGCTGCCGCAATGGCGCGACATGGGCTGTTCGCTGGCGCAAACGCCGGTGACCGACAACCAGCATTGGTTCCTGACCAAGTCCGGCAAGATGGCCATGCCGCACATCATGACGCCGGGCTGGATGCATAATAAGGGCACCTATACCGGATCGCTGGGCAATCTGTGCCGCTGGCTGGCTGAGCAGGCCGAGGGGCTGGGCGTCGAAATCTTCCCCGGCTTTGCCGCCGCCGAGATCCTCTATCATGAAGATGGCAGCGTGAAGGGTGTCGCCACCGGTGACATGGGTGTCGATCGCGAAGGCAAGCATAAGGGCGATTATCAGCCCGGCCTAGAACTCCACGCCAAATATACCTTCTTCGCCGAAGGCGCGCGCGGGCACCTCACTAAGATCTTGAAGCGCCAGTTTGCGCTGGACGCGGACAGCGAGCCGCAGGTCTATGGCCTGGGCATGAAGGAATTGTGGGACATTGATCCGGCGCTGCATCAGCCCGGCTTGGTGATCCACAGTCAGGGCTGGCCGCTGACCGATGCCTATGGCGGCGGCTTCCTCTATCATCAGGCCAATGGCCAGGTGGCATTGGGCTTCGTTGTGGGACTGGGTTACCGCAACCCGCATCTCTACCCGTTCGAAGAATTTCAGCGCTGGAAACAGCATCCCGACATCCGCAAGTTTCTCGAAGGCGGTCGTCGTGTGTCCTATGGTGCGCGCGCAATCAACGAAGGCGGCTGGCAGTCAGTGCCCAAGCTGGACTTCCCCGGCGGCGCGCTGATCGGCTGTTCTGCTGGCTTTGTTAACGTGCCCCGCATCAAGGGCACGCATACGGCGATGAAGTCGGGCATGCTGGCGGCCGAAGCCGCCTTTGCCGCTGTGCAGGCGGGACGGACGAGTGACAGCCTTACCGACTATGACGCCGCCGTGCGGTCGAGCTGGATCGCCGACGAATTGAAGCTTGTCAAAAATGCCGAACCGCTGCTGTCCAAATTTGGCGGCACGACCGGCACGCTGCTGGCGGGCATCGACATGTGGATGCGGACGCTCAAGATCGGCCTGCCCTTCACGATGAAGCACAAGCCCGACAATGAGAAGATCTGGCACAAGGACGCCTGCGCCAAGATCGCCTATCCCAAGCCCGATGGCGTGGTCAGCTTCGATCGCCTGTCCTCGGTGTTCCTGTCGAACACCAATCATGAGGAGGACCAGCCGGTCCATCTGCAGCTGAAGGACCCGGCGATCCCGATCAGCTATAATCTGCCCCTTTATGACGAACCGGCGCAGCGTTATTGTCCGGCAGGCGTCTATGAAGTGGTGGGTGAGGAAGAGGGCAATCCCCGTTTCCAGATCAACGCGCAGAATTGCGTCCACTGCAAGACGTGCGATATCAAGGACCCGACCCAGAATATCAATTGGGTCGTACCCGAAGGCGGCGGAGGACCGAATTATCCCAATATGTAAGCGCCTGATCCTGTCTCTCTCGCTGATGATCCCGGCCGCCGCCGGGGCATCGGTCGATCCGCAAAGCGCGCTGCACACTTACGCGCAGGCGCGGTTGGCGGATAGCGACGGCGCGCTGGCGCTCGCCGTCGCCCATTATGGCGAGGCGCTGGCACTCGACCCCGACCGGGTCGAGATCGCCGAACGCGCCTATGTTCAGGCGCTGGAGAGCGGGGACAAGGCGCTGGCGCTGCGATCAGCGGCTTTGCTGGACCAGGCGGGCTTGTTGCCGCGCGATGGCACCTTGTTGCGGATCGGCGAGGCGCTGGAGCAGCGCAACTGGGTTGCCGCCGCGACGCTGGCCGACCGGATGGAAGAGGAGGGCAATTTCGCCTTTCTCGGCCCGATTTTGCGGAGCTGGATCGCGATGGGCGAAGGTGGTTCCGTGCCGCTCGCCATTGATGCGAAGGATCGATTCGCGGCGTTAGCGCAGCGTTATGTCGATGAACATCAGGCGCTGCTGGCGTTGAACGCGGGGGACATCGAAGGCGCGAAGCCGCCGCTGCGTCGCGCGATCGCATTGCGGCCCGCCGATGCCGGGTTGCGCCTGTCCTTCGCCACCCAATTGGCGGGGCGCAAGGCCAAGGCGGAAGCGCTGCTGCTGTTGCCACCGGGCCAGGCGCATTTCAGACAGGCGCGGGCCGAGATCGAGCGACGCAGGATCAAGGCTGCGCCACTGACCCCGGCGCAGGGCTATGCGCGGTTGCTGGCGCGGTTGGCGGTGGATATCGGGTCGGATCGGGAGGGCGTTGGGCTGGCGCTGCGGCTGGCGCGGATCGCGACCTTTGCCGATCCTGATTCGCCGGAAAATCATATCATTGCCGCGCGGCTGTTGACGGTCGCGGGTTTTGCCAAAGCCGCGATCGCGCAAGTGGACAAGGTGCCGCCTGCCGGTTGGTATGGCGCGCTGGCGCAAGCGGAGCGGGTGGACGCGCTGGCGGCCGATGGCCAGATGGACGCGGCGCTGACGCTCGCGCGCACGCTGGCGGTGGAGCCTGACGCGGAGGCGGAGCGCCATGTGCGGCTGGGCCGCCTGCTCGCCGAGCAGAAGGATTTCGATGGCGCAGCAGGCGCGTTTCGCGCGGCGCAGGCGCGTTTTGGCGATGCGGCCCCGCCCTGGTCGCTGCTGCTGTTCGAAGGCAGTGCGCTGGAACAGGGCAAGCGCTGGGACGAAGCGCGCGCGGTGCTGGAACGGGCTGCGGCGCTGGCGCCCAATGAGCCGGTCATCCTCAATTATCTGGGCTATGCGCAGATCGAGCGGCGTCAGAATGTCGCGGCGGCGCTCGACATGCTCAAAAAGGCAAGTGCGCTCAAGCCGCAAGACCCGTCCATTACCGATTCGCTGGGATGGGCGCAGTTCGTCACGGGCGACGTCAAAGCCGCCGTCCCCGTGCTGGAACGGGCGGCAGCGGGCGCCCCGGCCGACGTGACCATCAACGAGCATCTGGGCGACGCGCTGTGGACCGCCGGGCGACGCTATGAAGCGCGCTATGCCTGGGCCGCGGCGTCGATCCATGCGGAGGGCGACGTGGCGACGCGGATTGCCGCCAAGACCAAGGAAGGATTGAAGCCCGAATATGCCGCACCCTGACGCGGAACTGGAGGCCGATAGCTTCGTCGAAACCGCTTATGCCAAGGTCAATGTCGCGCTGCATGTGCGGGCGCGGCGGGACGATGGCTATCATGCGCTGGAAAGCCTGTTCGTTTTTGCCGAGCATGGCGACCGGCTGATCGGCCAGGCGACGGATGATGGCGCGATCGACCTGATGATCGACGGGCCGTTCGGCGGCGCGCTGGATGCGGGGCCGGGCAATCTGGTGGTGAAGGCGGCGCGGGCGTTGCAATCCTATCTCGGTGAACAGCGGGGTGCGGCGATCCGGTTGACCAAGATCTTGCCGGTGGCGTCCGGAATTGGTGGCGGATCGGCCGATGCCGCCGCGACCTTGCGACTGCTGGTGTGGCTGTGGGATGTCCGCATCGAGGAGCGGGAACTGGCGGCGCTGGCGCTCGATCTGGGATCGGACGTGCCGGCTTGCATCGCCAGCGTGACGCAACTGGTCACGGGGCGGGGCGAGGGACTTGCTCGGCATGCGGTCGAGGGGCTGGCGGGCATGGCGATGCTGCTGGTCAATCCGGGCGTTGCCGTGCCAACGGGGCAGGTCTTTGCCGGGTGGGACAGGCAGGATCGTGGGCCGCTTGATGCCGGGAGCTTGGATGCGCTGACAGGTTCGGGCCGCAATGATCTGGAATCACCGGCGATTGCGGTGGCTCCGGTGATTGCGGAGGTGCTAGATTGTCTCAACGCGCAACCGGGGCTGGTCCTTGCCCGTATGTCGGGATCGGGCGCGACCTGCTTTGCCTTGTTCGCGGATGACGCCGCTTTGGCCGACGCAGCAATGGCGGTGCGCATCGCCCATCCCGATTGGTGGGTGATGGAAACACGGATCGGCGTGGCATGAGCGAGGCCTTTACCCTGGTCGAAGCGGGTGGGCTGGACCTGCTGATCGTTACCGATCATGCGTCGGCGCATGTGCCGAAGGATATCGATCTTGGCATCGACCCGGTGCTGCGTGCCAACCATATTGCGATCGACATTGGCGTGGCGGCGGTCAGTCGGCTGCTCGCTGCGCAATTGGGTGGCACGGCAACATTGGGCGGCGTGTCGCGGCTGGTGATCGACCTCAACCGCGAAGAGGATGCGCCCGGCCTGTTGCCGGTGATGAGCGATGGCCATGTGATATCAGGCAACCGCGCTGCTGACCTGTCCGACCGGATGCGGCGCTTTTATCATCCCTATCATCATGCGATCGGGCAGCGACTGGCCATGATGGCCTCGCCCTTCATCCTGTCCGTCCACAGTTTCACCCCCCGGCTGGCGAGCGACCCGGAGCAGCGGCCGTGGGAGATCGGCATCCTCTATGGCGAGGATGATCGCGCAGCGCGAATCGCCATTCCCTTGCTGGAGGCGGCAGGGCTGATCGTCGGCGACCAGCAGCCCTATTCGGGCAAGCTGCTCAATGCGACGATGAACCGCCATGCCGAAGCCAATGGCATCCCGTATCTGGGTATCGAGATGCGGCAGGATTTGGTCGCGGACCCGGCGGGGCAGCGACGCTTTGCCGATCTGCTGGGACCGGTGGTGCTGGCTTGCCGGAGTGCGCTGACATGAGGCGTCACGGCTATTGGGGGCTGTTGCTGAGCCTTTCGGCGTGCGGGGCCGACCCCTCGGTGTTGGGAAATGGGCCGGACGCGCGCGTTGATGACGGCATGGCGGAATGTGCGATCGGGCCTGATGCGGCCTGGGCGCGGGATTGTGCGGTGGAGCGGGCGGGCAGTAAGCTGACGATCCGGCATCCCGATGGCGGGTTTCGCCGCTTCACGGTGCTGGACGATGGCCGGGGGCTTGAGGCCGCTGACGGCGCCGAGGAAGCCAAGCTCCAGTTGATCGACAAGGATCAGATCGAAATCCGCATCGGCGGTGACCGCTACCGCATGCCGGTTCAAGTGGCGGGGGCCGCGCCCCGATGACGGGCACGCCGATCCTGACCGCTGCGCAGATGCGGGCGGCGGAGCAGGCGGTGTTTGCGTCGGGTGTCCCGGACTATGCGCTGATGGAGCGCGCAGGCGCGGCGGCTGCCGCGATCATCTGGCGGGCAGGTGGACTGCGCGACACGCTGGTCTTGTGCGGGCCGGGCAATAATGGCGGCGATGGCTATGTGATTGCGCGGTTGCTGCGCGAACGGGGCGTGGCGGTGCGGGTGGCGGCGCTGGGCGAGAGCCGCACGCCGTCGAGCCAGCGCGCCCGCGCCGAATGGGGCGGGCCGGTCGAGGAGTTGGCGATGGCCGCACCTGCGAGCCAGCTGGTGGATGCGCTGTTCGGCACCGGCCTGTCGCGCGGATTGGACGGGGCGGCTGTCGCGCGATTGGCTGAACTGACCAACGCGGCGAGCCATAGCTATGCCATCGACCTGCCGAGCGGGGTGGAGACGGATAGCGGTGCGCTTCTTTCCGCCGTGCCGCGCTTTGGGCTTTGCATCGCGTTAGGTGCGCTCAAGCCCGCGCATCTTCTCTATCCGGCGGCGGGCTGTTTCGAGCGGCTGATCACTGCGCCGATTGGCATTTCTGCGCCGGATCAGGTTCACCGGCTGGGGCCGCCCCGGCTCATGGCTCCGGGGGCGGATACGCATAAATATACACGCGGCCTGGTGGCGGTGGTCGGTGGATCCATGCCCGGCGCGGCGCGGCTGGCGGCGCGATCGGCGGCGATGTCGGGTGCTGGCATGGTTCGGCTGTTCGCCATGGATGGGGCGGTGACCGGACCGGATGCCATCATTCATCAGCAGGCGCAGACGGCGGCGGACGTTGCGAGGGCGCTGGACGATGAGCGAATCGCTGTTGTGCTGGTCGGGCCGGGCTTGGGACGCGATGCGGTGGCGCGTGATCGGCTGGCGGCAGTGGTGGCGGCGGGCCATCGGCTAGTGCTGGATGCCGATGCGCTGACGCTGTTGGCTGTCGATGCCATTCCGCGCGGCGCGATCCTGACGCCGCATGAAGGCGAGTTTCGACGGCTGTTCGGCGACCTGCCCGGCAGCAAGATTGATCGCGCGCGGGCGGCGGCGGCGCAAAGCGGCGCGGTGGTGATCTACAAGGGCGCGGACAGCGTGATCGCTGCGCCGGATGGACGGGTTGCCGTGGCGGCAGGCGCTTCGAGCTGGCTGTCGACTGCCGGGACCGGCGATGTGCTGGCCGGGCTGGTCGCCGGGCGGCTGGCGGTGACGGGCGATCCGTTTCGTGCCGAGAGCGAGGCGGTATGGCTGCATGGTGATGCCGCGCGGCGGTCGGACGCGGCGTTCGTTGCCGATGATTTGCCTGATGCGCTGCCAGCGGCTATCGCCGCGCGATTGTGACAGACAGCGACCCAGACATCATCATCCGTATCGCCGCCAAGGGCGATGGCATCACCGCCGATGGCCGCCACGCGGCGCTGACCGCACCGGGCGACCGGCTCTTGCCCGATGGCATGGTTGAGCGCGGACCCCATCATGTCGCGCCGCCCTGCGTGCATTTTCCGGCCTGTGGCGGCTGCGAGCTACAGCATCTCGATGACGCCAGCCTGTCCGATTTCGTGACCGGGCGGGTGGTCGGGGCGCTCGCCGGACAAGGGGTGACGGCGCAGACGGTGCTGCCCGCCCATCTGTCGCCGCCGATGACGCGGCGGCGCGCGTCGCTGCGGGCGGCGCGATCGGGGCGCAAGATCATCATCGGCTTTGCCGAGGCGGGCAGCCACACGCTGATTGACCTGACCATGTGTACGGTGCTCGACCCGCGCCTGTTCGCGCTGCTGGCGCCGTTGCGGGATTTGCTGGCGCTGATCCTGCCGGACAAGCGGGCCGCGCATGTCCGCATGTCGTTGATCGACCAGGGCGTCGACCTGCTGCTGGAAGGAGTGCAGGTCGAGGGATTGGCGGCGGACGAAGGGCTGGGCGATTTCGCGCGGACCCATGGGCTTGCCCGGCTGACGATCGACGAGGGCGACGGGCCGCAAACGCGCTGGGAACCCGAAGCGACGACGGTGACGTTCGGCGGCGTGGCGGTCGGCTTTCCGGCTTTCTCCTTCTTGCAGGCGACGCCCGATGGCGAAGCGGCGCTGGTCGCAGCGGTGCGCGATGCGATGCCGGAGACGGGGGCGATTGCCGACCTGTTCAGTGGCCTCGGCACCTTCGCGCTGGCGCTGGGTGCGAAGAGGCCCGTCTATGCGGCCGAGGGCGCGCGTGATGTGCTGCTCGCGCTCAAGCTGGCGGGGCAGCGGGCGCAGCGGCGGATGGTGGCGGATCATCGCGACCTGTTCCGACGTCCGCTGACGCCGGAGGAACTCAACCGTTTTGCCGCCGTCGTGCTGGACCCGCCGCGCGCGGGCGCGAGGGAACAGGTGATGCAACTGGCGGCCTCGACCGTGCCGGTGATCGCCTATGTCTCCTGCAATCCGGCGAGTTTCGCGCGCGACGCGGTGCATCTGATCGCGGGCGGCTATCGCCTGGAGAGCGTGCGCCCGGTCGGGCAGTTCCGCTGGTCCACCCATGTCGAGATGGTCGGCATCTTCCACCGATAAAAAAGTCCCTCGCCGCAGGGGGAGCGGCGAGGGACTGGCATCCTCTCCAACAGGGAAACCGAGGTCGGTTTAGCCCAGCTTGATGACGGTTGCGCGACGGCGGGCGGGTACGGCTTCGGCATAGAGGCTGGCCATCGGCGCATCCTCCACTTCGATCGTCGCTTCCGACGTGAAGCCGTTGAAGCCGGTCCGCATCGCCGCGCCATAAGCACCCAACATGCCGATCTCGATATAGTCGCCGACGCCGACATCGGCGGGCAGCATGAACGGACCGACCATATGGTCCATATCGTCGCAGGTCGGGCCGTAGAAGGAGAAGCCGGTCTGCTCCGCCATGCTATCCTCTTCGCGCAGCAGCGCGACGGGGAAGCGCCAGCCGATATGCGCCGCATCGAACAAGGCACCATAGGCACCGTCGTTGATGTAGAGTTCGGTGCCGCGACGGCGCTCTACCCGGACGATGATGGAGCTATATTCGGCGGACAAGGCCCGGCCGGGTTCGCACCACAATTCGGACGAATAGCTGACCGGCAGGCTTTCAAAGCCACGGTGGATCGCGTCGAAATAATTTTCGAGCGCGACCGGCTCCATGCCGGGATAGATGGACGGAAAGCCGCCGCCGACATCGATGATGTCGACCGTCACGGCCGCATCGACGATCGCCGCGCGGACGCGTTCGATCGCGTCGCTATAGGCCTGCGGGCTCATCGCCTGGCTGCCGACATGGAAGCAGATGCCCAAGGCATCGGCGGCCTGACGGGTGGCCATCAGCAGATCGCGGGTCTCGCCCAGTTCCGCGCCAAATTTCGACGCGAGGGACAGTTCGCTATGCTCGGACGACACGCGCAGACGGACGCACAGTTCCAGATCGGTCGCATCATTGGTGGCGCGCATGATCTTTTCCAACTCGTCGATCGTGTCGAGCGAGAAGGTGCGAACGCCATGGACGGCATAGGCTTCGGCAATGGCTTCTTCAGCCTTGACCGGATGCATGAAGCAAAGCTTCGCGTCCGGCAGCGTTTCGGCGACGAGGCGCACTTCCGCGATGGAAGCAACGTCATAGTGCGAGATACCGCTGTCCCACAATGTCCGAAGCAAATCGGGCGAGGGGTTCGCCTTCACCGCATAGAGCGAGCGCCCCGGAAACTTCTCGACGAAGAATCGGGCTGCCCGAGCCGCAGCTTGGGGACGAATAAGCGTTACCGGTGCTGCCGGTGTGAGGGCGGTTGCTACCCCCAGCGCGCTAGGATGCTTGTGCAATTCAAGGGACCTCCAGTGTAGTCAAGGTGAAAGAAGCTGCCTTGCGGTGGAAGTCCCATGGGGCAGCGGACGGCCGCTATATGCGGAGGGGTCTCCCCTGTAAAGCGCATATGAAAATTTTGTTGCGCAAGGTCGCGCGAAGCGTGCGTCAGGAGAGACGGGCCTTGAAGTCCTGATAGGAAAAGGCCCGGATTTGCCGGAGATCGTCGGTGGACGAGTTCCAAAGCCAGATGGCGGGCAGGGGCACGCCGTTGAAGCTATTGGTCTTGACCATCGAATAATGGGCCTGGTCAAGGAAGGCGATACGCGCGCCGGGTTCCGCGCCACCGGGGATTCGGTAATCGCCGATAATGTCCCCGGCAAGGCAGGAGGGGCCACCGAGTCGGACCAGCGGGCCTTCGCTCGGCTCATGCAGCATCGCGGGGCGATAGGGTGCCTCGATCACGTCGGGCATGTGGCAGGTGGCGGAGATGTCGGTGATGGCGACAGGCATGCCATTGTCGATCACGTCGAGAATTTCGCCGACCAATATGCCTGCGTCGAGCGCCATAGCTTCGCCCGGTTCCAGGTATAGTGTGAGGCCGGTCTTAGCCTTCACGCCCTGGAGAAAGGCGACGAGATCGTCGCGCTGATAATCGGCGCGGGTGATGTGGTGACCGCCGCCGAAATTCAGCCATTTGAGGGTCGAAAGATGCGGTAGGATATGGGGTTCGACCGCCGCCCAGGTGCGTTCGAGCGGTGCCAAATCCTGTTCGCACAGATTATGGAAATGAATGCCGTCGACGCCCGCAAGATGATCGGGTGTTAATTGGCTGACGGGAAAGCCGAGGCGGCTGTGCGGCTGCGACGGGTCATATTTGGCGACCTCGCCCTCCGGGTTTTGCGGGTTGATGCGCAGGCCGATGTCGAAATCATGCCCAGCCGCGCGGGCGGCGTCGATCTGCGGCTTGAAGCGGGCGATCTGGCCGGGGCTGTTGAAGATGACATGGTCGGAAATCTTGAGGATTTCGGCCAGGTCGTCGGGCTTGTAGGCGGCGCAATAGGTCGCGACCTCGCCCTTATATTCCTCGCGGCCGAGGCGCGCTTCGTACAGGCCCGATGCGCACACGCCGTCGAGATATTCGCCCACGACGCTGCCCAGCGACCACATGGAAAAGGCCTTGAGCGCGCCCAGCACTTTGATGCCCGCGCGGTCGCGAACATCGGCGAGGATCGCCAGATTGCGCCGGATCGCGGCCTCATCCACCACGAAGGCGGGCGAAGGCACGCGATACAGATCGAAATGCGCGAAGGCGGCGGGATCGCCGGCTTTGGTTTCCATGGTAGAACCTCGTCATTCCCGCGAAGGCGGGAATCCATTTCCCGACGTCACATCTAGGGCTTAGGCAGGAGATGGATCCCCGCCTGCGCGGGGATGACGGAGTCAGGCTGGGATGCCCGCGCGTTAGAAGTTAAGCGGCGCGTCCAGTTCCTTCACCTGCCAGGGCAGGCCATGTTTGTTGAGCATGTCCATGAACGGATCGGGATCGAACTGTTCGATGTTGAACACGCCTTCGCCGCGCCACGCGCCCGTCAGCATCATGGCGGCACCGATCATCGCGGGGACGCCGGTGGTGTAGCTGACTGCCTGGTTGCCGGTTTCGGCATAGGCGTCCTCATGATCGCACACCTGATAGAGATAGACGGTCTTGGCCTCGCCATCCTTCACGCCGGTTGCGATGTCGCCGATATTGGTCTTGCCCTTGGTGGTGGAACCCAGGCTCGATGGTTCAGGCAGCACGGCCTTGAGGAACTGGAGCGGGATGATCTCCTTGCCCTCATACATCACCGGGTCGATGCGGGTCATGCCGACATTCTGGAGGACTTCGAGATGCTTCAAATAAGCGTCGCCGAACGTCATCCAGAAACGGATGCGTTTGATTTCGGGATAGAATTTGGCGAGGCTTTCCAGTTCCTCATGATACATGAGGTACATATTCTTTTCGCCGACCTGGTCGAAGTCGAACGTCTGCTTGTGGCTGAGCGCCGGGCCTTCGACCCATTCGCCCGCTTCCCAGTGACGCGACGGCGCGGTCACTTCGCGGATGTTGATTTCCGGGTTGAAGTTGGTCGCGAAATGCTGGCCATGGTCGCCGCCATTGCAGTCGAGAATGTCGAGCGTGTCGATCGTGTCGAGCAGATGCTTCTTGATGTAGCTGGCGAAGACGCTGGTCACGCCGGGGTCGAATCCCGAACCCAGCAACGCCATGATGCCCGCTTCCTTGAAGCGATCCTGATAGGCCCATTGCCAGCCATATTCGAACTTGGGCGTGTCGCGCGGTTCGTAATTGGCGGTGTCGAGATAGTCGGTCTTGGTCGCGAGGCACGCGTCCATGATGTTGAGATCCTGATAGGGCAGGGCCAGGTTGACGACCAGCTTGGGCTGCACCTTCTCAATGAGCGCGATGGTGGCCGCGACATCATCGGCATCGACCTGCGCCACGTCGATGGTGACGCCGGTGCGGGCCAGAACCGATTCGGCGACCTTCTCGCAACTCACGATGCGGCGGCTGGCCAGCGTGATGTGCGAGAAAATATCGGGGTTCATCGCCATCTTGTGAACTGCGACAGACCCGACGCCGCCTGCGCCGATGACCAGAACCTTGCTCAATCTCGTCTCCATATCCTGTACGCGGCATGCGCGCTAAAAGGGTCATATAGGGGCTTGGCGTGACAGCGCAAAGTCAGATGCTTGGGCAGAGCGCACAGCACATGCCTTAAGGGGCAGTGGCGCAACCTTATCCAGTCCGCAAGCGTAAGGGCATCGCATCCCTATCAAGCCGATGCGTGGAAGAGGAAGTAAGCCCATGAAATTCTCGAACGTCTCGCTGGCGCTGGCCGCGACCCTGTTGTCCGTCAGTGGCGCGGCCCTGGCCAATCACCATAGGGGAAAGAACCCGATGGTCGGCGGCGCGGCCATGTATCCGACCAAGGATATCGTCGATAACGCCGTCAATTCGAAGGATCACACGACGCTGGTCGCCGCCGTCAAGGCCGCTGGCCTTGTCGATACGCTCAAGAGCGCCGGGCCGTTCACCGTGTTCGCGCCGACCAACGCCGCCTTTGCCAAGCTGCCCGCCGGTACGGTCGATACGCTGGTGAAGCCGGAAAATAAGGCGACGCTGACGAAGATCCTGACCTACCATGTTGTCGCGGGCAAGATGAACGCCGCCGACATCATCGCCGCCGCACAGGCCGCCGGTGGCAAGGCAACGCTGACCACGGTGGAAGGCCAGCCACTTACCGCATGGAAGGATGGCGATGCCGTGTATCTGCAGGATGCCAAGGGCGGCACGTCCAAGGTGACCATCGCCGACGTCAACCAGTCCAACGGCGTCATTCATGTCATCGACACGGTCTTGATGCCCTGATCCCTGTCGGGTGACATGAATGACGGCGGGCCAGCGGCGGGACAGTCCCGTTGCTGGCCCGTTTGTGTTGGTGAAGCAGGCTCAGCGCACCAGCTTCTTCAACTCCTCCACCGTATCCGCCTCTGCCGCAGGCTTGTCGCGCCGGATCCGGGCGATGCGGGGAAAGCGCATGGCAAGGCCCGATTTGTGCCGCTTGCTGTCGTGGATGCTGTCGAACGCGACTTCCAGCACCAGCGACTTTTCGACTTCCCGCACCGGGCCGAAGCGCGCCACCGTATTCTGGCGAACGAAGCGGTCGAGCATCTTGAGTTCCTCGTCGGTAAAGCCGCTATAGGCCTTGCCGACCGGATGCAGTTCGCCGTCCGCCGTCCAGCAGCCGAACGTATAGTCGGAATAAAAGGACGAGCGTTTGCCGTGTCCGCGCTGGGCGTACATCATCACGCAATCGGCGGTCAGCGGATCGCGCTTCCATTTATACCAGAGCGCGGCCTTGCGCCCGGCGACATAGGGGCTATCGCGGCGCTTGAGCATCACCCCTTCGATCGCGGCGTCGCGGGCACCGGCGCGGATGTCGGCGAGCGCGTCGAAATCGGCGGCGTCGATGATGGCGGACAGATCGAAGCGGGTGGCGTCGAGCTGCGGCATATAGGCTTCGAGCCGGGCGCGGCGGTCGGTCCAGGGCAGGGCGCGTAAATCCTCGTCGCCTTCGAGCAGCAGGTCGTAGAGGCGGACGAAAGCGGGGTAATCGGCCTGCATCTTGGCACTGACGACCTTGCGGCCAAGCCGTTGTTGCAGGGCGTTGAAACTGGCCGCTTCGCCGCCCTGAAACTCGCCGCGCACCAGCAATTCGCCGTCCAGCACGGCATGGCCGGTGAAGGCGGCGGCGATTTCGGGGAAGCTGGCGGAAATATCGTCGCCCGCACGGCTGTAGAGGCGGGTGTCGTTGCCCGTGCCGACGATCTGGATGCGGATGCCGTCCCATTTCCATTCGGCGACATAGTCGCTGAGGTCAACGCTGTCGGCTTCGAGCGGGTGGGCGAGCATGAAAGGGCGGAAGAAGGGCGTACCCGACGGGTCGGGGCGTTCGGTGCGGCCCTCCGCCCAGTCGAACAATGCGGCATAGGGCGGGGTCAGGGAATGCCAGACCTGTTCGACATCATCGACGTCTAGTCCGAACGCCTGTGCGAAACCCGTCTTGGCGAGGCGGGCGGAAATGCCGACGCGCAAGCCCCCGGTCGCGAGTTTGAGCAGGGCGAAGCGGCCGGACGCATCGAGATGGTTCATCATCTGCGCCAAAACGTCGGGCGCGGCGGCGCGGCTGGTGGCGTGAAGGCGATCGACCACGGTAGCGAGTGTCAGCGTGCCATCGTCCAGGTCGGGCGGTTCATTGGGTGGCGGGGGCCAGAGCAAGGCGACGGTTTCGGCCAGATCGCCGACATAGTCGCGGCTCATTTCATAGAGGACGGGATCGACGCGGGCGCGGATCATCTCGCCAATGGCGGAGGATTTGACCGCCTTGAGGTCGAGATTGCCGGTGAGGGCAGCGAGCGCCCAGCCGCGATCCGGGTCCGGCGCGGCGCTGAGATAAGCGGCGATCAGCGCCAGCTTGCCATTGCGCGAGCGGGTGTAGACGAGCGCGTCGAGCAGTTGGGAGAAGGATCTCATGATGTGACTTTGATTGCCGTTCGCCCTGAGCCTGTCGAAGGGCTTTTCTTCTTCTGAGGAAAAGAGAAGGGCTTCGACAGGCTCAGCCCGAACGGATGAAAGGTGGCGCTATTCATGTTCACCCTTCCTCCTCCTCGTCATCGCGTCCGACCAGCGCCAGCGCGCGGGCGCGGATCTGGTGGGTCATGCACCAGTGGAGCAGCGCTTCCTCGCGGCCATGGGTGATCCAGGTTTCGGTGGGGGCGACCTCGCGAATCGTGTCGGTCAACTCATCCCAGTCGGCATGGTCGGACAGGATCAGCGGCAGTTCGACATTCTTCTGCCGCGCCCGCTGACGCACGCGCATCCAGCCTGACGCCATGGCCGTGATCGGGTCGGGCAGGCAGCGGCTCCAGCGGTCGTTGAGCGCGGAGGGTGGCGCGACGACGATCGCGCCGCGCATATCCTTGGCCGCGACGCCGGTGGCAGGGCGCAGGTCGCCCATCTCGACGCCGAGTTCGGCATAGAGCGCACACATGCGTTCCATCGCGCCATGGAGGTAGATGGGGTCGCTATGCCCGCGCGCGCGCAGTTCGCAGATGACCCGCTGCGCCTTGCCTAGCGCATAGGCCCCGACCAAAACGCTCCGGTCAGGGTTGGCGTGGAGCGCGGCGAGCAGCCGGTCGATCTCGCTGCCGGTATCGGGATGGCGGAAGACGGGCAGACCGAAGGTCGCTTCGGTGACGAAAATGTCGCAGGGCACCGGCTCGAACGGGGGACAAGTGGGGTCGGGACGGCGCTTGTAATCGCCGGTCACGACGACGCGCTCGCCCGCATGGGTCAGCACGATCTGCGCCGATCCCAGCACATGACCCGCAGGCACATAGCGGATGGTGACGCCGCCCAGCCGGATTTCCTCGCCATAGCCGACCGCCGTGCCCG
>NZ_JPPQ01000069.1:2750673-2760889 GCF_000743655.1 Sphingobium sp. ba1
ATCGCGACCCGATCAAGCCCGCCATCGCCGGGCTCGTAGAGATAGACTGCGACCGACAGGGCATGCGCCGGGGACTGGCGGAAGTGGAACATGGGGCTGCCCTTGCGTTGGATCGAACCTTCGCAGGTTCGACGTCCTCAACGCGGGAAAGCCGTATTCGTCCTGATCGTTATAGCTAGGGTAGTCGCGGAAAAGCGGCGTTTCAGCGCGGCATCTGCAGCGAGGCGTAGCAGGTGAAGCCGCTCTGCCCCGATTGGAGGCGGCGGATATAATTGAGATAGGCCTGGTTCTGCTGATAGCTGGTGCCGGGCAGCGGACGGCCGCGCAGCGCCTGTTTCACCTGTTCGCCGGTGAAGCTGCGCCCGGTGCCGGGGAATGCGCCGGGGGTGCCCGCAGGCACGACCTGACCGTTGGGTGCAATGAAATTGCCAGCCCGGCCATTGTCGGGAACGGGGATGGTGCAGTTCAGGACCGAGGCGGCGGTGTTGGCGAGCGCGGGGCGGATCGAGACTATGGCGGACGCCGCCATGGCCCCGCCCATCAACAGTTGGCGACGCGAAGCTACTGCCGGTTCAGCGGCGGTTTCGTCCATCTGGGGACCGTCCTGATCGGGCATCTGCTCGCTCATATCGTCCTGTTCCGCATCTCGCGCTTGCCAAAGCGTAATGATTGCACGCTATTGGACTTAGGTCTTCGCAGTGTTTGCGCGACAAATCCAGTGCGGTAACCATGAATCGACTCAGCATTTCCCAAATCACCGCGTCGCTGGCCGTGCTTATGCTGGGCACGGGCGGCGCCTTGTTGCTTGGCGCTTCGCCCGTCGGCATTGCCCTGCCGATCCTAGCGGGGCTGGTCGTGCTGCTGATCGCGGCGCACGGCCATGACCCGGAGCCGGACCAGCCCGCGCCGCCGCCCGAACAGCCCGACCTGATCGACCATCCTGATTTTCCGACCTTGCTGGAAGGGATTTCCGATCCGCTGATGCTGGTGGAAAAGGGCAAGATCGTGCGCGCCAATCGCGCGGCGCAACGCTTGCTGGGCGCGCACATAGAGGGGGATGATGCGCGGATCGCCATTCGTCATCCCGCCGCCGCCGAACGGCTGGCCAGCACCGCGCCGCTGGCCGATCCCTTCATGATCGAACTGGTGGGCCTGGGCAGTCGCGAGCAGCGCTGGCAGATGCGCGTGGCACCGGTGGGCGCGGTGACGTCGATGCGGCGGCTGGTGCATCTGGTCGACCATAGCGGCACCCATGCGGCGGAGCGGATGCGCGTCGATTTCGTCGCCAATGCCAGCCACGAACTACGCACGCCGCTGGCCGGGATATTGGGCTTCATCGAAACGCTGGCCGACCCCGAACTGGGCAAGGACCATGAGACGCGGCAGCGTTTCCTCAAGATCATGGATGGCGAAGCGCGGCGGATGCAGCGGTTGATCGACGATCTCATCTCGCTCTCGCGGATCGAGGCGGAAAAATATCGCGCGCCTGACGGGGCGGTCGATCTGTCCGAACTGGTCGCCGAAGTGGTTGGCATATTCCGGTCCAGCCATGGGCCGCGCGGTCGCGATGTGGAGATGGAGATCGCCCATTCGTTGCCACCCGTGTTGGGCGATCGGGCGCAATTGTCGCAGCTGGTGCATAATCTGATCGGCAATTCGGTGAAATATGGTCGACCCGACACGCCGATCCGCGTCACGCTGACCGAGGGACCGAGCGGCATGACGCGGCTGGCCGTGGCGGACGAGGGCGAAGGCATAGGCCCCGATCATCTGCCGCGATTGACCGAGCGTTTCTATCGCGTCGATTCGGGCCGCAGCCGCGCGATGGGCGGCACGGGGCTTGGCCTCGCCATCGTCAAACATATTATCGAGCGGCATCGCGGTCGGCTGGATATTGCCAGCACGCTGGGCAAGGGCACGACGATCACCATATTGCTGCCGCCAGCGACCGATGAGGGGGTGACGAAGGCCGATGAACGGCGGCGGCCATCGGCGCTTTCGGGCACCGTGTCATGAAACTGCAACCTGACTGTCACAAAGGCGCGATGGTCCGCAGCTAGACGCATGCTCCATGGGGGGCGGCGACATGCGAATCGCGGCCTTAGTTGATGGAGGTTTTCCGTGAAGAGATTCGCCTTGCTCGCCGCCACGGCGCTGAGCGTCCTTAGCCTGTCCGCTTGCGGCGATCAGGGCGGCGCGGGGGCGACCCGCGACCAGATCCGCGCGGTCGGTTCCTCCACCGTCTATCCCTTCGCCACGGCTGCGTCCGAACTGTTCGTGCAGACCAATGCCGGCATGAAGTCGCCGATCATCGAATCGACCGGCACCGGCGGCGGCATGAAGCTGTTCTGCAGCGGCGTCGGCGCGCAATATCCCGACATCGCCAACGCATCGCGGCGGATGAAGAAGGCCGAGTTCGACCTGTGCGCCGGCAATGGCGTCAAGGACATCATCGAAGTGCAGATCGGCGTCGATGGTCTGGCCTTTGCCGAAGCGAAGAACGGCCCCGGCTATAAGCTGACCCCCAAGATCGTTTACGAAGCGCTGGCCGCCAATCCCTATGGCAAGGGCCCGAACAAGACGCAGACCTGGAAGGATGTGGACCCCAGCCTGCCCGCCATCGCGATTTCGGTGTTCGGCCCGCCATCGACCAGCGGCACGCGCGATTCGCTCGCCGAGCTGATCCTGGAAAAGGGATGCCAGAGCGATCCGGCGATGGAAGCGCTCAAGGAAAAGAGCGAGGACGAGTATAAGGCGACCTGCACCCGCGTTCGCGAGGACGGCAAATATGTCGATTCGGGCGAAAACGACAATCTGATCGTGCAGAAGCTGGGCGCGAACCCCAATGCGGTCGGCGTATTCGGTTTCAGCTTCCTCGAAGAAAATCGCGCCACGCTGAAGGATATTCCGATCGACGGGATCGAAGCTTCCTATGAGACGGTCTCGTCCGGCCAATATCCTGGCGCGCGCCCGCTCTACATCTATGTGAAGAAGGCGCATATGTCCGCCATTCCGGGCCTTCAGGGCTTCCTGAATGCTTTTTCGACCAATTGGGCGCCGGGCGGCGCGCTGACCAAGCGCGGTATGGTTGCCGCGCCGGACGATGTCCGCAAGGCGAACGAACAAACCGTCAAGGCGCTGACCACGCTTGACGGCGCGCAGCTGAAATAAGCGAGACCCCATGACCGGACCCGCAATCCTCCTGCTGCTGGCAGGCCTGGGCGCGATCGCCTGGGTCAGTGCCCGCGCCCGCGCCATGCGTCTGCAGGCGGTGGCACGGACCACCGGGCGGCGTGACGCCGTCCACAGCCTGCCGGGCTATCATGGCTGGTATGTGGCGCTATGGACGCTGCTGCCCGCTGCCCTGTTCCTGGTCGTCTGGGCCAATGTCGCGCCCAGTCTGGTGACGCAGGCCGTGCTGGCTGATCCGGCTGCGCAGGCTTTGCCGCTCGACGGCTTCTCTCGTTCCGCCATCTTGGGCGAAGCGCGGGCGATCGCGACGGGGATGCAGGCCGGCGCCTTCAACCCCGCCTCGCAAGCGCTGGTCGAGCCTTATACGCGAGCGCTCGACAAGTTCGGGTTGGCAGGCGCGATATTGGCGCTGGTGCTGGCTTTCGCCGGGGGTGCCTATGCCTTCACCCGCATCCGTCCCGATTTCCGGGCACGCACGCGAGTGGAGCGGCTGGTGATGGCCCTGCTGCTGGTGGCATCGCTGCTGGCGATCGTGACCACCGTCGGCATCGTCGCTTCGCTCTTGTGGGAAAGTTTCCGCTTCTTCTCGATGGTCAATCCTATCGACTTCCTGTTCGGGACCAAGTGGAGCCCGCAATCGGCCGCGATGGGCTATGGCAATGAGGATGCGTTCGGCGCGATCCCGCTCTTTTGGGGCACGATCTTCATCGGTGCGATCATCGCGATGATCGTCGCCATTCCGCTGGGCCTGATGAGTGCGGTCTATTTGACCCAATATGCCAGCCCAACGGTCCGCCGCTGGATGAAGCCGACGCTGGAGATGCTCGCGGGCGTGCCGACGGTCGTCTATGGTTATTTCGCCGCCCTTACCATAGCCCCTGCGCTACGCGACTTTGCGGTGATGATCGGGATTTCCGGTGCATCGTCGGAAAGCGCGCTGGCGGCCGGCTTGGTGATGGGCGTGATGATCATTCCCTTCGTCTCCTCCATGGCCGATGACAGCATTGCCGCGGTGCCGCAGTCGATGCGCGACGGCAGCCTGGCGATGGGCGCGACGACCAGCGAAACGATCAAGCGCGTCCTCATCCCCGCCGCCCTGCCCGGTGTCGTCGGCGGCGTGTTGCTCGCCGTCAGCCGCGCGATCGGCGAGACGATGATCGTGGTGATGGCCGCAGGGCTTGCCGCCAACCTGACGCTCAATCCTTTCTCCAGCGTGACGACGGTGACGACGCAGATCGTCCAGTTGCTGACCGGCGACCAGGAGTTCGACAGCGCCAAGACGCTGGCGGCCTTCGCGCTGGGGCTGGTGCTGTTCATCATCACCCTGTTGCTCAACATCGTGGCCCTGCGGGTCGTGAAGAAATATCGCGAGGCTTACGAATGACCGTCGAACGTCTGCCCACCGACTGGAAGTCGGAGGCGATGCGCAAGCGGATTGCGGGGCGCTATGCCAAGGAACGCCGCTTTCGGCTGATCGGCCTGGGCGCTGTGGTGCTGTCCGCCGCCTTCCTCGCCTTCCTGCTGTTCACCATGATGGGCAATGGCCTGCGCGGCTTTACCCGGACGGAGATTGCGCTGACGGTCGATTTCCCGGCCTCACCGCTGTTGCTCGATCCCGCCGCGATCACGGACGAATCGCTCAATCAGGCGAACCTGCCGATGGTGACCAGCGCGGTCGCCAAGCAAGCATTGGGGCCGGACGCCGACTCGCTCCTGTCATCGACGGCGTGGATCACCATCCGCGACGCGATCAAGGCCGATCCCTCGATCCTTAGCCGGACCGAGACGATCGCCCTGCCCGCTTCGACCGGCATCGACCTGGCGGCCAAGAGCGAAGGGCCGCCCGAAGCCGAGGCCGCCGTCGCGCGGCTGGAAAAGGCGGGCGTGCTGACGACCGGTTTCAACTGGAATTTCCTGTCGGCCAGTGACGGCACCGATCCAGCGCAGGTCGGCATCTGGGGCGCGTTCAAGGGCACGTTGCTGACGATGCTGGTGACGCTGTTGCTCAGTTTCCCGGTGGGCGTGGCGACCGCGCTCTATCTGGAGGAATATGCGCCCAAGGCATGGTGGACAGACATCATCGAAGTGTCGATCAACAACCTCGCTGCGGTGCCGTCGATCATCTTCGGTCTGCTGGGCCTGTCGATCTTCCTCAACCTGCTGCACTTGCCACGATCGGCGGCGCTGGTCGGCGGCATGACGCTGGCGCTGATGACGATGCCGGTCATCGTCATCGCCGGGCGTAACGCGATCAAGTCGGTGCCGCCCAGCATCCGCGACGCGGCACTCGGCATCGGGGCCAGTCCCGTACAGGTGGTGTTCCAGCATGTGCTGCCGCTCGCCCTGCCCGGTATCCTGACCGGCACGATCATCGGCATGGCGCGAGCGCTGGGCGAGACGGCACCGCTGCTGATGATCGGCATGCGCGCCTTCATCGCCACCCCCCCCGGCGGGATCAGCGATCCGGCGACCGTCCTGCCGGTCCAGATCTTCCTATGGTCGGACGAAGTATCCAAGGGCTTTGTCGAAAAGACATCGGCCGCGATCATCGTGCTGCTGGCCTTCCTCCTCGCGATGAACGGCCTCGCCATCTATCTGCGCAACAAGTTTGAAACACGGTGGTAACTGCACCCATGACCCAAGACCAAATCAACCTGGCGATCGCCAATCCGAAAATGTCGGCCCGCGACGTCAACGTCTTCTATGGCGAGAAGCAGGCGATCAAGCGCGTGTCGATCGACGTCGACATGGACAATGTCACTGCCTTCATCGGCCCGTCGGGCTGCGGCAAGTCGACGTTCCTCCGCACTTTGAACCGCATGAACGACACGGTCGCGTCGGCACGGGTCGAAGGCGAGATCACGCTGGATGGCGAGGACATCTATGCCTCCTCCATGGACGTGGTGCAGTTGCGCGCGCGGGTGGGGATGGTGTTCCAGAAGCCCAACCCCTTCCCCAAGTCGATCTACGAGAATATCGCCTATGGGCCGCGCATCCATGGCCTGGCCGCATCGAAGGCGGACATGGACGTGGTGGTCGAAAAGTCGCTCCGTCGCGCTGGCCTGTGGGAAGAGGTGAAGGATCGGCTGCACGACAGCGGCACGGCATTGTCTGGCGGGCAGCAGCAGCGGCTGTGCATCGGCCGCGCGATCGCGGTCGAGCCCGAAGTCATCCTGATGGACGAGCCATGCTCGGCGCTTGATCCGATCGCGACAGCCAAAATCGAGGAACTGATCCACGAGCTGCGCGGCCGCTACGCGATCGTCATCGTCACCCATAATATGCAGCAGGCCGCGCGCGTGTCGCAGCGGACCGCCTTCTTCCATCTGGGCGAACTGGTCGAATATGGGGTGACGTCGGACATCTTCACCAATCCGCGCCAGGAGCGGACCAAGGACTATATCACCGGTCGTTACGGCTGATCGGGCGGAGAGAGACAAGACATGGCTGAACATACGATCAAGGCATTTGACGACGAAATCGACCGGCTGCGCGGGTTGATCGCCGAAATGGGCGGTCGCGCGGAAGCGGCGATCGAAAATGCGATGCTGGCGCTGCAACGGCAGGATCTGGCGCTGGCGGCCGAGGTCGTCCAGGGCGACAAGCGGATCGACGCGATCGAAGCGGAGGTCGAGAAGCTGGTGATCGAGGTCATCGCGCTGCGCGCACCGATGGCCAACGACCTGCGCGACGTGATCGCCGCGCTCAAGATCGTCAGCGTGATCGAGCGGATCGGCGACTATGCCAAGAATATCGCCAAGCGGGTGCCGCTGATCGCCACCAACAGGCAGTTGCTCGAACCCATGTCGCTGCTGCCCGCCATGGGGCAGGTCGCGGCCGAAATGGTGCATGACGTGCTGAACGCCTATGCCGCGCGTGACCCTGACCTCGCGCAGGCGGTGGTGGAGCGCGATGCGGTGGTGGATGATTTCTACAATAGCGTGTTCCGTACGCTGGTAACCTTCATGGTCGAAAATCCCAAGACGATCAGCGAATGCGCGCATTTGCTGTTCGTCGCCAAGCATATCGAGCGGATCGGCGACCATGCCACCAATGTCGCCGAGATGGTCTATTATGCCGCGACCGGCCAGACCATGCCGGAGCGGGAACGCGGCGGCACCGACGTACAGGCGGAGATCTGACCATGGCACGGGCCAAGATGCTGCTGGTGGAGGATGACGCGGCTTTGGCCGAATTGCTCATCTGGCACTTTAAGCGCGAGGATTTCGACGTCGCCCATACGGTCGATGGCGAGGAAGCGCTGTTGATGGCGCAGGAAAATGTGCCTGACATCGTGCTGCTCGACTGGATGGTCGAAAGCCTGTCGGGGATCGAGGTCTGCCGTCGGCTGCGGCGGATGACCGGCACCGCCAATGTGCCGATCATCATGCTGACCGCGCGCGGCGAAGAAGAGGATCGCGTCCGTGGCCTGGAAACCGGCGCAGACGATTATGTGACCAAGCCCTTCTCGCCCCGCGAGCTGGTAGCGCGGGTCGGCGCGGTGCTACGCCGGGTGCGCCCGGCGCTGGCCGGTGAGACGCTGACCTTTGCCGATGTCGAGATGGATACGGTGGGGCATAAGGTGCGGCGCGGCGGGCAAGTGATCCCGCTGGGGCCGACCGAATTCCGGCTGCTCAAGCATTTTCTGGAGCATCCGGGCTGGGTCTTCTCGCGCGAGCGGCTGCTCGACAGCGTGTGGGGGCAGGATAGCGACATCGAACTGCGCACGGTCGATGTGCATATCCGCCGTCTGCGCAAGGCGATCAATGCCGATGGCGTCTATACCGACATCATCCGCACGGTACGGTCGGCGGGCTATGCGCTGGATACCGACGGGGTAGCGTGACAGGATGGGAAGCCCCGGTCGGCATGACCGGGGCTTTCCCTTATACCGGATCAGGCGGCGCGGCGCGCCTTGGTCAGCTTCTTGAGCAGCATGTCGCGCTTCATGCGCGAAAGATGGTCGATAAACAGCACGCCCTCCAGATGGTCCATCTCATGCTGGAGGCAGGTGGCGAGCAGGCCTTCGAGCTGCTCCTCATGGATGCGGCCATCGCGGTCCATCCAGCTGGCGCGGATCGTCGCGGGACGCTCGACCTCGGCATATTGCTCCGGGACCGACAGGCAGCCTTCATTATAGACCGACATATCCTGCGATTCGCGCAGGATTTCCGGGTTGATGAAGACCATCGGCCGTTTGACCGGGGGCGCGCCTTCCTCGTCGGATTCGGGTTCCTGCAGGTCCATGACCAGTACCCGCTTGGGCACACCGACCTGGATCGCGGCAAGCCCGATGCCCGGCGCGTCGTACATCGTTTCGAACATATCGTCGATCAGCCGTTGCAGATCGTCGTCGATCGCCTCGACCGGGGTCGAAATGGTACGCAGGCGCGGATCGGGCGCCTCAAGGATAGGAAGAATGGCCATGGCGACAAAATAGCGGAATGGCGCGGAATTTCAAGCCGCCCGCCGAGTCGCCTCCGCTTATTCGCCCAGCCATGCGTCGATCGCGGGCTTGAGCGCGGTGGAGATCAGTTCGACCAGCAGCGCGCCATCAGGCGAGGCGAGATAGGCGATGAGGCCATAGCCATCGGCAGGCGCAGCATTGGCGGCACGGACCGTCCAGCCGAGATCGACCAGCCGTGCGGTATCGGCCGGAAGGTCATCAACCCAGACACCGATATGGCGGGCCGTTTCGGCACTGGCGGGGTGGTAGAAAGGCCCCTGCCCCTGCACCAGTTCGATGTGGATCGGGCCACCCAGCGAATAGGTGGCACGCACGCGAAGGTCGCGCAGGCCGTCTTCGGGCGTCCAGAAAGGCAGTGGATCGAAATCGCGCACGGGTGCGAAGGTCAGGCCAAGCGCCGCGCCATAGTCCGCGACGGCGCGGTCGATATCGGCAACGGCAATGCCCTTGTGATGGGTGCGGGTCAGGTCGATCATCGGGGCATCCCTCCTGTGGTTCTTGGAATCGGTCTAGCGGAAGGTGGACAGCAGGTCAGCTAGCGGCTTTCGCAGGGGGGACGGACAGGAAGGCAGACCCTCACCCAACCCTCTCCCGTGAAGAACGGGAGAGGGCTAAAGGCAAGGCGCCCAACAACCTTCAATTGCCTTCCGCATCGACGGTGAACACCATGGGTTTGCCGCGCGAGGTGGGTTCCCAGCCGGCTTCCAGCGCGGCGCGGATGCCGCGGGCGATGATGGCATCGTTGATCTGCAGGCGGCCGCGTTGCAGGCCTTTCAGCAAGCGCTTGGGCGGCGGAAATTCGAGGAGCGCACCGCGTTGCGTGTCTTTCTGCTGCAAGGCGATGGCCATGCCTTTCCACCCGTCAATGTCGCTCCATTGGGGTTCGCGGCGGAGTTCCCATTCATAGGATTCGCCATCGACGTCGATAGTACCGGCAAGGTTTTGCATGTTTTGCATGGCACCGCGCATAGCAGGACTGGCGGGATAGGCCAGCTATTGCAGCGACAGTGTTTCCGACTGGGCTTGATGGTCGTTCGCCATCGACAGGCTGAGGCTAATAGATCCCGGATCAAGTCCGGTATGACGGATTGAGAGGATCATGACGATTTGAGAGGTTCACCCCCTACCCTACCGGCCTTCTCGCACGCAGCGCCTGGGCGAGGGTGCCTTCGTCGAGATAGTCGAGTTCGCCGCCGACGGGCACGCCATGGGCCAGCTGGGTCAGGCGGATGGGGAAGCGTTCGAGCCGTTCGGCGAGATAATGGGCGGTGGTCTGGCCTTCGAGCGTCGCGTTCATGGCCAGCACCACTTCGTCCACTCCACCCTGTTCCAGCCGCGTGACCAGCGCGTCGATGGTCAAATCTTCGGGCCGGATGCCTTCAAGCGCGGACAGCCGCCCGCCCAGCACATGGAAGCGGCCGGGGAAAAGCCTCGATTTGTCGAGCGCCCACAGGTCCGCGACATCCTCCACCACGCAGAGCGCGCGGGGATCGCGGCGGGCATCCTTGCAGATGCCGCAGGGATCGACCGTATCGACATTGCCGCAGACATGGCAGG
>NZ_JPPQ01000069.1:2760899-2785500 GCF_000743655.1 Sphingobium sp. ba1
GGTCCGCGCGATCATGGCCGAACATCAAGGCGAACTGCGCCTCACCAACCGCGCAGAGGGCGGGCTGGAAGCGAGTTTGGTGCTGCCTGCTTAGGTCGGCGTCTTGCGCAGCATGACCATGAATTCATTGGTCTGTTCCAGCGGATGCTGGATATTCGTCACCTCAAGATTGACGATCCCGCTGCTGCGAAGGTCATCGATCAACTGGCAGAATGTATCCGATGTAAATACCCAACAATGGGCGTCCGTATAGGAACTGGATTTTCTTTCAGCCAGATCCAAAGCGTGCGCCAAACTGAAGCGGGGCTGAAAAAACGCCGGATTTTTACCCGCCCATATCTCGGCGACATTCACCTTCTGATGATAATAGAAATGGTCGGCCAATTGCCACATGCTGGGGATGACGAGTTTTTCCCGATAGGCTCGCACGAATTCGGTCGCCCGGCTGATCTGCCGGAAAAAATCAAATGTGTATCTCTTGTCGGGAATGGCGAGGAATATCTGGCCTCGCGGCGTCAGTAACGCGCTCAATTCTTCGAACCACCGACACATATCGGGTATATGTTCGATCACATGACTGGCACAAACCAGATCGAATTTATCGCCGATCGCTTTTGATAGTTCGTTGCTTTTTATGATGTAATCGACATCGACGATTTTTGAAATATCGCGGTTCGGACTGGTCTTGGACAGTTCGATCAGTTCCGCCTTGCTGTGCCAATCGACATATTTGACGTTATCCCCATCCTCCTTGCGGAACATGGGATTGTCGAACGCGCCTAATTCGAGAAACCTGCCATCTAGGAAAGAGGAATTTTCTGCAAATGCCCGGCGTTTTCGCGCAATCGAGCTTAATCCGCCCATAGCGTTTCCCTTCGCTCGTCATCTATCCGTGCTCAGCTACTTCACCGTCTTGGTCACACATGATCAATAGGATAACAACTAATTTCTCGGCGGTGTACCTACATGTCGGGTGCCAGTGAGCGACTTATTGACTGATCCCTAGGAGCGAGCCATCATTAGACTGCCCGTTGAGCGCTCGGCTACGTTCAATGCTGACCCGGCTTGCTCGACGTTCCCGCCGCTGACGGGTTGATCAGCGCCGCGCCGCTTGGCAGCGCCGTGCCGCCCATGTCGAGCTTCTTGGCCTGCTCCGTGGCGACGCGCACCGGATCGTCGCGTTCCTTGATCGCGGCCTTGGTCTCTGCGTCCATGTCCGCATCCTCCGCACCGTCGCCGCCACGGGTCCAGCCCAGGATGATCGACATGCGCCGGTTGCGCGGGTCATAGCTGTCGCCCTTGATGAAGGGTTCGCGGTCGGCGACGCCCTCGATCCGGGCGAAGCGGGCGTTGCCGATGCCGCTGTCGGCCAGCGCCTTGCGCGTCGATTCGGCGCGGCTGGATGATAGCAGCCAATTGTTCATCGTCCGTCCCGATGCATAAGGCAGGCCATCGGTATGGCCGCGCACGATCAGCAGGTTGGGCATGGTCTGCAGCGCGGTGGCGACTTCGCTGATCAGCGCGCGGGCCTGCGGCACCAGCCGGTCGGTGCCCATCGCGAACATCGCAAAATCGGCTTCGTCGATCAGGTCGATGCGCAACCCCTCGCGCGTCTCGGTGAACCGCACATGTTTGCGCAGCTTTTCCAATCCCTTGCGCATCATCTGCGCTTCCAGCTTTTTCTTGATCGATTCGAACTTCTGCCGGTCGGCGGCGCGCATCGCCTTACCGCCCTGATCCTTGGTGCCGCTCGCGTCCCTGGGTATGGTGATCGACAAATTACCCTGGCCGCCAGTGGTCGGGTAATTTTCCTTACCCATGATGGAGTCGCCACCCATCAGCCCGGTGGAGCCAGCCGACGCCATCTTGAGTTCGACCAGCGTGGGCGTGAAATAGTCGGCCAGCGCCTTGCGCTGCTTTTCCGTGGTCGCGCCCAGCAGCCACATCAGCAGGAAAAACGCCATCATCGCCGTTACGAAATCGGCATAAGCGACTTTCCACGCGCCGCCATGATGGCCGCCATGGCCCTCCACGATGATCTTCTTGACGATGATCGGCCGTGGTTCCGGCTCGTTCGCGCCGCGCTTCTTGTCCCCCGCCACGGCTTATTTGCCCCGCATGCCGTCGAACACTTCGGCAAAGGCCGGCTGGTTCGCATGGGGCAGGCTGGAGCGCGCGGCCTCGATCACCAGCGGTTGCGGGTGACCGTGGAGCGAGGCGACGATGATCTGCTTGACGACATGATAGATCGCCCCGTCCGCCTCGATCACGCTGCGGCACCGGTTGGCGAAGGGATTGACCATGCCATAGGCGAGCAACACGCCCAGGAAGGTGCCGACCAGTGCCGAACCGATCATCGCGCCCAAAATGGCGGGCGGCTGGTCGATCGATCCCATCGTCTTCACCACGCCCAGCACGGCGGCGACGATGCCGAGCGCGGGCAGGGCGTCGGCCAGGCCTTGCAGATTGTCGGCGGGTTTGATCGCTTCATGATGATGGGTCTTGAGGCTGTTATCCATCACATCCTCGACCGCATGCGGATCGAGCGTACCCGACGACACGACCACCAGACGCAGCGTATCGCTGATCAGATGGATCAGCGTCTTGTCCTTCATCAGGCGCGGATATTCGGTGAAGATGGTCGAACTGGCTGGATCTTCGATATGCGGTTCCAGCGCCACCGGCCCTTCGACCCGCAACGTCTTCATCAGCTTGCTGACGAGGAAGATGCAATCGAGGAAATCCTGTTTCTTATATTGCGGCCCCTTGAAGACTTTGGCGAGGCCACCGCCCAACGCCTTGAGGTCGGCACCCGAATTGCCGATGATCAGAGCGCCAACGGCCGCGCCACCGATGATCATCATTTCATGGGGCAGGGCGTGCAATACCGGGCCGATATCGCCGCCGGTGATGATGAACCCGCCAAATACCATGACCAACAGGACGACAAGGCCGATGACTGCTAACATGGTAATCCCCGAAAAATATGCCCTGGGGCATCGACCCCATAAAAGGGTCCGTCACTTGGTTAATACGGACTGGTTAGCGGCAGCTTTAGGACAGCCGTTTTTTTAGCCGATCAGGTCGAACAGCGTCTGCTTGTTGATCCGGGCAAAAGCGGACTGTGCCGCCTCCAGCTGCAGCAATTGCGCCGACACGTTGGAAATGACTTCGCTCAAATTGGTCGACTCCAGGCTCGCGCGCCGCTCGGTATAATCAAGGCCGATATCGGTCAGCCGCGTGCCGATGACATCCAGCCGGTCGCTGCGCACGCCCTGCCGCGCCTGTTCGACGACGATATGGCTCTGCCCCGTCTTCACCGCGTCGAGCGCACTCGCCAAGGCCGCATCGTCGCTGCCTTCCAGCGCGGTCATGGCCTGGCCCAGCATGTCGTCGATCGACATCGGCGTGCCATCGACATCAATGCCCTCGGACACCTCCTGCCGGGTGGCGACGACCGCCAGGTTCATGCCCCGGCTGACCGGCACTAAAACGCTCTGTCCCTCGTCGAAGACCGGCGTGCCCTGATAATCCTTCTGGTTGAACAATTCGCCGATCGTCGTGCGGATCGTTGACATTTCCTCCAATATCGCGGCGCGACTGGTGTCGTTGAGCGACCCGTTGCGCGCCGACGTCACCAACACCTGCGCGCGTTGCAGCAGGGTGTCGACTTCGGCCAGATTGGCTTCGGCATTGGTGGCGCGGGTCGTGCCATAGCTGATATTGGCCTGCCAGGCGGCCTGTTGCGACTGGGCGCGGGCGATGTCCGACACCTGGACCCAGGCAAGCGCATTGTCCGACGCCTTGTTGAGCGTGACGCCGGTGGATACGGCCGTCTGCCCCTCGACGATGCTTTTCGACAGGGATTGTTGCCGCCGGATTTCGGCGAGCATGATCTTGTGCGTAATGCCTACCATGGTTCAGCCCTTTGCCGGTCAGATGATCTGGAGGATCGCATCGATGGTCTCTTTCGCCATCTGCAATATCTTGGCGCTGCCCGAATAGGCTTGCTGGATGCGCAGCAGGTCGGCCGCTTCCATGTCGAGATCGACCCCGCTCACCGCCTCGCGCGCCGCGACGGCTTGGTCGTTGCGGCCTTGCGCCGTGGTGTTTTCCGCCTTGGTCGCGCCCAGCAGATTGGCCTGGGTCGCGATCAGCGCGGTCCAGCCCTGTTCGACGCTGCCATTGCCGCGCAGGGTCGAGGATACCGTCAGCAGATTGCCGTTGAGCGTCCCGTCGCCAGACCGCAGCGCCAGGTCGTCGGGCGCAAGCCCCAAGGCCGTGACGCTGGCGGCACTACCCCCAAAGGCCAGCAGAGGTGCGCCAGCCGCGCCGCCATCGGTAACGCCCTGCGCATGCCAGTCGTTGATGTTGGTCACGAACTGCTCGGCCAGCGTATCGAGATCGTCGGCACGGTCGGCGGCCGTGTCGGCAGCGGAAAACAGGCCGCCCAGCGTCCCGTTGGCCGGGGCGGACAGCGCCGTTCCGTCGCTCAGGCTGAGCGACAGGCGACCATCGTCATCGGCGGCGAGCGATAGGCTGGCCGCGCTATTGCCGGTCACCAGCGCCTGTCCGCCATAGCTGACCTCGGCCACGCCCCGCGCGCCGAAGCTGATATCGACGTTCAGCGTTTCGTTCAGATCCTGCAACGCCGCGTCCCGGCTGTCGAGCAACTGGGCATAGGCGGACGTGCCGGGCTGTGCGCGCAGCAGGCTGTTGTTGATGTCGGCCAGCGCGGCCAGCGACGCATTGGCGCTGCCCACCACCGATTGCCCTTCGGCCTCGATCCCCTTGGACACGGCATCAAGATCGGCGGCGGTCTGGCGGAACGCATCGGCGACGCGGCCGATACTGTCCAGCGTCGTGACGCGCAGCGACGTATCGCCCGGCGCGGCGGCCAGCTTGTCCATATTCTGGAACATGCCGGTCATCAACTGGCCGATGCCCGTGGCGCCGTCGTTCAGCGCAATCTCGGTATCGCCCTGCCAACGCAGCCGTGCGGCCGAACTGGCGAGGTTCATCGTGGTCAGGCGCACGGTCGCATCGAGATAGGGGTCGGCCCCGCGATCCACGCTCATCACCTGGACGCCGCCGAAATTGGCGCGGGCCGTGTAATAGGCCATCGTCGCCGTGGACGCGCCGGACTCGCCGGTCGTCACGCTGCGCCTAGTATAGCCTTCCGTGCTGGCATTGGCGATATTCTCCGCGATCGCGGCCATGGCGGTGCGATAGGCGCGGGTGCCGGACGCACCGATGATGAACAGGTCGCTCATTCGCCCGTGGCCGGTGCGGCGGGGGCGACCCGCTCGCCGAACTGCCGGATCAGCAACTGGGCGATGCCCATGCTGTTGCTGCCCGCCAGCGCGTCGGCGGTGCGGGAATCGGCCATCGACTGGAATTGCTCGGTTGCGCTGGAATCACTAATCCCTTCGGCCAGGCTCGCAGAGCGCATCGCGCCGATCATCTGGCGCAGGAAGATCGCCTCGAACTGCTGCGCTGCCTTTTCCAGCGCAGCCTTGTTCGCGGTGCCTGCGCCCGATGGCGCCGTGGCGGCGGGGGTCGTTGTCACCTGCATCATAGCACCACCAGTTCCGCCTTCATTGCGCCCGCCTGTTTCAAGGCTTCGAGGATGGCGACCATGTCCGCCGGGGAAGCCCCGATCGCATTGACCGCCTTCACTATATCGGCCAGCGACGCCCCACCTTTAAAATTGACCATCGGTTTCTTTTCTTCGTCGATGCTGATGGCGCTCTGCTGCTCGACCGCGGTCTCGCCTCGGCTGAACGGCGCGGGCTGGACGATGCGCGGCGCTTCGTTGACGCTGACGGTCAATTTGCCATGGGCGACGGCGGCCGGATGGATGCGGACCGCGCCATTGATGACGACGGTGCCGGTGCGCGCGTTGACGATCACCTTGGCGGCGGCATCGGCGGGGGAAATCTCGATATTCTCGATCATGCCCATCATCAGAATGCGGTCTTCTGCGCCTGGAATGGCGTCGATCGCGACCGACACGGCATCCATGGCGCGCGCGCGCCGATCACCGAAGGCCCGGTTGATGCCATCCGCCACGCGCAGCGCGGTGGTGAGGTCGGCTTCGGCCAGGTTGAAGGTCAGGGTCGGCGCGGTATCAAAACCTGTGGCCACCGCGCGCTCGACCGTCGCACCGCCGGGGATACGCCCGGCCGAGGGGATGTTGACCGACACCTGGCTGCCATCCGCGCCGGATACGCCCAGGCCGCCGACCGCCAGATTGCCCTGCGACATGGCGTAGATTTCGTTATCGGCACCGCGCAGCGGGGTCATGATCAGCGTGCCCCCACGCAGCGACTTGGCCTTGCCCAACGCCGACACCGTGACGTCGAGCCGCTGGCCGGGCTTGGCAAAGGCGGGCAAATCCGCCGTCACCAGCACCGCGGCCGCATTTTTGAGCGCGGGATTGATGCCCTGCGGCAAGGTCAGGCCAAAGCGCGAAACCACACCCTTCATGCCCTCGGTCGCATATTGCAGGCTGTCGTCGCCCGTACCCGCCAGGCCCACGACGATGCCATAGCCGGTGAGCTGGTTCGGGCGGATGCCCTGAAACGTCCCCAGATCCTTGACCCGCTCAGCCTGTGCCGGGGTGGCGATCAGGAACAGGCTCGCGAACAGCGCACTGAAAAATCCTCCCCTGAAAGGGGAGGGGGACCGGCGAAGCCGGTGGAGGGGTGTCACCCCCTCGATAGGGCGACACCCCTCCGTCAGGGCTACGCCCTGCCACCTCCCCTGCAAGGGGAGGATGGAGGCGACGCGATCGAAGATGCTTTTCACGATGCTCTCCATCAGAAGGGGCTGATCATCGAGAAGAAGCTCTGCAACCAGCCTTGCTTGCTGGCGCGGGCGATCTCGCCCTTGCCGGTGTAGATGATCTTGGCATCGGCCACGCGGGTCGAGGCGATGCGGTTGTCCGGGCTGATGTCGGCCTGACGGACGAGGCCACTGATCTGGATGAACTCGTCGCCGCGATTGAGCGTCAGCGCCTTCTCGCCCTTCACCAGCATGGTGCCATTGGGATAGACCGCCGCGATCGTCACGGTGATCTCGCCAGACAGGGCGTTGGACTGGGTTGCGCCGCCTTGGCCTGCAAAATTATTCTGGCCGCCCATCGCCACATCGCTGGGCGAAAAGGCCTTGGACAGGATGCCGGTGGTCGGCGGTGTCAGGCCGATATTGCCGTTGCGGCTGGTATCGGCGCTGTTCCGCTTGGTTGCCTGCGTCCGTTCGACGAGGACGATGGTGATGATATCGCCGACCGTGGTGGCCCGTGCGCCGCTGGTCAGCGGTGTATAGCCAACCGATGTCTGGAAGATGGACCCATTGGCCTGCGCCACGGGCGGCTGCGCGATGACGGTCGGCGCATAATGGGCGCGCTCGGCATCGCGCTTCTTCCCCGCCAGCGCAGGGGAGGAGGTGAGGGTCAGGGCCATGAGGCCAGCCAGAGTGACTATAGGAAAGCGTGTCATCCCAGATCACATATTCTGATTGACGTATTGGAGCATTTCGTCGGTCGCCTTGATCATCTTGCTGTTGACCTCATAGGCGCGCTGCGTCTCGATCATCTCGACCAGTTCCTCGACGATATTTACGTTCGACGTTTCCAGGCTGCCCGACCGGATCGACCCGCGCCCTTCCAGCCCCGCGACACCAATCTGCGGCACGCCGCTGGCCGCGCTTTCGGCGAGCAGGTTGCCGCCGATTGATTGCAATCCTGCCGCGTTCATGAAGGTCGCCAGTTCGATCTGGCCAAGCTGTGTGGGTTCCGCCTCGCCCTGCAAGGTCGCAGACACCGTGCCGTCATTGCCGACCGTCACCGACGTCGCGCCTTCGGGCACGGTGATCTGCGGAATCAGCGGAAGGCCGTCGCTGGTGACGACATTACCTTCGGCGGTGACGCTGAAATTGCCCGCGCGGGTATAGGCGATGGAGCCGTCCGGGCGCTGGATCTGGAAGAAGCCGGAGCCTTCGATCGCCATGTCCAGCGCACTGCCGGTCTGGCTCAACGTGCCCTGCGTGTTGATCTTGCTCGTGCCCTGCAGCGAGACGCCCGACCCCAGGTTCAGGCCGGTCGCGAACTTGTTTTCGCTGTCCGAATTGGCGCCTGCCGCGATCATCTGCTGATAGGCGAGCGTTTCGAAATCGGCGCGGTCGCGCTTGAAGCCGGTAGTGTTGACGTTCGCCAGATTGTTGGCGATCACGCGCATCTTCGTGTTCTGCGCGTCAAGGCCGGTGCGGGCGACATGAAGGGCGGCGTTGCTCATCGTTCATTTCTCCGTGCGGCATCCCCAAGGGGGTGCTTATGCGTCAGACACAGCAAGATGCGTGCCAATGTTGACTATATTTTTCAGCTATCGAGCCGCATCAGCGACGCGCCGCCATCATCCATCTGTTTGGCGGTATCAATCAGCTTGACCTGCGTTTCGAATGCGCGGCTCGCCTCGATCATCTGCACCAGCGCCTTGGTCGCATTGACGTTCGACCCCTCGATCGACCCGGCCGTGACCGACGCCAGCGGGTCTGGCGGCAGCGCGCCGCCATTTACTTCGCGGAACAGGCCATCGGTGCCCTTGGCGATGCCGGACCCGACCGGGCTGACCAGCTTGAGCGCATCGACAAGTTGCGGATTGGCCGGGTCGCCGCCCTGCGGCACGCCCCAGATACTGCCATCCTGCGCGATCGACACGCTGTCGAGCTGGGGCAGGGTGATCGGTCCACCCGCGCCCAAAACCGGCAAACCATCGCCGGTGGTCAGCAGGCCGCTGTCGGAGATTTTGAGGTCACCCCGGCGGGTATAGGCTTCGCTGCCATCCGCGCCCTGCACGGCCAGCAGCGCGTCGCCGTTCATCGCCACGTCGAGCGGATTGCCCGTGGCGGTGACGGCGCCGCCCTCCATGCTGGCGGCAATGACCTGTTCGGATGCCTGCGCCCGTGTGTCGAAGGTATCGCCCTGGAGCCAGCGCGTCTCGGCATTGGCAATCTCTGCGCGAAAGCCGATGGTGTTGGCGTTGGCGAGGTTGTTCGCGATCGACGCCTGCCGCGCCATCGCGCCGCGCATTGCCGTAAGTGCCGTGTTGACGAGCCGGTCCATGGACGAAGCCTTCTACCGTTGGATGCTTAGGTACGCATGTTGACGATGGTGGTGGTCAGCGTGTTGGCTGTCTCGATCGCCTTGCTGTTCGCCTGGAAATTGCGCTGCGCGGAAATCAGCGCCACCAGTTCCTCGGTGATGTCGACGTTCGAGCGTTCCAGCGACCCGCTGTTGACCGCGCCGAACATGCCGGTATTGGCAGTGCCCAGGATCGGGTTGCCGCTCGCAACGGTGGAGGACCAGTGCGCGTCGCCTTCCTGCCGCAGACCTTCCTGGCTGTTGAACGACGCCATGGCGACCTGGCCCAGATAGGCGGTGCTGCCATCGGCATAAATCGCCGAAACAAGACCGTTCTTGGCCACGCCGACACTGGTGAGCTGCGCCCCGCCATCCACGCCCAGATAGGTGGTCGGGATTTGCAGATCGGTGAGATCGGCCGGGCTGCTCGACGAAGAAGGCGGCGTGGTCAGCGCGCCGGTTTCGGAGTCAACCGCGAACACCTGAATGCGCGATCCGGTGGTATCGACGGCATAGCGGTTGTCATCGACGGCAAAGGCGCCATTGCGGGTGTAGCTGACAGTGCCGTCCGGTGCCTTGACGGTGAAATAGCCTTCGCCGGTGATGGCAAGGTCCAGCGTCTTGTCGGTGGTTTCGATCGTCCCCTGCGTGAACTGCTGGGCGATGCCCTGCACGCGCACGCCTTGCCCTGCGACCTGACTGGTCGTCTGCATGGGGGCGGCTGCAAAAATGTCGCCGAACTGCACCTTGCTCTTTTTGAAGGCGGTCGAATTGACGTTGGCGACATTGTTGGAAATGGTGGCCAGATCGGTCTGGGCACCCTTGAGGCCGGACAGCGAGATATAGAAGGACATGGCGTTGCTCCCTGGGTGAAAAGGAAAGAAGAAAAAGGGGGGTGAGATTACATCAGGCTGATCGCGTCGGACGGGCTGTAGCTGCCGAGCGCGGTAATGAGTTTGGAAGAGGATCCGTCAGCGGGTGACTGGACCGCGGCAATGGTGGCCCAGGTGGCGACCCGGCTCGGCGTTGCGCCATTGACCTTCACCTGCAGCGCGGACGTGGCAATGGTCTCGCCCGCGTCATTCTTGCCGTCCCAGTAGAAGGTCACGTCGCCGGCCGGCTGCGCGCCAAGGTCGAGCGTCTTGACGACATTGCCGCTGCCATCGACCAGGCTGATGCTCGCTCCCTCCGTGGCCTGGGGCAGGGTGATCTGCCCGGCATACAGTCCGCTGGCATCGGGGGCTGCGATATTGCTCTGCACCAGCATCGACTTGCCGATCCAGCTTGCCGCATCGCCCAGCCTTGTGCCGCCCAAATCGGCGGCCAGATTCTTGAGCGTCGCGTTCATTTCGGCGATGCCGCTCGAATTGGTGATGGTCGCCATCTGCGACACCATCTCGGCGTTGTTGACTGGCTCGAACGGGTCTTGCGTCTGCATCTGCGCGGTGAGCAGGCGCAGGAAATCGGCCTGGCCCATTTCCGACTTGCCGGTGCCGACCTTCGCATTGGGATTATAGACCGATAGCCCGGCGGTATCGGTGATGGTGGAGGTGGTGCTCATTTGCCGATCCTTATGGTTTCGAGCATCAGGGATTTGGCGGTGTTCAGCACCTGCACGTTATTCTGGTACATGCGGGACGTTTCGATCATGTCGATCAGCTCCGCATTGCTATCCACCGCCGCTTCCCACACATCGCCATTGGCGTCCGCCAGCGGATGATTGGGGTCATGCCGCTTCGTCGGCTCGGCCTTGGTGGTGACGATCTCCGACACTTTGACGCTCGCCATGCCGGGGCTGTCGGTGACGGACGTGAAGACCGGCTTGATCGCCCGATAGGCCTCGGCTGCGCTACCCGTGACATTGCCCGCATTGGCCATGTTGGACGCGGTGGTATTCAGCCGCACCAGTTGCGCGCTCATGGCGCGCCCGGCGATGTCGAATATGTTCATGGGACCAGAGCCACTCATGCTCATTCTCCCCTGAGCGCACGGTTGATGGTGTTGATGCGACCCTCAAGGAAGGAGAGGGTGGTGCGATATTTGACCGCATTTTCGGCAAATAGCGTCTGTTCGGTGCTCAACTCGACGGTATTGCCGTCGAGGCTGGGCTGCAGCGGCACGCGATAGCCCATGGCGTCATCGACCGCCTTGGACACGTCGGCGGCATTGCCACTCGCCTGCGTCGTCGCTTTTTGCAGCGCCGCGTCGAAATCAATGTCGCGCGCCTTGTAGCCGGGGGTCGATGCGTTGGCGATGTTGGACGCCAACAGGGACAGCCGCTGCGAGCGAAGCGCCAGCGCCTTTCCATGAATGCCGAACAAACCGTCTTCCACTGATCCTGCCCTTTTTGCCTGCTGGCCCTAAAAGTTTCGTTTCCCCCGCCGTTCTGACCCCTGATGGCGTCCATTGCGGGTGATCCAGCCTGAAATCAGCAAGAGCCGTGCCAATTTGCGTGGGTGACGCAACGGCAAGGTGGAAATGCCCGGAAATCTGGGCTTTTGCGGGTGAAGGCGGCAAGGGCGGCAAAAAATTGCCGGGCTGCGGCAGCATCTTGCCGTCGCACTACGGGCCTATGGGGACAGGCATATATGATCACTATTATAGGCCATTTATTCGATCCCGTGACGCTGCTCGCAATAATTGCAGGCGTCCTGCTGGTCGCTCTGTTCCAGAACGGCGCGGGGCCGCTGGGGCGGGCGATGCTGGCGCTGCGTCCGCTGGTCACGGCCGATCCCGCGCGCGACCGCGACGCGGCCCGCGCTACCATGCTCAAGATCGACCAGGTGGCGCAGTTGCGTGGCCTTGCTTGCGCCGATCGCGTCAAGACCGCCTCGCCCTTCCTGACCGACGCCGCGCGTAAGCTTGCCAATTGCGACCGCACCGACCAGTTCGAACTTTGGGCGGGCCAGGCGCTCGCCGACCGGGCGCAGCGCCACGGCGCGGTGCATAAGGCATGGCTGTCGATCGCCGATGCCGCGCCGGCCCTCGGCATGGCCGGCACCATCATCGGCCTCGTCGGCATGTTCGCGGCCATGGACGATCCCGCCGCGCTGGGGCCAGCCATGGCGCTCGCGCTGCTCACCACCTTCTACGGCGTCGTGATCGCCAATGTCGTCGCTGCGCCGATTGCTGCGCGCCTCATCGACCTGTCCGAACAGGAGCTCGCCTGGCAGCGCGAAGCGGTGACGCGGATGCTGGCGATCGCGCGGCGCGAAAATGCGCCGATCCGGCGCGGCGCGATACGCGAAGTCGCATGACCGGCACGGCCACCACCACCGCTGTCGCCCGGCGCAATCGCTGGGCCGTCAGCTTTGCCGATCTGCTGCTGCTGCTGCTCGCCTTCTTCGTGCTGTTGCAGGCGAGCGGCGCGCGGCGCGATGTCGTGCTGGCGGGCGTCGCCCAGCAATTTGGCGGCCGGGCGATGCGGCCGGGCGTGGAATTGCGCGCGGCCGATCTGTTCGAGCCGGGCGAAGCCTTGCTCACGCGGCAGGGTCAGGCGCGCCTCTCCGCCATCGCCCGCCGCTTTGCAAGCGAGCCGGGCGGCGTCGAGATACGCAGTCGCGGCTCCGACCGCGCCCACCAGCGCTTCGATGATTGGGATCTGGCCGCAGCTCGCCTTGGCGCCGTCGCCCGCGCGCTGAAACTGGATGGCATCGCGCAGGATCGGCTGCTGATCCGCGGCCTCGACCAGTCCGACGGCAAAAGCGGGCAGGGGCAGGTGATCCGCATTGCGCCGGGGCAGACGGACGCACGTTAACCAACTTGGCACGGATATTGCTGAAAATCCCGACATAGAACCGCCGACCTTGTCAGGAGACATGCCGTGCCTCGCGCTTATCCGTTCCTTCTCGCCACCGCTGCGCTGCTTGGCACCGCGCCCGTGCAGGCGCAGCAGCGGTTCGAAAATCTCGATCGCATCGACAGCCTCGTCGCCATGTCGGTGGGTGCCAATCTCGGCGAACCGGGTGGGCCGATGGCCCCGGTGGATCGCCGCCTGAAACTGGCCGCCTGCCCGACGATGCCCAAGGTCGAAGGCCCGGTGTTCGGCGCGGCGATGGTCAAATGCGAATCGCTCGGCTGGCGCATCCGCGTGCCGCTCGTTGCAGGTGCATCGGCCGCCGCATCGGGACCAGTGCCGCGCACGGCCAGCCGCTTCACGCCCGCGGCCCGCGCCACGCCCCAAGAAAACGTCGTGCGCAAGGGCGATCCGGTGCAACTGATCGCCGGCAACGCGCTCTTCAACGTCTCACGCGGCATGATCGCGGATGAGGATGGCGCGGTCGGCGACACGATCCGCGTCCGCGAAGACAAGCGCGCCGCCCCCATTTTGGCCCAGGTCGTGGAAATGGGCCTAGTGCGCGTTCCGGGGTTTAAGGATTTTTGAACTTGTCCGTTATACGCCTATAGGGACGAGTGAAGGATTGAAGCCAATGATCAAATCTGTCGGCCAAAGCATCAGTGCTGCCATAGAGGCGACCCGCCTGCGCGAAGGGGGCAAGACGCGCGCGTCTTCGACCACCGGTTCAGCGACGGCGTCACTCGCGTCGACTTCTGCCAGCCCCGCTGCGCGCATGGCGGCAGAAGGCGCGCCGGTCGATATGGACCGTATCGCCGCGATCAAGGCGGCGATCGCTTCGGGCAATTATCCGGTCGATGCCGCCGCGATCGCTGATCGCATGGTCGCGCTCGACCTGTCTGCTGCGGGGTAACGATCATGCCGCCGGGGCTCGCCGCGCTGGATGACCTGTTCGAAGCGTTCGAGGATCTGCGCGATGTGCTGGACGGCACCGATGCCGTTGCCATCGAACTGGCGAGCAACCGCGTCAGCCGGGCCGCCGCCGCCGTGCGCGGTGTTGGCGCATGGCGCTCCGAACCGATCGTGATCGAACGGCTGAACGCCATGCTGCCCTTGCTCGAAAGCGCCCGCGTGCGCGTCAGCCTGCTGGCCGACCATGCGAATCAAAGGCTTGCCATGCTCGCCGCCCATGGATCGACCCACGCGCCGCTGACCTACGGCCGCTGAACTTTATTTCCTGTTTTCCCTAAAACGGCACCGAAAGGTGCCGTTTTGCGTTGCGGGCCAAATTTCCTGACGCCGCGTTAACCAAATCTTGGCACAAGCCTTGCTCTAATGATCCCCGCAATGATTGGGGAATAGGGTCAAGTGTCGGCTTTCGCAGACATCACTACCGGGGCGACATCGACGGGCAATCGCGTGACCAACGCGATCGCCATGGCGAGCCGCCGCACCGGTGTCGACTTCTCCTATCTGCTGGGTCAGGCGAAGATCGAAAGCAGCCTTAATCCCTCCGCGCGCGCCACGACATCGTCAGCGACCGGCCTTTATCAATTCATCGACCAAAGCTGGCTCGCCGTCATCGACAAGCATGGCAGCGACTATGGGCTTGGCTGGGCATCCGACGCGATCAGCCAGAGCAGCAACGGCCGCTATCATGTGGCGGACCCGCAACTGCGCCAGCAGATACTCGACCTGCGCAAACATCCCGAAACCGCCTCGGTCATGGCCGCGCAGCACGCCGCCGACAACAAGGCCTATCTGGAACAGAAGCTCGGTCGCGAAGCCGAACCGGTCGATCTTTATCTTGCCCATTTTCTGGGCGTGGGCGGTGCCAGCAAATTCCTCTCGGTCCATGATCGCGCGCCCGGTGCCACCGCCGCTTCGCTCTTTCCCGCCGCCGCGCGCGCCAACCGGTCGATCTTCTACGACCGGTCAGGCAGCGCGCGCAGCTTCGCCGACATTCGCGACCGTTTCGCCGCGAAGCTCGAAAAAAGCTCCGGCAGCCTCGGCGGTGAGGTGCAATATGCCGCCGCCGCGCTGCCATCGGGCGCCAAGACGGTCCAGCCCGCCGATTATGTGCGGATCGAAACCCAGCGCCTCAGCGAACAGGTCGATGTCGGCATCCGGCCCCAGCCGCAGACTGCGCGCCTCGCCTATCTCATGCTCGCCACCCTCGGAAGGTAACGGCTCCTCATGACTCCCACCCAAGTCAAAGCGAAGATCTGGATGAGCGCCGTCCAGGGGGCGGTGCTGCCCTTTGCGACGCTGATGGTCGTGCTGTTCATGATGGTCCCCGTTCCGGCGGTCATGCTGGATATTGGCTTCATCACCAATATCATGATCAGCCTCGCGGTCCTGATGGTGGCGCTGAACGCCGCCAAGCCGCTCGATTTTTCCAGCTTCCCGACGGTCCTGCTGTTCGCCACGCTGCTGCGCCTCGCGCTCAACGTCGCCTCCACCCGCGTCGTGCTGGTGTCGGGCCATGAAGGCTCGGATGCGGCCGGGCAAGTGATCGAAGCGTTCGGCCATTTCCTGATCGGCGGCGACTATGTCGTCGGCATCTTCGTCTTCGCCATCCTGATGATCATCAACCTGGTCGTCATCACCAAGGGCGCGGGCCGCGTGTCCGAAGTGTCGGCGCGTTTCACCCTGGACGCCTTGCCCGGCAAACAGATGGCGATCGACGCCGACCTCAATGCCGGCCTGATGACGCCGGAAGAAGCCAAGCTCCGCCGCGTCGAAGTCGCGACCGAGGCCGACTTTTACGGCTCGATGGATGGTGCCAGCAAGTTCGTGAAGGGCGATGCGGTCGCGGGCATCCTGATCCTCGTCATCAACATCATCGGCGGCATCATCCTGGGCGTCGTCAGCCATGGCCTCGCCATCGGCGAAGCGGCCCAGACCTATATCATCCTCGCGATCGGCGACGCGCTGGTGGCGCAGATTCCTGCTCTGCTGCTGTCGATCGCCGCCGCCTCCATCGTCACCCGCGTCAAGAGCGAGCAGGATCTGGGTGGCCAGATTGCGGGGCAATTCGGGTCGGGCCGCGCCTGGGTGCCGGTCGCCGCGATCCTCGGCTTTCTGGGCGTCCTGCCCGGCATGCCGCATCTCATCATCCTGTCCGCCGCCGCGGTGGCGGGGGGCATCGCCTGGCACTTGCGCAAGGCCAGCCAGGCTAAAGCCGCTGAACCTGCGCCAGTCGCCCCCGCGCCCAATCCGGCCGTGATCGAATGGGATGACGTGTCGGACGGCGCAATCCTGGGCCTCGAAATCGGCTATGGCCTCATTGCCCTGGTCGATGAGCGCAAGGGCGCGCCGTTGATGGCGCGGATCACCGGCATCCGTCGCCAATTGTCCAAGGAACTGGGCTTCGTCGTGCCGATGGTGCGGGTGAAGGACAATCTGGCGCTCGAACCCAATCAATATCGCATCACCATCGCCGGTGTCGTGGTGGGCGAGGATGAAATCTGGCCCGACGATCTGCTCGCGCTCGACAGCGGTGCGCTCGAACATGTGGTCGTCGGTCGCCCGACCAAAGACCCGACCTTCGGCCTTGATGCCGTCTGGATTTCGCAGGCCAAGCGCAGCGAAGCCGTGATCGCGGGCTATACCGTGGTCGATCCGCCGACCGTGGTGGCAACCCACCTCAACCAGCTCATCGCCATGAACGCCGCCGAAATGTTCGGCCTGGACGAAGCGCGCAAGCTGCTCGACACGCTCAAGGACGCCGCGCCGCAACTGGTCGAAGGCCTGACGCCCGCCACGCTCAGCCTCACCCAGATCAGCGCGCTCTGCCGCGCCCTCCTGTCCGAAGGCATCGCGCTCAAGGATTTCCGCCGTATCTGCGAAGCCATGGTCGACGCCGCCCGGCCGGACATGAGCCACGAACAATTGGTCGAGGCCGTGCGCCAGCGGATCGGCGCGCTCATCATCCAGGGGCTGGTCCCCGTCAAAATGCCGCTGCCGGTCATCACGCTCGATGGCGACCTCGAAGCGATGCTGGCGCAGGCGATGCGCGTGGCGGGCGACGCTCGCCACCCGATCGAACCCGCACTCGCCAACCGCATCGTCGAAGCGGTGGTGCAGGCCGCCCGCCCGCTGCTGGGTCAGGCGCGCAACTTCGCCATCGTCACCTCGCCACTGGCCAGGCGCGCGCTGGCGCGCTTGTTCAAGCCGCATCTGCCCGAAACGCCAGTGCTGTCCTTCCTCGAAATTCCCGATGGCAAGGGTGTCGAAGTGGTCGCGGTCGTGGGCGGCGAACAGCGCCCCACGCCCCGCCACGACCCGGCACCCCGCCACGAGCAAGCGCGCGAACGAGTCGCCTGAAAGGAGGCTGAGCCATGTATATGAACAAGATCGCGGCCGGCGCCCACACCTATGCCAAGCCCGGCGAAAACAGCCCGGAGCGGCTCGCCCGCCAATATATGCCGCTGGTGCGCAAGATCGCCTGGCACGTCCATGGCCGCGTTTCGAGCGCGATCGAGGTGGAGGACTTGCTCCAGATCGGCATGCTCGCGCTGGTCGAGGCCGCCAACAGTTTCGAGGATCGCGGCTTCGGCTTTGCCGCCTATGCCCAATTGCGCGTGCGCGGCGCGATGATCGACCATCTGCGGCGGCAGGCGACCATCTGCCGCTCCGCCATGGCCAAGCGCAAGCAACTTGCCGCGTGTCGCAATGGCTTGGAACAGACGCTTGGACGGCTACCGACCGAAGCGGAAATGTCCGCCGAAATGGGCCTTGACCCGTCCGACTATCGCGAACTCGCCGACAGCGTCGAAATGGTCCAGCACACCAGCATGGATGAGGTCTATTCTGACCAGTCCATGTGGTTCGCCGATGTCGAGGATCGTGCCGACGACCTGATGGAACGCGAATCGCTCAAGAAGGCGCTCGCCGCCTGCATCGGCGAACTGCCCCAGCGCGAGGCACTGGTGCTGCAACTCTATTTCGTCGAGGAACTGAATCTGGAGGAAATCGGCCACACGCTGGACATCGGCGCCGCGCGCGTCTGCCAGATCAAGAAGGCCGCGCTCGACAAGCTGCGCGAGAAACTGCGCGACTGGGACTGACCCTATTCGTCGTTCGCCGCCAACCGTCCGACCCGTCGTTCCTCGCCATTGGGCCAGCGGAACCGCAACGGCCGATAGCTTTGCGTGCGCCACCAGGGATCGGCGACCTGGAACAGCCCGCTTGCCTCGGCCCTGCGCCCCAGATCCTTGCGCGCGGTAACCGCCGCCAGCACGGGCGCAAGGAACAGCCCCGCCGTCACCGGAATAATCCAGCCGATCCCGCTACCCGCCTGGATCGCCAGCGCCAACAGCAGCGCACCCAGCAGGATATGCCATTTGAACAACCAGATCGCGCTGCCTATCGCCATACCATCACGGTCGCGGGTCTGCCCGTTCCAACTGCTCTTGCGCCCCATCAATATGCCGAACAGGTTGATCGTCTGGGTCAGCATCGCGACCGGCGCCATCAGGATCGACAGGATGATGTCCACGATCACGCCGCGCGTCATCCGCGCTGCGCCGCCAAAGCCGATCCGCCGCGCCGGGTCGAGCAAGGCCCACAGCATCGCCAACAGCTTCGGCCCGAACAGCAGGAAAGCCGTCACTGCCAGCAATCCGCCCGACGGCAGCACATCGGTGGGCGGCCACACCCCGCTCGCCCCACCGCCCAACACCACGAGCATCAGCGTCAGCCACATGGGCGACGTACAATAGGCCGTCGCGCCCACCAGCAACTGGAACCGGCTGACCGGATGCAGCCCCGCAATCCGCACGAGCAAGGGCACATGCTGGATATTACCCTGACACCAGCGCCGGTCGCGGGTGAACAGGTCGGGCATGGACGGCGGAAATTCCTCGAAACTATCGTCGGCCGTGACCATATGCACATCCCAGCCGCGCCGCCGCAACAGCGCCGCCTCCAGCATGTCGTGGCTCATGATATGCCCGCCAAAGGGCGCGCGACCTGGCAGTTCGGGCAGGCCACAGCTTTGCGCAAAGGCCTTGACCCGGACGATGGCATTATGGCCCCAGAACATCCCTTCGGACCCAGCCCACCAGATCATCCCAGCGGCCGAGATCGGCCCGAAGAGGCGGCTCGCAAATTGCTGCCAGCGCGCAAATAGCGTCGCCGCACCCATCACGGTCGGCACCGTCTGGATCAACCCGACCTGCGGATGCCGCTCCATGTCGGACGCCAGCCGCGCCATCGTCTGGCCGCTGACGATACTGTCAGCGTCCAGCACGATCATATAATCATAACCGCCGCCGAACCGCTCGACCCATTCGGCGATATTACCGGGCTTCCGCCCGATATTGCGCGCGCGGCGGCGATAATGGACGGGGCGGGAGAAGGAGCCGCGCATTTCCAAATAGGCCGCGCGCTCCGTCTCGCCGCTTTGGACGTTGGAATCGGACAGGATGAAAAATTCGAACCGCTCGCGCCCCATCACCTGCGCCAGCGAGCGTTCCATGATCGACAGCCGACCCAGCACGCCCAGAAAATCCTCGTTGCACACCGGCAGCAGGATCGCGGTCTTGCCCTGTAGCGGCTGCGACGCGCGCAGCGGGAGCGGCGTCACGCTGCGCCCCTTGCCCACGGTCAGCAGCAGGAAGCCGATGATCGCGGTGGCACAGCCGAACGCGATCCAGGCGAACAGCGGAATGAACAGGGCGAGATAGACGCCCTCCAGCAAGGAAATGCCGTCCAAGCCGATCGAACGGCGCATCTCATGCGCGGCCATGCCGGTAGGGATAAGGGCAAGCAGCACGACCAGCATGCGCCGCGCCCACAGATCGATATTGAAGCGACGCGGCATAGTCAGCGGTGGCCGCGCGTCGAAATCCTGCTCCGGCATCGCGATCGGGCTTTCGGGCGGCAGCTGTTCGAAGGCCACACTCACCGGCATGTCCCCGGCGGCGGCATCGGCCACCGGCACCTGTCCATTGCCCATATCATCCAGACCCATAGCGTTTCACCCAACGGCTTGAACCGTTCGTTACGCCAACGGTTCCGTTCATCCGCCAACGGGGTAATGCACATATTCGCTCACCGCGCGGCCGCTGGCCCGCAATTGCAACCGCACATCTGCCACGCCGTTGCCATTGGGCCGCAGGTCCAGCACCGTGCGATACAGGCCTTTGCGACCCAGCACCGGATAGCCCGCCTGCTTGACCAAAGTGCCGTTGGCGATGTCCACCCACAGGTCAGGCTTGCTACCCTCCGCCACCCCCGCGAAATCGACTACCAGCCGCGCGATGTCAGGCTGGTCGCCCCGCCCGCGCCAGACATTCTCGACGATTGCCATGCCGGTCGCGGCGGGCGAACGGTCAGCGGTCCAATCGAGCTTGTAGGAAAGGTCGATCCGCTTGCCCGGCACAGGCGCGGCGGCGGGCGTCCAGTAGGCGGCCAGATTGTCGGTATATTCGCTGTCGGTCGGAAAAGCGTAGAGCCGCACCTCGCCCGCGCCCAGCGGCCGGGCGGGGGTGGCCCATAGCGATGGGCGGCGGTCATAAAAAACGCCATCATCCTGATAATGGTCGAAATCCCGGTCACGCTGCAGCAGCCCGAACCCCTTGGGATCGCGCTCGGCAAAGGCGCTGACCATCGGCGCTGTGGGATTGACGATCGGGCGGGCATGGGCGGTGCCATCGGCGCTGGCGATCGACAATAGGTCGGAGTCATGAATTTCCGGCCGCCAGTCTGTGCCGATCGTCCGGTCCGCCTGATCATACCAGAACATGCTGGTCATCGGCATCAGCCCCAGTTCGGGGATGGCACGGCGAGGGAACAGGGCGGCGGTCACGTCCTGCCGCACGCCGTCCTTGTCCAGCCGACTGACGAAGCGGAACGCGCCGGTAATCGATGCCCCGTCGAGCAGGGCGAAGATGGTGACGCTACTTGGCCCCGTCCGCTCCAGCCAGAAATGGGTGAAGCGCGGAAATTCCTCGCGCCCCTGGATGCCGGTATTGATCGTAACGGCCCGCGCCGACAGGCCGAATTGCTTTTGCGGGCTTGGCGCACGAAAATAGCTGGCCCCAAGGTACGACAACCAGTCGCCGTCACGCGCGGCATTCATGATGCGGAACCCCGCAAAGCCAGCGCCGGGCGGCAGGGCCGTCACGGGATTGCCCGCCGGCGCATCGAACATGGCCGGATCATAGCGCAGCGGCGTCGCGCGGCCTTGCTCGATGATCGCGATCTCGACCGGTTGCGGCGCGGTGGCGGACAGCGGGAAAAAGCGGATGCCGGTATCGCCCGGCAGGTCGCCCCACAAAGTCCGTTCCTCGCGAAAGCGCGCCTCGTGCAGCGCGGTATAATCGATCTTGGCGGCACCCGGATGGGCCGGCGTCTCGGCAAAGGGCGCGCGCGCCAGCCGCTGCGCCTGGCCGATCAGCCGCTCCCAGGAAAAGGGGGGGGGCTGCGTTTGCGCGTGCAGAGCGCGGGGGAGGAGGAGGGCAGCGCCCGTGGCAGCGATCATCGCGCGCCGGTCAATCTGGGTCATGGTTTCACCATGGCGAGCCTGTCACGCAAAACCAAGCCCCCCATGCTGCATATGCGATGAAGCCCCCGCCCGGGGGGACGGAGGCTTCTGATGCTGGTCGTTCGATCGAAGTTGTGGCTCCCGGCACGGTGGGGACTGTGATGTGCCGGGCGCCTATGGGCGGCTGTCAGGTGACCAGACCTCAGCCGACCAATGGGGTAGGGGTTTAGCCGATCAGCTTCAGAACGCCCTGCTGGCTCTGGTTGGCCTGTGCCAGCATCGCGGTCGACGCTTGGCTCAGGATCTGCTGCTTGGCGAGCGCGGTCGTTTCGGCCGAAAAGTCGGCGTCTTCGATACGGCTGCGCGCGTCGGTCAGGTTGGTGATGTTATTGGTCAGGTTGTTGACCGACGATTCCAGGCGGTTCTGCACGGCACCGAGCGTAGCGCGGGCGGTCGCAACCGTCTGCAGCGCGGTGTCGAAGTCTGCCAGAGTGGCGGCATCTTCCGCTTCCGTCGCGCTGGCCACGTCGGTCACGTCGATGGCTTCCAGCGTGATGGTCACGGTGTCGGTGTCGTTGGCACCAGCCTGGATCGTCACGGCGTCGGCGGTCGTCGGGAACAGCGCCTTGCCGTTGAATTCGGTCTTGGTCAGGATGTCGTTGATCTGAACGGCCAGCTGATCCTTTTCCGCGTCGATGTTCGCAACGGCTTCGGTGCTGTTGGTGTCGTTGTTCCGCTGCACGGTCAGTTCACGCATACGCTGCAGCATGTTGCTGACTTCGTTCAGCGCGCCTTCCGCGGTCTGCGCCAGGCTGATGCCGTCATTGGCGTTGCGGATGCCCTGGGTCATGCCCTTGATCTGCGACGTCATGGTCGAAGCGATTGCGAGGCCGGCGGCGTCATCCTTGGCGCTGTTGATGCGCTTGCCGGTCGACAGGCGCTCCATTGCGTTGGTCAGGCCTTTGCTGGCCATCGACGAGGCATTGGCGGAGCGGAGAGCGGCGGTGTTGGTTCCGATAACAGTCATGGTGTTCCCTTTCAGTGTCAATCAGGTCGCTGCCATGGAGCGTCTGCGGCCTCGAAAGGGGATAACGGCGGGCAGCGACCGGCCTTTAGCGCCGCTGTCGATTTTTCTGAAAAAGGGCAATTTCCCTGGCTACCACGCGCGCGCGTAGGACAAAGGACGGCGTCTTTGCCGCCTTGCCGGAATAAAATTGCCGGTCGGCGGCAACTGGATGGCAAAGTTAACCATCTGATAACCACATAAATATAGAGCTTGGACCATCGAAGGGGTCTGGGGCGTGCGGGGGCACAAGCCGACCAGTTATTGGGGTTTTGTTCATGTCATCGCTCGACGTGAGCCGTGGAGTCTGCGCGCTCGTTCCGGGTCTGCAGCACTGGCTCGAAAACGCTCTCTTTACCGTGCGCATCGTCGACGCGGCCAGTCCGCGCGACAAGGACAGCCGCCGCGTGCTGCTGGCGACCGAGATCGGCCATGCGACCCATCGCGACATCCTCATCAACCTGATCGACGGCGCACCTTCGCTGGTCGCGGCGGCCAACGGCCTGCCCGCCCGCGTCGCCTTCGGCCTTGCCGACATGGGCTTCGCCTTTGCGCTCATCGCCGAACTGGCGCGCCCCGCTGCCGTCCCGGCGGTGGGCGACAGCGGCAGCGTCCGGCTGATGACGCTCGCCGGGCGGGTCGCCCGCAGCGACGCCACCGTCCTCATTCAGGGCGACACCGGCACCGGCAAAGAGGGCATGGCGCGCTTCCTGCACGCCCAGTCGGGCCGGTCGGGCCATGACTTCATCGCCGTCAATTGCGCAGCGCTGCCAGAAACCATGATGGAAGCGATGCTGTTTGGCCATCGCAAGGGCAGCTTCACCGGCGCGGCCAACGCGTCCGAAGGCCTGTTCCTTGCCGCCGATGGCGGCACGCTCTTCCTCGACGAAATCGCCGAACTGCCGCTCGCGCTCCAGGCCAAGCTGTTGCGCGCGCTGCAGGAAGGCGAAGTGCTGCCCGTCGGCGCGACCCATGCTGTGCCGGTCAATGTCCGCATCATCGCCGCCTGCAACCGCAACCTGGCCCAGGAATGTGCCGCGGGCCGCTTCCGCGAGGATCTCTACTGGCGTCTCAACGTCATGCCGCTCGAACTGCGCCCGCTCGCCGAGCGTCGCGGCGACATCAGCGCGATCACCGCTGCGATGCTGCTGCGCCACCAGGATGGGGGCAAGGCCGGGTTCGTCTGGCCGACCGCCGCCGCGCTCGACAAGCTCGCTGACCATGGCTGGCCCGGCAACGCCCGCGAACTCGGCAATATCCTCCAGCGTGCCCTAGTGCTGCGCGATGGCGACCGGATCGAGGCGGACGACCTGCATCTGGCAGGCGCGGCGCAGATGGTAACGCCCTTCCGCGCCACAGCGTCGACCCAGTTGCCCGCCGAACCCATCCGGCTGCGCGACGTCGCGCGCCATTCCAAACTCGAAGCCATCCGCTGCGCCCTGCGCGAAACGGACGGCCACCGCGCCGCCGCCGCGCGCAAGCTCGGCATTTCGGAACGCACGCTACGCTATCGGCTCGCCGAAATGCGCGAGCTGGCTGCGGCATAAGGGGGAGGATAGGATATGAACGGCATTTCCCCGACCGACAGCGTGATGGCGATCCGCAACGCCATCCTGCAAAAGAACGCCGCGCTGCGCGACATCGGTTCGACCAATCCGGTCGGCGGTGCAGGCGCGGCCCAGGGCACCGCGCCCGGTGGCTTTACCGATGCACTCAATAACGCGCTGCAACAGGTCAACGGCCTGCAGGGCAAGGCCGGTGAAGCCGCCGCCGCCTTCGAACGCGGCGAAACCACTGACATCGCCGCCGTCATGCTGGCCAAGCAGCAGGCGTCGGTCAGCTTCGAAGCGACCCTTCAGGTCCGCAACAAACTCCTGTCCGCCTACAAGGACATTATGAGCATGCCGGTCTAAATCATGAGCGAGAACGCACTCACCATCGACGGCGGCAAGCCCGCCCTCCCGGCCCCCGCTTCGGCGGCCCGCAACGGCCTCACCGGCATGGCGGCGCTCAAGGCGCGCTTCACCGGCCTCATCCAGCAACCGGCGGTGGCCAAGAGCCTGCCGCTGCTTGGCATGCTCGGCGTCGTCGCACTGGCGGGCCTTG